>NZ_JAFNJE010000001.1 GCF_017368475.1 Alteromonas sp. 5E99-2
TAAACCCAACTCGTTGAGTCATTTACCTGTCGAAGCGGAGGCGCATTCTACAGAATATATGGGAGGCGTCAACGGCTATTTAAGAAATAAATGACCAATTACGTTCAACCGCTCATTTGCTATACAATACGTGGGAAAAACGCCCAAAAAAGCCTCTAAATGCCTATTTATTTTAAATCGCTATCGTTTTCATCTGAAGAAACCGTCGTGCAGTCTACGTCTGATCCCTCTTCGTGATCGCCTACTACATCTTCTAAGGTTACTTTATCGACGGTTCTAAATGTATTAATGGGGCCCGCAAGTGCATATAAAGAGAAGACCAAGAATAAAACAAGCGCAGGTTCTGTTGCTACTATTACAAATATCAACATAACCACTAAAATAGCAACGAAGGGGACTTTCCCATTCCAATTCACTTCTTTAAATGAGTTGTATTTAAAATTACTCACCATAAGAAGGCCAGACACACAGGTAACAAGTGCAACTATATAGCTTACAGATAACGAATGTATGTCGTATTCAACGCCTACCCATACAATTCCGGATACTACCCCTGCAGCAGCCGGACTCGCTAACCCCTGGAAAAACCGTTTATCTTCGATCCCCACTTGGGTATTAAAACGAGCAAGTCGCAAAGCTGCCCCTGCTACGTAAACAAATGCTGCTAACCAACCTAACTTACCTAATTCAGCTAATCCCCAGTTATATACAACTAAAGCAGGTGCAACACCAAAAGACACCATATCGGCCATTGAGTCGTATTCAGCACCAAAATCACTTTGCGTATTAGTAATACGAGCGACTCTACCATCTAGTCCGTCGAACACCATTGCAATAAACACAGCTACAGCCGCAGCTTCAAATTGTCCATTCATAGACGACACAACAGCGAAGAAGCCACTGAATAACCCACCAGTGGTTAGTAGGTTTGGAAGAAGATAGATGCCTTTTCTTGATTGCATGAAATGTAATTCTTCAGTTGGTTAATATTCAAGGCGAAATATAACATAAGTTAAAACAGTAAACATTTGTTCAAGGCATTCTTTACTTTGTCAGTTTTTTTTACACACAATAACAATATTTTTTACAAAAAGTACATATCCAACTGATATAACTACATTAAATATTTGGGCGTAATTTTTGCTTATACTCTGCCAAATATACTATTCATTACTTAAATGGACCCCCCCATGCTGTTAAAAAATACGATAAAAGCTATCGCTTTTACATTGTCCACGGCTAGCTTTATGGCAAACAGTGCTGTTCGCGTTATTGATTTCGACACCGATAGTAACGGCAACGCTATTATAGCTGGTCAAGTCATTGATAATGAGTATCAAGATTTTGGCGTAACGATAAGTAGTTGCAACTATAATGATTCAGATCCTGACTCAGTAGTTGAAGGATGCTCAGCTGAGAACAGTGAGGTTGGAGAACAAACCCAAATCACCTACGATACAGTAGGTAATACCCGCATTGATCCTGACTTAGAATTTATCTTTGTTGATGGTGAATATGTTAGTAGAAGATCCAGAGAGGTTTATGACACTGACGGTTTACCCGACTCATTTAGCTCGCGTACAAATCCAGGTAACGTGCTTATTTTGAGTGAAGAAGAAAATGAGAGCTCAGAAGATTTTCTTACTGGAGATGCTATCAATGATCAAGGAAGCAGAGCAGCAGGTTATTTTACTTTTGATTTCGATTTCGCAGTTAACTTGGAATCTATAGACTTTTTTGATGTGGAAGACCAGTTAAATCAGAACATCGCTTTTTATGCCATTCAATTCTTCGACCAAAATGGCAATGAAATATTAGAAGATGAAGCGAATACTATCCCAATCTTAGAGGATGGTGAGTGGGTAAGAGTTCAATATGACATTATGGGCGTATTTTCTATTCGTGTTAATCTACCTGGTTCTGGTGCAATAGATAACCTAGCATTTAGCCCTAGTGAGCTTACACCGCCTTCAGAAGTTAGCGCGCCTTCGGCTGTAGTCTTGTTAATGGGTGCTTTTTTACTCATTTGGCGCCGTAAGCGCATTTAGGCAATAAGAGAAATGTAATAAAAGCGACGTGACCACGTCGCTTTTTTGTTTAAAATAGTAAAAATGAACCAAATAGAGCTCCGTTATGTCCCGCTATAAAACAAGCCTTCTTACCTTTTTATTTTTTACGTCTTTAGTATTTTCACAAGAAGCAGAGCATTATGAGACAGCACTGAATAGCTACAATCAAGGTGATATAAACTCAACTTATATTCATTTGCGAAATGCCTTAGATGAATCTCCCTCTCATTTACCTTCGAAGTTACTAATGGGGAGAGTGTTGGTAATAAAAGGTCGCTTTAATGAAGCTATAACGGAACTTAACGAAGCCAAAGAGTTTGGCGCTGATAAGAATTTAGTGAACCCTGTCCTCGCAGAAGCCTATCTCTACGCTAAACAATTTGAAAAAATACTTCCATTGACATTAAACGGCTTTGATAGAACGAATGAATTCGAGCTGACCTTAATCAAGGGGAGTGCCTACTCTAACCTCAAAAAACTTGATAAGGCATCTGAGCAATACGTCTATGCATTATCTTTATTCCCCAATAACTCCCGAGCGCTAAATAGTTTGTCAGCGCTTTATCTACAAACGGGTCAATTAGCTAAAGCAAAGACACTTATTACCAAGTCTATTGGTATTAATAAAAAGAATGCACGCACAATTCATCTACAAGGGCAATTAGCAAAGTTAGAAAGCAGGCCATTAGAAGCACTTACTTTTTTTGAAGCTGCTCATGCATTATCGCCTACTAATCCCATTATCAAACGCTCATTAGCCACTGCTTACTCTCAAATGGATGATGAAAGAGCAATAGACATCGTAAACGACATACTCGCGCAAACACCTGATGATCCACTAGCGCTGCTGCTTTTGGGTCGTTTACATAGTAAAGATAACGAAAATGAATTAGCCATTAGCGTTTATGAAGACCTTACTCAAAGGTTAACAGCCTTACCCGATGACTTATCAGTTGAACAAAACGAACTGTATTTCGTGGCTGGCCTTGCTTCTTATTTAACAGGGAATTACGAATCTGCCCTAACTAAATTTGAGCAATACAACTCGGTGAAACACAGCAACACCAATGCTTTGGCTTTGACAGCCGATACCTTAGTTAAATTAAACCAAGCTAAAGAAGCACAAATTTTATTAGAAAATAACTTAAACCTAGTGCGTGAAAACGAAAATTTAAGTTTAGCCTTATGTAATCTGTTTTTAGATAATGAAAAGACATTTAAGTGTATATCTTTGCTGGATAGCATCAAACGAGACGGCGTTGATTCAGTTAATGTAACTGTAATGCGAGTTCGCATTTTACAAAAGAACGAAAAATATGCTGATGCGTTGGCTTTGTTTACTCAACATTTTCCCGATCCCGATGCTGACCCATATCGTTTCATGTTTATTAACTTGCTTATAGAAAACAAGAAAATAGAGCAAGCGCTCAAACTCACTCAAGCGGTTTTGAACCAAGAGCCGGACAACTCCAGTTATCAATTACTATTAACCCAATTGCTCTACCAAAAGAAACAATTTAAAGAGTCTTTAGCACTCGCAGAAACATTCAATGCCCTTTTTCCAAAAAATCGAGCAGGCTTAATAGTTCTAGTAAAATCTCATCTAGCATTAGCAAATTATGCTTCCGCAGAGCACCTTGCTAAAGGAGTAGTCAACGAGCACCCCGAAGACACACGTGCTGCATTTTTGTTAGCCCAATCTCTTTTTTTTCAAAACAAACTTGAACAAGCACAAGACATATTACTTAGAATAAAAACCGTAGATAGCAATAACCCACTTCCTTTAGAGTTACTCGCTCGACTATATGTAAAACAAAATAACCTGCTATTTGCCAGAAAAGAATTAGAACAACTAATAAGAAAACACTTATTTGTTCCTGAATATCATATTGCATTAGCTAACGTATTCTACAAAGAAAGGAACATCGAAGATGCAATAAAACAATTGAACATTGTGCAAGGAATATGGGCAGATCAACCTCATAATCTAATTGAGTTGAGCCAACATCAAAACCAAATACAAGATTATTCAGGGGCCTATACGTCGCTAAAGCGCGCGGAAAAATTATCACCGGATAATAGTGCAGTTATTATGCCTTTAATAAGAAGCGCTTTGCGAGTGGATAAATTAGACGAAGCGTACAACTACGCAATTTCATTTGCTAAGAAACACCCTGATAACGTAGGCGCAAATATTCGCTTGGGCGAAGTATTAAATGCACAGAAAAAGTCATCTCAGGCCCAAAGTTACTTTTTAAAAGCGTTAGAGCTAGACAATAGGAATAAAACAGCAGCGGCACAGCTTTATCAAATAGCATTGAAAGGCGAAAAAGATTCAAAATTCGAAAATATCGCCAATACCATTTTGCAGAAAAACCCGTCTGCTTTTTTCGTGCGCCGATTGTTAGCTGATTATTTATTACAGGCTGGGGAAAACAATCAAGCCTTAGAGCATTACCTCACTCTTGCAAATAGTAATGAAATAATAGAAAAAGCGAATATAAACAACAATATTGCTTTTATTTATAGCCAAAGCAAACCTGAACTTGCTCTCGGTTATGCGTCAAAAGCCGTTGAAGAAAGCCATAACAACGCTGATTACATTGATACTAAGGGTTGGGTATTAGCCAAATTAAAGCGCTTGGATGAAGCTCTACCGTATCTTCGCCAAGCCTACGCTATTAATTCAGCATCACCGTCGATTCGATATCATTTAGCTTATACTCTATTCTATTTAGACCGAAAAGAAGAAGCCAAACAAGAGTTAACAGAAATCCTTAATTTAGAAGCCACTTTCCCTGAAAGGCAAGACGCCGAGGCCTTATTCAATCAAATTTAATTGATTTGGATAACGCCATCTGCGACATCGATTCTGATTATTTCACTATCTGAAAGGTATCCAGATAATAATGCTTCAGCTAGTTTGTTTTCTATTTGAGTTTGTATAACTCGTTTAAGAGGACGCGCGCCATACACGGGGTCGAAACCGGCATCAGCAATTAAATTTAATGCAGCTCCAGAGATCTCTAATTTATAGCCTTTATCAACAAGTCGGCTACGCAAGGAGGCCAGTTGTATTTTTGCAATGACTTTAATCTCCTCTTTTCCAAGAGGATGAAATACCACTAAATCATCAATGCGATTAATAAACTCAGGTCTGAAATGTTGACTAACAACCTCCATCACTGTGTGCTTCATTTTATCGTACTGGTCACCTCCGTGATCTTGAATAACATCAGAGCCTAAATTTGACGTCATAATAATCACGGTGTTTTTAAAATCCACTGTACGCCCTTGACCATCGGTTAAACGGCCGTCATCCAATACCTGCAATAGAATATTAAATACGTCAGGGTGGGCTTTTTCCACTTCATCCAATAACACTACGGAATATGGCTTTCGGCGAACTGCCTCGGTCAAATAGCCACCTGATTCATACCCTACATACCCAGGAGGCGCACCTACTAAACGACTCACTGAATGCTTTTCCATAAATTCCGACATGTCGATACGCACCATGGCATCTTCAGTATCAAATAAAAAACCTGCTAAGGATTTACATAGCTCCGTTTTCCCTACACCTGTGGGCCCAAGGAAAAGAAAAGAGCCTATGGGTTTGTCGGGGTCACCCAAGCCAGCTCTAGCGCGGCGAATGGCGTGGGATACTGCAGTCACTGCTTCTTCTTGGCCAACAACGCGGTTATGCAATACCTCTTCCATTTTAAGTAATTTTGATTTTTCGCCTTCTAGCATTTTAGCAACGGGAATACCTGTCCAACGAGATAACACATCGGCTATTTCAGTATCTGTTACTTTATTCTTTACTAGAATAGTTTCTCTACTCTCACTTTCCGCCACCCGCTCTAACTTTTGTTCTAATTCGGGAATTCGGCCGTATTGTAATTCCGACATTCGGCTTAAATCCGACGCTCTTCGTGCAATGTCTAAATCTAATTTCGCTTGCTCAAGTTCAGATTTAATTGACTGAGTACCTTGCATGGCTTCTTTTTCTTCAAGCCAAATAGTTTCCATATTCGCGTATTTAGTTTCAGCTTGTTCCCGCTCTAGCTCTATAATTTCAAGACGTTTATGACTAATTTCATCAGTCTCTTTTGCTAATGCTTGTTCTTCTAGTTTTAATTGAATAACTCGCCGCTCTAATTTGTCCATTTCTTCGGGTTTAGAGTCGATTTGCAAACGGATACTCGAGGCAGCTTCATCAATTAAATCTATGGCTTTATCAGGTAGTTGCCTATCACTAATGTATCTATGACTTAAGCTTGCTGCCGCAACAATTGCCGGATCAGTGATATCCACAGAATGGTGTAGCTCGTAGCGCTCTTTCAACCCTCTAAGGATCGCAATGGTGTCTTCAACCGAAGGTTCTTCTACCAGCACTTTTTGAAACCTGCGTTCAAGCGCCGCATCTTTTTCTATGTATTGGCGGTATTCATCTAGGGTTGTCGCCCCTACACAATGGAGTTCACCTCTGGCAAGAGCCGGTTTCAACATATTACCCGCATCCATAGCCCCATCACCTTTTCCAGCGCCAACCATGGTATGCATTTCATCTATGAAAAGAATAACGCGGCCCTCTTCTTTTGCTAATTCATTTAGCACCGCCTTTAAACGCTCTTCAAATTCGCCGCGATATTTCGCACCTGCCACTAAAGCGCCCATATCCAATGACAGAACCCGCTTATTTTTTAGTCCTTCAGGCACTTCATTATTAATGATTCTTAATGCTAACCCTTCAACAATAGCGGTTTTCCCGACTCCCGGTTCACCAATCAGTACTGGGTTATTCTTAGTACGCCTTTGCAAAACCTGAATAGTGCGACGAATTTCATCGTCTCTACCTATAACGGGATCGACACGGCCCTGCTCCGCTCGCTCGGTTAAATCTGTGGTAAATTTTTCCAAAGCTTGTCTGACATCTTCAGCGTTAGGGTCGGTCACCTTCTGCCCGCCTCTAACAGCATCAATAGCATCGCTAATTTTGCTTTCTGTAATAGCCAGAGAATTAAAAATCTCTCCTAATTGGCCTTTATCTTGAGTTGCCGCCAAAACAAATATTTCAGAGGTAATGTAGTCATCTTTGCGTTGCTGAGAAATTTTGTCACACAAGTTAAGGAGTACGCCCGACTGCTTACCAAGTTGCACATCTCCGCCAATACCTGATACCCGAGGCAATTTTTCAATGGCTTCAGACAAGGCCGAGCGCAACCCATTTACATTGATATTTCCATGATCGAGCACTGGACGTACTGAGCCACCTTGCTGATTTAACAAGGCTGTCATCAAATGCACAGGTTCGATATATTGGTGATCTCGTCCCAATGCTAGTGATTGTGCATCAGAAATTGCAACTTGGAATTTACTTGTAAACTTGTCTAACCGCATAACATAACCTTCAATCTTTCACTGATTAAATAATGGGTACCCTTTGGCTTATATTCAAGTAATAAACCTGACATTCGACAAATGCTTTTCGAATGTCAAAAGTTGCGTATAAGTATCAGACTGCTATACCTGTTAGTAAGGTGTATAAATTTTAAACCAACGCAATATCCCATTATTTAACTCTTTTATTAACAGAACAAATAGGAAGTTGTGAATGTTAGAAGGTGATACCACAGAAAAGGGCGCACATAACATTACTGTGCTTTGTGTAGACGACGAAAAGAATATTTTAAATTCCATGAAGCGTTTATTGCGAAAACAACCCTGTAACTTGCTTACTGCTGAAAGTGGTGCTGACGCGCTGGAGTTAATGCAAGCAAATAAAGTTAATATTGTTATATCTGATATGCGTATGCCTGAAATGTCTGGGGCTGAATTGCTTGAGCAAGTTGCCCAGGTATCACCCCAAACTTACCGTATATTATTAACGGGTTTCGCTGACATGGAATCTGTTATCGCGGCGGTAAATAAAGGGAAAATACATAAATACATGCAAAAGCCGTGGGATAACGACGAGCTTATCAGTGCAATTGAAGAAGGAATAGAGTCAGTTACATTAAAGGCAGAAAATCTTCGCTTGCAAAGACAAATTGAAGAACAAAACCAACTACTGAAACATTTGAATCTAGGACTTGAAGAAAAGGTTGGCTTAAGAACCAAACAAATCCGTACAGCAATGGCGCGAATAGAAAACAATAACAGCGCAACGCAACGAATGTTGTTTAACTTCATTGCCATTAATCCCTATATGGATGCCGGTTTTGCGAAGAACACAGCTCAACTAGCCAAAAAAATTGCTGAACACCTCGATTTAGACAAACAACAAGTTAGTGATATTACGCTGGCTGGTTACTTATGTGAAATAGGTATGCTAGGCCTAGATCCATCATTGGTTAAACTCCCGTTTTACCAATTAAATTACGATCAGCAAAAGTTATTTTTCAGTCAAATACAAATGGCCCAATCTATTTTGTCGCCAGCTCAGCATATGCAACCCATTGTCGAAATAATAATGAACCAGTATGAACAGGCTAATGGGACTGGTTATCCGAATAAACTCACCGATATACAAATTCCCATTGGGGCTAAGATATTGTCTATCGCAAGAGATTATTGCCGTTTTGCTTCCGGTAAATTAAGTGAAGAGCCCCTTGAAATCGAACTTATTCATGTAGAAATGAATAAAAGCCGTGGCGCTCGATACTCAGCGGATATACTGGACGTATTAATTGAAAATCCAGAACTCACTGCAAATACCGAAATAGAAAAGGGATACTCTCCTGATCAACTAGAGCCAGGCATGGTACTGAAAAACAACCTTCATACCGACAACCATATGCTCATATTACCTGAAGGCCATGTTTTCACCGACGCTTCAATAGAAAAGTTAAAAGCCTTTGAACGCAATAAACAACAATCACTTTCTGTGGTTGTTTTGGTTCAACCTAAATCCACCAATAGCTAAAATTAGAGGAATCTACTTATGCAAGGTACTATTTTTACCGCATTTTCAGAACTTGTAATTGAGCAACAAGGAATGGCAGCTTGGGATGACATGCTCGATAAGGTCCAACCTGCTTCAGATGGCATTTATACCAATGCGCAACAGTATGACGATAATGAACTATTTGCATTAGTTGGTGCACTTGCCGAAAAAACAGGTTTACCCGCTACAGATCTCGTGCGCGCATTTGGTCAGTACTTATTCGACAAACTCTACGAAAATATGCCTCCCAACGTAGGAAAGATTGATAATTTAAGGGATTTCCTTTTAGCAATCGATTCGGTAATACACGTTGAAGTAAAACGTCTTCACCCCAACGCGTATTTACCTACATTTGAATATGACGATACCGATGATGGTGATCTCATTATGTATTATGGTTCGAAGCGCAAACTATGCCATGCAGCGGAAGGCTTGATATTAGGGGCGGCAGCCCGTTTCAATCGAAACATTAATATTCTCCACCCAGAATGCCTTCACGATGGCAAAGACAGATGCAAATTAATCATCCAGTTTAAGGATTAATCTATGGATGACACATCAAACTATAAACGGGCTTATGAACGAGAGAAAAAAGCACGGGCGATGGCTGAACAGTTGCTTGATGACAAATCAAGAGAGCTCTATGCAAGCGTTCTAGAACTGCAAGACACAGTCAAAACACTTGAAAAAACCCAAGCGCAACTTGTTCAGTCAGAAAAAATGGCCTCTTTGGGACAGTTATCAGCAGGGGTTGCGCATGAAATCAATAACCCCGTTGGTTTCTCGTTAAGCAATATCACTACGCTACAAGAATATTTCGAGGCGCTTGTCGATTTAGACAAAGCCATTACTGATACAAGCTTGTCCGACAGTGAAAAAATTGCTGCGTATAATCAACTACGAGAAGAGCAGGACTTAGAATTTATCATTGATGATACACCAGAATTACTCAACGACACGATAACGGGCTTAGGACGTGTAAAAGACATAGTCGCAAACCTAAAAAAACTGTCACATCACGGCACTGAAACCTTTGAACCCTGTGATATTAACGAGTGTATAACCGATTGCTTAAAAGCCACAGAAAACGAATTAAAATATAAAATGACCGTCGAGCAACAACTAGGTGATTGTCCATTAATACCCGGTCAAGCAGCTGAAATAAATCAGATTTTTATCAATCTTTTTATCAATGCCAATCACGCTTGTGATCCCAAAGGCATACTCACATTAAAAAGCTACGCCAATAAAGAACATGTCATAGTCGAAGTGTCTGACAATGGCATGGGTATTCCTCAAGAGCGCATAACTAAAATATTTGACCCTTTTCATACGTCAAAACCTGTGGGCGTTGGCACGGGTTTAGGTTTATCAATATCACACGGTATCATGGAAAAACACGGTGGAAAAATATCCGTATCAAGTGAAGAAAATGTCGGTACCACCTTTACCCTCCATTTCCCTATAACCCCTTAAGGCGTGTTAATGGTTCCCGTATATGTTGCCTGAAGTGCAATTGCCCCCCTTTGCACTTTTTAGTTAGACTTGTTTATCAAATACGATTTTCTTTGCTAAAACGCGAACATTTTATAAGAAAACAACGTTCCAATAACCTAATACCCATTGTTGAGTGAATTCATGAGTAAACAGCTTGTTTTAATCACCGGCGCATCTGCCGGCTTAGGCCTAGAGATCGCCCGAGTCGTCATGGCGAGTAACCAATACCGTGTAGTACTAACAGCAAGGCCAAACTCAATGGGCCGATTCGCTGACGAGGGCATCTTTGAAAACGAAGACGTTTTGCTCCGCCCCCTTGATATTACGTCAGCGGACATGCGCGGCGAATTAATTGCCAGTATCGAAGCCCAATATGGCGGTGTAGATATACTCATTAACAATGCGGGCTTTACCTTCAGAGCCGTAGTTGAAGACGTGTCAGAAGAAGACCGTTTACAACAAATGAACACTAATTTTAGGTCGCCCATGGAGTTAATTCGGTTGTGTTTACCCAGTATGCGACAGAAACGACAAGGTAAAATCATTAATATTTCGTCGGTAGGAGGGCAAATGGCCATGCCTACAATGGCGGTTTACAGCGCATCAAAGCACGCGCTGGAAGGAGCAACGGAAAGCTTATGGTACGAACTCAAACCCTGGAATATAAAAGTCACCTTAGTTCAGCCTGGTTTTATTAATTCCAAAGGGTTTGAAAAAGTGCGAAAAACAGAACTGAGTTCTCTTTCTTCCAAAGAAACAAGTTCAGCTTACCACCAGCATTATATAAATATGGAAACCTTTATTGAAAAAGTTATGCACCTTACACCATCAACCTCTACCACCGTTGCCCGTAATGTGTTTAAAGTGATGCGTACTAAAAACCCCAAATTGCGTGTTGCGGGTACTTGGGATGCGGTATTTTTCACCTTAATGAAGCGTTTTATTCCTCAGCGTATTTACCATGCGATTTTGTATTATTTACTACCCAATATAGGTAAGTGGGGGAAATAAAAGCAAAAATTCCTGCATAGTCCCTTATATTCATCTTTTTAGTCATGGAAGAATACTCAAGACTACCCTAACCTTAGCAAGCCTTGTTAAGGCATAAACAAGAACGGAGTGATTTATGACACTGGGTAAAAAAATAAAACAATTGCGGGTTAAGAACAATTTTAGCCAGCCCGAATTAGCCGAGAAAATGGGGATTGAGCAGTCTTACTTATCTAAATTAGAAAATGACAAATCAATTCCTTCCAATGACATTTTTAATAGTCTACTTAATGCTTTTAACTTAAGTTTGGCAGAATTTTGTACTGATATGCCTCAAGGGGAAGAGCTAGACAGACTAAAACAAATCCCCGATATTGAACAATATTATCAACAAATAGAAAAACATAACCAAACCACTCAAAGGCAATTTTTGTATATCTCAAGTTTGTTAATTGTCTTAGCGGTTTCTGTTTTTTACATTGGCAAAAGTAAACTCATTTTTCCCGAAATCCAATATCAATACGAATCACAAGGGGTGTTATTTGAAGGAGAAACTGAGGAAATGCTAACCCGTTGGCAGCGATTTCTGACTCAAGAACAACAGGGCGATGCAGAATACCTTGATAAAAAACGTTTAGAAATGCGTGAACGCATTAATGAAACCCACATCAGTATGTTTAATTACATAGGCCCTAGTTTCACCCAACAAGTAGAACAAGGCACTAGGGTATATAAACATAGAAAGGAAAAAGAAGTGAAACGCGCCGTGAATGGGTGGCTGCAAGTACTTGGTGTATTTCTATTTAGTTCAGGGATTATGGGCTTTATACTAGAGCGTCGTTTATATGCCGTTACTCGATAAGCCAATGACTGAGACTTGTCTTCCACAGGATAACTCGTTGTCATGACTGCTTCTTCTAAAAGAAAAAAAGTTATCCTTATCTAAATAGGTACACCTATTTGTAAGGGAAACATTCGATACGCCTAGGTTCAACAGCTGCGTTTTTGCTACATATCCCAAATCGAAATGATATCGACCATTGGGTTTAGGTAAAAACGCAGATTCAAAATCACTAAAATGCGATTTAACTGCGTCATCCACTTCATAACACGGCTGACGAATAAAAGGCCCTATCCAAGCGTGAAGTTGCTCGGGTTGAGACTGAAAACACTTAACGGTATGACTTATTACACCTGATGCTAACCCTTTCCAACCGGCGTGAATTGCTGCGACTTCGCTGCCACTGGAATTCGTCATTAAAATAGGCACACAGTCTGCTGTCATCACAGCACAGAATATGTCTTTTTTTCTGGTGTACAGGGCATCACATTCAATAATATCGTCGGTGCAATGGTCAATTGAAACAACACGGTTGCTGTGTACTTGTTTCATCCATTGAATGTTATGACTATAAGGCAATAATGAGCGGTTTGTTAAAACACAATGCGTGTTATCGCCCACATGGTCGCCGACATTTAAACTTCCATATCCGTTATCACTTACTCCACCACGGCGGGTAGTAGAATAGGCAATAACGTGACTTGGTAGCTGCCAATCAGGGTAGACAAGTGGCAGTTTAGTCGAGATCATCAAGGCCATGTATCTGAGTATCTTCTCTCACTGCGTCTAACAAGTTGGCGAAATCAGATGGATAATCAGCGTGAAACCGCATTTCTTCTTTCGTCACAGGGTGAATTAAGGTCAACTGAATTGCATGAAGTGCCTGTCGGTTGAACCCGCGAAGGGTTTCAATAAAGTGCTCGCTAGCCCCTTTAGGTAAACGCGGTCTGCCACCGTAAACAGGATCACCCACTATAGGATGACGAATATGTGCCAAATGTACCCGTATTTGATGGGTTCTACCCGTGTCCAGTTTTAAGCGCAAATGTGTAAAGGCTCTAAACTTTTCAATAACGCGGTAATGGGTTACCGCCGGTTTACCCAGCTCTCGTACTGCCATTAATGTACGTTTGGTTGCATGACGGCCCATTGGCTCATCAATAACACCACCGGCAATAAAGGTACCTTGTGATATGGCTTCATATTCACGGCCCATGGTGCGAGATTGTAACTGTTCTACAAGATGGGTTTGCGCCGACAATGTTTTTGCCACCACCATCAGACCCGTGGTGTCTTTATCTAACCGGTGAACAATGCCCGCTCTTGGTACTTTATCAATTTCAGGGGCGTGAGCTAACAATGCATTTAGCAAGGTGCCCGACGGGTTCCCTGCTCCGGGATGCACTACTACGTCTTGAGGTTTATTGATAACAATGATGGCATCGTCTTCATAAACAATGTTTATGTCCATTTTCTCAGGCGCATGAGTAACTTCTTGCTCTAACTTAGCATCGATTTCAATGCACTCATCACCCTTCAATTTCTGACGAGGAATAATGCACACCTCACCGTTAACGGTAACCTTACCTTCAAGGATCCACGTTTTTAAGCGAGATCGGGAGTAGTCACTAAAGAGTTCAGCAACAACTTGATCGAGGCGGCCACCAAAGTGGTGAGGTTCAGTGTTTGCAGACAACTGAACTGAAATTGTTTCGTTATTCATGGAACCTTATTCGTTCGGCAAAATCTTATTATATCAGGTACTGCGCTTTGGCCCCAATTTGTTATGATTTTTTGTTCTACTTTGTCTCAGACCAAAATTAGCTTACAATTGAACAACTAGGGTCGCTATGCGCACTCATTATCTACAGGATTGATTCATGAAAAAACAATTTGCCCAGTTCAGCGGTGTAATTCTGCTTACCGCGACACTATTTGGTTGTAGTTCTTCCGATAAAGAACGCGTGGCAATATCTGCAAATTTAGATGCCCAGCAGATTTATGAAAAAGCAAAAACCAGTATGCGTACAGGTAACTTTAGCGCCGCAGCCCAACTACTCAGTGCATTAGATGCCCGTTACCCTTTTGGCCCTCTTTCCAACCAAGTGCAACTGGATTTAATATACAGTTATTATAAAGCTGGAGATACTCCGCAAGCCCTTGCAACAATAGATCGCTTTGTACGCCTGAATCCAAATCATTCAGACATCGACTACGCCATTTACATGCGTGGCTTAACCAATATGGAAGTCGATAAAAACCTGTTTCAAGATATTGTCTCTTTAGACCGCTCAGACCGAGACCCAACTAATTCAAGAGACGCCTTTGACGATTTTCGCAGCCTAATACAGCAATTTCCAGACAGTAAATATGCTGCTGATGCACAAAAAAGAATGCTGTATATTAAAACCCGTTTAGCAAAATATGAAGTTGCCGTAGCCCGTTTTTATATGCGCAGAGAAGCCTTCGTAGCCGCTGCCAACAGAGGCCGTTATATTATTGAAAACTACCCTGATACAGACCAAATTCAACAAGCCTTAGAAATTATGGTTGAATCTTATGACCAACTAGGTCTAGATGACTTAAAGAACAATGCGATGAAAACGCTTAAATACAACTTCCCAGATAGCTCTTTTATTAGCTAGCTCTTTAACTAAATCTTTCCATAAAAAAAGCCATAACACGTGTTATGGCTTTTTTGTATGTACTATGAAAACTCGTTAACGTTATCGAATGTTCAAGATAGTTTGGTTTAAGGTGTTGTTGACTTCCAGTGCTCTAGAGTTCGCTTGGAAGTTACGCTGTGCGATAATCAAATCTACCAGCTCTGCGGTTAAGTTTACGTTCGCCTGCTCTAGTGCAGATGAGTTAATCTCACCAAAAGTACCGGTTGTGGCTTCACCGGCTAACGCTTCACCTGACAAGATACTTTCTTGCCATTGGGTGTTACTTTGCTGTGTTAACCCCTGTTCATTAGCAAAACGCACTAGTGCAATTCGGGCAACTGGATCTGATGTACCATTAGAAAAGGTTGCTCGAATGAGGCCATCGGGGCCAATATCAATACCCGTTAAACGCCCTACTGGTAAACCATCTTGCTCCAAGGAAGTCACTTCAAAGGCTGAAGCGAACTGGGTCAATTCATTGGTAGATGCACCAGTCGTATCTAGGTTGAAATCGATGGTAATGGTTTGATTTGGATCAGAACCATTGGTCAAAATAGTGTTACCTAAAGCTTCTGTTACTAATGTAAAATCCGTCGAAGTCGCTCCGTTTGGAGATTCGATACCAATAAAATCACCACCTGCACTGAACTGTAGTTTTGCTGCGGAAACAAGATTACCAGTTGAACCTCCTACTGTAGTAGTAGTAGCAGGAGGAGTAGGAGAAAGATCCGCAGGCGTACCATCATCATTCGCTATATTAACTAGCTCATCATCGATAGCAACAGCAACAAACCATTCATTAGTAGCCGCTGGATCACTAATAAAATAAAAAGTCTGGACATGGCTATCACCTAAAGAATCAAATATAGTCACCGACGTTGCAGCATTAAACGTAGTGGGATCATCAGGATTAAACTGATCTGGGTCGAGGCCTGAATCACCCGCTGGTAAGTTAGCTCTTAAATCAACTTCTGTGGTGGCTGATGGTGAGCCTGAAGAGTCAGGAATAAGCACAGGTTCAGTAGTACTCAAGGCCACTGAAGCACTAGTACCATCGGCATTCACAGGAAAGCCAAGTAAATGGTCGCCTTGGGAATTCACCACAAAGTTATCGGAATCCAGTCTGAATTGCCCTGCTCGAGTAAAGGAAAAATCTTGTGAATCGAGTTCAGGTACGGTGGCAAAAAAGCCACTTCCGGTAATTGCTAAATCAAGGGCGGCGTCGGTAAACTCAAGGCTACCTTGAGAGAATTGCTGCGCAACATCTTGGGTTAACACACCATCACCCACTTGAGCTGAACCACCGGAAAGCAGGGAAGATGCGAATACGTCACCAAATTCGGCGCGCGATTCTTTAAACCCTACCGTGTTGACGTTAGCGATGTTATTCGCTGTTACATCTAAGTCTAACTGTGCTGCGTTTACACCACTCAGTGCTATATTAAAAGACATATTATTTCTCCGCTTAACTACCGATTTGGATTACGTTATCCAAGTTAACACTTGTATCGCCATCCAAATTAAGAATGACACCTTGGCTACTTGATGCCAGAGAAACACTCTGAACATGTCGATTAACAGCCACTGGAATTGTTTGGTTCTGATTGTTTACGAAACCTTGCGCCACCGCGACATAGTCTCCGTCAGCTACGGTATTGCCAAACTGGTCGGTACCGTCCCAATTAAACGAGATGTTACCTGCCGCTTGTGTACCTGCATCTATGGTGCGAACAATTTCACCTGCCGCATTTTGTATTGTTATGGTTAGGTCTTGGGTCGTTGTGTCGCTCACAATCACACCACTGAAACCTGAACCTTCAGATGAGTGACCCACACTGCTTTGAATTAACACATCTTGGCCAATAAGGCTTGATGCTTGCAGCGCTTGGTTAGATGTTATAGACGACGCAAAACTTTCAAACTGGTCGTTAAGTTGCTGAATACCTTCGGCAGTGGTAAAGGCTGTAGTTTGCGCAACTAACTGATCGTTATCTGTAGGCGATGTAGGGTCTTGGTTCGCCAATTGCTCTGTTAAAAGTGCAAAAAAGTCTTCTTGTGTTAGTGTTTGTTCGGTGCCGTCAACAACTTGAACAGTATCTTCCTGTACAAACAAGTTTGAGTCTAGGCCACCAAGTACGTTATTGATACTCACAGAAAATTCCTCACGTTAATACCGATTAGCGGCTTTGACCAAGTTGTAATACACGACGAAATATTTGTTTCGTGGTATCGGCGACTTGAACATTCGTTTCATAGGCTTTTGATGCAGACATCATATCTGCCATTTCTTCAACTATGTTGACGTTAGGTTTATATATGTACCCGTTTTCATCAGCCATTGGATTGTGCGGAGCGTACTCTATTTGCAACGGGCGTTCACTTTCGACGATACCCAAGACGCGCACTCCAGCGCCTTTAGTTTGTTTGTCGTTCGCTTCATTTAGTGATGTGCTAAAAACTGGATGGCGAGCTTTATAGGTATCGCCATAACTACTACTTACCGTATTAGCGTTAGCAATGTTACTAGCCGTAGTATTCAGTCGCACACTTTCTGCGTGCATACCCGTACTTGAAATATCCATTACATTAAAAAGGCTCATTATTATTGACCTCCAGTGATTGCTTTTTTCATACCCTGAAACTTACCGTCCAAAAATTGCAAACTTGCCTGATAACGCAAACCATTATCTAAAAATGCATTTCTTTCGGTTTGCACTTCAACAGTATTTCCGTCGCCAGTATCTGCTTGTTGTGGAATTCGGTATTGTTCGGTATAGCCAGTTTCAACACCACCAGACATATGCTTAGCATTTGTTCTAGTCAGCGAATTAGAGGAGTTTACTGTGGCAGATGTCATTGCATCTCTAAAGTTAAAATCTTTTGCTTTATAGCCAGGTGTATTGGCGTTGGCCAAATTACCTGCAATGACTTCCATACGATCTTCTCGTAGGTTTACTGCGCGCTGACTAAAAGCGGTAAGCTTATCTAAACTAATTGCCACGTTGACATCCTCTTTTTACTTAAGAGAAATGAAGCAATGAAAATGCCAACTTTTATTTTAACTGAAGAGTTAAAGCTAACCTATTGATTAAGTTAGTCTTTGAGCTTGTAGTACAAGCCTTTTTCACATCGGATCAGATTAAAATACGCATTAGCAGTACCTATAGATTCCGATGCACCAAGGAAGAGTATGCCGCCTTTGTTCAAAGAAGCGGCAAAGTGTTGCAGTATTTTTTCTTTCACTTCCGGTGAAAAATATATCAACACGTTTCGGCAAAAGATGACATCATATTTATTCGTGACTAAGTGAGTGTCATTTAAGTTGTGAACTTGAAACTTGATGAGTCTCTTCAATTCTGGTTTTACAATTGATTGACCGTCATTTTGTATGTCGAAAAACTGATTCCGCCGCTGAGGTGTTAAACCACCTCTAGATAGAGACAATTCATCGTACACCCCTGCGTTGCATTTTTCGATCATAGTTGTAGATAGATCAGATGCGACAATATCCATATTCATTCGTTGCGAAAGAGATTGCTCACAATACTCACTGAAGGTCATCGCAATGGAATAAGGTTCTTGACCCGATGAACAGGCTGCACTCCATATTTTTATGGGACGGCCAACATCGGATAAACTCGGTAAAATTGTTCGCTTTAAAATATCAAACGGATAGTTGTCTCTGAACCACAAGGTTTCATTCGTCGTCATGACATCGATAGCGGCATGAGTAATTTCTGCAGACTGTTGAGAAATAACACTAGAAATCAGAGCATTAATATCATCAAACTGAAATTGATGCATTAATGCTGATAAACGACTTCTCACCAAATAACTTTTATTTTCGCCTAAGACTATACCCGTATGACGAAACAAAAATTCAGAAAAATGAGCAAATTTCTGCTCTGTTATTTCCTTGTTTAACATTAGTTAACCCTAAGCTTTTAGCCATTTTCCAACAGCCGTTGCCAGCTCATCAGGGTGAAATTTAGCAATAAAATCGTCTGCGCCGACTTTTTGTACCATTGCCTGGTTAAATACGCCACTTAACGAAGTATGTAGCACAACGTGCAAATTCTTTAATTCAGGTGTATTTTTAATTTCTGCTGTTAAGGTATAGCCATCCATTTCAGGCATTTCAATATCAGAAACTAATACGCCAACTTTGTCGGTAACGTCACCTGTAGCTTCCGCAATCTCTTTCAAACGATTCAGTGCTTCTAAACCATTTTTAGCCATTTCTATTTCTAAACCAAGGGCCGTTAATGACTTTTTCACCTGATTTCTGGCTACGGAAGAGTCATCAGCAATAAATATAATTTTCTCACCCATATCGGATGTATCAATACTAGACGTAACGTCTTCGCTGACATCGGTTCCCAACGGAGAAATTTCATTAAGAATCTTTTCAACGTCTAGTATTTCAATTAGCTCATCTTCTACTTCGGTAACCGCCGTTAGATAACTCGCCCTGCCCGTCCCTTTAGGCGGTGGCATGATTGCATCCCAATTGGTATTGATAATACGTTCAACTGCGCCAACCAAAAAACCTTGCACCGATCGGTTGTACTCTGCAATAACAATAAATGCAGCAGATAAATCAATAATTTCTTTTCCGCCAGTGGCTAGACTTAAATCAATCACTGAAATAGTTTGCCCTCGAATATGAGCAACACCTCTGACTAAAGGATTTAATTTTGGCATAGAGGTTAGTGGTGGACACTGCAGCACTTCTCTAACTTTAAATACATTGATACCAAATCGTTGACGGCCATTTAATTTAAACAACAATAGCTCTAGCCTATTTTGCCCAACCAATTGGGTACGTTGGTTTACTGAATCTAAAATGCCTGACATACGAATAACCCTTGTTTTTTCGGCATGAACCTTGCCTGTATCAAATAATAATAGAACAACTGTGGGAAACAGCAAAAAAGTGACGTAATTTTGTCGTTATAAAGTATTGCTGGCTCCACACCTATACAATGAGTCTAAGATAATATGAAAAAATTGCCATGTATTCTGGGAATCGCATTGAGTAATATTTGCTTAAACACTAATGCGAGCATAGAAAGCGTACTAGAAAGTGAAACGTCTGTAATTGGTGTACATCAGCTCATTAGTGAAAATCTTTCAAACTATGTGTATGAAACAGTCATAGATTTAAATGGTTTAGAAGAAAATAGAAATATCCATGTAGAAACTTCAAGTATCGATCCTAGAATTAGTATTCCCGAATGTCTGGAAGGATTTCGATTCGATGTAAGTGAAAAAGAGATACTAAAAAATAATTTTTCTGTTCGCGTAGCCTGTGAAAGCCAAGATTGGTACACCTACACCACAGTTAAAGTTTCTTATACTCAATCAGTAGTGGTTACCAACGGTACGCTAAGCCCAAATACGGTTTTGACGAAAAGCCACCTAAGAATTGAAGAGATTGATATTTCAAACGTTCATTACACAGGTTACCGAAACATCGAAGAACTTATTGGTGCTAAGTTAAAATACCGAGTAAGAGATGGGCAAACAATTAAAACAAAAATGCTTTGTTACGTGTGTGAAGGCGATCGAATTACCATTGCAGCAAGACTTGGCGGTATGCAAGTGAAAACAACAGGGATCGCAAAAGAAGACGGCACATTAGGCGAAACTATTGAAGTAATGAACACACGTTCGAAGAAGTCAGTTTTTGCGCAAGTACACAGTGTGCAAGAAGTAATTGTTAGCCTCTAAACCTGTGCTACAATAAATTAGGTTTTTGAGTCAATAAGCATTAAAGATTTTGAAGCCTCGGCCGATACCCTAATTGAGGAAAGAGAGGAATTAGGTTTTAATTATGTCTATTAACAATGTAAACAACAATGGCTTGCCCAATCAGTCGGCGGTTGACAATGCTAGAAGCAATGCACAGCAAGCGCAAAATCAAGCGTCTGCTCAAAGTGCGGCTAGACAAACAGCGCAAGCACCTAGGCAAGACTCAGTATCACTAACCCAATCTGCGCAGCAATTAAGTCAAGTGCAGAAGAAAGGCGGTGATGCTCCTGTTAATCAGGAAAAAGTCGACCGATTAAAAGCGGCAGTTCAAAGTGGCGAGTATCAGGTAAATCCAGATACATTAGCATCTAGAATCGCGAGACTTGAATCGCAACTCTTTGGTAGTGAATAACGAGACGTAGTAGTTGGTAATGGAAACGGTAGAAGATTTACTCAAAACGCAACATGGTCAACTGACTGAAGTAGTTTCATTACTCAAAGAAGAGCTCGAACTTATTAGTAGACGAGAGCCTGATCTTTTATTAGAAGTAGTGCAAAATAAATCTCTATTACTAGACAAAATCCAGCATACAGACACGTTAATTGATAAAGCTTTGAAAGAACGTCCAACCCAAGATTTGAGCGAACTAGAAGAACGCATTTATCAAGTTGTAAATGATACCTTAGAACAATGCAAAAGATTGACGGCTATTAATCAAAAAGCAGTAGAGCAAAGTCAATTAAAATTAACTCATCTTCGCCAGCTTATTATGGACATGAGAGCCAGAGAGTCGTTAACTTATGACAAATCTGGAAAGCCTAAGGGCGGAACGCTAGGCAAAGGCATTAAAGCCTAACCACCACTCCACTCCTCAAGTAGTTAGTAGTACACCACGTTTTTTACACGCTGCGGTTTAGCGATAGATATATATAAGTCTTGTACAACACCCATATCTAACAGCATTTCTGTAACGTATGTGTCTTCTCCCACAGAATACGCTTTTACAACTTCAGCACCTTGAATAACACCATTCACAGATGCAGTTAGCTCGCTATTGTTTAAAACTAACGACCCCAAAGTCTGCGTACCATTTAAGTTCTGGCCATAGACTTGCTCAGCCAGCTCTCTGTATGCATCAAGTTTAGATGCACGCATTGCCATTAGCACCCTTTCTTCATCTGTCGCTCCTGGCTGAGAAGAAATAGGGGCATAACCTATGGCTTTAATTACCGGGAAGACTTGTGGGAACACAGTTTCATATTCCACTTCCTTATCATAGAAAAGCGAACAGCCGGTCATACTTACACTAATGCTCAGACACATACATTTTATTATCTTAGACTTTAAAAAATGTTCTAACATAACCCTTTCCCATACCAAGGTTTAACATGAATGAATGATTCAATGCGAAACTTGTGCCATACATTTTTATAACACAGAAAACTAGGTATTAAATATGCATAGTTCATTACCTAAGTTCGAAAATACACCTAAATGTAGGCCCCAACGCAATGATTTCGCTAAAACACAACAGAAAACTACTTATTGTTATCAGCATTTGCTGGGGCGCGCTTCTTTTTTCGGGGAAAACTTTTGCCGCTTGGTATCAGGCAGAAGGGCAAGCATTAGTAAAAAGTGGTGATATCAAAAGCGCTCGTAGAGAAGCTACCAATGAAGCGGTAAGGCAAGCGCTCCTTTTTTCTGGCGCATCGGTTAGTAGCACTCAAACACTAGTGAACGGACTGATGTCTAATGAAGCCATTCACGTAGATGCATTTGGAGAAGTGAAAAGAGTTGAGAAAGTAAAAGAAAAACGTCAAGACGGAATACTAAGCGTCACCATACGCGCTGATATTTTTCCTAAAAAATTAACCTGCTCGCAATCAGACCCTATACATTCACTTGTTACGTCAAAATTTCGGGTAAAGCACCCAGGCCAGTTACTTGCTGGGAATATACAAAGCCTCAATGGCGCGCTATTGCAACATTTTGAACAACTCGTTAAAGAAGAATCTAACGTAATTGATTTAGAAACGATCCTTCCTTTTACCCTAGATTGGAAATCCGGAGAAACAATAGAGCATGCGCTAGCACTTGGCCGCCAGCATAATGTTCAGTTGGCTTTATTTGGTGAAATAGAAGACACCAGTCTTATTACAGAAAAACGCGCTTGGTTTAAAGGCGGGGCTAAAACAAGTCGTCAATTTAGACTTAGAGTAGAACTTGTAGACACCATAAATGGCGCTGTCATTCACCAAGCCTATTATACCACCAGTGCAGTATGGCGTTATGGACACCATGAGTCTGTAAACCCTGTTTCGCCTGAGTTTTGGCAAAGTGAATATGGAGCCGCTATTCACGGCATGCTAATACAATTGGTAACAGATATGGAAGACGTTACTTCGTGCCAACCTTCTACAGGACGAATACTAAGTGTTGTAAATAACCAAGTGGTAATCAACATGGGTCGTGAACATCATCTTTCTGTAGGAGATGAAGTTACTTTATACCAAAAAAACCAGTTGTTTGATGAATTTGGCAGAAAGTATGTTCAATACAATGTGCATCCAGATAAATTACGGGTAGTCAGTGTAAATGTAGATAACGCCATAGTTGAGCCTGAATCAGGAGGGTTGTTGGGCAACATTCAACCAAATGATTTTGTTACCCGCAAATAGATCTTTTTATCAGCGTCACCTTCATTATAATAAAGGTGACGTCCCCATAGTTTAACTGGATAAAACAAGAGCCTCCTAAGCTTTAGATCTGCGTTCGAGTCGCGGTGGGGACGCCAAAATTCAGGAGCAACATACAATGTCTGAATATGACAACGAAGAAATATCGTTTTTTGAAGTGATGGGAGATGAAGTAAAGCCTCTAGCTCAAGACAAGATCATCGCTCATGATGCCAAACGACTGCTCGCAGACAAACAGCGCGTCGCTGCACGATTTGAAGAAAAACAAAAGCTCACCGTTCCTCTTTCTATGAATGCCGTTATACCAATCGAGCCTGAAGGTTACTTAGCCTATAAACAAGCAGGTATCCAAGATGGTGTTTATAAAAATCTTAGGCTAGGAAAATACGCCATTGATAACCAAATCAATTTATCTGGGCTTACATTAACAGATTCAGCACTTTCTATTTATAACGGAATACTTCAAAGTCACAAAAAAGGCGACAGGGCGTTAGTAATAAAGCACGGGAAAGGGCTAGACAGTAAACCATTCCCAGGCTTAAAGAAAAGCTATGTGAACCACTGGTTGCGGCAAATGCGAGAAGTTATTGCATTCCACACTGCTCAGCCTATGCATGGAGGATTAGGCTCAACCTATGTTTTATTAAAAAAACATCCAGATCAGAAACTGATAAATAGAGAAAAAAATAGAAGACGTTAAATTAAAAAAACCGCCTAAAGGCGGTTTTTTTAATTCTCGTTTATAGAGGCCTGTGTTTCCTGTGGCGACGAACTTGCTGAGCTACTAAATACAGCAGTAACAAACATAAGCACAACGGCAACAGCTACACCGGCTAATCCAAAACCTTTTGAAGAACGATTCATATTCGTCTCTTTTTATTACTTAGTTACGTCTAAATCCTTGCTCGCGCAGCACTTTCTTGTGCGATTACAACAATAGTAAAGCTAACGGTAAATAACAAGTATAAATTCATATTTTTGACACAAATATGTCAATTTAACGACAAAAGGCTATGTTAACCCACAAATCTTCGTGCATTTCGGAACATTCTCATCCATGGACCATCTTCAGACCACGAGTCATCACGCCATGAATTAGACACGGCTCTAAAAACCCTTTCAGGGTGAGGCATCATTATCGTACAGCGTCCATCCATAGAAGTAAGACCTGTTATTCCATTTGGAGAACCATTCGGGTTCGCAGGATAATGCTCTGTGACTTTCCCGTAATTATCAATATAGCGCATAGCGACTTGATTATTAGCCTCAACATGACGCTGGGTGTTTTCTGCAAATGCAGCGTGCCCTTCGCCATGAGACACTGCAATGGGCATACGCGACCCTGCCATTCCCGCTAATAATACTGACGGAGATTCCGTTACTTCAACCATGGCAACTCGAGCTTCAAAACGCTCAGATTGATTTGTTACAAACTTAGGCCAATGTTCAGTACCCGGAATAAGCGAACTTAAGGTTGATAACATTTGACAACCATTACACACACCTAATGAAAAGGTGTCTGAACGTTCAAAAAACGCTGCAAACCTTGCTCGTGCATCGTCATTAAACAAGATGGATTTAGCCCAACCTTCACCTGCTCCTAACACATCACCGTAGGAGAAACCGCCGCAGGCTGCCAAACCTTGCATATCCTCTAGGTTTTCTTTGCCAGAAATCACATCACTCATATGAACGTCTACAGGAGTGAATCCAGCACGATGGAACGCAGCTGCCATTTCACTATGGGAGTTAACCCCTTGCTCTCGTAATATTGCAATTTTAGGTCGAACACCTGTGGCAATAAACGGCGCTGAAATATCTTCATTAATGTCGTAAGTCAATGAGGCATGTAAGCCAGGGTTGGCTGAGTCTTTTTTCCCTTCGTGTTCTTGCTCGGCACACTCTGGGTTATCTCGAAGCTTTTGCATGTTGTACGTGGTGTGAGCCCACTCTAAACGCAATTCAGTTCTGCTATAAGAAAGAAGCGATTGATTATTTGCCGTGACTGAAATTCTGTCATCACCGGACAACCCACCAATATTATGTACACCTGTGATGCCATTTTCCATAAAGGCTTGCACAACACTGTCTACATCGCTATTAGCGACTTGTAACACTGCACCTAACTCTTCGGTGAATAGCACTTCCAGCGAGCTCGATTGCCCCACCAGACTAGAAATATCGATATTAAGACCGGTTTTACCTGCAAAGGCCATTTCACATAGCGTAGTAAACAAACCACCGTCAGATCGGTCGTGATACGCAATGACCTTGTTGCCGTTCAGCAAGGCTTGGCAACTTGAATGGAAGCCGCGAAGTAATTCAGGGGAATCCACATCTGGCGTTGTGTCACCTAGTTGGTTATACACTTGTGCAAGACAACTTCCCCCCATTCGATTCTGCCCTTGGCCTAAATCCACCAATAGCAAACTGGTTTCTGCTGATTCAGTGCGCAGTTGTGGCGTTACTGTTTTGCGTATATCGGATACAGGAGCAAAACCAGTAATAATCAATGATACCGGTGAGGTAATCGACTTATCTTCGCCCTCATCTTCCCATTTGGTTTTCATTGACATCGAATCTTTACCAACCGGAATGGTCAAGCCCAGCGCAGGACATAACTCTTCCCCAACCGCTTTTACTGCATCATATAGCGCAGCATCTTGACCATCTTGACCCGCTGCCGCCATCCAATTCGCAGACAGTTTAATTTTGGTCAAAGGCCCGACATTTGCGGCATTAATATTTGTTAGCATTTCACCCACAGCCATACGAGCAGAGGCGGCAGGATTCAAAATTGCAATAGGCGTACGTTCACCCATAGACATGGCTTCACCGGCATACGTATCAAATGCAGCAGCAGTCACTGCGACATCGGCCACTGGCACTTGCCAAGGGCCAACCATTTGATCGCGGCTAACTAAACCTGTAACTGACCTATCACCAATAGTAATTAAGAAGGTTTTTTCACCTACTGTAGGCAAGCGAAGTACGCGTTTTACTGCTTCTTCTAATGCAATTTCTGAGGTGTCAAAACTCTCTGCTGAAGGAGTTGTTCTAACAACAGAGCGGTGCATCTTAGGCGGTTTACCCAGTAATACATCTAGCGGCATATCAATTGGAGTATTGTCGAATTGGCTATCATTGAGCGTTAAATGCTGCTCTTCTGTCGCTTCACCTACAACGGCAAAAGGCGCTCGCTCTCGCTGACATATAGCTTCAAATACAGCCAAATTTTCTGGTGCGACCGACATAACATAACGTTCTTGTGATTCATTACACCAAATTTCTAACGGTGTCATACCGGGTTCGTCAGACAGTACATTACGTAATTCAAATTTACCGCCACGCCCACCATCGTTAACTAATTCAGGTAACGCATTTGATAGACCACCTGCACCAACATCATGAATAAACTGTATAGGATTATCGTCGCCTAACTGCCAACAGGCATCGATTACTTCTTGGCAACGACGCTCCATTTCAGGATTTTCTCGCTGAACTGAAGCAAAATCTAAATCTTCCGAAGACTGACCCGACGCCACTGACGACGCTGCGCCACCGCCCAGTCCAATATTCATTGCAGGGCCGCCGAGGACAACAAGCTTAGCCCCAACGGTTATTTCACCTTTTTCTACGTGATCACGGCGAATATTACCTAAACCACCGGCTAGCATTATCGGTTTGTGATAACCGTAACGCTGCCCGTTTTCGCCCACTCCATCTTGTTCGAATGTTCTGAAGTAACCTAATAGATTTGGTCGTCCAAACTCATTGTTAAAGGCTGCGCCACCTAAAGGTCCGTCGATCATAATGTCAAACGCGCTTACAATACGTGATGGCTTGCCATATTCAGCTTCCCAAGGGTGAGACGCATTGGGTATTTGCAAATTCGAAACACTAAAACCAACAAGTCCAGCTTTTGGTTTTGATCCGCGCCCTGTTGCACCTTCGTCACGAATTTCACCACCAGAGCCTGTAGCCGCACCTGGGTATGGAGAAATCGCAGTGGGGTGATTATGGGTTTCAACTTTCATCAAAATATCGATGTGTTGAGGCGCATAGTCATATTCTTTGGTGTCAGCATTGGGGTAAAAACGACCGGCAAATGCACCTTCCATTACCGCAGCATTATCGCTGTAGGCCGACAAAACGTGGTCTGGCGTAGTTTCAAAGGTGTTTTTGATCATCTTAAACAAAGACTTTTCTTGCACTTGTTGATCTATATCCCAACTCGCATTAAAAATCTTATGTCGGCAATGCTCAGAGTTTGCCTGTGCAAACATATACAATTCGATATCGTTAGGATTGCGTCCTAAACGTTCAAAACTTGTCGTTAAATAATCCACTTCATCATCAGCTAGAGCAAGACCCAAGGCTTCATTAGCTTGAGCTAAGGCTAGTTTACCGCGATTTAAAATATCAACTGACTGGAAACTATCTGGAGCTTGAGAAGTAAAGAGAACCGCTGCATCATCAATGTCATCAAACACTTGCTCTGTCATTCGATCATGAATGGCATTTTTCAGCGTTGCCATTTGGGTGGCACTTAACTCGCCTTCTACATCAAGAGTAAACAAACTCCCTCTTTCTATGCGCTTAACCCCATCTAAACCACAATTATGTGCGATATCAGTGGCTTTTGATGACCAAGGAGAAACCGTTCCTGCTCTGGGGGTGACGAAATAAGAAATGCTTCCTTGTTTTTGTTCTTTTTTTGCTGTGCCGTAAGTGAGTAATTTCTCAAGTACAGTGGCATCTTGATGTGAAAGTGCGTCAATTTCTGGCACTAATTCAACTAAATGTACATATTCTGTGTGAATCGCTTTCACTATGATGGTATCTTGACCCAGTTTAGCGATAAGCTTAGCAATACGAAACTCAGAGAGCGCAGAAGCGCCACGAACAACCAACATAGATGGATTCCTGAAATAAGCGTGTTTTGAACGGGCGCATTATAGAGCAAAACATGAAACTAAGTCACCCATACAAAGCGCTTCTTTGCATTTTCTTTTGCCTGATTTTTTTTGGCTGTAAGGAAGATGATAGAAGACAAGACGATACGTCAGTATCAATGTTTAAAAACGACCGTATCCGGGTTGGAACTGTGTACGGGCGTCAAACTTATTATATTGGTCCCAATGGCCCCACAGGTTTTGAATTTGAACTTGCAAAAGGGTTCGCTCAATACCTTGATGTTGAATTAGAAATCTTACCTTTTTTTAGTTTTGACGAACTTGCCACTCAACTGAATGACGGTAAATTAGACATTATTGCATCTGGCAACGCTTATTCAAAAGAACAAGTTAATAGTGGCCTTTTTCGATTTGGCCCTCAATATCAAACCATTAGTCATGAACTCGTCTATTTGCAGGGCCAGCCTAGACCAAGAAATGTATCCGATTTAAACGCGCCAGTCACAGTTGTTGAGGGTAGCTATAAGGCCGCTAGCCTACAAGCATTGAGCGAAGACAATATTGCCCCTAATATCGATTTAGTCAACGACCAAGATTCAGAAGAACTACTAGTCGCGTTAGCAAATGGTCAACTTTCCTATTCGGTTGCCAATTCAAACGAGCTCAGTATTGTTCGTCGACGTTATCCAGAAATCAGCATTGGCTTTACGTTAAAAGACGCATTACCCGTGGCTTGGCAGTTGTCGCAAGAAGGTGATGATACCTTGCAAGGTTTGCTTTTCGCTTACATGGCTGAAATAAGGGCCAACGGTGTAATGGCGAGACTTGAAGACAGGTATTTTGGCCATGTTAAAGACTTTGACTTTGTCGACACAAAGGCCTTTATTAAAGCCGTCGAAACCACACTTCCTCAATATGAAAGCATGTTTAAAGAAAATAACAGTGATATTGATTGGCGATTTTTAGCGGCTTTAAGTTACCAAGAATCCCATTGGGACCCAAAAGCGACGTCTCGCACGGGTGTCAGAGGAATGATGATGCTCACTCGCGATACAGCAAAAGATTGGGGGGTTGAATCTCGGCTTGATCCGAAACAAAGCATTTCTGGTGGTGCGCGCTATTTCTCAAGCTTGTCGAGTCGGATCCCTGCTCGTATTCAAAGCCCCGACAGAATTTGGATGGCACTCGCTGCTTACAACATAGGTTTAGGGCATTTAGAAGATGCAAGAGTGATGACTCAGCGTCAAGGTGGTAACCCAGATATTTGGATTGACGTAAAACAACGCTTACCTTTGTTACAGCAAAAACGTTACTACAGCGCAACTCGGTATGGTTACGCTAGGGGCAATGAAGCATTGAGCTTTGTAGAAAACATAAGACGGTATTACGATACTTTAGTGTGGTTAGACGAACACCCTGACAGTTAATTGACCTTAAAATGCAATTTAACTGTAATAAAACGGTCTTATTTATAAGGTTAACTATGCGAAATCAAGTAACCAAGCGGTTATTTAAAAAATAGGAAAACAACATTGAGAAATAATACAAGACGTAGAGTGTTACTAAAGCGCTTACATCAAAGGGTGTTACAGAGAAGAAAACAACACCAATACACTGAATCTGAGCTTGCTCAACTTCCATCAAGTTGAGCTTTTAACCTACGCTTTTACAAGCCCCTTCTACGCTACTTTCTATTCTTCTTTTTTTCTTTTCTTCTCTTCTTTTTTTAAAAAAAGAGGATAACAAATGACTACACTCTTCTTTAAGTACACCGGGTTCAACATCAATCTGATGATTTAACACTGAATGGTTGCAGATATCCATTACGCTGCCAGCTGCACCTGTTTTCAAATCAGATGCACCAAACACCAACCGCGATATACGAGAATGAACTAATAATCCCGCGCACATAGGGCACGGCTCTAATGTCACGTATAAGGTTGTATTTACGATTCGATAGTTTTCAAGTTTTTGTCCAGCTCTGCGTATCGCAACCATTTCGGCATGCGCCGAGGGGTCATTAAGCGTTATCGACAAATTACACCCAGACGAAATTAACTTGTCATTTTGTACCAGTATAGCGCCAACTGGAATTTCACCTTTTGATTGTGCGAATCTGGCCAGCTTCATTGCCTTGCCCATCCAGTATTCGTCTCTTTTATTCATGGCCTTTTGTTCCAATTATTTGTTCCAATTAATCGCTAAAAATAATCTGCCAAATTACTGACCCATAAATCAGGCACAGTTAATGCATAAACCAAACAAGTTAATTATATATCCTACGCAATAAAGTGGTCTAACTAAAGACCAAATTGGGAGAAGAGCAGTGGAATCGCCTACATCTAACTACACAGATACTATTCAAGAGTCGATTGTACCCTTTCACGCTCATAGCGAGCTAAACAGTGTGCAATTTATTAATGAATTACTCATGAAAATAATAAAAACAGTGGATGTTGAAGAATTAATAAACGTGTTTTTTTCTCATTTAAAACGGGCTTTACCGGTTAATTCACTTTCACTAGTTAGTGAAGACATAAACGTTTCTCATGGAAAACCTTATGTGTATGACTGTGAGATATCATTAAGCGTTATGTCCACAGTACATGAGTCAATTGTAATGCAACCCACTATGCGCTACAAATTTTCTCGTTGTATTTCTCGTACTGAAAATACGCTGTTAACCACGCTGCACGACACATTTTCGCACTCGTTAACTCATGCCCTGTGCTTTTCCAGATTAAGCCGTCTTGCGACTAAAGACGCGTTAACAGGCTTGGGAAATCGCGCATCGTTCAATGAAGACAGTGTAACAATTAAACGGACTTCACAGCGAAATCAAACCCAGTTCGGGCTATTGGTAATCGATTTAGATAACTTCAAATCTGTTAATGATAACTTTGGTCATGACGAAGGAGACAGTGTACTTATCGCCTTTACTAGTGTGCTTAATAGTTCACTTAGAGCAGACGAAAAAGCATATCGATTTGGCGGTGACGAGTTCTGTTGTTTACTCAACACTAATTCTCCGAAGATAATAGACAAAGTTGCTCAACGTATTATACGTAATGCGGCAAGTTCTCTCCTATTGAAACGGCACGGTGTCACCGTAAGTATTGGTGGAACACTATCCACTAAAAGTGAAAACACTATTCAAATATTCAAACGGGCTGATCGTGCTTTATATGACGTGAAACAACAAGGCAAGCATGGCTATTTGATGCACGAACATCAACCGATGATTGTCTCATAGTAGAGATCCCCATAGCGTGGATGAACGCAATAACAATGTCATTATGAAGTAAAGCAAGAGTATTTTCACGACACCAAGGTGGAACTTGCTTTTCTTTAAACAACTTTTTAACTCGTTTTCCTTTACCCTTACCTATGTTTAGATATTCTTGCGAGTTCACAGCCTTAACGTCGAACCTATCATCATTTAAGCCTTCATAGCTAAAAAGCAGCGAGTTAAAGTCAGTTTCACTACTTTTCTTTATTTCTGCGGTTATTCCCCACTCGGGTACATGAAAATGGCTTTCGCCTTGTAGCGACAAGGTTTTATCAAAAGACGAAACTGAAAAGAGAGAATGAATAGAGAAGGTATCCAGGTAAATACGGTTTGCAAACCGTCTCAATACCACACCAGAAAACATTAATTCAGGGGTTTTGTCTGAATTACTATGCAAAGCGGTTAAAAAACTAAGTAACTGAGCTTCGTGAGGCACCCTTACTTTGTGCAAACTACACCAACAGCGCAGTGTCTCAGCTTGCCACAACGGGCTTAACGATAAAAACTCAGTCAATGGAAGTGAACAGTCATTTACATTATTTTCTTTAAGCCAGCTTAATGCTTGTTCTTCAATAAGTTGGTTCTGCTGTGCACATAATCGAGCTGTTCTAGTCACCGCTTTGGCCATTCCTGGCCATCGTTCAGTTAACTGAGGTAATACTTCATTGCGCAAAAAGTTACGATCAAACCGGCTGTCTTGGTTAGACGGATCTTCAATATGTGAAACCTGATGATCCTGAATATAGGTTAAAATAGATGCCTGAGACTCAGCTAGCCAAGGTCTAATTTGCATTATACCGTCGACTTGTTGCAACTTTGCCATTGCGGACAAGCCTTTTGGCCCTGCGCCTCGTTTCAACTGTAATAATACAGTTTCTAGTTGATCATCTTCGTGCTGTGCTATCAGTAAAACCGCGTTTTTTTGCTCACAGTACTCTCTCAGCGCTTGATATCTTTCCTTTCTAGCATTCGCTTCAATACTCTGCCTAGGCCCTTCATCAACAGTGACCCGAATACCTTCATAGTTTATATTTAACTGCGCTGCAAAAGCTTCACAATGGCTAAACCAATGGTCTGCTTGTTTTTGCAATCCGTGGTGAACATGAACGAGTGTAACCTTATTTGCGACTTCTGGTATGTGGGCAATGACGTGAGCTAAGGCTGATGAATCTTTACCGCCACTGAATGCAACGACCCACTGAATATCATCAAGATTAGAGTCTAGCGTAGCGGCTGTATCAATAAGACATTGCCACAAGGTTTGTGGCAATGTTTGGGTGTGTTTAATGGTTGGTTTAACAGTATCCAAAAGACATTAAGCGTGTATAACGTTCTTCTAGTAGCTGATCTACAGGCAGAGACTGCAATTGAGCCAATTGCTGCTTAAGGGTTGCTTTTAAATTTGCCCCCATGCCAACATGATCGCGATGTGCTCCGCCTAGAGGTTCATCAATAACGGTATTGATTAAGTCTAGTTTCTTAATTTTATCTGCACTCACACCCATTGCTTCTGCCGCAATAGGGGCTTTGTCAGCACTTTTCCAAAGAATAGAGGCACAGCCTTCAGGAGAAATAACCGAGTAAGTACTGAATTGCAACATATTTACTCTGTCGCCAACACCAATTGCTAGTGCACCACCCGAACCACCTTCACCGATAACAGTGCAAATAATGGGTACCGTAAGTTGCGCCATTTCTTTTAAATTACGCGCAATGGCTTCACTTTGGCCTCGCTCTTCCGCACCCACACCAGGATAGGCTCCTGGGGTGTCGATAAGAGTGATAATAGGTAATTTAAAGCGCTCTGCCATTTGCATTAAACGCAGTGCTTTTCTGTAGCCTTCTGGTTTAGGCATACCGAAATTACGCTTAATTTTTTCTTTAGTATCACGGCCTTTTTGATGACCAATAACCATAACAGGCTGATCATCTAATCTTGCTAATCCGCCAACAATCGCTTTATCGTCGGCATAAGCTCTATCGCCTGCAAGTTCATCGAAATCACTAAAGGTGTTTTCAATATAATCCAGCGTATAAGGGCGCATAGGGTGACGTGCAACTTGAGAAATTTGCCACGCACCTAAATCGCCAAAAATTGTCTTAGTCAACTCAGCGCTTTTACCACGTAAACGTGTAATTTCTTCTTCCATACCGACATCAAACTCGCTGCCCTGATTAATCAGGCGCAGTTCTTCTATTTTTGCTTCTAGTGCAGCAATAGGTTGTTCAAAGTCTAAAAATTCTGTGCTCATTCTTATGTCTCACATAAAGCAATCGCGATTCTGTCTAATGATAGCAAAGCTTCACCGCAGATTCGCCTAAATGTTGTTTTAAATCATGAAGCAGTTGGTCTTCTGGCGTGATATACCATTTTGCAGACGTCATCAACTTCACTTCAGTGTCGGGATGCTGTACAAAAATCTCAATTGGGCAGCTTCCTCCTGTGTATTCGCTTAACAAAGCCAATAACACATCTTGTTTTTTATCTGTCCAGTAAACAGTATCGATATGAAGCGCCAGTGCCCTTGCATAATCTTCTCTTGCTTGAATGATACCTTGAACATGTCTGGCAGTGATTGTATTGCCACCGGAGTATTCATCAAAGCTGACCTGTCCTTTTACCACTAAAATTTTGTCAACTTGAAGCAATGCTTCAAATTCTTCAAAGGCATCAGGGAAAAAACGCACGTCCATTCGGGCACTTTTATCATCCAGGGTCATAATTCCCCATCGGCGCCCTTTTTTATTTGTCATGACTCGCACATCAATCACAAGTCCTACCGCAGTAGTCATTTGATCTTTTCGAGTCGGTCTAAGTTCGACTAACTTGCCGTCGGCATAGCGCACAATTTCATCTAAGTATTGATTGATTGGGTGACCGGTTAAATATAAACCTAAGGTTTCTTTTTCTCCGTCTAGCCATACTTTTTCAGGCCATTCGGGTACCTGCGCAAACGCTTGTTTAACGTCTTCAGGTTCAGTGGTTAACAACCCAAACATATCTGACTGGCCAAAAGACTCAGCTTTAGCGTGTTGTCCGGCAGCGGCAATCGCTTCAGGCAAGGTAGCCATAAGCGCCGCTCTGTGCGGCCCCAAGTTATCCATAGCCCCCGACAAAACGAGTTTTTCTAACACTCGTTTGTTCACCCGTTTGGTGTCAACTTTGGCACAAAAATCAAATAAATCTCTGAATTCGCCTTGTTGCTCACGAGCTTCAATGATGGCTTCAATTGGGCCTTCACCTACCCCTTTTATTGCGCCAATACCATATACAATATGACCATCGCTATTTACCGTGAATTTATAGCGTCCGGCATTGAGATCTGGAGGTAAGATAGTCAACTTCATGTTGGCGCATTCATCCACCAAGGTCACGATTTTGTCTGTGTTGTCCATATCCGCAGACATTACCGCAGCCATAAATTCAGCGGGATAATGTACTTTTAACCACAAGGTTTGATATGACACCAAGGCATATGCCGCAGAGTGAGATTTGTTAAACCCGTAACCCGCAAATTTTTCTACCAGATCGAAAATCCGCATCGACAAGGGGCCATCTACACCGTTATCAATGGAGCCTTGCTCAAAGGTGCCTCGTTGCTTGGCCATTTCTTCTGGCTTTTTCTTACCCATTGCTCGACGTAATAAATCCGCTCCGCCTAATGAGTAACCCGCAAGTACTTGGGCAATCTGCATAACTTGTTCTTGATACAGAATGATTCCATAAGTGGGGTCAAGTATTTCTTTTAAACTTTCATGTTGATATTCGGCATCAGGGTATGAAATGGCTTCTCGACCATGCTTTCTGTCAATAAAGTTATCAACCATGCCACTTTGCAATGGACCGGGTCGAAACAAAGCTACCAGTGCGATAATATCTTCGAAGCAATCTGGTTTAAGACGCTTGATCAGCTCTTTCATGCCTCGGGATTCCAATTGGAATACCGCTGTTGTATTGGCTTTTTGTAAAGAGCGGAAAGACGCAGGGTCGTCTATGGGTATGGTCGAGATATCAATGTGCTTGCCTCTGCCTTCGGCAATCATATCAATAGCCCACTGGATGATGGTTAGCGTACGTAACCCCAAGAAATCGAATTTAACCAGCCCAGCAGTTTCAACATCATTTTTGTCGAACTGGGTAACAGGGTTGTTTCCTTCATCATCACAATAAAGTGGTGCGAAATCGGTAATGGTTGTGGGTGCAATAACAACGCCCCCAGCATGTTTACCCGCATTTCGCGTAACACCTTCAAGAATTCTAGCCATGTCGATAAGGTCTTTAACCTCTTCGTCTTGATGATAAAGCTCTGGCAATCTTGGCTCTACATCAAAGGCTTTTTGTAAGGTCATACCTGGATCAGGTGGAATTAACTTAGAAATACGGTCAACAAAACCATAAGGGTGGCCTAATACTCGCCCTACATCTCGTACTACCGCTTTTGCCGCCATAGTACCGAAGGTAATAATTTGAGATACCGCATCACGCCCATATAGCTCGGCTACATGGTCGATAACCTCATCTCGCCTGTCCATGCAAAAATCGATATCGAAATCAGGCATAGATACCCGTTCAGGGTTTAGGAAACGTTCGAATAGTAAATCAAATTCCAACGGGTCTAGATCCGTGATATCCAGCGCATAAGCAACTAATGAACCTGCACCTGAACCTCGACCAGGACCAACGGGAACGCCATTGTCTTTACTCCACTGAATAAATTCCATAACAATAAGAAAATACCCAGGGAACCCCATTTGGTTAATAACGCCTAATTCTATATCTAAGCGTTCGTCATATTCAGGTCGCTTTTCAAGGCGCACACCTTCATCGGGAAATAACTTGAGTAATCGTCGTTCTAAGCCTTCTTTCGACACTTTGACTAAGAAGTCTTCAATTTTTAGGCCTTCAGTAGGAAAATTGGGAAGAAAGTATTCGCCTAATCTCACCACCACATTACATCGTTTAGCAATTTCAACGGTATTTAGTAGCGCTTCTGGAATATCGCTGAACTGCTCCGCCATTTCTTCCGCCGAACGCAAATATTGTTGTTCGCTATAATTTTTAGGTCTGCGGTTATCATCCAGTGTAAAGCCATCGTGAATACTGACGCGAATTTCATGGGCTTCGAAGTTCTCTCGCTTTAAAAACACCACTTCATTTGTGGCGACAACGGGTAAGTCGTTTTTTTCTGCAAGGGCTACTGCACGGTGAATATAATCTTCTTCTCCCGGCCTTCCCGTTCGAATAAGTTCGATATAATATCTGTCGGCAAAATAGGTTTGATAAAAATTAACGGCATCAGCGGCTTCGATTTGATTATTTTTAGTTAATGCGATGCCAAGATCACCGGCTCCAGCCCCACTCAGTACAATAATGCCTTCGTTGTGTTCTTTTAACCAATCTTGATCAATAACAGCCCTATTCGCGACAAAACCTCGTAAATACGCTTTCGAAATCAATAAGGTAATTTGTTTATAACCTTCGTTATTCATCGCCAATAACGTAAGGCGGAAAGGGGTATCTGGGTAATGCTCATTGATAACCCAAAAATCGCAACCAATAATAGGTTTAACGCCGTTGCTGTGAGCAGCGCCATAAAATTTAACCAAGCCACACATGTTCATCTGATCTGTAATAGCCACTGCGGGCATATCTAAGTCAGTAACCGCTTGTAGAATAGGCTTAACTTTGTTTAAGCCATCCATCATGGAATAGTCGCTGTGAACGCGAAGGTGAATGAACTGAGTCGTCATAAATCTTATTTTATTTGGGTTTCTAAGTAGCGCCTAACAGGCGCAAATGAACGTCTGTGACACGGTAGCACACCGTGCTCTGAGATGGCAGAAAAATGCGCTTTTGTTGGGTAACCTTTGTGTTTAGCAAAACCAAACTCTGGATGCATTTTATCCAGTTCTATCATGTCATTATCCCGCTCGACTTTCGCAATAATAGAAGCCGCAGAGATTTCCACATGAAGCGCATCGCCTTTAACTACGGCTTCAGACGCATAATGCCATTCAGGTACTCTGTTCCCGTCTACACGCACGAACTCAGGTACTATAGATAGGCCATCTACCGCGCGTTTCATCGCGAGCATAGTTGCGTGTAAAATATTGATCTCATCAATTTCAGCGGGCGTCGCTCGTCCAATACTCCATGCTAAGGCTTTTTGTCTAATTTCAATGGCTAATGCTGTGCGTTTTTTCTCTGTTAACTTTTTAGAGTCGGCTAAGCCATCAATAGGCTTGTTTGGGTCTAAAATAACTGCTGCTGTAACAACATCACCAATTAACGGCCCACGGCCTACTTCGTCAACGCCGGCAATCAACATAACGTGTTTCCTTCTACATCAGCTATTTTACCCAATACGGCTTGCGCTGCGGCTTCATCAGCATTGCATTTTAACGATGTATGTAAATCTTTAAATGTGGCAAGAAGATGGTTGGGCGCTTGCTGCAACCAAGGGGCTAATAGTGTTGATAGCTTTTCTTCGTTTACGTCTTCTTGCAATAATTCAGGTACAAGCTCTTGGTTTGCCAAAATGTTAGGCAAAGAAAAGAAACGAGGTATATATAATCTTTGCATAATTTTATGGGTAAGCCATGACATTTTATAGGCTACAACCATGGGCTTTTTGCATAGCATACCTTCAAGAGATGCAGTGCCTGATGCAAGTAAAAGTGCATTACTGGCAATCATGACTTCTCGGGACTGCCCTTGTACTAGTGTGACTTTTTTACGCAACGACGTTGGCGTTAATTCCACATTATTCAGAAGGTTTTCAATTTCGCTGTATCTATATTCGTTTGCGGCAGGAATAACAAATTCCAGATGAGGTTGCTGTTCTAACAGTCTCACCATGGTTTTAATAAATACAGGCAGTAAAGTCGCCACTTCACGCCGCCTACTTCCTGGTAAAACACCAAGGTAAGTTGTTTCTGCTGACAAAGACAGTTGCTTTCGAGCATTTAACGGATCAGGCTGAATGTCGATGGCATCGGCTAACGTATGGCCGACAAAGGTAAATGGCACTTTATACTTGTCGTACACTTGTTTTTCAAACGGAAACACTCCCATCACTAAGTCTGCGGCTTTCGCTATTTTGAAAATACGCTTTTCTCGCCATGCCCATACCGTGGGGCTGACATAATGTATGGTAGGAATTCCTTTAGATTTTAATGCCGTTTCTATACGTAAATTGAAATCCGGGGCATCAACACCCACGTAGACATCAGGTGGATGTTGCTCAAAGTGTGTAAGTAAATCCCGTTTAAGCTTCAAAATAGAAGGCAACCTGCCTAATACTTCAACCAGCCCCATTACGGACAAAGTCTCCATATCAAATAAGCTAGTAAAACCTTCGGCTTGCATATGGTGACCACCAATACCTTCGATAATCGCATTGGGGTATTTTTTACGTAAGGCTCGTATCATTCCTGCGGCAAGAACGTCTCCCGACGCCTCGCCGGCGACTACCGCTATTCTTAGGGTAGTCATAATTACCGAATGATGCCTCTTTGGGTATTTTTAAGAAAGGTTAGCAAGGTTTTAATTTCAGGCATTTCGCCCGCAGAAGAATCAATGATACTCATCGCAGAATCGAGTGTATTTCCTTCTCGGTACAACACTTTATAAGCACGTTTAACGGCTCGAACTGCGTCAGCACTAAATCCTCGTCGTTTCAACCCTTCAGAGTTTATCCCTTGAGGAATATGCTTAGTACCACTAACCATCACATAAGGAGGAACATCACGTAGAATAATACCACCACCGCCAAGAAACGAATGAGCACCAATATTACAAAATTGATGTACCGCTACGCCACCACCTAAAATGGCGTAATCGCCTACAGATACATGACCCGCCAATGTACCATTATTCGCAATAATGACATCACTGCCTACATTACAGTCATGGGCAATATGGGCATTGATCATAAATAGGTTATTTGAACCTATTCGCGTAATACCACCATCTTGAACCGTGCCGCGATGCGCCGTCACGCTTTCGCGAAAAACATTGTTATCGCCGATAATAAGCTGGGTTTCTTCGCCAGCGTATTTTTTATCTTGGCAATCTTCGCCGATAGACGTAAATTGAAAAAATACGTTACCTTTACCGATTGTTGTTTTGCCTTTTATGACAACATGGCTATGCAAGGTGCAATTATCACCAATGGTGACGTCTCCATCGATGAAGCAGTATGGCCCAATAGAAACATTGGTACCCAATTTCACATCGGCTGAAATAATAGCAGTTTCGTGTATCACACTAAATTTTCTCTTTCATCGCGCACATAAATTCACCAGAGCAGGCTTCTTCCCCATCAACACTGCACACACCTGAGAACTTCCAAATACCTCTTCGTTCTTTAATGAGTGTAATTTCCATATCTAGTCTGTCTCCAGGTACAACTGGACGCTTAAATCGCGCTTTATCAACACCTGCGTATAAATATAGACCATCATTTCGATTAATCGTTTTAAATCCCAGAATACCTGCAGCTTGTGCCATAGCTTCGAGAATCAAAACGCCAGGGAAGATAGGCTGCCCAGGAAAGTGGCCAGTAAAGCAAGGCTCATTGAACGTAATGTTTTTATAGGCCTTCAGTGACTTGCCAATCTCAAAATGAGTGACTCTGTCTACTAATAAAAAAGGGTATCGGTGTGGTAATACATCCAATATTTCTTGAATTTCAATTGTGGTAAGTGTATCGGTCAAGCGTCTCTCCATTGCCTTACGCGTCTAGCAAAACGAAATTTGCCGCTAGTAAAAAAAATACTGGCGGCAAACATACGCGTTTATGATCCAAAAACAAATCAGACCAACGGCGTTACAGTAAAATAAAATAATTACCGTGGTTTATTTATTTAATTGTTCTAGTACTTGTTTAGAAATATCGTGATTGTCTTTCACAAATACCGCTGCACCTGCATTCAATACAATATCATAATTTTCTTTTTCGGAAACAGCATCAATTGACTGACTAATAAGAGCTAAAAGCTTATTTTGTTCTTCTTGGCTACGTCGCTGTATATTTTGCTCTAAAGGCTGTGCTTTTTCTGACAACTGACGACGTACATCTAAGATTTTATCTTGGATTTCTTTCTTTTCAGCTTCGTTCATCGTCGCTGCGTCACGTTGTAAACGCTCTGCATAAAACTGCCCGTCTTTTTGTAACTGTTGAACTTCTTCAATTTGAGTTTTAAATTCTGCTTGAATAGCTGCAGAAATTTCAGCTGCTTGAGGCAAAGCTTGAAATATTCCTTGTACATCTACAATTGCTATTTTTTGTTCAGCAAAAGCTGGTGCTGCAAGTAAGCTGCTTCCTAGTATTGCGGAAGCAATAAATGTTCTTGATACGTTTTTCAAAAGTAACTCCTATCTTATAAATTCCAATTAGAACGTTTGCCCGATATTAAATGTAAAGAATCGCGCGTCATCTCCTGGACGGTCTTTTAATGCAGTAGAGAAACTAAACTGCAGCGGCCCAAAGGCTGATAGCCATTGCACCGAAATTCCTGCTGAAGCACGATACAGGGTAAAGTCAGAATAATCTAGTAACTGATCTTCTGAAACATTCGTTAATTGAGAAATTTCGGCAAAATCAAATTCTGTATCCCATACGTTTCCTACATCAAGGAATACACTGGTGCGAACCGTGTTATCGAGTTCAGCTGACACAAATGGCGTGGGTACGATTAATTCAACGCCACCTACGGCAATTGCATTTCCACCTAAACTACGCTGAGACAATTGAATTGCATCTGTTCCATTAGAACCAGGAATAATTATACCATCAGGCCCAGTTATCGCACCGGATGCAAAACGTTGTACCCCTCTAGGTCCAACTGTGTTGTTTTCAAAACCACGTAAGGTATCTGTACCACCCGCAGTAAAGTTTTCATTAAACGGTAAGACTTGCTCAATGCCATTCTCACTTCCATATCCATTACCGTAACCTAAGCGAAGACGAGCTAAAACGGTCCAACGCTGATTTCTAGTCAATGGGAAATAGAATTTAGAATCCAAAACGGCTTTAAAGTAATTAACATCTGAATTTGGTGTGGTAACACTAAAAGAAGCACTTTGAGATGAGCCCGCAGTAGGGAATACACCTCTGTTTAACGTTACCCGAGACCATGCAACCGTTGCCAAGAAGCTATCATAATTAATTGCCGCATCTGGGTCGTCTTCATCAACAAATTGTTCAAAGAAACGGTCTGTTTGAATAAATTGAGTTCGGTTTCTTAGTTCAGTCGCAGCATAAGATAAACCAAAGCTAATTCGATTGAACTCGTCTATAGGGTAACCAATAGTCGCCCCTGCAGAAAAACTGGTAGAATCAAATTGAATAACACCGAAGCTACCACCATCAAACTTACTGTAACTAATAGAACCACCTAAACTAATACCGTCGATGGTAAAATAAGGGTCGGTATAAGACAGCTGAATTGATTGTTGAAACGACACAGTATTAATGTTTAATCCAACACGCTTACCTGTACCAAGGAAGTTATCTTGTTGAATACCTGCATTTAAACTTAAACCCGTTCTGTCACCAAAACCCACACCCGCATTAAACGAACCCGCCGGTTGCTCTGTAACATTAAAATTCACATCAACTTGGTCTTCTTTGCCAGGGATCCTCACCGTATCAAATTCAACGTTTTCCATGTAGGTCAAACGAGAAAGCTGGTTTTTAGAAGACTCTAAAGAATTATTCGACAACCATGCACCTTCAAGTTGAGATACATTTTGACGCAATACTTTATCAGCAGTGACCTTGTTTCCAGAAAAGTTGATACGCCTTACATAAATACGTTTTCCAGGCTCTACAGACAAGGTTAGCTTAACAGTTTTATCTTCATCGTTAATTTCAGGAATGGTTGTTACCGTAGGGTAAGCGTAACCAAAACGCCCCAAGTATCGGCTGATAAAATCTTCTGTATAAGTCACTTCAGCCTGATTATAAAGCTCGCCTTTAGTTAGAGGTAAAACTCGGCGAATGTAATCTTCATTACCCAGTAAATCACCAATAACCTCTACGTCTGAAATAGTATATTGTTCGCCCTCATTTACATTTAGCGCAATGTAAATACCAGTACGCTCTGGGGTAACTGAAACTTGAGTGGAGTCCAGAGCGAAACGCAAGTAACCGCGATCTAGGTAGTAACTTCGCAGCGTTTCAACGTCACCGTTTAATGTTTGTTGCTGGTAACGCGTTTCACTAAAGAAGTTCCACCACGGCTTTTTGAATTGCAACTCAAATTGGCTAAGGAGTTCTTCATCAGAAAACTTCTCGTTACCAACAATATTAATTTGATCAATTTTAGCCGCATCACCTTCTTCAAAAAGAAGTTTAAGGTCAACCCTATTTCGAGGTAGTGGCGTTACTATTGCAGTAACATTAGCATTGTATTTACCAATACTGTAGAAAAAGTCTTTAAGGCCGTTTTCAATTGACGTCAGAACGGTTTTATCAAGAGGCTCGCCTATTTTGATGTTGTTACCATCTAGACTTTCTTGAAGCTGTTCGTCCTCGATATCATCATTGTCCTCAAACACAATGTTGCTGATAGTAGGACGCTCTTGAACTCGAATAATCAAGGTGTTTCCATCTCGCACTACTTGGATGTTTTCAAAGTGCGTGGAAGAGTATAAAGAACGAATTAATTGTGTGGTTCTAAAAGCATTTAACTCGTCGCCAACTTGTACAGGGATAAACGTGAGTGCAGCACCTAAGGCAACCCGTTGCAAACCTTCAACGCGGATGTCTTCAACTTTAAAATCGTATGGGTTATCGCTAGATTGTGCAAAGACGTTCGTTGAAAGCAAAAGTCCGATTGCTGCTGTTAATTTTAACTTCATTTATTTTTTTTCTTCCTGGACGCGTTTGCTATAAGCGCGAGTTTCATTTTGCCTATGTTACGACAACCTTGCTATATCGTTGAATATGGCGATGCCCATCATAGTAAATAAGATGACTGCACCTATACGAAAGCCTATTTCTTGAACTTCATCAGACACAGGCCTGCCTCTTAACCACTCAACAATAAAATACATCAAATGCCCCCCATCTAACATGGGTAAAGGCAACAAATTAACAATTCCCAAATTGACACTAATTAATGCCATAAACCCGAGAAAATACACTAAACCAAAATCAGCGCTCGTTCCTGCCCCTTGAGCAATGGAAATTGGGCCACTTAAGTTTTTAACCGATACATCGCCAAAAATAACCTTGCCAATCATATCCAGGCTAAAGGTCATTAAGCGCCACGTTTTCAAAACCGCGGCACCCGCTGAATCAAATATGCCATAGCGGTCAATGAACAACATATCTTCAGGCCAAGGATCTGTTTTAGGTCCAACGCCTAAATAACCTCGAGCACCCGACGACGTTTCTACACTGTCTAACGTCACGGAAAGTGTATTTAACTCTCCTTCTCGTTGTAATAACACAGCAATAGTTTCGCCCGGCTTAGTTGATAGCGCTGTAACCCAATCTTGCCAGATCGCTATCTTATCATTATTTAGCGCAATTAAAACGTCACCTTGTAGGATACCTGCTTTTGCCGCTGGACTATCAGGTGCTACTTGTGCAATTTCAGTATACGCTTTAGGGCTAAAAGGCACTATGCCTAAGCTTCTCAAAGAAGAGTCTTTTTCTGGGTCAAAGTTCCAATTTTGTAGATTTAATTGATACTTTTTCCTTGTCGTTTCAACGAAAAGACGGTCATCGCCAATAGACGCGACCAACTCCAAATTAGCACTGTTCCAATCTTTAATACTGTGATTATTAATTGCAATAATTTCTTCGTTAGGCTGTAACTCAGCTTGAGCGGCTATAGAATCGGGTAAAATATTACCAATAACCGGTTTGACGCTTTGCACACCAATTAAAAACATAAAGTAAAGAACGAAAATGGCGAAAATAAAGTTGATACCAGGGCCGGCCGCAATGATCGCCATGCGTTGATAGACAGACTTGTTATCAAAGGTTTGGTCTAACTGTGAGGAAGGCACATCATCAATACGTCCGTCTAGCATTCGCACGTATCCGCCTAGCGGAATAGCCGCAATAACATATTCGGTGCCGCTTTTAGATAGCTTACGCCAAATCGGTTTACCAAAACCAATAGAAAAGCGCGTGACAAACACACCACACTTACGGGCAACATAGAAATGTCCCCATTCATGCACAGCAACAAGAATGCCCAGCAAGACGATGAATGACGCTAAGTTCCAAAAAAAATCAAACACCTTGTTGTATCTCTTCTACGATTTTCCTAGCAATCATTCTTGCTCCGTTATCTTGTTCTAACACACTTTCGAGTGAGTAAACCTCTGAGGGTTCAATTCGATGTAAGGTTTCTTTATTAATTTTTTCAATTTCTGTGAACCCTATACGTTTGTTAAGAAACGCTTCAACTGCTATTTCATTGGCTGCATTGAGTGCTGTTGTTGCGCTTTGCCCTTCTCTTTCCGCTTCAATAGCTAAATACAAATTAGGGTAACGCGCCTTACAGGGTTTAGAAAAGGTAAATGCAGAAAGAGACATAAAATCTAACGGTTCAACACCGGCTTGAATTCTTTCTGGAAAGGTTAAACCGTGGGCGATGGGTGTGCGCATGTCAGGATTTCCCATCTGAGCTATAACTGATCCGTCAATATAGCGTACCATCGAATGGATAATGCTTTGAGGGTGAAGCACTATTTCAATATCAGCGCCCTGTACACCAAACAACCGACACGCTTCAATGAATTCTAGGCCTTTATTCATCATAGTTGCAGAATCAACCGAGATTTTTTGTCCCATGGACCAATTCGGGTGGTCACACGCCTGCTCTACTGAAATTAAACTAAAAGACGTTAAATCACGCTCTCTAAATGGGCCTCCAGAGCCAGTTAGCAAAATACTGCTTATCCCAGAGTCACTTAAATTTCCGTATTGATAATCGTGAGGTAAGCATTGAAATATTGCGTTATGTTCGCTATCAATAGGTAAAATAGTCGCATTGTTTTGGTTAGCTATGTCAATTAATAATTGACCAGACATCACCAGCGATTCTTTATTGGCTAAGAGTATTTTTTTACCCGCTTTAGCAGCAGCGAGCGTTGGTTTTAAACCTGCAGCCCCGACAATAGCAGCCATCACTATGTCCACTTCAGGTGCACTTGAAACACTCTCCAATGCATCTTGGCCGCAGAGTATTTCAGCATCGACGTTTAAATCTGAAGCAATTGCTTTTGCCTCTGCGTAGTCTTCTTCTTTCGCTAACACTACGTATCGGCTTCCACATGCTTTTGCTTGTTGCATCAGCAGTTTGACTTGAGAACATCCAGTAATCGCAAATACTCGAAAACGCTCAGAATGGCGACTAACAACGTCGAGGGTGCTTTTACCAATAGAGCCCGTCGCACCTAATACAGTAATCGTTTGAACTAATTGTTCCAAGTTTACGCCATCCACATTACGTAGCAAAATGCGAACACAGGAAATGCTGCAGTTAAACTGTCTACTCTATCTAGCACACCACCATGACCTGGTAGTAACTTTCCACTGTCTTTTATTCCAGCGCAGCGTTTAAACATACTTTCATTCAAATCGCCCAATGCACTGACTGCAACAGTAACTGCCCCAATAGTGAGATGCAGCCAAATTCTCGATGGGTCTACTTGGTAATGAAGCGCGGCAAACGCAATAATTGCTGTAGACGCCATAACACCGCCAGCCAAGCCTTCAATGGTTTTGCCAGGTGATACATTAGGTCTAAGTTTATGTTTGCCAAATTTAACACCGACGAAAAACGCACCGATATCCGCGGCCCATACAATTCCCAGCACATAGAAAATCAGTGACGCGCCATAGAAAGGGTCAACAGCATATAGGCTATTTCGCAGTGCAATAACTGCAACCCAAGTAGGAATAAGAGTTAACACGCCAAATCCGCCACGAGCGACCCAGCTTTTACACCAAAAACCAATATACTTGGGGTAGGCAATGATCATGCTTAATGAAATACACCACCATACACAAGCCAAACCTAAAATAATTGTATAAAGCGAAATGAGCTGACCTTGCTGCCAAATATCATCGATTGGTACTGTGACAATAAGCAAAACACATAAACTAAATACACCGAGCATATAGCCAATTTTGTGAATGCGATTGCTGATGCCTGAAAGACTCGCCCATTCATAAGCACCAATTGCAACAACGCCGGCTACTGCCCATTCAAATGCATATAATGGTAAAAATAGAATAGCGATTAAAACCGACGGCGCAAGAATTAAGGCAGTAATTATCCGCTTTTTCAAACTACTCATAGCACCTTAATCCTGCGACTCATTGGTTACCTGTTCGCCGGTTAAGCCAAACCTGCGTTGGCGACTAGTGAAGCATGCTGTTGCTTTATCAAATTCTGCTTCGTCAAAGTCTGGCCACAGGGTTTGTGAAAAATATAATTCTGCGTAAGCGCACTGCCATAGTAAAAAGTTACTGATACGATGTTCCCCACCAGTACGAATTAACAAGTCTAATTCTGGTAAGCCTTCCGTAGACACATGTTTAGAGAAAAGCTCTTCTGTAATTTCGTGAGGGCTAATGGTTTTATCAGATACGTCTGCAACAATAGATTTACAGGCATTCACTATATCCCATCGCCCACCGTAATTAGCTGCTATATTCAGTACCAGATCTGAATTTTCAGCAGTTAATGCTTCTGCCTTTTCAATTTTAGCAACTAACTTATCATCGAATTTAGAGGTGTCGCCAATCACTTTCAGCCTCACCCCATTTTTTTTCATGCGTTTCACTTCACTGTTCAGTACAAGGCTAAACAAGTCCATTAACACGCCAACTTCTTCTTCAGGACGATTCCAATTTTCACTGCTAAAAGCAAATAAGGTTAACGATTGTATTCCATTAGTACGGGCGTAACGCACTGAGGCTCTCACCGCGTCAACACCCGCTTTGTGGCCAAATGTCCGCAACTTACCTTTTTGTTGAGCCCAGCGACCATTTCCATCCATAATAATGGCTACGTGCTTAGGCATAACATCATTGTCGCTCACTTCGGGATTGTGCAAATCACTTTTAACCATAAATGACTAAACTTCCATTAACTCAGTCTCTTTATCACTTAATGTAGTGTCGACTTTTTTGATAAATCCATTGGTCAGCGTTTGAATATTTTCTTCTGCTGCGCGACTCTCGTCTTCACTTATTTCTTTTTCTTTAAGCAGTTCTTTGATATCGCTGTTGGCATCGCGACGTATATTGCGAATCGCTACACGGCCTTGTTCAGCTTCATTTCTAACTACTTTAATAAGATCTTTTCTACGCTCTTCTGTAAGCGGTGGTAAAGGTATGCGAATAGCAGTGCCTGCGCTCATAGGGTTAAGCCCAAGGTCCGACTGCATAATCGCTTTTTCTACTGCTGCAGATACGCTCTTATCAAAAACAGTTAATGCCAATGTTCTGCTGTCTTCAGCGATAACATTTGCGACTTGCTTAAGTGGTGTATCTGAACCGTAATAAGGCACCATAATGCCGTCAAGTAAACTAGGGTGTGCACGCCCGGTGCGAATTTTACTCAATTGGCTTTTAAGGGCACTAATGCTTTTTTCCATGCGCTCTTGCGCATCTTTTTCTATTTCGTCAATCACAGTTAATATCCTGTTTTAATTGGTAAAGTTCTCAGCGTGATCAATAAGGGTGCCTTCATCTTCGCCTAAAATAACACGTTTCAAGCACCCTGGCTTATTCATGTTAAACACGCGAATAGGCAAACTATGATCTCTCGCTAAAGTGAAGGCTGATAAATCCATCACTTTCAATTCTTTTTCTAATACTTCTTGGTAGGACAACTCGCTATACAGTGTGGCTTCAGGGTTTTTGACTGGGTCATCACTGTACACACCGTCTACCTTAGTCGCTTTAAGTACTGCATCGGCTTCAATTTCTACGCCTCGTAAACACGCTGCTGAGTCTGTGGTGAAAAACGGATTCCCAGTACCCGCAGAGAAAATAACAACTCGGCCTGATTTTAACAAACTAATTGCTTCGGCCCAATTGTATGCATCGCACACACCATTTAGAGGAATGGCAGACATAAGCCGAGCATTCACAAAAGCTCGGTGTAGCGCATCACGCATGGCCAAACCATTCATAACAGTTGCAAGCATTCCCATGTGGTCGCCTACAACGCGATTCATGCCTGCTTTTGCAAGACCTTCTCCACGAAACAAGTTACCGCCACCGATAACTAAGCCCACTTGAACGCCCATTTCAATAATATCTTTGATTTCTTGCGCCATGCGGTCGAGTACTTTGGGATCGATACCGAACCCTTCGTCTCCCATTAGAGCTTCACCACTCAGTTTGAGAAGAATACGGCGGTAGGCTGATTTGGGTGTCATATGTACTTTCCTTTATTATCGTTAAGGTGTTGGACGTTTAGCTATAAAAAAGCACCTTCGAAGAGGTGCTTTAGTGTAACGAACTATTGACTATCACAAAAGGATATCGCGAGATTTATTTCTTCGCAGCTTCCATTTGCGCAGCAACTTCTGCTGCAAAATCTTCAGATTTCTTCTCGATGCCTTCGCCAACTTCAAAACGTACGAAGTTAACTACATCAGCGCCTTTACTTTTCAGTAAGTCACCAACAGATGTTGAAGGATCTTTAACAAAAGGCTGTCCAGTTAGGCTGATTTCGCCAGTGAATTTCTTCATGCGGCCAACAACCATTTTCTCTGCAATTTCAGCTGGCTTACCAGACTGGATTGCAATTTCTACTTGGATAGCTTTTTCTTTTTCAACAACTTCAGCTGGAACTTCTTCAGGCTTAACGAATTGTGGGCTAGCAGCAGCAACATGCATTGCAACGTCTTTTGCTAACTCTTCGTCACCGCCATTTAGAATAGCGATTACACCAATACGTCCACCGTGTACATAAGCACCAAGATTGTCACCGTCAACAGTAAGTACGCGACGAGGTGAAATGTTTTCACCAATTTTAGCAACTAAGGTATCACGAGCTTCAGCAACGGTAGCACCGTTTAAATCAGCAGCATTAAGTGCATCAATATCGTTTAGATTATTCGCAGCGGCAACGTCTAATAATTGGTTACCAAAGCTTAAAAAACCTTCATCACGTGCAACGAAATCAGTTTCACAGTTAAGCTCAAGCATTGTCGCTTTGTTGCCACTAACTTTCGTCAAGATAACACCTTCAGCGGCAATACGGCCCGCTTTTTTGGCTGCTTTAGCTTGACCTGATTTGCGCATATTCTCAATTGCTAACTCGATGTCACCATCAGTTTCAACTAAGGCTTTTTTACAATCTAACATTCCAGCGCCAGTGCGCTCACGTAACTCTTTTACGAGTGCAGCAGTTACTGCCATTTTAAACTTCCTCAATCAAATAATTAGATTATTCAGCAGCTTCAACGAAATCGTCTTGCTCTGCTTGTACTTCAATGTTGTTGTTACGACCTTCGTTTACTGCATTAGCAGCTGCATCTAAATACAACTGAACAGCACGGATCGCATCATCATTACCAGGAATGATGAAATCAACACCATCTGGGTTAGAGTTAGTATCAACAACACCAACTACAGGAATACCTAAGTTACGCGCTTCAGTTACAGCGATGTGTTCGTGATCTGCATCAACAACAAAAATACAGTCAGGTAATCCGCCCATATCTTTGATACCGCCTAAGCTGCTTTCAAGCTTAGTCATTTCACGTTGAAGCATAAGCGCTTCTTTCTTAGTAAGCTTTTCAAACGTACCGTCTTGGCTTTGTTGCTCAAGCTCTTTTAAACGTTTGATTGATTGACGTACTGTTTTCCAGTTAGTCAACATTCCGCCTAACCAGCGCTTGTTAACATAAAACTGGTCACACTTCTGTGCTGCATCTTTTACTGCATCACTTGCAGCACGCTTAGTTCCAACAAATAAGATTTTGCCTTTTTTAGACGCAACACCTGAAATGTAGTTAAGCGCACCGTTGAAAAGGGGTACGGTTTTTTCTAGGTTGATGATATGAACCTTGTTACGAGCACCAAAAATGTAAGGTTTCATTTTTGGGTTCCAGTAACGAGTTTGGTGACCAAAATGTACACCAGCTTTAAGCATGTCACGCATTGACACGTTCGCCATAATAATTTCCTCTTGGGGTTAGGCCTCCATATACCCCAAATATCGATTTCCCAGTGCAAATTCGTTGCAGCGGAAACACCCCGACATTCAGTTGTAGTATATGTGTGATTTAAATTAATTTACTCAAAAGAACACAATGTTCGATTTGAGCGCGCGCTTTATACCATGACTAGCGCACGCTTACAATGAAAAATAGAAAATAGAAGTGAGAAGTGTCTGAAATGGACTACCTATTTTTATAACGTTATTTAACATATAGGTTCGCTTAGTCAGACTCTTTCGGAATAAATGAAAGCAAAATAATGGCAAAGGTTACCAAAAAAGTAACCAAACTATTCACTCCACCAAATAACAATGTAGCAAAGACAACTGACACAACAGAGGGTAACGCCAAGAACACTATTCTTTTAAAACTAATGGCTAACCGGTACCTCTCTCCACAGGATTTGCACGACAATTTTTTTGAAAACATCGATTTAAAATAAGGTAATTTATGGTTACAACTAGGGCACTTCATGTTTCATTCCATTTCAAAATCAAAAGAATGTGCCGAAGAGTACTGTTCAAGCAACTCAATTGTCTGTGTTTTACTAATATCATACTCTCGAATATTGAGCTCGGGAAACATAGCTACACCTGTTTTACCCTTTTTAAATTGAAAATGTAGCTTTTGTAATCTTAAATCAAAAAATATACTGTCTAAATCGCACCAAGATGCAGTATGCGAAATATCTGGAGAGCCAAAAGAGATTGATGTATCAGACACAAACAATGTATGGTCTTCTGTTTGCTTTGCCTTCAATAGCCGTGTTGCTATCATTATAGGAACTAAAAATACTAATACAAAACTAAGAACTGCTTTTGATTTATATGTACCTATGCCATTCACTATAATGTCAACCACTACATAAGCTGACATTATAAAAATAATGCCCAAAACCACCATTTCCCATACCAATTGTTTATAAGATCTTTCAAATTTCATAACTAGTTCATTTCCAATATAATGAAGGCGCTCTTTATCAGAGCACTCATATTTTATCCAGGTAATCGCTAGTGGCAACTATGAATTCATTGAATTTTAAAATTCACACTGTGATTGTCAGTAGCTAAAATTTATTGAAGAAAGGCTTTGCATTGATGATAGTTATATCCTGACGCTTTCTTAGTTCTTGGAGGATCCAATACTTATGACCTGCGCCGTAAGTAATAACAAATCGCTTACCTTCTCCACTATGCTTGTTAAGTGCTTTATCAATATTTGCATAATGTGCTTCGTTAATTGTTTTCCAGCCACCCGTACCAAGATCGTCGTTAAAGTATTGCTGATACGGCCCGCCGTAACCGTCTTTAATAATCTCGTCATATTCATTGCTGTGTATAAAAAGCGGATCATCACCACCAGCTGCTTCCAATTTTTCCCCCATTAACTTTATACTTTGCTGATATTCTTTCCATTGTTCTGTTCTAGCGGGGTCTTTAGCGATGCGTGCAAGCGCCCCTCGACGAAAGTCATTCATGTGAGTATTCCAACCAGCGGTAGGAATAATGGTAAAATCCATATCATTGGTTCGCGGATATAACATCCCTACATACTCAGCAAAACGCTTAATTCTGACTTCGCGAATTTCCCCATATTTGGCCCAGTCAGCTTGTGCTTCATCGAATCTATTTGGTGGCATTTCAGTTAATACATAGTCTGGATTAATTGCACGAAATGCTTTATCTAACCTATCTAAACCATAGATTTCACTGGTATTGTGGCCACCGTGGATCAGACCTAAAACAATCACTTCGTTTTTCATTGTTGGTAAGGTTTTTTTAGGTGCTGCGGGCAAAGGAATAACACTCAATGTGTTGCTGATTTCATTCGTAACATACAAGGTTCGTTCTTTTATGCGCATTACAATAGGTTGCTTTCCTACAATAATGGAATCGATAACTTGCTCTTGAATTAAATCGATAACTGAAATTGTATCTCCTCCAGCATTGTTGACGTAAGCGTACTGACCATCAGGACCAGCAACAACACTAAAAGGCCGACTACCAATACCATCGGTTATTTCGTTAACAACTTTAAAACTTGCCGTGTTGATAAACACAACTCTGTTGTCACCGCCACACGCAACCATATAGCTGACTTCATCTAAGGTTAGAGCTCCGCCTTCAGGTTTGGAACACACAGGCACTATGGCTGCTAATTTGTCATTCAATAAGTCGTACACTGTCACTGTGCCGTCTGTTCTGTTAGGAATAAACGCAAGAACGCCATCAGAAGTAATGTGGGCAGGGTAAGGGTTTTTACCTGTTGAAATATGCTTTATAGCGTGTGTTTTTGTATCGATGAAACTAAGACGATCTGCAAATTCACTAGTAACACTGATAAGGTTAGTGTCAGAACCATATTTTCCCGAAAACAAACTGGGGCTTTCACCCACATCGTATGTATTAATAACCTCGCCTTCGTTATTAATGCGGCTAATCACCGTTCCTCTAAAGGCTGTCACTAACCAATCATTTTCAACTCTAATTAAATCTAATGGAACGCCTTTAATTGGAATGGTACGAATTTGTTTACCAAGCGTTAAATCAATAACACCAATATTGTCGCTACCTGCATTCGCAACATATGCCATATCGCCTTCAACGCGAATACCATGGGGCGCTTTTCCTAGTTGAATGGTTTGACTTACTTTAAACTGATAAGAAGAACTTTTTAGCGCATTATCTGCGCTGTTGTTCGAAGTTTGCGAACAACTCACTAATGCCATCAAACATACAACAGCGAATAGCGCTGACCTTAAAATTAAACGCATAGTATTCCTCAGTTTAGACAATCAATTTAACAATAAGAGCTAGATGATGTTGTACGGCATTATAGACAGGAGCAAAGGCAGTAAAATCAAAATCGTATTTACTCGATACGAGTGGAATATTGCACACATCAGAGTTAAAAATAAACTGTCAAACTGAATAAGCTTGTAGTGCTGTGTACGGAATTTTTTCCACTTATTACACAACCCCGATGTAAGGACTGAGTACCTATCCAATTATGTGTAACAGCCTTTACATTCCTACCTTCTGTACGGTATTCCCTTTCACTATTTTTGTTTAAGCTAGGTTTCGAATAAGGATGTTCTTATTTCAATCACGTTTTAGTTTTAAGGCGTGTTTATTAAAAATACAAAAGGAGCAAAATATGAAAGAACTAACGAATCAAGACAAAAAAACTATCAGTGGTGGCCTTCAATACACCAAGGCAGCACAACATGACTTATCATTTTTAAGACGACTTATCCCAAGCCCGCCACGCACACAACCTGTAGAGCCACCTAAGTTAATTAGCCCATTCTAATGAGAATATAGAAGAACATTCGCGAGTAGTTCCTGCCTATTCGCAAATGTTTAAATTTCTTCTATCCCGCATTTCCAATAGACGAGGAGTAGCTTAAAATACCTTGGAAATTTTTTGTCTATCTCCTAGGAAACCTCTCTATGTACGCTGGCCTCGATTTCGGCACATCAAACTGTTCTATTGGCACTATGGTCGAGAACGAACCCACACTTATACCCATAGACGGGGGGCGTACTCGGTTATCGTCCTGTCTTTTCATCGAACGTGAAGTGATTAAGCCTTTTGATGTGGCGAGATCTGACTTGATGAGTCGAGTAAGCACTCTCGACAGCGCACAAAACACCGAAACCTTAATCAGTATTGCCCGTAAGCAAATGCAAGCAGAACATAGAAACAAAGCAATTAGCTTTAAGCAAGCAGCTAGTATTGTTGATGCACTCAAATCAAACGGCGATGTTATTTTTGGTGAAGAAGCTGAGCTCACTCATATTGATGATCCCGAAAGTGGCTTTTATGTAAAATCGCCCAAGTCGTTTTTAGGCGCTGATATTAATAAAGACCAGCAAGTGGTGTTTACTCGTATAGTTGAAAAAATGCTGGCTCATATTAAGCAAGAAGCCGAATCAGTCAAAAACGAAGAATTAAATGACGTTGTTATTGGCAGGCCAGTTAATTTTCATGGCTTATTAGGAAATGACGGTAACGAACAAGCTTTAGCTATTATTGGGGAGGCTGCTCAAACCGTAGGTTTCAAGCATGTTGAGTTCTTGATGGAACCCGTTGCAGCAGCTTATGATTATGAGCGCCAATTAACAACCGATAAAATGGTACTTATTCTTGACCTCGGAGGGGGAACCACAGACTGCTCAGTGATAAAGCTTGGGCCTAGCTATTCTCACCTTGAGGACAGACAAAATTGTATATTAAGCCATACAGGTAGAAGAATTGGCGGGATTGATTTAGACAACAAACTGGCATTAATGCAGTTTATGCCTCATTTTGGTAAGGACGCTGTGTTTAAAACTGGCCTCCCCGTTCCAAGTACCTTGTTTAGGCAAGCGGTGTCCGTGAATGATGTTGGCGCGCAACGTGATTTTAACCTTGTGCGTACGGGTCGTGAAATTGAAGACTATTGCTTGCGTTCAAACGACACAAGACTAAGGCGACTTCAGCAATTAAGAGATGGCAAGTTCGGACTTCGTGTCAGTCGCAGTGCAGAACAAGCAAAAATAGATTTGTCTGATAACACCTTAGTTGATATCCCCATGGATTATATAGAATCAGGCTTTGATATTTCAGTGAGTCGCGACGCATTAGCAGAATCCATTGCAGATGAACTGAGCAAATTCGAAATGTTAATGCACGAAGCAATACAGCAAGCCGGCGTCCAGCCCGATGTGCTTTATGTAACAGGTGGTACCGCAATGTCTCCCGTAGTTCAACAATGGATAAATGGCGTTTTTCCAGGAATGCCTATTGTTGTCGGTGACCATTTTGGTAGTGTTACATCAGGGCTAGTAACTCAAGCCGCTCGCTTGTTTAAATAATGATGCGCATTAGAAGGGGTAATAAAGCCCCTTCTAACGTTAAAAATACATTGCCTAAAGCTGAAGAATAACAGATAGTTAGGTCTATTATTTTTTAAATAACGCTGCCATGAACCTAAACCTATCTAATTTTTCTAGCACTGACGTTTATCACTTAATGACTCAAACTATCATCCCTCGCCCTATTGCTTGGGTGCTAAGTGAAAACCAAGATAGTTCATTGAACTTAGCCCCTTTCTCCTATTTTAATGCCGTTTGTAGTGATCCCCCTTTAATGATGTTATCACTCACCCAAAAACCTAACGGTGAAACTAAAGACACAGTCACTAACTTAACTGTCGGGAATTATTGCGTTATTCATATTGCTCATGTAGGCCAAGCTCAAGACATAACGGCAACTGCAGCGAACCTCAACTATGGTCACAGCGAAGTCACTGAAAACAACATTCAACTAGTAGAACAAAAAAATTGGCCTTTGCCCCGTGTGGAAAATGCCCCTATTGCCTATTTGTGTAAAGTGCACAGCACAACAACTATAGGGAATACCTCACAGCAGCTTATATTTGTTGAAGCAAAAGAGCTATGGGTAGATAACAACGCCACCAAAGAAGAGAACGGACGAATTATAATCGACGCTAAAACAATTAACCCTCTAATTAGGTTGGGCGCGAATCAATACGCCGATTTGGGTACTGTCTTGAGTAAAGCTAGGCCAAAATAATTGGACACAGTTTATACTCGCACCTATACAAAAACACTCTAAATCGCTACCATATGCACCGTTTTGAGATTAACGAGCGGTAACGCTCTGGATTATACCAATAGGTATGGAGTAGGTTTTGGGCGCAATTATAAAAACGGTTGAAGAAATTGAAAAGATGCGAGTCGCAGGTAAACTGGCGGCAGACGTGCTGATGATGATTGGTGAGCACGTCAAAAAAGGCATAACAACCGACGAACTGAATACAATTTGCCATAATTACATTGTTGAACATCAGGACGCCATACCCGCCCCTTTAAATTATGGTCATCCACCTTTTCCAAAATCTATTTGTACATCAGTGAACCATGTTATCTGTCATGGTATTCCTTCTGATAAAAAACTAAAAGACGGCGACATTGTTAATATCGATGTAACTGTTATTAAAGATGGGTACCACGGCGACACATCGAAAATGTTTGTTGTTGGAAAACCCAGTATTCTTGCTGACCGTTTGATAAAAACTACCCAAGAATCACTCTATAAAGCGATAAAAATAGTGAAACCGGGAGTTCGCTTAGGCGATATCGGTCATATTATTCAAAAATTTGCAGAATCTCATGATTATTCCATTGTTCGCGAATACTGCGGTCATGGAATTGGTGCGACCTTTCACGAAGAACCTCAAGTTGTACACTACGGTACACCCAATACGGGCGATGTTCTTGAAGCTGGCATGTGTTTTACCATAGAGCCCATGATCAATGCAGGCAAAAGACATTCTAAAGTATTGCCCGACAACTGGACTGTAGTGACGAAAGACAGAAGCTTAAGTGCGCAATGGGAGCACACTTTATTAGTTACGGAAGACGGCGTGGAAATTTTAACCCTTCGCGACGAAGAAGATATCGATAGAATCATCCGTCATAACTAATCACCCCGACCCAATGAGTGCTTATATTGAACTTAGAATCTCTTGTAGACCAGGTATTACAACTCGATAGCATTAGTAACCTTGGGGAATGGAAATCCTTAGTATCAGATAGCTATCTATGGCTAAACGAAAATTTATGCTTACTTCCTATCGAAGACTTAGTGACAGGAAGGGCAAAGTTTGTCGATGCGCTTTTGCAACAAGCATGGCAAATTACCGGCCTTATCTCTGACGATAACGTAACTCTGTGCGCGGTAGGCGGATATGGAAGAGGTCACTTACAGCCCTACTCCGATATTGACCTTCTCATTGCCAGTAAAAAACGTTTAAGTAAAGGGTCTGAAGAGAAAGTGAGCCAGTTCATTACTTTTCTTTGGGATATACGTTTGGACATTGGCCAATCAGTTAGAACAATCAAAGAGTGTATTGCCTTAGCTAAAGATGACATTACTATAGCCACTAACTTAATAGAACTTCGCTTTCTTTCAGGAAGCCAACCTATATACGATGATTTGTGGCACAGGGTTAACAACAAACATCGCAGAAGTAGTAAAGATTTCTTTTTAGCTAAATACAAAGAACAAAAAGCACGCCATGCTAAATTTCATGGTACTGCGTACAACTTAGAACCAAACATTAAAGAAAACCCTGGCTGCTTACGAGACATTCAAACCATTGGCTGGGTTGCAAAGCAGCATTTCACTGAACTAGAAGGAACACAACTTGTTACCCAAGGCTATATGACTCAAGATGAGCATAGTGAATTGGTTGAGTGTAGAATGCACCTTTGGAAGATTCGCTGTGCATTGCACTTGGTCGCAGGTCGCAGTGAAAACCGACTATTATTTGATTATCAAACTGATGTTGCAGAAAAACTAGGCTATGGAAACGAAGGTAAAAAATCGGTAGAAACCATGATGCGTGGCTTCTTCCGTATAATCAGTCGTATTCATGAGTTGAACCTCATGCTTCTAGACCGTTTTCAAAGCGATATTCTCAATAAGAAAAAACGCGACATTTGTTATATTTCTACTGATTTTGAACGTGTTGATGGCCTTATTTCGCCAAGGCATGACAATGCATTTCCATCGCCTGAATCCCTACTCGATTTTTTACTCGTTATTGCCGACGCAGATAACATTGAGGGTTTAAGTGCAGATTGTATTCGCCAACTAAGGAATGCCAGACAAGCATTTCAGTCTGAGTATTATTGTGAAAGACCAGACTGCAGAGATAAATTCCTTGCCTTAATGAAGCATCCACACTTCTTTGATAAAGCATGGGACATTATGCATGAATACAAAATTATTCAGCATTATTTGCCGGCTTGGGATCAAATTGTAGGCATGATGCAATTTGATTTGTTCCACGCCTATACCGTTGATGAGCATACTCATCGCTTAGTAAAACACGTTAATGCCTATTTTAACCCTAACGATAACCGATTTCCTCGTTGTTCTCGTATTGTAAAAACAATGGAACACCCTGAAGTCTTGTATATGACAGCGATATTTCACGATATCGCAAAAGGAAGAAACGGCGACCATTCGGTATTAGGCGAGCAAGACGTTCGCGACTTCTGCCAAAGCCATCAAGTCAACAAAGAACACGAAGACATGATTGCTTGGCTGGTTAGAAATCACTTGTTGATGTCAGTCGTAGCACAGCGTCGTGATATATACGATCCAGAGGTTATTCATGAGTTTGCCTCGGCAGTAAAAAGTCAAAAACACCTAGACTTACTTTACACCTTAACGCTAGCTGACATTAGAGCCACCAATGACAACTTGTGGAATGATTGGAAAGGCTCCCTACTTCGCGAACTCTACTTGATGACCAAACAAGCGTTGGATAATGGTCTACGTTGCCAAGCGACATTAGATGAAAGAGTAAGTTTACATAAGTCCAAGGCGCTGGATTTACTCAATGAACACAACATAGAAATTAATGCAATCGAATCACACTGGGCACGCTTTAATCAAGACTACTTTAGCCGTTTTACGCCTGCGCAAATAGCATGGCATACTGAACAAATACTGAGCTGTCACGATTGCGACAATGATGCTTTGCTAGTCTCGGCGAATGAACACAGTGCAAAAGGCGGCACAGAGTTATTGGTATACGGCAAAGATAGGGTTGCGATGTTTGCGCAAATAGCTAGCGTTGTGGACAACGGTAACTGCTCTATCCATGATGCCTATATTACTGTGACCGACGACGGTTATGTATTCGACAGCCTATTAATTCTAGAGAATGATGGACAACGAGTAACGTCAAAAAGTCGCATTAACGAACTTGAAAAAGCCATAAAAGAACAAATAAATAAGCCAGGACGCTCGCACACCAATACACGCAGAATTTCACGACAAATGCGCCAATTGGATGTACCAATTAAAATTCGATTTTACTCTCGCGGTGACGAAGCGACCCTAGTAGAATTAGAAGCGCTTGATGCACCTGGAATGCTCGCAAAAGTAGGTCACGCATTGGTTGATTGCAACACAACGTTAAAGCTTGCAAAAATATCAACCATAGGTGAGCGAGCAGAAGATGTATTTATTGTTACAAATGCAAATGGGCAAGCACTAAGCCCTCAAGAACAGGTTGCTCTTAAGCAGCAATTGAAATTTAAACTCGAACAACTTGAAGATATCTCAAACTCATGAACGAACTACAAACGATTATAGAAAGTGCTTTTGAACAAAGAGCAAACATTACTCCTTCTAGCGCATCACCAGAAGTTGTTGATGCAGTAAACCAAGCTTTTGCAGCTTTAAATAGCGGAGCCGCTAGAGTTGCAGAGAAAATTGATGGTGAGTGGGTTGTTCATCAATGGCTTAAAAAAGCGGTTTTACTGTATTTTCGTCTGCACGACAATGCCATCATTGACGGTCAAGAAACTCAGTATTTTGACAAGGTACCCTTAAAATTCAGCGATTACACCGCAGAGCGTTTTGCTGAAGAAGGCATGCGTGTAGTACCACCTGCGACAGTAAGAACTGGCGTATTCGTAGGCAAAAATGTTGTATTAATGCCATCTTATGTGAATATCGGTGCTTACGTTGGCGAAGGCACTATGGTTGATACCTGGGCGACAGTAGGCTCATGTGCTCAAATCGGTAAAAATGTTCATTTATCTGGCGGTGTAGGCATTGGCGGTGTACTTGAACCTCTTCAAGCAAACCCAACTATTATTGAAGATAACTGTTTCATTGGCGCTCGAAGTGAAATTGTAGAAGGCGTTATCGTTGAAGAGGGCGCAGTTATTTCTATGGGCGTTTATATTGGTCAAAGTACCCGTATTTATGATCGTGAAACTGGCGAAATTCACTACGGTCGAGTGCCTGCGGGTTCAGTTGTTGTGCCTGGTACCCTGCCTTCATCTACCGGTGATTGTCAGTTATACGCGGCAATTATCGTGAAAAAAGTAGATGCTAAAACCCGTGGAAAAGTAGGTATTAACGAATTATTAAGAAGTGCTGAATAGTAGCAAATAAGAATGAAACTAGTTAAATCTTAACTAGTTTCATTCATTCCCTTTGTTATAACAAAGGAATTAACGTCTCTAGCCAAGTTGCTACATCAGCTTCTGGATCTAACGTTTCTAAATCATCCACTTCAAGTAACGGCACAAGAGCTTGCGCTTTTAGGCTTTCTAACAAATTAAATACGGTTTTTCCCGCGCCACAAAACGAATCTCCATAGCTACTGTCTCCCATAGCCACAATTGCAAAACGCTTTCCTTCAAATGAGGGGGTTTGCCCTTTGATATCGTCGATGACCCATTCCAAGTTAGGGGGTAAATCACCTTGCCCCGTTGTTGAAGACACGACCAAAATAACGTCGGCATCATTAAAGTCTTGAACGCTAGGTTCTTCAATAAGGCTTGCTTTAATGTCTTTAGACTCTAGGAAAGATTGCGCACTTTGCGCTACGTTTTGTGCATTTCCGTACACAGAACCATAAAAAATACTAATTGAAGGCATTGTCATTCCATCTGTAAATAGCAATTGTCGTCCAAACGAGACAAACAATCGCTAAAGTTAGGTGATAGTGGTGATGTTATCATAATGTTTGCCCCTGTTTTAGGGTGTTCAAACGCAAGTTTAGTACAAGTTAACAATAAATTCTTACACCCTAAGTGTTGTCTCGCAATCTTATTTTGAGCACCGTCGCCGTGGCTGGTATCACCGATTATAGGGTGGCGAATATGGGCTAAATGCCGTCTTAACTGATGTTTTCTGCCAGTGTGTAGCGATAAATCTATTAAACTGTATCGCGTGGTCGCATAGCGCTTAGTCGCTAAAGGCGCTTCATATTGGTTGCGCACTACATAAGAACTCATTGCCGTTTGCACAATATTCTCTTTTTTATTCGCTTCAGCTAATTTGTCAGCTTGATATTTCAAGCTGTAGTCTATATATCCATTACCGTGCAACCAGCCTCGAACGAGTGCTTTGTATTGCTTATGAACTCTATGCTCCCATACACTTTGCATTTGCGTCACAATGCCTGGGTATAGAGCGAATAGTAAAACGCCTGATGTCGGCCTATCAAGTCGATGTATAGGGTAAACATAGGTGCCTAAAGTGTCTCTCACATGCTGCACTGCAAAATCCGTTGCGTGGGGGTCGAGAGGGGAACGATGCACTAGTTGGCCGCTTGGCTTATTTATCGCTACTAACCATTCATCTTGATATAAAATATCAGCGGGTTGTTTTGATTCGATTTCCAATTTTATATTTACTCCTAAAGGAATAATCTTAACTATGGCACATAATACCATTGATTCGCTGTCAGAATTCTTACTACATGCAGGAACGGAATATTCGGTATACGACTTAAGTCGAGGAATCTATCAGTTAGAACCTCAAAGGTTTCTCAACATTGAAAACGGTATCGAACCTTGTCCCTCACCTCGACAAGGCAAAGCTTGGTTTGCCGTATCTTTTTCACAAAGTAAGAAAATACAAGACAGTGAACATTATCTTTGGTTTATTTGTTTACCCATTGATGAAGAAAGCAGAATAATTCCTGCATCGAGAAACCATTTTTTACAAACCATTATTGATGCATTAAAAGCCGACCCAGCACTGACTAAAGGGTTACCTAACAACCCTTATGTTTTTACTCCATCAGAAGTCCAACGTGGTCAATTAGTTGCAAAACTAAATGCTGTAGATAGCAACTCACATTTACACATTGATCCCGTATTAGCCTATGTTCGAAGTCCTGGAGCAATAGACTGGCAAAAACTCGTTACCCAAGATATTTATTATGCCGCAGCTTGTATTAATACCAATACGAACATCACTACTATCCTGATTAAACATTGGCATTTACTCGCCACTCAATTTAAAGTCACCTTACTTCAAGCGCTGGAAACTGAACAACTCAATGCACAATTGCAGCAATTTTTAATAGATGAGTTACAGAAAAATAAAGTTTTTGATGACGCCATTTTGTATTTACAAGCGCTCAGTTCACAAACAAAAGTTATCGACCTACAAGCGCTACTGGTGTCTATACTTACCGATAATACCAAGCTTAACGTGAACGTATTAACGCTAGTGGCAAGTCGGCATTACACACAGTTTACCCCTGCCGTATTACGGTTATTTTTAACTGCGTGTATTCATCTTGATGAACAAGGAAGCCACCAAGGAGAGCTATTTGCAGGCTTTTATAAAGATTTAGTAGCAATACCTGCATTAAGACAAGAAACAATACACTTTTTACGCGTTTTACAACAAAGAGAAGCACAGTGACATTACTTAATTTAGTTCTATTTTTTATTCTATTACTTGTTTGCATGCTGTTTTGGCAAAGTAGAGGCATAGCTGAAGCGGCTATGAAGCACGTAAAACAGTATTGTGATAAAAATGGGCTACAAGTCATTAGCGTTTCGCTGCAAAAAAGAAAAATAGCGTTAGTCCAAGGTAAACCTGGGTGGAATTCAACGTATCAATTTGAATTTTCTGGCAATAAAGAAGATACCTATACGGGTAATATAGTCTTACTCAACAAACACGCCAAACACATCGACGTGCCTGCTTACAAAGTAGAGTAGCGCAAACAAAAAACGATGGCATAAGCCATCGTTTTCGAAACGCAAATATCCTTTTCAAACATCCATGTGATACTTAGTGTCCTTACTCTGTATCGTCAAATCCTTATATCCATTTAAATGTGTTAATCCAGTAACACGTCCTTATCCTTTACTCCATTTATAGCAAAACATCCTGCTTTTGCATTGGCCATCCACGCCTTGTCCTTAACATCCTGTTTTATCCTTTCCATTTATCATTAAATCATTTAATGATGCATCATCAATGACGCAGTCCGTGTCATCCCTAACGGCTTCCTTAGCATGTCGTGTTTCCCTGTGACGCAGTCTATATTACTCAGTTCGACACACGGCGTAAGTTAAAAATATAGAAAAATGTGACAAAAAAAACATATCTAACTCGAAAAAAAATGATAAAAGCAAACTAATCAGTAACTTAAATAAAAATAGACTGAGAGGAAATTGTGAAGATTTATAGCATTTCCTACGCAAATGTAGGATATGTCTTACAAACGCTGAGGCAAATTTGATATATGAATAAGACGAAGAGAGGGAGCTTTGAATAAATTATCGACAACCCTCTCACAATAACACGTTTAAAGATTATTTAGCCCAAGCTCTCCCCATGCAGAAATCTGGTTATCAAGAAAGATAATAGGAGTGCATTCATCTTTCGTTGTTACTCCATCACTTTTTACTTTTTGTGTTCGGTAGTACAATACGCGAACAGCACCTTCATTAGTTTGCTTTAGTTCATCAAAATCAGCGACACCCATTTTTCGAGTCACACTTTCAAGTGAATCACCCAAATTCAAATTCGCTATATGATGGCGGTTATTTGTTTCTCTGTCTTCAGTATCAATACTGTATCCATGTTCATCGTCATCATGAACAGAAATAACACATCCAGACAACACTAACGGCGCACTCAAAGCACTAATTAATAATAACGTTTTCATTTTAATCCTTACTATAATAATTTTGTGTATATCGGTACAATGACAATCAAAAGACATGCCAAAACATAAACCACTGATAAATAAAGTGTTTTAAATCATGTAAATTGTATTTTGGCTAAAAACACTAATGAAATTAGTTAAATACACAAAGTGTTAGTAATTTTATTAAAATGAGTCGTTTACTATGCAAAACACACAAGATTTACTTAGGTTGTGCGAACAATTGTCAGCAAAAGGTTTAGCCCCGTCAGTGGCAATGTTAAGAGCAAAAGCCAGCGATACCCTCACGTTGCCACAAGCGATAAAAGTAATACAAAGATATAAGTCAGGGGAGCGAGCACAGGCAGTTGAAACTAAAAAGGATAATACTGAGCCTAAGCCTGATACAAGAAATAATTTGACACCAGAAGAACGGATCGAACAACTTGAAGAACAAAATAAACAGCTCAATGACAGGCTTCTAGCCATTGAGCACTGTCTTGCTGGGATTAGTCGACAACAAGACCCGAAATAAACTCAGGCAATGAATTTGCAAGCACTTTATGGGGTTCTCGCCCCACTTGCTCGAGTACAACTTGACCAAATTCATTATTCACACTCACTATTATATCATCTTCATCCGCTAGTCCTATAAATAGAGTCTCAGCTTGTTTTAAACGTCGTTTCATCAGCACGTGACCAATTAAGTTCTCTTGTAGAATAGCAAAGTCCTCTTCATTCCAAACTTGAAGTAACTCATAATTCTCACCGTTTGATCTAACAAACAAACTTTCGCTCCAGAAGGCTGTGTAGAATGCTTTTATATCAGAATGAAGCCTAATCTCTAAGCCTTCTTCTACATTGCTGAAGGATTGCTTTGGCTCTTGCACTTTAGGAGTCCAAATGACATTTTCGCCTTTCTGTATATTGGTATTATCAACACAAATAGATGGCCATTCAGGGTCATATTCTATTGTTCTTTTCGATTTAGAAGAGAGAGAAATAAATTTTTCTACAAACTCAGTCAGTGACTGGTGTACGTTCAAAGGATTTGCTCCTACAATAAAGTGGACGATTTTAAACAAATAATAACAATTTCTATATGACTAACACAGAGCAACCTAGCGACAACTCATTAAATTCCCTTTCGTTAGGGAAAATTACCGATTACAAAGACACCTATTCCCCTGAACTTTTGCAAGGCGTGCCCCGCACTCTAAGCAGAGAGCAAATTGGGCTAGAGTCTGATTTACCTTTTCAAGGTGTCGACCTTTGGAATGGTTATGAGGTGTCTTGGTTAAATAATAAAGGAAAACCTCAGGTTGCAATATTGCGCTGCTGGGTTCCCATAAATTCATACAACTTAATAGAATCAAAATCCTTTAAATTGTATTTAAATAGTTTGAATCAAAGTAAATTTACTGACTGGCAAACCTTAGAGTCTACATTATGCCAAGATCTATCCACTTGTGCTCAAGCTTCCGTTACAGTGACGCTTAACCCGTTAAACAGTGACTCAAACTTTAATGTGTACAATCCTAAAGGGGATTGCCTGGATGATCTGGATATAGAAATAGACACTTATTCACCCAATGCACAATTGTTATCTGCTAATACTTCTACTAAAGTAGAGGAATGTTTATATAGTGATCTATTAAAATCAAACTGCTTGATCACCCACCAACCTGATTGGGCGACACTGTATATTCGTTATAGCGGCAGTAAAATAAACCATGAAGGTTTACTAAAATATATTGTTTCGTTTCGTCAGCACAATGAGTTTCATGAACAATGCGTAGAACGAATATTTTGTGACATACTTAATAAGTGCAACCCTACTAAATTGACGGTTTATGCTAGGTATACTCGGCGCGGAGGGTTAGACATCAACCCGTTCCGTTCTAACTTTGAAACACTTGACGTAGATTTACGCCTTCCAAGACAGTGAGAGGTAGCAGTAAGTGGATGCACTTAAACAAAAAGCGCTAAAAAAATATTCAGATAATTTAGCTCAGCTCATTACTCGGTTATCTGCTTTTTATGAAGGAACAAACACTACCATTGATGCAGAATTAAAAATTCTCAGAGGCCACCTTTCAGGTAAACCAGATTTTAGTTTAGCCGCAGTGAGTATAAACAAGTTATCTCCTCTGTTAATGGATGGCGATCAACACGTACGACACCAAATTAAAAACAAAGTCGCAGACCTTCAAGCGACTGTAAAAAAAATTCAACAATTAGACCAAACTCCTGAAGAACTCAGACGTTCAATTGCTCAGCAGCTAACATCCCTTTCAGCTCCAACCACGTCATTAGAACAAATGTTTAGCCACTTATTCAGTGCAGTTTCCCTAGTAGAGACGTGTGTAAAGAGCAGTCATTTACCTGAAGGTAATAATGAGAGTAATTCTAGCGGGGTTGATGGCGCGGTCGACGAAGTCAAAACTGAGATTGTTTCTGAATTACTTCAGTGGGTTGATGTTTACGCAAGAAAAAAACCTAATGATACTGAACTCATTGAGTTAAAAACAGTGTTAGCAGAGGGCTTGAGCGAACAACAACTGCTAGAGTCATGCCTTGTTTTAATTCGAGTTATCATTAACGAAACCATGCTTGACGCATCGGCTAATGGTAAGGCAATACAGCGTATACATGCAGCCATCAATAAAACTGACAAACATGTGGCATCGAGTATCTCATTGTCGCAAAAAATAACGGAAAGGGATAACGCTCAAGTCGAACAAATAGAGGGTATCCTTGGCGAGTTTGATTCTTCATTAAAACAACAAAAAGATGTCGAAGAGTTAAAAACAAAAGCTCATGAATATATCGATCAAATCAGATCTGAAGTCCATGACAAGCATAAAATAAACAGTAGTGAACAAGAAAAGCTCATGTCTTTGTTAGTTGATATGCAGGCACAATTAACCAGCTTGCAAAAACAAACTCTGAGTTACAAAAAACGTTTGGTCGAACAAAAAAACTCTCTTTATACAGACCCTCTTACAGGCGTCCCAAATAGGCTTGCATACAACGAAAGAGCTGTAAAAGCCATGTCCTTTGCAGAAACGCAAAACGACCCCTTAGCATTGTCAGTAATCGACATTGATCATTTCAAGTCTATAAACGATCAATATGGTCACGCCGCCGGGGATAGAACTTTACAAGTTATCGCTAAAAATCTAATGAAAAATTTAAGACCCAACGAATTCCTTGCTCGCTGGGGAGGAGAAGAGTTTGCCTTGTTAATGCAAAATCAATCCGACAAAAACTTAAAAAGTAGGCTTGACGAAATGCGCGAAGAATTAAGTCAACTGCCTTTTAAATTCAAGCAAACCCCAGTGAAGATAACGGCATCGTTTGGCGCCAGTTGCTATAAAAATGGTGAAACGCTGCAACAGTTTTTCGAGAGAGCAGATAAAGCTTTATACAGCGCAAAAAAAACTGGCCGTAACCGTGTGATTATCGAATTATGAAAACAATACAGCTTAATCCAGTAGGCTGGATGAACCAGTTATCTCAAGTAGAGTTATCGCAGTTAGAAGATGCTGCAAATAGTGACATATACGATATGTTCCGCAACTGCTGCCTAGCTGTACTAAATAGTGGCGCTGATGAAGACGACGCTGACACACTCTTTGCCCCCTTCAAAGACTTCGACATCAAATTAGTAAGAAAAGAACGAGGGGTTAAAATTGAATTAATAAACCCGCCAGAATTGTCATTTGTTGATGGAAAACTCATTACTGGTGTTCACGAACACCTTTTCTCTGTGCTTCGAGACTTGTTGTATATGGGAAATAAATACGCATTTGATCACCAATCTTGCCCAGCAAGTGGGACTTTAGTAACAGACATGGTGTTTGATATGCTCAGACATGCCGATGCGTTAAGCACCAATAACACCCTTGATACTGTCGTATGTTGGGGTGGTCATTCCATTAACAAAACTGAATACAAATACACTAAAGCCGTAGGCTATGCTCTTGGCTTAAGAAACATGTCTATCTGTACCGGTTGTGGCCCTGGAGCGATGAAAGGACCGATGAAAGGCGCGGCCATTGGCCATGCAAAACAACGTCATAAATCTGGCCGATATATTGGCATTACAGAACCCAGTATCATTGCAGCTGAACCCCCTAACGCTATTGTTAATGAACTTATCATCATGCCTGATATTGAAAAGCGGCTAGAAGCTTTTGTGCGATTTGCTCATGGTATTGTTGTCTTTCCTGGGGGAGCCGGTACCGCAGAAGAATTGCTTTATCTTTTAGGTATACTGCTTCACGAAGATAACACAAATCAACCCTTTCCATTTGTATTAACAGGCCCTGCGGGAAGCGAAGGTTATTTTGAGGCAATCGACGAATTCATCGGTGCGACGTTAGGAAAGGAAGCTCAACAAAAATATAAAATTATCGTAGACGATCCTGATGCAGTAGCGGTGTATTTAGCGAAAAAAATGAAAGAAGTAGAGCAATTCAGAAGAGAACATGGCGACGGCTTTAGTTTTAATTGGACACTGAAAATTCCTACAGAATTTCAAATGCCTTTTATTCCAACCCATAGCTCCATGGCCGCACTCCCTTTACACAATGAACAACCTATAGGGAAAAAAGCCGCAGCATTAAGGCAAGCCTTTTCGGGCATTGTAGCTGGAAATGTTAAAGCTGAAGGTGTAAGGTTAATAAAATCAAAAGGGCCTTTTAAACTTACTGGCGATCCTGAATTAATGAATAGAATGGATACACTTTTAGCATCATTCGTTGAACAGCAAAGGATGAAGCTACCAGGTTCAAAGTATACTCCCTGCTATACTATCGATTCGAGTATGTAAATGATGCGAAGTTCTAGTGCCATTAAGATTATTGTAATTGGGTTTTCTGCTTATATTGCATTGACGTTTAGCGTCCTTACCTTTGTGCCAGATAAACCAGAAAATATGGGGTGGCAAGACCGAGAAGCATACAATAAAGTCCAAGTTGCAAAATTAACAATTGGAGCAACCAGGGACGAAGTTCTCGCGTTAATGGGCTCACCTGACATAACCGAAGCCAAAGAAACCAGCGATACGGTCGTACAAATTATGTTTTTTAGAACCCAACATGTTAAAGCTGATGGGTTAACAACTAAGGAAGAGTGTACTCCCGTTCTTTTTGAAGACAACAGACTTGTCGCTTTAGGTGAAAGTGCGCTAAATGAATATGAACAGAGTTAATTAGAAATAATTCGTGCCAGCTTTAGATAAATTTTCGCTTGCATATAAGACATTGCTTATTCAATTAGAGAAAGAACAGTATTCTCAAAGTATAAAAACTGCGCTTACCATTTGCAAAGAGCTCAACACATCAATATCACAACATCCTTTGTATGTTTTAGGGCTTTGTTTTTCTCGCATAAAAAATGAAAACGTAGAACACTTCAGTGCGTCTATCACACGCATTGTGACTTTCATTCACTTATGCAGAATAAATCAATACAATACAACGTCGTCATCTATTTTGTCGTCAGGCTTGCTACTATGTTATGCCACTCAACAGCTTGAAAGCACGGCGAAAGACGCCGCTACAAAGCACACCCTGAAAAGATTTGAGCACCTAGGTTACGGAAGCGCCGCAGATTTACTTCGCATCGCAAAATTACTCGTTTTACCCGATCCTGTTCGCTATTTACCTCAAGTACGGTTAACACATTGGCAGTGGCTAGCGGTAAGTGTATCGGTGTTGCTAACAAATTCTGGTAAGCAACGATGGCAATCCAATATTACTCGTTTATTTTATGTTACCCCTAATTGGTTGCATAATAGTTTGCAGCATTTACTCATTTACCCGTCGTTACATATTCCTGGTACGCAAGTCGAATTTAAAAGTGAAAAATACTGGATACTCTGTAATCACGGTAACAACGTAATACTCAGTAATGGTAAAGATCATGTAGAGGCTAACCATGAAAGCTGCGTTCCAGTGGTTAACTATGATTTCAACAAACAGCTCTTCAGCGAAGCTCTACGCACCTATGAAAACGAAAATATCTACCCTTTAACCTATAGAGTAGATAGACCCCCTAAGTCACTATTACTGATATTGAAACAGTGCCAGCAGTACAACATTGATATTGACGAATTAACCCAACGAATAGAGAAGGAACCGAGTTTCTCTCGGTTCATGTGTGAATCTGCAACAAATAGCAATAGGTTAAAAATATCAGTCTCTTCCGTAAAACAAGCTATCATGACTTATGGAACTGAGCGCCTAGGCGATATGTTAACAACCCATGCGTTATTTGAACGTCTCACGCAAAATAGTTTTCCCTTAAAAGATGCATTTATTAGCCATGTGACACTCAGCATGGAAATAGCCGCTTACCTAGCCAAAGAAACACAATTAATATTACCGCAAACAGCTAGCCTTCTAACCTTGCTGTGCCACTCTCCTTTATTTACAAATGCAACAGTAAAAAACATAACATCGTGGGAAACGGTGAACGTTGAACAGCATGGTTTCAAACACCTAATAAAAGAAATACCAATAGACGATTTACGGACCGCGTCAATGAACCTTGCTAAAGCATGGGGAACATCTCCGGCTCATATTACAGCGATGAGTCGGGTGTTAACTGATAGTAATACCCCAACATCTTCTTCGTCAGCAATTATTCAACTGTCATTAGAATGGTCTACAACCATTCGTCATGGCTCTTTTAGCCACACTCGCCATTCGACACCTTATGAAAAAAAGCTCAGTAAATACTTAGGTGTTACTTTGTCGTCCAAAGCCACTTGTGTTCACGGTCTTTCTGAACTTCTCTATTGTAATTTAGTAAAGCGCTAATAAAAAACTGACCTTTTTCGATACTCGTATTTGTGTAACATCGCGATACAGTAATAGTGGATGCAGGGGGCATCATTTAACTAAAAAAGGAATACAGAATGAAAATTGTAAACTCTATTCTATTTACATTAATATTAGGAACAGCTTCAACATTCGCTCAAACGGCACCTGTAAGCGTTTCTAATGAAACAACAGCACCAGAAGCAAGCGAGCTAAAGGTAAACATTAACAACGCTGACGTATCTACTCTAGTCGCCCTACCGGGTATTGGACAAAGTAAGGCTGAAGCGATTGTTCAATATAGGCAAGAAAACGGGTCTTTTACTCAAATTGAAGAACTCAAACAAGTAAAAGGTATTGGCGATAAACTTTTTGCTAAGTTACTTACGCAAATAAGCATTAATTAAAAAAGGCTCTTACGAGCCTTTTTTTACTATTACAGTGATTTTAAATACTCGGTAAATTCGTCGCCCAATTCAGGGTGTCTTAACGCATATTCAACATTCGCTTTCATATAGCCTAGCTTACTTCCGCAGTCATGACTTTTACCTTTCATGTAGTAAGCGTCAACTTGCTCTAGTGCCATTAATGAATCAATAGCATCCGTCAGTTGAATTTCTCCACCAGCACCCGGTAAGGTTGTCGCCAGTAAGTCCCAGATTCTTTCAGACAACACATAACGACCTACAACAGCCAGATCAGATGGCGCATCTTCCAGTTCAGGTTTTTCTACCATTTTATGGATTTTTGCTGATTCACCTTGAGCTAATTCAGCACCATCTAAATCCACAATACCAAACTTCACAACATCTTCTTGAGCAACCTGCTCAACCATTACCTGGCTAACGCGAGTTGTGTTAAATTTAGCAACCATATCTGCCAAGTTGTCCTTTTTAGGATCACTTGCAACATCATCAATAATGACATCCGGTAATACAACAGCACAGGGTGCATCACCAATCAAAGGACGAGCACATTGTATTGCATGACCAAGTCCACTTGCATGGCCTTGACGCACATGCATGATAGTCACATCTTTTGGACAAATTGCTTGCACTGCTTCTAAAAGTTGACGCTTAACACGTTTTTCTAACGTTGCTTCAAGCTCAAAAGACGTATCGAAGTGGTTTTCGATACTGTTTTTACTCGCATGTGTAACAAGAATAATTTCTTTAATTCCTGCTTGTACACACTCAGATACCACATACTGAATAAGTGGCTTATCAACAACAGGCAGCATCTCTTTTGGAATTGCTTTAGTGGCTGGTAACATTCTTGTACCTAGACCAGCAACTGGGATAACTGCTTTTTTAACTTGACTCATTACTTATTTTCCTTAATTGATAATCCACGACCAATGGCATAATAATCGATACCATAATCATTCATACGCTCTGGCTCAAATAAGTTTCTTCCGTCAAAGATAACTGGCTCAGACAGCGCGTTTTTAATTGCTTCAAAATCAGGCGCCCGAAATGCTTGCCATTCAGTACATATAACTAAGAAATCAGCTCCTGAAAGTGCTGCTTCTTTCGTCCCAACCAACTTCAAATCGTCTTTCGTGCCGTATATACGTTGTGTTTCTTCCATTGCTTCAGGATCATATGCCTGAACCGATGCCCCTTCAGACCATAATTTTTCCATCAATACACGGCTTGACGCTTCGCGCATATCATCGGTATTTGGCTTAAATGACAAGCCCCATAATGCAACGGTTTTACCTGACAATTCACCATCAAAGTGGCGCATAATATAATCAAATAATTTTTCTTTCTGGGAATAATTTACGGCTTCTACTGACTCTAAAATACGTGCTTTATAACCAACCTGATTTGCGCTTTTTACCAAAGCTTGAACGTCTTTAGGAAAGCAAGAGCCGCCATAACCACAGCCTGGGTAGATAAACTGGTATCCAATTCTTGGATCAGAACCAATCCCTCTACGTACATTTTCAATGTCAGCACCAAAGCGTTCCGCTAAATTAGCCATTTCATTCATAAAGCTAATTTTTGTTGCTAACATACAGTTTGCTGCGTATTTTGTTAATTCCGCACTGCGAATATCCATTGTAATCACCTTGTCGTGATTACGGTTAAATGGCGCGTACAATTCTCTAAGTAGCTTTTCAGCCCCTTCGCTATCAGTGCCTAAGATAATTCGGTCTGGTCGCATACAATCGTTAACCGCCGCACCTTCTTTTAAGAATTCAGGGTTAGATACGACATCGAACGCTACACTTTTATCCAATGATTTAAATGTGTCTGTTACTTTCGCTTTCACTTTGTCCGCAGTACCAACGGGAACTGTAGATTTGTTAATAATCACCTTTTTATCTTGCATGAAGGTGGCTATAGTTTCCGCTACAGCAAGCACGTATTTAAGATCTGCGGAACCGTCTTCATCAGGAGGAGTCCCCACCGCAATGAAAACAACTTGTCCGTGTTTAACTCCGGATTCTGCATCAGTGGTAAATTGCAATCGGCCAGATTCAAAATTACTCGTTACTAAAGGAGTAAGTCCTGGCTCGTAAATCGGAATAATACCTTTTTCTAACTTGTCGACTTTGTCTTGATCAACATCAACGCAAACGACATCATGACCGACTTCTGCTAGCACTGCTGCTTGAACAAGCCCTACGTAGCCTATTCCAAATACCGTAACTTTCAATGTTATCTACCTTTTATTATTTCCAATTGTTATCAAACGGCCCTGTTTTGTTCCAAAGCCCATCCCAAATACCTTTGAGCATAAATGAGATACGCAAACGTTTTTGTTTTTGGCAAAGCCCATTAAGCAAAAACTTTGGTATCATCAAACCTAGGTTCCTTAACTTCCAATAAAGTGGAACATAGTTTCTACGTACAAGCAAAAATATATTCCTATATTGATAATACAAGCGTACCGGAGAACCTACTCGGTATTCTATCCCGGCAAAACTATTTAAATAATCACCTATCCTGTGGCGCATTATAACAGTATTAGACTGTCCAATTTTCAGCGAGTGCTCTTGAGCCCGCCAACACCATTCATGATCCACTGCATCGATAAAAAGTCCAGTTTCTTTGAAACCAACTTTAGGCAGCAATGCCAAATTAATCAACATACCAGAAGCTATAATTTGCCTAACAATATTTCCTGATTCATGCCGCTCTATACATTTATCAATTCTAGGTTTAAGTAAAGTATTTGAAAATTCGCATAAAACACTTGGGCCTATAGCAAGAATATCTGACTGGCTTTCGAGATGTAATCGTTGCATATCAGTAAGTAAACGACTTACAAAATCCGACTCTATTGCGCTGTCTTGATCGAACAGAACGCCGTAATTGCATCCATTTTTGAGCAACACCTCCAAACCATGATTCTGCGCGCCGGCAATACCAATGTTGTCAGGGAAGTGCATTAAGGAAATTTTTTCAGATGATGCCTTCGAAATAGGGCAAGCGACGGGGGAGTTATCAATCAAGCACAGAGTATCAACTTGCACAAGTAGTCGCTCTACAAGGCCTGAAATCATGCTTTTACTAGGGTTATAAAGCACAATGACTGCGCCTACTTTTAGTGTTTTGTTAATTTGTCCCATAGGAACCTATCAACTCTATACGCAAGTTTTACAACCTTCAGCGGCATACTCCGTAAAAACAAAACAATAAACGCATACAAAACATTGGTTACAGAAAACCGGTTTAATTTTTTCATTGTATAGAACCGTGCTCTGAACTCGCTAAAAGAGCGCTTAATCCCTCTTCGCTTATAAAATTCATCAACACGACGAAACAATAATAAATTCGATTCTAGATTGCTAAATTTACACCCGTCTGCAGCCAAATCAGCCCACAAAAAATAGTCTTCTGTTATGTTCAACCCAGACATGTAACGAAACCCCTTCGAAAATACATCATACCTAATCATGACAGTCGGATGGTTTAACGGGCAACGTTTGGGTAATAGCTTTACAATAGCATCATGAGATAAGGGCAGTTTACGCTCTCCAATTATTTTGCCATTTTCATCAATCTCAGACAACGCACTACCTACCACAGAGATATCATCATGCGCGTCTAAAAACTGCTTTTGAGTTTGAATGCGGTGCTTTTTACTGATGTCATCGGCGTCCATCCTAACTAAATATCTAGGTTCGACTTCAGCACTCAATTCAATAATGAAATTCATGCATTCGCTCAAACCGACATTATGCTTACCAAAAATCAATACTATACGGCTATTGTCTTGAGCAACATCAAGTAAATATTTTTTGCACGTATCGTCTATAGGCCCATCTACAACGATATAATATAAAAAGTCTGTGAATGTTTGCGCAAGCATACTTTCAATTGACTGACTAACCCAATCTAATCTGTCCTTTTCGTACACTGCCATGGCAATAACCACGTCAACTTTATGAAAAGTTTGATTCGGACTAGCTAAAGAAAAATGACTTACCAACGGAAAGAAGCTCCAACTATCTTTTTGAATATAAAGAGCACCTAAAAAATAGTATTTTGCTCTAAAAAATGCATCGCAACGGTACCAGAAAAAAAACAAAAAATCTTGATTATCTTACTAACTTAAATTTCATTCTGATGTTATTTTGAAAAAAAACATGTCTAAAAGGCTATACATGACTGGCCTGCCAAATACATATTTGCATGGCTATTCTCAATAATCATTTCAACATTTTCGTTTCAACGCGTTGCCACATTGGGGTTATTTTCTGAACGGCTATTTTCCAATCAATGAGGTGAAAACATCAAAGCTTGTCTCGAATAAATGCTGAAATATCATTCAACGCCTTTTGTGCGCTCGCAGTCAAACTCCATTCATCAGATGTAATATTGAGTTTTGAAAGTGTTGTATGAGGCTCATAGTTAACAATATTACTTTTGTATTTATCAACCATCACAGCTTCACCGCGGTTATCAATAAAATAGTTCCCTACCGTAATAGCTCTACTAAAAGACAAAATTAATGCTTTCAACTCACCTAGGCCTAATGTGTTAAGTGTGTCTATATTCTTCAAATACACACTTCTCACATTACTAGATACATCTATAGATTCTGCTTTTAGACGACAATTAATAGCTCTAATGACTTCTATATCTGCCAGACCCATTGACGCATTTCTTGCATGTTTATTGTGACTCACACTAACAAACTCGTCATTCCAAGAAAGCTGTGCGGCCTTAAAAAATTGTTGCAACAAATCACCATTTTTTGCAGAGGCATCAAAGTCAACAATATTGATATTGTCTTTACCGAAAACATGAGCAAACATATTTAACTTTAAATCAGCTGACAGCATTTGGCTTTGACCCGGCCTTGCAAGGTGGTCGTGGTAATAAGAGAAAAACGACTCAGTCCCACCATGTTTAATCGTTTCTTGCCAAATCGAATACAGCTTTAAACTTGCTCGTCTCCAAGAATGCAATATAACAATTTGCTTATTGGTTATAACCGACTGAAAATATTCCCAATGTTTTCGTTCTAATGAAATAAAGTCTTCACTAGAAACAATAAAATCATGTGGCTCATTAAAAAAAGCAATGTCATCTTGTGACAGGCTTTGATCGAAAATAAGCTGTCGTAAAGAGTGATGACCAAAAATACTCAAAAATCGCTTGGGATAAACCACATTTTGCTTGAATAGCTCAGCGCGGTTGTCCAGTAAAAATTTTTGAATCATTGTAGACCCCGTTTTATGAGGCCCTACGTGTATATATAATTTATTCATTTACAACTACTTTCGCCTGTTTAATCGCCGTGGAATGGATAACGTCCGTGATTTGCGATCAGCCGTCCCCACTTTAGAATTGTCTCTTCGTCCATTATCTCATTGCTCTTCATTTTTGGCAGTGACATTCCAGACGACGTCCATTTGTCCACTGGGTTCAAAATATGTAAATTCTTCAACCCATAATCTCCACAAAGTTGCGCATCTGACCGCACGTTATCCCCCACATGGACAAAAGAACGTTTACCGCCTTCGACCAAGCTTGCAATGTGCGACCACATAGTTCCAGCATCTTTGCGCTTTTGCATTGCGCTAGAAACAAACAACCTATAACCAACAGCAACACCAATTCTTTGAAGCATGTGTTCAATTTGCTTCTCGGTATAATAGGTATCGCTAACTAACCAAATTTCACTTCCAGTATCTGCTAAATGCGTCAACACAGAAACCATTTCGTCTTTAGGTAAAATCATTTCCAGATCGAACTGGAACTCAAGCTCTCGATAATTTGAGCACTCTTCATACCCCCACCCAAACTGATGGCCTAAGTAATCGTAGATATCAGTAATACTCACGTCTCCGACATGCCCTTTTTGCTTTCTTAGCGTCAACTCCGCACTATTGCGCAAACTAACAAAGGCATCGGCTGAACTCACGAGGTGCTCATTTGATAAATACTTACCTAACAAATATTTTGCGTAGTCAGGTTCTGTATATTCTCTTCGAAGTAGGGTATCAAAAATATCAAATGACACAATTTCATGCCCACTTAATTCTCTTTTAAAATGCTCAACAGGTTTAGCGTAGCCAATATATTTATAAGATGAATCGAGAGTAAATGAAGCCGAAGGAGGGTAATAATAAAACTGTTGGTAGTGGTTCTTTTCAACTAATAAGCCTAATACTCTTTCTAACGCATGCAACCAAGAACCATCATTGGGTAAAGGTTCTTCAGGGAAATCTTCGTAAGTATAAGAAGTCTCTAATAGTTGTTTTATTGCTTGAGGGCGTGCCCAAAACATACCACCTACAGGATAGCTAACAAAATCATCGTCAATTTCAATCCCCCAATCATTGCAAAATCCCTGAGCAAACCTTTTATTACATGTCCAATGATTCACCCACGATGGCATCATATGGAAAGTTGTAGGGTAATACATACCAAGCTGTTTGTTTTCGTTAAACAACTTCAATACAGAACTAACAACATGATTGTCATTAAACAAAAACTGGTTCAAATAGTCGAACCACTGTGTTTGCTCTCGCCCAGAATAGAGTGATTTTTTGGAATGCAAGTGACAAATCAAATCATAGTCTAAAAGTTGTTCATTAAATTCAACCAACATAGGACCAAAGTTACGCCCACGGTTAGGTGCAGCAGCAATGGTTAGCTGATTTACATTAGCAATATCGGAAAACGCATTTTCTATATCACTAATGGGAATATCTTTAGATGCAGTAACATATACATCGACACCACAAGGAAAAGAACGCAAACCTTCAGCAAATCGTTCAACAAAATCGGCATAGAACACGTGCAAGCAAATCGCTATTTTTTGCTCATTCCAACCACTATGATCATTAGCACTAATAAGCGATGTCGGGTGCCATTTAGAATGCGTTGGATGCGTCTTGCGCTTTTCAGCTAAACCGTGAATAACATAATGTAACAAAGGACTTTCTGAATTCAGGTAGGTGTCAATATGGTGGCGTTGATATGCTTCAGTATCGAAATTTGGTGAAGGTGTTACATTTGAAAATGTTGCTTTGAAACAATAGTCTTTAAAGGCTTCAAAGTCGCTATTAAATTCACCATATCGTGCCTTGTACCATTCAGGGCAAAACAAGTCTAATTCCAATGCTCTTTTAAAACCATGGCGAAGTGTATTCTCACCTTCGGATACGGGTTCTTTTTCTATACTCTCAGCATCGTTTACTTCTTCAGCATCGTTTACTTCTTCAGCCCCGCTAACTATGCGCTGGTTATATTTATTTCCTTTCAAAAAGGTAGAAATCAATTTTTTCATACTGAACTCAAATCCGAAACAATTGGAGAGGGTTTACATTGCCATTGCCTGAAATAGCATCATCTACATCAAATAGAGGCCATACGTCTTTGGGAAAAAAGTGCCGACTAAAAGCATAATGCTCAAACAAGGTTTCTATTTCTGTGCAACTAAACCTTAATCCGTTAGAGAGGTTGTGCACTATATTATCAATTGCCCCGTCAAAAATACGTTCTAAGTCATGAATACTACATTGTGGATTTGATTTTCTGCCAAAATAAAAATTAAATAATTCGCCAGAACCCCCTATTCGCTTTTCTATGTCGATAAATTGTCCATTTGGCGACGTCAACAAAGATTCAAATAATAAGGAGCGGTCTAACATGGTATAACCGTCCCCCATTTTTACTCCATCCTTAAACACAGATTTCATAAAAATGGTATTCTCGTTCACCCTCTGATTACCTTGCTGTGTGGTAATAAAATAAAGCGCTGAACTATTCATTCCCACCAAATACGTTAATAGCTTTTGGATTGTTCCTGAGTACCCAATGTCCACTAAAAGAGGCTTGCTCCCAGCATTTAACCCTAAGGTCTGCAAATATAATAAATAGGCTTGTTTTGAAGGCTGAATAAGGTCATTTAGCTGTGAGTGGTATTTATTTAGCAAGTCTTCTAGTTTTGACGATCCTTCAGGTAAACAGCATTCAGATTCCAGTTCTTCAACGGAAAAAATTTCATCTACTTGACGTAAAGTAAACCCGTAACGGCCCATAAGAAGCTGCTTAACCGTTCCAGCATATTTTGTATTTAAACTTAAGCTTCTGGCATTTTTGTCCGTAATAGTAATTCGGAACAAGAAACTTCTAGAGGCAAGTAAATAAAATCGATTGCGCTCTTCGGCCAACCCTTTATCCACTAGCACTTGGTAGGCTTTACTAAAAAAGTATCCTTCTCTGGCTAAAAAAACTATCTCGCTGGGATCACTTAACTCGATTTCAGTTAGCAAGTTAAAAAAATATTCGCTACAGATAGGGCCTAAAAAGTTATACCCAAATTCGTAAAGTGAGGTTGATCTACTTGTCATATTCCTTAGCTTTTTAAGTATTATTATAAGAATGCTATTTTCCGATATGATAGCACTCTTCAATTCTATGGCATATGACTTATCATACTCAATTTCAACGAATATGAATCAAACGGCTAAAGCCAGCACTATGCAATTAACGATAAAAACAAACCCAAATTACTAGCTATTTCCACAAGGTATCAAGTTCATCAAGAAGAGCCAAATAGGCTTTGCGTTCAGTCTGTAATGTATAACTTGCAGCCAGTTGCCTTCCGAACCAACGTTTCATAATATAAAGCGGACTAGCTAAAGCTTTCATTGCTGACTCTATTCCATGAATACAACTGGCAAACTCTAGCTCGCACTGGGTCGCATTCACTTGAGGCTTCATATACTCTTCATTAGCAACACAATGGGGAACCACGGCCCAATGGGAAAGTGCCATTGCTTCTATTCCCGGCAAATAAAATCCCTCTTTAGCGTTTGGTAGCACTAGGCTGATTTTACTGCTCGCCATTCCATCAAGTACTTCATGTTTGGGCACATATTCACTATGTATTTGCACACGGTATTGCTTTTTTTGTGCCCACTCACCGATACGTTCAGCAAGCTCGGGTTGCTTATTACCTAATATATAAAGGTCGTTTTCTTTTCTTCTATTAATTTTGGGAATGTTATGTCCCATACGAATCACTCGACAGGGGCCATTAGCATAAGGTTTGATGGCTTGATAAACTGCATCTGAAACGCAAATTCGAACGGCTTTATGCTGTAAAAACTGAAACAAGGGGTGGTCTTTATTCCCATGCCGAACATGTTGAATTAAATTAAGCTTAATTTGATCTTCATTAAACTCCCGGCTGTACTGACGCCAGTCCATGCCCGCAATAAATGCCACATCTGCGTCTTGTGGACGGTAACTGCTTTGATAGTTTAGTAAGGCTATATTTTCAAATAATTGAGACTCTATTGGAGACTGGTTGTCTAAATACAAACTCGCAGAAGTATTATCTTTAGATAAAGTATGTTGAATGTAATCTGCGACTTTTTGATGTCCACCTGTGTAGTTATGATATTGTCGATAAAATGAATACGAACGCATGTGTTAATCTTCCATTAGTCTGTTACTAGGTGACATCTGTGCACTTTATAGATATGTTAACGCCCATACAAATTTCTATGACTAGTTTTAAATAAGTGATTAATTTACATATACTCGGTGTACAAAAGGCAGGCACAAGCGCACTTGCGAGCTTTTTAGATCAACACCCCGACATTTATGTTGTCGATGGAAAAGAAGCTCATATCTTCGACCATCCTACATTTCATAAGCAAGCCAATAAAGCACGGCAGGCGCGGTTAAAATACGATGAAAAATTGTCGAACTATCAAGGTGAGCCCATAATTTGTGATGCCACGCCAATCACTCTTTTTCGCGAACATTATCTAAAACAATGTATTGAATACAACCAAAATGCTAAATTCATCGTGATATTGAGAAACCCATTAGACAGAGCTATATCTCATTACACCATGTCAAAACAACGTGGAGTTGAAAAACGAACTATGCTGATGGCCTTTTTATTAGAGCCTTTTCGACTATTCCCTCATTTAAAAGTGCAATCGTGGCCATTCGATAGCCCTGCCCGCCATTTTAGTTACTTGAGTAGAGGCTTTTACCAACGGCAGCTCAAACGCCTGTATCAAAGCGTGCCTCATGACAATGTTTTTGTTTGTCACCAAGCGTCTCTTCAAAATGAACACTCGCAAACATTGAATCAATTATTTGATTTTTTGTCGTTAACGCCAGTCTCTATCCCGCAAGAAACCGTGTTTAAATCTACTTATAAACGCGGTCACTGGAGTGACTGCTTTGCCCGCTTATATGCAAAATGTGTATTCTTTCTAATTCGATAAAAAGCTAATGACTATATTTCATTAACAGATTTAGCGTTCAAACCATGTTTATCCAATAACATAGGCAAAGCAAAAAAGAACTGCTTCCCATATTTTTCATAGCCTTCAACCTCAACAATTTTCTGTAGATGCTGAGGGTTATAACAAAACATATTACCCGCTGGATGAAGAAAACAAGACGTATCAGAGCTATATTCTGCCGTTTTTTTAAGCTCTACATATTTGCTAATGGCATGCGCCCCAAGGTCACGAGATAGAAGTTCAGTGTGATACGGCGGAACAACTAAGGCTAATGAGCTATGGTGTTCCAATGCGTTAAACGCCTTAGTTAACGCCCCCTCATCACCCAACCAAGACCAATAGGCTAACAAATGCTCTGACTTGACTCTGGGTACCGACACTTCAGAGTCTGTGTGTAAATACAATACCGATGAGTAATCAATCAATTCACTATTGAAACTCAGTAGCCAACGCTTAACTTTTGGGGCCGAAGCTGGAAAACAATGAACTTTACACTTAGTTAAGTTGCACTTTTCCAGTATTAGCCTCACCTCCGATTCCAATTTAAAACAAGTAATAATAAACAAGTCAGCTTCTATAGCAGCTGCATAAATGGCATTCAACAACTGACGAAACAAATCCAAATTTGCCACATCAATAATAATCCCGTGCCCGTGAGTTCCCTGTTTACGTTTAAATTGTGGGTAGTTCACAACGGCGTTGGGCTCAGTAATACCAATATTGCTTTGCACCACATCTGCAGGAAAAATACTTTTCCACTGCTTGTAAATGTAATGCTGCAACAAAGGGTGAGATGCTTTAGGTATATTTTTAAGTCCATCGGTTAACCAAGAAGCGTTATCTCTCAAAATAAACGCAGCAGCCCTATTACGTATATCAACACGCTCCCCATATTCAGCATCGACACGACCAATTTCGACGATTTTTTCGTAATCGCCAATATATTCTATTGTTAAATTAGCATGCTTCAAATGCTCGTTTTGAACCAGACTTTTTTTTCTATTTTGCAGTTCTCTTTGGCATCTCAGTGCAATTGGATTTGGTCGCTTTTCATTCTTGTTCAATGCCTTTGAAGTGTATTGCTGAGCCTCTACAAGATTATCAAGAAACAAGTTAACTTCAGCAAGTCTGGCAAGAATAGGCACACTGTTGGGGCGTATAGCATCACCTTGTTCAAAACACTGTAGCGCTTCTTTACCATTGCCGTCTTTTCTATAAAGATCACCTAATCTCATTAGGGTGTCAGCGCTGTAGTCATAGCGAAGGGATTTAATCAAACAAAACTCAGACAGATACGTTAAATTAAATTCAACGGCTAAACTCGCAAGCTTTTTAAAAGGCTTGTCGTCAATAAATACTCTAAACAATAAAATCTGAGTTATTAATATTTCTGCGCTATCAGTGGGCTGGCTTTCAATAAAAGAAACAACGTCATCAATGTCTATTTCTAATATATTGAATTGCGCTTTATCTGGCGAATATTCAGCAACGGGTCTGGTAGAAAACGGGTTGTCCTGAACTAATTCGTCATCGGTTAGATTCAGCCAACTGGGTTGTTGTTCGCAGTATTTGTTCCACTTAACTAGGTTCCAACTATTCGATGCCAAATGCATCGCGCGCATTTTAGATAGCTTGCTAAACAAGAAAAAATTAAATTTGTGTGTAATTTCAGATAAAGAATCGTAATCGTCTACAGAGCCAAATGATCGGCTCATAAAACTTGCAACTAGTTCGCAGGTTAAATGGTTAGGATTGATTTTTGCTGCAAAATCAAGCAGCTCATTCCAAGTTAGTCCATTAAATTCAAGCTTGCGTAAAGAAGTATCGTCGTGCTCTAGCGAACTCGTATTTATCACCGGTACCCAATTATGACTCAAGGTTTCAGCGCTAACGTCGACAGACACATCAGAAGTAATTTGAAGCTGCGCCCATAACTCATTACATTGCGTAATTATGTCAGGGCTAACGGATTGCATCAGTGCACTTGGAATCGATTTTGTAATTAACTCTGGCTTAAAGTGGCTTGAACTCAGCATCTCGGGTTGCAATTGAATTTTAGGTGCAAGTTGCATAATCGAAGCATTATCATTTACAAATGCCTCTTGAGAAAACAGTAGACTATTGCGCCCATGTAATTGGTAAAATTCCAAAAGGCGTCGGTTTGTTGCCAACCACATATTAAACACCATTTCTGGTTGCTTAAAAAAACCAAAATTAAGTTTGTTTGCTTTCAAAGGCTGAGGAGTATTAACAAGGAAGCGACTGGCCCTAGATAAAATAGAATTAACACAGGCTGACCAATGTCGATATACAAAAACATAGCGTAATTCATTATTAGTCGACGCTTGCCAATCATCTAAATAAAAAACAGCCCTTGGGTCTTTAACGCCATAATACCCAGCTCCATTTGACGCTTTACCGTCTAAATAGTCTCGGATGTTATCTGAAAGCCAACTGGGTTTATATAATGGTACATCGCCAGTATAGCGCCAATCAGTACCATTAACCGCAAACACCCTGTCATGAAGTTTAACAATAGGCATATCTTCCACATGCCCCAAAGGGTTGCTGAACGTGGCACCCATCAACTCATCTCCCATCTTCACTCCACCTTGAGCAAGAGATTGAGCAACCAGTGATGTTCCACTTCTATGGAAACCGGTACAAAGATAAAAAGTCGATGTGCTCATAAAGTCGTTTAGCTTATTACAAACCGTGTTTAGCATATGCAGAGGCTATTTCTTCAGTAGAATATAAATGCCCATAATCTGCAGCAAGTAATTTTGATTTAATCGATAGAATTTCTGCATAGTTTTCTTCAGAAAAATGCCTTTCTGGCGTACAAAGCCTCTTTTCTTCTAACCTACTGGCTGACGCCACAAATGGGCATTTTTGTAAAACCATACCATTCGATGCAATAATATCTTCATACCGAATAATAGTTAGATGGGCTTCAGTGCGCTGCAAATACTGTTTTAAAAACCACTGATAAATTGCCCACTGCCGGTCAATTCGATTGTTAATCCCATTCAGTTGTTCTTTTAGTATTGAATCGAACCTTTCACCTCCTGGAATTCTCCCCCTATTTACAGGCAAATCTACGGTAAGCCAAGACAAAATAACATCCACAGGATTTCGCACAATGGCAAGCACAGAATAATGGGTCAATAAAGCTGGAAGCAAGGCGGTAAACATTGCATTTTGTTTAACAAAAAGATGCACATCATCATCCACCGTTTCAGACAACGCAATCTTCCCTCGACGGGCAGTAACCAGCCTTATACCGTCTTTTTTTATTTCACCAATGGGGTTGTCAATATGTAAGCCCCCATTATCACCATGTTCGAACGGCCGCCCTAACACTAGCGATTGTTTTAATGCTGATATGCTCGACATAATATCAGCTACGGGCTGCGCTGCAGAAATACTGTTAGGTAAAATTGGCTCATGTAAAGCCAATGTGTTGGGAATGGAATTTAATAATTTACAGCACAAGGTTGTACCAGACCTAGGTATTCCAGTCATTAAACAAATAGGCGTATTCATGTTCAATAGTTCGTTATAACTCAATAAGCAAAAAAAAAGCCTTCATTAAGAAGGCTTTTTTGAATCAAAGTTAACTAAAATTAGTTAAGGATGATTGTATCAGTTTCACCTGAGTTACGGTTTACGATTTGAGTAGCAGCTGAAACTTCACCATCAGCTAATTCAACATCAAGAACCGCTGCAACACGGTTGCCACCAGTAATTTCTACTAGGTCAACAGCACGAATTAAAGTAACTTCGTTAGGAGCTACAGTACCTGTAGCTACGTCAGTACCTTCAACTTCAATACCGTCTTCAGTGTAGAAAGTAAATGAGTATGCTGCTTCTTCAACACTTGTGTTAACAATGTAAATACGTTGGTTGTAATCAGCAAAGGTAGTAACGAACGGAATTTCAATAGTAGTTGTATCATAAACTACGCTTCCCGCGTCATCACTGTATTCTACACCACTAGTTACGCCTTCAACAGTTACAGTGTAGTTACTACGTTGAGCTACATCACCGTCATCTTCATCAAAACCAGCACTCGCACCTGCAACAGCTGCAGCATCTGCTATGTTTACGCAGAAGTAATAGGCAGTAGCAGTAGGAGTTACTGTTGAAAATACAAGTTCAGATTCAGCATCGTTTAACGTACCAGGCACTGCAGTTCCAGCAGCACAAGTATTTACAGTGTTCAATGTAAACTGACCCGCTGAAAAATCACCAGAAATAGTTAAATCAGCACCAGCTGCTACTAAATTGGTAATTCCGAACGCTGCACCATCTGGTTGAATAGTGTTAGCAGCAACAAGATCAGAAACCGTGATAAGAGCAAGACTAGCTAACTCACTATTACCTGTAATCGAAGTTGCTGTTGAAAACTCTAAGAATCCAGATTCTACTGTAGCAACCACTTCATCTGCATCTGTAAAGCTACCATCTGCGCCACTTGCAAATTGGATGTAATTAACTGCACCAGTGTTAGCCAATGTCGCAGCAATGCCATCCGCTGTTGTTTCTGCGCCGCTATTTGCTAAAAGAGCATCAGCATATAAACGATATTGAGCTGTAACTGTACCAGCCGTAGTTGCATTAATAGTAGCAGTTGCAACAGTTAACTCTGCATCAAGAGGGATACCAAGCGCCGAATCAGAAATTTCAAAAATAACGAAACTTTCACCTACGCCACCACTAGATAAAACAGCATTAAAGTCAGTGTTATCGTAAACGCCTGCTTCGTTTAAGGCACTCAAAGCTGGAACTGATCCGAATTCACCGTTAACAAGGTCAACACGAACGAATCTTGTGTCACTTAAACCTACAGAAAAACCAACATCAAATGTGATATCTGTAGCGTTTGCGCCACCAGTAGTTGTGATAGGTAAAAAACCATCAACAAAATCAGTCGCGGTGAACGATTCTGTAGCAACAGTTAGAGTACCGATAGGAGATGCGGTAGTTCCCGCAGCATCAATAGTAACAGTGGCTGATGCACCACCAGTGAAAGCAACGGCAACTGCTGCTGCTAATATTTTTTTGTTAAGCATGTAAAACTCCTGCAAGAGTAACTATAGTTTTTGTTTGTCATGGCGTGTGCCACCTAGTCCTGGGTGACAATACACCTGACGACCCTTAATAAACTACAACACAAAGTCGTAGTTATCAACTTTTTTAATAGCAGTTTTATTAGAAATAACACTTATTTACTGAATAAGTTGATGTGGTAATTTGTAGCATGGCTTGGCGGCTCACGCAAACTTTTACCTTCTTATTTTAAAAATAAATGTAAAAGTTATTGTTCAGGTACCGTTTTATGGGCGCTGAGTCAATAAAGCTAACTATTTGTGAGTACATAGAAAGCATACAAAACGGTTAATTAGCAAACAATGATTCTTATTGCTAACCGTTTATATTCTTATATGAAGTTTTTATTAAATGATCATTAGCGAGCGCGCAGCGTATAAGGGGGAAGCTGCCCTTTGTTAACTTCAACTTCAAAACGTATGGCTTCGCTGTTATTTTCCACTGATATAATGGTGCTGTCGCCCCCTAATAACGAATAATAATCTTCGCTAATGGTGCGTAAACTAGGTTCAATGTTAATTGCCACGTTACGGGTAGTGAGCCAATTTGCCTGAGCTCGTTCTGATGCAATTTTAACCGCCGAATTGGGAAACAATAACGCCCATAAGGACAGAGGAATAGAGTTTAGACTTAAATTGCTGGTTCTGCGCACTGTGCAATAAGGCAAAAATGCGTCGATCAACGCAGGCTGATTACGCCACGCTAGTACCTTATTCAGTTCGCCGCAATGCTGAAATAAGTAATTAGTGGGGGCTGTTAGGCTATTTTTCGTGTACAAACTCGCCTCAGCTCCTGCTGGCCTGCGCCAATCATCTTCGTCAGCCCAATCGGCAACACCTTGTATTAATGCGCTTTGATTTGCATAGGAAACCGACTTTTGTTCTAACCACTTAGTTAGCCAATAAGGAAACGAACTGTTTAGTGGCAGTAACCCCGCTGTGTTTTGTAATGAATATCCAAGTCCGTTGTCTTCTTTATACACAAAGCCGTCTTCGCGAAGTTCATCTCCCGTTGTGATATTAATAAAATCCCCATCACTAGATCTCAAGTTACCTTGTTCATTTGCCCCTGTGCTAATGCCCGCAAATGTGCGCCTGCCTGTTGCAACATAATAGAGTAGCTCTTGTGACTTACCATGTACTTGGGCGATGTCTGCCGCTCTATCTTTTGCCGATTGTGCTAAGGCAATACGAGTTTCTAACAGACGTGCAGCACTGCTTACCAGCACAGTCAGTACAATGGCAATAACAAGAACTGCCAACAAAACTGCCCCTTTCTGTAGGCGTATAGAAGGCTTGTTTTTATGGCTCAAATTCATAAACTCCAAACACAGGTAGTTCAACGGGAATGTCAGCTTGTACTGGCCTTCCTACAACACCTGTAACAATAACCTGATTGCTATTCACTATGGCAATAGCCTTAGGCAATACCCCTGCATCACTGATTAATTCATTACTCCACTGACCATTAACTTGATATGAAAACAATAAAGGAAATTCACTTTCATAAATAACAAAAGCTTCATTGAGTAATTGGTCTTCAAACACCAAAAGCCAACGAGATTTCTCTTGTTCTATGGTCCAACGAATCACCCTGGGTATTTGGTCGTCGGAATTTGGTGGTAAAAACGTGGTAAATTCTACTTCATTTTCGCTTCCCCAAATCATGACTTTTTCAGGATGCGAAAGTAACGCGCCTTTCACACTGTTGGCAAACCACTGCAAAGGCAGTTTTGCTTTGTCTATTGCCAGTTCTGAAGTGCTTAATTTAGAAAAGTTTTGCCATGTCGTTGTTAAGCCTTGGGAGAGCAACACAGATGTAGACGCCACAATAACTAATACAACCAACATTTCGATTAATGAAAACCCTGCATTAGGCTTTATATTTTTTGCCATCATTCAGAAAACCGGTTTAAACGCATTAATGTCTATGTAGTTAGGGTCGGGCCAATAGCGCACAGATTGGGTTTCGATGGATGTAATTAACACACCATCTAAGAAGATATTGGCGTTAATATGAAACAGCCCAATGATCCAAGCAGGTTGCCGCCGGTAACTGGCATCATCGCTTCGGCGTATAGTATTTGATTGCCATTCAATCACGTAGTCATCGATGGCCATTTCACCATTTTGCACTTGAGATAAATCTTCGAGTTCAATTCGGCTAATAAATTCGTTGACCGCAGCAGGTAAACCAACTGTAGAGCGAATACGTTCCGTAGACACCACAGCAGTACCAAACCAGCCCCAAACCGTGGTAAACACAATCGACAAAATCACCAAGGCCACTATGGCTTCAATCAAAGAGAAACCGCGATTAGTTTGGTAAAAGGGGCGATACACTACATAGTGGCGCATTAACCTGATACTCATATTGCTGTGCCCCTTGCACAATAGATAGTTGCCCACCTAAACAAAAACCGTTGGCTAAAACAACAATGGGGCGTGTTATTTGTAATTCTGCGTCTACCGACAGTGCGCTAGCACTATCAACAACAACTTTTTGATTTGTCAGTTGCGCTTTTAAAGGCAGTAACGCAAGCTGTTCAGCTAACTCTTTTCGTTGTATTGCAAAACGTCTTGACGACAAAGTGCTTTCCAGTGATGGCACAACTGCCCCTGTAATTAATCCCAGCAAGACTAGCACCACCAATAGCTCAATCATGGTGAAGCCTTTATGCTTATTAACTATTGGGCACATAACCTATATCAGTGTTAAGTTCTTCACCACCTTCTGCTGAGTCTGCCCCAAAACTGTATAGATAAAACCCCTGCTGTGCACTGCCCTCTTTGCGATATTGATAAGGAAAATTCCAAGGGTCTAAAGGAATATTCTCATCGAGATAAGGACCTGCCCAGTAATTTTCAGCGTTTGATGGCGCCACTTGTAAGTCATCTAACTTTTCGGGGTAGGTGCCTACATCAAGACGATAGGTTTGCAGTGCCAGCTTCAACATTTTTACTTGAGTTTCAGCGGTACGCACTTTTGAGCTATCGACTTTACCAAAAAACTGTGGCCCAACTAACCCAGCCAGTAGTCCTAAAATAACCAACACAACTAATAATTCAATCATGGTGAAGCCGCGTTCAACGTTTTTTTTCATAACTTTCTCTTTCTTTTATATTGCAATATCAGTGGAAGCGGTAATTGCCAACACAATACCTAAAATCATCACTCCAATTAACACACCCACAATTAAAATCGCTAATGGTTCCATTAAAGTTAATACTTGTTTCATTCTTCGCTTACAGGATTGATCGTGCAACCGGGCTACAGCCGTTAACATTTTAGCTAGTTGCCCCGTTTTATCTCCAACAGCAACTAAGTTTAGCGACGTAGAGGGCACTAACCTGGCCCGCGCAAGAGCATCTGAAAACGTCACCCCAGATTCAATATCAGAGATCATGTTCATTGCCCGTTGTCGTCTTTTAGTATAATCGCACGAAGACGCAGCCAATGTTAAGGCATTAATCAAACTAACTTTCGTTGACAACATTGCGGCGCTGAGCGATGACCACTTTGCAGCATCTTGTTCTTCTAGCCAAGGGCCAATGACCGGCGCTTGAATTAACATATCCATACTGATTCTTTTTACCGTTTTATTGGAAAACACCGCAACTAAAACAAGAATAACTCCGCCAATAGTACCGAATATCAACCATGGCGAGTCATTTGCCATTTTTCCTGCACTCAACACCCAATAAGCCAAAAGGGGTAAGGGTTTATCATCATTTAACAAGTGACTAAATTTAGGTACCACCGCGAAGAAAATAATTAACATTGCCGCAATACCCGAACCAATAAGTACCATTGGGTAGGTAAGTGCACTTTTTACATCATTTTTTACCGCTTGATCGTAACTCATTTGCTCTGAGGCACTCAATAAAGCTTCGGCTAAGTTCCCCCCTAATTCGCCGGCCTTAACAAGTTGAGCTACGTAATCTGGAAAAGGTAAGGATGACTTCGAAATCGCATCAAAGAAGCTCCCCCCCCCTTCAATATGTAAAGCAATATTAGAAAATCCTTTAGACAGCTCAATATGTTCTTTATTTTGTGCAAGTGCTCTTATTGCATCAATTAACACCACACCAGAACTGGATAATGTAGATAACTCTTGTAACGGCAAAACAAGATCGTCTTTTTTAACTCTACGCCCTTTTTTCTTGCTGTTGTCTAAAGTAGTTAAACTAAAAACATCTATTTTTTGTTCACCAAGCAAACGCACCGCTTCTTGTTCGGTCAACGCTTCTATATCGCCTTCTACCCTTTGGTTAGAGGCTTTATCTACGCCACTGTAATGAAATTTCATGATTCGTCATTTTCGATGTTACATACCCGAAGCACTTCCTCAACACTGGTTATGCCTCTTGATGCTTTCAGTAATCCGTCATCCAGTAACGAGCGTGCTCCCCCGTCTCGAGCAACTTGTCGAATGTCTGCCACTGGTGCTTTTGATGAAATTAATTCTCGTAGTTCTGCCGTCATAGTTATCAGTTCATAAACACCTATCCGTCCTTTATACCCACGGCCGTGGCACTCACTACAGCCCACGGGTTTTCTCCAATTTCCATTTTCCATTGCAGTAATAAACCCAGGAGCTTCCGTTGGCTCACTGCAACTAGAACAGAGTTTTCGCACCAAACGCTGTGCTTGAACACCTTGAATAGTAGCAGCCACTAAATAGGGCTCGACACCGATATCCGATAAGCGCGGGAAAACAGAACATGCATCGTTAGTGTGTAAGGTAGATAATACTAAATGGCCCGTAAGAGACGATTGCACCGCTATATCAGCGGTTTCTTTATCTCGTATTTCCCCAACCATAATAATATCGGGGTCTTGGCGAAGAAAGGTGCGCAAAGCCTTGGCAAAGGTATAGCCTATGTCTGGCCTTGCTTGTACCTGAGTAATACCGTCAAGTTGATATTCGACTGGGTCTTCCACTGTCAGAATTTTTTCGTTTCCAGTTTTAAGGTCGGCAAGCAAGCCGTATAAGGTGGTTGATTTACCCGACCCCGTAGGACCCGTCACTAATACAATACCGTTGCTCAATTGCCCCCAATTGCGAATGGTATTTAAATGGTCATCTTCAAACCCTAGCGATTGCAAACTTAATTCGTCTCGCTGTTTTGGCAGCAAACGCATAACAATAGATTCACCATGTACATCAGGGGCAGTTGAGAGTCGCACGTCAAAGTCACGGTTATTGGCTCTGGTGCTAAAACGGCCATCTTGTGGAAGGCGCCGTTCAGCAATATCCAGTTGCGATAGCAATTTCAAACGAGATGCAATAGCTGGGAAGCGAGTCATAGGTTGCTGCATGAATTCCAGCATTTTACCATCGACGCGAAAACGCACTTTCATACTTTTCGCACCCGCTTCTATATGAATATCAGACGACTCAGCTAAAATAGCCCTTTCTATAATACTGTTGACTAAATTTACCACTGGCGCTTCTTCTGCTAACGCGGCTAAGTCAGTATTTTTTTGACCAAAAAGTTCCGAAACCGCCCTTTCTCTGGACAAATCATCTGAAACTGACGCCATCATGGCTGGAGTTAATAAAAGCTGTTGTATTTTTTGTTCTGGAGGGAGCAATGTTTGAATAAGAGATACGAGAGATTCCTCAACAGGCCAACCACAGAATAAAGCTATTTCTGTTGATTTTTTTAACGGGAAAATGGCATGTTCAATACACCAATCTATATTCAACTCGAATTCAGACACTGTAGACATAACATCTGCTGATAATGGGCATTCGGTCACATTTTGTATCAGAGGCCATTTCATGACCGAAGAAATGCCATGATACAAGGTGTCTTCGCCACATAAACCGAGCCTAGTAACCGCTGATGTTAACGAGCATTGCAACTCTTTTGCCGTTTGCTGTACCAGCTCTAGGTTATTTGCTTCAATTGCGCCAGAGGCAATAAGGTGGTTTACAATCACCATTTCGTCGTGTTCTAGATTTATAAGCTTGGTGTTATTCAAAATTTACTCAAATTTCATTTCTTTAAATCAACAATAAAAAGAAGACTTTAACCTAAAGCCTGTAATCGGGTATATTACACTATACAGTTTTAGAATAAGAAGCGATTTTAACTTGAGTACCCTAAGTCGAACCCCAATTTCGGCATTTTTCACGCGTATTTTACTTTTTATTGACGCTGCATTTTGGCCAAATGATCATAAAGCAGATTCAAGCACCTATACGTTTTTTCAATATAAAGGCTTTCCAGCAGAGTTAAAACGCTCTGAGGTTAACCATTGGGCTGCATTGCAGGCTAAATTGCTTAATCCGTTTAAATCTTCTCATTCTTATTTTTTTATTAGTACCCATGGCGTACATATTTGGTTTAGTAAAACTGAAATAAACGGCATTCCCGAAACTGCGTTACAAAACACATTAAAAGATGGCACGCATTTGCTTAAAGGCGAGCAATTTTTATATAAACAACAGTGGCAAGATGGCGTTATGACATCCTGCATTGTAACGCCAATGGAACACGACAGCTCTTCAACAGCGCATATTGATATTTCAAACCTACATTGGGCAACGCGTAGAAAAATAGACAAGGTCATCGCTTCACCTTTTTCTTGGGCCTGTGTTGTCGCATTTTTATTTTCAATGGTTTTAACTTGGGTATTAATTAGCAGTGTGTCTTATGGCGTTCAACGAAGCAGTTTAGAGAACAAAATCAATAACGCCTCTTCAGCATTAAATTCAAAGCTAAATCAAGAAAGCCAAGTTAGAGCGACTATACAAGCATTGACGGCCTTACCAGCATGGCGCAAAGAGTATGGTTCCTTTCCCGAAGCCTATGGCATTGTGGCAAGTAGCCTGCTAAAAAATGGTTCTTTTTCACCTAATAACATTCGCTGGCAAAACGCCGTTTTCGAGTTAGAGTTTCAGTCTGACGATATGAATTTACCCGATTTAGTGTCGTCATTGGAATCTAGTGATGAAGTAGAAAACGTCAATGTACGTCCTCACAACAATGAAAACACATGGGTGTTGGAGGTCACATTAAAATGAGTACCTTATCAAAAATAACCTCGTCGTCGTCATTTAAAGAACTCCAAGCCAATGTGCGTTTACAATGGTTGATACTAGCTGTGTTTAGTATTTTATTGTTATCACTTTCCGACACATTATTGTCGCCTCTTGCGGAAAAAAAAGCAGAAGTGCAACAACAACACTCGTATCTAAACAGGTTGTCTAATTTAGAAGAAACCAATATTGATGAGAAGAATATTGATAAAATCAATGACAGCCTAAGTAAACAATTAAAACACTACAGTACAGCATCCTCGTTAAGCAACGCAGAAGCAAGGGCTTTAGAAAGTGTTGAACGAGCATTAAGGAAATCAATACAGCGTATTAGACTGAACTTAATTGGTAGCGAAGCTATCAATATGGGTAACCAGACGTTCTGGAATGTAAGAATAGATGTTAGCGGAAAGATTAAAAACCAAGAGGTTATCTCTTTTTTAAATAAAATTGATTATAAAAAGCAAGATTGGCGCATATCTTCTGTGCAATATTCACCGAAATCTACAGGCTCGTTGAGTATAGTCATAGACGTATTATATATGGAGTCTAAAGATGAATAAGCGCCTTATTGCAGGTTGTGTAGTCATTTTTCTTATTGTTATTAGCACTTCTTTTGTTTCATCTTTATTAGGGCGAGGCCAAGGTAATGCAGCAGAAAATACAATTATTTTTCCTGACGGTACTCAAAATCAGTATTTTGATTGGGTGAGCGTTTTATCAAAAATGCCAATTTACCAGACTGAGAAAGAGAAAGAGAATGAAAAATCACAACAAAAAACGGAAAAAATAATTTCTTTGGCAGACGCAAAATTAGTTGCAATAGTAAGCGATCCCCCTAAAACGGCAATGCTATTGACACCGGACAGTAAAGAATTGTCTCCTGTAGCCATTGAAATAGGTGGAAGTTGGCTAGACAACTGGACGCTAAAAACGATTAATACTGATCATATTGTGTGGCAAAATTCGGTTTCCGATGAAACCCAAACACAATATTTATACGAATAACTAATGGGATCAAAAGTGAAGCTGCGCTTTACAGTTGGACAAGTAAACTTATGAAAAAACACACCTCAATGGGTAATGTGCTATTACCGTCTGCACTTACACTAACCTTGTTAATGGGGTTAACAAGCTGCGCAACCAGTAAAGGCCCCGCTTTCGAAGCGGCAAAAAAAGATAATGAATTGTTCAACAGCGTATTGAGAAAACCTACTCCATTATCCGATGGCGAACAAACCTTAAAAAACAGTACTTCAGAGTCTTCTGATAGTTCTGGTTTAACAATAAAAGCAACTCCAAAACCCACGGTAGAACAAAGCGAAGTGTATGCCGCCAATACTATCGTACCCATATTGTCTGATAAAAAAGTAAGCCGCGTTGCATTTAATGACTTAACCGTCAGTGCCTTTATAAATGAAATGTATGGTAACCAATTGGGTTTGAATTTCGTACTTGAACCAGGATTAAAATCGGCAAAAGACTTAGTTACCCTTAGAATAGCTGAACCTTTAAGCCAGCGCGATGCGTATCGCCTTGCCACCGAAAGCTTGCGCTCTTATGGCGTAAGCACATCGTTAAAAGATAACGTATTACACTTTTCGTATACAGGCTCTACTGGGAACGACAGTATTCCATTGCTTGTCAGTGGACGCGCTTTACCTGATGTACCTTCTACCAGTCGTTCAATCATTCAACTCTACCCACTAAAAGCAGTGAGAGCGATAGCTGCAAAATCACTTTTAGTTCAAATGCTTCCAAGAAAATCTATTGAACTTCAGGTCGATAATGAGTTGAATACACTCATTCTAATAGGGCCTAAAAACATTATTAGCCAAGCGATAGCCGCAGTTCAGCTTATCGATAGGCCGTCGATGGAAAATATGCATAGCGCCATTTTGCAGCCTACGTTAATTACAGTAACGGATTTAACCAATAATTTAGAAAAAATACTTACAACTGAAGGCTATTCAGTTAGTCAAACAAAAACAAGCTCAGCAATTCGGTTACTTCCACTCGAAAGTTCAGGGCAGTTGATTGCTTTTGCGCAATCGAAAAATATTCTTGACCATATTATCCAATGGGCTAAAACCTTCGAAACAGAGAAACATAACTCTGTTGAAAGTGGCCTATTCAGTTATCAAGTGCAAAGTACCCAAGCAACTCACATAGTAGAAGTTCTCAATAGCTTAGGCGTCGCTAATTTTACGTCACAAGATACGTCAACACCTATATCAGACCGTGCGGCCGCACCTCGTACAAATACTCGTTCATCAAGTAATCCGCAAAATAGGAACTCAAATGGAAGTACAAAAGGTAAATTCGCAGTAGATGAACAATTAAATACTATTTTATTCAGTGGCAGTGGTAAAGATTGGTTGCAATCGCTAGACGTTATTAAGCGATTAGACAAACCCGCACCATCAGTTTTGGTTGAAGTTGTCTTGGCCGAAGTCACCCTAACAGACGGGGAAAACTTTGGTATAGACTGGTTAAGAAATACCACTGTCGGCAATTCAGAAATCACCTTTGGCACAGGTTCAGGGCTTGAACTTGGTACATCGGGGTTTAACTTTGCTTTAAATAACGCAGGTTCTACCTTTGCAACGCTAAATGCGTTTTATCAAAATAACCGAGCTAATATACGATCTAGACCAAGAATAATGGTAAAAAGTGGTGGCAGTGCATCGATTGATGTCGGAAATGAAATACCCATTGTCACGTCAAATAGCTCGAGTGTAACAGACGCCGATGCATTACAAGTAAATAGTATTTCTTATAGAAACACCGGTGTTATTTTAGACATCACTCCTACAGTTCATGCATCTGGCTATGTGGATATAGAAATATCGCAAGAGCTAAGTGAAGCTGCCGATACCGCATCAGGTATTGAAGATGCGCCCATTATATTAAATAGGCGAATTGAAACAACGGTAACGTTACGAGATGGTGGTTCTGTATTATTAGGTGGTTTACTTTCATCCACTACCAGTAAAAATAGCACAGGTGTGCCTGTTTTAGGAAAATTGCCGCTTATTGGTCAGTTGTTTCGCTCAGACGGCAATGAGCAAGTTCGTACCGAGCTTATGATAATGGTAATCCCTTATATTATTAATTCACCTGAAGAGGCTGAGGCCCTTACTGACGAATTACAAAAGGCACGTATTGATGCCCTTACTAATGACACTGTTCCACAAGAGTAGAAAAATATGAATATTAAACGCGCCTTAACGGCACTATTAGTTTTACCCTTTAGCTTTCATGTATCGGCAGATACAGCAATTGAACACCATGGCTTTGAATGTGCTGACGCAATCGTAAACGTTATTCCAATGCTAGGCCGAGGGAATAATTTCCCTGAGTTTTTAATTAACGATGTAGAAACCGAGCTGAAGCGTCAAAATAAACATGCAGAAGTCACGAGCTTAACCTGTGACGGCAAGCCTGAATTAAAGGGAACAACGAAACCCGTAACCATTAACGGAGAAACTAAAAGTTCATTGTCTTCATTCACTGCAACATTTCCCTTAACTGTTCTAGTAAAAGAACCTAAGCGAACTGTTACATTAAAAGTGAATCATATTTATTTCGTAGATGGCATGGATTCAGGTACGCCCCAAAAGGTGACTCAAACTTTTCAAGTTCTAGAACAAAAGTAGCGCTAACTCGCGCTACTTTAATTCCCTCACAGTCTCTACAATTATTCTCACAATTCCAAATAGCATACAATTTAGTACTAAAAACAGCAGTAAATTATAGGTGACTCTAGGGTATTTTGTTTCTTCAGGCAGTGTGGGAGACTCTACCATTACAAGGTACTTTAGCTGTCTATAAGCTTCAATACGAGATTGTTCCATAGAGACTAATGACGCGGTATAAGCTTGTAAAGCAAGTTCTACATTAACTTTATAACCACTAAATTTAGACAGTATTTCATTGACCCCATTAGGCGAAGTTGCCAAATCACTTTCAGTCGCGGTTCCCACAATCATTCTTTGTCTTTCATTTTCCAGTTGCTGATTTAAGCCAACCAAAGTTTGCTTAACTTGCACTACAGGTGCGGCATATTCGCTCATGCTAGTCAGTAATGTAGCTAACTCGGCCTCCTTCAATGCTATTTGACCATCTAAGCCACTGGTAATTTGTTGTAACGCGGCACTTTCGGCTAAAGGATCAATCAAATTATATTGTCGCTGAAATGACAATAGCTCGACTTTCGCTTGCTCTAGCTTACTTTCAATAGCGCTATGCTCTTTTTTAATAAAATCAAGTTTCGCCTCAGCTAAATCATACCCTATTTTATTGATAAACCACTCTGCTCTATCTCGAATAACCTGAGTCATTTGTTGTGCAAATTCAGGTGTGAACCCCTGAACCTTTACAGCAATAACTGATGACTTTTCATCAATATCTATATCAACGTGGTCTATGTAAAAATCTAATGTCTCTTCATAAGTTGCAGAAGACGGTAAACGGCTGAATAGATCGATGCTAGAATCGCTGTAATGGCTATCAAAATCTACTGTGGATTTTATGTATTGCAGCATATCGTTAGAATGAATGAATGCTCTTACCAGCTCAGTATCGTTTTGCGTCACACCACCAGAAAAACCAGAAATGAGTAACACAGCAGGATCTAAACTCCCTCCACTACTGGGCTGTTGAACCAACAACTGAGTTTGGCTCTCATACCGCTCAGTTGCGAATAACACTTGGTAAATCGAATAAATAAGGAAAGGCACAACAACAAAAATAACGAAGGGCTTTTTCAGCCAATGGTACAATAATTCTTTCATTTCTAATGACATTCCTTACTTACGCAGTTTGATTGTAAGTACATTGTATTAAATTATAAATTTTCATAGTAACTGATCCCATCTTCAATGGAGCGAAAGAACTGAAGTTTTCCTCTGTGTAACACAATAGCGCTATCACAAAATGCGCGTAACTCATTCAATTGATGGCTTACCATTATCACATTTGCTGTTTTAGATTTGGCTAAGAGCTGTTGCTTTGCTTTTTCCTTAAAAGCCTTATCGCCCACTGCGGTAACTTCGTCAATTAAATAGGTATCAAAATCGATCCCCAATGAACATGCAAATGCCAACCTTGAACGCATACCACTAGAATAGGTTCTTACTGGTAAATCAAACTTAACACCTAAATCAGAAAATTCGGCAACTTTGTCCACATACTCATCAAGATTATGAACGCCATTAATTCTTCCAATAAAGCGGCTATTCTCCAATCCTGTCATTTGAGCATGAATACCCGTTGATAAAGCAACAGGCCAGGATAAGCTCAAATCGGTACGTATTTTTCCTCGGTTAGGGTATTCGCTGCCCGCTAATAGTCGAAATAACGTTGATTTACCTGCTCCGTTAGAGCCCAATAAAGCAATATTAAATCCACTAGGAATATCAAATGATAAGTCTTTAAATACGTACTGCTTACCTTTTGATGAGCGGTAATATTTTGTTATTTTCTCAAGCTTAATCACTGACTAACTGCCTGCTTCCAAAAGCGCTGATAAATAAGCAAGGAAAAAAATACAGACACTAAAACACAGATAAACAGATAATAACTGCTCACGCCCACTTTTCCATATGAATCGTATGATGCGAAACGGATTAACTCAATACCGTGCAGAATAGGGTTCCAATCCAATAAATACCAGTATTCTTTAGGAATATCTTGCAATGAAAAAAAGACTCCTGATATAAAAAACAGAGGTCTTGTAAGCATCGTCTCTAGTTTTTTTATTTCAGGAACAAACAAATTTGCCACACCAAATATCAAGCCTAAACTTAATGAAAGAAACCAGATTTCAATAAAGATAGTGATTGCGAAAAGAGGATCTTTCATTTCGAAATCCATATCGATAAAATAAATAAACATGTATAAGCAAAAAGCGACAACTAACTTAACGAACAATTCGAAAATACCGCTAGCAACGACTGCACTAATAGGCTGAACTTGCCTGAATGCAAATAATGGCTTTGCCCTTTTTATAGAATTTGATGCAGCAGAAAAAGTTTGCAAAAAAAGCTGCATCAGTACCAAGCCATAAGACATGAATAAAAAGGTTGGAATACCGTGAGTAGAACCACCGTCCAGCTTGCCTCGTAATGTCGACAACACAAGAATAAACAAAACAGGCTGAACAATTGCCCAACTTAAACCTAGTCGGTCGTTAAATCCTATTCGAATTTCACGAACGAAAAGTGCAAAAATCACATCAAGCCATATTTTAACTGGACTTCTTTTAGTAATGGCACTCATTTCATTACTTAATACAAACTATCATGGATTTAATCAGTAGCAACATTAGCTGCAACTGCGATTTGGAAGATAATCTGTGTAATGTCTTTCACCGCCTGCAAGATTTTATTATCGACTTTAGGTAATACGAGAACTTGATCACCTGGCTGTAACTCTAGGCTTGAACCTTGACCTAGCCAATAAGAACCATTCGATGTTTCAGAAAATGCTACCAAACCGTTTGCGTGAATAATAGCCACTCGACTTTTATTTGCTCGTTCTGTAAACCCACCTACTGCAGATATGTAATCAGATAAAACTGCGTCTTCCCTATACACAATCGCTTGAGGGATCAGCACTTCACCTGAAATTTGGATTAAGTCAGTTTTCTCGGGAATAACAATTTCATCACCATCTTCTAGACGAATATTTGCTGCCACACCGTTATTTGTCACAACGACTTTTCCTAGAGGTTCGACTTCTTTAGCTCTTTCTATAAATTGTGTAATTAATTGAGCCTCTTGAATTCTGATCGCAGCCTCTCCTTCGGAAGAAGCTGGGGCGGTCAATACACTTCTTTCTAGGCGATAGAGGGAATCACTTAGCAACTCAGCTTGCTGTTCAGCAACACTTTTTCGTTTTATATAAATGGAATCAATGGCGGCATGCTCTGGGTTTACCTCTATCAAAGACAACACGTCTTGTAATCGAGCATCTGGCGTTACCGCGTAAAACGACGGTCCTAAATAGCTGCCAGAAACGCTTACACTAAGAACTTGAGGCCTGATGTCGTTATTAAATAAAACACTATCACCATCTTCAATTTTGAACGACTCAAACTCTGAAATAGATAAATACACCGATACAGGGTTTCCATCCCTAATCCCGGAAACGGCAACATGACTCGCTTCAACAAAAGGTAAGGCATAGTTCATAAGTTGAATTCCACTAGACTCATCCGCTGATAATTCAAAACTAAATGGGTTTTTCGCTGTCCCCTCTACATTCACAACAGAACCTTGTTCAGCAACCAACAACACATCATTATCTTGGAATGAAAAAGGGCTGAGTTTGCCTAATTTCAAAAATTCATATAAATCATACGATTTAACGAGAGTATCGTTTCGCAATACTTGAATTTTTCTGTAGCTTCCTCTTAGTGGGTCAATTCCACCAGCTCTTTTTAAATAGTGCAGCACAGAATCCGACGATAACCCAGCATATTGTCCTGGCTTCGAAACTGCACCTGTAACGAAAAGGCCTACTGGTGTCGCCGTCAATAAATTAATGTAAATGTTTACATTTTTTGTATAAACACGCCTAACTTGGTTTGTCACTATTTGATTCAATGAGGCGGCAGGAATGTCACCAACCTCAACTGGGCCTACATTAGGAATAAAAATATTCCCTTGGGTATCAACTGTGAGCACTTGAGCAAAATTAACCGCACCCCACATTTGAACAGATATTTTATCGCCCGTTGTAACTAGGTAATTAGGGTTTATGCCTGATTCGCGGCTTGACTCAATCCCACTGTTAAATAAATTAAAGCCGAAAGGGTAAACCGCATTTTCATCTTGTGCTGGTAAGCTACCTGGCTGCAACGGTGAAAGCTGGCCCGTTGGGCTTTGTATATATTGATCTAGATTTAAGTTTTGCGATGGCGTTAGCTGCCCTGGTACTTGACTCGCCAGTTCAGCCCGAGTTTGTTCCTGAGCCAAGCAATTGATTGAAATAAAAAGTAGTATACTTAATGGTAGGAAGCTTTTTTTTATGTGGAAGAACGTTTGCTTAAAAACGTGAAAACTTTTCATTCTAAGTTCCGAATTTTGTCAACACCGAAGGAATAACTCTCCAAACACCGGTTTGAAGGTTCGCGCATAATGTCACTGGAGTAATAGTATCTGTAGAGGCAATACTATGCCCTGAACCACAACGCTCCCCAAATGCAGAGAAATATGTGCCAGTCAATTTATAGGTAACACCATCAAGGTGTATTTGATTTGAGTCTTTCGCCTTCTCTAATTGAACTGTTTTTTTAACTTCAGATGAAGTACTTACTTCAGCAGAATAATAATGAGTAGAATTACACGCTGAAAACAAGCAGCTTAGTATGAGAATTAAAAACGCTTTTGAGACTTTAACATTTAACAACATGATATTACCTATCTACGTTAAGATTTTACTCTTAAAAAAACGCAGTACTTTCCATACATTTTGGATAATAACGCTATAAATAAATAATAAGCCAATAAACCCCCAAAACATATAAGCTTCACTTACCGCAAATATCTCTCCAACAATACCGATAAGCGCGAATATTGCCCCAATAACTAAGATACCTATCAAAGCCTGGTTAGAACTGCAGCCAGCACGCATAAAGATATTGTGTAAATGCTGTCTATCAGGCTGTAACACTGATTGTCCTTTACGAGCTCGACGATACATTATTGCTGCCATATCCATTAAAGGTAAACCTATCAACCATACAGCAGTAATCGGGCGGATTTGGGCTTCTTGACCTTGAGTGAATTCCACAAGTAACCAGACTATTGTAAGTCCAATAAACATGCTCCCAGAGTCACCCATGAATATTTTATTTCCTTTAAACCCTTTAATATTCAAATTAAACGCCAGAAAGGGAATTAATGCAGCAATCACTATCATAGGGGCCATAATAGACGCACCTTGCCCTACGATTAACAAAAGAAATGACAGGGATATTAAAACAATTAAGCTCATTCCACCTGCTAAGCCATCAATACCATCAATCATATTAAAAGCATTAATCACGCCAACAACACAAACTAATGTAAAAATATAACCAAATGCGCCTAAATTAGCGTCGCCAAACCCAGTTATATTACCCAATGATGTAATATAATTTTGTGCGGCCCAAGCCATTATGGCCGCTACACCAAACTGGCATATTAAACGCCCTTTGGCGCTTAAATTAAACCTGTCATCAAGCATCCCAAGTAACACAATAAATGCCGCTGCAGTAAAGAATAGAGGATCATTCTTCAGCCATACATCAGTTAGAAAGCTACTTACTAATATTGCGACAAACATGGCAAAACCGCCAGTCAGAGGTACAAGGCCAGTGTGCTGCTTACGACAGCATGGCTGATCAACCAACCCCCATTGATGAGCAATGGGAGTCATAACAAGAAGCATTACAAATGCCACACCAAAGGCGATCATTAATGGAGCAAGTTCTAGGTAACTAAACATTTATACGATGTCCATGTAAGACTTTTCTCTAAAGTCCACTTTTTTTATAATTAGATACATTAATCATATAACTTTATTATTATGCGCTTCGTTAAAAAGCACTTGATTCATTAAACGACTATATCGAAATTGTTTAATAAATTTAATTAAAATATGAATTTATAACTATATCGTCCGTATCGTATCAAAATTAATTAATTAATGTATAGCTGATACCTTTTTATTTTTCATTTAGTGGCAGCAACCTCTTGTAATTTACACAGGTTTTACAAATTCGACGTAAAAACAAACAATATCAATTAGTGAAAAGTATCATTTTAATGGCTAAACACTCCCAGCTGCGAATAGTTCGTATAGCGAGTATCATCTCGTTCGTCTACAATAACGTTTAATAGTTACTATTATAATCATTATGGCAATTTACTTTACGACAAGAAATATCCCGAAGTTGAAAGGGTTGAGTTTACAAGCTCGCATTGAGTGTATAACTAAAGCGAGTAAAAAGCTCACAGTCCCAGAGAAAACATTTTTGAATCTACTTAAATTAATGGTTTTAGTACCTGCATTTTTACTAGTGCTTCGAGTGAGTACAGATTGGACTTCATTACTATGGGTAGCTCTTATCATCTTACTGTACCCTTTTTTCATTAAACCTATGCAATATTCGATTGCAGCAAAATACTTATAAAAGGAAATTGTGTGAAAACAATATTGGTTACCGGTGGCGCAGGCTATATAGGAAGTCATACCGTACTACAACTACTTGAGCAAAGTTTTAACGTAGTCGTACTCGATAACTTAAGTAATTCACATCCAGAATCCCTGAATCGAGTTGAAAAGCTCACCAAAAAGAAAGTGTCTTTTATTGAAGGTGATATCAGAGACGAAAAATTATTAGAGGCTATCTTTAGTGATACAAAAATCGACGCTGTTATTCATTTTGCAGGTTTGAAAGCTGTCGGCGAATCCGTACAAAAACCATTAGATTACTATCTAAATAATGTCTACGGTACACTTACACTTTGCACAGCTATGAAAAATGCAGGAGTTAAAAATTTAGTTTTTAGCTCTTCAGCAACCGTATATGGCGATCCTGTAACTCTTCCACTAAGAGAGGATTTACCCACAGGTACCCCTACAAATCCTTACGGTATGTCTAAGCTCATGGTAGAACACGTTCTGACCGATACCTTTAAATCTGATAACGACTGGAATATTGTTGTTTTAAGATATTTTAACCCAGTTGGTGCTCACGAATCCGGAGAAATAGGCGAAGATCCAAATGGTTTACCCAACAACCTCATGCCTTATATTTCACAAGTTGCATCGGGCAAGCTAAAGCAGTTAAGTGTTTTTGGCGACGATTACGACACAATAGACGGTACTGGGGTAAGAGACTATATCCATGTTGTTGACTTAGCCAATGGGCACTTAAAAGCAATTGAGAGGCTTAAGGAAAAACAAGGGTTAGATATATACAACCTTGGAACAGGGCAAGGTTACAGTGTACTTGAAATGATTAACGCCTTTGAATCGGGAAGCAATCAAAAAGTCTCTTACACTATATCACCACGACGCAGTGGTGATGTGGCTTCCTGCTATGCAGATTCGTCCCTTGCAGAAAAAGAACTAAATTGGCAAGCTAAACTCAGTTTACAAGATATGTGTACCAGTACTTGGAAATGGCAATCGGCCAACCCTAGTGGCTACAAAAAATAAGCTTAGTAAATAAAAAAGGAGCTTAACGCTCCTTTTTTATTGCTGCCCTTCTTCTAAGAAAGCTTCAAATTCATCGAAGTCATCAAGCTGCTCCTCATCCAAATCAGGGTCTTCTAACTTGCCATCAGAGACTTGAAAAGCCTTGTTTTGAAAATACGCATTTTTCACAAAGGCATAATCATCTGGTGACTGAAGCAACTGATCTTCTTGAAGAATAAGAGTCGCTCTGGTTTCTAATGCAACAACCACAGTTCGTATTATCGCCGTACTGCCATCTAAAATGGTAAGTGGATAATAAAAATTATCGACCGTGTCTCCGGCGATACCGCGCACGTCATTAGGCCCAAGTGCTGGAGTCATGACAAAGGGTCCGTTTGGCACGCCCCATACTCCTAGCACTTCATCGAAATCTTCATCTTGGCGGCTTAAGCCCATTTTGTCGGCTATATCAATCAGCCCTGCCAACCCCAATGTACTGTTAATTGTAAACCTAGCCAAGCTATCTAGACTGTCTCCGCCTTTGCCTTGAAGCGCGTTGTTAACGACATTACCGGGTTCTTCAAGGTTTCTAGCTGCATTTAGCAGCCCTGTTCGCGCAAATTTAGGCATTACTGTGGTATAGGCAATAGTTGCGGGACGTATTAAATAACGATCTAGGATATTCCAATTAAAATCCCAAACTACCCTATTAATGGGCTCAATTGGATCTCTAGGGTCGCTTTGGTTTTGTTCTACATTAGTGTCAGCTGTACTATCACCCTGCTGCTCTGAATGACGAGTTGTACACCCGCCTATTACAAGTGCGGTGATGAAGACCAATGATATAGTTAAATTTTTATTCACTCTATTACCTTATCAATCAAAATAGTATGTGTGCTATCTGATATTCTGTTTGTTATTACTAACGTCCCTTGTATGTCACCACTTTTTGTAGTTACATCTTGAGTAGCAGAAAGCCTAACCGTTACATTCACACTGGAGAAATCAGACAGCACTTTCTCAGGTATCATTGCGTTATCATCGGTAAGTGTTACTTTAACCGGAAAATCGCCAATTCTTAGTCGCTTTACTGCAATTGGCAATCCAGACGTTAAATTATCTGGCCTCACGAACACTATCATATGACCGTCTAAAGGCACTTTATTTTTCATATTTTGTGATAAATGAACCGATAGCGTTAAACTTTTCGGCACCTTAGGTAAATTAGCTTCACTGTTATGTATACCGAGTTGAGTATCTAAACTTGCCTTAATAGGGCTTTTCGAATCTAATTTATTTCTCACTTTCAAATAAAATGGCAAAGCAACCTGAGTTTGGCCTAAGTCCGCAGAAGCCACAGCCATCATCAGATTAAGACTGTTATCATCATGATTCAGACTTAATAAGTATCTCAATTGTTTTTGCGCCAGTCTTACGTTCTGCTCAGAAGATGTCATCATTAATGCTTGAACATAGCTAACTCGAATAGCATTGTTATTTGGCTGAATATCTAATGAACGTTCAAAAGCGGCAATCGCTTCATCCGCTCGACCTAAGGATAAATGTAGTTTTCCCAAAAACATCCAACCTTGGGCATCTTTAGGCTCATCTTTTAATTTTAATCGAATCGCAAGAGCAAGGGTTTGAATATCATCAGGAGTAAGACCGCCTGACTTTTCTGGTGAGAGTAGCTTTTGGCTCAATATTACCGTGTTTTCATTAGCTTCTGTCATCATTTTAATTTCGGTAAGATGATGTACTTTGAAATACACAGCACTCGATATTCCAAGAGCAACAAAAAGCCCGACGAACAAAATAGGAAACGCTGTATTTTTCCGTAACGATACATTGCTTTGTTCCTCAATTAATGCCAGCTTTACCTCATCTGTAGCACTAATTAAATCGCTTTTGCTAATAAGCCCTTCGTTAAATTCACGCTCCATCTCTGATAAGCGTCTTTTAACTAAAGCAGTGTTAGTCACTTCATATTGTTCATCTCTTTTATTCTTAAATAAAAAAGGCAAAGACACAGAGAAAATAAGCACACATGTCAGTACTAAAATGAAACCTAAGAACATGTTCATTGTTCTTTTTCCAACCCTAAGAGCGAATTGGCTTTTTCTATTGCCAGTGCTTTATTTTTTTCAACTGATTTTCTAGAACTTTCGTTAGATTTACTTTTTTTCACATAAAGAAAACCACAAAAACCAAAAAAAACAAAACTTAGAGGAATCAACCAAAGCAATGCAGTCACAGCGTTAAGCGGAGGTTGATAATATACAAAGTCGCCATACCTCGCCTTCATAAATAAAACGATTTCATCCTCAGACATCCCCTCGGATAATAACTGATGCACTTTACGGCGCATATCGCTAGCTATCATTGCATTACTATCGGCAATATTCTGGTTTAGGCATTTAGGACACCGCAGATTTTCAGTTAAATGAATAAAGCGCTTATTCAGCTGAGGATCGTCAAAGCTATAGCTGTCTACTGCGGCTTGTGCCAAAGAAGCATAAAATAGGATAAATAATAGGATACAACCTAGTCGTTTCAACAGACTATTCTCTTTATTCCGCTTCTAATACTGTAATTGCAGGTTTCAATTTAGAGACCCACACATTCTCATTCACATCCCCAATATGATGCCAACGCACCACGCCTTTTTTATCAATTAAAAAATGCTCTGGGGCACCAGTAACACCTAAGTCTAGAGACAGGTCTCGTTTTATATCTAGAATGTGAAATTTATAAGGGTCACCAAAACGATTAAGCATTTCATAGGCTTCTTTTTGCACGCTCTCAATGCTTCTAGTACCAAATTCTGGGTCGAGCTCCTGATCGTAATACAAACCAATAATACGCACGCCTTCTAAATCAACTAAATCCGTTAAAAAAGGCAATTCCACAGCGCAAGTTATACACCATACTCCCCACACATTTAGTAAGGTTACTTTTCCGTCAAATATATCAGGCGTATGTATAACCGTTGAGTCATATAAATCAGGTAACTTAAAATCAGGGATTGGATTACCAACCACGCTTGAATTAAGTTCTTTTGGGTCGGAATACAGTCCTTTTAATAAAAAAGCCACTCCGCCAACAAATAAAAATAAGGGTATAGCAAATAAACCTATCTTCTTCATATTGTCTTTGCCTTCTCTGATCCTTTAAGTGTACGTCTAGTGCCAGTATTTTTTAATTTCTTGGCGAGACGATATCTTTTATCAACAATAGAGCAAAAGCCACCTAACGCCATTATCGCAGCCCCCAACCAAATCCAAATAACAAAAGGCTTAATATAAATTCTTACAGCCCATGAACCATCGTCCAAGGGTTCTCCTAGGGCAATAAAAACATCTCGAATAAGACTAGAATCAATGCCCGCCTCAGTCATTGGCATTCCTTGAACGGGGTAAAACCGCTTCTCAGGAGTTAAGGTTGTAACCGACGTTCCTTCGCTTTTTACTAAAAACTCACCAACATCCGCTGAATAGTTAGGGCCTTTTGACGCCGATACTTTATTAAAGGTAAATGAATAATGCGATAATTCAACTGTTTCTCCTGGGTACATTCTAACATTACGCTCTAAATCATAATTACTGACTAATGTAATGCCGATAACCGAGACCGCAAAACCCACATGACCCAGTACCATTCCCCAATGACTAGATGTAAGTCTCATTAATCTTTCTAACGTAGAGCCTTTATCCATTGCATCAAGGCGTTGAAGAACCTCCTGCACAGTGGTAATAAAAATCCAGCAACACAAAACTAGACCAAGACCTGCCATATAGGTAGGTTGGTCATAAGTAAGATTAATTAGAACCCCTGCACTCAAAGATAAGCCAAACGCAGTTAGCAGTGTATTTTGCAATTTTTTTGGTGACTGCTGTTTCCATTTCGACAGTGGACCAAGTCCTAATAAAAAGACAAAAGGCACAATCAACAACACAAACATTTGATTATAAAACGGAGCACCAACGGAAATGCTTCCAAGCCCCATTTCTTTGTGCACTAAGGGTAAAAGCGTCCCTAAAAGTACCACTAAAGTCGCAGCACATAAAAACAGGTTATTTCCTACTAGTAGAACTTCCCGAGAAAACAATGTGTAACGCCCATGACTCTTTAAAGCGCCAGCTCTAAAAGCATAAAGCCCTAATGCCGAACCACTCAAGACAACGAGTATCCCCAAAATAAATAAGCCTCTGGCTGGATCACTAGCAAAAGAGTGAACCGAAACAATGACACCAGAACGCACTAAAAACGTCCCTAACAGACTTAAAGAAAATGCTGAAATCGCCAGTAACACAGTCCAACTTTTAAACACTTTTCGTTTTTCAGTTACTGCTAAGGAATGCATTAGTGCAGTTCCCACTAACCAGGGCATAAATGATGCGTTTTCAACTGGATCCCAAAACCACCATCCGCCCCAACCTAATTCGTAATAAGCCCACCAGCTACCAAGAGCGATACCTAATGTTAAAAAGGACCATGCCGCAATTACCCATGGGCGCGACCATCTAGCCCAAGTGCTATCGAGTTGCCCAGAAATCAAAGCTGACACTGCAAACGCAAACGCGACCGAAAAACCTACATACCCCATATATAACATAGGAGGGTGAATGATCATGCCAAAGTCTTGTAACAAAGGGTTCAAGTCTCGACCATCAACAGGAAAAAACGGCAACAAGCTTTCAAAGGGGTTCGACGTCAGTAGCATGAACAAATAAAAACCAATTGCTATAGTACCCAATACGGCTAACACCATAGACACCATAGCTAAAGGAATACCTCTGCTAAAAATAGTAACAGCAAGCATCCATGAAGACAGCATTAAAACCCAGAGCAAAAAAGAACCTTCATGCCCCCCCCACACCCCGGTAATTTTATAAGGTAATGGAAGACTTGAATTAGAATTTTGTGCAACATACGCCAGACTAAAGTCATCGGTAATAAAAGAGTAAGTCAAACAACAATAAGAAATCAGGGTAAATGTGAATAACCCAACCGCCAATGGCTTGGCCATCATCATTAATTGCGCGTTGTTGGTTTTTGCACCCCACATTGGATAGATGGCCAGTAAAATGGAGACCAATAGAGCAAACGTTAAAGAGATATTGCCTATTTCTGCAATCATGAATTAACGCCCATTTATCTCATTTACAACGTCAGGTTTAACGTGTTTTATACCTTTTAATGACTCAGCCAATTCTGGCGGTAAATAGTTTTCATCGTGCTTAGCTAACACTTCATCAGCGACCACAGTTTTAGCGTCAGTGAGTATACCTGTGGCTATAATGCCTTGCCCTTCTCTAAACAAATCAGGAAGAATACCGTCAAAGCGAACCAAAACCTGTGGCCCTGTATCCACCAAAGTAAAGGAAACCGCTAGAGAATTTGGATCTCGATTTACTGAATCAGGTACCACCATGCCACCAATGCGCAAACGTTGACCCACTTGTGGAATTTGTCCATTTTTCCCATTCACTATTTCAGATGGAGTATAAAAAAGATCTATGTTTTCACTTAACGCATACAGCATTAAACCGACTGCGCCAGCCACTAGGGTAATTGCAGCAATTGTCATGATTAATCGTTGTTTTCTTCTAGGAGTCATAATGAAGTGCTGCCATTTTCGCTCTGTTTGTGCTGCTGACTGTCTTTAATTCGCTGCTGCCTTTTCTCGTTTTTAATTAGCAATTGTTTTAATTGTTTTGATATGAAAAATGTATGAATGACTAAAAAAACCATCGCGAATATGAAAATACCAAAAGAGCACCATACATACAGCCCGTAGCCTCCCATAGACAAAAAATCACTCAATGAGTCAAATTGCATACTAGTTTTTACCTTCAAACAAAACGTGCTTAACCCAAGGTCGATGAATTTCTCTTCGTACTATTTCGTTTTTTAATCTTAAGCACACAATACCTGCAGCAAAAAGACTAAATCCAAGTAAACACACAAGTAAGGGCCATAACATCTCAGGTGCAATTGAAGGCGATTCAAATTTACTAATGGTGGCACCTTGATGCAAGGTATTCCACCACTCTACGGAAAAATGGATTATAGGAACATTGACTACACCTACTAATGCCATTACGGCGCTGGCTTTTCCGGCAAGCTGTTTATCCTCAAAAGCAGCGTATAGCGCCATGACGCCAAAATACAAAAATAGCATAATGAGTTCAGTGGTTAATCGCGCATCCCATACCCACCATTTTCCCCACATAGGTTTGCCCCAAATGGCGCCGGTGATCAATGCTATAAAGGTCATAACAGCCCCCACGGGAGCCAACGCGATCACACTCATAAATGCCGTTCGCCATTGCCACACCAATCCCACTAAGGCGGCCACTGCCATAGTGGTGTATATCCCCATAGAGAGTAGCGCCGCAGGCACGTGGATATAGATAATTCGAAACGCATCACCTTGCTGGTAATCTTTTGGCGCGAAACCCAGCCCCCAAATGCAACCAATTAGAATGAGTACAAACGACGGCCATAAAAAGAACGGCCATAGGCCATTGCATAAAGTAAACACACGTTCAGTTTTCGCGTATGAATGTAACCATTTCCACATTAGTCTTGACTTACCTTTAAAGCGTAGGCAATTGCAAATGGCGCAATTGCAGAGGTAAATAATAGAATTGAACCCATGATAGCAAGTTGTTGTAAATAAGGTAATTGGGCTGATGCATTTTCAATAGCCGCAGTAGCAAAAATTAATAATGGAATAAACACAGGTACGAGTAGCAATGACAATATTAGTACGGCATTTTTTGCTTTTAACGTTAACGCAACGCCAATAGCGCCCAACATAGATAAAACCGGAGTACCTAGGAGTAACGTTAACAACAATACCAGCATACTATGACCTCCAACATTAAATAACAATGCGAATATGGGCGTCATAATCAATAGAGGCACAAAAGTAATTAGCCAATGACAAAACACTTTACCGAACGTAATTAGTGAGAGTGGGATCCCACATAGGAGCATTTGATCTAGAGAGCCATCAATAAAATCATCGCGAAATATACGCTCTAAGCTGAGCAATGTACTCAATATAGCGGCAATCCAGATAACACCGGGGCCAATACGACTCAAAAGTTCTGGAGATGGACTAATGGCAATAGGAAAAAGGGTAACGACCATAAGTATAAATAGAAGAGGCTGAAGTACTTCCCCTCGCTGTCGAATAGCTAGAATAAACTCCCTTACAATCACCCCTTGATAAACACGATTAACCAAATTCAAAACCGGTACTCCATTGCGAATTTCCGTATTTTTTCATGTAGCCTCAAAGGCTGATGTGAGGTCAAAACTACAGTCCCGCCCTGCTCAACGAAAGAATGAATTCGCTGATTTATGACATCAATACCACTTTTATCTAACGCCGTGAATGGCTCATCTAACACCCATAATTTAGCATTAGGCTTTAACCATAAACGGCTTAGAGCGACTCTGCGCTGCTGCCCAGCTGAAAGCGCATTAACAGGGATATCATCCACTCCGGCTAGGCCTAATTGCGATAATACCCGCTCAATTTCATCACTATTCCCTTCAATACCCTGCTGTTTTAACCAAAAGAGGGTATTTTCAACTGCTGTTAACTGGCCATTTATGGACGACTTATGGCCAATGAACACCAGTATTTTATGGAGCATCTCAGGATTTTCAGTAAGGGGATTTCCTTGTACGTATATCTCACCGTTAGACGGTAACGCTAAACCAACAAGAATGCGTAATAAGCTGGTTTTACCGGCTCCATTTTCACCGACCACATGTACAATTTCACCTTGAGTAACATCTAAATTTAGATTTTCAAATAGAACTCTGTCTCGTTTTATACAAGTAAGTTGGTTAGCGGAAATTAAATGCATTGTCAGTGAGTATAAAAAATAGCGAGGGATGAATATAACACATACAAATAAAAAAGCCCGCAGGGCAAGCGGGCTACAAAGTGGAACGGGGAAGTTCCTATTGCGAAAAGGTTATTCTTTGTCTTCTTCCACATCTTCAGAAATGGTTTTAGACAATAAAAGCGCGTCGCGAATACGCCCTTCTAGTTCATTGGCTATTTCAGGATTCTGGCGCATAAAACGTACAACGTTTGCTTTTCCTTGGCCAATTCTGTCGCCGTTATAGCTATACCAAGCACCGGCTTTCTCTACAAATTTCTGACTTACACCTAAATCGATGAGTTCAGCTTCTTTACTGATCCCTTCACCATATAAAATTTGGAATTCAGCTTGTTTAAACGGTGGCGCAACTTTGTTTTTAACAACTTTAACTCGCGTTTCGTTACCTACGATTTCATCGCCATCTTTAATCGCACCAATACGGCGAATATCCAGTCTAACTGAGGAGTAAAATTTCAGAGCATTACCACCCGTAGTAGTTTCTGGCGAACCAAACATCACACCAATTTTCATTCGAATTTGGTTGATGAATATACACAGGGTATTGGTCTTTTTAATGTTAGCTGTCAATTTTCGTAACGCTTGAGACATTAATCGCGCTTGCAAACCAACATGGCTATCGCCCATGTCGCCTTCAATTTCAGCTTTTGGTGTTAACGCAGCAACGGAATCCACAATCACTACATCAACCGCACCTGACCGCACTAGCATGTCGCAAATTTCTAACGCTTGCTCACCTGTATCAGGCTGAGAAACAAGTAATTCATCTATATTTACACCCAATTTTCCAGCATATATTGGGTCAAGGGCATGCTCCGCATCAACGAACGCACAGGTTTTACCTTTCTTTTGAGCTTCAGCAATAACTTGCAAGGTTAACGTTGTTTTACCTGACGATTCTGGACCATAAATTTCTACGATTCGTCCACAAGGTAAACCGCCTATACCTAAAGCGATATCAATACTCAACGACCCCGTTGAAATAGATTCAATATCCATCGCTTGGTTATCACCAAGACGCATGATTGTGCCTTTACCAAATTGCTTTTCAATTTGACCAAGCGCTGCAGAAAGAGCTTTTGATTTATTATCGTCCACGGATAGTCTCGTTTTATTTAAATGCTGAAAAATTCAATACAGTAAATGTACTGTATAGCCATACAGTTGTAAACAGTAAATTGAAGGTTAATGTTGAAAATCTTCATGCCCAAAGCATGACGAAGTTATTGTAGCGCAGCAACCAGACCTTGGTTGAGTTTCTCTAGCCCATATTGGATTGCTTGGCATCGAACGGCTTCTCTATCGCCTTTAAACAGCATCTTATCGCTATAAACCTGGCCTTTTATATAAAAACCGAACCATACAAGACCAACAGGCTTGGTTTCCGTACCTCCACCGGGTCCGGCGATCCCACTGACAGCAATTGCAACGTCAGCGCTAGCGTTTTTAGCCGCGCCATTTGCCATGGCCTCTACTGTTTGCGCCGATACCGCTCCATGTTCATTTAACACACTTTCAGGTACATCAAGTAAGGTCGCTTTTGCTTTATTACTATAAGTTACCCAGCTCTGTTCAAACCAAGTAGAGCTTCCCGCAAGAGAAGTGAAGGCATTTGCCACACCGCCCCCAGTACAACTTTCCGCTGCAGTAACCGTCCATTTTTGCTGAATAAGTAACCTAGCCAGTGTTGTAACTTGACGGGTATATCCTTCATTTGTAGACACTAAGATGAGTCTCCTGAGAATTGGTGGTACCATTAATCTAAATACTAACATGTGTACTAGAATACCCAAACCACCTACTTATGCCTAAGACATCACCTGATACTCATACACCTATGATGCGCCAGTACTTGGCGATAAAAGCAGAACACCCTTCCATACTTTTATTCTATCGGATGGGAGATTTTTACGAGTTGTTTTTCGACGATGCTAAACGGGCCGCATCGTTACTTGATATCTCGTTAACTGCCAGAGGTAAATCTGGTGGTGAGCCTATTCCAATGGCAGGTGTGCCTTACCATGCAGTAGAAGGTTACTTAGCCCGTCTAATAAAAATGGGCGAATCCGTTGCACTATGTGAACAAGTTGGTGACCCTGCAACAAGTAAAGGCCCAGTAGAACGCAAAGTACAACGTATTGTTACCCCAGGTACAGTCACTGACGAAGCGCTCTTAGAAGAAACAAAAGAATCATTATTGTGTGCTTTTAATTATTCTGGATCACAGTTTGGTATTGCATCGTTAGATATTTCATCGGGCCGTTTTACTATTACAGAATGCCGTGATACTGATAGTTTCCTAACGGAAATTCAGCGCTTAAACCCGGCAGAATTGTTATACCCAGACGACTTCGCCGATGTGTCATTAGTTAATCACGTAAACGGCTTAAGGCGACGACCACAATGGGAATTTGATGCTGACACATCCTCTACCCAACTTTGTAACCAATTTAATGTTGCGTCACTAGATGGTTTCGGTGTTACCAATGAAGTCCTCTCCATTGGCGCAGCAGGTTGCATTTTACAATACGTTAAAGATACTCAACGAGCGAATTTACCCCACCTGCGCTCGCTAACCGTGGAACGCTCTGAACAACGTATCCACTTAGATGCAGCAACCCGCAGAAATTTAGAACTCACGCAGAATTTGTCAGGCTCACAAAGTCATACGCTGTTTTCAGTATTAGATGAGACGAAAACGGCTATGGGCAGCCGTTTACTGCAAAGAAAAATCCACAACCCCACTACTAGCCACGAAAAATTGAATCAGCAATACGATGCTATTCAATGCTTGATGGACCAAAATTACCCTGACTTGCAAGAACAGCTTCGTCATATTGGCGATATTGAACGGGTCATGGCTAGACTTGCTTTGCGCTCTGCCCGCCCAAGAGATTTCGCAAAACTCAAGTTTGCTCTGTCCCATTTACCTCAATTACAAGTATTGCTGGGTGAATTAATAGAAAATCACAACATTCCCGTTCTGCGCCAAAGCAAACTCGAGATTGCTGAATACCCTGATTTATGCGAGTTATTGCAGCGGGCGATTATCGACAACCCTCCCGTAGTGCTGCGCGATGGTGGAGTGATTGCTGATGGTTACAGCAGCGAGCTAGATGAGTTAAGAGATTTAGCTACAGGGGCAACGGATTATTTAAAAGAACTGGAAGAAAGAGAGCGCACCCGTACAGGTATTTCATCGTTGAAAGTAGGCTATAACAAAGTCCATGGTTTTTATATTGAAACCAGCCGCGCCAGCGCCGACCAGATCCCAGTGGAATACATACGCAGACAAACCCTAAAAAATGTCGAGCGCTACATTTTACCTGAACTTAAAGAACACGAAGACAAAGTTTTAAATAGCCAAGGCCGCGCATTAGCGTTAGAAAAAAGACTCTATGACGAATTGTTCGACGTATTTCTGCCTCAGTTAAGTAATCTAATTCAAACCGCCAGTGCGCTAGCTGAGCTCGATGTTTTACTTTGTTTTACCGAAAATGCTGAAACCTTAAATTTATCTAGGCCCATACTCACCAATACGCCACAGTTGAGTTTTGAAAACGGACGTCACCTTGTAGTGGAGTCCGCCCTCGACAGTCCGTTTATTGCGAATCCACTAACCTTAAATGATCAGCGAAAAATGCTGGTTATTACTGGCCCAAACATGGGTGGTAAATCTACGTATATGCGACAAACTGCACTGATTGTACTCATGGCTCACATTGGCGCCTTTGTACCTGCTGACAATGCGTTTATTGGTCCCTTTGATAGTATATTCACCCGTATTGGTGCGTCTGATGATTTGGCTTCAGGTCGCTCTACGTTTATGGTAGAAATGACCGAAACCGCAACCATTTTGAACAACGCCAGTGAAAATGCCTTAGTACTGATGGACGAAATAGGACGAGGTACCAGTACCTATGACGGTTTATCTCTCGCTTGGGCGTGTGCAGACTATTTAGCGAGTCATTTACGTGCCTTTACCCTGTTCGCAACGCACTATTTCGAATTAACTGCATTACCGGAAAAGCTCGATAAAGTCGCAAACGTACATGTAAATGCGAAAGAATATAAAGATACAGTAAAATTCATGCATACCATTACTGATGGCGCAGCCAATAAAAGTTATGGATTGCAAGTGGCAAAACTTGCCGGTGTTCCCGACGTCGTGATCCGTTCAGCGAAGCAACAATTACAAAAACTTGAAACAACTCAAGGGGCTAGCGGAGAAAGTGCACAACTTGATTTACTTCAAACAACAGAAGAAATACCGTCACTTCCACCTCATTGGCAAGCACTACAAGCGCAGCTAGACGTGTTAGATCCCGACAGTTTAACGCCCAAAGCCGCATTAGACTGGGTTTATGAAATTAAGCGATTGTTTCAAGGCTGACACTTGCGTATACTTATGCGCCGTCCAAACGCCAAATTTTTACCTCTAAATCAGAGTGATTGTTCTATACTCTTTTACACAGAGGCATATTGCGTTATTGCCGTTCAATCATAGCCTAGGTTTTGCATGACACATTATATTTTTGTCACCGGTGGTGTTGTTTCATCATTGGGTAAAGGCATTGCAGCAGCTTCGCTTGCAGCCATTCTTGAAGCACGTGGTCTTTCAGTTACCATGTTGAAGCTCGACCCTTACATTAACGTAGATCCCGGCACCATGAGCCCGATCCAACACGGAGAAGTGTTTGTCACCGACGACGGTGCAGAAACTGACTTGGATCTCGGTCACTACGAGCGTTTTATTCGCACGCACATGACTCGCCGTAATAACTTTACCACAGGTAGAGTATACGAAGAGGTATTAAAAAGAGAACGTCGAGGCGACTATTTAGGCGCCACAATTCAAGTAATCCCTCATATTACCAATGAAATCAAACGCCGTGTTATCGATGGTGCTGAAGGTCATGATGTTGCTATTGTTGAAATTGGCGGCACTGTAGGTGATATCGAATCTCAACCTTTCTTAGAAGCCATTCGACAACTAGGTACAGAGTTAGGCCGTGATGCAGCAATGTACATGCACCTTACGCTAGTTCCTTATATGGCGGCATCAGGCGAAGTCAAAACCAAGCCGACGCAACACTCAGTAAAAGAGCTGCGTTCTATTGGTATACAGCCTGACATACTTGTTTGTCGTTCATCAGGTGCCCTTCCAGCCGTAGAACGTTCAAAAATTGCGTTGTTTACCAATGTTGCAGATAAAGCCGTTATTTCGTTGAAAGATGTAGACAGTATTTATCGCATACCTGCCATTCTAAAAGCACAAGGTATGGACCAGTTGGTTGTTGACCGCTTTGGTCTGGAATGCGAAGAAGCAGATTTATCTGAATGGGAACAAGTGCTCTACGCTGAATCAAATCCAACCGATGAAATTGACATTGCCTTGGTAGGTAAATATGTGGAATTACCCGATGCGTATAAATCGGTCAATGAAGCATTAAAACACGCAGGGTTGAAAAACAGACTCAGCGTTAATATACATTATGTCGACTCTCAAGATATCGAGAGTAAAGGGAATACTATCTTAAGTGCCTATGACGCAATACTTGTTCCCGGTGGTTTTGGAGAGCGAGGCATAGAAGGAAAGATAGCCGCAGCTCAATATGCCCGAGAAAACAAAGTCCCTTATTTAGGTATTTGTTTAGGAATGCAGGTTGCGTACATCGAATATGCCCGTAATGTCGCTAAGATGGAAAACGCAAATAGTTCTGAGTTTGATCCTAAGACACCGTACCCTGTGGTCGGTTTAATTACTGAATGGCTTGAAAGCGATGGCAGTACTGAAACACGGGATCAGAATTCAGATTTAGGCGGCACTATGCGCCTTGGAAAGCAATTGTGTCATTTGCTTCCCGATACTAAGGTACATGAAGCGTACCAGAGTGAAGAAATTTATGAGCGCCACAGACATAGATACGAAGTTAATAATAACTTGCGTGATAAAATTGAAGCGGCGGGATTAAAAGTAAGTGGTTTGTCTACCGATAAACGACTAGTAGAAGTAATAGAAATACCCGATCACCCTTGGTTTGTTGCAGGTCAATTCCACCCAGAATTCACCTCCACACCTAGAGATGGTCATCCTCTTTTCACTGGTTTTGTAGCTGCGGCAGGACAAAACCATAAAGAAAATAACTGATACAACAGACTGTTGAGGAAATAAAATGGCGAAAATCGCACGCATTGTAGGTCGTGAAATAATGGACTCTCGTGGTAACCCCACTGTAGAGGCAGACGTTTATCTTGAAAGCGGCGCAATGGGCCGCGCTGCTGCTCCAAGCGGCGCATCAACGGGTTCACGTGAAGCACTTGAATTACGCGACGGCGACAAAAGCCGTTATTTAGGTAAAGGCGTAACAAAAGCTGTTGCCGCTATAAACGACGTTATTGCACCAGCACTTCTTGGTAAAGACGCAATTGCACAAAGCGACGTAGACCAAGTGATGCTTGATTTAGACGGCACAGAAAACAAAGAAACTCTAGGCGCAAATGCAATCCTAGCAGTATCACTTGCCAATGCAAAAGCCGCAGCTATCGAAAAAGGCGTGGCACTTTACGAGCATATTGCTGACTTAAACGGTACTCCTGGAGAGTACAGCATGCCAGTACCTATGATGAATATCATCAACGGTGGCGAGCACGCTGACAACAACGTTGATATTCAAGAATTTATGGTTCAGCCTGTTGGCGCGAAAAGCTTTAAAGAAGCATTGCGTATGGGCGCTGAAATTTTCCACAACTTGAAGAAAGTGCTTTCGGCTAAAGGTTTAAATACTGCAGTAGGTGACGAAGGTGGTTTTGCTCCTAACCTTGCGTCTAACGAAGAAGCATTATCTGTAATTACTCAAGCCGTTGAAGCGGCGGGTTATAAAATGGATGTAGATGTCACTCTTGCATTAGATTGCGCATCATCTGAATTCTTCAAAGACGGCAAATACGACCTATCTGGCGAAGGAAAAGCGTTTGATCCATCTGCGTTCACTGATTACCTAGCAGACCTTGCTGCACGTTACCCTATCGTGTCTATCGAAGACGGTATGGATGAAAGTGATTGGGCGGGTTGGAAAGAACTAACTGACAAAATCGGTGATAAAGTTCAATTAGTGGGTGACGATTTATTCGTAACTAACACAAAAATCCTTAAGCGCGGTATCGACGAGAAAATCGGCAACAGCATTTTGATTAAATTTAATCAAATTGGATCATTGACCGAAACCTTGAATGCAATCAAAATGGCAAAAGATGCTGGCTTTACAGCGGTCATTTCACATCGCTCTGGCGAAACTGAAGATGCAACCATTGCTGACCTTGCTGTAGGTACTGCTGCAGGTCAAATTAAAACAGGTTCTCTTTGCCGTTCAGATCGTGTTGCTAAGTACAACCAACTACTTCGTATCGAAGAGGTGTTAGGTAGCAAAGCTGTTTACCGCGGCCGAGAAGAAATTAAAGGTCAATAATTTGTTAGTGGGGCTATGAGCGATAAACAAGCTGATATTTTTTCTGTTGATCAATCGCCTAGTCCCGAACTTGCGGATTTTGCTGAGCTGTGCAGCGCTTTATACGAGCGAGAATTGCATAGCTTAGCGCATTCTTCTATAGGTCAACCTTCGCTGCTCAAACGAAGACTCGCTGGTTTACCGTACCACGTAAAAAATATTGCTCATTACTTATGCCAGCATAATAGCCCTCTAAACGTCGATGTTCACAATGCCAGCTTTCAATTTAAACAAGCTGTAAAAGTTCCGACTCGTACCGCAAATGCAGATAAAAATTACGCTTGGTACTCACAACACGCAACGCCCGGTCTTGTCGTTCCTATTTATGTAGAAGATATAGATGGCCATCATATCGAATTAGATTGTGTCGACCGGATCGATAAAGAAACGAAAACACTGCACACCAACAAATTCGGCTGGTTTGATTTCTATGGAAAACCTACCGAGCAAATCCGCGGTATCCTAGCTAAACAACTCAACAAACCCAGCAAAGCCATCATGCAATCAGCATGTTGTGGGCATGTGTGGAACCATAAAAACCGCGTATTACCTCGGGTACTCAGTTTAAGAGAGTTGCTATTGTCATCACAAATTGATTGGAAACGATTTACACTACTTAAAAAATCAGGTTAAGCCTTTATTTAATTAAATTACCCACTTAATCGCGATATCACTCTATCCAATATTCAGCCTCCCTATACCAACGCCCAATAACAAAGAAAGTGATAAACCAAGGTTAATGACTAGGGGGTTAACCTTCAAAAATTGCGCTTTTTTGTGAGGTTTCTTTAGAACAAATCCGTTCTTTTAAAACAAAAAAGACATTAATTCGAAATTAATAAACTAATTTTTCAAATTTAGCCCTATTTGAGCAAAAAAATTCCCTTTAAGCATTGATATTAACGCCAAGTTAAATTAAAGTTGCGCCAATTCGCGATAAGATCAAATTAACTGATGAAATTAGTGTTTAGCCTCCTTCTAATCCTGACGGCAGCAAGACTGCACGGGTAGAATGCGACTTTCGCGAAACACATTCTATAAAACCCGTGCACAGCACGGGTTTTTTTTTGCATTTAACATCAAGGAAAAACAATGAGCGACCAGATCATTATCTTTGACACTACATTAAGAGACGGTGAGCAAGCCTTGCCTGCCAGCTTGAGCATGAAAGAAAAAATTCAGATTGCCCTTGCACTGGAACGTCTGGGTGTAGATATCATAGAAGCTGGTTTCCCTGTTTCTTCACCGGGTGATTTTGCGTCTGTCCAGGAAATCGCAAAAGTAGTGAAATCGTCTACCGTATGTGGTTTATCTCGCGCATTAGCAAAAGACATTGATGCCTGTGGGCAAGCCTTGAGTGTTGCAGAGCAATTTCGTATTCACACCTTTATTGCAACATCAGATATTCACGTCAGTTCTAAACTTCGCAAGTCTCAAGAAGACGTTGTAGAAATGGCAGTAGCCGCGGTAAAACATGCCAAGGGTTACACCAATGATGTTGAGTTTTCTTGTGAAGATGCAGGGCGTACCCACATTGATTATTTATGCCGTATGGTTGAATCCGTTATTAATGCAGGTGCCACAACGGTTAATATTCCCGATACCGTAGGCTACACAACACCTTCAGAGTTCGGTGGAATTATCGCTAACTTGTTCAACCGTGTTCCCAATATAGATAAAGCAGTTATTTCCGTGCATTGCCACAACGATTTGGGTCTAGCGGTTGGCAACTCACTTGCTGCAGTGGAAAATGGCGCTCGCCAAGTTGAATGCACAATAAATGGTATTGGTGAACGCGCTGGAAACTGTTCATTAGAAGAAATTGCCATGGTTTTGGAAACCCGCAAAGCAAAATTCGGATTACAAAGTCGCATTGATACCCAAGAAATCAGCCGCACATCAAAGCTAGTCAGTCAGTTGTGTAATATGCCCGTTCAAGCCAATAAAGCTATTGTTGGCGCAAATGCGTTTAGCCACTCTTCAGGTATTCACCAAGACGGTGTTTTAAAAGCACAAAATACATACGAAATAATGACACCTGAAAGTGTAGGAATAAACAAAAACAACCTAAATCTAACCTCTCGCTCGGGACGTCATGTTATTAAGCATCGTTTGTCCGAACTTGGATACCAAACAAGCGACTACGATTTAGATAGTATTTATGATTTATTTTTAAAATTGGCCGATAAAAAAGGCCAAGTTTATGATTACGACCTTGAAGCCTTGTTGTTCTTCGATCAACAACGCCAAGATTATGCACACTACGAGTTAGTTTCTTTACAAGCCACATCTGGCAGAGAAATTATTCCAAGTGCAACGGTTCGCCTAAAAATTGGTGAACAAACAGTAACTCAATCTTCTGTTGGCAATGGTCCTGTTGATGCGTCTTTTAACGCAATAATGACAATGCTCGGACATGAAGAATTAACCATAGTCGACTTTAAACTTGATTCAAAAGGTGAAGGTGCAGACGCTCTTGCTCAAGTGAGCGTTATCGCTGAATATCGAGGCCGCCGATTCCACGGTATTGGCCTTGCAACTGACATAGTAGAATCCGGTGTAAAAGCACTAATTTACGTATTAAATGACACCTATTTGGCAGACCAAATAGACGAACAAAAGCAGCAAGTTCGCGTCGCAGGAGAATAAAATTGAAGACTTATAATATCGCCGTTTTAGCAGGGGACGGAATTGGCCCAGAAGTAATGCATGAAGCCAATAAAGTGCTTGATGCTATTGAGCAGAAGTTCAACCTCGGTTTCAACCGAGAAGCCTTTGCCGTGGGTGGCTACGCCATAGATACTGAAGGCGAGGCTTTACCTGCTAATACGCTTTCTGGATGCGAAAACGCCGACGCCATATTATTTGGTTCTATTGGTGGGCCAAAATGGGACTCTCTGCCTTTAGAGCAACGTCCTGAGCGTGCTGCATTATTGAAATTACGTAGTCATTTTGATTTATTTTGTAACTTGCGCCCTGCTCAAATTTATTCTGGCTTAGCACAGTTGTCTCCACTCCGTGAAGATATCGCGTCAAGTGGCGTGGATGTAATGGTGGTAAGAGAACTCACTAGCGGTATTTATTTTGGTACGCCAAAAGGCCGTGACGATAACAACGGCAACGAAATGGCATTCGATACCATGCGTTACAGCCGCAGTGAAATAAGTAGAATCGCACGTATTGCCTTTAATTCGGCTATGTTAAGAGACAAGAAAGTATCTTCTGTAGACAAAGCAAACGTATTAGAGTGCAGTCGCTTGTGGCGAGAAGTCGTAGAAGAAGTTGCAAAAGACTTTCCTGATGTTGAATTAGAGCATATCTATATTGATAACGCGGCAATGCAACTCATTAAAAACCCTGCGCAGTTCGATGTCATGCTGTGTTCAAATTTATTCGGTGACATTCTTTCCGATGAATGTGCAATGATGACAGGATCTATGGGCTTACTTGCATCAGCCAGTATTAATGAAGACAATTTTGGTATGTATGAACCTGCTGGAGGCTCTGCTCCAGATATCGCGGGCCAAGGTATAGCCAATCCAATTGCACAAATATTATCTGCCGCTATGATGCTTCGCTATAGTTTCAATGAAGTAGACGCTGCAGACGCTATACAAAGAGCTGTTGTTGCCACATTAGAGGCCAACATTCTTACTGCCGAATTGCGTTCAGCTGACGCCACTGGAAGTGCAGCAACAACGTCTGATGTTGGTAATGCAATTGTGAAACACATTTTAGCGGAGTAACTCATGAGCAAAACTCTTTACGAAAAAATATTCGACGCTCACACTATCGTTGAAAAAGATGATGACTATTTATTATACATAGACAGACACCTTATTCACGAGGTTACGTCTCCTCAAGCTTTCGCTGGCTTGGAAGAGAAAAACAGAAAAGTACGCAGACCTGATCGCACTTTCGCAACTATGGATCACAGTATTTCAACCCGCTCATTGGCATTAGATGCCTGCGGCCCTGAAAACCATAAACAACTGCGAACTCTTGCCCAAAACTGCGAAAAACACGGTATAACCTTGTACGATGTCGGCCATAAAAAACAAGGTATTGTACATGTTATGGGGCCAGAACTTGGCCTAATATTACCGGGTATGACAGTGGTGTGTGGTGACTCTCACACAGCAACCCATGGCGCGTTCGGCGCACTTGCATTCGGCATAGGTACCTCTCAAGTAGAACACGTATTTGCTACCCAAACATTAAAACAGCCAAGAGCAAAAACAATGCGTATTACCATAGAGGGTGAATTACTTGACGGTATCACGTCAAAAGACATTGTTTTAGCGATTATCGGTGAAATTGGTCATGCTGGTGCCACAGGGTATGTTATCGAATACGCAGGTAGCGCTATACGCTCATTGTCGATGGAAGCCCGTATGACGATTTGTAACATGAGTATAGAAGGCGGCGCGAAAGCAGGATTGATTGCCCCTGACGATATCACTATGGATTATTTGAAGGGACGAGATTACGCTCCTAAAGGCCAAGACTGGGAAGAAGCAACCCGCTACTGGCAAAGCCTTTATTCAGATGATGATGCCGTGTTTGACGCAGAAGTTGTTTTAAAAGCAGAAGATATCGAGCCTCAAGTCACCTGGGGAACCAACCCAGGACAAGTGATCGGAGTAAATACCCCCGTTCCTAATCCCGATGACTTTAATGACAGTGTCACCAAAACATCAGCGGTTAATGCCCTTGATTATATGGGGCTCGAACCCGGGCAGTTATTGACTGAAACACCGGTATCTCATGTATTCATTGGTTCGTGTACAAACAGCCGCATTGAAGATTTACGAGCTGCTGCGGTTGTTGCGAAACAAGGTAAAGTTTCTAGCTCTGTAACCGCTATTGTAGTGCCCGGCTCAGTACAAGTTAAGCAACAAGCAGAACAAGAATCTCTAGACAAGATATTCATTGAAGCTGGCTTTGAATGGCGTTTACCCGGATGCTCTATGTGTTTAGGCATGAACGACGACTTACTAAAAGAAGGCGATCGCTGTGCATCAACCAGTAACCGTAATTTTGAAGGTAGACAAGGTCGTGGCGCGCGTACTCACCTAGTCAGCCCAGCAATGGCTGCGGCAGCGGCGCTAAAAGGCAAGTTTGCTGATATCAGAGCATTTCAAGAATAAGGTAAGGGTCCAAATATGACAGCAGAAGCTCAAGGGTTCAAAGCCCAAACCGGAACAGTATGCCCATTGGATCAAGCCAATGTAGATACAGATCAAATTATACCAAAACAGTTTCTTACCAGTGTTTCTAGAAAAGGCTTCGGTAAGCATTTGTTTTTTGATTGGCGCTATAACAAAGGTGAGCCATTAACTGTAAACAACGACTTTGTGCTGAACTTTCCGCAGCATCAAGGTGCAACTGTGTTGTTAACCCGTGAAAATTTCGGCTGTGGCTCTAGCCGAGAACACGCTCCGTGGGCGCTCACAGACTATGGGTTTAAGGTTATCATTGCCACCAGCTTCGCCGATATCTTTTACGGCAACTGTATTAACAATCAACTTTTACCGGTAAAACTAAGTGACGAGCAAATACAAGTTTTGTTTGACGCTGTTGCAGCGTCTTCTTCAGTAGAAATTACTGTAGATTTACAAGCTCAAACCGTTTCTTGTAATGAACATGAGTTTGCATTTGAAATTGGTGATGCTCATAAATTCACTTTAATTTCAGGTTTGGATTCTATTGGCCAAACCCTATTAGATGAAGAAAAAATCACTCAGTTCGAACACGCTCGGCAGACTTGGCAATAACTTTAGACTTTTTCTACACTTTTTTAAATTTGTGTTAGACTTTTTATTATCTACAATAAGAAGTCTAACGCACAAAATGTTAAAAACCCTTACGATTGAAGAACTTAAGCTCGGTCACTATGTCACTCAAGTCATCGAGCAACGCGGTGATATTTCTATCAAATCCAAAGGAAAAGTGAAAAGTGAGCAGTTTTTACAAGAGCTAATTAACAAAGGTGTAAAACGCCTTGAAGTTGACTTATCAAAAAGTGAGCTAGTTACAGACGATATAGAAATAAGCTCAGAAGAAATTATCACCGATAGCAAATCTGTCGAACCTGATGGTTATAGCTTAGAAGCTGCGAACGATCTGTATCACCAAGCAATAAAGTTGCAAAGTGAATTCATCGATGACTTGCAAAAAGGCGCTGTTAACGATTTATCCTCAGTAAAAACAATGTCGGCGCAGTTAGTCGAGAATTTACTCGATAATCCAAATGCTTTGTCATGTTTAACCTTACTTCGAGGCGAAGACGACTACCTGTTAGAGCACAGTTTGAATTGTTGCATACTCATGGCCATGTTTGCGGAGCATCTAGGTTATGACACTGAAACTATCGAAGCTCTTTCCTTAGGTGCATTGTTAATGGATGTTGGGATGGCGAATGTGCCTAATGAACTCCGCTTAGCCCAAGAGCCGCTTTCTGAAGCAGATTGGGCAGTCATAAAAGCCCATGTAGAAGACGGCATTGAAATGATTGAGCAAGCTGAAGATTTAGACACTCTGACCAAAACAGTCATTGAACAACATCATGAGCGCACAGACGGAAGCGGTTACCCAAATGCCCTTGTTGATTCAGATATTTCTGTTTACGGAAAAATGGCGGCTATTGTTGATACCTACGACGCGATGGTTTCTCAACGTTCACATCAAAAAGCCGTCACCCCAGCAATAGCGCTAAAGCGGCTGGCTCGTGCTCCAGGACTAGACGATGATTTGGTTATGCAATTTATTGCTAGAATTGGAATTTACCCAGTAGGCTCGGTGGTTAAACTTAAAAGTGGTAAGCTTGCTATTGTTGCAAAATCCCATCCAGTAGATATGCTAAACCCCGTTGTCATGACGTTTTATAGTGTAACAGGTAGTCACTATAACGATGTTCAGCGTATTGACTTAAGTAAAATTGAAGACGAAATAGACGCCAGTGTTCAACCTGCTGATTTCAGTCTAAATCTAACTAAATTCTTCAAAGACGTATTTATTCCAAAAACTAAATAAAAGAAGATTAATTGGCTGTAAAATTTAAATGCATAGTTCATCTATGCGTTCAACTTTACCAATCGGTCAACGCCGCCATCCCGAAAATTTCGCCTTGATAACTCAGTACGATACGTTGGGGTTCAATAGCAATAATTTGTACTTTGTCACTAATAACATCGCCTTCTTGAAGGCGTTGGCCATTAACTCTAACCCACCTATCTGTTTCTCTTGACGCATACATATGTGCAGTAAAAGCCATTGACGGTAATGTTGTCATATAACGCACAGGTAATTGATCAATCCGTTGAATATCATCAAATTCCACAACAGACTCAGTAGCATCATCACCCACAGAAAAATTATTATTGCCGAATTCAGCGACAACTTTGTTAAATCGTGCAAGTAACTCAGGAGAAACATTTACAGGTTCATCCTGTTGAACACCTGTAAGTTCAACTCCCTCTTCGTTTGCATCTACATCATCAACGTCTATTTGAGTATCGTCTTGTACAACTGTTTGAGTTTCCACTTCTGTGGTCACAATATCCGTTTTGGCTGGTTCAACTTTGGGTTCGTGTTCAACCAAACTAGATTCGGGTTCAACGACCTGTTCGATCACAGGTTCAGTAACAGCAACTTCGTTAGCCCCCATATGCCAAAACAATAAACTCTGTGGATTTGCACCAACAAACCCTAACCCTAGTCCAATCAGAACAACAGAGGCAAAAGTAACACTTTGGCGTAAATACACACTCCAAATTGAAGGTATTCCTTGCACACTGGGTAAAAATAAATTGCGATTAAATTGGTCCGACAACTGACTATCGTAATGTCCTGGAGAATCATACTTTCCCTGGAGCAAAGCTTGGGTTTGAGTTTGTGATGGTAAAAGTGCTTCGGCAGATTCAAGTTCGACGGTTTGGTCAAGATCAACTTCGACCTCAATAACTCCCATCTCAGTCAAGCCCCTGACCATATCAGTACTGCTGACTAAACCTGACTTTTTAATTTTTACAGGCCCAACTTGCTGAGAAATACGTGTAATGACCATTCCAGGGCATAATTCCGCAATTGGTATTAATTTAAGCATTCATTACTCCCAATGCGTACCCCAGTGTAACCGATATAATAAAGGCCCCAATTAAGACATATTTGGTTTGGCTTCGAATACGCTGCCCCACCACATCCGCGCCCAATATTTGCTGTGCTGCGGCCAGAAAAATGGTTTTGTTAATCACTACATCTTGTTTCGTAAAGGCTAAGGTTAATGCTCGGTCACACAATAAATTGATCACTCTTGGAATACCGCCAGATATGGCATAAACAGCGTTTAATGTGCTAGCTTTAAAAATATGAGCGTCGCCACTAGCCACATTCAATCGATGAGCAACATATAACTTCACTTCATTTTTAGTAAGAGGCAACAAGTGGTACCTAGCGGTAATTCTCTGTGCCAATTGACGCAGTTCATTGCGCTTCAAGAGTTGTTGTAATTCAGGCTGACCAATTAAAACCACTTTCAGTAGTTTTTCTCTATTCGTTTCAAGGTTCGTCAATAGGCGTAGCTGCTCTAATACTTCTGGCATTAGGTGCTGCGCCTCATCGATAATTAACACGGTATTCAGTGCTAATTCGTGATTATCCGCTAATTTTTTCAAAATTCGATCTGTGAAGCCTTTTAAACTGGTAGTATTCACGTCATATTGAATTGCAAGTTCATCGCAAATAGTCGCCAAAAGTTCCAACGCCGATAACGCTGGATTTAAGATCATAGCCACTTGTGTATTATCGGGTAACTGTTGTAATAACTTGCGAGAAACGGTGGTTTTGCCCGTACCTACTTCACCGGTTAACATGACAAACCCGCCAGACTCACGAAGCCCAAAGGTTAAGTGGGCTAACGCCTCTTTATGACGCGGGCTCATGTACAAATAATCGGGATTAGGCGCTATCGAAAACGGATTATCAGACAAGCCAAAATAATTCAAATACATGGAAATTCAATACACCAAGGTTAAAACTCGAGGTTAAACTAACGGTATGTGAATTTGATGTCAAAGAGTAAACAAAGTTCGCATAATTTATTATGTCGAAATAGGAAAAAAAGCGACCATGAGCAATAATTTTGAGGTTTATTTAGTCGGAGGCGCAGTAAGAGACCGACTGCTCGGTAGAACTGTGACTGAAAAAGACTGGGTTGTGGTTGGCGCAGAACCCAATGACTTAATTCAACTAGGCTACACCCAAGTTGGCAAAGATTTCCCTGTTTTTTTGCACCCAAAAACGAAAGAAGAGTACGCGCTCGCACGTATCGAGAGAAAAATGGGACAAGGATATACCGGCTTTGTTTGCGACAGTTCAAAAACAGTAACACTAGAAGAAGACTTGTATCGCCGAGACCTCACCATAAATGCAATGGCACAAGACGCAAATGGCGTTATTACCGACCCCTATCAAGGTCAACAAGATATTGAAAAAAAGCAACTTCGTCATGTCTCACACGCCTTCACAGAAGACCCTTTGCGGGTTTTACGTGTAGCTCGCTTCGCTGCACGTTACCACTATTTAGCATTCTCTGTAGCAGGTGAAACCATACAGTTAATGCAAACAATCAGTCAGACAAACGAATTAAGTACACTGCCCCCAGAGCGAGTTTGGCGAGAAACGGTCAAAGCCCTGAGTGAACGCTCTCCCTATGTTTATTTTGACGTTTTGCATCGTTGTGACGCTATGGCTACATGCTTTCCTGCACTGAGTTCATTCTCTGTTACAGAAGAACTACAACTTGCAATGAAAGAGGTTGTAGCAAACCAAGACCAAGACGCTCATTTAGCTCATTGTACGCTTATTAGTTTGGCTCTTATGAATGACGGTGATGAAACACCAACAGCTTGGCTGAGTAATTTGAAAGCGCCTAATGCTGTCATCAACTTAGTAACTACTGCGCTTAAAATTAAGCCTTACCTAACATTATCAAGACTCGATGGTGAGTCAATTCTGGCTCTGTTTAACAGTACTGATGTGTGGAGAAAAGAAACGGTTTTCCTCGAAGCCTTGAATATACTAAGTTATGCCAAAACACTGTGTGGATTATCCAAGGTCAATAAACATATTGAGTGTATTACGGCTATGCTTAAAGTTGCTAAAACGGTAACCGCACAATCGGTGATCAGTGACAAGGTTCAAGGCGCGCAAATAAAGCAAGCAATGACGGATAAACGACAAGAGTTGATTTGCGACGCCCTCAAGCTCTGGTAAACTCCACAACAATAATCAATCAGGCGTAAATAATGCAATTTAGTGACTTAGAATTAGACGACGCTTTGTGTCGCGCTGCTGCCGAAATTGGCTTTAGTACGCCAACCAGTATTCAACAACAAGCTATTCCGGTAGCGATGGAGCAAAGAGATATTCTTGCATCTGCTCCCACAGGGACAGGAAAAACCGCTGCGTTTCTTTTGCCGGCTTGTCAGTATTTGCTCGACTTTCCCCGTAAAATTCCCGGTCAAACACGAGTATTGGTACTTAGCCCTACCCGAGAATTAGCTCTGCAAATTTTCGAACAAGCGCAAAAAATTACACAATTTACTGACTTGCATTGTGGTTGTATTACCGGCGGCATCAATTACGGTACCGACAGAGAAACTCTAGCAGGTAACCTAGACATATTGATTGCAACGCCAGGCCGCCTTTTTGAGCATATTCAAAACGAAGTCGCTGATTGCAGAGACATTGAATGCCTGATCTTAGATGAAGCCGATCGCATGTTAGATATGGGATTTTCAGCCATAGTCAATCAAATTGCATCAGAAGCTCGCTGGCGGAAACAAACCATGCTTTTCTCAGCAACATTAGAGGGAAAAGGTGTACGCACTTTCGCTGAAGAAATATTACAAGAACCGGCAGAAATAGAAGCAGTTCCTTCCAGAAAAGAAAAAGCGAAAACCTTGCAATGGTGTCACCATGCCGATGATTTAAAGCATAAAACCGCCTTGCTCGTGCATATTTTGCAAGAACAAGTAACCAATGCCGTAGTCTTTGTTAAAACCCGCGAGCGAGTGCAATGGCTAAAAGACACCTTACAATCAAAAGGTATTGAATCCTGTTGGTTACAAGGAGAAATGCCCCAAGACAAACGCAACCAAGCACTCTCTACATTTAAATCAGGTAAAGTCAAAATACTAGTAGCAACAGATGTTGCGGCCCGAGGCATAGACGTACCCAACGTATCTCATGTAATCAATTTCGATATGCCCAAAAAAGCCGATACTTATGTTCATCGCATAGGCAGAACCGGTCGCGCAGGCGCTAAAGGTGTCGCAATATCGCTAGTAGAGGCCCATGATGTTGAGGTGTTAGGAAAAGTCAGTCGATACATTGGTGAACCCATCAAGCCTCGTATGATTGCCAGCTTACGTCCAAAACACAAAGCGCCGAAAATCGTTAAAAAGAAAAAGAAGAAGAAAACTAAAAAATGACAAACAAGCGCATTGTTTTAGCATCAGGTAATCAAGGTAAACTCCGTGAGTTTTCGCAATTGTTTTCACAATGGTCTGTGGACGTGGTATCCCAAAGTCAGTTGAATATTGATAGCGTCCCTGAAACCGGCACAACCTTTGTGGAAAACGCCATAATTAAAGCTCGCCATGCTGCTGCAGAATCGGGTCTTCCGGCGTTGTCCGATGATTCTGGACTCGTTGTTAATGCATTATCAGGCGCGCCTGGCATTTACTCGTCTCGCTACGCAGGAGAAAATGCCTCTGACGCTGACAATATCACTAAGCTACTTCAGGTTTTAGAAGGGAATGAACAACGAGCTGCCCACTTTCAATGTGTACTTGTTTATATGCGCAGTGCAGACGACCCTGTTCCTCTAATAGCTCAAGGTCAATGGCATGGCCATATAGCTACATGTCAATCAGGCTCAGATGGGTTTGGTTACGATCCTGTATTTATTTGCCCTGAATACCATTGCTCAGCAGCAGAGCTAACTAAAGACGTTAAAAATACATTAAGTCATAGAGCTAAAGCATTAGAGCTACTTACTCAGCAAATGGCGAACTTGTTTGACTGATTTACCCTTATCTCTGTATGTGCATATTCCTTGGTGTGTGCAAAAATGCCCTTATTGCGATTTCAATTCTCATGGCCAAAAGCAACAAGCATTGCCCGAAAAGGAATATGTTGCTCATCTCTTAGACGATTTATCCGCTGATTTACTGACCTACTCTGAGCTTTCAAGGCGAGAAGTCACTTCCATATTTATTGGGGGTGGCACCCCTAGCCTTTTTAGTGCACAAGCCATAGCAAGTTTATTAGAGGGTATAAAACAGCGTTGCAATTTAGCTGTTCAGGCTGAAATCACACTAGAAGCAAACCCTGGAACCGTTGAAAGTGGCCGCTTTGCAGCCTACGCAAACGCGGGTGTTACTCGATTTTCTATTGGCATACAAAGCTTCAATTCCGCTCACCTCAAAGCCCTAGGGCGTATTCATTCTGGAAATGAAGCTCTATTTGCGATATCACAAGCTAAGCAAAGTGGCGTGACTACTTTTAATACCGACCTAATGCATGGTCTACCCAATCAATCTATCGATAATGCACTCGCAGACTTACATAAAGCCATAGCGCAAAATCCGCCTCATCTCAGCTGGTATCAATTAACGATAGAGCCAAACACACCGTTTTACAGCAAACCGCCTGAACTTCCCGCAGACGATGTATTGTGGGATATTCAGCAACAAGGCCACGCTATTCTTGCAAAAGCAGGCTATCAGCAATACGAAATATCAGGCTATAGCCAAGTTGGTCACCAGTGCAATCACAACCTCAATTATTGGCGTTTTGGTGACTACATTGGCATTGGTTGCGGCGCTCACGGGAAAATAACAAATGCTAGCAACGGAACTATTACCCGTACGGTTAAAGTCAAACACCCTCGAGGTTACATGAGTCTGGATAGAGCTTATCTAGATCAAACCACAAAGGTAGAGGAAGCAGAGCGTCCTTTTGAATTTTTCATGAATCGTTTTCGCTTGGTTGAAGCCTGTGACACAGCTGAATTTGAACGCTATTGCATGATGCCCATTGACTCATTAACACAGACTCACTTGGACAAAGCCATCGATAAGGGCCTTTTAACCAACTCAAATCAAAGCTGGCAAGTCACGCCAATGGGAAGGCGCTATTTAAATAGTTTGCTGGCTGAATTTGTTTAATGAAATATTGAGCATAATAATTGGGCAAAATTTGAATAACACACAAGTACTATCTAGCTTCAATCACATTTAATTTTTTTAATGCGGGAATTTCGTTTTGTAGCTTTGTCTCTATGCTATTTAATTCCTCAAGTTCTGCGCAGGTCGATTTAGCTCTTTTTTTGAGCATAAATTCATCTTCGTTACCTTCAGCTGAAACATTAAACGTACCGATAGCGGTCAATATAGCACTGACATTAGAAAACCCCGATGTAATTTGCTCTCTCAAACTCGCATCAACGCCTTCATTCATTTCTAGTTGACCAGGGTTTATAAAATAATACTCGCCATTAAAACCGTACTTCTCACGTACACTGTTCTTAACATTTTTCATCGCAGATTGTAATTGATTCAGCCCTTCGATATCACCTCCGACTAGGCCTGAGTATATTCGCGTAATATTATCAGTAATTAAGCCCAAACCATCCTTCGCAAGTAAGGTTATTTCAGGTGTAACCGCGGTCAACCCATTGGAATAGCGGAAAATTAAGCTTTGTTGGTTTGTAGTAAGATTAATTAATCTACCATCAGCAAACAGCTGCTTGGCTTGATTAATTTGATAACGAGTTCTAGATTCATCGAGTATACGAACAGTATCATTTCCTACGACGACTCCACGACGCAAGTCATAATCGCAGGAAAAGTCAGCACTAGCAGGAAAGCCAAGAAGCCCAGCTAAAAGCAAACTCCATTTAAATATTGCACGAGTTTTTTTCATATTGACAGTGTGACCAATCTATTCAGATCTGTCAGATATTAAGAGACCGACAACACAAAAAATGCGTTTAGCGCGCCTTAGCCTGATTTCTTTCAAACTGAATAACTTGTAACGATTCCAACTGTTTTTGACTACTAGCAACATCTGTCATGTCATATATCATCATACAAATATTTTCTACTTTTCCTGTCGCTGAGACTAATGGTGAAAGTGTAATATTTTGGTACATGAAAGGTTCAGCCCCAGTAATTGGCCGATAGTTCGGAAATTTAAACAAATAAGGTCGTTGTTCCCAAGTAATAAAAGTACGTGTTTTCAGTTCAAACACTGGCCGACATTTTTGTGCAAACCATTCCGCTTTAATATCAGGGTATAATGTAAACAAGGATTCTAAGCGCACGTCACTGGGTAGTCGGCCACTATGGCTTTCCATAAACCCGTTCCATACTTTAATTTTGAAATCTCGATCTAACACTACAATACCAACATCAACAGTTTGCAGCATATCCATCATCCAATGGAATTCGAGTAGTTCTTCTAATGAATCCATACCTAACACTCGTCGTCTAGTAGATGGGAGAGTTTGGAATTCATTGTTTCCATAGACTCTTCAGTGAATAATAGGATGAGATCACAATGTACATCAAATCCCTCTAAGCCATAACTTAATTCAATTGCCAGTGTTCTTTTCCAGGTTATCTTATTCGACTTAATAATTTCGGATACGCTTCTGTGCTGACCTAAAACAATAGGGTGGCCCTGCGAAAAGTGCAGATCCATCTGGCTACCAAGGCCTGTAAGACAGGTTCCAATAAGTATACTTGCAACATCCATTAACAATTCTAACTGTAGCTGGTCGTCAATCACACCGTCTATTTTTAAAATTTTTGCGACATCTTCAAAGCTACTGTCGCTTAAAATACAAAGCGCCTCGCCACTCACTCCAGCCCCAAGAAAACCTTGGCAAACTGCAGTCACTCGTTCATGCTCTTCAATGTCAGTTAGCATCATGTGCAACTCTGACGCTTCAATAAGGTTGACGTTAGGAATTGGTAAACGAACAAATACATCCATAATACGAGCAAGGTGATCTCCAGCTCTTCCCATGGCTACATTAGTAATTTCTTGATAACAGTCTCTAATTTCTGAAGCTAATACTGCTTCGTCTTGTTCAATATCTTTTTCCTGGGAGAGGATCCCATGCTTGTTTAAAACCTCATTCAAATTTCCAGCGTTCACCGGTTTTTGAATAAAATCAATAGCGCCTAATTTGCGAACACGTTCATTTGCTTCAGGTTGGATATCTCCTGAAATAACAATGGTTTTTACTGCAATACCTCGATCTTGAATAGCGGCTAAAGTTTCATAACCATCGAGTACTGGCATATTTAAATCAAGCAGTAAAAGCTGTCCCTTCCCGTCCTGAAGTAAATCTAATGCTTCTTGGCCATTTTTTGCAAAGTGCACTGCAACGTCCCAATCTTGAGGCAAACTTTTAGCAACTTGCTTTCTAGCAACCAGTGAGTCATCACAAACTAAAACAGAATACATGTAATTCGCAAACCTTTTTATTCTTCATAATTAACAATGAATATCGGTAAATTTAGTTTTTAAAAAAATGAAATTAAACTATTAATACAATGTAATTAAAGCTAGGGAAACCGGTTCTGTCAACGCAACTAAGAAATAATTATCGCAAAAAAGGAAAGGTATGAAAAAAGTAAAAAAAAGCAAAATGAGGGTTTCCCCTCATTTTTCATGCAACAAGTAAAACTTAGTTAAAAGGCACTGCCTTGGTGCATTCTAATAAACAATTGAGTGCCGACTTTACTGTAATCAATTTTGTATTCTTTACCATTTAAGGTTTGAATAAATACTAGTGTTTTTTCATCACCAAAGATATCTCCAGAAGTAATATCCACCAGTTCCATGTCTAACGCTTTTGCATCACGGCGATTTTCTGGAACAGAACCAGTGTATTCTTTAAGCCCTCTATGGGTGACAAGAACAGGAGGATATTCATCACCATTCATAATTAAAAGGTCTACTTTACGCATCTTATGAATTAGTGTGTTTCGTCCACTAACAAGGTATGGCTTTTCAGTCATTGACATCTCCAAACATGAAACTAAAAACTCAAAACAATTTATTTACTCATTTGAAGATAGCAAAAGATTTTAGTTTTTGCAGTATTGTAAAAAATAATGTTTAAATTTGTGTCAAATTAATCTGTTACGGAAAAATTAGTCTCCGAAATATTAACTATTTCTGTCGATGTAATGAAGCTTTTTTAAGAAATCAACAAAATCCGAATTTGAGGCATAGTCAAAATGGTAAGTATTATGGAAACCATAGCTCATACTAACTTTTGCATCTTTTAAGTACACAGTGTATCCGTCAAAATCAGAAAACGCGATTACGCCTTCAAAACTATGACCTTGACTGCTTTTATTACCTAAAGTAGTAATTTTTTCATACACCCGTAACAACATTTTAGCGTCGATATCATTTTTCATAATGAGTATTACTTTTGTAACAAACGTTTCATAGTAATACCCTTATATAGCATAAATAAGATCTAAAAATTGTACTTATAATTGACGAACAATGCTGTGGATGAATATTGATTGTCAGCAAGTATATATTCAATTTCAAACCTAAGCTCGTTTCTCAAGTCAAGATAGTAATCGTAACCTAACCCCAAAACTGCGCCAACGCTACCTTCATCAACACTACACAAACTAGATACTGTAGATAAGGAGCCAACATCACAGGACCCCGAAGTAGATATATTCGTTTGCCCTGAAAAATCAACGTAAGCCAAACCTACGCGATAAAACAATTCACCTTTTCTACTTACCGCTCTTCCAAGTAACGAAACAGAAAGCGCTTGCGCTGAATAACCTTCTTCAGATTCACTTCCTTCATCATCGACAATGCTTTGATACCCTAACTCGACCAGCCATTGTGGTGTTAGTTCATAACCTATAGCAAAGCGATATGCCACTCCACTTGAAGAGGTATTATCCACTTCGCCATCGGAAAAACCGACTCCAATTACACTATAAAAACGGTCCGACTTCACATCAAAAGGTTTATCTAACGCAAAAGCGTGTCCACACATTAAACAAGTAAATAAAAAAACTAAAAATTTGTGATTCATTGGAGCGCCCTTTAGATAGCATCATCTTTTTTCAAAAAGAAATATCTTTTATATTAGTATGCATTTAAGAATACTCTAATTTTCTTCATAGTCCATGAGACCGTAAAATCTGTGTCCCCATTTATGCGCCGACTCAGTTATAATTACCACTTTAAAAATTGACCTGCTTTCTATCCAAGACTATCGTTAGAGTATATTTTTTAATCAAAATAAAGAAAAAAATTGAACTTTCCTGTTTAAGAGGTATTCTTACCTCTTAACTGGTCAGATGAGCGGACATGTAAGCATGAGTATACGAACTAATCTTAAAAAAGTACTACCCCCTATTTCTGTTACCGAGCAAGAAGCTCTTGATGCTGGCGATATATGGATAGAGTCTTCAATTTATCAGGGTAAACCGGATATGCAGGTTCTTCGCTCAATCCCAAGTGCAAAGTTAAGCACAGAGGAACAAGAATTTATTGATGGTCCCGTTCAGCAATTAATGGAAATGATCAATGAATTTGAACTTGCCAATCAGAAGCACATACCTCAAGAAATATTAGACTTTCTTGGCAAAAATCGCTTCTTTTCAATGATTATTCCGAAAAAATTTGGCGGCTTAGCATTTAGCCCTTACGCCAACTCTACGGTTGTAGCCACAATAGCAACCAAGAGCGCAGCCCTTGCAGTGACAGTAATGGTACCTAACTCTCTTGGTCCTGGCGAGCTTCTAATGCACTATGGAACGGAAAAAGAACAGGATTATTGGTTACCTCGTTTGGCTGATGGTACAGACATTCCGTGTTTCGCATTGACAAGTCCTGAAGCCGGTTCTGATGCCGGTGCTATTCCAGATGCAGCAATAGTAACAAAAGGCATGTATGAGGGCGAAGAAGTTATAGGCTTAAGAGTCAGTTGGGATAAGCGGTATATTACCCTTGCGCCTATCGCTACGGTTTTGGGTTTAGCGTTTAAAGTGTTTGATCCTGACGGCCTGTTGGGGGATGAGAAAGAGCTGGGTATTACTTGTGCTTTACTACCTAAATCACATCCTGGTGTGGAGCTAGGCAATCGTCACGATCCTATGGGAACACGCTTTTATAATGGAACAACTCGAGGACAAGATGTATTTATCCCAATGGAATTCATAATTGGGGGCCAAAAGAATATAGGCAGAGGTTGGCAAATGTTAGTCAGTTGCCTAGGTGCTGGACGAGGTATTTCCTTACCAGCAATGGGTGTAGCCACCGCTCAATCTTCTTTTAAAAGCACTGCCGAGTACGCATTTATTCGCGAACAATTTGGGCTTCCCATCGGCCGTTTTGAAGGTATTCAAGAAAAACTAGCTGATATAGCAGGAAAAACATTTTTACTTGAAGCAATGAGAGTACTCACAACTGAAGGCCTAGGTATAGGATTAAAACCATCCGTAGTGACCGCAATAGCAAAATACCATATGACAGAACTAAGCCGAGACGTGCTCAATTCGGCCATGGACGTACAAGCGGGAAAAGCAATACAACGAGGCCCTCAAAATACGCTAGCAAGTGGTTACCAAGCACTTCCCATTGCAATTACCGTTGAAGGTGCAAATATATTAACTCGAAACTTGATGATTTTTGGTCAAGGAGCGATGCGCTGCCATCCTTATTTGAAAGAAATGGTTGATTTAATTCACAGTGAAGACAGTGATGCTGATACACAATTTAATAACGTCCTGAAGAAAACCGTTAAATTTAGCGTTAAAAATGGACTTCGCAGCGTAACAAACAGCTATTTATTTCCTTTACGCCATGCGCAAAGTACCTTACCTGAAGTTCAACCTTATGAGAAACGCGTTAATGCCCTGTCAGCAAAGTTAGCGCCTTTAGCTGATTTATCACTTGCCACACTAGGCGGAGATTTAAAGAAAGCGGAATTACTTTCAGCTCGTTTAGGTGATGTAATGAGTTATTTATATGGCGCTATGGCAGCAATACGCTTTTATGAACAGCGAATTGAAGATAGACAACAAGCCTTGCCTTATTTTCAATATGCTATGGAGTGGTCTTTACAACAAGCTGAACAAGCTATAGTTAATTTCATATCGAACTTCCCTAATTTCGCCGTTAAAGGATTGATGCGATTATTAACTAATACCTATACAAGAAGTGTATCTGGTATTAGTGATGATCTTATTCGTGAGTTATCTGCCGCAGCAATGCAAGACAATAGTGTAAAAGATCAACTCACTCACCTAGTGAAAAAAGTATCCGGTGATGGAAACGACATTAATGAACAAGCATTCAAAGCTAAACACGCTGTATTACCGCTATTAAGTAAAGTAAAAAAAGCATTGCGGAAAGAACCTGTAGTTCCTTATATTTCATTTGAAAATGCGTTATCAAAATTGGTTGATAAAGGTATTGTCTCAGACACGGAAGCTGAACAACTCAATGAGTACAACGAAAAACGTAAAATAGCCATTCGTGTAGATGAGTTTTCTTTCGATATGGAGCTGTTAAGTGCAGAAGAAACTGACCCAACTAAAAGGCAGCAAAAAAAAGAAAGTGAAAGAAACGCTGCATAAGTCGTTTTTTGTTGTATCTTTAAAGGTAACCAATAGCGTTACCTTTTTTTGGTTCAAGGAAATCTATACTTTTGATCAATTACATTAAACACCTCGATCAGGAGGCCATAGCTCGCCTTAGAGATGTCACCAATTTTCTATATCGATACGCAGGTATAGGTATCGTAATGATTTTTCTTTCGATAACTGTACACACGTTTGTTATTGCAAATGAAGTCCCTAATAATGAAAAAGTGACATTATGGGCGATAGTGGTTGGGATTCTAGCGATTAGAATTGTAGACTTAGGCTATTGGTATTTGTTTTTGCGTACAATTGATTACAACCCAACTTCGGCTTTTACCCGATTTTCACTTGGCCTACTATTTACATCCACAGGATGGGGTTTGTACTGCTATTTCTTGTTTTACAAACTTGATTTGGTCACCATCTCTTCCACATTAATAATTTCCTGTGCAATGGCATGTGCGGCCATTTCTTCTTTATCGTCAAGCAAACGACTATGTATGATTTATTCATCAATAGTTATTGTTCCCCTGTCTCTATTAGCATTAACAGGTGAACAATATGAATTATCAATACTCGGGATATTGGGCTTATGCTATTGGCTGGTAATCTTATTCATTGCTCATAAGAACTGCGATATCTTCGCAAGCACTATTCAACTAAAACAATCCAATTATCAACTAGTTCAAGAGTTACAATCAGAAAAAGAAGTAATATCAAAGATAAACAACGAGTTAAGTCGCTCCAATGAAGCCTTAGATCACGCAAATGCATCTTTAGAGTTAGAAGTCAGTAAACGCACTGCTGATATTCATCGATTATCCAACCGAGACCCTCTCACGGGGTTAATGAATCGCAAAGGTTTTCTTAGGTTGATCAACAAACAAATCAGCGCCTCTCAGCAAATGAACAATCGCTTTGCATTGTTATTTATTGATCTCGATGGATTTAAGCAAATTAACGACAGTCTGGGCCATCAGATTGGCGATGGTGTACTAGAAGAAATCGCAGAGCGCCTAACTAGGTATAGCGATATACAGAATTTAGGTCGATGGGGGGGAGATGAATTTGTCATGCTAGTACCCTATGCGAATACAGACACAGCCATTGCCGTTGCTCATGCAACTCGCAGTAGTATTGCACTACCGATGGAGGTTATGTCAAACCAAGTATCCCTTAATGCGACTATTGGTATCGCTCTTTTTCCAGACCATGCCACCGATGCACAAGAGCTCATTCAGCTTGCCGATTTAACCATGTATGACCAAAAGAAAAGTAAACCAGGTTCCTTCGGGTTGTTTAATGAAGCCTTGTACACAAAATTACAGCAAGATATTACGTATCGAGATGGGCTCAGAAATGCAATTACAAACAATGAGCTAACTTTGGTATACCAACCCCTTGTACACGCAGATGACCTAAGCGTATGGGGCTTCGAAGCCCTACTTCGTTGGACATTTAATGGCAAACCTGTTTACCCAGATAACTTTATTCCTCTAGCAGAAAAAACAGGCCTAATTATTGATATAGGTATGTGGGTATTACACAGAGCGTGTATAGATGCTGAACAGTGGTCATCAAAAACCCACACCGTATCGGTAAATGTATCAATTATTCAGCTCATGGACGATGGCTTCGTAAGTACATTGGACAATGTAATACAATCATCAGGCATTGATCCCAGTCGCCTACACTTAGAAATAACCGAATCTGTATTTGCTGATAACAAAAAGAAAATTCGCGCGCAAATAGAAGCAATAAAGCTACGTAAAGTCCAAATATCCATAGACGATTTTGGAACGGGTTTTTCTTCCTTAAGCCAGCTTCAATCTCTTAGTTTTGATCATATAAAAATTGATCGCGCTTTTGTACAAGGCTTAGAAGAAGGAAGTGACACTATTATCAGAGCAACACTCTTAATGGCTAAAGAGTTTAATTGCGTTACTGTTGCCGAAGGTATAGAAAGTCTTGCCGATGCAACTAAATTAAAATCTATGGGTGTTAATCTATTGCAGGGGTATTATTTTTCCAAACCCATGCCAAATAGTTTACTATCTGACTGGTTACAAAAACATCAAGATAGATATTAAATGGCACAGCTTTATTTTTACTACTCTGCAATGAATGCAGGAAAATCAACCTCCTTGTTGCAATCAGCTTACAATTATCAAGAAAGAGGTATGCATGCGGTTATAGTTACTGCAGCATTAGATAACCGTTTTGGTAAAGGCAAGGTAGCATCTAGAATTGGACTAGAAGCTGACGCAATTCTCTTCCACAAGACAACAGATTTATTCCAGCAGCTATCTGCAACTCATAACAAAAAGTTCGTTGATTGTGTTTTCATTGATGAAGCTCAGTTTCTTACAAAAGAACAGATCAAACAGCTCATAGATATTGTTGACGACTTGCATATTCCGGTTTTGGCATATGGGCTGCGAACTGATTTTCTAGGCGATACTTTTGAAGGAAGCCATTATTTATTGGCTTGGGCAGATAAGCTTGTGGAGCTAAAAACCGTATGTCATTGCGGTAGGAAAGCAAATTTTGTCACAAGATTAGATGAATCAGGTCAAGCCATTTGCCATGGGGACCAAATAGAAATAGGGGGTAACGATCGATACGAATCCGTCTGCAGGAAGCACTTTAAATCCTTAGTTTGGGCTAAATAAATCGTAAATTTCTTAGAAACCGGAATTATAATGATTAAAAAACCATCGAATAAACCCAGTATCGTTTTTTCAGGATGACAACAATTTAAAAAGTGCTTATACTGCGCACCGCATTTCCGAAATGGCCCTTTAGCTCAGTTGGTTAGAGCACCCGACTCATAATCGGTAGGTCCCCAGTTCAAGTCTGGGAGGGGCCACCATTTCGATTCAGCAAAGTGGTGCTTGAATAAATGTTTAGTTCTCATTTATTCCACGTCAACATTACCCTACAGCTCTACCCCATAAAAAGGCATAACGTTGTTTTGCGGTTTTCGACATTCAGACCTTGTTCTGAGACATTGCCCAACTATCTAAAACTCGTATCCTGTGATCGCAAAGTACAACACAGTAACCAGTTCATTTATTAGACAGTCCTTCGGTATATTTGATCTTAATCAAATTTCGTCTCGTAAAAAGAATGTAGCATTCAAATAAGGATTATGTATAAGCAATGAGCAGTGCGAAGAAATCATTAACTGTTGTTAGTGAATTTAACGACCGCTGTAGTAATTTACAAGATTTAGCAAGCCTATAAATTGTAAGTTAACGGTTGTAAAAGTCTCATTCCAAAAATATAATCCACTCGCTTATCCATCCCCCTCATATTTGTGTGGGAATTATGGTGACTGATAACTATAATAAAGAAATCACAATAAATTTAAGCACTCAACTAAGTTTTCATAATTGTACTAAGCTTGTATGAAATCTATGTGTTTATGTATAAAACGCCTAGTCCACTTGCGAAACTTGCTCTAGGATATTCTGAGGTTACAGATGAAGAAAAAACTGTTCCAATCTACGTTAATATTATCTTTGGTATTTATACTTAGTGGCTGTAAGCTAGCTCTATTCGATTCTAGCGGTGTCACAGGTAAAGAAATCGGCGATACTATTTTACTAACAATGGGCCTTATGCTTATTGTAGTTATTCCAACCTTGATTTTATCAGTTTGGGTTCCTTACAAATACCACGAAAGTAAAGCAGAAGATGACTACGACCCAGAATGGGAACATTCTACTAAAATAGAATTTTTTGCTTGGGGGATTCCAGTTTTAATTATTGTTGTTTTAGCAACAATAGCGTACTTAACGTCTTATTCACTTGATCCTCGAAAAGAACTTGTTTCGGATAAAGAACCTATTACCATTCAAGTTGTTGCTATGGATTGGAAGTGGTTATTTTTGTTCCCCGAAGAAAAGATCGCAACAGTTAACGAGGTTGCCTTCCCCGTAGATAGACCTGTTGAGTTCCTAATTACTTCTCAATCAACCATGAATTCCTTTTTTATTCCTAAGCTAGGCGGTCAAATTTATGCTATGGCAGGAATGGAAAACCGCATGAATATTATGGGGAATGAAATTGGCGAATATCGCGGCATTTCTGCCAACTATAGTGGCTTTGGATTTGCAGGCATGCGCTTTACAGCCAAAGTAACTTCAGAAGAAGATTTCCAGAATTGGATTGCTGACGTGAAAGCGTCAGGTCGAGTACTGACAGACGAAGAATATGACCGCTTGATCGAAAAGTCACGGGACCATGAAGTAGAGTATTTTTCGTCCATCGATCCATTGCAATTTAAAAATATAATCGAGTCGTTTGTTGGAGCCCAAAATGGTTCATACTGATTTAATCAAAGATCCTCATGTACTAACTGGTAAGTTACACTGGGGGGTGATTCCCTTCACGGACCCTGTTGTAGCACCCGTAATGTTTGCCGCCATATTCATTGGTATTGCCTTAGTCCTATTTGTCACCTACAAGAAACTGTGGGGATACTTATGGAGTGAATGGTTTACCTCAGTAGATCATAAAAAAATTGGCATAATGTACTGTATAGCTGCGTTAGTGATGTTAGTGCGAGGCTTCTCAGATGCCATATTGATGCGAACACACCAAGCTCTTTCGACATCGGATTCATTTGGGGCTGGGTACCTCCCCCCAGAGCACTATGACCAGATATTTACGGCTCATGGTGTGATCATGATTTTCTTCGTGGCTACGCCATTAATGATAGGGATCATGAATGTTGTTATGCCACTACAGATAGGCGCCCGGGACGTTGCCTTTCCGTTTCTTAATTCACTAAGTTTCTACTTATTCCTAGTAGGCGCTCTATTAGTCAATATTTCACTTTTTGTTGGTGAATTTGCGGCTGTTGGTTGGCTAGCCTATACCCCACTTTCGGGGATAGAATACAGCCCTGGGGTCGGGGTCGATTATTGGATATGGGCACTGCAAATATCAGGGATAGGAACGACATTAACAGCCGTTAACTTTATCGCTACAATCCTTAAAATGCGTGCACCTGGTATGACATTAATGAAAATGCCAGTCTTCACTTGGACAACCTTTTGCGCCAATGTTATTGCATTAATTATATTTCCAATATTAACCATTGCGATATTACAACTCACTTTAGACCGTTATTTGGATTTCAACTTTTTCACCAATGACGACGGTGGTAATCAAATGATGTGGGTTAACTTAGTATGGGCTTGGGGACATCCTGAAGTTTACTTCTTAGTATTACCAGCATTCGGAATGATAAGTGAGGTTACCGCTACCTTTTCAAGAAAAAAACTTTTTGGCTATGTATCCCTAGTTTGGGCAACAGTAGTAATTATGATCTTGTCGTTCCTCGTTTGGTTGCATCACTTCTTTACAATGGGATCAGGAGCTAGTGTTAACGCATTCTTTGGTATTATGACCATGATCATAGGAATACCAACAGGAGTGAAACTCTACAACTGGATATTCACTATGTACAAAGGCCGCGTTGAGTTAACTGCCTCAATGTGGTGGGTTATCGCTATGCTTATTACCTTTACCATAGGTGGTATGACAGGGGTCATGTTGTCGATTCCTGCTAATGACTTTGTATTACACAATAGTATGTTCGTACCTGCTCACTTCCACAATGTAATCATTGGTGGTGCAGTTTATGGTTACTTTGCGGGCTTTACTTACTGGTTCCCTAAAGCAACAGGTGCCAAACTTAACGAAACATTAGGTAAATGGTCTGTAGCATTATGGTTCTTTGGTTATTTCTTTGCTTGGGTACCGCTTTATTATACAGGCTTTGATGGGATGACTCGTCGTTTACAATATATCGACAACCCTGATTGGCAGTTAAGTATGTATGTTGCCTTAATTGGTGTAGCGCTTATTGCTGCTGGCGTTGCTATTCAAGTATTCAATATCGGATGGACGCTATACAAGCGCAACGATCCAGAGTATAGAGATGAGACAGGTGATCCTTGGGACGCACATACTTTAGAATGGTATACCACGTCGCCACCGCAATTTTATAACTTTGGTCAAGTACCTGTCATAAACGACAGAGATCCATTGCTTGATATGAAGCAGAAAGACGCAGCATACAAGCGTCCAGAGAAGTACGAACGTATTCATATGCCAAAAAACACATGGGCCGGCCCAGTATTGGGTCTACTAACACTTCCTATGGGATTTGGCTTTATCTGGCACATTTGGTGGATGGTTATTGTCTCTATCACAGCTATATTTGCATGCTGGATGAAGCTTAGTTTTGAGCGTGACAAAGATTACTATGTAGAAGTACCTGAAGTAGAAGATTTAGAAGATAAATTCTTAAAGAGTAATGAAAATAGAAGTTACTACTTTGAGAAAAATGCTAAATATTACAAAAAATGGAAACCTACAAAACGAACAGATGGTTAGTTTTGTTAAGTAATCAATAGAATGTATTTACGGCGCTGTTTGAACCAGCGCTATAAATTAGAATTTAAAATTTTGGATAGTATTTATGACAGAATTAACTAACGATCACGATATTCATGATGATCACCATCATCACGAGGCAGAGACCGCTGATCGGTATATGTTTGGTTTTTGGCTATACGTAATAACAGATTGCTTGTTGTTTAGTACTTTATTTGCAACATATGCAGTAATGAGTCAAAGCTTTGCGAATGGAGTAACTCCTCACGAGTTATTTAATTTAAAATTTGTCGCAGTTGAAACCGCACTCTTATTACTCAGTAGCTTTACATTTGGCATGGCTATGCTGGGCGCAAATAACAGTAACATGGCTAAGATGAAATTATGGCTAATGATTACTGCAGTATTGGGGCTTGGTTTCCTTAGTATGGAATTATACGAATTCGTGCATTTTAGTCACGAAGGTGCGATACCTCAAACAAGTGGATACTGGACTGCTTTCTATAGCTTAGTAGCAACTCACGGTATTCACGTGACTATTGGTTTAATTTGGATGCTTATTTTGTCTATCCACTTTAAACGTGATGGTTTTTCCAATGAGAATAGAATTAGACTATCTTGCTTAAGCTTATTTTGGCACTTCCTTGATATTATTTGGATTTGCGTTTTCAGTTTCGTATATTTAAGAGGTGCTATGTAATGTCATCATCTGAAACAGGCCACGGTGGTCAAGCTCACGGTAGTGTTAAAGAGTATGTAACAGGACTTATTTTATCTATCGTTTTAACCATTATTCCATTTTACTTGGTTATGTCTGGTGTCGGTAGCGATACCCTTACAGTTGTTGCTATTGTAGTAGCCGCTGTCGCTCAGGTACTTGTTCAAATGGTGTTTTTCCTTCATATGAACGGTTCATCAGAACAAACATGGGTGACCACAAGTGCAATATATACAATTTTTATTGTGCTATTTATATTAATTGGTTCTATGTGGATATTTGAACATCTGAATCACAATATGCTGATGGGACATTAACATTAATTGTGAAAAATATACTTAAAGATTATGTTTCTCTGACCAAGCCAGGCATAATCTTCGGAAACCTAATAGCCGCTGCCAGCGGCTTTTTCCTAGCTGCAAAGGGAAATATAGACTGGTTTGTCTTCATTATATTAATACTTAGCACCACATTTATTGTTGCTTGCGGTTGTATTATTAATAATTATGTCGATCGTGACATTGACCTGAAAATGCGAAGAACCAGAAATCGTGCACTAGCTCAAGGCCGTATCAATACAGCTTCAGCTTTGCTTTTTGCACTTATTCTTGGAATTGTTGGTTTTGTTTTACTGCATTACTATACAACGACTTATGCCGTATTGTTTGGCGCTATTGGAATTTTGGTGTACGTGGGCCTATACACTCTAAAATTCAAGCGCAATTCAGTATACGGTACCCTTGTCGGAAGCCTGTCTGGTGCCTGCCCTCCGGTAATGGGATATGTAAGCGTTAGCAACGGGTTTGACACAGGTGCAGCTTTACTTTTACTGATTTCTTGTTTCTGGCAAATTCCGCATTCTTACGCAATTGCTATTTGCCGCTTTGAAGATTACAAAGCAGCAAATATTCCTGTTCTCCCAGTAAAATACGGTGTTAAAGCATCAAAGCTCCATATGTATGTTTATATCATCGCATTTGTAATCTCATCATTATTACTTTTTACAGAAGGCTATGTCGGGATTGTGTATGCCTTGGTAATGACCTGTATGAGCGCTTACTGGTTATATTTAGTTAAAACCGAGAATCGCTTTGATAACGAGCAACTATGGGGTAGGAAACTGTTTGTTCTTTCCATCATTATCATCACTGTGTTCAGTGTTTTGATTTCCGTAGACTACGTACGCGATGAGCCAATTTTGTCAATCCAATAGGTTACTTATTATGAACGAGTCCAAATTTGCAAAGCTATCTATTTTATTAGCACTTTTCTTATCCATTGGGATTGTTGTTTTTTATTTAACGACTTCGACTCAGCCAATTGGTCAAAAATATCGACCCATTAGTGAGTTGGGAGGCCCTTTCACATTAGAAACCAAACAGGGCAAACTTTCGTTATCAGATATAGAAGGTAAAGTTGGTGTACTTTATTTTGGTTTTCTAAGTTGTACAGAAGCCTGCCCAGCGTCCATCGGTGTTGTTCAAGCAGCCTATAAGCAACTCACAAAAGAAGAGCGAAATAACGTACAGTTTCTATTTATCAGTGTTGATCCAGAACGTGATTCGCTGAATGATTTGTATGATTTTGGCGAATACTACAATAACGACCTTGTAGCGCTTACAGGCACTCAAGAAGAAATTGACAAGGTAACATCAGATTATGGTGTGTTTTTTGAATTAGCAGATTTAGAAGGCTCTGCGCTTGATTACACAGTAGACCATTCATCACGATTTTACATGATAGACAAATCAGGCGATCTGTTTACTACCATGAGTCATAGTACAACTCCTACTGAATTAGCTGCTCGAATTAAACAATTGATGAATACTAACACTACATCGTCGTAGTTTTAGTTTCTTATCCACTTTACTATATGGAATTTATTATGTTTTCGTTTAATCGTATTTGCTGTGCCGCTATCGCTTTTTCTTTGTCTTTTGCAGTCAACGCAGAAACGTCGATGGAAAAAATTGTAGAAGAACACAATATACAACTGTGTAAGCTACCTCTACTTGCGATAGCCAATGAGGTTATTGGCGAAAATTCACATAGACTACACGTTGACCAGCCCAAAAATCATGCAGACAAATACCCCTTCACTGTTGTAGGTATAATCTCCTACAACGACCAAGATGCACAAATTCAGTTTAACGCATCGCCTATGGTTAATGGAGAGTGTGAAGTGTCATACCAAGAGGCTTTTGCTCTACCGGAAACCTGCATAGATGTACGTGAGCAAGTTTTCAAAAAGTGGGAATATGTTGGCAAACTAAGTAAAGACAGTTTTTTCTTGCGACACAAAGAACGTTTCACTAAAAACGCAACATTAACAAATATAAAATCAGGTTCTGAGTGTTTAGTCACTCGACGTCACAGCGGTATTTAAAAGGTCACTTTATGAAAAAATTTCTATTTCTTTTAGCTATTCTAATTTCTCCTTTCGCTTTTTCAGCACAACTAGAAATAAGCAACAGTAAAGTCAGAGCAAATATCCCTGGTAGCGATAATACAGCTGGGTATATGGTTGCAGCGAACTTTACAAAAGACGACATTAGTATCATCGGTGTGGAATCGGATATTGCAGAATTTACTGAACTTCATAGCCACACTATGAAAGGCGACAGAATGATTATGCGACACGTTAAAAAAGTCGATATTGATGCAGGAGAAACAGCCTATTTTGCACCTAACAAATATCATATTATGTTCATTAATCTGAAAAGCAGAGCAAAACACGGTGAATCAGCGAAAGTTACTTTTCATTATAACGATGGTACGTCACAAACAGTTGCATTCGATATCATAGATCCAAAAGAGATTAGTGGCTAATCCATTTCTTCAAGTAGGTTATGAATGTCTTCTTGTGTAATTTTTCCTTTTATAACATGCATAATGTCGCCATTTGGACCAAGAAGATAAGTAGTCGGCAACACAGTCGGTAGTGATAGTGGTAGAGACGCCAAGGACGACGTCTTCAAAAGAGGGAATTTTATATTGTAATTTATGACTAAAGCATTGATCTCTTCATCTGACAGACGATCATAACTCACTCCAAAAACCCGTAAATTTTCGTTCTTTGCAATTTCATTTAATTCAGGGATTTCTTCCAAACAAGGCTTGCACCACTCTGCAAAATAATTAACCAAGGTTAATTTTTCACTTTTAAGTGTATAGGATTCACCCGAAATTGTTTCAAATGACGTCGTTTTGTATAAAGAAATCAGTACGATTAACGTCATGATCAATAATGACGCACATACACTCGATTTAATTACTAAGGACTTCTTATTTTCCCGCATGTTAGTCTTAACCCCCTTTTGGATACAGGTAAAAACATGAGTTGCTTTAACGCAAAAATAGCACCCCATAGTTTACTTAATATAATACACCATGAATAAGTCTTTTATTGTCGAACTTGTCTTAATTATCTTGAGTATTATGCTGTTCACGGCTTTGTCGACAACGCTTCCGACCAGTGTAAACCTAGGCTGGCTCATGGTCTATTTTGCACTGACGTTACTCATCCACGGATTCTTTCGAGATATGTATCTGCTCTACAAACAAAAAACGTCAGTAGACGATAACGCACCTATTGCAATGCGTTGTATGTGTTTAGAGTCTTCCATTGGCTTACCCACGGTGTTTTTAGGTATAGGCTTAGCATATTGCTTTTCAAGTTGGTCAATCACCCTCACGGCGCTTGAGTGGACAATACTATTTAGTTTGACCTTGTTATTCGGGTTTGCAATTAAAGACCTGATTATTACCTTTAAACCTCTGGGAATCCGCAAAGAAAAAAACCATGGCAATATCATTTTTAAATGGTAAAAATTGCCTCGTACAAAGAGTCAGCATTACGCTTACCTAGTGTAAGGCGAAAGCCTTGTTGATCAGTTAGAAATGCAGGGCTTGGCATAGTAAAGATACCTTTGTCTTTCAGTAAGTTATGACAAAACGTTTCGGCGCTTTCAGATGCTTCTTTGCACTGTACAAATAAAGTCGCAGAGGCTTTTGACATAACAGCATGAAAACCTTCGTTGTTTGTAAGCCATTTTGAAACTAAGGCTTTGTTGCGATGAATAATCTCATTATTCCGCTGCCAAATAAGATGGCTAGCGGGCAATAGTTTCTCGGTAACAGCGGCATCTAAACTGCTCTGGCAAATGGATATTTGCGACTTAACATTAAGACATTGTTGGATTAGTTGTGGATTTTTAGTCGCAAGCCACCCTAGTCTAATTCCAGGCAATGCCATAGATTTAGACATCACCCCCATAGAAATACCTTTGTAGTAATGCTCAGCCACAGCAGGAAGGCGAGTATTGTCATGCTCTAAGCCACGAAACACTTCATCTGAAAACAACCAACAATCATTTTCACGACATAGCTCAATCAGCCTATTTAGCTCAGAGTCACTAATTGTTGCACCGGTAGGGTTATGAGGGAAGTTAATCACCAACAGCTTTGTCTTTACTGTCACTGCTTGTAATAGTTTATCCCAAGGAATAGACCAGTTATCCGCTGCATCTAATGCCAGTTGCTTAACCTGTGCGCCCGCATCTGCAAATACGCTCACTAAAGGTTGGAAACAAGGGGTAAACGTAACGACTTCATCACCAGCTTCGATTAAGCTGTTGGCAATCAAGAATATGCCTTCTTGCGCTCCAGACGTTAACGCTATATTACCAACATCAAGAGATGGGTAATACGAACTGCACAACGCCTGACGAACACCTAAATGGCCTTGTGTACTTTCATAACCAAGGGAAACATCTCTCAACACCTGCTGAAATTCCAGCTCTGTTAAGGTTTGCAGTTCTTGCCATGAAAAAGGCTCTGGATTACTACTGTGCATATTAATTGCGCCAGTAGTATTCCAATCTTGCCCATAAAAGGCCATTTTAAACGGTGTGAATTTCACAGCTTTACATTATCCCTATTTGGTATTTAAGAATGTTTCTTCCAAATGGTTAATTGCGCTACAGTATGCTGATGTTTTCGAGCTGTTTCACGGATCACGAAAGGCACATCTTGCGGTTCAGTAACCAAAGTGAAATGGCTTTTTAATTCGTCGGTTAATGCATCAAGGGTAGTGTAGTTTTCACCATTTACCTTAACTCCACCTAACCAGTTTTCTTTATCAGTAAACTCTTCTAACCAAGTATACGGAGACGTAATCACCAAATATCCACCAGCATTAATGCGCTCTTTTATGCTTTCTAAAAACAGTTTTGGCTGGTACAAACGGTCAATCAAGTTACCTGCAAAAATCAGATCATAATTATCATACTTAGATTTTAAGTTGCAGGCGTCGCCTTGGCTAAATTCAATATTGTGAACTTTATCACCTAAACCTAGAGCACTAAGTTCAAATGTTCTCGGCTCAGACAGCTCTCCTTGGATTGGGATCATGTATTTCACTTCGCCATGCTCAACTAGGTTAATCGCATTGCGAATAAAACGGGTTGAAAAATCTAATCCGTCAACGTGCTCAAAGTAATTTGCCAATTCAAAGGAACTGCGACCAACCGCACAACCAAGATCTAACGCTCGTTTATTCTGAGACAAATCGATATGAGGGATCAAGGCATTGATACATGCTTTTGGGAAGTTAGGCACGCCAAAATATTCGCTGCCATAATGAAACTCTAAATATTGCGCGATTAAATCGTCAGTTTCATAAGTATTAAAAGTTTGATCCACGTGTTGCTCCGATTCTATGTATCTAAAACCAGCATGCTGAAAGAAATGCCTACGAAATGCGTACCTTGAATCAATATGCGCTTCGTTTCCGGTGCTAATCCAGCTGCCGCCTTTTATTAAATTATGTTTTCCATCAAATGTAGGGACCGAAAAATCATCATATGCAGGATGTACTTTAAACCCGCTAAAACCATCAATGGCCGTTTCGGTCCATTGCCATACATTGCCAACAACGTCACCTAACTCATCTTTACCAAATATAAACTGGTCCACCGGAGCTGAAGATGCAGCATAGGCTAAATCAATATTGCCTGGGGCTTTTTGCCAACTGGGGTATTCATCAGTGCCTTCCATTCCATGTTCATACAAACGGTACCATTCTGCTTCCGTTGGTAAACGTATGGCCTTGCCATTACGCGCAGATAACCAATTACAAAATGCTTTTGCTTCAAGGTAGTTTACATCTACAGGCCAACTCCAAGGCATAGGTATTTCTTCGGTCATACAGCGATACAACCAGTCATTACCACTTTTTAACCAAAACACAGGATGTACCGCGTTTTTATATTGACACCACTGCCAACCTTCGTCGGTCCACCATTGCTGATCTAGGTATCCACCATCTTCAACAAAAGCTTTAAATTCGTGATTAGATACCAAAAACTGACTTGCTTTGAACTCACTTACCTTCGTCGATAGAGCTCCGTACTCATTATCCCAACCATAGGTATTACCGCTAGCCGCCCTTCCCTGCTCAACGACACCAGCGTCAATAGTGATCATCTTATTCGATACTATAGGGTTGTCAGTTAAAAACCGCGGCCAATCTGATTGCGGTTGAACATAATTTATGTCCATTTGGCGTATTAGCACACTAGATGTCTCTAAATGAATACGCTCATGCTCTATGCCCATTAAAATAATCCAAAACGGATCTCGCCATTGAATGGGTAAGGTTAAATTAATGGTATCAATAAGATTCAATACAAGAGATTTAACTTTATCGCGATAAGCTTGTACCACGCTAACACTGGGCCAATTGTAATTCGCATCGTTTAAATCGTCCCATGACATTTCATCAACGCCAATCGCCATCATTGACTCAATATCAAAACTGACATTATCTTCAATGATTTTTGCTACTCGTAGCTTGTTCACAAAGAAAACTGCAGTGTGGGCATAATAAAAAATAAGAGGATGACGAAGAGATTCAGGCTTTAAATAATACGCCTCTTCGTTTTTTAAACAGGTAAACAAACTTTCGTATGTTTCGTAAGTACTAATGAAGTGCGCTTTAATTTCTTCGCGTTTGGCGTCAACGTCACCTTTATCAATAAAAGGCGTCTTAGAAATCGTTGGTAACATTGGTGACTCTGGGTTGATGTTCCGAATTGTACTCATAATATACTTATCTTGATGTGAACAGGAATGCGTTACTTTTTTAAAGTATAACGCCTTTATCTACTTATTGATAGGTAAGGTTAAGGAATTGTTATTTTATAAGTTATACGCTGAGATTATATAAGAGAGGGCAAGTAAAACTATCAAAATTTGTAAACAAAAAGCTACTCTCTTCAATACCAAATTATTCTTAATATTGAAAAAGAGTAGCTTTATAGAAAGGTGCACCCAATACAGCTCTGTTAAAGTAACTGCTTTGGGTACTAGACCTTGAATTAAATTGTAAAGTTTAACCCTACAAAGTAGAAACGACCTCTAGGACCAGCAGGCCTTGAAAGCGTTGCTATAAAAGGGTCTTCTTCAAACGCGTTGTTTACACCACCATATATTTCAACTGTTTTACTGTAGTTATACGAAACAGAAAAATCATGAACAAAAGCAGTTCCTGTATTTGCTATACTAATGAAGTCGGGATTATTAGCAATATCATCATTCTCAAGACCTGGAAGTAATTGGTTGTCTTCAAAACGTCCAGACCAACCAAATACAAAGTCGCCTACCGAATAATCAATATTAAAATTCATAATCCATTCAGGGTTATTGAATGTCCCTAGTACATCTGTAACCGCTTCTGGCGCAGACACGTCTCTTACTTCATCGTTTTTAATAAAGCGAGTGCCGTTCAACGACAAATCAACTTTGTTGCCTTTAGCAATTTCAAAACCATAGCTAGCACTAAAGTCAACACCAGAAACACTTACTGCTGCTAAATTAATGAATCCCGATTGGAAATCAGTAATAAAGCCATCTGTCGCGTCTCGTTGAATTGCATCACAGAACACGTTATCGATTGTTGGCGCATCTACACAATTTTGCGCAATATCAAAGCCATCAAGACTATCAATTAGGCCATCGATATCAATTTCGTAATAATCAAGGCTAATGGATAATCCTTCGAAGAACCCGCCTAATTCAGATTGAGGAGCCCACGCAATACCCACAGTTAACGTTTCCGCTTCTTCAGGATTCAAATCTGGGTTACCTCCAGTCGTACCAGGTACAAATGCAGACAAGAAATTAGTCGAATCATAGGTTCCGTCAGCAACTGTATTACCTATTAATGCAATACAGTTTGCTTCTCTGAACTCACTACCAGCTTCAATGAAGTTTTGATTACAAGGGTCATCTGATGCACCTAAAGTAGCCAAAAACGTTGGCGCAAATGCTTCATTAATATTAGGCACGCGCACCGCTTCAGAATACGTGCTTTTCACTGTCAAAGTGTCTATTGGAGACCATAAGAAACCATAGCTGTATGTATCAAATGAACCATAAGGGTCGTAATCTGAAATACGATACGCTGCACGTATATCTAATTTCTCTGCGAACGGTTTTCCACTTAAAATAGGAATGTCGACTTCAGCAAAAAATTCCGAAACATCATATTCACCATTGGAAGGATTAGTAGGCCCAGCTTGCGAATCTTGGGTTTCAAACGTAAATCCTGCTGCTGAGAAATTACCAGGAGTAAAAGAACTTGACTCTTTGCGGTACTCATACCCCACCGCAAAGTTAACAGCGCCCGCAGGTAATTCAAACAAATCGCTTGAATCGCCAGAAATGGCTGCTAAGAAATTTCTTTGTTCAATGTCAGTGCGCTCAGTTTCAGACTGAAAAATAAATGCGGCACCTTCAGCACTAATTGAATTCTCGCCAAAAATACTAATCGGTACACACTGTCCGTCGCCAGCATCAAATGTAGTAAAAGCAAAATTCTCGTTTGCAACAGGGAATGGAGACGATGGGGGTGTAGCACTAGAGTCTATATCAGAACGACACACTGTATTCCCAGTTACTGGGTCAACAACAGCATCAATAGCAGCAAAGTACCTGTCTTCTAATCGTTCATTAGAAGTGGTGTCTGCATCAGTACGGCCGTAGTTGTAAAACACTTCGAAATCTAAAGATGTACCCGGAATATAACCTTCAAACCCAGTGACGACCCTAAAAGTTCTTCGTTCTGCCAGTGGATTTGAGCGAGCAGTAATGTCTAATACATCTCTGGACACCACCAAGTTAACATCGACACCTTCTGCAACTAAGCCGTCTATTTGGTTAGCTAATTCATCTGGAATAAACGGGTTGTCTAACAAAATAGGAATATCATCGTTAAAACCGTTGACCTGGTTAGTTTCTTGAGTATCGCTAGTAACATATTTTGCATCAACAAATACGTTTACGAAATCAGCGAGCTCATAACTACCGGATGTTTGAAATAAAAGGCGTTTGGTGTCAGGTAAAATTAGCTCTAAATCAGGCTCCGTCGCTACACCATCACCACCACTTGCAGCAAAGGCGTCAACAAAGACATCACCAGGATTAAACGCCCTTAAGCCATCTTCAGCAAAAAACTGACATGTGGGAACACCGGCTGAACCAAGGGCAACACCGCACCCCGTTGCACCACCTGAAGAAAACACATCACCAAATGCACTCCCGCTTAACGAAATTACACCACCAGCACTAGAAATAGGTAACCTTTCATCAGGTACAAATGTATTTGCAAAACGAGAGTCAACACCAAAGGCATTTTGTGTTGCTTCATTATTAGTAACTTGTCCGAGTAATCCCGAGCCAGCAAAACTTCTATCACGTGCAAAAACGGGGCTAGTTTGTTGGTATTCTACTGCGAAAACCAGATCGCCTTTATTCGATGCGATACCATTTGCTACTGATATAAAGAATTCATTTGCATCCCCGTCATCAGTTACGCCTGTTTGCGTGCGAACTTCAATACCATCAAACGATTTACCATCGCGAATATTAAAGTTAACCACGCCTGATACAGCATCAGCGCCATAAATCGCCGACGCACCACCAGTTAGTATTTCTACATTTTTTAATAACGCTGTCGATATTGTATTAACATCTACCGATGCCGTACCCTCAATACCTGAAATATGACGACGGCCATTTTCCACTACCAGAGTACGTTCTTCGCCTAAGTTTCTTAGGTTCAACAAACTCGCACCTAAAGGTGAACCATTAAAAGCAGAGAAAGATCCAGGAAGTGAACCTTGAAGCTGTGGAGATTCCCTTAACAAGGCGCCAATATCAATTTGTCCTGACAACTGAATATCTTCACCACCAATAACAAAAACTGGGCTGGTTGTATCTAATGCGCTGTCTCTCGAAATACGAGAGCCTGTCACTGATATCTTTTCTACGACGGTTTCATCTAAATTATCTTGAGCCCAACTAGGTGCAGAAGATAGAGCTAATGCAACAGCACATGCCAGTGACGTAGTATTAACCACTTTGTTGTGTAACGTTTTCATTTGTGTCTCCGAAAATCATTATTATAATTATGTTTATTGCTTATACATTTAAGAATGAATAAAAAGTGAATACTGCAAGCATAAATCATGCATAAATCAAACCATGCCAAATATTTATGCAAAATGTCACTAGGATAAGCTCCATCAGTCATTTTTATTCACTAAAAAACATATGAAACTCATAAAAGTAGAGTTACATTGTCTAATAATTGCATCATTTAAGTGCAACTAAAGTGTAATTAAGTTGTCTAATCTTAGTTATGTTGTTTCAATATTAGCATTTTTTACAAATAATGTTTAAACGAGGCTAACCTGAAATATATACTATTCACATTAGTGATGTTATTCACTGTGCTTGCAAAGGCCGAACAAACCCATATTGCGGTTGCAAGTAATTTTGTTAAGCCAATGAAGGCTTTAATTAAAAAGTTTGAACAAGAAAACGACCATACTATTCAAGTGTCTTTTGCTTCATCAGGAAAGCTATATAGTCAAATTCGCAATGGCGCGCCTTATCATCTATTTTTTTCAGCCGACCAAGAAAAACCAAACCAGCTGGTTACTGATAATTTAGCGAGTGCAGATAAAGTATTTACTTATGCATACGGTAAACTTGTGCTTTGGTCTAATGACCCTAATTTAATTCAAGATAATGAAACGTTACTTACTGATAATTTCTATAAAATTGCCATCGCTAATCCCAAACTAGCGCCTTTTGGAGTGGCAGCACAACAAACAATCGAGTCATTAGAATTAACATCACAGCTAACCCCGAAAATCGTACGCGCTGAAAATGTCGCGCAAGCTCACCAGTTTATCAGTACTGGTAATGCCGAATTAGGCTTTATTGCAATGGGTCAAGTATTTGCCGATAATCATTTAGTAACTGGTTCAGTTTGGGTCGTTCCATCCAATCTATATGAACCTATTCAACAAAGTGGTGTTCTTCTTACGGCAGCAGAAAACAACGTAGCGGCTCGCGCATTTATGTTGTTTCTTCAATCCAACGAAGCTAAACACATTATTCAAGGTTTTGGTTTTAAAACAGAGTGAATGATAGAAATTTAATGAGCCTATATTCCGCCAATGACATGCAAGCAATTGTGCTAACGCTCAAATTAGCAAGTGTAACCACAGTTATTCTATTGTTAATTTCAACGCCAATTGCACTATGGTTAGCTAATACTCACTCACGAATGAAGGCTTTAATAAGTGCATCTATTGCACTGCCCTTAATATTACCTCCCAGTGTTTTAGGCTTTTACATGTTATTAGCTATGGGACCAACTGGCCCAATAGGGGCTGTTACTCAAGCATTGGGTTTACATACCCTTGCATTTTCATTTACAGGATTAGTATTCGCCTCAGTGATCTATTCTTTGCCTTTCGTTGTGCACCCTATTTACAATGCGTTAATTACAGTGGGTAGGCGCCCTCTAGAAGTGGCTGCTACTCTTGGTGCATCACCTGTAGACAGTTTCTTTAATGTTGTATTGCCTTTAGCCCGTTCCGGTTTTTTAACTGCTGTTATTTTAGGGTTTGCGCATACGATAGGCGAGTTTGGTGTTGTACTTATGATTGGAGGTAATATTCCCGGTGTTACTCAAGTAATCTCGGTACAAATGTACGAGCACGTCGAAACATTAAATTACGATCAGGCTCATATCCTTGCCGCGACTATGGTCATTTTTTCGCTTGTTACCTTAACACTTATTTATAGTATTCAACGCCCATTTAAACACCAAAAGCCTTCATTCAGCTCATGACAGGTTTATTTTTAGAACTACACTTACAGCAAAAATCATTCACACTAGAAGTTGATATTACTTTGCCTTCAGAAGGTGTGACTGTGCTGTATGGCCAATCTGGTTCAGGTAAAACAACCCTACTACGATGTATTGCAGGTTTAGAAAAAAACGTTAGAGGCACAATCGAATTTAAACAAGAACAATGGCACACAGATAATAAGTTTGTCCCTACTTATAAACGCAATATAGGTTATGTATTTCAAGAGCCAAGTTTATTCGAGCACTTAACAACACAACAAAATTTAGCATTTGCCTCAAAACGAGTGAAAGGCGATAAACAAAATAACGAAGATCACATTATTAAGTTATTAGGTATTGAAGCCCTATTGGATCACTACCCTGATCAAATGTCTGGTGGCGAAAAACAACGAGTTGCTATTGCGAGAGCCCTGTTGTCGAATCCCAGTATGTTATTGATGGACGAACCCCTTGCTTCATTAGACACCAATAGAAAAAATGAGATTTTACCTTACCTTGAAGCACTAAAAACTAAATTAAACATTCCAATTATCTACGTGACCCATTCTCCTGACGAAGTTGCTCGTTTAGCCGATCATTTAGTCGTAATTGATGATGGTGAAATTATTACTTCTGGTCCGTTATCGGAAACGCTATCGCGTTTAGAGTCCCCCAATCACCTCAACGCGGAGCTAGGTGTAGTAATAGATTCGACCATATCCGAACAGGACAAGCAGTGGAAGATGTCAAAAATATTGATGTCTGGGGAAGAATTGTGGTTTCACGATGATATTCATAAAAATGCAAATGAAGTGGGAAGCCTTGTCAGAATACAAATATTAGCCAGCGATGTAAGTTTAAGTTTAAGTGCTCGGCTGGGAACAAGCATCACCAACTGTTTACCTGCAACTATCACAGAAATTAACGATAACCTCGACACAGGAATTACTTTGGTAAAATTGATTATTGGAGACACGGCTGTAATATCCCGTATTAGCAGTAGATCGGCTCATACCTTAAATATACATATAGGCATGAAAATTTGGGCTCAAATCAAATCTGCGGCAGTCATAAGGTAGTGTTAATACCTATCGATATTGTTCAGCATTAAGCTCATATTTTTTTAGCAACTTATGTAAGTCTGTTCTGTTTCTTCCTGCCAAATCAGCTGCTCGCGTTACATTACCTTCTGTCATTTTCAGCAACTTAATCAAATACTCTCTTTCAAACGACACCCGCGCTTCCGCTAACGTTGGCCATGTTTGGCGGGTTGAAGATAGCGCTTGTTTAACTAAATGTAGGTTAATCGTTTTCGTATCAGTTAATGCTACACATTGCTCCACAGTATTAACCAATTGGCGAATGTTTCCAGGCCAAGAGGCGGTAACCAGCGCTTGCATTGCATCAGGCGCAAAACCGTTCACCCGAACCCCTATTTGTTTTGAAATCTGCTGTAACAGGTGTCGAGCTAGTAACGGAATGTCTTCGGCCCGCTCAGTCAAACTGGGCAGCACCAAATTAACCACATTAAGCCGATAGTATAAATCTTCTCTAAAACGTCCTTTTTCCATCTCTTTCGTTAAATTTCTATGGGTAGCAGATAATACCCTTACATCAATTGAAATCTCAGTTGTTGCGCCCACAGGGCGTATTTTTCTTTCCTGCAAAGCACGTAATAATTTCACCTGCAAAGGAATTGGCATATCTCCAATTTCATCTAAAAATAGCGTCCCGCCATCAGCCTGTTGAAATAAGCCTTTATGCTGCGACACGGCACCAGTGAATGCTCCTTTGCTATGGCCAAACAGCTCTGATTCAAGTAAGTTCTCGGGTAAAGCACCGCAATTAATAGGTACAAAGGGCTTATCTTTTCTTGGACTAGCTTGATGAATTGCATTAGCTAATAGCTCTTTACCAGCGCCACTTGGCCCAGAAATAAGAACACTAATATCTCTTTGTGCAACGCGATATGCCTGTTCGAGAACAGACTGCATACAAGGTGACCGAGTAATAATATTCGTTGCCCACCCTTTTCCCTGCATTGGCGCTGCGGCTAGAATTGCATTCTCTAATGTTTGCCTTAGTGCATTGTGATCAATTGGCTTAGTTAAAAATCCAGCGACGCCTTCTTTTGTCGCGGCTACCGCATCTTCTATGGTGCCATGGGCAGTCATCAAAATAACAGGAGTGCTTTTACCTAAATCCACCAACCTTTTAAACAGGGTCAAGCCGTCCATACCCGGCATTCTCAAATCAGTTAAAACCACATCATAGTCATGTATTTTCAAGGACTGCATTGCTTCGTTTCCACTGCTGGCTGAAACAACTTGGTAACCCTCTGAAGTAAGTCGAATACTTAATAGGCGCAATAAACTAACGTCATCATCCACTAACAACAGTTTTTGAGTTTGTTTTTCTTCTGATGACATCAAGGCTGCTCATTTATAGGTTTATTTACTATGCTTTTTTCTAACTGAAGAAGCTTATCAATTTGACGCGATTGCTCTTGTATACGTTCACCTTGCTGATCTAACTTAGCTTGTTTAATTTCAATATTTTTATTGTGCTCAGTGTTAATACGAGACAAAGTTGCAATTGCGGATTCAAGTTCTAATTTACGTTGCGCTGGCGCTAGTATTAAATATCGAATGAAATTTACCATAATGTCATCTTGGCTTTTTAATAACTGTTCACCATAACTTTGTGCTCTAAGTCGAGTTTGGTAAGGTGTATCATTGACATTACTCAACAAAATTATTTTTAATGTTTTCACCTTGTTTCTATCCTTAGATAACTCTGTAATCATGCCTTTTCTTACAGACCAATTCAGCTGACTTACTGACACCCAATAGTCAAGCCAAGCTCCTAAGTCACACTCTTTCTGTTGGTTTGAGTTATCACTTGCGTTAAGTCGTTCACAAGTTTCTAAACTTTTACTTTCTTGTTCAATTTTTTGAACAAAAGAGACGAGTTCACAACCACTCAGTACAACCAGAAAAAACAGAATAACAATTAATTTCACGTATCTTCCTTAAGTAACAGGTATTTTTACACGAATACAGATATCGGCGAAATCCGAGTCAATAAAACGGGCATTCCCAAGCATCAACGCCGCACATTCTGACACAATAGAAAGTCCCAAACCTGAACCCGAAACTCTATCGTGCCGAATTTCCTGTCCTCGATGAAATGGTTTAAACAATAACTCTCTGTCTTGCGCAGGAATAGTTGTGCCCGCATTTGAAATGTCTATAACTTGGTCTTCACCCTCTTTATAGATATTGATTACAATCGCATCAGATGTATCACCATAAGCAATGGCATTAGACAAAACATTGTCGAAAATTCGACGCAATAACACTTCATCAGCATGCACTGTGTCAATGTCCATTTTCACTTCAACAGTATGCCCATTTTGCTGTAAGGCAAGTTTATTGTCAGTAAGGAAATGTTCTAAAAATACCGATAAATCTATAGCTTCTAAATTCGGTTCAGTTTGCTGTAACAGCACAGTGTAATCTAAAAGCTGGGCAACCAAACTTTCTAATCGCACACTGCTTGTATGCAACAATGTCACTACTTCGTTTTGCCTAGGATTAAGTTCTCCCAACACTTCATCGGATAAAAGCGAACACCCTTCTTTGATGCTCGCAAGAGGTGTTTTTAATTCATGAGCGGCGTGTCTCAACATGGTTTGCCGTAATGTTTCTAATTGATTTAGACGCTTAGCAAGCTGGTGAAGTTGCTGTTCTAACTTTATGAGTTCTGCCGGCCCGGAATGAGAAATGCTAGAAAGATGGTGTTTTTTATCTGTTAATTGACCAATTAGTTTTTCTATTTTTTGTATCGGCTGTAAAATTTTTCTACTGCTATATAAGGCTAATAGTAACGACAGTGATATTAGTGTAATCGTAAAAAAAGCTTGTTTTGCTTTTACTTGCTCCATATGAGTTTGCTGCGTCGCTAACCTTTTATCTAGTTGAGAATAGGTCATATCTTTAAGCCGATTCAATGATAACCGCAGTTTCGATAGAGCTTGAGTTAATTCAGCTTCATTTCCCGAATATACTGTAGTCAGTGAAATCAATAACACTTCATTTTCACTACATAAAGCCGCTAAAGACGTGGCTTTACAAAGCCTCTCTAAATTCACTTGATAACGCTCAATATAGTTGAGCACCAAATCTTGAACTTCAATTTTTCGGACAATTTGATACTGTCTCGTTGCGCGTTCAATATCTAAAGCTAAACGATCTAATTGGTGTAAATTGCGGGTGACGCTCACCGCATGAATAGGCTCACTTGCAGCGACTCTTGCCATGCTACTCAGAGTAGAGTTCGAATACCATAGCAATGCAACTAATGGAATAAGAACCAAAGAAAAGCTAACAACAAGCAGTTGTTTTAACGATTGGATTTTAAATAACACAACAACAACTGTATATTAATTATCACAGCTATACACCATAGAGACAGTTGGTCTAAGAGTAAATAGAAAGAAAAAATGCCATCCTTGGCCTTCAAGCATGTGGAAATGCTCAAACAGTGAAAATGTGGACTGATTAATTACTTTATTGAGCTTCAAACTCGGACAGACTTAAGTATTGATCGCCATTCACATCTAATTCATCAAACATAGCAATAAGTGCTTTTACTTTGCTCGCCTCATCTTTATTTAACAAACCATTTCTATCTACATCAAGCTGATCAAATAAGGGTAAGGTTTGTCCTGTGGCATGTAATATAACTGCGGGAATAAAAAGTAATACAACGAGCAACATCAGCTTTCTCACGAAATTTCTCCTAAAAATAAACTAGCAACCTATCTGAATTAGTTTTTTGGGTTGCATATAAACCGGTTCTAATTTTACTTATCAATATTAATGCCAAAAAATATTATCATTTAAAATCAAAGACTTACAAAAGATATAGACATACTGGTTCATTTTAGTGTCTGTAAAAGGAGACAGCTTTATTTGTTCGAAGAGTAAATTGGGAGGTTTTTTACAAAATAGTTATTAAAAAAGAGGCGCTTGGCCATAGAATTAGGCTATTAAAAGTGAAACCAACCAAAAAACAAGCGTGTCTCTTTCTGCATACACCCAAGGTGTATTGGTATTACCTAAAAATAAATTGCAGCGTTAGGTTTCATCGCGGAAGGCTTCTGGGATCTGTACTTCTACTTCACATACGATCATGAGTGATTGCCTATTCACACTAGTATCAACTCTCACATTAGAATCGACGAGTACTAAAGGTTCATCATTAAACTTTTCTTTGGCTTTTAATAAGGCCTCTTCAATGCAAGCCCCATCAAAAATAGATATGGTTTCTCCTCTATTTGGCGTATAGCTGTGTTTAATTGTCTCCGTAGGAATGGGAGTCACGCCACAGCCTCCCAGAATAACGACATTTAACAAAAGGAAAAAAACAAACGATTTTTGCATAGAGAACACCTAAAACAACTAACAACGTATCAATAACTATAAAGAAAAAAGCGCCTCAAGGGCGCTTTAGATTGTTTAGCTCGCTTTACCTTGATTGGCAACAGCGTCCATTTTTGCCTTCAAGGCAGCTTGGTCGCCCAAGTAGTTTTTAGAAATGGGCTTCATGTTTTCGTCTAATTCATACACTAAAGGCACACCAGTAGGTATATTTAGTTCAAGTACTTCTTCGTCACTCATGCCATCTAGGTATTTCACTAGAGCACGTAAACTATTACCGTGAGCAGCAATAATCACGTTTTGACCACTTTGAATTGCTGGACGAATTGCGTCATGCCAGTATGGTAGAACACGTTCAATAGTGAGTTTTAAACTTTCTGCACGAGGCAAAATAGAACTATCTACATTGTTATAGCGACGGTCCTGACCCGGAAAGTACTCACTGCTGTCTTCAATGGCTGGAGGTGGTGTATCAAAACTTCTACGCCAAATTTTAACTTGCTCATCACCGTGTTTTGCAGCCGTTTCCGCTTTATCAAGACCGGTAAGTGCACCATAATGACGTTCGTTCAAACGCCAGTGACGTTGAACGGGAACATAGGACTGTCCCATTTCTTCAAGTGCAATATTCAGCGTTTTAATCGCACGAGTCAGTACAGAAGTAAACGCCAAGTCAAATTCAAAACCAGCCTCTTTCATTAGCTCGCCGCCGGTTTTCGCTTGTGCGATACCCGTGTCGGTTAAGTTTACGTCATGCCATCCAGTAAATCGGTTTTCTAAATTCCACTGGCTTTCCCCGTGTCGAATCAACACTAACTTATACATGTATTGCCCTCTATTATGTTCGATGGTGAATTACCCCAATATTGTGCGTGATAATCCCGTAAATTTCTATGTTTAACGCATTTAACCGAAAAAAAGTTGATTTACAGACATACATTAATAGAATGAGCTTGATTTTTTCTCTGGCCCCTTCATTTTAAAAAGGATTTAAACAGGTTTACCATTATTTTTGCGCTGATTCTGCGCATTTTTTCGCTATTGTTATCGAATTTCAACCGAAGAGTATTCCCCTTGAAGCATCCACATTTATTATTCACCTTATTCGTTTTAGCAGGTCACTCATCATCAACTTTAGCTCACCCAGACTCTGAAGAAAATACGTCTGAAGAGCTTGAAATTTTGACCGTAAAAGGCAGAGACGACAGTTTATTTGGTGAGGCAATATCCGCCTCAGAGGGTTATATCAGTCAAGAGGAAATCGCTAAACGTCCACTATTACGCACAGGGGAAGTACTTGAACTAGTTCCTGGAATGGTGGTTACCCAACACAGTGGAAGCGGCAAAGCGAATCAGTATTTTTTACGTGGTTTCAACCTTGACCACGGAACTGATTTTGCGACATTCGTTGATGGTATGCCTGTGAACTTTCGAACTCACGGCCATGGTCAAGGTTACACTGACCTCAACTTCATTATTCCTGAACTTGTTGGCTCACTACAATACAAAAAAGGCGCATATTACACCGAAGTCGGTGACTTTAGTGGTGCAGGTAGCGCGCACTTATCCACGGTTTCCAAATCGCCTAATTCAAAAGTGTCTGTTACTGCAGGCGAATTTGGCTATTTACGTGGCTTTTTCATGCAAGATACGCAAATTGGTGAAGGTAACTTAGTTTATGCCATTGAGCACCAGAAGTACGACGGCCCATGGACTGATATTGAAGAAGACGTAAACAAAACCAATGTGTTTGTTAAATACAGCCAAGCGGTACTTGGGGGAAATTTATCGGTTTCTTTTATGGGCTATGACAACGAATGGAATAGCGCTGACCAAATCCCTCTTAGGGCTGTGGAACAAGGGCTTATTTCTCGCTTTGGTTCTATCGATACAACACTTGGCGGAGAAAGCAGCCGCTACAGTCTAAATGCGATTTGGGAATCCGATACCTTGCGTATTTCTGCTTACGCCATAGATTACGATTTCACCTTGTATTCTAATTTTACATTCTTTTTGGAGAACCCAGAATTTGGCGATCAATTTGAGCAAGTTGATAGTCGCAGAGTATACGGCGGTGAAATAAATAAAACCTTATACGGCACCCTAGGTCAATACAATACAGTTAACACATTCGGTCTACAATTTCGCACCGACGACATAGACGAAGTCGGTTTATTTGAAACCACAGAGCGAGTGCGCAGAGGAGCGGTAAGGTTAGATACAGTGAATGAATCAAGCTATTCTGCATTTTGGGACAATCAAACCCTATTGAGTGACAAACTTCGCGTTAAAATCGGTGCTCGCTACGACTTCTTTACCTTCGATGTGGACTCTCTTATCGAAACCAACATAAACAACGTTAATGTAGGCCAAAACAACGGCACTGAAAACGATGGTTTATTGTCTGTTAAAGGCAGCATTATTTATAGCATAAATGACCACTTCGAAGCCTACGCGTCAGCTGGCCAAGGATTTCATTCTAACGATGCTAGAGGCACCATATCGTCATTGGATCCTGTTTCTGGCGATACCATCACACCAGTAGACCCGCTTGTGTCTTCATTTGGTTATGAGCTTGGCCTAAAAGCGAATATCAACCATAAAATTAATGCTTCACTGGCACTGTGGACCTTAGATTTAGACAGCGAACTGGTTTTCGTTGGTGATGCGGGTAACACAGAAGCAAGTGGTGCGTCTTCTCGCTATGGCGTTGAAGCCACAGTCTATTATCACCCAACAGAAGACTGGACGGTAAACCTAGAATACGCTTACACCGACTCAGAGTTTTCAGATGAACCAAGCAGTGCTAACGCTATTCCTGGTTCAATTAACGAAGTGTTTCAAGCAGGCGTAACCTATGAACAACCAACGTGGTTTGCCAGTGCACAGTATCGCTATTTTGGTGATCGCCCGTTAATTGAAGATGAAAGTGCGGTTTCAGATCCTAGTCGATTAACGAACTTGAGACTTGGCATTACCTTGTCGCCGCAAACCAATCTGACTTTCGATATTTTGAACGTGTTTAACAGTAACGATTCAGACATTGATTACTTCTATGAAAGCCAGTTACCCGGTGAAACAGAACCTGTTGAAGATATTCACCTACATGTATTACAACCCCGCTCAATTCGAGTGGGAATCGAATACCAATTCTAATTTAACCTGAATTCTGTTTAAGGAACGGTGCAAGTGTTTGTTTTAAAGTGCTAATTTTAATCTTGACACTCGGTGCTGTTAGAATTGAGCAACGTTTCTTAAACAGGATTCAGGTTAACTTAAACCGTCAACTGACAAGGTTCTCAACAGAGCACCTTGTCAGTTCGTGCTAGTTATTCACGCTTACCGTGTAACGTTTGCCGGGCTGATAACGCTCTACCTCTCGTTTCACCACATCATCTTTATAATACGCCACGTCTTTGAATTTCCCTTGAGCATAGCGCTCGGCCTGATCATAGAAATGAGGCGACGCTGGATCGCCACTTTGACCACCCGCTAGCAGTGATTTCGCTTTTACTTTTTCACCAAATTCCACCACGGCGACAAAACTATTTCCACGGTACCCATACAATCGCTTACTGCCGTTAACACTACGAGCACCAAATGCAGCTAATGCTCCCCATCGCCCCGAAGCAAGACCAATAGGAACACTTGGCTGGAGATCATCAACTGGCAGCTTTATATCTCCAGTTAATCTTTGTAAGCGATTAATGTTGCCCCAAGGCGTATTCCACTGGCCAAAATCCGCAGTTAATTTATTCACTGCTGACATGAATACATTGACTCTTTCTTCGGGTAATGAATCCGTACCGAAATAGTCAATAATTTCCATAAAGCTCTTATTTTTCGGACGCTCGCCATCAGCTAAATACTGCATGCCATAAAAATGAGCTAAAGACATTGCGACTGAATTCTCAGAAACACGGTAATCCCATTGGCGCAATGTATTAATGGGCTCGGCTAGTGCAGCCGACGGGTTACTAGACCCATCATAAGCTTCTATTAACCCAGAAATTAACTTTTCAAATCCGGGTAAATAAGGGTCATAAGCAATTTCAATCAGTTTATCTAGAGTGAGGTTTGATACCCCCGTTAGTACTTGAACCGCGTGGATCCCTCTAAAGTTTTCATCATCAGGTGCCATATAAGCAGGGTAATCTTCTCTTTTAGGGCTAAACGCGCCAGCAGCAGTAAAAGGCGTGGAATTTGCGTTTTGGATCCAGCCATTTTCAGGGTTTAATAAAGTAATAGCTTCATCAACAGTGTGTAATCCATTCCAATCCGTTTTGGTGCTCGAACCATCTACTGGCTGCGAGTAATCGAAACTAGGGTCCCGCTTCGGAATAAAATTACCGTGATAATAGGCAATATCACCATTGGCATCGGCATACACTGTGTTGTTAGACGAATTAGTACGTATATTCATCATACGGCGAAATTCATCATGATTGCTGGTTTTGGTGCGTATAAAAGACTGTTGCAACGCATTGACTGGGTCCCAGTTGATTCGAGTCGTTACCCACTTATCATCAATTTTATGTGTAACCGGTCCGTGATGGGTATGAAAAGCGGGAAAGGTTTTCTCTTTCACATCGTCGCCATCTCGGTATTTTAAGGTTATTTTTGATGTTTTAACTTTGCGCTCTTCCTCTCCGTAGGAATAATATAAACCATCTTCACGTTTAACCATGGTTTCTAAATATTCGTCCATAAAATCTACATAGGTTGAAGTGTGCATCCAACCATTATTTTCATTAAACCCCTGATAAACAAAAAATTGTCCCCATGTCACTGCACCGTAGGCATTTAACCCTTCTTCACTGACTACATGTACTTCGGGTCTAAAATAGAAGGAGGTATGTGGGTTGATCAATAACATAGCGTTTCCCGATTCAGTTAGCTTGCCTGAAATCGCAAAACCGTTAGAACCACTGGGCTCTACCATAGCCAAATCGGGTGTATCGAAATTATCGGCTCGCCCCTCATAGAAGCCCTCAATTCCTTTAACAGAAATTTGCTCAATGTCACCACCAATTGAACCTTCAGAAAAGAACATAGGCATCCAAGGCTCAAACCGCGTGAGTAACGCAGGTTTAACTTCAGGGTGGGTTGCTAAATAATAATTCAGTCCATCAGCGAACCCATCACACAAGGCTTTAAGAGACTCAGGTGCATTTTGATATGCTAACTGAGCTTGTTCTACCGTCATAAACAAGCGCGCTCTAAGGTCACTGTACAGTGCGCTTTCGCCTTCCACTTCTGCTAATCGCCCTGTTGCCCAAATATAATTTCTTTCCACTCGTTTAAAGTCGTCTTCCGCTTGGGCATATAACAAACCAAAAACCGCATCGGCATCAGTCTTACCGTAAATATGAGGAACACCAAAGTCATCACGAATAATTTCAACTCGCTCTGCTCGGGCCGCTAACCGTTCTAGTTCACTCGAGCTTTGAGGAGAGGAACAAGCAGTGGCGAAAGCAACCAGAAAAGCCGCTATAAATAGTTTACATTCAAACCGTAAAGACATAATTAATCCAAAAAATTTAACTTAATCAAGTATGCTATTAAGCTGTTTAAAAGAAGTACAATAACGTTGAATTGTATACTTCTCAAGCTAAGCAACTACTCTAGTTCTGTTACATCTTCTGGTGTATTAAAGTTATCTAAAGGAAGGGAGGTAGTAATCTGTATAGCGTTAAACTGGTGCCATGCCGAATAAAGGGATTTTCGGGCAGTGTCGTCTGACACTATGTTTTTTATTGTCTCTCGCTGTTGAGGTGTGTTTTTTAGATAACAGGGTAGCGGTGCGCCTTCAAAATACACACACTCTTTATTCTCTCCAGCGTCGACTAAGGCTTGCAACTGCCCCGTAGTTAACGTTGGCATGTCTACGGGGACGATCAACATTGGCTGCGTCGTTGCCATTAACCCCGCATAGATCCCCGAAAGTGGGCCTTGATCGGGAAAGGGTTCAGTGACTTTTTTATGGGGTGTATCAAGGTGTGTATTCACCCAGCACGGAGTTGCGCCCGCTTGAGTCAACAAGTTCACGGCATTATCAAGCCAAAGCTTGCCCTTATAGGTTAGCATGGCCTTGTCTTTGCCCATTCTAGTACTGGTTCCACCAGCAAGGACTAATCCAGAAAATGTGTTACCTGTAGACATTACTGAACATTTGGCCATACACCACTGCGGCTGTGCCACAAGGATGTTGCCTTATCAATAGATTCAGAAGTTGAAAGTGAGTGCTTACATGCTAAAGCAACTGCTAGAGTACCAATAACCGCTTGTTCGCCGTATTTACACACTTTATTTCTTGTCCATGTATCTTTTAAACCTGCCGCCCCTAACTTTCGAGTTTGCAATGCCCAGTTATCTAAAAGTATAGGATATTCTCGCTGATTGCTGTGCCCGTCTTCGTAACTGTGCATCATAAATGCTTTTTCAGGTGTAGCTTCTACTTCACCACTGTCACCTCGAATACAGGCCACATTGGTATCTTGTAACAAATGAGCGACATCGATATGCATGCTATCTAAATCTCGGTGGAAAATACCGTGAACACTGCAGCTTGCCTTTGCGGGATTTAACATTTTTGATAACGAATGCATGCAAGAACGCAAGCCTAGGGTGTGCCTAGTTTGCATTAACGTGGTCATAGACGGGTGAAAACAACTAATACTCATGTAACTAAAACCAAAGGTGTCTAATTGCGTATTTGCGTGAGACGACGATGAGGCCATAGACCAGCCTAAATCTCGGTATATGGAATCTAAGTACACGCGATTAGAGTCTTGTTCTTCTAAACCATGTATAAACACTTTTTCACCTGATTCAGCTAAGGCCATCACCGCAAGTAAAAACCAAGGTAAATGCCTGCGCTTGCCAGCATAGGCACCAAAGTCATAACTAATTGCGTGATTTAAAGCCAAAGAGGATTTGTTTCTGCATGCTTTTAAAAACCCTGCAAGTTCATCGGCAGTTTCTTCGCGCATACGCAACAACATAAGTATTGCGCCCATTTGCTCAGGTAATGCTTTACCTAATAGCAATTCTGACATCAAATGTTCAGCTTGATTTTGGCTAAGGGTTTTGCCTGATTTTTGGCCACGGCCAACTAATGAAATATAGCTTTTTATATTTTCAAACAGTACCGAATCGTCACGGACAGACATAGTTATACTCTCGACATTACCAAATAGTTGGGTCAATCATTCACTAAGCAGTCTGATATAAAAGTGCCAAATCTACTGCTTGTCTACGACTAACCACTTCTCCTACTACGATTAAAGCGGGTCCGGCGAAGTCTTTCAAGGCTTCCTTGGCATTTAAATCGTCTAAGGTAGAACAAACAACCTGTTGATTTTGAGTCGTACCTTGGTCAACTACAGCAATAGGCATAGTTGCACGCATACCGTGCTTGACCAAAGCGTCTTGAATTTGAGATACGCGATTTAACCCCATATAAAATACCAATGTGCTGGGGTCTTTGGCTAAATGGGACCAATCTGCCCCCATACTTCCGTCTTTTAAATGGGCGGTAACAAACTTAACCGATTGCGAACACTCTCGATGCGTCAAAGGAATACCTGAATACGCTGCAACACCTGATGCAGCAGTGACACCTGGAATAACAGCAAAAGGAACACCACACTGAGTAAGGGTATCGGTTTCTTCTGCTAGACGACCAAAGATACTGGGGTCTCCCCCTTTTAATCGAACAACCGTAGCACCAGATTGGGCCTTTTTAACCATGAGTGCATTAATGTCATCTTGTTTCATACTGTGCTTACCGCACTTTTTACCAACAAAAATTCGCTCAGCATGATCGGGAAACAAAGGATACAAAGCGTCACCAACAAGCCAATCAATTAAGATCACGTCGGCTTGCTGAATTAGTCTGTGGGCTTTAACCGTTAACAATTCAGGATCACCAGGGCCGGCACCAATTAAATAAACTTTACCCTTAGTTTCTTCTTTAGAATTACAATCGGTAGAATGACGTCGGTTATCTAAAACAGCACCAGAATCCACGTCGTTCGTTTCAAAAAAATTGCCAAACATTTTTCTAAAGTGAAGTACAAAGGTCACTAGCTTACTCTCCGTACTGGAATAATATTGTCATCGATAATTTGTTGTAGTTCACTTTTACACGAGCCACAATTGGTACCACATTTTAAGGTGTCGCCTAACGCAGTAACCGTATTTGCACCGGCAATAACAGCCTCTTCAATGTCTTTTTCATGGACTTTAAAGCAACTGCAAATTAATCGCCCTTTTAAGAAACTATCGTCCGGTTTTGCTTGTAGCAGAGACGTAACAGTAGAGAAATCTAATACTTTCTCAAAGCACTCATTCACCCAGTCTGCTGGTAATGCTTGCTGAGCTTCTCGGTCAGTAAAAAGAAAACTCGCCCAAAGCAGTTTTTTATCTTTCATCAAAATTGAAACTTGCGCGTTACCTTGGCTGGCACTAATCCACTCACCTTGCAAGCTGTCATAATCTCTAGTCTGAGATTGAGACCACCCATGCAGTGAAAATATTTCGTCATTAAGCGCCATTTCGTAATGAAAAGAGTTCTGTCGAAGAGCTTTTACCCAGAATGCTGCATCGGTTGAAATCCCAACATTTGAGAAAACAGAAACATACTGTTTGTACATTGCCTTAGTCAGGGAGACGGGTACCTGTTTACTCTCGGGTTGGCCAGATATCGGATCGGCGACAGAACTATATAAAGCGCTAACGGATGCACTAGATGAAAACTGTTTATTAAAATGAATCGGCATAAAACAGCCATCTTCGCGCACTGAGTCTGTAATTTGTGCATAAGCTTGAGCTTCGCCAAACTCACTTTTAGCAACAACAATGTCGCCATTTCTAATATTCTTTTCTGAAGCAGTACTTGAATGAAGCTGCAAAATGGAAAACGGCGTATGCTGACTTAGTGCGGATGCTCTTCCTGTGCGCGTCATGGTATGCCATTGGTCACGCATACGACCCGAATTCATAACGAAAGGATACGCTTCGCTCGTGTCCAACTTGGGTAAACGTGGCGTAATAGCAATAAATTTCGCTTTACCACTAGGTGTACTAAAACGTTTGTTCTCAAAAGGTCTAACGGATTCGCCGTTTTTATTAAATGGCCATTGCACAGGCGATAACTGATTATATTCTTGCAACGACAAACCAACCAAAGGCGCTAAATTAAGCTGCATACTGTCTTTATTAACACTAGCGGTCATTCTTGCCCATTCATCAAAGACTTCACTTTGATGATTAAAATCAAATCCATCAAACCCCATTTTGGTTGCAACATCACACATAATGTCCCAATCATGACGTGCATTACCAAAAGGTTTCATAATTCCACGTTGTCTGGAAATTCGTCTTTCTGAATTTGTTACTGTGCCATCTTTTTCAGACCACCCCGTAGCAGGCAACACAATATCGGCAAACTCAATAGTATCGTTCTTACTTACGCAATCGGAAACAATCACGCATTCGCACTTTGATAACGCGTCTTTAATCGCGTTTAAATTGGGTAAGCTCACTGCAGGGTTTGTGGCCATAACCCATACTGCTTTAATTTTTCCACTGGCGATATCATCGAACATATCAACCGCTTTTGCGCCTTGTTTGTCACAAAGCGTTGGCGACTGCCAAAACGATTGCACTTTTTCTCTGTGCTCAGGGTTTTCTATATCTAAATGAGCAGCAAGTTGGTTAGCTAAACCACCCACTTCTCTGCCACCCATTGCATTTGGTTGGCCGGTAATAGAAAAGGGCCCAGCACCTGGCTTTAATAACCGCCCTGTAGCCAAATGGCAATTTATGATGCTGTTACATTTATCAACACCAGAGCCGGACTGATTAATTCCCATAGAGTAAAAGGTAATGACACGTTGGTTTTCACAAAACCATTGATAAAAACACGCTAAATCGCTTTCAGGCAAATCACAAAATAGCGCTGTTTTTTCAATAGTCCATTGCTCGGCTTCCGCCAATGCACTTTCAAATCCTTCGGTGTGTTTCGCAATAAAATTCCGATCTAGGGCATCATTTTTTTCAATAAAATGCAAAAGACCATTAAATATTGCGCCGTCACTGCCCGGTTTAATGGGTAAATGTAAGTTTGCTAATGAAACAGATGCGGTTTTTCTGGGGTCAATAACAACAATTTTTAAATTAGGACGCTGCTTTTTCGCACGTTCAACCCGTTGAAACAATACAGGGTGTGTCCAAGCTGCGTTTGAACCAACAAGCACTAGCATGTCGGTTAAACCTAAATCTTCGTAATCGCAGGGGACTACGTCTTCACCAAACGCACGCTTGTAGCCTGCGACTGCGGAAGACATACATAGACGAGAATTGGTGTCTATATTAGCGCTGCCAATATAGCCTTTCATTAACTTGTTTGCGATATAGTAATCTTCAGTAAGCAATTGACCAGATACGTAAAACGCTACCGCATCTGGTCCATGCTTTTTTATTATAGAAGAAAGTTTTTCTGCCACTGTATCAGTGGCATCAGACCAACTGCAAATCTCACCATTTACCTTGGGAGAATGCAGCCGGCCACTTTCTTTGTCACTTGTACTCACCGTGTCCAAGAGGTGTGTGCCTTTAACGCACAAGCGACCATAGTTGGCGGGATGTTCCTTTGTTCCTTCGAGTGAAACGGGTGTGCCATCCTGGCTAAGGTAAACATCCACACCGCACCCTACCCCACAATATGCGCATGTAGTTGAAACTAATGCTTGTGGTTCGGGTGAGTCGAGCAAAATATCTTTCACCAGCACATCTCGACTGAGTTTCCATTTACACGAACATCGTAAGCTTCAATGGAAACTGACTCATCTTCGGTGCACTGACCACTTTCTAAATCGAAATGTTGCTTGTAAAGAGGCGAAGCGACAACATAGCGCCCGCCCAACGAACCTACAATACCGCGGTAAAGCACATTGGCTTTACCAAACGGGTCGTAATTACTAACAGCAAATAACTTGTTTTCACCAATACAGAATAATGCAATTTGTTGTTCGTCTTCTGTATCTTCGTTGATAAGAACACAAACCCCTGAATCATTGATTAAATCTTCAACGTTACAGACAGGGCGCCATTGTTTTTCTTGTTGGCTCATTGCACTTCCTTAATATCGATCTCACTAAGTTTTTCAGCTTCTGTGGCAGGGCGAATTTGTCCGCGCTCATCCACAAATTGTATATTTGTATCTGTTTTTTTAGAGTTAACAAACTGGCGAAAACGCTTCATAGAATCTGGGTTACCTATGGTGGTTTTCCATTCACACTGGTACGTTTCAACAACATTATCCATTTGTGATTCAAGTGTTTCACCAAACCCAAGTGAGTCTTCTATAACCACTTCTTTTAGGTAATCTAGACCGCCTTCTAGGTTGTCCATCCATACTGATGTACGTTGTAAACGATCAGCAGTTTTTACATAAAACATCAATACACGATCAATATATTTAACTAATGTTTCGTCATCTAAGTCTGTTGCAAACAAATCACCATGACGAGGCTTCATCCCACCATTTCCACATACGTATAAGTTCCAACCATTATCTACTGCGATTACGCCTATATCTTTACTTTGTGCTTCAGCACATTCGCGAGTACAGCCAGACACAGCAAATTTAATTTTATGTGGAGCCCGCAGGCCTTTGTAGCGATTTTCTAGGAAAATAGCCATACCTACACTGTCTTGAACACCGTAGCGACACCAGGTTTTACCTACGCAAGATTTCACCGTACGCAGTGACTTACCATAGGCGTGTCCCGTTTCCATTCCAGCAGCAATGAGTTCTTCCCAAATGCCTGGAAGTTGGTCGATACGAGCACCGAATAAATCGATACGCTGACCACCAGTAATCTTGGTATAAAGATTATATTTTTTCGCTACTTCACCAATAACAATGAGCTTTTCAGGAGTAATTTCACCACCTGGAATACGGGGAACTACAGAATAAGTACCGTCTTTTTGCATATTGGCTAAGTAGGTATCATTAGTATCTTGAAGAGGAATATGTACTGGCTCTAAAACGTAATCATTCCATACAGAGGCTAAAATTGAACCTACTGCAGGCTTACAAATTTCACAACCTAATTCGCCTTTACCATGACTTTCTAATAAACCTTCAAAGGTTCTAATTTCATTCACTTTGATGATGTCATAAAGCTCTTGACGGCTATAAGCAAAATGCTCACAAATGTCTTTACTTACTTCAACACCACGACCTTCCAAATCAGCATCAACAACAGACTTAAGTAAAGCCGCACAACCACCACAACCCGTGGCTGCTTTAGTACATGTTTTAACGTCACCAACACTACACGCACCTTCATCAATAGAACTAATGATGTCGCCTTTGGTTACGTTGTGGCATGAACAAATTACCGCGGTTTCAGGTAATGCATCTGCACCTAAACCTGGTTTGTTATCTGCCATTGGCAAAATAAGTGCTTCAGGAGAATCTTCCAATGCAATGCTGTTAAGCATGTATTGTAAAAGCGTATCGTATTCTGAGGTATCTCCGACTAAAACAGCACCAAGTAGTGTTGTTTTATCTTCAGAGATTACAATCTTTTTATAAACGCCTTCCGGCTGATTTTCGTAGATGTAAGCTAGCGCGCCTTCAGTTTTACCGTGGGCATCACCAATACTACCTACTTCTACACCGAGTAGTTTTAGCTTAGTACTCATATCAGCACCAGCAAACTCAGCATTTTCAATATCAGTTTGAAGAATGTGACGTGCAGCGACTTTTGCCATTGAATAACCTGGCGCAACCAAGCCGTAACAGAAGTTATTTAGCGCTGCACACTCACCAATTGCATAAACATCCGGAGCCGATGTCTTACAAGATGCATCAATCGCAATCCCGCCTCTTTCGCCTACAGCCATTTCAGCATCTCTGCCAAGTTGATCGTAAGGGCGAATACCAGCAGAAAACAAAATCATATCGGTTTCAAGATAACGACCATCCGCAAAATTCATGCGGTAGCGACATGTTTCACCTGCTTCGATTATTTGCGTCGCACAGCCCGTATGCACTTGAACACCGAGTTCTTCAATTTTTGAACGCAATACTCGGCCGCCCGCCTCATCTAGCTGAACGCCCATCAATTGAGGGGCAAATTCAACGACATGAGTTTGTAAGCCTAGGTTTTGCAACGCGTTTGCTGCTTCTAAACCAAGTAAACCACCTCCAACAACGACGCCAACTTTACTTTGCGAAGCCGATTCTTGAATATCTACTAGATCTTCAAGGGTGCGATAAACTAAACAATGTGGTTGTTCATGGCCTGGAATAGGTGGAACAAACGCGTAAGAGCCGGTCGCCATGACTAAGTGATCATAGGAAATCGTTTTATCGGTGTTAGTAGTAACCGTTTTACTTTCCGTATCAATATTAGTCGCAAGCGTACTCGTGAGCACTTCAACATTCCATTCGTCGTATTGCTCTTGTGTAATCATAGCTAAATCTGCAGCAGTTTTACCGCCGAAGAACTCTGACAAATGTACACGGTCATAGGCAAGATTTGGCTCCCCACAGATAACAGTAATACGCGTATCTGTAGATTCTCGAAGTTTTACCACTTCTTCGACGAAGTGGTTACCCACCATACCGTTGCCGACTACGACAATGTGTTGCGAAATGCTCATTTAAAAGCTCCTTAGAAAGTTTTACCTACCCATAGCCAAACCGCATCTTCATCTACAGCAAAATCGTCAGCAGAGTAAAATGAGGCTTTTATGCCAGAGTAAATACCATTTTTGAACTTCTTGGTGTATTGAAGTTCTAATTCTGAACCTAGCTCATCAAGTGTTTCACTTGCTGATTCGGCATTAAAGTCGTGATAACGAACTAACCATGAGCCACCCCACACTTTACCAGCCAAAGATACGTAAAAATCTTCAAGGCCAACAGCAGGTGTACCTAGGAATTGGTCAGTCCAACCATTAAATTTATGTAACGTTGCTAAAGGTGTAGAAAAGCCAAACTGGCCGTCATCAGAACCCAAAGATTCAAAACCAATTTTTGCATTCAAACCACTAAAGGCTGCACCACCTTCAAAACGGAAAAAGTCTGCATCAAACTCGCCTGCAGCAGTCTCTGATGTTTGCGTAGCAAACTCGGCTAAATAGGTTACTGACACATTGTCATTTATTGGCTTTCCACCTCTAAATGCAACACCATAAGTATCAAGGGTGTTGTTTGTTTCGTCTTCATCTAATAAATAAGAGTAAGCTGTGATTTTACCCGCAGATGTTTTGTATGAAGCGTTAATGAAAATGTCATTCGAATCTAAATCTGCATCTTCTGCGAAAATACGATTACGCTGAGTAACAAGAGCTGCGGTAACGTTTATTTCTTTAGTTGGAGTGTAAACTACAGACGCAGCATCAAATGTCTGCTTGTCTTGACGCCATGCTACATGACCAATAAAGCGGTGATCGTCCAGCGTTATTACTTGGCGACCGATTTTAGCCGTTACTTGGTCACTTTTATACTGAATATAACCTTGATCTAACTCGGTTGTTTCTGGGTCAGCTATGATAGAAAAACCAGGTGTGCCTTGTCCGGTGATTGGAAATGCTGCATTACGAGAATCAACGCCAAGAACGCTTCGCACGTCTTCTAGCTCAACAAAACCAGACCAACCATTAATATCTTTAGACTTCACACTGATGGTTGTACGAAGTGTCAATGAATCTGCCGTTCTATTTGCATCATCATTTGTAATGTTTTCATAGCGGAGGCGAAAATCAGCTTTTGCGCTTAAGAAATCTTCAGCAGCAACATTACCCGCAGCTAAAATTGAAGCACCTAAAATGGCGCAAGTAATTAAATTTTTGGTGTTTTTCATAGTGTTTAAATCCAATTTAATTTTTAGAAATTTTTTAATAACGTGTTATGCCACATGTGAATTAGTCGACACTACACTAGGCTTTTTTTTTGCTTTCACCGGCTGTACCTTGGCTTGCTTTTCATACAAGAAAGTTAAAACCTCTGAACGTAAATGGTTATAGTGCGGATCGTTTGCGAGTGCAAGTCTGTCTCTTGGCCGAGGCAAATCCACATCTAAAATTTCACCCACTGTTGCAGCAGGCCCATTGGTCATCATCACTATTCTGTCAGACAACAAAACGGCTTCATCTACATCATGGGTAATCATAACCACTGTATTTTTCAGTTCGTCTTGAATTTCCATGAGAGAGTCTTGTAGATGTGCTCTAGTTAACGCATCAAGTGCACCAAAAGGTTCATCCATTAGTAACACTTCAGGTTGCATCGCTAGGGCTCGTGCAATACCAATACGCTGCTTCATACCGCCAGACATTTCATCGGGTCGTTTTTGCATTGCATGGTCCATGTACACAAGCTTTAAGTTATGCTCAATCCATTCCTTAGTTTCAGCTGGTGACTTGCTTTTGCCAAAAACTTGTTTAACAGCAAGTTCAACATTTTGGTATGCCGTTAACCAGGGTAGTAACGAGTGGTTTTGAAAAACAACTGCACGTTCAGGGCCTGGCTCATTGACTTCACGTTGGTTTAGAATCACACCACCGTTTTTAGCTTGAACCAAACCGGCTATAACGTTTAACACAGTTGATTTACCGCAGCCTGAATGACCAATGAGAGAAACAAATTCACCTTTTTGAATTTGTAAGTCCACTTCTTTTAATGCTGTGAACTCTCCCTTTGGAGTAGGAAACGTTACATCAATTTTGCTGATATCTAAAAATGATTTCATTTTAATGCTTCTCTTAAATTAGTTTCCGTTAATTCAGTTTATCTAGCAGCTTGAGACTTATCCCAAGATACCCAACGCTGAATCATTAACATGCCACGATCTAATAGAAACCCGATAACGCCAATCACCAACACTGCCGTCATTATTCTGCTCAATGAAGACGAACTACCATTTTGGAATTCATCCCATATGAATTTACCTAGACCTGGGTTTTGCGCTAGCATTTCTGCCGCAATCAATACCATCCAAGCAATACCTAATGACATTCTCATACCTGTAAAAATAGCTGGAATGGACGCAGGTAAAACGATCTTTTGAATATTTTTCAAAGGTGACAAACGAAGTACTTTGCCTACATTTACCCAATCAGAATTAACACTAGAAACACCTATAGATGTGTTAATGACCATTGGCCAAATACAGCACAACATTACAGTGATAACCGAGTTAACGAACGACTTCGCAAAAAAGGGGTCATCCGACACATATAAAGCGCTCACAACCATAGTTACCAAGGGTAACCAGGCTAAAGGAGAGACGGGTTTAAATATTTGTATGATTGGGTTAATAGCTTCGTTAAGTGGCTTACTCAGACCCACAGCAATTCCCAAAGGAATAGCGAATGAAGCTGCCAATAAAAATCCACTCATAACGGTAACTAAACTAGTCCCAATTTGATCAAGAAACGTCTCTTTACCTGTGTAAGCACGAACTTTAGGTACGTAGTTTGGATCTTTCGCAACACGATCAGCATTTCTTTTTTCCTGACGCTCGTAAAATGCGTCAGCTTTAGCACGTTCAGCGACATGTTCTTGGTATAAGTTTTTTACTTGTTCAGCAACTGATGCCGGCCCCGGAAAACTACCTAAAGACGTATCAACCTGTTTTGCCAATAATCCCCAAAGTAACAAGAACGCAGCTATCCCCAAAACGGGTAAAGCAACTTGCTTAAGAATAGCCAAGGCCTGTAGAGGCAGGCTTTCGCCTGACTCCGCAGCACCTGTAAATCGCTGAATCAATGCATTCATAGCTTGTCGCCTTTCTTCAAGCCAATCGCAAACTTGTTGATATAAGCGTTAGGCGCTTTACCGTCATACACTATGTTGTCAATGAAATGTGTTTGCGGAGGTCTAAACCCATCTTCTGTTGCAAAGTCAGGGAATTCGCTTGCAGAAACTAGTTTTTCTTCAATAAGAGATTCAGCCGCCTTTTGATATAAATCAGGACGATATACTTTCGCGGCAATATCTTTGTACCAGCTATCAGGCTTGTCTTCGCTGATTTGTCCCCAACGGCGCATCTGAGTTAGGTACCAAATTGCGTCTGAGTAGTAAGGGAAAGTCGCGTTGTAACGAAAGAACACATTGAAGTCAGGTACAGAACGTTTATCGCCTTTTTCATATTCAAATGTGCCCGTCATACTATTTGCAATTACGTCGTAATCTGCACCAACATAGTTAGACTGAGACAAGATTTTAACTGCCGCAGGGCGGTTAGCATTATCGTTTTCATCTAACCATTTAGCCGCACGGATCATAGCTCTAACTAAACGGATAGTGGTATTGGGGTATTTTTCAGCAAACTCTTCTGTAATACCGAATACTTTTTCTGGGTTGTTTTTCCAAATTTCGTAATCAGTCACTACTGGAACACCGATACCTTTAAATACGGCTTGTTGGTTCCACGGCTCGCCTACGCAATACCCGCTAATCGTTCCAGCTTCTAACGTAGAAGGCATTTGCGGTGGAGGTGTTACTGAAAGTAAAACATCAGCATCTAGTTGACCTGAAGTATCACCTTTATGAGGTGCATAGTAACCAGGGTGAAGACCACCAGCAGCTAACCAGTAGCGCAACTCATAGTTATGGGTAGATACAGGGAAAACCATCCCCATGTTGAACGGTTTACCCGCTGCATGAATTTCTTCAACTACAGGCTTAAGCGCATCAGCTTTAATAGGATGAACAGGCTTGCCATCCGCTTGCTTAGGAATATGTTTCTTCATTTTTTCCCAAACGTCATTTGAAACAGTAATACCATTACCGTTCAAATCCATTGAGAAAGGAGTGATTATGTTTGCTTTAGTTCCATAACCGATTGTAGCGGCGATTGGCTGTCCAGCTAACATGTGCGCGCCATCTAAACGGCCAGTTACTACACCATCTAACAACACTTTCCAGTTTGCTTGCGCTTCAATTGTTACGTAAAGGCCTTCGTCTTCGAAATACCCGTTTTCATAAGCCACAGCGATAGGCGCCATATCTGTCAGTTTGATAAAGCCAAAAGTAAGCTCTTCTTTTTCGGGGTAACCCAATTCATCTGCCGTGGCCGACACTGCCAACGTACATGCAGCGGCGACGATCAATTTGCGAAGTGATAACATTTATTTCTCCCAATAAAAAAGCCCACTGCACGCTGTTGCTTTTAAAACAGTTGCTAGTGAGCTTCGATGCTAAATATCAAATTTTTAATGTTACAGAAAACTACGCCGTTGCAGTTTTTGATTTCGAAAACTATTTATACACAATTCATGCCAAATTACAAAACCCTTTACAATCAAAAGCTTGAATTAAGGACGTAGTCATCACACACTGATCTCTTCACTCTTTGGGTGCATCGTTTGCGCATTAACAGCGCAATGATAGATATCTTCGCGAAACACTGACGCAATAAAAGATTGAGACCTTACATCCTCTTTTACATGGCCGGCGGATATCATTTGATTTAATACCCATTCACCTTGAGATATTGAAGGGCAATTATCATGAGTACCATTTTCTTGACCAAATAAATTGTACAAGGGCACCGAGCGTGGATTTTGACCAACTTGCGTTAAACAACTTCCTAGCAAAGATGGAGTAAGTACGTCTAGCTGAGTATCTAAGTAGGCTTTATCCGATAACATACGTGCCGCTTCAAAACGATTTGGTAGAGGCACTAACCATGCACAGGCTTCTCTAAGAGCACCAATTAATGCTACAACAGAAGCTTCATTTTCTTCGCCCCAAGTACGCTTTAACCCTAACACTTTCTCAGGCATCGCCGGCCATATATCGCAGGATGTTACCGCAGTAACTCCAATACCTGAGCGAACGGCTTGCGCATTCCAAGGACTCCCTACACAAAATCCATCTATATCACCTCGTTTCATTGCATCTACCATTTTAGAAGGTGGCACAACAATGACATTAACGGCATCAATAGGAATATGATATTGAGCTAACCAACTACGGAGCTGATAAAAATGGCAACTATAAGGAAATACAGTAGCAAACGTCAGCTTTTTCCCTATTTGAGCTCTGTCATCTATTAACCTTGCAAGACGAGATGCAGGTAATGGCAATGAATACTCAATACCTGCAGTATGTTTACCAACACATTCTTCAAATACGTGATTTGAAAGTGTAATCCCATTACCTTGGCGGCTCAGTACAAAAGGAGTAACAACATCTACAGCTTGTCCCCCAAGGCCCAATGCACTCGCAAAAGGCATAGGCGCCAACATGTGAGCGCCATCAATTAAATTCGCGTGTAACTTGTCTCTTAGCGTTGCCCAAGAATTCTGGCGACATAAAGTGACATCTAGTCCCCACTTTTCAAAAAAGCCAAGATGCTTAGCGACAACTAATGGTACGCAATCGGTAAGAGGCATAAAGCCCAGAGTTAAGGGAGTCATGTTACATATCCAGCATGGTCGCGACCGACAAAATATTTTTCGCGACGTGTTCTATAGTTTGGCTCATGTCCATAGCGTTTTTACGAAGTAAAGAGTAGGCCTCTTTCTCAGTTAGTCCTTTGGTTTCCATTAGCCATATTTTTGCTTGTTCTACGGTTTTTTGCTTAGTTAACTGCTGTTGCGTAGAGGCGAGTTCATTCTTTAATTGCTGATGTTCATCAAAGCGCGCTAAGGCAATTTCAATAATCGTGCGCACTCGCGTAGGGTCTACGTCTCCTACAATATATGCACTAACCCCAGATTTAACTAACGAATTAATTGTGTCTGTATCTTCATTTTGTGAAAACATCACCACAGGCTTCGGGTTCGCCGCAGACATAACAGATAAGCTTTCAACAATATCTCGGTCTGGCGATTCAACGTCCATTAAAATTAAATCGGGCTGATACTCTTCAACCAAACGCAAAAAAACGGCGCTACCAGAAGACAAGTGGGTCACAGAATATTTTTCGGGATCCAGTGCGTTTATCATTTTTTGCGCTTTTTCGGCGTCTTTTTCAATGAGAAGCACCTGAAGACAAGAATCGAAGGCCATACAACAATTGAGCATCAAGAAATTAACTTATTCGGTTACACAAGCAAAATCCTATCCACTTTGATGAAACCAAGTACTCCAAGGGAAAACATTTTCTCATTGGACAAAAAAAACCAAAGCAGTGCAATGTCGCACCAAAGCAGTGCGTGAATTGTTTTTTATTAGGAATTACAGCAACCAGTTTCGTGACCGAAAGAAGTCTTACAAGAGGTCGTAGTACGAGCTTTTACTATTCTCGATATTCAAAGCAGTTTGATAACCTATGAAATGGGGCTTAGCTTGTTAGCGTAAAACGTTTTCAGCGTGTTTGATTAATGTGATTAATTAACCCTTCACTAGCATATTCAATTAACTCTAATACGATTTCAAAACCTCTCATTCCTCCCCTATAAGGATCAGGAACATCAACGACTCTACTTCGAATATTTTCATTTGCATAACTCATAAGTAACTGCGTTTTTTTAGCAGTTTCTTCATTGCCTAAAGCAATCAGGTTATCAAGGTTAGAAGAGTCCATAGGAAGGATATAGTCGAAGTTTTCTAAGTCTTCCATTACTACTTTACGACTTTGAATTCCAGCAAAACTATAGCCTTTATCCCTTGCCACTTTCTGCGACCTTTTGTCCGCAGGCTTACCGGGATGAACACAATGTGTGCCTGCCGAATCAACTTTACAATCGAGACCTGCATTCAACGCCTTATGCCGAAACACAGCTTCTGCCGTAGTGGAGCGACAAATATTGGCGTAGCATACAAATAAAATTGATGGTTTCTTAATATTAGCAGACACAGCTATTTCCCTTTAATGACCTAAACGCTCTCGTTGGTAACTGCCATCTTGCACTCTTTGGCACCACTCACGGTTGTCTAAATACCACTGTACCGTTTTACGAATACCCGATTCAAACGTTTCTTGAGGTGTCCACCCCAATTCTTTTTCTATCTTAGCCGCATCAATTGCATAGCGCATGTCGTGGCCAGGGCGATCTTTTACGTAAGTAATCAAGGCTTCGTATGAACTAGACTTGGGCACTAGATCATCCAAAATTGTGCAAATGGTCTTAACCACGTCCAAATTTTGCTTTTCGTTGTGTCCACCAATGTTATAAGTTTCACCTATTGCGCCTTTTGTCGCCACTGTGACTAAGGCACGAGCGTGATCTTCAACAAATAGCCAATCTCTAATTTGGTTACCTTTGCCGTATACAGGTAATGGCTTGCCCTCAAGCGCATTCAAAATAACTAAAGGCACCAACTTTTCTGGGAAATGATAAGGGCCATAATTATTTGAGCAATTGGTAATCAAAGTGGGTAGTTTAAATGTACGCAACCAAGCACGTACTAAATGATCAGATGCAGCTTTAGACGCAGAATACGGAGAGCTTGGTGCATAAGCCGTAGTTTCAGTGAACAAAGGTAACTCGGTATTATCATCTTCCACTTCATCCGGGTGTGGTAAATCACCATAGACTTCATCAGTGGATATATGATGAAAACGAAACGCTGCTTTTTTCTCGTCATTTAGACTATCAAAATAGCCTCTGGCCTGCTCAAGCAACTGATAAGTTCCTATGATATTGGTTTGCATAAATTCACCGGGGCCATCAATGGAACGGTCTACATGAGATTCAGCTGCAAGATGCATAATTATGTCAGGCTGATGCTGCGCTAATACTCTAGCCACTTCCTTACCATCACATATATCGACTTGTTCAAAATGGTAACGGGAATTGCTGCTTACTTCTGTCAAAGATTCTAAATTTCCAGCATAAGTAAGCTTATCAAGGTTAATAACCTTATAATCTGTGTCATTAATTAAGTGGCGAACAACCGCTGAGCCGATAAAGCCTGCACCACCTGTTACCAACAAAGTTTTATTATTCTTTTCCATTCGCTTTAATTCCAATAAATTAGTTTGCCGAAAGCTCATCTAGCATAGAGCTGAGTTGCGCTTTCCAATGATGTGTGGGCGAATCTGCAAACACGCGCCGAGTAACGGTTTTATCCAGTACGCTATACAAAGGACGACTCGCGGGAGTGGGGTAATCTTTTGTGGGTATAGGTTTTATAGGGATAGCTTGAGACAACAATCCTTTTGCAATGCCTAGCTCTTGAATCGCTATTGCAAAATCATACCAGCTAGTCACTCCTTCATCAGACCAATGATAAACACCTGATAATGATTTTGTAGCCGCTTCAACACAGGCTAACGCTAACCCTTTTGCCCAAGTAGGGCTGCCTACCTGATCGTCAATAACTGTCAGAGCCGGTTTCGAGGCCATTAACGTTAGCATTGTTTTTACGAAGTTATTCCCCGCCGCAGAATACACCCACGAGGTACGTATAATACAACTCGACTCTGGCAATACTTGCTGTATTGCTTCTTCCCCTGCGGCTTTGGATGCACCATAAACCCCTTGAGGATCTCGTACGTCATCAACTTTATAAGGGCTGCCTTTGTCCCCTTTAAAAACATAATCTGTAGACACATGTACCATAGAGATATTGGCTAGCTTACATGCGTTTGCCAACTTAGATACTGCTTCACTATTTAAAGCAAAAGCGCCTTCTTTCTCACTTTCCGCCTTATCCACAGCTGTATAGGCTGAAGCGTTTATCAATGCGTCCGGGTTGTATTTTTCAATGACTGAACGAATACTCTCATCAGACATAACATCAATGTCATTTCTACCGACACAAACGACGCTAGCCGAACCTATTTTGCTAAGCTCTACAGCTAACTGACCACTTTTACCTATAACAAGTAATGTTTTATTCATTCTTTCATTCGCCCTTAAAATTTAGGCGCATCGGGAAATGCTAAGCCGTCTTCATCTTTACCCGATAACGAAGGTGCCTTCCCATCGACTAATGGCCATGTGATATTCAGCGAAGGATCATTATATTTTAAAGACACTTCAGATTCAGGGTGATAATAATCTGTACACTTATATACAAATTCAGCGCTTTCTGAAGTCACATAAAAACCATGAGCAAAGCCCGCGGGAACCCATAATTGACGTTTGTTTGATTCAGATAATTCAACACCAACCCACTGACCAAAAGTAGACGAGCTTTCGCGCATATCTACAGCAACATCGTATACACTTCCACGTGTAACACGTACGAGCTTTCCTTGAGTTTGCTCTAACTGATAGTGCAAGCCTCTTAATATACCTTGTGATGATTTAGAATGGTTATCTTGAACAAATTCGACATCAGCACAGTTTTCCCGAAACCAATCATTGCGAAATGTTTCCAAGAAGAAACCGCGCTCATCACCGAATACACGAGGTTCAATAATTTTCACATCAGGGATGGCCGTTGTAATCAACTTCATTTCGTTTTAATCCTACTTCACTTTATCTGTAACAATTTTCAGTAAATATTTACCATACCCACTTTTAATCAATGGCTTTGCTAGACCTTCTAAATCACTTGCAGAAATATATCCCATGCGAAAAGCCACTTCTTCAGGACAACAAATTTTTAAACCTTGTCGCTTCTCAATTGCCGATACAAACATTGATGCATCTAACAAGCTATCTAATGTTCCCGTGTCTAACCAAGCAGAACCTCGTCCCATCAATTCAACTTTCAAACTACCTTCTTCCAAATAGAGGTTGTTTAAATCAGTAATTTCCAATTCGCCTCGATGAGAGGGCTTCACTTGTTTTGCGAAATCCACAACACGATTATCATAAAAGTAAAGCCCAGTAACGGCATAATTTGATTTTGCAACTGCAGGCTTCTCTTCAATCGATAATGCCTTCCAGTCGTCGTCAAAGTCCACTACTCCATAACGCTCAGGGTCGTTAACATGATAACCAAACACAGTGGCGCCAGTAGTCAGGTTACTGGCGTTTTTCAACGAAACCTTGAGGTCGTGGCCATAATAAATGTTATCACCCAAGATCAAGGTACAATTATCATTACCAATAAACGTTTCACCTATCAAAAACGCTTGCGCTAAACCATCAGGAGAAGGCTGCACTGCATATTGTAAGCAAATACCCCATTGACTACCGTCACCCAACAATTCAACAAATCGCGATTGTTCTTCAGGAGTAGTGATAATCAGAATATCCTTTATCCCTGCCATCATCAGAGTGGCCAAAGGATAATAAATCATAGGTTTGTCATAGACAGGCATAAGTTGTTTACTAACGACTTTCGTTAGTGGATGAAGCCGAGTACCGGAGCCCCCTGCTAAAATGATTCCTTTGCGCATTATTAACCCTATAATTATTCGTTATAAATAAATTAGCTCTAAAGTCGATATTGTAAACTATACCTTACTAAATACCAGCCATCTGAATATCTCGCTATTAGCATATCTATCCACAATACTATTAGAAAAACAGATAATGCAAAATGCAGTAAATAATGCCATATTACTAGTAAGAAAAATTATACCAAATAATGAATCTACACATGGAAGAAACTCCCTCGGTAAAAGTGGCTTCGAGTAGAAGCCAAAGTTTTTTAAATAGAATACCCAAAGAAATATTGGCGACCTTTACTGAAGAGCAACTCTCTCACCTTCACTCCGCCCTAGGCGCTGGAAGTTGGAAAAAGCACAATGTAGACATAAGAACTACATTTCCCATTCCATTTGTTAAATCTAGGCTCTACTTAGTACTGCTTATTGGCCGCAACCGCCGTGATTTATCAAGAAAAGAAAAACAAATTTCTGCTTTCACTATTACTCTGGTTATTACTGGCTTTGTTCTTGCTTCCAGTTTGTTTGGACTGTTGGTGCTATATCTTATAAAATCAGCATTAGGTATTAATTTGTTTCAGAATTTCTCTCTTGGAATATGGGATTGGTTTAAAGGGCTGTGAAAGTGATAATTGGAAATCATCGTATGAAAATAAAAAATAATGTAATTTATACCGCTATTGTACTAAGCACACTATCTGGACATAGCTTTGCACAAGTCGAAAATAAACCCGGTTTAACTGCATCTTTAGAAGCGAATTTAGCGTACGACGATAATATATTCCGCGTAGTTGATGAGCTTGCAGAGTCGGATTCATTTATACGGGCGATACCTGAAGTGAATTTTGTTACGGCTTTAGGTAAACACAGAGTTATTCTTGGCTACCAAGGCGACTATGCTAAATTTTCCGATGTAGATAGCGCAGATTACGACGACCACATCTTAAATGCTCAAATTCAATTTGATCATAGCCTGCGTTTTTCTACTCTTGTAGGCGCAACATATCAAGATTTACACATAGATCCAGGTAGCTTAGATAGAATTGAGCTTGGGGTCACTGAATATGACCAATTTAATAGAACAAAGTTTGAAATTGGTGGCAGTTACGGTAGTGCAGGTAGTATAGGCCGCCTAATTGGACTCTATGAATACTCTGATACCAACTACACTAATAATAATTTAGACTTTCTTGATAACGAAGCAAGCCAGCTTTCACTGCAATTCTTTTTAAAAATAGCGCCATCCACAAGCGTTTACCTGAGTACTTCTTTTCAAGATTCAGACTACAATGCACTTGACGGCTTTACCGAAATAGACAATACCTATATTCGTTATGTTTCCGGAATTTCGTGGAGCATATCAAACCTTATCGATTTAGATCTAAGCATTGGATATCAGGAACGTGATTATGATAATGAAACGTTCCTAGATATTGACGGCTTAGCCTATAGTGGTGAGGTCAGCTGGCAGCTAACGGAACATACTGTTATCGAAGCTTCAGCATTAAGAGAAGCTCAAGATTCTACAACAGCAGACGTAGGTGGATTCTTACGCACTGAATTTACAACATATATCAATCACGAGCTGAGTAGTTTAGTTACCCTTAAAGCAGGCTTGTTGTTTGGCCAAGACGATGTATTTTTTGCAAATACCGATGGCGCAATTCGAGAAGATGATCGCCTTGCTTACGAACTTGCTGTTGACTATAAGTTACGCAACAATTTAACTGTTGGTGCAGGATACACTCATCAAGAACGTACTTCAGATGTTAGTATCGCTGAATTCGACGATAACTTGATTGAATTAACAGTTAAATACGATTTTGAATATTAAGAGGTTATCGCATATGCGAGTTAGCTTGATTAGTTTATTGATTAGTTTATTGTTTAGCTTGTTTTTTACTACATTTGTTGCAGCTCAAACTCTCGATTCCTATACATTAGGAACCGATGATGTCATTTCTGTCACAGTGTTTGACGAGCCTGATTTAAGTTCTCAAGAATCCAGAATATCCTCTGCTGGAACTATTTCTATGCCCCTCATTGGCCAAGTAAGCGTTTCAGGGCTAACTATCGCTGAAGTTGAAGAAAAGATACGACTTGGTTATTTAGGTGACTACTTAAAAAAGCCAGATATCAATGTTGCCATAGTAGAATATAGGCATTTTTATGTGAATGGTGAAGTTGAAGACCCTGGAAGCTTTAGTTTTCGCGAAGGAATGACTGTTCAGCGTGCGATATCCTTGTCTGGGGGCTTTTCTGAACGCGCAGCACGTGGAAAAATAAGAATAGTACGAGAAAATAATAACGGTGTAGAAATAAAAGCCGATCTAAATACGCTTGTTCGGCCCGGTGATGTAATCACTGTTGATGAGAGTTTTTTCTAAGGAATTTGAAAATCTATGCAATCCGAAGACTATAGTACAAATTGGTCGCCTGAGAACAATGGTGACACAATCAACATATCGAATTACATAAGAATATTGAAAAGGCGAAAGTGGGCCATATTTTTCATAATATTAATCAGCTTTTTTCTAGGGTGTTACTATTTATCAAAAGCAACACCGATATACCAAGCATCTGTAAAAATTCAAGCCGATCCCATTCAGCCAAATTCGAATTCTCAAGACCAGTTTATTATGAATAGCATGGTCTTTTTGTTTTATGAAACCCAATATGAAATTATTCAATCAAGATCAGTCGCTGAAAGCGTAGTTGAAAAACTCAATTTAGTTGAAAAATACAAGACTAGTATTTTAGAAAACGGTGATGTTGAGGATGAATCTACATTCAGCAAAATCAAAAATACTATCAAATCACTTATTTCAGCAGAAGAAGTAAAAGAGGAAACTGCGCCTCTTACTAATACACAAATACAAATCATGCTAGCCAAAGCAATTCAAAGTTCACTCAAAGTTGAAGGCGGAACACAAAGCCAAATCATTAATATTGCATATGAATCTGACGATCCAGAACTTGCAGTAAATATAGTTAATGCAGTGGCCGACGCTTATATTGAGTTTGGTTTAGAGTCTCGTTTTGACCAAGTGCAAGATACTTCGGAATGGCTTTCCGAACAGTTAGAAGAACTCCGTACAACAGTTCAAATTTCGGAAGAAAAGCTAAAAACGTATAGGCTATCAGCAAATTTAATCGACACTGAACAACAGGCTCGTATTTCTAACTCACAAATGCAGAGTTTAAATAATGAACTCATTCGTGCTCAATCTGAATTATCACAAGCCAGTGAGTTATATACACAAGTTCAGCAAATAGAAAAAGAAAACGGCGATTATCGTTCTCTTAGGCCAGTCATAACAAATAACACAGTAAGAGATCTAGTCCGAGAAGAAAGTACACTTACTCGAAGAGTCCAAGAGCTAAGTGAAAGGTATGGTGAAAAACATCCAACAATGATTGCAGCCCGTTCAGATTTAAAAAGTGCTGAAGACAATTTAGTGAGAGAAGTCACTAAAATTGTTGATGGTATCGAGCGTGAATACAAGCTTGCAGATGTTCAAGTGGAAAATATAAAAGGTCTAATTAACGAAACAACAAAAGAACTTCAATCATTTCAAGGCGATACGTTTGAATTAACTCGCTTAGAGCGAGAAGTCGAAAATAACCGCCGAATTTACGAGTCATTCGTGGGTAGGCTTGCAGAAAATGATGTTTCAAGTGATTACGATGCCTCCAATATCCGCATTATAGACAAGGCAACTGTACCCGAATATCCAATTAAACCTAGAGCCTTTTTTATTATTGTGTTGTCTATATTCTTTGGTAGTGCTGTCGGTGTTTGCTATGCATTTTTTAAAGAGTTTTTAGGCAATGTATTTAGAACTCCTGAACAATTAGAAACAGAACTTGGAATTAGCACCCTCGGCATTACTCCGTTAGTGTCCAAAAAAGAAGGTCAACCTGAAATGCAGTACATTCTTGATCAAAGAAGTACATTTTCAGAAGCCATAAACACCATTAGGACAGGTCTTATTTTCAGTAACATTAATAAGCCACCTAAAACGATTTTGATCACCTCAACGTCAGGGTCTGAAGGAAAAACAACCCTTGCTATCAATTTGGCTGTTGCCTTTTCTCAGCTCAATAAATGCCTGCTTATAGAATTGGATTTAAGAAAACCTGCAGTATCAAAAGACTTGGGCTTAAACGCCACAGTTGGGCTCAGTGACCTTTTAACTGGCAACACTGAAAGCCACGTTTACCATCAAGTAGAAGGCGCACCTAATTTAAGTGTTATTACTTGTGGGACTATACCTCAAAATCCAATGGAGTTGATTTCCAGTGAACGTTTTGAGAACCTATTAGCTGGCTTCAAAGATAGGTTCGACCACATTATCATTGATAGCCCGCCTACTTTGCCTGTCAGCGACAGTTTAGTGCTATCTCAATTAGTTGATACTGCAGTGGTAGCAGTAAAAGCTGAAGATACAAAACATTCAATGGTTAAAGAAACGGTTACTCGATTACAAAAAGTAAACGCAAAAATAGCTGGTACTGTCTTAACCCAAGCCTCCGCTAAGAAAATGGGATATTACGGTGATCACTATTACCAAGAAGATTATTATGGAGTCAAAGACTAATCGCTTTATCTTAGACTCTTTAATAACTCTGAATGAGAACCCAATCTCTTAAAATTTATAGGTACTGTCTTGAAACAGACTGTACCTATATTACAAATGACTTAGTAGAATTTGTCATTAAAACCCCTGAACTTCATCGCTTAGGAAGTATTCTTTATAACAAAATAGATACTGAATCCATTTCTTCCAACAACGCCTCTTCACTGAAAAAACTTGCAACCATGTGCAACATTCAGAACTTAAAACACACTGCTTTTATTCAAGACTTTGCAAATCGATTGGAATCTAAAAATGCTAAAATTACGTTACTGAAATCTAGCGCATTGAATAACTATATATACTCAAAAAACACGCCAAGAGGCAATTCAGACTTAGACATACTGCTAGATGATGACTCTTCTGGACATGTACTTACTGAACTGAATATCATTGCCAACGAGCACACACCAAAATCTACTAACCCATTTGATCAGCTATATGAAAAAACCTGGATATCAAAACAACAGCCAACGACCTATATTGATGCCCACTTTACATTAACAAATCCATTCTTAGTCAACATCGAACACCGTGAACTATTTGATGGCTCAATTAAACACCCTTACTACAATAGCGAAAGTATTCGTTGTCTTCAGCCCGAAGAAAATTTAATACATTTAGCTTTGCACGTTTTTACCGACGGGTATTATTTCCATTATTCTATTTTAGATGCTGCGCTACTGATCCAAAAATGCGATATCGACTTCAACAAGATGGTTGAATTAGCGCAGCGATGGCACTGCAGTAGAATTGTTTTTTTCTTACTTTTTTTGATTGAAAGAGAATTAAAAGTCAGCATCCCGCAAGAAAAAATGAAAATGAATCACTCCTTCAGGTATTTTGTAGCCAAAACAATAATGATGAAAAAATTTAAGAAGCAATCTGTTCTTCGTCGATGTCAGCAAATACTTTGCCAGTACACATTAAGTGATCAGTTTACGTCTGTAATAGCCATTCAACTCAAATATATAATAAGCCGCATCGCCTATATTTTCAAAATCGAAAGCTAACTCGTAAATCGTCCGCTACGCAACAATCGAAAAATTTTAGGGCATGATACGAAATACCTATTAAATCGTTTTATAGGTGATTGCAGGAAGCGATAAAGCCACTCTAAAGAAAGTGCCTGTACAATATCTGGCGCTCTCTTTTCTTTTCCTGTTAAATAATCCAGTGACGCCCCAACGCAAAGAATACTGCCTTTTGCTATTTTACCTTTCAATCGATGAGCTAAAATTTCTTGTTGAGGGCTTCCCACTGCCAAAAATATGATATCTAATGGAGTACTAGATAGTGCAGATACTATTTCCTGAACTTCGCTTTCTTTATGAATAAAACCGTAAGAAGGATTTACATGTAAAGCCGGAAAAGCAAGCCCATATTTATCACAAAGAAGCTTAATTTGCTTACTATCACAACCAACAATACCAAGGTTAAGTTTATTGCCATAGCCTTGCTCAAAAAACGCTTGGGTAACATCGCTTCCTGTAATCGTCGCTAGTGACGTTGAAAAAAATCGCTTAATAATAATGCTAAAAATTCTGCTGTCATTAATACACATGTCTGCGTCGGAATAGAGCTTAGCAATGTGCTTATCTTGATGCATCCTTACTAAATGGTCGATATTCGGCGTCATTAAAATAGTTGTTTTGCCAGCTAGTGCGTGTTGCACCATATGGGTCAAACAATCATCTACCGATTTATCATAAAAATCGATATTGACGGCAAATTTACTATTAGAATAATTCAATTGCTGAAATCTGATTCACACGTTGCGATAACGCCACTCGCTAAAAGCAAGCAGCATATTAATATTCAATCTTTTCTTAACATAAGTTAATGCTAGTACATTTTGTAAGGAAATTGCAGTAGCGACCGATATCGCAGCACCAAGTCCCCCATAAACAGGAACTAAGATGACAGATAAAAGAATAACCGTGCCTCCAGCCAATAGTGCGGCATTACGTAAATCCCGCTCATGACCAGACATTGATAATAAATAACCAACAGAGCCCGTTAATGCGTTCACAAACTGCCCAAAGGCAAGAATTCTCAAGAAGTTCGCCGCGCCGCTATATTTATCGCCAAACAACATCAAAATGGTCTCTGCGCCTACTAACATAAGTACGAACACAGGTGTAGCAAAAAGCGTAACCAGCCTAACTGACGCAAAAGCTGTGCGTTTTAAACTCTTCATATCTTTTTGTTTGTAAAAGCGCGCGAATTTTGGCGCAACAATAACATTTACCGCAATTAGAACAAAAACAGTCAACATGGACGTTCGTTGTGCAGCAGAAAAAAGAGCGACAGACTCAGTATCCGACCAAATCCCTAAACTAAACTGTCCTGACCATAAGATTAGTTGCCCTATGGCGGTAACAAGCCATAATGGAAGACAGCTTTTTAAAATCTCGCTCCATTTGTAAACCGTGTCGGCTTTACTTCTTTGAGTTTTCACACCAACAAATGAATACCATAAGATAAGAGCCGCCAACAAGGTTACCCCAGCGGATAATGACAACAGCAAAGGCACATATTCTCTTAATGAAGGAATCAGCAGTAATAAAGCAACGGAGAGAATATTCACCAGAATATTCAAAATTAACACTGAACTGATGGTTTTACTCAAAGCCTGAAGACCAAATGCAGTAATACTCGATAAAGAGAAAAACAGAATGTAAGGGCTCAAATACCTAAGGGATTCAGCTAACGCCATTTTATCAAAAAGGTAACGGGATATAATATCTGCGCCCAAATAAACTAATCCTGCTAGTAGCCCACTTCCTATAAAAACGAGCAATAAGGCTTTGTGCATAACGTTATTTATTTTTAACCGATCATCAGTTAACTTCAGTGAGCCTACAAAGCGCAATATTGAGTTATCTAACCCGACTCTTGCTACAACACATAAAAAACTTGCAATACCAAAACCTAAAAAGAAAATTCCTGCTTCAGCGATCCCCAGGGTTCGTGTAACTGTAACCGTTAGTAAAAAGACGGATATAGCCCCTAAACCTCTGACTCCTGCACTAATGACCGACTGAATTAACAAACTTTTATTTTTCATAGCAAGCACATATAGGTTTTCTCATAAGGGTTAGAATGTGATCACATCAAATAGTCGATCATAAGATCTTCATATTCAGTCAATATCTTATCCCATTGAAAATTAGTAACAAAATTATCCTTAGTGTTACCTTGAAGCTGCTTTGTTAATGTATCGTTTTCAAATAAGGTATCAAATGCACTACTTATGGAATCAATATCAGTAAAGTAAATCGCTCCCTCTTTCGCCACCCAACGATTAAATTTATTATCGTGGGCAATAATGGCATTTCCCGCGCCAATGGCTTCAACTAAAGAAGGGTTTGTGCCTCCCACGGTGTGCCCATGAACGTAACATCTTGCAAAAAACCGCAAGGCACTTACTTTTTCAATGTCGTAAATCGCGCCAGGAAAAATAACCTCATCCGACGCAGAATTTTTAATCTGTTGATGATATTGATTATTGTCGAAATCAAAATTTCCTAATACGACTAGTTTTTTGTTTCTTTTTGAACGACTAAAGCCCTGAACAATCTCGAGAACTGAATTTTCAGGCTCTGGGCGCGCAATCACGATTCCATAAGTATCAGGCTCTAATTCAAATTCAGTGAGATATTCGCTGTCGGCCTTTGTGACTTCTAAGCCACCATATGCAATCGTTGTGATTTTTTGTTCAGAGACCCGTGTTGCTAAGTGTTTTTTAATTTCTGGATGGTCAGATACCAAGTGATGACCAAACCAGCATCCACATCGTTCGTTCAACCAAAACCATGTTTTAGCCAAAGCGCCCCACTTATCTCGCTTCCACTCAATGCCGTCCATATTAATGAGGTTTTTAATACCCATTAACCGATAGACCAAGTTAAACGATGCTGTATTGTAACCTAAGGTTAATACCGTGCACTTATGCCTTGTAGAGTGGACTATGGTTTTAAAATCAAAAATCATAGTACCTAAAGGGCCCTGTCGCTTTTCAGGGATAGTAATTCGTTTTATGCCTCTCCATTCGTCCTCAACAAATTCACTATCTGGCTCTCCTTGGCAATAAACAATGACTTCCCAGCCTTTTTTCACCAAATAAAGTACAAGGTATTCCGCAAACGTTTCAAACCCGCCATGACTAGCAGGTATGCCTCTTATTCCTTGTATCACTATTTTTTTATTTTTCATGGTTTGCAAAATCCTTGTAACCTAATTCTTTCTGTACCCGATTAAAGGTGTCTAGTATTTCTGAAGGAAGAAAGAACTCACCATGAGAAACCGGTTCTCGCAGTGCTTTTTGGCAGTAATCGTTATATGTGTCGCTGGTAGGTAGATTCAGAAAATCAAGCAAATTCGACCTGACTTGCTCATCAGTTACATACTCTTCATAACGCAACGGGTAAAAGTTACTCAGCTCTTGTTGCTTTAGTTGGAGTCCTTTTTTCATCGTGACAATCCATTCAACTGCAGCTCTGTGCTTGTGATCCGTATACGCTTTAATATTTTGGATACTAGCTTTTAAATCATCGTCATAAGCAACAACATGATTACACAGTAATGTCCATTTGCGATCATCTCTTCCCCACCAATCATGGGTTTCTCCCGCTTTTTTTTCGCCTTTGCGTTCAGACCAATGACTAATAGAAGAGACGATGTCTTTCCCATTTCTAAACAAAAATATAAATTTCCCATCGGCAAAAATCTGTTGAACGTAAGCCAGTCTGAAAATCATTTCTGGGTATTTATCTAATATTAAACCGCAATTTGAAATTCGCTCATATGCTTTATAAATAGCAGTAATTTTTTGTGCCGAATCTTGATTGAAATCAGATTCTGACATTGAATAAAGCGCGTCGGAGTCAGAATAACTGCCAATAACGTCATCTAGGCTATTAGAGCAATACCAAGGTAGTTTTGGTTCATTCAAAAAACCCACACTTTCATGTGCAGCTAAAGACACACCCAGTATAGTAGTTCCACTTCGGCCTGTTCCCAGTATAAACGCAGGGTCCCGTTTCAGTTTGCTTTTGGAGAAAGCACTACACGTTGAATAAAAAACTTTCAATATTGGGTTAATAAACTGCCCTTTAGTAGTAAGGGGTCGACCTTCAAATAAAAGGTAAGACATCAGTCTACGAACACGCCTATGTATAGGCAACGCTTTGAAATGCGAGTCCATTTGAGCAACCATACTATAATACCTTCTCGTAAATAGTTTTTAATTTTGCGTAGTGAACATCAGCACTATAACGATTTTCTAAATCGTTTCTGCTTTCCTTGCTCATGGTTTGATATTCTTCATCTGAAAGTGAGTTCAAGCGCTCTATCGCATTATTCAATGAGTCCGGATCTTTAGGCTCATGTAAATAGCCATTTACTCCATCTACGATTTGCTCGGTAATCCCTCCAATACGAGCAGCAATAACAGGTTTACCATAGGCTTTGGCTTCTAGTACTGTCATTGAACAATTCTCATACCACTCGGATGGAACCAATACCGCTTTACACTCTTTTACCAAGGTCCATAATTCATCTCCGCTTTTAAAACCTAGATATTCAACATTACTCAGAGTCCCACTTTTCAAGCTTTCTAACATTTTGGTTTTATAGGGGCCATCGCCAACCACTACAAATTTGACATCTGGCATACGCCTAGCAGATTCTAGTAAGGTATCCATTCCTTTAAGTGACTCTAATCGACCAAAGTACAATAAATAGTTGTTGTGTGTAAAACTAACAATATCTCGGTTAACATCGACAAAATTGTAAATAACATTGAGCTTGTGATCGGGAATGCCTGCCCGTTTCATTAATCCAGCTTGAAACTTAGAAACACATATAAATTGATCGACTTTATCTATGTCGCCCATTTGTCTTGAAAAAGCATACTCTGCGTAGCGTACCGCCGACGCAACCAAACTATCATTCTTACAGCGTTTTATTACCGCATTGAACGCATTTCCATCAATACACTTTTCGCATATTTCGTTATCGTATAAGTGGGTATAAACAGGGCATGAGAATTTGTATTCATGGAGTGTTTGAACAATGGGAATACCCTGTTGCTTAAGCAAATCTATAATTGCCACCGTCAGGTGCCCGTAGTAAATCTGGAGGTGTGCGAAATCAGGTTTACCTAAATCGGTAATTAGAGATGATAACTTCCTTTTAGCATCCTTATTATATAAGTATTTTGCTAAGTTCATCGGATTAGAAGAGCTAAAATTTACCTGTTCGGGGAAGTATTTCGAAAACGCTGATTCCCCTTCCAACTCGCCCTTTGCGGCGAATTCGATTACATCGTAGCCTCTTTTAGAAAGCAGCTCGTTCAAATTAAAATAATAACGATCTGATCCACCCAATACTTGAAAAGTTTGGTTAATTGAAAGTACTTTATTTGTCATTTAGCATTCTTGCAAAAATAGTTATGCTGATAATAGCTTAAACACATCCCTAAAAAGCCCATAACGATAAAGACTTGAGGGGAACGAGAGAGCGCTGGAGATGAGAACGATTCGACAACAAGCTCTATAAATAAAGCCACAGCAATGGCAAATACAAAGCGAAAATCAGAGTTAATGTGCTTTATTTTTATTAGGCAACTATAGGAAAACCCAATAATACTAATAAATAAAACGAAAGCGGCTATATAGCCCATTTCAGCAATTATCATAGGCCAATACGTATCGGTAAGAAACCTATTGTCATCTGGTGTCATCCCCCAATAATCACTTAACCCATATATATGATACAAATCACTATAGTTAACACGGCTCATCCAGCTACCAAAGGTGCCAAAACCTGTACCTAAAGGAAAATAATCTTCAGCAATTTTTATAGACGCTTCAGATATTAAAACTCTGGGGGCTTTGTTCGTAAGTATTGAGCCTTCCGATCCGTATTTTGAAATTGCATCTTCATACAAAAAAGCAAGTTGGTCGTTAAATACAAAACCAATTCCGAAAATCAACAAAAATAAATACATATAGCTTTTAATTGAAGATTTCTTACCTGACGACAAAAAGAATTGAATCGTCACTAGCGTCGCTACCAATGCAATAATTGATTTACGCCTTAATGTCAGTAACAAGAATATTGTGAAGACAATACCTAAAATTAAATAAAGTAATCGTTTATTTTTAAAGTACAGACAAAAGCAACAAATAATACAAGTCGTTAAAAACCAAGAAAACTGCCCGGGATGAGAAAAGAAGCTTTGAAGGGATTTGAAACTACCTCGAATTACTGCTTCGTCGTGTATTTTCCCTGCATGAAATACATTTATAAAGGTTGAAGGAATCAATATCTCAATAATGGCCAACAGACAAGAAATAACGCCTAACACCAACAAAGCGTTAATAAAAGATTCGAAGTGGGCCGTTTTGTAATTAAATTGCGAGGCAAAATATAGGAAGAGAAAGCCTTGGAAAGTCAAAAATACTTGAATAACCGTTGCAGTTGAAAAATAACCACTAAACACAGACGAAACTAAACCTACTAGTACGCAGAACACCAAAGGTAAAACAGGAAATGTAGGAATAAATCTTTGATGATTAAAAAACCGAAGTACTACTAAAAAGCCTGCAAATAGAATAGCGACTTTATCAATTAATGAAACGTAGGAGGAAATCGACTCTCCAAAAGATACAGTTAACCCAGATAACAGAGATACAATACTCGCTATTAAAAAAAATCTAAAATTGAAAGTCGTTAAATTTAGCATTCAGCTTTCTTCACCCACATATTTAACAGTATATCTCTTTCATCAGCATAGATATTTTCAAGTTCAGTAATGGTCGCATTGTCAAATTCAAAATAAACATCGGGTTCGTTGTTCATAGAAAGGTAAACTTTATCAAACGCAATACGGCACTTTTTCCCGATCCTGTGAATAAATGGAAAAAAAGCCGTTTTACCATTTAAGTAGCGCCTTAACGCCAAATATCGTTTATGAATACTTTGATTCTTCACAGCAACAGACTCATTTTTAACGCCATACTCAATTAAGTTCGTATTTACATTAATATTTAAATGTGAAAATATATTTTCAACAACTGAATCAGGACTTCGTTTAAGTTCCTCAAAACTTACAAGTAATAAATTCTCTTTGCACTTAGTAGGGAAGTCATTTATAGCACTACTATAAAAACCTTGAGCTAGAGCTCTTAAATGTTGAGGCGTGGAATTTATTGGTTTAAGCACTTGCATATCAAAAAACTGATTAAACGAAGTATCATTAGATATAGCTCCGATTTGCCTTGCAAACTTGTACCAAGATTTAAACCTCTCAACAGGATCCCTAAGAACTAAAACAATTAAAAACTCATTTAAATCTTCAGCGATTCGAGACATTGCAGCCTTGCAATACATATAGTCAGGGGTTGCATCCAAGTTAACTTCTGCTTTACTGGCCCCTACATTGATGAAAAACTTTTTATATACACTAATATCTTTGCTGTATGGAAAAGAACGAGGCAACGGATAATGCTCACTTAAAAAAAATCTCGTTTCCTTTCTCGCGGCTGGGCAAACTAAGTCAACCTGTGATAAGTAATCAAATAAAGAGGTCGTACCGCATTTTGTACTTCCCGAAATTAAAAGATATTTAGGATTCATATTAATAGACATTCTTTCCTACAAAACCTTTAAATATAGTAAAAACAACAATTTTAAAATCTAGCCAAATTGACCAATTCCGAATGTAGTCTAAATCGTACTTTATCCGCATTTCCATTTTGTCATCGGTATCCGTTTCACCGCGCCAGCCGTTGACTTGAGCCCAACCAGTAATACCGGGCTTCATCTTATGCCTAAGCATGTAGTACTTAATTTTCTTGCGGTATTCTTCATTGTGGCTAACGGCATGAGGCCTTGGCCCAACAACAGACATACAGCCTTGTAATACGTTAAAAAATTGAGGGAGCTCGTCCAGCGACGTTCTTCTTAAGAATGCTCCAATAGGCGTTATTCTGGGGTCGTTCTTAGTCGCTTGTTTAACTACATCCCCATCATCCATTACGCCCATTGTGCGAAACTTCCACACTTTAATTTTCTTACCATCTACACCATAACGAGATTGCTTAAACAACACGGGTCCATTGGAGGTTAGTTTAATTGTAAAGGCAATAAAAAGCATAGGAATTGCAACAATAGTTAAAATACTCAACGACAAAATAACGTCTTCAAGCCTTTTCATTAATGAATAGCCACCTTTCATCGGGGTATCATATACACTGATGGTCTGAATTTCGCCTATGTGGCCCATTCGTGAATGTAGTAATTGATAGGTAAACATATCGGGAATAAGGTGAACATCAACAGTTGTGTCACCTAATTGTTTTAGAATAGAGTCAATACGCTCTTTTGCAGTAATAGGCAGCGCAATAAATAAAATTTCTATTTTTCCCGCTTGTGCCATTTCGACACCTTTTTCTACGCCGCCCATATAGAGATGGTGATATTTTTCTGACACACGATTTTTACTTCGAGGGTCAAATACCCCGACTAGCTTATAACCCGTTTCAGGATGCCCATAAACCTCATCAGCAAGGGCATTGCCTCGAGAAGTCATACCGATAACTCCAACCGACCGAGTGTTATACCCCTTTAACCTTAAATTTTGGAGTATCTTCCTGAATCCACCTCGCCATGCACATAGAAATAAGAGAGATGACAACATCCACAAGCCGAGAGTAACTCGTGAAAATTCTTCACTTTGTTTTGTAAAAAATAAAAAAGCTAAAACCGGAAAAACAGTTAAAGACCAACTAGCAGCAGTATAAAACAGCATTTCTTTAAACGAACCAGCTCGCCAAGAACGATATAAAACAAAAAGCTCAGCAAAAAACAAATAGGCCATATTTGCGATAAGCGCTAGAAGAAAGTAATCTCGATTGAAACTGCCCAAGTAAAAATAACAAGATACAATTAGACACACCTGTATAATTACAATATCGACTAGGCGATACATAAACGCAAATTGGTTTAAATTGTTTCGAATAAAACTGTCTGATTCGCTCATTAATATCCTTTGATGTCCTACATCCAACAAAACAGCTTACACACAGCTTCAAACAAAGCAAAATACATTCCAACTTTTAAAAATTGCCGTGTACTACACATTCACTGAGATAAGCAGCAATAATATTACACCATTCTAAACTTTATGGGAGTAAAAACACGTTAAATTATTACTATTTTGGACCTGCGCTATGAGCGGATATTTTCTCAGCAACAGTATTGATGATATCGAAACCAGACTTATAGTTGACTTGATAAAAAGGGATAGTTTCAATGTATTTTGCTATTAACGCCAATCGCTTAATTTCCTGACCCAAAGCTCTGTATGCGTCAGCAAGCATACTATTTTGCATAGTTATAATAGCGGCATTACTTGGGGCTATTGGTTCGATACTTGTTTCATAACTTGTATCATCACTTTGAATTCGGTTAAGTAAATAAGCCCCTTTAATTTTAACGGCTTGATTTGGATCCACCTTGGAATGAACCATAACTTCAGTTTTTGAAAATCGCGAATGCACGGACTTTGTAGACTGAACGTCAATATTAGACAACATAGATTCCGTACTGTCCGGCCATAACCGTAATTTCGACCAGCTTGGATAAGTATGAAAGCCTAAATCACGATTGTGATAAAGGGCTGCCATATCATCGGTTAATAAGGTGTAACCGGTGCTAACTAAAGCTGCACTTAAAGAACTTTTCCCCATACGGCTAGGCGCAATTAACAGTATAGCTTCTCCACCTTTTTCTAAAGCATTGGCATGTATGCAGGGTACCCCGTTTAATTCTAAAAATAACGAAGCGCCGAAAGTTTGTAAGTAATGTTCAAAACTTGTACCATCCTTCTGCCAAAAAATACTAAGGCTAGATTCGTCAAAAACAAATTGCCCTTTCCCTTCGCAAGCAATATCTAAAACATGTTTATCGTTACACTCATACAGATTAACAAGAGTTGAGTAACGCTCTCCTTGATCATGCAATGACCAAATAGGACCACTGTCAACTTTTAATGGTGTGCTGTGCTGATGCAATTCAATTGAAAACGGTAAATTATTTTCAATCTTATCGTTAGAATGAGCTAAAAACTGAATTCCGTGTAAAGGGGTCATTATTTTATTTACATATAAATTAAGCATAAAAAAACCCCGCAATAAGCGAGGTTCTCAATTAAAACTGCGATTAACCTTGGAAAGGATTTCGCTTAGCACTTCCGCCTTGCTCATCTGGGATACTACCAGCAAAACCTTGAGTAAGTTCTGCTAGGCTTCCTGCTTTTTTAAGCTCAGGTGAACGATATTCGCGCTTCTGTGATGTCTTCTTGTTCATAATATCTACTCTCCTAAAATTAAGCTTTGTTACGGCGAACGACTAATCCACCAAGTACTAACATGATTAATGAAAACACTGCTGGTGCCGGCACACCTGTTACATCTGATTCAATATCAGTATCAACAGCAAATAAGAAGCTATCTTCAAATGCACCAGTAATTGTTAATGTATTGAATAATTCACCATCAACAACTGCGTTAGTGAACACGCCAAGTAAACCTGCAATATTAGCAACAAAGTCACGCCCTGCTCCGCCCGGCCCGTCGACACCATCAAAAACAGGATCGAATACTGCGTCAATAGACAGCAAATCTATAACGATTGATGTTACAGGGTTAGCACTAAAATTATTAGTAAACGACCAAAAACCTTCTCCAGTCGCAAATTCACCGAAAGTTTCGCCCGCCAAAGACAAAGAGAAACTATCTGCACCAGTCTCAACGGCCTCGGTATCTACCACTTCAAAAACTGAAGTTTCAGTAAAACCAGAATCGAACGTAACCGTTATTTCGGCACCAGCTAATTGATCTGCTGTAATAACGTCGATAAATGATGCGCTAGCATTTGCACTTGCTAGTACCATAAGAACACCAGCAATGATAAATTTCTTCATATTTCCTAACCCCTAAAATTGAGTTTAACAAAAAATAATTTTCTACTTAAAAGTAAAGCAATTATTATTCCAAAAATAAATAAACCTTTACAATCAACAAACTAAAAACAAAACCATCTTATAAACACAAATCAAATGGTAAAAAAACAGCAGGTTTGTAAAAAAAGCTGACATCAAATTGCTTTAAAAACCCAACAAAACCAAAAGATACCGACCGATATACAGCTACAATCGCCATATAATTCATATTGTTACAGTTAATTACAATCATATTCATAATGTTTAATTCACTATGAAACAAAATGGTGAAACCTGCGTCATTTTAGCTTTACATACTAAATATTTTATTCTTTGCAGAATAAATTATATAGTCTTTTATCTTCAAACTGTACCCATTAAGTTACCGTGATTTTTACTTTTTCCTTAGTAAGCTCTAATCCCAACCAAATTAAACAGTGGTTAACTAAGCTAGAAGCCTTATATAGCCTAAGTTTAACCGTTCTTGAAGAGCGATGCGTTATTGGATTTTATCAAAAAAAAGTCCAGTCGCAGAACGATGTTAGTAGTTCATTTAATCAGCGAACTAGAAACTCTGATTCAGATTTTCACTTTATTAGCCACAATGCTAGCGTAGAGCATGCCATTAACCGTCACTCCTCTGATTTTGAAAGAATATTATCTGACTCCGAAGGACCATTTACTCTTGTACAATGGAACCGAACCTCGGAAACCCTCAGAACAGCTTGTGACCCATTAGGTCAATATACTTTACATTACGCTCAAAACGACGATGGTTTTATATGTAGCAGCGAAGCCTCATTCATAGCAACATTAATTAACGTTAATCGACTTAAGGAAGAAGGGATTAGTTGTTGGTTAGCAGGACAGCCGAACCCCAGCACACAACTTTTTGACGTTATACGCCCCTTGCCTTTCGCTCATTATATAGAGCTAACTCACAACGCACTTAAAGTTAAAGAGTTTTGGTCAATCAAGCCTTCAAATCACAAAGCAGCCTCTGATCCCGATGCGACAGCCCAGTTTGAACACTTGTTAAAACAATCAGTAACACAGAGTATTGGAGTTGATCATTCCAGTGTTGTCAGCCAAATGAGCGGCGGTATGGACTCATCTAGTGTGACCGCGCTTGCAATAGAGCATCAGCACAACAACAGTAATAAGCTAATCTCGCTTTCTCATTTTTACAGTAAAAGCCCCGAATCTGATGAAAGCGACCTGATCAAGCTGCTTAATAATTCGCTCGATTGCGATGATCATATTCTAATGGCTGCGGACAACGACCAATACAGTGACTTCTTGTCGTTATACCCAACGGATTTTGATAGCCCTGGTACGGTTTTGTCACCCCGTTACCACCATGAATTCCAACATTGCCAGCATCACAATGCGTCATTGCTATTAACCGGCAATGGCGGCGATGAAATGTGCTGGGGGCATGCTTCAGCTTATACTCAACGTTTTATGAGGGGTGACATTTCGGTTATAAAAGAGGTTTTTCTCGGGTGTAAACAAACCGGTATACCTTTTCGAGCGGTCGCTAAAAAGCTGTTTATTAAGCCCCTAGTGCCCAATTACATTATGTCATTGTTAGGGAAGCAAACTAGATCAGAGACAATAGATTTACCGAATTGGCTCACGCCACAAGGACAAGGTCTTGCCAATGCATCGCTAACAATAACATCGCCATATTCTCAAGCCGAAAACTCAGTGCATTTTGCTCGTCATCATACACTTAAGACAACCGCGACTTTTAATTCTCTGCGATCTTATCAAAAGGTTGGCGCGCAATACGGTATTAAAGTCGCCCACCCCTTTTTTGACAAAAACATTGCTCAACACAGCTTTGATGTAAGCCCGAAGCAACTTATACGAGGCGCATACCCTAAATGGTTGTTACGTTCTGCAATGGACAAGTATTTACCTAAAGAAGTATGCTGGAATACACATAAAACAACGTTTGATCAACACTTTACTAAATTAGTTAGGGACAATGCTGTTCAATTGAGAAATGTACTTTCCCATCCCAAACTAGCCGATTTGGGGCTTTTAGAGCCTGGCCCTTTGTTAGCTCAGTTTGACAATGTTGTTCAAAATAAAGCGGGATATGTCACTGTGGATTTACTTTACGCCATTTTAACTCAAGTATGGATAACTCAGCATCATAACGATTAACTCTTTAGTACCTTTAAAAGCTGTTTCCCATGCTCAGAACCTACTAATTTGGTATAAGTACTCACAGTTTCCTTGCTATCGTTAACGGGGTCACCTTGAAACTCTAGCCAACTGTGCGCTTTCAATTCGTTGCTCTCTTCTGACCGCTTTACGCCAATACAAAGAGCTAAATCAACGCCTTTTCGCAGTAGTATTTGTCGTGTAACCAAACAACGACGTAAGCAATTCATATGGCCCCAATGCGCTCTTCCTGCTTTTTCTATAATGCGAATTAGTGAGAGAATATAGGTAAGATCTTGGTTTTGCCTAGAAATGGCACTGTTAAATAAGGCTTTACTCCACCACTCATAAGGGGTGAAGCGAATAGCTAAGTCCCATTTAGCAAACATCAACCATGCACCACAAAATTGGGCTTTTTCTAATAATGAAAGCTTCAGAAAAGCCTTAAAGGCGTGCAGCAAGGCCTTGTTCCACTAGTTGCTCAAGTAAACTCTCGGTATCAATTTTTGCTTGCTCTGCACTCACTTCATAGGTTTCCAGTAAGGTTTGAGTTATTTTAGCCTCGTCATGTCCAGATTGACATTCCTCTACAATTAATGCGCCGACTTCATTCAACGTAAAGTATTCCCCAGAAGCGGGTTCAAGTAATACCATTTCGTCAGCCACTCTTTGTAAAAGTACGCCAGGCTTGATTTGGATCTGAGCCATAAGAGTATGTCTTCCTTTTTAATTTTTATAGTTAACGCGCAATTAAACTACCACTATTTAGCTCAAATGCATACTCAGCCACATCCTCCAATGAGGGATCGTGAGAAATCATAATTACTGTATAGCGTGAAAATAAAGATGCAAATTCTTCTTTAAATGTTTTTCTTGCAACACCATCTAACATAGAAGTAGGCTCGTCTAGCAACAATATCTTGGGTTCAAGTAATAACACTCTAGCCAATGCAATACGCTGACGTTGACCCCCAGATAATTTTAAGCCGCCTTCACCCACTTGAGTGTCGTACCCCAAAGGCAGCGACTTTACTAACTCATGTATTCCCGCTTGTTTTGCAGACGCTATAATGTGTTTTTGTGACGGATTAGCTATACCATAAATAATATTGTCGTAAATGGTACCGTTAACCAACATGACATCTTGAGAAACTAAACCAATTTGCGAACGTAATGATGATGAGTTTATCTTTTGAATATCTTGACCATCAACCAATATGCGCCCATTAGAAGGTTCGTAAAAACGCATAAGCAAATGCAATAACGTAGTCTTTCCACCGCCATTTTTCCCCCAAATCAGCATCGATGACTTCGCAGGTAAAACGAACGAAAGGTTAGATAATACAGGTTTATTATCTAGATAACCGAAAGATACATTTTCAAACCGAATATCGCTATTGCTAATGTCTATTTGTGAGCCTGTATCCTCTACTGATTCTCCGTCTACATGATATATAGTAAGTAATCGCGACGACGCACCCACAACTTGCTGCACTTGCCCATACAAGCTCGCAAGACTGCTTAATGGCCGGGTAAAAATAAACCCGTATAAAAGCAAACTAATAAGATCAGAAACAGTGAGGCCACCACTTTGAAACTTCAACAAACAAATTACAATCACCAGTAAAATAGCCACCGACGATAGAAATTGCACTAATGGCGAAAGCATCGACTGAAGACGAAATTGCTGTGAGCGTAAATCTAAAATATCGTCATTATGCTGTTTGAATTTGATTGATTCACTGCTCTGGCGATTAAAAGCTTTTATCAATGATATTGCGCCAATATTTTCGCTGGCAAGTGCAATTGAGTCTGCCTGTCGTTGGACTAATGCCTTTGAAATAGGGTGCATATTGCGGCCAATCAATTTGATAATAATATACACCGCAGGAGCAAGAATACAGATTGCGAGAGTGACAAATGGATCGATGAAATACATAAGTATTACCGCTCCAATCAACACGAGAAGATTTGGTAATAAATTGGTAAATACTGACGACGCAAAGAAGCTAACTATAGCTAAATCATTACTTAGCATGCTAAGCACGTCGCCCCTTTTGGTATTTTTAAAGTACTGGATAGGCAATAGTTGAATATGGTCGTAAAGGCGGCAACTTAACTTTGCCATAATTTGCGCACCTAGCACGTTTACCTTATAGCTAGACCAAAAACGAAATAGTCCCTGTAGCGCAAATAAACCAACCCACGCTCCTAAAATTTTATAGTGTTGGTTTCCAAATACGGTGTTGTCTTGTAAAAACAATTCTGATTGTTTACCTACAAAGTAGGGGATGGCTAGGCTGACTACGGTTTCAAAAAGCATAAGTGCGGCAGCTACGAGAAACGCCGACCTATGCTCTTTAAAAACTTTAATACCGTAATGTAGCCTAAGATTAGTCACGTATTAATTTTAAAAGCTAGTCGATGGCGGGAATAGGCATAAGGGGGGATAATATCTCCCCTACTCGCCTGAATAAACGCATACGCGTAGTGCCCATTCTCCACACAAGGCCAATTTCTCTATATGCCATATCTTCAGCAGGTAATGCATCTAGCTCTGTATTTGCAAGAATACCTTGGTTCAAAGCAAGCTCAGGAACAAAAGTATATCCTAATTTACTATTGGCAAGTTGTACTAATGTATACAAAGAACTGGCTGCAAGGGAGCTTACTACGTCTCTGTGCTGCAAACTACAAGCACTTACAGCATGCTCTGTCATACAATGTTCTTGCTGCAATAAGAAAACACTTCGGTCTGGTAATGCATCTAAATTCATTGGTGAGGGCAAAGTTTTCGACACTGAATTGTGAGCTACCAAATGAAACGGATCATGGCCGATAACCATTTGCTTACAACCAGGCGTTGCCATAGGTAAAGCCAAAACCAATAAATCTAGTTCACCATCGTTCATTTGCTCTAACAAATTAGCGGTAGTGTCTTCTTGCAGTTCTAATGTGATATCGGGAAGAAAAGCCGAGAAAGCACCGATCATTTGCTGAAATAAAAATGGCGCAATGGTCGGAATAACACCTAAGCGCAGTTGGCCTCGGTCCCATGTACCTGCATTTTGCGCATATTCAATAAGTTCACCAGCTTCTTGTAGTAGCTTTTTACTTCGTTCAACTATTTCAATGCCTAAAGAGGTGAAAATAAATGTTTTGTGATCTCGTTCTAACAGCTGGCAACCAAAATGCTCTTCTAAATTTTGAATAGCAGTACTTAACGTTGATTGACTCACATTACATCGAGCCGCAGCACGATTAAAATGCTGTTCTTGATATAAAGTAACTAAATAATGTAAGTGCTTTAAATTCGGCCATTTCATAAATAAATCATCCTACGCCAAATGCAATTTTTAGCGCGAAAAAGAAAATAATTGATAGCAATGCGCCCGCCGGTAAGGTAATTACCCACGAAACCACAATTTTTCTAACAACACCTAAATTCAATGCTGATACGCCACGGGCTAAGCCAACGCCTAAAACTGCGCCGACTAAAGTTTGCGTGGTGGATATAGGCAAACCTGTACCAGATGCCAATACCACGGTTGTCGCAGCGGCTAATTCAGCAGCAAAACCTTTACTTGGAGTTAGGTGTGTTATGTTTTCACCAATTGTTTTTATCACTCTATGACCAAACAATGCAAGTCCCGCAACAATACCAATGCCACCAAGAGGTAAAATCCAAGGGGCAAGTGTTGCACTACTACTGATTTCACCGCCTGATTTAACAACGCTAACAACGGCCGCTAACGGACCAATTGCGTTGGCAACATCATTTGAGCCATGAGCAAACGCCATACAGCATGCAGTGATAACCATTAAAATGGCGAATACTTTTTCAACATTTGCCGTTTGCGTTTCTGTGTCTTGGTCATCGGAAAATGTTTGCCGATTAATAAAATAAACACCTACAATCGCAACTGCAATTGCCACAGCGATAGACACCAAATAAGCATCCGTTGAAGTGAGCTCTAAACCAAGGTGTTTAAGCCCTTTTTTCATGGTCACAAGAGCCATAACAAACCCAGCGGCAGCCATATAGAAAGGCACATATTTTCGCGCTTTTTCAAACGGGTTTTGAGTATCAAATATAAGTTTGTGAGCGCTGAGATAAATTAACGCAGCTATAATGCCTGAGATAGCGGGTGTAACAACCCAACTTCCTATTATTCCACCTACTTTCGCCCATGCAACCGCATCAGGACTAATACCGATTGCTGTAAAACCAACAATGGCTCCCACAATACTGTGAGTGGTTGAAACAGGCCAACCTTTCCAAGAAGCCATTGCCAACCAAATGCCTGCAGCCAACAACGAAGCAATCATACCTAACACCAATTGTTCAGGTATGGCGCTAAAATATTGCGGGTCAATGATGCCTTTGCGTATGGTTTTCGTTACTTCACCGCCGGCTAAATACGCCCCAGCAAATTCAAAAACCATCGCAATAACAATCGCTTGTTTAATTGTTAAAGCTTTAGAACCTACAGAAGTTCCCATTGCATTGGCAACGTCGTTCGCGCCAATACCCCATGCCATAACAAAACCGACTACCGCAGCTAAAATAATTAATAGCGTGCCGTAAGTATGTAACAAATCCATCAATAATCGCCTTTTTTAAAACACCGCATTTTTGCAGCGGGGGGATAATAACCGATTACGCTTTTATTCCCAATAAATCCGACATAAAAGAGCGTTTATTTTCCCATTTCATCGATTTTTCGGGTCAGTGTTTCCAATGGAACGTGCCTAACATCGCTTCCTCTAGCTAGATACACCACATATTCACATATATTTTTACATCTATCGCCAATACGCTCTAAAGAACGCAATGCCCATAAAACTTCCAGCCAGTCTTCCATATCGCCGGTATTTTTTTTCATTTCTGCAGCAATATGAGTAAGTAGCTTCTTATATTCACTGTCGATAATATTGTCACTATCGTAGACTTCTAACGCTGAATCGTCGTCCTGACGAGCAAAGGCATCAAAGGTTCCTCGCATCATATGAATAACGCGGTCACCAATATTTGCCATGCTACTTTTAATATCCTCAGAATGAGGAAGCTTGTTTTTCGTTACTAGTTTTGCAATGCGCTCTATTTCATCACCCATGCGCTCTATATCTGCCGTGGTTTTAGATACCGTCATAACCAAACGCAAATCAGAAGCTGTAGGATGACGCTTAGCAATAATGCGCATGCATTCTTCGTCGATTTGAATTTCCATTGAATTGATTTTTATATCATTCAAAATAACTTGTTCCGCTAACCCTGCATGGTTATGACGGATGGCATATAAGGTATCCACCATTTGTTTTTCTAGTTCCCCTCCCATGGTCATCACCGAATGCCTGAGGTTTTCTAGTTCAATATTAAATTTCGCAGATATATGGGTGTTAAATGCAATACTTTTCATTTCAGCGCCTCTCGATTAACCATAACGGCCTGTAATGTAATCTTCCGTTTTTTTCTTTTGAGGCATAGTAAACAACGTGTCACTGTCACTGAATTCCACAACTTCACCTTGATGCATAAATGCCGTGTAGTCAGATACTCTAGACGCCTGTTGCATGTTATGAGTAACAATAATTACGGTGCAACGTTTTTTCAATTCCACCATAAGCTCTTCAATAATTAAGGTGGTAAGAGGGTCAAGTGCAGAAGTAGGTTCATCAAGCAATAGTATTTCAGGCTCCAAAGCAAGAGCTCTCGCTATAACAAGACGCTGCTGTTGACCTCCAGATAAAATAGAAGCGGGTTCAAACAAACGATCTTTCACTTCCTCCCACAATGCAGCATCGACTAATGCTCGCTCTACTGCATCATCCATTTTTCTTCGTTCTTTTAAGCCCTGTAAACGCAAACCATAAGACACGTTGTCATAAATATTCATAGGAAAAGGGTTTGGTTTTTGAAATACCATGCCTACGCTGGCCCGAAGACGAGACACATTTTCTTTTTTACTATTGATGTTGCGTTTATTGATGAAGACTTCACCACTGACTTTACAGTCAGTAGCAAGTTCATTCATTCGGTTAAAGCACCCCAATAAAGTCGATTTACCACATCCACTCTGGCCTATAAAAGCAGTTATCTGGTGCTTTGGTATACGTAAATTAATATCCCGAAGCACAGGCTTTTCGCCAAAAGACAGATTCAGGTTATTTACCTTGATAGCTGTTTGTTCGTCACTAAGTTGATAAACATTGGGTTTATCGTAATTAAACAGTTTAAGCATAAATGTTATATCGCCAATATTATTGGTAACGTTCTCGAAGTCGTGCACGTAGGGTGACAGCAACGATATTTAAAAACAATACAACCAACAGTAATAAACTGCACGTTGCAAACATCATTGATGCACCTTGAGGGTTAATCTGAGTGGAAAATGCACCATCGTATATAAACACCCCTAAGTGCATAAATTGCCTCTCTAAGTGAACAAATGGAAACTCGCTATCCACCGGCAACTGGGGTGCAAACCTCACAGCTCCAAGTAACATCAACGGAGCGACCTCACCGGCTGCACGAGCAATAGCTAAAATAATACCGGTTATGATACTTGGACTCGCAATGGGTAAAACCGTATACCAAATGGTTTCACTTTTCGTTGCGCCTAAAGCATAACTGCCTTTGCGTAACCCTTGTGGGACCCTATTCAAACCTTCATCTGTGGCCACGATAACTACAGGTAAGGTCAATAAAGCCATGGTGACCGACGCCCAAAAAATACTGGGCGCTCCCATAGTGGGTGCAGGTAAAGCATCAGAAAAAAACAAAGCATCAATGTTGCCACCGACTACATACACCAGAAACCCAAGACCAAATACGCCATAAACAATTGCGGGTACCGCAGCCATATTGCTAATACACACTCGCATAGCGGTAACAAGTAAATTGTTAGGGGCGTATTCGTGAATATACACCGCAGAAAGTACACCAAAAGGCGCTACGATTAATGTCATTAGTAACACCATAACAACTGTTCCAAACAACGCGGGAAAAATCCCTCCTGCTGTATTGGATTGTTTAGGGTTTTCACTTAGAAATAACCACAGTAGGTTAAAAGCATGCTTAATTTTTCCAATCCAAGTCATATTAGATGGAAACGAAATTGAATGAATATCTGCCAAAACAATAGCAATCGATTCGCCTTTAACATCCGCCATATTTAACGAAAACGTGTCCCGTTTATTTTCTAATTCGGCAATGGTCTTTTGCAGTGATTGATACTTTAGCAAGGCGCTTTGCTGTATAGGATTTATTGAAGGTGAGGATTTATCGACGCTTGCCAGAATTTTATCTATTTCTGTCAGTTCATTTTGTTTAATTTCATCAATTTCTTCGCGAATATCGTCAATGATATTAAGGTATTTATCGAGTTCGGATAAGCTGACTTTTAGGTCCTTGGAAGAACGAATGTGTTGAGGAACAGCAAACAGTTTTCGACCGTCTATTAAACTAATATTAGCGACATCAGACCTTTTTTCTATATTGCTAATTTGGCGACTATGCAGCGGTAATTGAGCTTGATAAATAGTATTTTCAGTAGATGCTGTTACCCGTCCTGAAAAATTCTCAGAGTAACCACTTGGAAATTGAGCAAACACAATGTGTTGCTTACCGTTATCATCCTTATATGACACTTGATAGACTGGAGGTGACAAAAAATACCCACTGCCCTTAGTAAAAACAAACGCCAGTAAAGAGAGAAGCACTAGAAGCAACAAGGTTGTACAAAATGCACATAAATTCACAATAAAAGAATGATTTTTACTAGCAGGTAACCACTTAAACATACTTCACCTGTTTACGCATCTTGTACCTTAAGCCTTCGGCAACTGTGTTAAAACAGAAGGTAAAAACAAACAACAAGGTTGCGGTAAAAAACAACACTGTATAAAGTGCACTACCTACTTCTGCTTCGGTGAGTTCAATAGCAATATTTGCGGTAAGAGCACGCAAATTTTCGAAAAGGCTCCAATCAGATATTGGTGAATTACCTGTAATCATTAATACGATCATCGTTTCTCCAATAGCACGACCAAAGCCAAGCATAATCGCAGCAACAAGCCCAGGTATTGCAAACTTAATTACAACACTTTTTAAGGTTTGTAACTTTGTAGCGCCTAAGGCAAAAGAGGCATTTTTTAACGATGTAGGAACAGAGTAAATGGCATCTTCCGCTAAGGTATAAATAGTCGGAGAAATCGCGATGCCAAGAGCAATCGAAACAATTAGCGTTGTTTTAGTTAAACCAGAGAAGACCGTTGTCACTGACATAACCTCTGGCGCAAGACTAAAGCAAATAATCGCCCATAAACTTACGCTTAAACAAGCCAAAAGCGCTTGCACACTGAAACGTAAAGGCCGAGGTAACCGATTAGCGTACACATTTTGTAAAAAAGCTAAGCCCAATGCTAAAAGAGGTACCGTAAGAATAAATAACCCAATACCTATCAACAACTGTTCAGCAATAGGAATCAAAAACACTGCGGCGATAAATCCCAGCATTACAGATGGAATAGCTTCTAGCATTTCAATCGCTGATTTAATTCTGTTTCGCCAATGATTTGGTGCAAAATACCCTGTAAAAATAGCCGCGCCAAGGGCAATAGGAAGCGCAATGATAAGCGCACTCATCGCTGCTTTTATGCTTCCGATAAACAAGGGAACCAAGGCGTATTTTGCTTCGTTAAAGTCGCTTCCTGTAGTGGTTTGATAAATATACTGTTCGTGCTGGTAACCTTCATACCTCTGCTTTGCGAACAAGGTATTAAGGGTAACGATACCAGCCTTGTTTTCTAGGTGAAGTATTTCGGTTTTGTTTGAGTACATCAGATAAACAGTATCATCAATAAAAGAAAGCGTTTTGGGTTGAGTAGCTAAGGTTACACTATCAAATATTTCTCCTGACACTCGATTAAACAACAAAACTCGTCGTTGATTGGTCAGAATTACGGCTCCATTAGTTTCGCCATGAGCTTTAACGGCTACAGGAACTTCGTTGGCGTTAAGTTCCATAGTATAGGTAGGTGAATACAAAAACTCCCCATCTTTGTTAAACATAACCCAACGTGAAAGCGAGTGTTCACCACTTGCCAAGAAAATACTTCTGTTTTCTTCAAGCGGTAATATAGCCGTAATTTCTTTATCGACTTGGTAGTATTGCGTCAGTTCGTTTTGTTCGATTTGAATTTCAAAATTATTCTCGAAATAGGTTATTTTCCCTTGATATGCTGGGAGAACAACTAAACCGGCTCCTGATGCTTTTGGTATAATTTCAGTACCTTGTAAGTGGGCCGAACCATGGCTGAATTGTCCCCAGAATATAACTTGCCTAGTACTGTCAGACGCCAAAATAGCGAAATTCGGTTCTGAGACAAATACCTGATAAGAAGGCGTAGTTTGCCAATCAGAATAAAACACAGAAAGTACAGCACTATCTAAAGAATACACACCTTGGGGAGTTATATTAGAAATAGTCAATTCACCGGTTTGAGCAATATCAAACAACCAACGTTTGTTTTTATTTTCGGCGATAAGCAGTGTATTAGCACACTGCGCAAAGTAACGAGTTTCAGTCTTGTTTAACTCAGTCGCTTTAAAAAAGTCTAACCCGCATTGACTATTACCTGTAATGACCAGCCCATTATCGCTTAGGTTTCCAGTACTAACCAACTGAGCCTGACTCATATACACCGTATTTTCATGGGTCAGATAGGGGGGCATGAAAAGTGGCATAGTTTGCGACAACAAATGCCATATCATCACTAACAGAGTCGCCAACACACTGATACCAAAAAACGTGATCATCCTGCGTGCAATGACGTCTTTACGCGTTCTATTTTTTTGGTGTTGTGCGGGTGTTTTCATTCATTGGACTGTTGCAATAAATTCCTGTTCAGCAGTGTAAGTTGTGTTAGCGTAATATCAAGTAATTTGACAATATACTTATAGAAAAATCCTGTGAGGTAACATGAAAACTATCGTTATAACTATTCTTGGTAAAGATCAGCCCGGTCTCGTGGATAATTTAGCCAAACATGTTTTTGCGCACAAAGGCAATTGGCTTGCGAGTAATTTTGCGCAAATGTCAGGGCAATTTGCAGGTTTTGTAGAAGTTCATGTTCCACATGATACCCATGATGCGCTGATCAATAGCTTAAACACCATTGAAGATATTCATGTCCAATCAGTATCTGCCATAGAAAAAACATCGCCAATGCCACAGCAAAGCATGGTCATTAATGTTCTAGGCAACGACAAGGCAGGTATAGTGCAAGAACTAACTGCCGTACTAAATCAACAAAAACTGAACATTCGCAGTATGGAATCATGTTGTGAAAGTGCGCCCAATTGGGGTAGCTTGATGTTTAAAGCCACGATTGTAATCGATGTACCGGAAGAGTTTGATGGTGACGATTTAATTGAAGCATTAGAGGCTGTAGCCAATGATTTAGTGGTAGATATCTCAACTTATACGTAACTAACAGGATTCAGGTTAACTAGATGGATGTTATTTTTTAAATACGGCTATGACTTTGCCAATAAGAGCATGCTTATCAACTAACCCCATTTGTTCAGAAGAAACACTTTGTGGGTTATCACCTTGTAGCAATAAAGACTGTGGTTTAATAATTTCGCGAACGCGCTTTACAATCACACCATAACTCGGGTGGTTAACTACAACAGCATCACCTTTTAGTGTCTTCATGAAGGGCCATTTCGCTACAACAATATAATCACCTTCAGAATAAGTGGGAGTCATACTCACTCCCACTACTCTTATTATCTTAAAACCAAGCAAAAAGTAATTAGCTTAGTTTAGGATATACAACTTGTGCAGCAGGTGGGTAAGGGCATGTTGCTTCAAAAGTCTCAACACCTTTAGTTGCCCAAAATGCAGCCGCAAATTCATTAACTAATTTAAGTAAATTCTCTGCTTTTTCTTTATCAACGTGCTGTTTACATGCAGAACCAGCAAGCATAATAGAATGCACTAAGCTATGAATATCAGGGAATTGCTCAAACTGAGGCGCTTTGAAGTAATCACCCCAAATAGTACGTACTTCAGCTTTCGCTTTTTCTGCATGAATTTCTTTTTCGCGTACAAGGCGAGAAAGTTGAGCTTGATCAGCAATAGACAGTTCGCCTTTGCTACCTAACTCAGTAATAAGGTCACAAAAACGGATGACGCTAAGTACTGCGATTTGCGCAGTGCTAGGATCATAAATTTTGCAAGGAATATCACAGTGAGCAGACGCAGTTTGAAAACCAAACAGTGAATCAAGTGCTTTTACGATAGAATGGCTCATTATTGATTCTCTCCTTGCTTACGAGATTTAGTGTATTTAGTGGCTGCAAACGTTAGTGCAGCTACTGCCGCTAGAATTGAACCATAAAACAAAACGTGCATCATGCTGCTAGTCCAGTGGCCGTGGTCATGACCTTCGTGAGCAAAAGCAGGCAATGACGCCATTGTTAAAAGTAGCGATTGCATGACGTATTTTACGTATTTGTTCATAGCTTTCTCCAAATTGATTGAATGTATGCGTGTTTAGAATTGCGTTAAAGAAGGCAGCCCAACCATAAGGTCGCCCTGACGCCTATTCGATATAGTAATGTAAAAAACAAAATATCAAAGTGATTATGATAGTTAAATTACATAGTAGCAACTGCTGGTTTACAGTCATTTGAATCTTTGTTCACAGATTAGCCAAATTGAAGCCGTTTATCCCGTTCAAATAAGCCAAAGTGAGTACCTTTTACGAGTATAGGTAAAATTGGGTTCAGTTTGTTTACCTTAAAAAATACCCAGCCATTAGCTGAACTTCTTTTCTACATTGCATTAACTGCTGTTCAGAATGCAAACTAGTCACTAAACGCTGAATAGTAAACAAGGGACGAGAAATATTATCAAAACACAAACTTCGCCAATGACCATCAATATAAGTGTCACAAATAGCGTCGAGCAATACATTAACCACACGGTAATGTAGCCTTCTTTTTTGCACTACGCTTACAATGTTTCCGGCTTTTTCTTCGCTTAATAAAATGTAACGGTTCAATAAGCTAGGATTATCAGGCTCTTCGCCATGTCGCACTGCCGCTTCAACAGCGTTAAATAGCTCTTCCATTTCGCTATTTAGGCCTGTATTCAATGGGTAACCCTAACACTTGCAGGAATCATATTGCCTTGCCCATAAACTTTGCTAGTTTTACCCGTTAACGACTCGATGCAGTTTTTTAGAAAGCTGATCTTGTTAGGTTCAGTTGCAGGATCGCGAACAGCTGCATCTAACCAACGCAGTGCACGGTTTGATATAGACGAGGTGTATTTTTCCGATCCTGTTTCTTTTAAGCAATCTTGAAGCTGAATAGCAAGTAAAGTAAGTTCGGTTAACAGCCATGTTTTGTCTTTACCATATAATTCTAAAAGAATTTCCGTAGCTTCAAACGCACACCCTAAAAAAGGCACTGCTTTTTTCCATGATTCTTGCTGTACTAGATACTCCCCCTTACGGTGTGCATCCTCTATAAAATCAATACCTTGTTCAGAATGAAAATATAGCCAATCTTTATGAGTCGGGCATAAGAATGTCATTGCCATGGTTTACCTTCTCTATGTCATTTTTCATGTCATTAATAACAACGATAGATCAGAACAAATACTTATGCAAATGATAATTATTACTATTTATTAAAATTTTAATACATAAAAAAATGGAGCCTATTAAAGCTCCATCGGTATAACTCTAATGTAAAATAATTTGCTAAGCCGAAAACATCAATGTCATATGATTATCAAATTGAATATCACTGATACTCGCAATAGCAGTTTCATGCTGCAATTTACCATTCAAAAGCTTTCCCGCACCCGATGACATAATGACGCGATTACTTTCCAATGCTAAACCCGCGGCATCTTTTAACTCAAAGAGTTTTTGCATATCGCGGCTATGTCTATCCCACACCGCGACCCGGTCGCCTCTGGGGCAAGTAACATAAAGCGTATCGTCAGTAACACATAAACTTGCAATATACTGATGCATACTCTGCCATTGTTCTTCAGTGGCTTTCATGGCAACAAGCTGCTGCCCACGTTTATGATGATAAACCAAGGGAAACTGCAAATTGTAATCACCATTAAACTGCATGCCTAAATACACGTCACCTTGTTGACTAACTACCAAGTGCCTTGCACTTTGTTGGTGGTGCTCTGGATAAACCTGCTCTACCACTTCACCTGTATGCCTGTTTACATAAGACAAATTAGGCTGCATAGACTCTAAGTTTAACTTTAATCTAGGCATATCTGGATGAGTAATGATTCCGCCATTAGCGATAACCAAATGCTCTTGGTCCGGCATTAAAGCGAGTTCATGAGGCCCAATCCCGCCTGAACTGAATCGGTTGACCACCTTATAATCGCTGGTTTGCCGTACTACTATCTCACCAGTTTGTGCCTCATAATTATTTTCTGAGGTATACAAAAGCGCACCGTCGGGAGAGACAACACCATGGCCATAAAAATGACGGCCTTGTTCGCTGTTAAACGTATTGGTAATGTCACCGGTAAGCACGTTTATTTCTATTGCGAACGTATCTGGACGGCGAGCCAAAACTAAAACATGATTCGGCTTATGAGGCAACGCCAATGAGTCGTGTGCCCGTTTTGGTAACCGAGTTTTACTCACTAGATTACCGTCTAAATCAAGGGCCGCTAGAACATAGTGCCCTTTTACGTCCCTAGCGGCGCTCACAATTAACTGTGGTGATTGAGCCATGGCTGTATTCACCACTACAGGCAAAGCCCCAATTGCTCCTATAGCAGCAGCGCCGAATAAGAACTGACGTCTAGATACATTAGAAGGCATATTTCACACCTACAATGGCTTGCCTCGGCTTATTAGGACGGGCACCAAAAGGTCTACGAGATACAATTTCTTGTTCGTCGGTCACATTATCTAATTTAGCGTAAAGACTAAGTTGATTGTTTACACTGTAAGTTCCGCTTAAATCGAAAACACTTAAGCTTTCAGTAGAGGCGCCGCTTAATGCTTCCCCTAACCCCGCAGTTTCAATCATTTCGTCGATATATTTATACGCTAACTCAACCCGTAAATCGTTCCAGTGTGCGCCAACTCGAATAGCCAAGATATGATTGGGTAAATAAGGTAACTCGTCACCTGCGGTTACACTCCCCCATTGTGAAAAGTCGGAATCGAAGGAGGTTTGGAATTCAGATTCAGTGAAGGTATAAGCAACATTGAATGGAATTTTCACTGCACCCACTTCAAAGGTTTTGCTTAATTCAAATTCAGCACCGTAAACATCAACTTCCCCGCCGTTAAATTCACGATCTATGTCTTCAAGACACCCACTGGAAAACGTACAAACACCTAACAAGTTTTCATAGTCGTTGAAAAAACCGATAAGCGATGATGACCATCCCGCGTATTGCCCCCTAACCCCTAGTTCATAGTTCCAACTTTCTTCTGGATCTGCTTCTTGGGTACCAGCATCCAAAATATCCGTTGTGGGTGAATTGGGAACAAAACCACGGTTAACTCCAGCTAATAACCCAATATTGTCATTGAACTGATAAAACACCCCAGCGCCGGGCAATACCACAGTATCAGAATTGTCTGTTTCGGTGCCTGTTAATAAGTTTTTTGCATTGCCGTCTATGTATTCAACTCGGGTACCTACCGATGCAGTGAGCTTCCCTTTTTCAATTTGAACATCAGTATAAGCTGCTACCGCCGTAGTTTCGTCTCGGTTTTCCGTGGTGACTATGTCGCTATTACCATCTCGCTCAAGAATACCTGAACGGATGACAAATGAGCGGTCTCGGTGTAAACGCTCAACTTGATCTTGATGCACTCGTAACCCCGATTCAATTTTCACATCAAAATCGCGGTATTGAGTTTCAACAATCAACTTGGTTTGTATACCCTGAGAGAAAAATTCTCTGTCGTTTAAGGTTTGAAATAAAACATCGTCATCAAATAACGAATCTCGCTCACCGGTTAAAAGTGCCAATAACGACTCGTTAAAACCTGTGGTTGGAGACGCAAGTACTTCCGCAATAGGTCGTGTGCTACCAAAGCGGTTTAATCTGTCCCAGTCTCTATCGAAATCTCTGCGATAAGCTTGAGTAAACAAGGTCATAGAGGGAGATAATTCAATATAGTGACTCAACGAAATAGACGTATGTTCGGAATCAAATTCATCGAGTTGACTTGCCGCATACCGGCGATTTGGGTTTATTGCAAAGTCTTCGTCTGTTAACCCTAAATAGGTTTCATTAGACACTTCGTCAGAATAAGACACTTTTAGTAAAAAACGTTGATAGTGATCAGTGTCGGTAATTTCATACGCTACTTTTCCGACAAGCTCTGATTTATCAAACCCCGTATCGCCGCCGCCATCGAGTTCTTTAAAGCCGTCGGCACCAATATAAATACCTTCAAGTTGTGCGTCGAAGCCATAGGCACTTTGACTAACTCGGCCATACGCTTTGCGGTAGCCTTGCTCTCCACCGGCTAAATCAATATCACCGGTCCCCGATTCACCGATAGGTGTAGACACTAAATTAATGGTGCCTCCTACCGTGTTTGGCCCAAATCGAATAGCCGATGGCCCTTTAAATACCTCTACTTTTGATATACGTGAAACCACTGGGAAAAAATAAGCCGCAGGTGCTGAATAGGGGGCAGGCGAAATTAAAATGTCGTCTTCTAGCAACGCAATTTTACTGCTTCGCTCAGTGGTCGCACCTCGTAATCCTATATTTGGTCTTAGGCCGTATCCGTCTTCTTCACGAATATACACCCCGGGAACAGCCTGCAACACTCGGTGAATATCGTCGTATTCAAACTGCTCTAACAACTCTTGATCAACAATGCTTGCTGATCCTGTCGCTTTGAGCAAATCGTTTTTTGAACCAAATATTTCCACTAGTTCTACATTTTTTTCTTCTTCAGCAAGCGCATAAGGTGCACAAGACATCGCGCAAGCAATCAGAGACAACTGGAGACCTTTCACATTAATCTCCATCGTTTGAGTTAAAGCCGATAGAAATATCCAAGGCTTGAATGAATTCAATGGAAATAAAATCGCGAATAATACGTAAATCTTCGATGATTACATTCACCTGAGCGCGTCCAGCGTCGCTGCTTAATGCTTGTTCTAGTGAGTCAAAATCAGCATTTAACGCTGCAACACTAGCTTGAGCAGTATCAATTGCAGATTGCATATCTTGAGCAATTTCATCTTGTTCAAGTATGTCGGTTAAAATACTGTCGTAACCTAAACCGTCTGCATTCACAAATAGAGTTTCTATAGCGTCTAGGTTAGCAGCAATAGCGGCAATGGACTGAGCACTTCTAAAATGCTCTGAGATATCAATAATACCTGGGCTCTCAGTACCAAGCGGATCTAACAGTTTGTCGTCTTTTACACTTTCAACGTGTTCAAGCCAATTGGTAACAAGTTCTTCAATGGCATCTCGTATTGATGTAAATTCACCAGTGCCTGTAATAAGTTGCTCTTGAAAGTTTCCACCTGTAGGTAGCCAAGAATCCAAAACCTCTGTGGAAATATTTTCTACATTTTCGGCTACCGCTAACAACACCTCACATCGCTTGGCAGCATCCGTCGCAGTCAGCAATGAATCACTTTCATTATCTGGATAAAGCAATAATTCTAATGCCGGTAAACCTTGTCCGCCTACATTCTGCGTTGCAACAAAATCAGCAGTCACCACATTAGGGTCATCTAATAAATCTTCTACCGCTCGAGTAACAACATCTGACGAATCAGGGAAAAACTGAATTCTAAAATCAATGGGATTAATACCAGAGGCTATACCACCTACGCCAACCCATTGAATAGATTGCCACGCTAAATTTGTCTGCGCCCATTGTGCTCTAACCGCATCTAAATCACCTGAACTAGGAGATGTTAAAGCGCAAAAAGATTGAGTTCCAGCGAAGAAATCTTGCGCTTCAGACGTCAAATTCTCGTACCCGGGAATAATTACATTGGCAGATAAATCTGTTAAATATTGAACAAACCCTTCATCAATCGTCAAAGCATCTGGAGTTGGATCTACGGGAGTTGTAGGCTCTGTTGGCGTAACGACAGGAGTATCATCACTGTCGGAACCACCGCCTCCACCACAAGCCGTTAACAAAAACGCGGCCGTTGCCGCAGCGCCAGTAGAAGTGAATTTATTCATCGGTATTTACCTTAAATTGATTTTAAAAACACGACCAGTGCGTCACGATCATGTTTGTTCATATTTATAAATGCTTGTTTACTTTGCTCGCCTTCACCACCATGCCAAAGAATGGCTTCGGATAGCGTATTCGCCCTGCCATCGTGTAAAAATGTGGCAGACGATCTGTAATTTATTTGTAACCCTAGCCCCCACAATGGCGGCGTTCTCCACTCATTGCCATTGGCGTCATTTTCCAGCGTATTGTCGGCAAGCCCTTCACCCATGTCATGTAAAGCAAAATCCGAGTAGGGATAAATTTTTTGTCCTGACAAATAAGGATCAGCGTAATCCTGCGATGTGGTGAAACTAGGTGTATGACAGTTTACGCATCCAGATTTAAAGAATAGTTCTCTGCCATCCTGCGCAACACCTTCAGTTAGCTGTCTTGCAGGAGGCACCCCTATCCATCGAGAAAAATCCATAACTAAGTCAAGTAACTTATCAGGAATTTCAGGCCCTTTCTGACCGCCAAACTCCGACGCTTTTTCGCACGCCACTTGTGTCTCAGTGCATACATCACCGGGGAAAATTGTATTGTTGATTCCAATATCATTTTTAAAGGCACCAGCCACTTGTTGACGCAATGTACTATGCAGCCCTTTTAAACCAAAACGCCCAATCCGCGTTTCCCCAGTTTGCGCATCCTGAACACGGTTATATTTTGCAGAAATACCATTGTTATCTTCATCATTCACATCTTCCAAAGCGATGAAATCGCTTTCATCAATGGCGTCGATTAACCCTGCGCCATAAATAACAGGTGCAAATCGAGGAGAGATACCTATTCCCTTATGTAATTCACCGTAATTTAATTCCACCAGCTCATAACTAGGTTTACGCAGACTGTATTTTTCGCCATCTGCATAGGCCCCTTCGATTTCACTATAAGACAGTTTAAGTTTACCTTCCCCCAACAATTTTGCTCCCCAAGAAGCATGCTGTAGCGGGATTGCTCTGGGTTGAAACTGCCCGCCATAAACAGGATCAACTAAATTTCTGTCCTCAAACGGGTTCAGCCTAATAATAAGTGCTGATGGAAGAACAATGCCTTCGTTTTCGGCGTTCCCACGAGCACCATCTAAATGACAACTAATACAAGAACGGGTGTTAAATAATGGCCCTAGTCCGTCTCTATCTTTAGTAGTACTAGGAGCAGTAACCCAAGGATCTCTAAATAAAGAAAAACCAGTCCAAAAGTTCAATTCAGCCATAGAAGGAATGCCTTCTCCGGCATTCACAAATGTACGTTTAGACACCCGCTTTGATGTCATTTCGCCACCGGGCTTTAATTCCGACTCATCAAATGGAGGAGCGTGTTTAGTTTCACCACATGCGACTATGCACAATATCAAACACGCCCAAATAACCCCTTTTCTTTTCATTACAAAGATTCAACAAACGCCAGTAAATCCGCTCTTTCATCCGCGGTGAAATTCATAAAACGTTGCTTGCTCTGTTCCGCTTCACCACCATGCCATAAAATAGCTTCTTCGATAGTACGCGCTCTGCCATCATGTAAAAATGTAGAACTTGCATTCACGGTTTGAACGAGTCCAATTCCCCATAAAGGTGGTGTTTTCCACTCGCTACCAAATGCATCGCCTTGAGCTACGCCGTCCGCTAAACCGTCACAGCGCTGCACATATTGGCATTCTTCACCTGCGCTGCAAGCCAAGCCTTCAAGAGTTTCTCGAGTGACTTCACAGCTACCGCCCATATCGTGAAGAAGCAAATCTGTGTAAGGGTAAATAACTTGATTCGACAAAATTTCTATCGGTTCTGCACCATCGCTTAAACCTACTAGTGATAATTCACCTAAAACACTGCCCGCTGCTTCTCCGGTAACATGCCTTGCAGTATGACAACCTGTACAGTTGGCATCGAAAAACAGTTCTCGACCAGCAACAAGATTATCATCAAAAACCGCATTTGCTTCATCAAAGCCACGACGAACCGGCACGCCTAGTACACGATTATAAAATTCTACGAAGGCGAGTTCTAAATCGGCAAAATCAGTGACATCATCAACTTCAGTTTCTTCTTGTGCTCGTTGGAGGCAAGCAATTTGCGCATCAGTACAGTTCTCATCAGGAAAGACTGACGTGGTAATGCCCATATCACCTAAATACGCGCTGGCTGTTTGTTGTAAAACACTGGTTGTTTGCGCTTTATAACCAAAGCGGCCTAATGTGTCTTCACCAGTAAATAAATCGCTAACAATAGACGCTTTCCCTGAAATTCCATCGTTATCTTCATCTGACTCATCAACCAAAGACAAGATGTTTTCCGCAGGGATAGCACCAAGTAAACCAGCACCAAAAACCTGAGGCGCTATACGTGGTGAAAATTGAATGTCATCGACAAAGGGCCCATAACTCAACGTTTTAACGCGGTATGTTGGTTGTCTCAGTGAATACGTCTGTCCATCAGGGTAGGTTCCAGTAACTTCTTCGAAAACAATAAACGGGAATGCTTCACCAAATAATGCGTCGCCATTTACTGAACCGTCAAACACTGGAAAACCTGATTGAAAATCAGACGTAGTAAAGCTTTGCTCAGCAAATGTTTGCAACTGACTACCATAAGTCGGGTCGGCATTGCCATTTGAATCTGACAGCTTCATTAAAATACTGACAAAAGGATCATCATTTGACGCGGGTAATACACCACGGCCGTCGTTTAAATGACAGCCTTGGCAACTATTAGAGTTTAATAAGGGGCCTATGTTTGTGTGCGAACTTCGAAACAGTAGGTCTCCACTAGTAAAATTGGCATCTAAACTAAAATCAGCGGCTATGGCATCAGGGCGAGTTTCAAATGCTTGAGCGTTTGCCAAAAAGACGCTTGTATCACCACCAGATAAGAACTCTTGTGCTAGCGGAGTAGAAGAATCCAGAGGCTCTAAACCACTGTGGTCGACAACAGGGTCAGTAGGAACAGGATCGGAAGGCACGGGATCAGGAGTTGGAACAGGTGTTGCAGTTGAGTCGTCATCAGACCCTCCTCCACCACATGCAAATAAAAGAGTGCTGCTACAAGCTATTACAATAAGTTTTTTGTACATAAAATTCTAGTTTTGAAAGCGGGCTATACGCCCGCTATAAATTGATATTAACCAAGATTTTCCTCAGTATCTTGACGAATATCATTGGTCGTTACATTGAGCGCATCAATAACTTGCTCAATAACGTCAGTTTGTTCAACTAAGTTAACTATAACAGCAACAACGTTTGGTTGTGTAATACCTTCTTGAATAAGTACATCAAAAGGGGTACCTGTATTTGCTAACGTATCGATAACTGTCGCAGAAGCCATAGTTGCTTCTAATGCAGCGCGCATCGTATTCGCTAGTTCAGGCTCACCTTCTACAACTAATAAATCGTTGATTGACGCGCCTTCAACAACAGAACCATCTACACGAGTATAGCTACCTGTGTACATAATTTGTACGCTTTGAGCATCTAAGAAAATATCTCTGTGCGTGTTGTCACTGAAACAAGAATGCTCATCTTCTTGAGAATCTGTACGAAGTGCAATATTAATACGCTCTCCGGCCAATTCACCAAAGCTTAAACGGCCCATCCCTTCTAAAATTAAAGCAAGAGAGGTATCACCGCCTTGAACAAATTCAGTGTAATGTACGCCCACTTCAGGCGCCCATGCGTTTGCTACCGCTTGAAGGTCATCTACTAACACTTGTGCTACAGACAATAAGTACTCTCCGCGACGCTCACAAATTTCATCCGCAGCAGCTACGTCACCTGATGTACAAGTATTCACACCTGTTGTGCTTGCTGTAAAGTAGTCAGAAGCTGGACGCTGACCCGCAGTTGCGTCACGCTCACCTGAACCAGAACCATCTGCGTTCAAATCTTGTCCCCACAATAAAAATTCTATTGCGTGGTAACCCGTACCAACGTTGCGCTCGTCACCATCTAATTCATTGAACGTTGCAACAACTGTAGGGCTTAAATCTGGAAAATCAGTGGTATTTGAAATAATGTTTCCAGTTACCGCTGTCTCTGAGCTAGTTGCCTCTGAATCACCATCTACTTCAACAGCAACATAATCAATCAACGCCTCTCCCAATGGCCACGCATTGATTCTACCCTCAGGACCTTCGCCATCTTCGCCAATAGTGCCATCGTCTAACAATGCGTCAATTGGACCACCACGGAATCGGTACGCTTCTGTTTGAACATAAGGTTCGCGAGACGCTAACCATGCTTCTCTCGCAGCAGCTAATGTTGCTTCACTTGGGTTTGCTACTAAAGTTTCTAGCGCAGTCATTAATTCTTGTGCGGTAAAGAGTGAATCGGAGTACATTGCAAATGCGATATTGGCATTGGTTGCAACTACATCGTCTACAGTAACAAAACTGCTAACGCCATCAGTACCATCGGAACCTGCGACACCATCGACACCATCGACACCATTAATGCCATCAATACCATCGTCGCCGTCATCTGAACAAGCACCAAGTATAAACGTACTAGCGACTAGTACGGCTAAGAGAGATTTTTTCATGTGTTTTCCTAAATGTTTATGCGTAATCTAATGATAATCATTCTCATAACTATAACAAGAATAAGCAAGGGTTTGAACTTATTTTTAGCGTTGTCAATACCAACCTTCGTTAGCAATGGCAGCCCTACTTTTATAGTGAACAAGCGTAGAAATGAAACTTTTATTCATACTCAAAATAATATGAATATTGGAATTCAATTACTAAAAATGGGTTAACAATGAATTGAATTAACGTATTTGGCTAAAATAAACTTCAGTAACTGATAGCAAACAATCATAACCAACACACATATGATGTCGAATATGATAAATATCAGATACGCATCTAATTCCGCTTGGTGCTCGCTAGCAACGCTTAAGGTTGAAACAGATACTATTATTAAAGCTAAGAAACTACGTTTTAAAATGCACGTCCAGTTCATTTAATCGCTCCAGTCTATGCTAGTATTTGAAGTATAATTACACAATCAAACGCAATTGAGAATCATTTTTATTTAAAAAAATTAAATTTGACCCCCTTAATATGTGTAATTCATTGAAATGTCATCCTAGAATGACATTATTAAGGTGTGTTGATATCTCGTGTCTATTCTTGCAGCGCTTGTAAGACCCTGTATATATGCACAAAATATCAACACGCTCTAGTGACTTAAGTACTTAAAATTACCCTGCGAACAAATTAAGAAAATTATGGATTCACAAACACTTTATTTTCCAAAAGAACTAAGCTGGCTATCATTTAACGAACGCGTACTTCAAGAAGCCGCTGATACAAATAACCCAGCGGTTGAGCGATTACGCTTTTTAGGTATTTATTCCAACAACCTTGATGAGTTCTTTAGGGTAAGAGTGGCGGACGTTCGTCGTTTAATCTATTTAGCCAAACAAGAAGGCAATGAAGAGCTTGCCTCAGCTCAAATTCATTTAATGGAAAAAATTCAAGATAAGGTAGAACAGCTGTCGAAGAAATTCGATGTCATTCTTAAAGACATATTAAAAGCCCTAGCTCGATACAATATTCACTTGTGTAGTAAAGACGACTTAAACCCGTACCAAACTCAATGGGTTACGTCTATTTTTGTGAACAAGATTCTTCGCCATATAGCCCCTATATTAATCGACAAAAAAACAGACTTAGTGAGTCGCTTAAACGGCGCATGTTTTTATTTTTACGTGGCGATTAGAAGAGAAAATAAATCACCTAAATTTGCGGTTATCCAAGTTCCTTCACAAGAAATGTCGCGCTTCATTGTGATCCCTCCAGAAAAGAGTCGTAAAAAAAAGCACATCATATTGGTGGATGACATTATTCAGTTGTGTCTGGAAAACATTTTCAAAGGTTTTGTAAAATACGACAGTCTCGAAGCTTATTCATTTAAGATGACACGAGACTCTGAATATTCAATAAACGACGAAATCGATGAAAGCTATGTAGAGAAAATGTCGGAAAGTGTAAAGCAACGTCTAATAGCAGAACCTGTGCGCGTGATCTACGACTCAGGTATGCCCCAAGATATGGTAGAAGACTTGTTTAAGCGTTTAAAAATTCGCTCGTTAGACACCCTTAATCCAGCAGGGCAATACAGAAACTTTAAAGACTTTATCGGGTTTCCAAATGTAGGTCGTGCGTATTTAGAAAATCCACCATTACCAGCATTAAACGCAAAAGCCTTTTCCGAACACGACACTGTATTCGATGCAATAAATCAACACGATATATTATTGTATTATCCGTATTATCGCTTCTTGCACGTTACCGAATTTATACGTCAAGCTGCCTTCGATCCCAATGTCAGATCGATAAAAATCAACATCTATCGAGTTGCCTCTAAATCTCGTATTATCAATTCGTTAATTGATGCCGTAGACAACGGCAAAAAAGTCACTGTTGTCGTTGAGCTACGAGCACGATTTGATGAAGAAGCTAATATCGAGTGGTCAAAGCACATGACTGACGCAGGTATCCATGTTGTGCTCGGTGTTCCTTCTCTTAAAATTCACAGTAAACTCTGTATTGTGAACCGAGAAGAAAAAGGTAAATTGGTGCAATACGCCCATATTGGCACAGGTAATTTCAACGAAAAAACGGCAAAAATATACACGGATTACAGCTTATTCACCTGCAACCAAGAAATGACTCAAGAAGCGGAAAGTGTATTCGATTTAATTCAATATCCTTACCGAAAATACAAATTTCAGCATCTACAAATATCACCGTTAAATGCTCGAACAAAAATACAATCATTAATTAGACAAGAAATTCAATTCTTAAAAGAAGGCCATAAGGCTGGGATTACCTTTAAAGTCAATAATCTTGTAGATAAAGAGCTCATTGATGATTTATATCGCGCTAGTCAAGCGGGCGTTAAAATTCGCGCTATTGTGCGTGGTATGTGTGCATTAGTACCTGGAGTTCAAGGTGTTAGCGACAACATATCAATTATTTCTATTGTTGACCGCTTTTTAGAGCACCCTAGGGTTATGGTTTTTGAAGGGGGTGGCGACAAAAAAGTGATCATTTCTTCCGCTGATTGGATGACGCGAAATATGGATAACCGTATCGAAGTAGGATGCCCAGTCTACGACAGAAAATTGCAAAAACAAATTGTAGATATATTAGATCTTCAGTTTAACGATACAATAAAAGCCCGTATTATCGACAGTACGCAAAGTAACAAGTATGTAAAACGAGGCAATCGCAAAAACCTCCGATCTCAGCATGAAATATATGACTACTTTAAAAAATTAGAAGGCTAATCGTTTGAATCAAGATATTACACAAGCCCTAGAAGAAGCCGATACAAGAGAGTGTAGCCAAATAGCGGCCCTTGATTTAGGATCAAACAGCTTCCATCTTGTTGTGGCAAGGATAGTTGCCGATTCGCTACAAATTGTACATAAAGTAAAGCAAAAAGTACGCCTTGCTGATGGCTTAAGCAGCGAGAACATTTTGTCTGAAGAAGCAATTGAAAGAGGCTTAGAAACCTTAAGAGTTATGGCTCAAAGCTTAAAAGGGTTTGAGCCTGATACCGTCCGTATCGTTGCCACTCATACCCTGCGAAAAGCAATCAATGCCAAACAGTTCATCAAACGTGCAAAAACCATACTTCCCTACCCCATCGAAGTCATTTCAGGAATAGAGGAAGCTCGCCTGATATACAATGGTGTTGCGCACACCCATCACGACCGAGGCCAACAGCTAGTTATTGATATTGGTGGAGGCTCGACCGAGTTTATTATTGGTGATGGAATAAAACCCAAGCTTTGTCGAAGCTTGCAAATGGGCTGTGTAAGTTACACTAATCGCTTTTTCAGTAAAGGCGAGATCAAAGCAAAATATTTCGAAAAGGCCATTACCTCAGCAGAACAAGAATTAGAACTAGTAGAGGCTAAATATCGCAAATTAGGTTGGGTAGAGTGTATTGGTACCTCTGGAACAATACGCACGCTGGTGGCCTTGTGTAACGCTGAATCTGAAAGTAGCGACAACACAATTACATTAAAACAACTTAGACATTTAATGAAACAATGCATCAGTGCAGGTCATGTAGATAAGCTAGACTTCCCTGAGCTTGTTGAAGACAGACGGCCTGTCTTATGTGCAGGTTTAGCCGTTTTAATTGCAGCGTTTGAAGCTTTTGATATTGAGAGCCTTCAATTATCCGCTGCAGCACTAAGAGAAGGCGTGCTGTACCAGATGGAAGACGCCTTAGAGCATGCTGATATTAGAGAGCGTACAGCCAAAAGCTTAGTTGCCCGTTATGATGTAGATACGCCTCAAGCCCTTCGTGTGTTAAACACCTGCATGTCGTTTTGTGATGCCGTTCGAAAACCTTGGAAACTAAACTGTAAAAACGAACACAGTTTGTTGTCATGGGCGGCCATGTTTCACGAAGTTGGATTGCAAATTAACTCTAGAGGTGTGCAGCGTCATTCGGCTTATATTATCCACAATGTCGACATGCCTGGCTTTAATCAAGAAGAACAAGAACTTTTAGCCACGTTAGTTAGGTTTCAACGGAAAAAAATAAAACTCACTGAATTCCCTGAATGGTCACAATTCGAACAAGGAGATGTTGCCAAACTGCTCTGTATTCTTCGTTTATCTGTTTTATTAAATATAAAGCGCCAAGAAGATTTAGTGCCAGACATGGGCATAACAGTATCGAAAAAAGATATCACGCTAACCTTCCCAGAAGGTTGGTTAAGTAAAAAACCCATTATTACAGCAGATTTAGAGCGGGAACAAACTTATTTACAAGCATTAGATCTAAGGTTAATCATTGATTAACCTTAGATGCGATAAAGACTAGGTTAGCGACGCTTGGTAAATACCTTCAATAGCGTCATTTAACATAGCGTCAAACTCTTCGTCGGTCTGCTGGGCAGACGAACCTTGAGTTAGCGCGCGCGAGAAGCTCGCTATCATGCCTTTGTTGTTTGTTAGCTTTTGATTTGCGTCATCACGAGAATAACCGCCAGATAAAGCTACAACCTTAAGTACATTTGCATGGTCAACTAGCTCTTGGTAGAAACCAGCAACTTCTGGTAACGTCACTTTAAGCATAACCACTACGCCGTCATCAAGAGCATCGAGTTCGGCTAAAATAGCCGCTTTCAACAAGGCTTCCGCTTCTGCTTTTTCTGCACTGTGAATATCAACTTCAGGTTCAATAATAGGCACTAAACCCGCAGCCAAAATTTGCTTTCCAATTTCAAATTGCTGTTTAACAACGGCAGAAATTCCTTCCGCATTAGCTAGCTTAACAACAGAACGCATTTTAGTACCAAACACGTCTTGAGCGACTGCTTTGTTTAACAATTCATCTAGACCTGGAATTGGCTTCATTAATTGAACGCCGTTTTCCTCATCTGCAAGCCCCTTATCGACTTTAAGAAAAGGAACAACATCTTTGCTTTTCCACAAATAGTGAGAAGAAGACTGGCCTTCAATTTCTCTGTCTAAGGTGTTCTCGAACAGAATTGCACCTAAAACACGCTCTCCATTAAACACTTTACTGGTAACGATGCGTGTACGCATGGCATGAACCATACCAAACATTTCTTCATCATTACTGTATTCGCTTTCTTCAACGCCATACAATTTCAACGCTTTAGGGGTACTTCCACCACTTTGATCAAGTGCAGCAATAAACCCAGATTGTGCTTTAATTTTTTCTAACATGGCTTGCTGAGCTGCTGATGCCATTTATCTCTCCTTTGCGTGAATGCTTAACTTAAGTTCGCTACTTATTTTTCTGTTCTAGAATTGCTACTGCAGGAAGTGTTTTACCTTCTAAAAATTCAAGGAACGCACCGCCTCCAGTAGATATATATGAAACTTTATCCGCTATTCCATACTTATCTACAGCCGCTAGCGTATCACCACCACCGGCAATTGAAAATGCACTACTTTGCGCAATTGCGTGAGAAAGCGCTTTCGTACCCGCACTAAATTGCTCAAATTCAAAAACACCTACAGGGCCATTCCAAACAATGGTACCTGCATTTTTCAACACGTCTTCTAGCGCTGCAATTGAGTCAGGGCCAATATCAAAGATCATATCATCTTCGCTTACCTCTGAAACATGCTTTAACTCTGCTGGCGTGTTTTCATCAAATGCTTTTCCAGTCACAACATCGGTAGGTACAGGAATATCACCACCACGAGATTTGGCTTGCGCCAATAAGCGATTTGATTCGTCAATTAAATCGTCTTCGTAAAGAGACTTACCAACAGGGTTCCCTGTCGCCGCTACGAACGTGTTTGCAATACCGCCGCCCACAATCAACTGATCTACTTTTTCTGCTAATGATTTTAATACCGTTAGCTTAGTTGATACTTTCGAACCACCAACAATGGCTACTAAAGGACGAGCTGGATTATCAAGTGCCTTACCTAATGCACTAAGTTCGCCTGCTAGCAAAGGGCCAGCTACTGCTTCTGCGGCATATTTTGCCACACCGTGAGTAGATGCCTGCGCTCTATGAGCGGTACCAAAAGCGTCCATAACGAATACGTCACATAGCGCTGCGTATTGCTTAGCGAGTGTTTCGTCGTCTTTCTTTTCACCTTTATTAAAGCGAACGTTTTCTAGTACTGCACATTCACCCGGCGCAATGTCAACGCCATCAAGGTAGTCAGTGATTAATTTCACTTCTATGTCTAATACATTGTTAAGATATTTAACCACAGGGGCTAATGAATACTCTTCCGCTGGTTCACCTTCAGTTGGGCGCCCTAAATGAGACATAACCAATACCGCGGCACCCGCTTCAAGAGCTTGTTGAATTGTTGGTAAAGACGCTCGAATACGGGCATCAGATGTCACTTCACCGTTTTTCACTGGTACGTTTAGATCTTGTCGAATGAGTACTTTTTTACCCGTTAGCGATATATCGCTCATACTTGGAATAGACATAAATTAGTCCTTATAAAACATTAAATTCGAAGAAATCCGTAAACTATTTAATAACGGCCAACGCATTTCTGTTAATTTTTTCTTACTTAAACATTGCTTGTGTTGTGTCGAGCATCCGATTGACGAAACCCCACTCGTTATCACACCACACTAGCGTTTTAACTAACTTTCCATGACTCACTCGCGTTTGAGTACCATCGACAATACAAGAATGTGGATCGTGGTTAAAGTCTACCGAAACCAAAGGCTCCTCAGTATAGCCTAAAATCCCTTCTAGTTGGCCCTGCCTTGCTGACTTAATAGCCGCATTCACAGTGGCAATATCTACATTTTCAGTCAAGGTCACACTCAAGTCCATTGCGGTCACATTCACAGTGGGCACTCTGACGGCAATCGCTTCAAATTTCTTCGCAAATTTTGGCAAAATACGTTCAATACCTGCTGCCAAGCGTGTATTTACTGGAATAATCGATTGTCCAGCAGCCCGAGTTAATCGTAAATCAGTATGATATGCATCGATCACTTGTTGGTCGTGCATAGCTGAATGAATGGTGGTTATAGTGCCGCTTTCTACGCCAAACGCATCATCTAAGGTTTGGATAACAGGGACAATACAGTTAGTAGTACATGAGCCTGCAGATACAATAGCGTGTTCGGGCTTAAGGGTGTGTTCGTTGATACCAAATATGATGGTGTTGTCAACGTCCGGTGGACCCGGTTGTGAAAACAACATTTTTTTCGCCCCAGCATCAAGGTGAGCTTGAGCTGATGCCCTGTCGTTAAATGTTCCTGTGCACTCAAGTACAATATCGACGCCAAGCCCTTTCCAATCGCAGTCAGCAGCCTCGTTATTTTGAGTAATCGCGATAGCATCACCCGCCACAAGCAGCGTATTGCCCTGCAAATCTACAGGGTAACTAAATCGACCGTGGGTAGTGTCGTATTTAAGCAAATGCGCAATACCTTCAGGCTCAGCAATTTCGTTAATTGCCACCACCTTCATATATTCTGAACGCCCTGTTTCATACAGAGCGCGCAGAATATTCCGGCCGATTCGACCAAAGCCATTAATGGCTATGTTAATCATAGTGTGGCTTATAACTTGTTCGCCGCTTCTACCACTGCATCAAGCGTGATGTTGAAGTGTTTGAACAAATCACCTGCTGGTGCTGATTCACCAAAGGTATCCATACCAATCACAGCACCATCTAAACCGACATATTTGTACCACGTGTCTTTCGCTAATGCTTCGATAGCAATCCGCTTGGTCACACTTCTCGGTAATACGGCTTCTTTGTAATCACTAGATTGACGATCAAATACATCAGTACAAGGCATAGACACGACTCTTACTGCTTTACCTTCACTCTTAAGTGCATTAGCTGCATCGACAGCAAGCCCTACTTCAGAACCAGTAGCAATCAAAATAACCTCTGGTTGCCCGTCACTATCAAGCAAGACGTAACCGCCTTTCTCAATACCAGCGACTTGCTCAGCGGTACGAGCTTGTTGCTCACAACCTTGGCGAGTGAAAATAAGCGTGCTTGGGCCATCTTTACGCTCAATAGCACATTTCCAAGACACAGCTGATTCAACTTGGTCACAAGGGCGCCAGTTGTCTAGGTTTGGTGTAGAGCGCAATGACACCAGTTGTTCAACAGGTTGGTGAGTCGGGCCATCTTCACCTAAGCCAATAGAGTCATGAGTAAACACAAATATTTCTGGTAGCTTCATTAATGCAGCCATGCGAATAGCATTACGCGCGTATTCCATAAACATTAAGAAGGTTGCACCGTAGGGCTTAAAGCCACCGTGCAGGGTAATCCCATTCATCATTGCAGACATACCGAATTCGCGCACGCCGTAAAAAATATAATTACCGCTAGCATCATCTTTCTCAACGCCTTTACTGCCAGACCAAATAGTTAAATTTGAACCTGCTAAGTCAGCAGAGCCCCCGAGTAATTCAGGTAACAATGGCCCAAATGCATTCAGTGTATTTTGTGACGCTTTACGGGTTGCAATAGTCGCAGGGTTAGCTTGTAAGTCAGCGATATAGTCATTGGCTTTTTGCGCAAAATCTTGTGGTAATTCATTTTGCTGACGACGGGTAAACTCGGCCGCTAATTCAGGGTGTGCAGCACTGTATTTCGCAAACAATGTGTTCCATTGCGCCTGAGCACTTTCACCTTTGGCTTTTCCGTCCCATTGCTCATAGATGTCCTGTGGGATATGAAACGCGTCATGCTCCCAACCCAATGCTTTACGGGTTTTAGCAATTTCTTCGTCACCTAGTGGTGCACCGTGGCATGACTCAGTGCCTTCTTTATTCGGCGAACCAAAACCAATAACCGTCTTACAACAAATTAACGTTGGCTTATCTGACTGCGCTTTTGCCTGAGCAATAGCATTGCCAATTTGTTCAGCATCATGACCATCAACACCAGAAATAACGTTCCAGCCATAAGATTCAAAACGCTTTGGTGTATCGTCAGTAAACCAGCCTTCAACTTCGCCATCGATTGAAATGCCATTGTCATCCCAAAACGCGATTAATTTATTAAGGCCTAAGGTTCCCGCTAAAGAGCAAGTCTCATGGGAAATACCTTCCATTAAGCAGCCGTCGCCAAGAAAGGCGTAGGTGTAATGGTCAACAACATCAAAATCATCACGGTTAAACTGCGCCGCAAGTGCTTTTTCAGCTAACGCCATACCAACGGCATTACTAATACCTTGGCCTAGTGGACCAGTTGTTGTTTCAACGCCAGGCGCATAGCCGTACTCTGGGTGACCCGGAGTTTTAGAATGAAGTTGGCGAAACTGTTTCAATTCTTCAATGGGTAACTCATACCCAGTTAAATGAAGCAGTGAATACAATAACATTGAACCGTGACCGTTCGATAAGATGAAACGGTCGCGGTTAACCCACGCAGGGTCAGCTGGGTTATGTGATAAGTGGTCGCACCATAATACTTGGGCGATATCAGCCATACCCATAGGCGCACCAGGGTGGCCAGATTTGGCTTGTTGAACGGCATCCATGCTTAGCGCACGAATGGCATTGGCTAACGTTCTACGGGATGACATGTAAACTCCTGCAATTAGATCATTTATAAAGCGAGCTTTATTTTTAGGGCCGCTATTTTTGCGCACTCAGACGGGCAGTGCAATGGATTTTATAGTTTACACTAAAATTTATAGACTTTTAGACGTCTAGAAGTAAAGACTGGTAATTAAAATAAATGTGCACTACACTATCGAATAATATCTATAACTTTATAAACGACAGAATTTTGTATTCGTGGAGAGACCATGACAGTGCAGTTATTTACTTCTGAATCAGTATCAGAAGGACATCCAGATAAAATCGCAGATCAAATTTCAGATGCCGTTCTAGACGCCATTTTAGAACAAGACCCACAAGCTCGGGTTGCCTGTGAGTCATTTGTTAAAACAGGCATGGTACTGGTCGGTGGAGAAATAAACACCAGTGCATGGGTTGATATAGAAGAATTGACAAGAAAAACCGTTAACGATATCGGCTATACCCATTCAGACATGGGATTTGATGGAAATTCTTGTGCAGTATTAAATGCAATTGGCAAACAATCTGACGATATCAACCAAGGTGTTGATAGAGAATCACCTGAGCTTCAAGGTGCCGGTGACCAAGGTCTAATGTTCGGTTATGCCAGTGACGAAACCGACGTATTAATGCCAGCTCCAATTACTTATTCTCACCGTCTTGTTCAAAAGCAAGCCGAGTTAAGACGCTCTGGAAAATTAGATTTTTTACGTCCTGATGCGAAAAGCCAAGTGACTTTTGCCTACGACAACGGAAAGCCTGTTGGCATAGATGCCGTTGTTTTATCTACGCAGCACAGTGAAGACGTTACCACTGAACACTTGCGTGAAGCCGTTATGGAAGAGATCATTAAGCCTGTTTTACCTGCTCAATGGTTATCAGACAAAACTCAATTTCACATTAACCCTACAGGTCGCTTCGTTATTGGTGGCCCTATGGGAGATTGCGGATTAACTGGACGTAAAATCATTGTTGATACCTATGGCGGTATGGCTCGTCACGGTGGTGGTGCATTCTCTGGTAAAGATCCATCTAAAGTAGACCGCTCAGCAGCCTATGCAGGTCGCTATGTAGCAAAAAATATTGTTGCAGCCGGTTTAGCCAAACGTTGTGAAATTCAAATATCTTATGCCATTGGAGTCGCAGAGCCGACATCTATTAGCGTTGATACTTTTGGAACGGGCACCGTAGATAATGCAACACTAGTTACTCTAGTTAGAGAGCACTTCGACTTACGTCCTTACGGACTAATTAAGATGCTTGACTTAGAAAGACCTATTTATAAAGCTACAGCTGCTTACGGACATTTTGGAAGAGAAGAGTTTCCGTGGGAAGCAACGGACAAAGCCGACGCGTTACGCAGTTCACTGTAAAAACACGAAATCAGCTCGGTGTATTTCACGCCGAGCTATCAATCCATCACAAAGCGACTTCACCTGATTTCATAATTTCATTTGTTTTTATATAGGTTGCTTGTACCACTTTTGCGTCGTTGCTTGCGCGATGTCTTTCAATGTTATTTTCTCTTAGCATAACGTGTTTTACTCGATGCCAAATATTCATTTGAGCTTCACATAAAATAAGTTCGAGAGGACTAACACGAAACGTCATTGCTATACCCGCTTCATCAAATAAGCGTCTTACCCAGCTAGAATCCACCGTCCAACCATCTGAATATACTGTGGTATTTTGCAAAAAAGCGTTCAGTTGTAAACATACTCGTTGTGGCTCAACACCAAATTTGTCTAAATGATGTTTGGATATCCCATGTAAGCTTTCAGCAGATTCATCCCAATGAGTCCAAGATTCCAAAGGTTTAATTAAGCGACAAAATCGCCTTCCTTCACTGGTAATCACGCCGACTTCAATGGGGTAGCTATTGTTGCCAAAACCACTTGCTTCAATATCAATAATATTAGGGGAATGTACGGCCATCTTTTTACTCTCCGACGAATTGTACTCTGAATAATCTCTATCTATCTCACGCGCTCTATCAGCACGCTACAACGAGGTTAAACGGTCAATTTCTTTTTATTTTAAAAAACTAGCCAAATACGTATGTAGTTTTACCTATTGTTGATATTTACAGTTTAGTTCAAATTTTGTATTCAACAAGTTAACTCGTTGAATACAAATCTGTTTATTTATAGCTTTCCAATAAAGTCATCCATGCTATGGCGTTCGTGCATTTGTTGACTTTCTTCGCCCCAAGATTTATTCACCAAACATGCACGTTTTGCTGCAGGTCTTGCGTCGATCATTTTAGCCCAACGCTGTAAATTGCTATAGGTTTCCACCTGTAAAAACTCTGCTGCATCATACAAACGACCAAGCACTAGCGCTCCATACCAAGGCCAAATCGCCATATCAGCTATGGTGTAATCTTCGCCGATAATAAAGGTATTTTTTTCAAGCTGCTTATCGAGCACATCTAATTGACGTTTTACTTCCATGGTGTAACGGTCGATAGGATATTCAAACTTTTCTGGCGCATAATTGTAAAAGTGTCCAAAACCACCACCAAGAAAAGGCGTACTTCCCATTTGCCAAAACAACCAATTCATGGTTTCTGTGCGCTTAGCAGGTTCAGAAGGTAAAAACGTATCAAATTTTTCCGCCAAATACACCAGGATAGATCCTGATTCAAACACCCGTGTTTCCGGCGTAGTTGTGGTATCGAGCATGGCAGGAATTTTTGAATTCGGATTGATATCAACAAATTCACTACCAAATTGATCACCGCTAAGAATACTCACTAAATAAGCATCATACTCAGCTTCAACAATGCCTTTTTCGATAAGCTCTTCGAATAATAATGTAGCTTTAACACCATTGGGTGTAGCCATTGAATAAAGCTGAAACGGGTGTTTCCCTCTAGGCAGCTTTCGTTCATCTCGAGCTCCGGCAGTGGGACGATTTATGCTGGCAAATTCACCACCATTTTCAGCGTCGAAGGTCCATACTTTAGGGGGTACATAAGTTACATTAGCCATTTTGATCTCCGCTATATAGAATAGTTCACTATATACCTTGACCGTATAAGTTGAGATTTTTATTCGACAAAATGTAACGTGTGAATGATGAGTGCTTAGTTATCTCAGCGTACTGGGTAATTTCAACGTTGCTGTGGCGACACTAACTTCAGCAAAAAAGGCGATTAATCCACCGGTTATAAAACCAATAGCAGTGAAAAATAACACCAAAATAGCCGTGTCTAAATCTGCTGTGGCTTTACCACTCAACAAAATCACAATGATAGTGCTACAGACCACGACCGCAGCCGCGGTTAAGAAGTTAATCGCCCAATTAGCTAACCTGAGCCGTTTTCCTAAAGACCGTATTTCTCTGCGTTTTCTAGGAGTCAATTCTAACGTTGCGTCTTCAATGTGCTCTTCGAACCAGCGTAGTCTGTCAATAATACGAGCAACACGTCCAGTTACAACATTAAGCATAGTACCTACCCCTACAATCAAAAATACAGGAGTCAATGCTATTTGTATGAGTTGAACAACGGTCTGTTCATCGCCTGGCGTTACCATGTTAATCCTCTAAACCATTGGTACTACGTGATTTTTAAATAAATTTACCCAATGGGCATGTAAGTGATAATAGATAAATTCACACTGAAAGCAAATTAATTAAGGAAAAACAATTTAAGCGTAGGAATTATGAGTACTGAAAGGGTAATTATTAAAACTAACATACGATGCAAGCTCTATATGCTCATAACTCAGAGCATTGCACCGTAATACCTTAATTAAAGTATCAAAGTTGTCAGATCTTATATAGCTATCATTGAGTCGTGCACTCAGAAGTGGTCACTTTAGTTTTGTCTTTCCAATCTAACCTGGCTTCTTTGGTTGTTAGATCTACCCATACATCCACATTTTCATATGATCTTTGATAGATAAATTTATCTTTTGTCGGAGAACCTAATGGCGCGCCTAAACGATAACTAAATTCATCTATAAAGCTTGTATTCCATGCTTCTTGTGCACTGGATTTTGCGTTAACAGATGCTTGATAACTAAAGAATGCGCCTTCTTCGGCCACTATTAGAAAAACGGCTAGCGGATAACTCACATTATCTTTCGCATATTGAACCTTACCTTCAAAATCATCAGGCTCTGCATCACCACCGGTATCATGTGGACTTGTTTGGAAGTGTATTTCCTTTCCTTTTGAAAGCGCTTCTCTCATAGCTTGAATAGATATAGCCGTTGCTTCAGCTTCATTTAATGCCGTACCTGGAAACGACCACCGTTCCAAATAAGAACCATCAGCGACTTCCATCAACCCTCGATTACTATTCGTTCGTTCAGTCCTAATAATATTACCAATGACTTTTTTACCTTCTGGTATTGCATTGTATAGGTCTTCCAACATTCTTACGTAATTGTTCGCTGGCTCTCCGTTAGGAAACACATCTTTGAACGCGCCGTTTACCACTTTGTCAACAAATACACCATCTAATACGTCATAGCTCATAGCGGTTACAGGAGCTTGTATCCACCAGTCTCTTAACGCCTCGACTTCATAGTTATAGGTAAAATACAGGTCCTTGAATAAAATAGGGATACCGTTGTCGTCAAGGTCACTCCATTCATTGGGAATGTAGTTTTCATTGGCTCTATATCCATCGTAATTTATCTCTGAGTTCCAATAAAAAAGCGTCGTTATGCTAGGCTCCTTTTCTTTTAACCTTGTTGCAAAAGAAACCATCCCATCATCAACATAGGTAAAGCCTTGGTTATTCGACTTTTCTAAAAGTACGATTTGATAATGTGACGCTATATCCTCTATTTCATCATCAGTCATTGGCTCTGAATTTCTGACTGCTAGCCAGCGAGGAACATTGTCCCAACAAAAATTAGATTTAGGTACGTTTTTTGTTTGAGCAGGATACGTTTTACCAAAATTAGACGCATTGCTAAACAATGAATAATCACTTAAATCATTAAAGCCACCAGACTCTGTATCGTTAATCAATATCGAAAAACGAATTGAAGATACGGCCCATTCTCTGATATCCGCTAAAACCGTACTACCTGCACCAGTTAAAACAATTTCTTGTTCATCTTCGACACTATAATCTATAGAAAAGTTTGTGGTATAAGATGTTAAACCTTCACCTTGGCCTTTAACGATTTTATGTGAATGGCCTCCATTGGTTTCATAAACGCCAAATAGATTAAAGCCGCCAAATTCTAGTTCAAATTTATCTGCTAGATTAGAAAATGACAGGTTCTCTACGGTGAATACAATGGTTTCACCTTCGTCTATGTCACTAATATCCTCTTGACTATTCACTCCCCAAGTATTATTTCCCAGCGCCACATCTGATTCTGCTCCAAGGCCGCTCATAGACGATGCGTTTTCCTCTTCGCTATAACTGAAAATCGATCCCTCGTAAGCTTTGACCACGAGATCAAAGGTGACTTGATCTAATACTCCATTATCATCGTAGTCATCTTCAATTGCTATTTGGTATGTTTGTGTATTTCCACTGTTCACCGATGTAATAGAAACATTAGATGAAGAAATGTTGTGTACTTGAGTTCCATTAGTGATTTCTAAATCACTTTCAAGTTGAGATGTAGAGCCTGCATTTGCTTTTGCAGTAACCCATAATTTGGTGTTTTGAGCTAAACACGCGAAATGAACGAAGAAAAGAAAGGTAAAAACGGATAACTTTTTCATTTGGATTAACCTTATAACTTTCACAAATATATTTAAATCAAATGATTACATTAACTTTGTGAAAAAAATCATCATGAAATTCAATGCCTACGCCTTAAAAATAAACAGCATAGACTCCGTTTTCGACTGTAACTTAATTAGGATAACGACTAGTTAATTTATAGCTGAACCGCTATTTATTAAAGATGAAAAAGTTGAGTCAGCCGGTAAGCCGGGTTCTGTCTTGGACAATCATTCCTCTAGGTCAATCATTGCTAATTGACTCAAGCAACCTACCCGCTTCCCATATGGGCCATACGTTATGGAAGCCTATTTGGTCTTGCTCCGGGTGGAGTTTACCTTGCCACAAACTGTTACCAGCTGTGCGGTGCGCTCTTACCGCACCCTTTCACCCTTACCGGTACTTGCGTACTTAGGCGGTATACTCTCTGCTGCACTTGTCGTCGGCTCGCGCCGCCCAGAAGTTATCTGGCACCCTGCCCGATGGAGCCCGGACTTTCCTCCCCCACATAAATGTGGCAGCGATTGCCTGGCTGACTCAAGGCAGGATTATACAGCTACATAAGGTACTTTAGGAAGTACTACTTAGGTAATACCGCATTGTGATATACATCTTGTACATCATCGCAGTCGTTTAACATGTCCATAAACTTCTCGAACATGGGTAAATCGTCTTCGCTAATATCAACGTGTACTTGAGGAACAAAGCTAATTTCGTCAGCATCAAGCACAAGATCAGGATAAGCCTGAGCCAATGCAGTTTTTACTGCAAAAAACTCAGTGTGTGGTGCGAAAACAGTGATTTTCCCGTCTTCTTGCTCAACGTCAGTGACATCTACATCAGCTTCCATCAGCACTTCTAAGATTGCATCTTCGTCGTCACCAGAAAATTGGAAAATCGCTTGATGATCAAACATGTGCGCAACCGCGCCCTGTGCGCCAATTTTTGCATTTGTTTTGGTAAAGCAATTACGTACATCAGTAATGGTGCGATTGTTATTGTCGGTTAAACAATCAACAATGACCATGCAATTACCTGGACCAAACCCCTCGTAACGAGCTGGAACGAAATCTTCACCTGCGCCGCCAGCAGCTTTATCAATGGCTTTATCAATAACATGACCGGGTACTTGGTCTTTTTTGGCTTTTTCCATTAACCGCTTTAACGCCAAATTGGTATCGGGGTCAGGTCCGCCATTTTTAGCGCACACATAAATTTCTTTACCGTACTTGGAATAAACTTTGGTTTTTGCACCGGCTGTTTTTGCCATTGATGCTTTTCTTACTTCGAAGGCTCGACCCATTGGGGACTCTCTTATTTTCTATTAATATTTATTACGTGTAAGTTTACCTAACACATGACTTTTAGGGCAAATGCTCTTTTTTCAAATAATCAGTAGACTGCATCTCTTGTAAACGACTTAAACAGCGTTTGAATTCAAAGGAAAGTAAGCCGTCGCTATATAAATCATGCATATTGACCTCTGCCGATATGATAACCTTAACATGCCTTTCATAGAACTCATCAATCATTGCGATAAAGCGCCTTGCCACATCGTCGTTTTTTTCACCCATAACAACTACGTTTGCAATCAACACAGTATGGAAAAGTCGACTCAATTCAATGTAATCTGATTGGCCTCTGGGGCCATCACACAAATCTGAGAATTCAATCATTAGCACACCATCGGAATTGCGAAGTGTATTAATAGAGCGGCTATTTACCTCTATTGGGCTATTTGATGCGCCCGGTTCGCAAGACAATTGCTCAAAATAATTGTGAAGATTTTCTGTGGCTTGGATATCAAGAGGAAAATGGTAAATCTCAGCCTGTTCTAATGTTCTTAGCCTGTAATCTACGCCACTGTCTACATTGACGATATGAGTTCGTTCATTCAATAACGCTATTGCGGGTAAAAACCGCGCCCGTTGTAAACCATTTTTGTACAACTGATCAGGAACAATATTTGATGTAGCAACTAGCACAATATTGTGCTCAAACAACGCCTCAAGTAAGGTGCCCAAAATCATTGCATCGGTAATATCGGAAACAAAAAATTCATCAAAACAAATTATTTTCGTTTCAGCCGCTAAGGTTTTAGCAATTCTTTGTAATGGATCTTGTTGGCCTGCTGCGTGTTTTAGTTCTTCATGGATACGTTGCATAAAGCGGTGAAAATGTGTACGCATTTTGTTTTCAAATGGTAGACAATCATAAAACGTATCAACTAAATACGTTTTACCCCGCCCTACACCACCCCAAAAATAAATGCCTTTAACATTCACATCCTGAGGTTTACTCCACAAGCCTGTTAACTTTGCCTTCCATCCCATAGAGGTTGGCGTTGAAACTAGGTCATCGTAGAGTCGCTGTAGCTCTTTAACTGCGTTTTCTTGCGCTTCGTCGTAACTAAAGTCGTCTCGTTTTAGGTCTATTCGGTACTTTTCTAATGGCGTCATTACGCCTATTCTCCCAAACTTAATGCTAAACTAAATAGCAGGTCATAACGTAATTGGCTACATCGACCGCTTGAATTTTTGATTTGTGGCCTTAATTTAACATGTATTCGCGTTAGAATCGCGCCTACATGGGTATCTTGGAGTAAACAGATGGAAATCGTAATTTCGTTAGGCTTAGTTATTGTTGGTGGTGTTATTGGCTTTTTTATTGGTCGGCATTTTTATGGACAAGGACCATCTCAGGAATCAATTTCTCAGGCACAACAAGATTTAAAAGCGGTATTAAGTGAGCAAACGGAGCGTCATGTTTTTCAATCACAGCAACTCGTGCAAAATATTGAAAAACAATGCTCAGCGCTAAATCAGCAATTAGAAGCATATCAAGATTTATTATCACCAACCTCAAATTCGAATGAAGACGACACTGTGCCTTTTTTCGGCGAACACGCTAGCACTTATCTACGCAATCAGTTGGATACCAGTGACACAAGTAAAAATTCTAGTCAGCATGATACCCAACCTCGAGATTTCGCTGCAGCCGGATCTGGGCTATTTACCGGACAAACTGGTGAGGGAAATAACAAAGAAGAAGGAACCAATTCTAAAACTTAGCGTCTTAAAATTTAGAGTAATAGTGCGTGCTAAGCTCTACTGTATAGTTTTTCAGCAAAGATCAACACGCGCTAATGTAAATGTGAAAATCAGGAGACATTCCGTCAATGAGTTTATTAGTTCGTAGAACCTTAATCGCCAGTAGCCTAGTGCTGAGTACTATGGCTATTTCACTACCGAGCCACTCAGCATTACCGTTTTTCAATACAGCAAAAGGAGAAGTTCCCTCCTTAGCACCTATGCTTCAAGAAGCAACGCCAGCGGTGGTGAGTATATCTGTAGAAGGTACACAAACATCCAATCAACGTGTCCCAGAGATGTTTCGTTACTTCTTTGGAGCACCACAAGAGCAAGTTCAAGAGCGCCCATTTAAAGGGCTAGGTTCTGGTGTCATCATTGACGCTAAAGAAGGCTATGTAGTCACTAATAGCCATGTTGTAAACAACGCAGATCAAATCACAGTAAAATTGACTGATGGCAGAGAGCTTGTAGCGAAGAAGTTAGGTGTCGATGAGCAAAGTGACATTGCGTTGCTTAAGATAGACCCTGAAGACTTAGTGGCGATACCTTTAGCAAACTCTGATGAGCTGTTAGTCGGTGATTTTGTTGTTGCTATCGGAAATCCTTTTGGGCTTAATCAAACCGTTACCTCAGGTATTGTTAGTGCGCTGGGTCGCTCGGGCTTAAACATAGGCGCATTTGAAAACTTTATTCAAACTGACGCTGCTATTAACCGTGGAAATTCGGGTGGTGCCTTAGTTAACCTACATGGCGAACTTGTAGGTATTAACACCGCAATATTTGGTCCCAATGGTGGTAACGTAGGCATTGGGTTCGCTATTCCAAGTAATATGATGAAACGTTTAATTGATCAAATTATAGAGTTTGGTGAAGTACGCAGAGGCCTACTTGGTATCGCGGGTAACGATGTTGATGCAGGACTAGCTGAAGCAATGAATTCCGAAGTTAATAAAGGTGCCTTTGTTAACGAAGTACAACCTGATTCTGCAGCAGATAAAGGTGGTATTGAGGCTGGAGACATTATCATAGCAGTTAATGGTCGAGCACTTGAAAGCTTCCAAGAACTTCGTGCAAAAGTCAGTAGCATGGGAGCCGGCGCAGAAGTAGAGCTGACAGTTTTACGCCACGGCAAAAAAGAAAAACTCACTGTAATACTAGATGATGCATCGGATACTGAAGTTACTGCTGCTGACATTTTACCCGTATTGCAAGGCGCAACATTAGCCCCTGGACAGGACGTGAGAGGCAATGAAGGCGTACAGGTAACTGAAGTTGAAAACAACACCCCTGCAGCTCGATTTGGCCTTAAAGCCGATGATGTGATTGTTGCTGTAAATCGCCAAAGAGTTAAATCCATTGCTGAGTTTAGATCCATTGTTGATGAAGCCAACGGCGTAATTGCAATGAATGTTAACAGAGGCAACAAGAGTCTTTATTTAGTCATTCGTTAAACTTTGACTATTGATTTACCAATAAAAACGCCAACATTTCGTTGGCGTTTTTTTATGGATATATAGAGATAAACTCATTCAGATGCTATCCTTGAGTTATCATCATTAAAAAATTTACCTTGTGAAATCCAGACTATCTTCCACATTTTCTTTTGTTATTCGCTCAGTACTATTAGGGCTACTTGTTGCCGCCATAATTTTGGTTGTAATGCCTAATTTGCGCACAGGAACCAGTTTAAAAAATGGTTGGTTTTCTTCATCTACTCCGCGAGATGGCCGTATCAGTTATTATGAAGCACTTAGTCGCTCAGCCCCTGCAGTGGTAAACATATACACTCGTAGTATTATTAATTCCCAAGGTTTGTTCGGACAACAAACGAGAGAGCGAACTGATTTAGGCTCTGGCGTAATCATGACGGACAGCGGCTATTTACTTACCTGTTACCATGTAGTCGCCAATGCAGATAACATTTCAGTAGTACTACAAGATAGCAGAGTATTTGAAGCTCAAATGATTGGTTTTGACCGGGCAACAGACTTAGCTGTATTAAAAATTAACAGCAACGACTTACCTACTATTCCTCAAGTTGAATCCACCGATTTACGCATTGGCGATACCGTTATGGCCATAGGAAATCCTTTCAACTTAGGACAAACTGTTACTCATGGTATTGTAAGTAGCCCAGGTCGTATTGGTTTATGGAACTTTGTTGACTTTATTCAGACTGACGCCGTACTCAACAACGGTAACTCTGGTGGCGCACTTGTTGACAGCAATGGGATCCTAGTCGGCATAACTAACGCCAATTACCAAATTAGTGATCGCAATGGCCGATTGCAAAATGTAGATGGCATTAACTTCGCTGTACCTTACGAAGTAGCTGCTAATGTTATGGAAAAAATCATTACCAATGGTCGCGTAATTCGAGGACAACTTGGCTTCTCTGGTGAAGCTTTTCCCAACAGGCCGGGTATAGTCGTCACCGCTGTTGCTCAAAATGGTCCAGCTTACATGGCGGGTTTACGTCCTGACGATATTGTATTAGCGATTGATGGTGTTCGACTTGAAAGTGCCTCTGAAGCATTAAACATGATTGCTGAAACACCACCAGGCACTCAATTAGAACTTGAAATCAGTAGAGAAAATGACTTGATCAATATCATTGCCCAAGTCACTGAAGCTGAAGTTTAGTCACCTTTCACTCTAGAAATACAGGCACCCAATTTATTGAGTTTATCTTCGATAGACTCGTAACCTCTGTCTAAATGATAAATGCGATTAACATGGGTTTCACCACTTGCGACCAAGCCCGCAATAACCAAGCTTGCTGACGCACGTAAATCCGTTGCCATCACTGGTGCACCATTTAGTTCAGAGCTCCCTGGAGACACGGCACTATTGCCTTCTAACGCAATACTCGCCCCCATACGCTGTAACTCAGGTACATGCATAAAGCGATTTTCGAAAATAGTTTCTGTAATCACTCCCGTACCTTCTGCAAGGCAATTTAAAGCGACAAATTGAGCTTGCATATCAGTGGGAAAGCCCGGATGTGGTGCAGTTTTTAATGTAACAGCTTTGGCTTTTTTGCCCTTCATATCAAGAGAAATCCAGTCATCGCCGAACTCGATAGCGGCACCTGCTTGCTGTAACTTAGACAACACAGCATCTAAAGTTTCAGGAGCTGCATTTTCGCAACGTATACTTCCACCAGTAACCGCAGCAGCCACTAAGAATGTACCTGTTTCAATTCTATCAGGCAAAACACTATGCAGTGCACCTGACAAGGTCTCAACACCTTCTATATGAATGTTGTCAGTTCCTGCACCCGTTACTTTTGCCCCCATGTTATTTAAACACAAAGCCAAATCGACAATTTCAGGCTCTCTCGCTGCATTTTCTAGAATAGTTGTACCTTCTGCCAGCGCCGCCGCCATCATGAGGTTCTCTGTCGCACCCACACTAACAATATCCATGAAGATACGCGCACCTTTCAAACGACCGCTAACAGAGGCTCGAATATAGCCTTCATCAACTTCAATTTCTGCACCCATTTGTTTTAAGCCTTCAAGATGAAGGTTCACTGGACGAGCGCCGATTGCACATCCGCCAGGCAAAGATACATTTGCTTGCCCTTGTTTTGCTAACAAAGGCCCAAGCACTAAAATAGAGGCCCGCATAGTGCGCACAAGGTCGTAAGGAGCAGTCACACTGTTCAACGTATCAGCTGAAATAACCACAGTGTTTTTTTCAGGTAAAGATACAGCAACACCTAAGTGCTCAAGTAACGAACAGGTAGTATTTATGTCTCTTAATGCCGGTACGTTAGTGAAAGTACAAGCTTGATCCGTTAACAAGCTTGTCATCAGTAGAGGTAAAGCCGCATTTTTCGCGCCCGAGATCTTCACTGAGCCTTTTAGCGGACCACATCCCTTAATTACTAATTTATCCATTTAACAGGGCCTCGCCTTTAAAGAGGTTCGTGAAACTGGCGCTCTTTTTGCCAGTCACTAACAGTAAATGTTTTTATCGTTATCGCGTGGAGTGTTCCGTCAGCTACTTTGTCAGACAAACAGCTGTAAATAGCCTGTTGTCGCTTAACTCGACTCATTTCGGCAAAAATATCGCTTACCGCAATAATCAAATAGTGTGAACCGTCGCTTTTAACGTGAACTTCTTCGAGGGAAAGCGATTGTGTCACAAGCGCTTTTATATCTTCGTTGGTCATAATAATTATTTATCACTTGGATATCAGCAAATGATCGACACCAGATAACGCAGCCAGTTGCGTCAATTTTTCAGGCGCCGAAGTATAGCTGACAACTACAGAATCTAGACTGGCATCTTTCTTAAAGTTTAACAGCCAAGCCAGTCCAGCGCTATCTATATGATCAATACTAGCCAAATCGAATTGAACCTTGGTCTCGACAAGTGACGACCTAGTTGTTTTATCAACCAATAACCACCCATCAGACTTTAGCGTTTCTAATGTCAAATCACCAGCAACAGAAAAACGTGATAATACAGTATCAAATTCTGGAGTCATAATTATTCGCCTGAGGCACTTTCATCTTCACCGTTATCTAGCTCAAGTGGTTTTTCAATACGCTCATTCATAATACCAATGACTTCATCTATTCCGCCTTTGCGAAGGATTGACTCAAATTCACTGCGTTTGCTATCGATTAAACTAATCCCTTCAGCCACCATATCATAGGCTTTCCATTGGTTAGTTTTACTGTTCTTTCTGACTTTAAACGCAATTTTTATATCTGGTCTTGCATTGTCTTTAATGACAGCTCGAACCGTTACTGCCTTTTTGTCTTCGATATCAGATGCAGGTTCAAAAACCACTTCTTGATCATCGTAATACGACATTGCTCCCGCATAAGTAGTGATTAGGTACTTTCTAAATACTTGAACGTATTCTGATAATTTCTCTTTGGGAACGGAACGAAAGTGTTTACCTAATACTTTAAACGCAGCAAATTGATAATCGATATGAGGTAAAAGTTCCTGTTCCATAATAGTTCGTAACACTTCTGGATCAGCGTCGATTTCTGGTTTTTCATTTTTAATACGCGCAAATGTCTTTTCCGCAACATGTTGTACAGTTTCATACGGGTTTTCATTTTTCTCTTGAGCTAGCGCGCTCAAGCTTAATGTTACTGTAAATACAGCGGCCAAAAATCGATTCACCAAGTTATTTATCTCCATTTTTTATTCGCCCTTGTCGTTAAACAAGAATTGACCAATAAGGTCTTCAAGTACTAAAGCTGATTTAGTATCTTGTATATAATCGCCGTCACCTAGATTATCAATACCGTCGATTGAAAATCCGGGCTGTAATCCTAGGTATTGTTCTCCGAGTAGCCCTGCAGTTAACACAGATACAGAACTCGTTTCAGGAAAACCACTATGTTCAGAAGAAATACTTAATTTTACCACGGGTGAAAAATCTTCTTCGTCCAATGAAATTGACAACACACGACCTACGGTCACACCACCAACTTTTACCGCTGAGCGCGCCCTTAAACTACCTATGTTGTCGAATTTCGCATATAGAGTATACGTTTCACCTTCAGTAGACAGGTTTTGATTTGCTACTCTTAATGCAAGTAACATCAGTGCCGCCACCGTAAGTAGGACAAAGAAACCAACTAACAGTTCCGCCTTTGCTTTATTCATAATATGAGTCCTATTGTATTCCAAACATAAGTGCTGTAAGTATAAAATCGAGTCCAAGTACTGCTAACGAAGCATATACAACGGTTTGTGTCGTCGCAGCACTGATACCTTCCGACGTAGGTACTGCGTCAAATCCTTTAAATATCGCTATCCAAGTCACAACGAGTGCAAAAACAATACTCTTAATAACGCCGTTCATTACGTCAACATTCCATTCAACTGACGCTTGCATAACTGACCAGTAACTACCAGAGTCAACGCCTAGCCAGTCTACTCCAACTAAATATCCACCAAGAATGCCAATCGCACTGAAAATAATTGCCAACATAGGCATAGACATCACCCCGGCCCAAAAACGTGGAGCAACCACTCGACGTAAAGGGTCAACGGCCATCATTTCTAAACTACTCAGTTGTTCTGTTGCTTTCATCAAGCCAATTTCTGCGGTCAATGCTGAGCCTGCTCTACCTGCAAATAATAAAGCGGTAACTACCGGACCAAGTTCTCTTAATAATGATAATGCCACCAAGGGGCCTAAACTTCCCTCTGCGCCATATCCGACAAGTATGGTATAGCCTTGAAGTGCCATGACCATTCCAATAAAGAGCCCAGAAACAATAATTATAAGTAGCGACTGAACACCCACTACATAAATTTGCTTAATGGTAAGTCGCATATTTTGTAAGGTCGGCAACGCAAATAATGCTCCAGCCAGCATTAAGCCAGCACGACCAATAGTTGCGATAGTTTCAATAACTGACGCACCTACACTTTGAACGAACCTTAACATGAGCCACCACCGCAAAAATCGTCATTGATAGAAACAGATGGGTAATGAAAAGGAACCGGCCCGTCGGCTTTGCCATTTAAAAACTGTTGAACCAATTCTGAATCCGATTGTTGAATTTCTTGCGGCGTACCTTCACCAATTATTTTTTGATTTGCCAAAATATAAACATGATCCGCAATTGTTAGTACTTCTGATACATCGTGGGTGACAACAATACTGGTTAGCTCTAACGCTTGATTCAATGACTTAATAAGCTTAACTAATACCCCCATTGAAATAGGATCTTGCCCGGCAAAAGGTTCATCGTACATAATTAAATCAGGATCTAACGCAATCGCTCTAGCAAGAGCTGCTCGCCTAGCCATACCGCCACTTAATTCACTCGGCATCAAATGCGCTGCGCCTCGTAAGCCAACCGCTTCAAGTTTAAGCTTTACCACTGTTTCTATTAGTGACTCATTTAATTGAGAGTGTTCACGTAACGGAAAAGCAACGTTGTCAAACACACTCATATCGGTAAATAAAGCACCGCTCTGAAACAACATACTCATTCTACGACGTGTTTTATAAAGCGCTTTGCGAGACATTTTTGGGATAGATTCTCCCGCGAACAGAATGTCGCCTTGAGACGGCATTAGTTGCCCACCAATAAGTCGTAATAAGGTTGTTTTCCCTATACCACTAGGACCCATAACCGCAGTAATTTTACCTTTAGGAACGCGCAGCGTAATGTCTTCATAGATGGTTTTAGAACCTCGACGAAAATGCATATTATTAATGTTAACTAACGTATCCACGTTTCAACCCCATAACTCAATTTATCTTTCGCCTTTCGTTGTCCAAATCCATGAAGACGTTAAAGTGGTGATACAAACTCACATTTTCAACCACTATTTTAACTATGATTACATATAAATAGACCGGATAAACGCAAATGTTTGTATCAGTTTGTGTAAATATTTTGTCAACACTAAATTATTGATCGTTAAATAATCAAACAGCTAAAATTTCATGTTAAATTTGCGAGGATTCACGCATAATTACACGACTTCTATTTAGTATGAATGATATGACTTCAAAATCATCAGAAAGTGCGTTACTGGATTCAGCGAAACGCGTTATCGATATCGAAAGTGACGCACTAGCTAATTTGCGAAATTGCATCAACAGCGCCTTTATTTCAGCATGTCACACTTTGCTTAATTGTAAAGGGAAAGTCGTTGTTACAGGTATGGGCAAGTCTGGGCATATTGGTAATAAAATAGCCGCTACGTTTGCCAGCACAGGTACCCCAAGCTTTTTTATGCACCCAGCTGAAGCGAATCACGGTGATTTAGGCATGCTTGGGAGCGATGATGTATTAATCGCCATATCAAATAGTGGAGAAACCGCTGAAGTAATCAATTTACTACCAGTAGTTAAACGCCTTGGCGTTCCTATTATTACAATCACCAACGCCGTTTCTTCAACACTTGCACAGCATGGCGATATTGTTTTAGATATAGGTGTAAATAAAGAAGCTTGCTCTTTAGGCTTAGCGCCAACCACGAGTACAACCGTTACTTTAGTCTTAGGGGATGCACTAGCTGTATCTTTACTGGATGCTCGAGGCTTTACCTCCACCGATTTTGCATTGTCTCACCCTGGCGGTAGCTTAGGTAGAAAGCTATTGTTACAGGTGAGTGATATTATGCTCGAAGGAAACGAAGTTCCTATCGTGCAGCAAACCACCTTAGTTTCTGATGCGCTCATTGAAATATCGAAAAAAGGGTTGGGTTGTACTGGTGTTATCGACAACAATGGAGTTTTGATTGGTATTTTCACCGACGGTGATTTACGTAGAATTATCGATCAGAAAATAGATATGCACCAAACTCACATTAATACCGTTATGACTCGAAATTTTGTCAGTGTAGAATCCAGTGATATGGCAGTAGATGCGTTAAACCTAATGGAGCATAAAAAGATATCATCACTTATGGTACTCAACGATGCAAAACACGTTATAGGCGCATTTAATATGCACATGTTATTAAAAGCGGGAGTAGTCTAATGGCATATCATACTTTGTATGCCTCTATCGATGAGCAATTAGTAACCAAATTAAAGAAAATAAAACTTCTTGTATGCGATGTGGATGGTGTCTTCTCTGACGGTAACATTTATTTAGGGAATAATGGCGAAGAACTAAAAGCCTTTAATACCAAAGACGGTTATGGCATAAAAGCATTGGTAGACACAGGTATAGATGTTGCGGTTATAACAGGAAGACGCTCTGATATCGTAGAACAGCGCATGAATAGCTTAAATGTAGCTCACCTTATTCAAGGTGAAGAACAAAAAAAAGCCGCATTAGAAAAGTTAATCACTCAACTAGGCTTGCAGAAAGATGAAGTAGCTTCTTTAGGTGACGATATTCCTGACACTGGCATGTTTGAAGTTTCAGCGGTGAAAATAGCCGTATCTGACGCCCACCCATTAGTAAAAAAACAGGCCAACTGGGTAACTACACTTAATGGCGGAAAAGGTGCAGTTAGAGAAGTTTGTGATACCATAATGCAAATAAATAACACGCTATCAGGTATACAGGCGTCTAGTATATGAATCGCTTAGGCCTGAGTATTGGCACATTGTTTTTAGCAGCACTGTTACTTTATCTTCCAGTTTGGTTAGAGGAAGAAGAAGAACAGCAAGCTTCGCCTAACATTGATGCGTTAGTTGCAACCTATCAAGCAAAAAATTTAACGACTAAATTGTACGATGAAAATGGCAATCTGAGCCACCAAGTTTTTGCTCAAGGCATGCAACATTTTGATTTACTAGGGTTTGTTGTTTTTGAGCAACCTGAATATACACTTTACCCCGATGGCGGAACTGCGAGTTGGAAATTAACGGCGTCAGAAGGTACGCTTTATAACAGTGATCTATTACAATTAGAGAGTGACGTTCGTATTTTAAGTTTGCAACCTGATGAGTTTATTAAATCGGTTCAGACTGAGTTCATCGAAGTGAAGTTAAATGAAAAAACCGTAAACTCAGATCAAGCTGTCACCCTTTTAGGTGATCACTATACAATCATCGGCAATGGTTTCAGCGCTGACTTAGAACAGAAGTATTATGAATTACAAAATCACGTACAAACAGTTTATTCTCGCAGCGACAATTAGTGTTGTTAGTGCCGCTACTACGCAAAGCTTAGCTGGTGAAGACGATTTTACGCAGCCTATTACGGTCGACTCAAAATCGCAATTTGTTGATGGCAAAAATAAATCATCAATATTTTCAGGTAACGTGAATATTACTCAAGGTAGCTTAGTCATTGATGCAGATGAAGTAGAGGTAGATGCCAGCTTGGGTGAAGGTAAAGAGATCTTTATCGCCCGAGGCACACCTGCAAAATACTCTCAAGAGCTTGATGATAAACAACGGGTGATCGCAACAGCAGAAGAAATTCGCTACAACGTCAGTAAAAAAATGATCTCTCTTTCCGGTGCCGCTGAGCTACAACGAGAAGCCAGCTCTGTAAGTGGGAGCTCTATTGTATATGATATGGTCAACGAGCAACTACTCGCAGAAAGCAATGACGGCAATGACACACGTGTTACTACTGTCTTTCGCCCTGAAGCAATAAAAGATATTACTGATGGCGAAAATTCAGGTCAAGACAACAAGGGTACCCCTTAATTATGAGTACTTTGGTAGCCAGCAACCTAGCAAAGTCTTATAAGTCAAGGCAAGTTGTACGAGATGTAAGTCTGGAAGTTTCATGCGGGCAAATTGTTGGTCTGCTTGGCCCTAATGGCGCAGGCAAAACGACGACGTTTTATATGATTGTCGGTTTAGTTCCCTCAGACAAGGGAAGCATCTGCGTTGGCCAAACAGATTTAACCACTCAGCCTATGCATGAAAGAGCTCGTCAAGGTATTGGTTATTTGCCGCAAGAAGCCTCTATTTTCAGAAAGCTAAGTGTGTACGATAATATTATGGCAATATTACAAACACGCAAAGAGCTCACTTCTATGCAGCGAGAACAAGAGGCCGACGCTTTACTCGACGAGTTTAATATCAATCACATACGCAAAAGTTTGGGAATGGCACTATCTGGTGGTGAGCGGCGAAGAGTTGAAATTGCCAGAGCCTTAGCCGCAAACCCCAAATTTATATTATTAGACGAACCCTTTGCGGGCGTAGATCCAATATCAGTAAATGATATAAAAAAAATAATCACACACTTAAAAGACAGAGGTCTGGGAATACTAATTACCGACCATAATGTCAGGGAGACGCTTGATGTATGCGAGATGGCCTATATAGTTAGTCATGGGGAATTAATCGCGCAAGGAGATGCGGAAACCGTTTTAGCGAATCAAAAAGTAAGAGATGTATACCTAGGTGAGCAATTCAAGCTATAGTTAAGGTATGACGTAACTGCTTTTCGCATTGAAACACTTAACAAAGCGATACACAAAAGACCAATAACTTAAATGAAACCGTCGTTACAGTTAAAATTTAGTCAGCAGCTCACTATGACGCCGCAGCTACAACAAGCTATTAAGCTTTTGCAGCTGTCTACGCTTGACTTACAACAAGAAATTCAAGAAGCATTAGACGCAAACCCTCTTTTAGAGCGGGATGAAAACGATCAACCTAATGCAGAAGAAAGTTTGGACAACATCAAGGAACCCCAAAAACCAGAAGAATTGGAATCTACTCCTACCACATCAGATTCCATTGAAAGTGGCGATGCGTTAGAAAAAGATGCATTACCCGATGAGCTTCCTATAGACAGTACTTGGGATGAATATTACTCAGCTTCATCGGCACCTGCACCATCGTCTTCTTCAGCAGAAGATGATTCGATTTACCAAGGTGAAACTACTGACAATATTCAGGACCATTTACTCTGGCAAATGAGCCTAACACCTTTTTCTGATACCGATACAGCGATAGCCATAGCAATTATTGATAGCATAGCCCCTTCAGGTTATTTAACTGTATCTCTTGATGACATATACGCTTCAGTAAATAACGAACTCGATACAGACGATCCTATCGAAATGGATGAAATCGAATGCGTTAGAAAACGCATCCAAATGTTTGATCCAATAGGCTCAGGCTCTATATCTCCGCAAGAGTGTTTGATGGTTCAACTTAGGCAATTTGCACCCGATACCCCTTGGCTAGACGAAGCAAGGCTTATCATCAATGAATTTAGTGATTTATTGAGCAGTAAAGATTACCGCACCTTGATGCGTAAATCTAAGCTAAAGGAAGATGAATTAAGAGAAGCAATGCGATTATTGCAAACACTAAACCCTCGTCCTGGCAGTGCATTAATTACAGAAGAACCCGAATATGTTATTCCTGACGTATCGGTAATCAAAAAAAGTGGACGTTGGGTTGTGGAACTAAATCCAGATAGCCTACCCAAACTAGGTATAAATCAACAATATGCCGCGATGTCAAAAAGCACTAAAAATAGTAGCGATGGACAATTCATTCGATCTCATATGCAAGAAGCAAAGTGGTTTATTAAAAGTTTAGAATCTAGAAATGATACCTTAATGAAAGTCGCAAGTTGCATAGTGCAGCAGCAAATTGGCTTTTTTGAGCATGGCCCTGAAATGATGAAACCCATGGTACTCAATGATGTAGCAGAAATGGTTGATATGCACGAGTCAACTATTTCCCGAGTCACTACACAAAAATACATGCACACGCCAAGGGGCATTTACGAGCTTAAATATTTCTTTTCTAGCCATGTTTCAACTGATTCCGGTGGTGAGTGTTCATCCACTGCGATACGCGCGTTAATAAAAAAATTAGTGGCCGCTGAATTACCCAGTAAACCACTAAGTGACAGTAAGATTGCTCAATTGCTTGCCGATCAGGGTATTAAAGTTGCTCGGCGAACAATAGCAAAATACCGGGAATCTTTGTCAATCCCGCCGTCAAACCAACGTAAAAGCCTGTTGTAAGGCACAAACCTAAAAGGAAGACGTTTATGCAAATAAACCTAACTGGTCATCACGTAGATATTACCGATTCTCTTCGCACTTATGTTGACACCAAGTTTTCCAAGTTGGAGCGACACTTCGATCACATATCCAATGTGCACGTGATCTTGAATGTCGAAAAACTCAATCAAAAAGCAGAAGCCACTGTTCACCTTAGTGGTGCAGAAGTTTTTGCTTCTTCAGAAGACAGCGACATGTATGCCGCTATTGATAAAATGGTTGATAAACTCGACAGGCAAGTCATCAAGCACAAGGAAAAAATTAAACGCCACTGATATTTAACAATGGATATTCAAACTTTAATTAGCCTGGACCACACTCAATGTGGGGTCCAGTGCAATAGTAAAAAACGCATTCTCGAAATCATCAGCAATATTGCGGCCGATAATAACGAGCACATCAGTGCAACGACTGTTTTTGAAAGCTTAATGAGCCGAGAAAAGAAGGGAAGCACAGGTATAGGCAATGGTATCGCTTTACCTCATGGTAGGTTAAGTGAACTAACATCTGTCGTTGCCATTGTGGTAACTAGCACTCCAGCAATAAATTTTGATGCAATTGATGATAAACCTGTAGATATATTTTTTACATTACTTGTACCTGCAGAGCGAACTGACGTACATTTAAAAACACTCTCGTCGGTCGCAAAGAAATTAAACGACAAGCAAATAGTAAAAGCAATCCGTAACGCCACCACAAGTGATGATATTATTGCCGCGCTTGCATAAATAATAAGGTAAATGGAGGTACAAGGGTGAATCTAATTATTATCAGTGGTCGCTCAGGCTCTGGGAAGTCAGTTGTACTTAGATCCTTGGAGGATTTGGGTTATTATTGCGTTGACAATATACCCGTGAATCTTCTCCCCACTCTCACTCATACCGTTGCAGATGAATACGATCAAGTTGCTGTGAGCATCGATGTTCGAAACCTCCCAAAAGAGCCTAACGAATTACATGAAATTCTTGACTACTTGCCTTCATCTTGGCAAATGACCATAGTGTATATCGACGCCAGCGATGATATTTTGGTTAAACGGTTCAGTGAAACACGTCGGCTCCACCCATTGACCAAACAAAACATATCACTGGTCGACGCTATAAAAACAGAGCGTGATTTACTTGCACCTATTACGGAGAGAGCTGACTTATATATTGATACCGACTCCCTATCAGTGCATCAGCTAGCAGAGCTTATTCGCGAACGGGTGCTTGGTAAAAAGAGCAGCCGCCTAGTCTTGGTGTTTGAATCTTTCGGATTCAAGCACGGTATCCCCAAAGACGCCGACTATGTTTTTGATGCACGCTTTTTACCTAACCCTCATTGGGAACCGGATTTAAAACATTTAACTGGATTAGATGCCCCCGTAGAAATATTTTTAGGGTCGCAGCCTCTTGTAACTAAATTTATCTGGCAAATACAAAATCTTGTAACCACTTGGTTGCCTCATTTGGAACGTAATAATCGCAGTTACGTAAGTGTTGCCATCGGTTGTACCGGAGGACAACACCGTTCAGTCTTCGTAGCTCAATCCCTCGCAAAAACCTTTGGTGATATTCATCCCGATGTGCAACTTCGTCATAGAGAGCTAAATCGCTAATGCAGGTAGAAAAAACAATAAAGATAGTCAATAAATTAGGGCTTCACGCGCGAGCTGCAACTCAGCTGGTAAAAGTAGCGCAAACTTTTAACGCTAAATGCACTATATGCAATGGCGAAAAACAGGCTGATGCGTCCAGTGTTTTAGGACTAATGATGCTAGAAAGTCACCAAGGGCAAGATATTCAAGTTGTCTGTGAGGGCAATGACGCTAAAGACGCCCTTGAAGCCATTGAAAATCTTATCACAGGAAGGTTCAACGAAGGCGAATAACACAAAATGACCAAAAACACCTAACAACGCTCAATTATTACTCAAACACTTTCTTTTAAAGCCTTTAAATAAGGGTTTTGGTTGACCAAAGTAGGCAACTTCAACTACTCTGTTCTTAACTAAATTCAATTACTTGCGTGGTATTTGTCATGGCTGAAGCACTTGCTACAAAACATACGCAAATTCAATTAAATAAAATTAACGAAGCCTTGGCCGAAGGCCGCTTTGTCTCCGTTCGTAAAACCCTTCATTATCTTCCCCCAAGTGACGTTGCCTTGTTACTTGAATCAAGCCCTACTCGTGCTAGAGATGAGTTGTGGGAATTGATGGACAGCGACTGCCATTCCGATGTCATTGAAGAATTATCGGAAGAAGTAAGAAATGGCATCATTAGTAAGATGATGCCTGATCAAGTGGTTGATGCATTAGAAGAGATGGATACCGATGACTTAGCCGAAACCCTAAGCACGCTTCCTGACACCGTCCTTCAAGACATACTTCAATCAATGGACGAACAAGACCGCCAACGAGCAGAACAAGCTCTGGCATATGGCGAAAATACCGCTGGTTTTATAATGAATACCGACACAATTACACTCCGTGCAGATGTTACTGTAGATGTTGTGTTGCGCTATTTAAGGTTAAAAGACGATTTACCTGATAATACCGATACCTTGTATGTTGTAAATCGTGCAGATAATTTAGTCGGCTTAGTGTCGGCAATAAAGTTGCTTGTCGCGGCACCTGAGCAATCAATCAATGAAATAATGGAAGACGACGCCGAAGCCATTCCCGTTGATATGAACGAAAGGGAAGTCGCCAGCTTGTTTGAACGTTACGACTGGCTATCAGCACCCGTAGTTGACGACAAGAACAAACTCGTTGGTCGAATAACGATAGATGACGTAGTTGACATTATACGAGAGGAAGCCGAACACTCAATGATGAGTATGGCTGGTCTCGACGATGAGGAAGACACCTTCGCACCGGTATGGCAAAGTACAAAGCGCCGCAGTATATGGTTAGGTGTAAACCTGTTTACCGCACTCATGGCAGCAGCTGTTAGCGATATGTTTGAAGCGACCTTAAGCCAATTGGCTGTTCTCGCCATTCTCAATACTATAGTACCCAGCATGGGTGGTGTTGCGGGTAACCAAACATTAACCTTAGTTATCCGAGGAATGGCCCTTGGCCATGTTAATCCAGGAAACTCTCGTTGGCTTATCAGTAAAGAACTGGCGATCGGCTTTTTAAATGGCATGTTGTGGGCTGTGCTTATTGCCACCGTTATCGGCTTGTGGAAGCATAATTTGGAGCTAGGACTGATTATTGCGTTTGCAATGATGATAAATATGGTTGCCGCCGCCTTATCTGGGGCTACCTTACCTATAATTATGAAAAAGTTGAAAATTGATCCTGCACTAGCGGGTAGTGTAATACTAACAACGATCACTGACGTGGTAGGTATTTTTGCGTTCTTAGGAACTGCAACACTATTTCTAGCACACTAGCAGTATGTAAACCGCCAAGTGCTAGAACAGTATAATTATTTAATAACCTTTAAAGAAGGTCGTCCCGTAGGGCGTTTAGCTTTATCTTGAGGTGCACGTTCGATATCAGAACTATCAACAGACTCCAAAGCAGTTGCCTCAGATTCAGATGAGGTAGACTCTTGAAATTCAAACGATTCTGTTGACTCATTTACAAATACCGTTCCAGCACCATTTTCTTTTGCATAAATTGCAGAAATAGAATGGCATGGCATAGACAACACTCTTGGTGTGCCTCCAAACCGCGCTTGAAACGATAAGGATTCAATATCCATGTGCAAATTGACACAGGCGCCAGGAGAGATATTCAGAACAATTTGACCGTTTTGAACAAACTCACGAGGTACATCTACACCTTTGTCATTGGCATTGACGACAACGTAAGGCGTCAGCCCATTGTCGACAATCCAATCGTAAAATGCACGTAACAAATAGGGTTGATTAGAGGTCATATCGCTCATAGCGGGTTATGGATCTCTCTTTCTTGATCGGTTAACGATGCTTTAAATGCTGCACGATCAAAAATACGTGTCATATAGTCGTGAATTTCTTTACTGCCAGCACCTGTTAAAGATATGCCTAACGCAGGTAAACGCCATAACAGAGGTGCTAAGTAGCAATCAACAAGGCTAAACTCTTCACTCATAAAAAATGGAGTTTCCGCAAAGATAGGAGCAAGGCTTAATAAGGCTTCACGTAGATCGTTACGAGTACTTTCAACATTGCCTTCACCACGGAAAATACGGCCCGCTAACGAATACCAATCTTGCTCAATACGATGCATCATCAAACGGCTTTGGCCACGAGAAACAGGATAAACAGGCATAAGAGGTGGGTGAGGAAAACGCTCGTCTAAATATTCCATTATGATATGAGACTTATAAAGAACAAGCTCTCTGTCTACCAATGTAGGAACCGTACCATATGGATTCAATTCAAATAATTCTTCAGGCATGCTACCTGGATCGGTATAACTAATTTCAACGCCTACGCCCTTTTCAGCAAGCACTATGCGAACCTGATGGCTATAAATATCGAGTGTATCTGAGAAAAGCGTCATTATAGAACGTTTATTAGTGGCTACCGCCATGAATCGATCTCCTAAAGCTAAAAGTGTGGCCTTTATTTAGGCCACAAAAAAATTGTATAAATTATATCTATATTAATGTACTTCGCGCCAATAATCTTTTTTAAGAAGATAAACTAAAACGCCAAACACCGAGATAAATGCCAATACCCACCGCCCTATCCTTTCGGAAACAAGCCTTGTGGGTTCTCCTGTGTACTCCAAAAAATTCACAAGATCTAAAACAACTTGGTCGTATTCTTCTGAAGATAGTGAGCCACTGCCATCAGTGATTACACCTTTGACCTGTTTTTCTGTGTCACTGCCTTTAAATTCTTCATTATACGTGACTATGGGCGTTCCTTGAAGCGGTTCCAAAACATGAGGCATCGCAACGTCAGGAAAAACTAAATTATTAACACCAAATGGGCGGCTATCATCTTTATAAAACGTTCGAAGATAAGTATAAATCCAATCCGTTCCTCTGACTCTTGCGACTAAAGTAAGGTCGGGAGGCTCCACACCAAACCAAGCCTCAGCATCTTTAGCATCCATAGCTCGAACAACATAGTCACTGGCCTTTGCCCCTGAGTATTGCAAATATTCCTGAGCCAGCTCTTCATCAATACCAATATCATCAAAAGTACGCTGATAACGTTGATATTGCATACTGTGGCAGCCCAAGCAGTAATTCATAAATACCTTTGCCCCACGCTGCAAGGACGCTTTATCTTTCAAATCTATTTCTGCGTGGTCTAAACCATATTCACCCGTTGCAGAAAACCCAAAAGGGTGAAAACACATCACCAAAATAAAGACTAACTTTTTCATCTTGTTATTCTCGCTGGTAAAGGCTTTGTCCACTCATTTTTACTGTACAAAAACAACAGAACAAAAAAGCTAAAATACAAGAGTGTTAGTACTTGCGACGCAATTAACTTCCAAGCTTCTTGCGGTGTTCCTCCTAAATAGCCAAGAGACACAAACACCAATGCAAAAACTAAAAGGTTAACTTTATGAAAACCAGACCGATAACGCCATGAGCGAACATGCCCTCTATCAATCCAAGGAAGTGCAAACAAGGCAACAATTGCGCTAAACATCGCCATTATACCAAACAATTTGTCAGGTACGGCCTTTAAAATTGCATAAAATGGCGTGAAGTACCATACGGGGAAAATATGTTCTGGAGTTTTCAATGAGTTAGCAACTTCAAAATTAGGATGCTCTAGAAACTTCCCGCCCATTTCTGGAGCAAAAAACAATACATAACAAAACCCAAACAAAAAAACGCTTAATGCAACGAAGTCTTTTAACACCATATAAGGAAAGAAAGGCACCACATCATCAGAATAGTCATGTTTATTTGTATAGTATTGGTGAATTTTAAACGGTGTTTTATCCTGCTTAGATAAACTGTCTTTTTTAAATTTAACAGACACACCATCGGGGTTATTTGAACCCACTTCATGCAGAGCGCATATATGTAGAAACACCAAAATGACAATAACCAGCGGTACCGCAATAACATGTAAAGCAAAGAAGCGATTTAGGGTTGCGCCTGAAACAACATAGTCACCCTGTATCCAAATCACTAAATCTGGGCCAATAACAGGAATAGCACCAAATAGTGACACAATCACCTGTGCCCCCCAATAAGACATTTGCCCCCAAGGCAACACATAGCCCATAAAGGCTTCAGCCATAAGAGCGAGGTAAATCATCATACCAAATATCCACAGTAGCTCCCTTGGCTTTTGATACGACCCGTACATCATGCCGCGGAACATATGTAGGTAAACAACAATAAAAAACGCTGATGCGCCAGTAGAGTGCATATGGCGAATAATGTAACCATAATCCACTTCGCGCATAATAAACTCAACTGAAGCAAATGCCCCTTCCGCTGTGGGGGTGTAATGCATAGTGAGCCAAATTCCTGAAATTATTTGATTAACCAAGACCACCATGGACAAAAAACCGAATACATACCAGAAGTTCATATTCTTAGGTGCGGGATATTGCATAGCATGCATATCGGCTACCCGTTTTACTGGCAAGCGCTGCTCTATCCAATTCATTAGCTTTTGCATATTAGCTCACCTCAGCTTCTGAGCCGATAACGACAGTAGTGTCATTGATAAAGTGATAGCGAGGAACTACTAAATTTAACGGCGCAGGGACATTTTTAAAAACTCTTCCAGCCATATCAAATTTAGACCCATGACAAGGACAAAAGAAGCCATTTCTTACACCTTCAACATACTGTTCCATTGCACCATTTTTTAAATGTTTGGGAGAACAACCAAGGTGAGTACAAATACCTACGAGAATAAGGTATTCATCATTTAATGAACGGCCGCGATTTTTGGCAAAAGCAGGTTGTTGTTGCTTTTCTGAATTAGGATCTCTTAATTTATCTTCAGCAATGGTAAGTTCAGCAAGTATTTCCGGCGTTCTTCGTACTATCCACACAGGTTTACTTTGCCATCGAACTAAAATTAACTGCCCTGGCTCCATTGAACTAATGTCAACTTCAACATCAGCTGCATCTGCCTTTGCTTTAGCGCTTGGGCCTAGAGAACCAATAAATGGCACTGACGCGCCTAAAACACCCACTCCTCCAACAACAGATGTTGCAATCGTTAGGAATTTCCTACGCCCCTTACTTTGAGGTTGTTCTGCTCCCGACTGTTCAGAATGATTTTCATCCACTGTCACGGTAATTCTAACGACACACTCATCATTCACATGTCTCCCAATCTGGTGCTTACTTTCACATAGTAGATATTTATTATGTTAAAAAGCCCTATTAAACACAAGGAATTAAAGTAAGTCGCTACGCGCTTTAAATCAAGAGAAACAGGATAGGTAACCCAAATAAGCTACAAATAAAAAACCCGGCAAAAGCCGGGTTTTTTTCGAAAACGAAAAATTAACGTTTTGAAAATTGAGGACGCTTACGCGCTTTGTGTAAACCAACTTTCTTACGTTCAACGCGACGTGCATCACGTGTAACGAATCCGGCTTTACGAAGTGATGGGCGTAATGCTTCATCATATTCCATAAGCGCACGTGTAATACCGTGACGAATTGCACCTGCTTGACCACTAATACCGCCACCTTTAACAGTAACGTATAGGTCAAATTTTTCTGTCATTTCAACAAGCTCTAAAGGTTGGCGAACAATCATTCGTGCTGTTTCGCGACCAAAAAACTCGTCAAGAGGGCGTTTATTTACAGTAATCGTACCTGTACCTGGGCGCAAGAAAACACGAGCTGTTGAACTTTTACGACGGCCAGTGCCGTAATATTGCGTATCTGCCATGTGATTAGCTCCTTAAATATCCAGTACTTGGGGTTGTTGTGCAGAGTGATTATGCTCAGTACCTGCATAAACTTTCATTTTGCGGAACATTGCACGGCCTAAAGGACCTTTTGGCAACATACCTTTAACTGCTTTTTCAAGAACCATTTCTGGTTTTGCAGCAATTAGCTTTTCGAAAGTCGTTTCTTTCAAACCACCTGGATATCCAGAGTGAGCGTAATAGATTTTATTTTTAGCTTTATTGCCTGTAACGCGAACTTTCTCAGCGTTAATAACAATAATATAATCACCAGCATCAGTATGCGGTGTATATTCTGGCTTGTGCTTACCACGAAGGCGGTGAGCGATTTCAGAAGCTAGACGACCAAGCGTTTTTTCTGCGGCATCTACCACATACCAATCGCGCTGTACCGTTTCGGGTTTGGCTACAAAAGTTTTCATTTAAAATACTCGAAATTAATTCGTTGTTACTGAGTTAAAAAATAGTTCCTAACTCGCCAATTTAACGCTGCTTACACCCCTTCGAGTGTGGCTTCGTTGGCTGATACTCAGGGAAATGAGCACAGTCATAACTGGGCAGGGCGCGAATTATACAGAAATTAATCAAAAAGCGAAGCCCTAAACGCGAGTTTTTTCATCAATTGTATTGCCATTGATGCTAAAGCAGAAAATGAACGCGAAATGAACACTAAACACTAGGTATATTATCAAAAATAAGTGTCTGATAAACTCTATGACTTTGTTATCTATAAAATTTTGAAAAAGGAACTTTAATGAAAAATGTTATCACAATAGTAGTACTAACTTTCCTGATCTCCGGTTGTACTAGCATTAATTTTAATAAACGCTACAAGAACGCGAACTGGGATACTGTGCTCATTGCACCACTTACAGGCCCAAATGCACAAATAGTGGACGAAGAAATAGAACATGCCCTTGCTACATCAGATAAAATAACGGTCGTTTCTTCAAACCTTGTGAAATTAAAATTAAAAGAATTTGCTTTAATGGATGAATACAATACAAACCCAACAGCGGCCATATTACAACTTGCAAAAGAAATGAATGCTGATGGTATTGTTATCGGCTCAGTTGAAACTCAACCTTCGAAAAGTACAGATCAAATGACCCCTTCTTACTCTTCAATTTATGTAAAGCTACTCGATACAAAAGACATGAGTATTGTTTTTTCTAGTCGCCATGAATCACACTCATTCTTTTCAACACCAAAGTCACTGTTACAATACGTAAGCCATAAAACTATTGATGAGCTGGAAAAGGCCTTGTCTAAGTTAGATAAATAAATTCACTAATAACGGCGAGTAATTCATCTAATGTCGATAACCCTACTCGCCAAACTAACCTTCTCGTTTGACATCAACAATACCTTGAATTTGCCTTAACTTATTCATTACTTTAGATAAAATCGCCGCATTTTTAACTTCTACTGATAATTTAATTGTCGCACTCAATGATTTAGTGTCACTAAGGCTATTTACCCCTAATAAACCCACATTATCATTAGCAAGAACAGTAGTAATATCTCGAAGAAGGCCGCTTCTATCGCTGCAGAAAATCGCTAAGGTTGTTTCAAACCCCGCATCTAATTCAACAGACCAATGCACTTCTATTTCTCTTTCTGGCGCTACATGTAGTAAGTGTTGTAATTGATTACAATCTTCTTTGTGAACACTGACCCCTTTGCCTTGAGTTATATAGCCTAAAATTGCCTCACCAGGTACCGGCTGACAGCAATTCGCTAATTGGCTCATTAAGTGTCCTACACCTTCAACAACAATACTGTCTTGTTTACTATTGCCTTTGGCTTCGCGCTTCTTACGAGGAATTGTCGGTACTTCAGGTTTTGTAGCGTACTTCTGCATTAAGAAGTTCACAACTGATAACACCCTAACATCACCAGCGCCCACTGCTGCATATAAGTCTTGCAGACTATGGAAATTGAATTTCTCTACTGCATCGGCTGCCAATTTGAATGCCAAATGAGCACGAGATAGCTCTCGTTCCAACAACTCCTTACCCGCAATTTGGTTCTTTTCTTTGTCTTGTTTCTTAAAGAAGGAATGGATTGTTGCGCGAGCTCGTGAAGAATGTACATAACCTAACCCTGGGTGCATCCAGTCTCGACTTGGTTGTAATTGCTTACCGGTTAACACTTCTACTTGGTCACCATTCGCCAATTGATAAGTAAAAGGCACAATCCTGCTATTCACTTTCGCGCCAATACATCTGTGGCCGACATTAGTATGCACGTAATAGGCAAAATCTAGCGGTGTTGAGCCTTGTGGTAGGTCAATGATGTCGCCTTTGGGTGTAAAAACATAAACCCTATCATCAAACACCTGACTACGTAGTTCTTCAACTAAATCGCCATCGCCAGCCACTTCTTCTTGCCACAACAAAATGCGACGTAACCAGTTAATGCGTTCATCAAAACCAGATATTGCGCCAGTTTTATCTTCTTTGTACTTCCAATGAGCCGCAACACCCAGCTCTGCATCTTGATGCATTTGCTGTGTGCGAATCTGAATTTCAACCGACTTACCCTCTGGCCCCAAAATAACCGTATGAATAGATTGATAACCATTGGGTTTGGGTGTTGCAACGTAATCGTCAAACTCTTTTGAAATATGAGTGTAATTAGCATGCACAGCACCAAGAGCGGCATAACAATCTTGCAATTCATCTGCAATAATACGCATCGCGCGAATATCAAAAAGCTGATCAAAAGACAGGTTTTTTTTCTGCATTTTTTTCCAAATGCTATAAATGTGCTTAGGTCGTCCATGCACCGCAGCATTGACCCCCTGCCCGTCCATTAATTCTTGAATATCATTAACTATATTGTCTACATAATCAGTACGTGCTTGACGCTTCCCGTCGAGTTGCTTAGCAATAGACTTATAGGTTTGTGGGTGTAAATAACGAAAAGACAGGTCTTCCAGTTCCCACTTTAACTGGCCAATACCGAGCCGGTTTGCCAAGGGGGCGTAAATTGTTGAACATTCTCTGGCTATCATAACCCGAGTCTCTTCATCCGCTTCTTTCGCTAAATGAAGTGCACAAATACGCTCCGCCATTTTAATAACAACAGCGCGAGGGTCTTCAACCATAGACAGCAACATACGCCGAATACTGTCTACGTTTTGTTCACTCATTTCGGTTTGGGAGCGATTTCGCCCATATAGAGTACGAATTGCATCCATTCTTCGCACACCGACAATTAACTGTTTTATATCACTACCAAATGACGAGCCTATATCGTCTTCAGATAGGTTATGCATTTCACTATAGGGATAAACTAACGCGGCTTGTAAGGTGGTATCGTCCATATTGAGTTCGTGTAAGATCTCAACCATTTCCTGCCCCACCAACAATATCTCTGGATGATCACTGATAGTTCTGAGTTTACTTCGCGTATTCTCAGACATTGAAAGAGAGGATAACCAATCATTAAATTCAGGGCGTGTTTCTTGATGAACTGTCCGCGTAGATACCATATACGTGCCTAGCCGTAGGTGAAAACCGAAAATAACTCAGAATGGGGAGTATAAGGAAACATATCCATCAACGTAAGCTGTGAAAGTGAATATCCATTATTTAATAGTACCCGAGAGTCACGTAACCATGTTTGAGGGTTGCAAGAAATATACACAATTTTAGCCACATAATTGTTTGCTAATTGCTCACACACTGCAAACGCCCCTTCCCGCGAGGGGTCTAGGAACACTAGGCTAGGGACATTCTTTAACAAATCAGTAATACTTGAGACTTCATTCAGATTTCTAGCGATAAATTCCGTGTTATCTACGCCATTTTGCTGTGCAACGGCTTGGGCTGTTTGCACCATGGCCTCGCTTCCTTCGACTCCGATTAACCGCTGTGCTTGCTCTGCTAATTTAAAACTAAAGTTCCCCAAGCCACAAAAAAGCTCTAATACATAATCTAGTTTGTCGTTTTCGATAGTCTGAAGAACCAAATCAAGCATTTGTTCATTCACGCTGGCATTCACTTGAATAAAATCCGTCGCGGCGGGCTTGTTCACCGTCTTTGAAGGAAAAAAACACGCAATAGATTCATTGTTCGCTACCAAGTTCACTTCAGCGTTTTGCCTTTCCTTGGTATTAATCTCGTCTGCAAATGCTTTCCACCAATTCACTGTATCGGAAGAAGCCGAGCGAGTAAATGAGACTGTAACAGACACACAGCCGTTTACTTGCATTAACGTGATGTGTCCAACAAACCGCAGCGCTTTATAGGCATCACCTTTTTGCTCGATACGCCTGTGCAACGCAAGCATAATATATTGAAGTTCTGGCTCTAACACTAAGCAGGTGTCAATCCCGACAATCTTTGAGGAACCTTGGGCTCGAAATCCGACTTTTATCGATTTAGGGTTTCGAGCGTCTACAGCAAGTCGCGCTTTGCGCCTGTAACCTCTGTGCGTTGTTTGTATTGCATCACGCCAAGGCAAATTATCTATTTTTAACTTAGATTTAAATTGCTCGTCTAACGCAGACTGTTTAAATGCCAGCATAGCTTTAGGATCACAATATTGAGTTGTACACCCACCACATTTTTCAAAGTAGCGACAAAATATATCTTGTCTACTTGCATGAGGGTTTTGAATGGATTTAGAAGAAGTAACCTCAGCATTCCAATAGTCTTTTTTAGCTTGAGTAACGCGTATGTCTAGGGTTTCGTTTAACAATGCACCTTTCACATAAATAGGAGGACGATGTGAGCTACAAACCCCTTCGCCTTGGGTGCTCATTTTGTCAATCAATACAGACTTAACAAGTTTCTTTTCATTGTTTTTCTTGGTTTTTTGAGCCTTATATATTTGCACCATAATTAACGACTTAATATCACCGTAGCAACCGCATAGTGCTGTTCATCTGCAATACTAATCGCGGCATGTGTTGCACCTAGTTCATTGGCTTTATCTAATGCACCAAGAGAAAAGTGTATTTCCGGTTTGCCGAGTTGGTCATTGCTAATTTCAATATGCTGCCAGCTTATTCCTCGGCCAATCCCAGTACCAAGGGCTTTAACAGCAGCTTCTTTTGCTGCAAAGCGTTTTGCAAAATACCGAGCAGGCATAGTATGAGTATAAAATACCGAAAGCTCTTTCTCCGTAAGCACTCTTTTCGCCAAACGTGTGAGTGCATCGCCCTCGCCAATACGCTCAATCTCGACAATATCTGTGCCCAGCCCAACAACGCTCATTAGTTAAAAGAAACTCCTGAAAAACGCGCTTCTACCATCAGCGCTCTCATATCTTTTACTGCTTGCTCTAAACCCACAAGTGCAGCACGAGCAATAATAGCGTGACCAATATTCAGTTCTTCTAGTTCAGGAATAGCCGCAATAGGCTGTACATTGTGATAATGCAGCCCGTGACCTGCGTTCACTTTTAACCCTTTGCTATGAGCATAACGAATGCCTGATTTAAGCCTTTCTAATTCGCTTGTTTGCGCATCAGTATCTGCCGCATCAGCATATTGCCCAGTATGAATTTCAATATATGGCGCATTGCATTCAACAGCGGCATCTATTTGGGCCTTGTCGGCATCAATAAACAAGGAAACCAAAATACCTGCTTTCGCCAGTTGTTCACACGCGTGTTTCACTGTTTGAAGCTGACCCACTACGTCTAAGCCACCTTCAGTGGTTAACTCTTCTCGTTTTTCTGGTACTAAGCAGCAAAATGTAGGTTTGGTTTTCAGCGCAATGGCAAGCATTTCTTCAGTTACGGCCATTTCTAAATTCATTCGCGTATCTAGGGTTTGGCGCAGTACCTCTACGTCGCGATCATTAATATGCCGTCTATCTTCTCGCAGATGCACTGTTATACCATCAGCTCCAGCGCGTTCCGCTATGCCCGCTGCTTGCACTGGATCAGGATAATGGGTTCCTCGTGCATTTCTTAAGGTAGCAATGTGGTCAATATTAACCCCGAGGTAAATAGGATTAGGCATAACAGGAAATTCTCAAAGTAATAAAAAAGAAAGAAGATAAAAGAGTATATCACGCTCTTTTAAATAACGCCCTGCTGTGAAGGGGTTTAGAGCCTAAAAATGGATGTAATGCTTGACGACAAATAAGCTTTGCAGTGGCCCGACTTTCATCGTTCCATTCTTCATTTGCTATATCTATTAAACTTTGTCCTAAAAACGTATTTTTACCTTTATCAATCGGCACAATACCAATATCGGTATGAAAACAATACCTGTTACCCAACGATAGCGGCTCTCCCTCACTTGTCACAGTAATATCGGGTAGAACGCCCAGTTCATCTAAAACACCAAATTCAAAATGCCGTAAAGAAATATCCAATGCGGTCCTGGTAACTAATTGATCTAAACAATGGATATATCTGTGGTACAAGGTGTCAGCCACCAAACCTTGAGGCAGTACCCGAGTGAGTAATTCATTAATGTAAAAACCACAGTACAAAGCGTCTCCGGTTAAAGAAATTCGTTTGTCGTTTGCCTCAACATGAGCAAGGGTTTTAAGTTCCGATTTACCGGCAAGTTGCAGCTGCAAAGATTGAAACGGTTGAAGCAAACTTTTTCTGTCAGATTTGGCTTGCCTCATGCCCCTTACCACAGCGCTAACTCGGCCTTGTTCAAGGGTGAAGAAATCCACAATAACGCTGGTTTCCCGATAAGGCCTGCGGTGCAATACGACGCCGTTTAACATGGCTCTATATGGTGCACCATTAATTGCAACGAAGTATTATTGCGAAATACATTGATATCGGGACTATAAACAGCATGGACTTGCTGAACACTATCATTTGGCCACTGCTGGGTATCCACATTAAATGCAATAGCTTCAATAGGTTGACCTCCGTCGAGAGCCAAAACCAATTTCAAATGCTGTTCACCTACAATCCGTTGTGAAACAAGATTAAAACGATTATCAAATGCAGGTGCTTCGAAACCTTGCCCAAAGGGCCCTGCTTGCTTTAATGCTAACGCAAAATCTAACGTATAATCATGAGCCGACAACTCACCGTCAGTCATCAGTGTGCTTTGAGGCTCAATCCCTTTAAAAATTTCGCTCAACGTATCGTTAAAGGCCTTGGTAAAAACAGATAGTTGTGACGAATGAATCGATAACCCCGCAGCCATCGCATGACCACCAAATTTATCAATAACATTTGGGTAAGCTTTATCTATGGTTTCAAACACATCTCGAATATGAACCCCTGGAATTGAACGTCCAGACCCTTTTAATGTGTCATCATCTTGCCGAGCAAAGGTTACAGTAGGCCGATTAAACTTTTCCCGTAATCGCCCTGAGACAATACCAATAACCCCTTGGTGAAATGACGAGTCGTATACTGTTAATCCCGAAGGAACAGCCGATGTTTCAGCAACGAGACGTTCAACGATGACTTCTGCATCTTCACGCATTTCTATTTCAATTTTCTTACGGGACTGATTCAAATCATCTAATTTGGCGGCCAGTTCACGTGACTGATAGACGTCATCAGATAACAAGCATTCTATGCCTAACGCCATATCTTCAAGGCGACCTGCCGCATTCAGCCGAGGGCCAATAACAAAACCTAAATCCGAAGCCGTTAAATAGGTTGCAGTGCGGTTAGCGATAGCCATTATTGCAGAAATCCCTGGTCTGCATTTTCCCGCTTTAATGCGCTGAAGGCCTTGGTGAACAAGAATTCGATTATTTTTATCTAACGGCACTACATCAGCCACAGTGCCTACTGCAACAATATCGAGAAAATCAGCCATATTAGGCGCGGTAATATTGTGTGTTGAGAACCATTCATCGGATTGCAATGCCGCTTTCAACGCCGACATCAAATAAAACGCCACGCCAACGCCAGCTAAATTTTTTGATGAAAAATGGCAGTCAGCTTGGTTCGGATTAACGATTGCATCAGCTTCTGGCAAAGTTTCGCCTGGCAAATGGTGGTCGGTAACAATGACATCTAATCCCAGTTCTTTGGCTCGTTGAACGCCGTCAAAACAAGCAATACCACTATCTACGGTCACAATGACTTCAGTGCTTTGCTGATGAGCAAGTTCAACAATTTTAGGGCTCAACCCATAACCAAAATCAAATCGGTTAGGCACCAAATAATCTAGCTGAGTCACTCCCATAGCCCGAAGTGCTAAAATGCACAAAGCGGTACTGGTTGCGCCATCAGCGTCAAAATCACCGACAATAGTTATTTTTTTATGGTCTTTAATCGCACTAACCAATAGCGCACACGCGGTATCAATGCCTTTTAAATCTTTAAAATGCAAAAGTCCCCTAGCTGCATTTTCTAATTCAGCAGAAGATTGAATATTCCTAGCGCGGTAAATACGGTCAATAGCGGGGTGAAGATTGGGGTCGATTACGTCGCCCAAGACAGGGCGACGTTGAATAGAAGGATTCACTCAACAATTAACTCGCGTTTTCTAGCGACAATAAAAGCTGTGGTGCAGGTTGGTATCCAGGAACTAAGCTGCCATCAGGTAATACAATACTTGGTGTACCGCCCACTCCAACTTTTTGACCAAATAAATATTGCTCTTCTATCGTATTAGCACAGCTCGAAGACGCTATCTCAGAATCTGATTTTGCATCAGTGAGTGCCTTTTGAGGATTTTCAGCGCACCATACTGAAACCATATTGCTGTATGTTGGACTTTGAATACCCGCTCTAGGAAAGGCCATGTAACGCACTGTAATACCTGCGTCATTATAGTCTTGAATTTCATTGTGAAGTTTACGGCAATAACCACAAGTAATATCAGTAAAGACCGAAACAACATATTTTTCGTCTTTCGCTTTAAACTCAATCATATCATCTTGAAACTTCTTAACGCCATCGAGTCTTATTGACGATAAAGCTAATTCAGTTTCATTTGCCATACCATTATTAGTATTGAAAATACGGGCTTGAAGTAAGTAACCACCATCTTCACTTGCGTAAAAAATACCCCGTGCAGTGGTCAGCTGTAACAAACCTTTTACGGGTGCATCGGCAACAGATTCAACATCCCACCCCATGATAGATTCAAACTTATCAATAAGAGCCTGATGCTGCTCGTCTTCAGCAAAGGACATAAACGAGGCCAATACCATAGTGGCCGATAAAATAGATTTAATGAATGGTTTCACATACTTCTCCAATTCTGTGTGACATCATACAGACCGAACGATTGAATATTAAGTTTCACTATCAGTAAATCGTTTCTGTAAATAGATAGACACATACTAACTCGTTCGTTGCTTTAAAATAAACAATTAGATGGTCACTTTAAGCTACTTTTTATCATTTCGTACGCGGCTTGAATAGCTTGGGTCTTTTGTTTCGCCATCTCCATAGCTTCAGCAGGGAGCCCTTTCGCGGCTAATTTATCAGGATGATGCTCAGACATTTGTTTTTTATATGCACGTTTGATGGTTTTTTCATCTGCGTTTTTTTGTAAACCTAAAATTTTATACGCATCATCTATTGAGGATTGTTCTGGAGCGGCATTTTTGTTGCTCCCTGTTCGCTCTTGTTGAAAACGTTGCTGGGCTTTGTGAGCAGAAATAAGGAAATCCAACTCCCGTTTAGAAAAACGCAGTTGTTTTGCAGTTTTTTCCAAAACCACGTACTCAGCTGAAGATAATGTGCCATCGGACAACGCCGCTTGTATAACAATCTCCAAAAACATTTGAAGAAGATCTCTACGTCCATGGCAAGATGCAAACAAATCTTTCAGACTCATGTTAAGAGGAAAGTCTGAGGCTTTTCCTTCATTGAATGCAGTTTGCGCCTCTTTTCGGGCATCACCGCTTAAATTCAATGTATCCATAAGATGGGTAGCAACTGCAATTTCGGCTTGAGTGACTCTACCATCAGCTTTGGCAATATGCCCAAGAACAGCAAACAGGCTGTGAAAAAAAACAGCATTTTTTTGAAAACTCTCAGGATCAGTAAAGAAACGAGCAAAGCCCCCCGAACGAGCAAAACTCTGACCATAGCTCCGGTCAAAGTAGTGACCAATAACCAAACCTATTATTGCCCCAGGTACTTTCAATGCCATAAACCCGAACACAAAACCTAACAACTTACCCCAAAACAACATACAAAAACGCTCAAAAATACACACAAAGACATACTATATATAAAGTTCATATCTAATTTAAGGTTGGTTATTGTTGGTTAACCGTCTAAAATAGGGAATCGTCTCAATTTTCCTCTCTGTGTGTACGCATTTTTGCTCAATGGATAAGTTTGTAAAGTCAGTCAAAATAAGTGTGATTTTCACACTACTCGCTCTTTTATCGAGCGAACTAAACGCATCTCAATATACGGCTGTGTGCGAAAACACCATAACTGTATTCAAGTCTAATCAGCTCATGCCTGATGGAGAAGTGAAGGTATCTTCTGATCGCGCATCGTTGACAACAAATCAAGAAGCGAAATTCGAAGGAAATGTCGAAATTGTATCTGATACCGCTGCCATAACGGCCGATTCAGCCACAGTGCTCAATAATGGCAATCGAGTGATAGCTCAAGGTGACGTAGATTACAAAGATAACTTACTTAACGTAACAAGCACCAGCATCGATGTAGATTCTCTCAATCGAACTTTAGAAATCATTGATACCGAATATCAACTCACTGAGTTTGGTGGGCAAGGCGTCGCTAAGTCAATTGATATAAGTGAAAGTGATGGTGTTGCACTCAATGGTGTCACCTTTACTACCTGCCCACTCACAAACGTTGATTGGCAAATAAAAGCCTCTCAAATTAGCTTCGAAGAAGGCTCAACCGTAGCCGAAGCAAAACATGCGCGATTTTATGTAAAAGACGTGCCTGTATTTTATTTACCTTATTTTGCATATCCAGTGGGAACGGAACGCCAAACAGGTTTACTTTTCCCCAATATATCCAGTTCAAGCCAAACAGGTATTGATATCGAACAGCCTTTTTATTGGAATATTGCGCCGAACTACGATTTAACGCTCACTCCCAGACTAACAACCCTTCGCGGCTTTCAATTAAAAACAGAGTTTCGTTATTTAACTGAGTCGAGCAGAGGCTCGATTAATTTAGATTTTTTGCCTGAAGATGCTGACTTAGAAGACAGAGACAGCCGATATTTCTATCGCTTTTTCCATGAGCAACAACTGTCTAATAAGTGGTTTATTAATGCCGATTTCAACGGTGTAAGCGACAGTAATTATATCATCGACTTAGGTTCAGATTTTTTTAATCGCGCTGACACACATTTATCTCGAACCTTAGGTCTCGATTTTTTAGGAGATAACCTGAACGCAAGTTTCTATTTAAGAGACTTCGACATCATTGCCGAAGATATCACGACCTATCGTGCGTTGCCTGAAATTAAAGTTGAAGGCATCTATCCTCTCGCTCGCTACCTTGAGTTTCAATTTAATTCAGAATTCGCGTATTTTGACAATGCAGCTGAAAGTGAACCTAAAGCTCTGCGTTTACACCTTGCACCTACATTACGACTACCAGTTATACGTCCTTGGGGAGAATTGAGCGCGGAAGCAACCTTGTATAACACAATATATCGCCAAACCGATTTGGAGTTTTCGCCAGAGCTTGAAGAAGACGTAACTCGCACCATAGGCCAAGGCCGACTTTTTGGTACCTTATATTTTGAAAGAAATGGAAGCTGGCTTGGCAAGCATTCGAAAGTAACACTAGAACCTAAGTTCCAATACTTATACACCTCGTTTGAAAGCCAAGATAACATTGGCCTTTATGACTCAACGGTATTATTCACTGATTTTAATGGATTGTTCCGAGGACGAGAATTTACGGGTTTAGACCGAATAAGCGACAACAACCAAGTTACATTAGGTGTGACTTCAAGAATTATCGATTCTTCAAGTAGAGAGAAATTTGTGTTTAGCTTAGGCCAAATTTTTTATTTTGATGACAGTCGAGTTTCCATTTTCCGAGGTGATGACAATCGCTCGGCATTAGCTGGCGAAATCGATTGGCGTATAAATAAACGCTGGTTACTTCACGGTGACACGTTACTTTCTGCAAATTCACAACAGGTAGACAGAAGTAGTGTTACTTTAGGCTATCAAATTAGTGCTCAGAAACTGGTCCAATTGTCACACAGATACGTTAGAAACTTATCCGATGAAACTATTGACCAATTAGGGTTGTCTATAAGCTGGCCATTAGCAAAAAACTGGCAATGGGTAGGACGAGTTTATAGAGATTTAGAATTAAATCGCAGTATTGAAACCTACACAGGTATAGAATATGAGTCTTGTTGTTGGTCATTGCGTGTTGTCGCACAACGCTACTTAACAAACCGCTTTGATACATCCGGCCAGCAAACCCTGAACGAATACGATTCTGGGGTTTCATTTCAATTTTCATTTAAAGGGTTGGGAAGTAAAAAAGCCAGTCGTCAGCTTTTGGAAGACGGAATATTTGGCTATCGCCAGCCCTATAGTTTAAATTAGTCTCAAATAAGAGACAAAACAGTAAAAATAAAAGAGTGTTTATGAAATTCGCAAATCAATTTTTTGTCACATGGTTGGTTGCCACAGGGCTTGCCTTACCAATACACGCCGAAGAAATCACCTTAGACAGCGTCGCTGTTATTGTTGATCAAGGGCTAATTCTAGAATCGGAAATATCAGACTTAGTGGTTGATGTAAAAAAAACAGCCAAAGAGAATAACCAATCATTACCCTCTGAAAAAGCACTCAGAACTCAAGCTATCGAACGACTAATACTGAATAATTTACAGATGCAAGTCGCTGATAGATTTGGTATTCAAATTAGTGACCCACAACTCGACCAAACCATACAAAATATTGCCCAACAGCAAAATGTCACGATTTCGCAAATCCAGCAGCAATTAGCCTCTGAAGGTGTTAGTTACGAGAAATACCGAGAATCAGTAAGGCAAGAAATGATCTTAGGTGAAGTTCGCCGAGCCAGTGTAAGGCGTCGTGTTTATATCACTGAGCAAGAAATTGGAAACCTTGTTGAACTCATAGACGAACAAGGTGCAGAACAAGCGGAATACCGCTTAGGTCATATCTTAGTAGGCCTACCAGCCAACCCTACCGACGAAGATATTACTCAAACAAAAGAAAGAGCCGATAAAGTATTAAGTTTACTGAACTCAGGCTCAGATTTTGCGAGAATTGCAATTGCATCTTCATCAGGTTCAGAAGCATTGGAAGGTGGAGATATGGGTTGGAATAACATTAACTCAATGCCGACACTATTTGCTGACGTTGTAAAAAATCAGCCTAAAGATGCTTTATTCGGACCAATTAGAAGTGGCGCGGGATTTCATATACTCAAAATACTCGACACACGAGGTGTAGAGCGAATTGAAGTTGAAGAAGTCAGAGCTCGTCATATCCTTATTCAGCCATCTATTATATTAAGTGATAACAAAGCCCAATCCATGCTAGCTGAATTTAAAGAGCAAGTCATAGCAGGTGAGGCAGATTTTGCTGAACTAGCAAAAGAATTTTCTGATGACCCTGGCTCAGCTCTCAGAGGTGGCGAGTTAGGTTGGGCTGACCCTACTGTGTACGTGCCTGCCTTTAGAGACGCAATGGCAAGCCTTGAGCCTGGCCAATACAGTGAACCTGTGCGCTCAACTCATGGATGGCATTTAATTCAGTTGGAAGAAAGACGCATGGATGACGCCACAGAAAAACGCAAACAAGACCGTGCTCACCAATTAATTTTCAACAGAAAGTTTGCTGAAGAAACCGAAAACTGGTTAAGAGAAATACGCGACGCAGCTTATATTGAAGTCCTCGCCTCAAGCGGCGTGGACGCAGCACAATAATATGGCTATTCATAAATTAGCAATTACCCCCGGAGAACCTGCGGGTATCGGCCCTGACTTGGTCATAAAGCTTGCACAAAGAAAATGGAATGCGGTCGTTGTTTTATTTGCAGATAAAAACATGATCCTTGAAAGAGCAAAGACCTTAGGCATCGACGTCAAGCTACACGATTATGACGACTGCATCGATAAGCCGTTGCCTATTGGTGAAATGTACATTAAGCATATAGCCTGTACAGGCAGGGTAGAAGCCGGAACATTGAATCCAGATAACGGCCATTATGTAGTTGAAACCTTAAAGCAAGCTTGTGAAGCCAATATTCAAGGTGAATTTGACGCGGTTGTGACCGGTCCTGTTCATAAAGGGATTATTAATAAAGCAGGTATTTCATTTTCAGGTCATACCGAATTTTTTGCATATCAATCCAATACAATGGATGTGGTTATGCTACTTTCTACAGAAGGCTTAAATGTTGCTCTTGCAACAACCCACATCCCTCTCGAATTTGTTTCAAGAGCCATTACCCGAGATCGCTTACATAAAGTCATTCACATCATTAATACCGATTTAAAACTGAAATTTGGTATTGAGAACCCGCATATTTTTGTATGTGGTTTAAATCCTCACGCAGGAGAAGATGGTCATATAGGCAAGGAAGAAATCACAACAATGATCCCTGCTCTTAATGAATTGCGAGAAGAGGGAATAAGGATTACTGGTCCACTCCCTGCTGACAGCATTTTCCAACAGAAATACTTAAATGACGCCGACGTAGTACTAGCTATGTATCACGATCAAGGTTTGCCTGTGCTCAAGTACAAGGGGTTTGGCTCCGCAGTAAATATTACATTAGGCCTTCCTTTTGTTAGAACCTCAGTGGATCACGGTACCGCTATAGATTTAGCCGGCACTGGTGACATTGATGAAGGAAGCTTTGCCGTAGCCATTGAAAAAGCGATTGTATTGGCAGGAAATAAACAATGAATAAAACTCATTTAGGCCATACTGCTCGCAAACGTTTTGGCCAAAACTTTCTTAATGATCCCTTCGTTATTGATAATATCATTAATGCAATAGGCCCAACTTCAGATCAAGCTTTAGTTGAAATTGGGCCAGGCTTAGGCGCTTTAACGGAACCCATGTGCGAACGCGTTGATGCACTCACCGTCGTAGAGCTAGATAGAGATTTAGCCAAACGATTGCGCCATCACCCTTTTCACGGTAAAAAGCTCACTGTTATAGAAAAAGACGCCCTCTCATTTGACTTTGCTGAACTTGCTCGAGAAAGAGGAACCCCACTAAGGGTATTTGGAAACTTACCCTACAACATATCAACGCCGTTAATGTTCCACCTGTTTGCACACAAGGAAAACATTAAAGACATGCACTTTATGTTGCAAAAAGAGGTTGTTCAACGCTTGGCCGCCTCCCCTGGAAGTAAACAATTCGGTAAATTGTCAGTCATGGCACAATATTATTGTCAAGTTATCCCTGTACTTACTGTTCCTCCTGGTGCTTTTATTCCTCCTCCCAAAGTCGAATCCGCAGTCGTGAAGCTAGTGCCTCACGCAACGCCACCGGTTCAAGTAAGCAAAGTAGCAACATTAGAAAAAGTTGCTGCTGCTGCATTTAACCAGCGACGAAAAACCATTCGCAATAGCCTAAGTGCCTTTGCTGATGCTGAAACCCTAGAGTCTCTTGGGATCAAACCTACTTTACGAGCAGAAAATCTAAGCTTAAGCGACTTCGCACGTATTGCAAATTCTGTAAAAGAAGAACAATAGCGATATCAAAACATGGATATCCCTATCGCAATAAGCGTCGTCACACAGTATTTACCCGAACATGAGAACGCCAATAATGGAAAGTTCATGTTCGCTTACCAAATCAGTATTCACAATAAAAGTACAGTGCCTGTGACCCTAATGAATCGATATTGGCTTGTTACCGACGGCAATGGCAAACAAACGGAAGTAAAAGGCCCCGGTGTAATCGGCCAACAACCTAACATTAAACCCAATGCAACATTCACTTATACCAGTGGTGTTGCTTTGGATACTCCGGTTGGCACCATGCAAGGAAAATATGAAATGGCACTGCAAGACCAGACAATGTTTAACACAAACATTGACGTGTTTAGCTTATCTGTGCCTAAATCTATTCACTGAAATTTTCCATTATAAGGCTTATGAAATGTGAATTATGTTGTTGGTGATATACAAGGTTGTTATCAGGGGCTAAAAAAGCTTCTAAAAACCATCAAATTCAATTCAAGCAAAGACACCTTATGGGCTGTGGGTGATTTAGTTGCACGAGGTGATGATTCATTGTCAACTCTACAGTTACTATATGATTTGGAAGATAATTTCAAAACCGTGCTGGGTAACCATGATTTACATTTATTATCCATTATCAACGGTATCAAACCAGCAAAGCCCCAAGACAAGCTAGAATCATTACTAGCAAGCTCAGACATCGAACGATATGCAAATTGGTTAAGACAGTTTCCCCTTGCTACAATGATAGACCAACACAGCTTGTTAGCTCACGCAGGACTTTTTCCTGAATGGTCTTTCAAAAAAGCGATACGCTTATCTGCGGAAATCGAAAGCGAACTGCAAAGTGATCACTATGCAGGTTTTCTTGCAAAAATGTACCAAGACACGCCAGATACATGGAACAACACCAAAAAATCGCAACTGAGGCTCACCTTCGTAGTCAACGCATTAACCCGAATGCGCTACCTAAATACCTATAATCAACTCGATTTCAAAGAAAAGAATTCTCCTCTACAGACAGCATCTAAGTTCATACCTTGGTATGAAATTAACAATACACACCAGCTTCCCGATCAACGTATCATCTTCGGACATTGGGCCAGCTTAAATGGACGCACCAATCACCCTAACAAAATAGCACTTGATACGGGTTACGTTTGGGGCGGACACTTAACTTGCTTATGTTTAGAAACCAAAAAGCTAATTAAAATCAAGGAATAAAAAGTTTACACAGGGTTTACGGTAGATTTTTAGCATCTTGTGCTTTTTGTACTAAAATTGGATCAATCGTCTCTGTAGTAAAGCAATTTTTTGGAGCTTAAATGAATATAACTGTAGCAACTCGCATTATCAGCGGATTTGTTATTATAAGCGTGTTACTAGTAGTAAACAGTATCTTCGCAGTAGTAAATTTAAAAGCAATTAGCTCAAATACCAATCAGGTAAACCAAGTAACTATCCCAGTTCTATCAAAAAGTAACAGTCTAAAAGCGAGCTTTTTAGATATGGGTCGTATTACGTTTGAGGCTTATATAGAAGAGTCAACAGACGGACTAAACGACAAAAAATCCGCCTACCATTCAAGTCAAGGCGTGTTCAAGTCAGATTTAGAAATACTCAAAGGCGTTGCTATGGAAGATGAAGCTCTTCTATCTAAGATCGCCATGATAGAAGAATCGTTTAACAATTACAGTGCAAACGTCGATGAAATGTTGAAGAGTAGAGAAAACTACCTTTCACTTAGACAAACTATTGCATCTGTACTAGAAGAAGTTGAATATGGTGCTGACGATGCCTCTACACTCATTCTCGATTTCTCAGATTTAGACGAAGTTTCAAGTAATCGGGATTTACAAAAAGCGTTGGAAGTTGGTACATCCTTAGAAAACCGTTTGCTAACCTTATTGACTGTATCAGGCGAATACGTAAAAACTCAAACTTTAGCGAGAGCTGAAACTGTAGGAAACGAATTATCATTAGTAGTTAACCAAGTAAAAACGCTGAGAGACGACATGTTGACAGCAGCCGATGGTAATGATGACTCAGGTACTCTAGAGGAAATAGATGAACTCATTAGTTCCGCAATAAATTCTGTTAATACAGAATCAGGAATAACCTCATTGCATGTAAAGCGCTTAATAGAAAGAAACCAAGCTACTGAAGCATTAAAATTATCCGACCAAAATAGTCAACAAGGTATTACTAACTTAGAAGCTCTTCTGTCCTTGGCAGATAAAAACGTCGAGGCGGTGGAAGAAAAGGTCAATAGTAGAGTATCGAAAAGTACTACGGGGTCTATTATTGTTGTACTTATTTCATTAGCACTTGCAGGCGTTATTGGCTATTTCACCGTAATTGCAATAACTCGCCCATTGCGTAGAGTAAACAATTTATTAAACATTGCTTCCTCTGGTGATTTGACTCATAGCTTGGACGACAGTAGTACTGACGAATTTGGCTTATTATCACGTAACTGCAATCGTTTAATTGACAACTTGAAAAGTTTGATTAGCGGTATAAACGAACGAGCAGAGCAACTTGCTTCGGCCTCAGAACAGACATCAGCTGTCACAATACAAACAACTGCATCAATTCAAAATCAAAAGTCGCAAATAGCTCAAGTTGCTACAGCAACAACTGAAATGCATTCTACCGCTCAGGTTGTGACACAAAGTGCTGAAGACACCCTCGCCCAAATTAAAAATGCAGATGGCGAAGCACAAAAAGTCAGGGATATTTCCGTTCAAAACAAGAGCACTATTGAAGTGCTGGCAAAAGACGTACAAGAAGCATCGGATGTCATAAATAAACTACATGAAGACAGCACTAGCATAAGTAGTATTTTGGACGTTATTCGAGGTGTTGCAGATCAAACAAATCTACTCGCTTTAAACGCAGCAATTGAAGCAGCACGAGCAGGTGAGCAAGGACGAGGTTTTGCCGTTGTAGCCGATGAAGTACGAACACTGGCAAGTCGTACTCAACAATCAACGCAAGAAATTAATGCAATGATTGAAGTTCTTCAAGCTGGGGCAGAAAAAGCAGTTGCCGTAATGGAACAAGGTAAAGACCAAACAAACGTCTGCGTAGAGCAGACCGAAAAGGTCACCTCTGCAATTGATTCCATATCTGGCGCAGTGCGTCACGCCTTTGATGTGAGTTCGCAAATAGAGCAATCTGCAAGAGAGCAAAATGTTGTCTCTGAAGAGATCAGTGAAACCTTAGAAACGATTGTAGGTATAGCGGAAGAAACCTCTATTGGTGCACAGCAAACCTCTGACTCTAGTCACGAGGTTGCTCGCCTTGCTGAAGAGCTACAAGGCTCAATACAGAAGTTTAGAGTTTAATTTTTTGCGTCTAAGGTCTCAGATAGACTTTCGAGGGCCTTGGACGCTAAATCAGCTCCATCACAATCTTTAATATCACCTTCACACCAATATATTTCGGATGCTCTAAGGGGTTTCCATTTTTTTGCTTTTTTGCGCACTATCGCTAGCTGAGGCACATTCAACACAGCAGCAATGTGCATAACGGAAGTTTCCACCGTGACAATGAAGTCGCATTGAACCATTAAAGCAGGAAGTGTGTAAAAATCATCTTCAGCGCTAAATATCGATATTTTTTGCTGATCACTTATTTTATTCAGGTTAGGCGCAATTAAGGCCTTAATTCCTACAATAGAAGAAGGCGGCACATTGACGACTATATGTATAGACGGATTTCTCGCGAGTAAACTCACAATCAAATGCGTTAAAGTATCGCCGTTTAAATCTCGCTTATGAGACGTAGATATAGGGTTAATCATTACAAACGGAGAAAAATTGTCCGTCTTCTCATTGCGACACCATTGCTTCACAAAATCAATCGAGTCTTGGGGTAGTGAAATCCCTACTCCGTACTTATCAGACTCTGCGATCTGTAATGGTCCAAAGCAACGCTCATAATAGCGCTTATATTTATCAAAAATATGAGTTGATGAATCATGCAAATTCAACTCAAAACGTCGCTTAACATGACGTAAATAACGTGCACTTTTTATTTTATTTACAAAGCCACTCGGTGAACTTCCCATCAAAATCGCTTTTGATGAAATACTGCGAGCTATATAAGCAAAGCGTTCAATACGTGTAGACGCGAGATAAAAAATAATATCGTAATTACGTCGGCTTGCTCTGCGTACCAGCATATCCCGATCGTTATTCCCAGTAGCAATGGGAAATATAACTTCTGCAATATCTGTTTTAGAAACCCAAGAGGTTAGAGTGCTGCTGCGCTCGCTGTGCCATTTCTTCTTTTTATCTCGGCAATCATCCATCCAAATATCAATTTCTAAATTTGGATATGCTTTTTTCAATGCTTTCAGCAGCGCCCCGTGGTAAACAAAATCACCAAGGGCTAAATGCGACATAAATAACAGGCGCTTCGCAGAACTAAGTTCCTCTTGGCTCAACAAAGTATTCAAAAAATCACCACCTGTAAAAAATTGAAAGACGACTGACTGAGTCGCCTAAAGGTTCTTTGGCATGCATACCTTCTACGCCAAAAATTCCGTATTGTGTTGCATAACTGTAGGCTACAGATACAAAGGCGCCAGTTTCATAGCTTTCATTAACCGTATCATCCAGCTGTATTGCCCGTATACGTACATCAAGCAACTGATTTGCTTTAATGTTCCATAAGCTTCTTAGCGCTAGTGTTCTACCAGATGTTCCTGAACCAGATTCACGAAAGCTAGCAGCGAAGTTGCCAATGATTTGCCCATCATTTGTGTACCCGTCAGGATACAAGTGATGAACATACCAGGCATCTGAAAAGTCTACATACTCTGCGCGAAATGAAATATCTTCAGTAATAAAAGGGAAAAATACACCTAAAGAGGTCGCAACATTACCAAGACTAAAGTTACTGTTGTTTACCGTATCTTCACCCGCATACTCACCATAAACCGAAAATGGTATTCCCCAATTTAAATTCAAACGGGTAGTTACCGAGGCCTGCTGGTTACCGAATTCCAAATTAGGGTCGTCCGATTCGATATCTCCAACGTTATCTCGCCCAGCAGGATCAAAAAATGCACCTATAAAATCTGAAAAAGTAACATCTCTTGCCCCGCCACCAAATTGAAGAGTACGATTAAAACCAACTGTCCAATTATCTAACGGATTAACACTAAGATGAAAGCCACCTAATCGTGGACTCCCCGGAAATAATCCTTCTCCAAGGACAATGCCATCAACAGGCTCCAAAATAGAATAAAATAGTTCATACCTCAGCCCCCATTTTGTTAAAGGAACAGCATTACTTACAGTTAATGATGGTGATGATTTGGCATTAGTGCTAATTAACATCGCGCTATCTTCAAAAGGAGAAAACCAATGTTCTCTGTAGCCAAAATCAACTTGGAACTGACTCCATCCAACTGCGAGATAAGTGTTCTGGTGAGTAATTTTATTATCTTGGGAAAACGTACTACCAACACTGGCTAGAACATTGGGGGTTAAGTAAGCATGAGCACTGGCTGAAAAAGAATAACTTTCATCAACGCCTTGATTTCGTCTATTCGCTAATGCTGAATCCGTATCACTACTAACACTAGCCTCTGCTGACACATTGGTAATTGCCGCACGTTTACCATAACGACTTAGATATCCATTAACTCGATAAGCTAGTGCGGGATAATTTTCTTCTATTTGTTTTACTCTGATAGCTATGTCAGCTGCACGATAAGGCTTAATTACTGGAGTATCTGAAGTGAGCGCCACAACTTGTTCAATATGGTGTTCTATTTCCGGCGCAAGATTAAGCGGAAGATAAGGAGAAACCCCCTTTGCCAACACAAAAGGACTAGATATTAATATAAATACAAAAATTAGTGTTTTCACTTAGTTTGTCCTAGTGTGATTAAAACAACACGTCATGTAAGGTTCTTACAACATCAGAACTTTGTTTATCCTCGACTAAAAAAGCCATATTATGTGGATTAGCGCCAAAACAAATCATACGAACTTCAACAAAATCTAATGCTGCAAACACCTTGCCTGTTAAACCTTTAACACTTTGCATCTGGTTACCAACAATAGTGACCAAATCAAAACCGTGTTCAACGTTCACTTCACACATATCTTCTAGCTCAGCTAACGCCTGGTAATTCAATTTCTCCGCTACAGAGTTAGCCGGGTTATCGAGTGTAAATGATACCGAAATTTCAGAGGTAGTAACTAAATCAACGCTTAACTTATTTTTAGCAATGACTGCAAAAACCTTTTCTAGGAAACCCTGAGCATACATCATTTTCGGTGTTTTAACTGTCACCATAACTTGTTCTTTGCGGCGAGTAATCGCTCTAAAGGCCGGTTCATCATCGCAATCTTTAACTAGCCAAGTCCCACCACTTTTAGGGTCTTTACTAGAACCGACAAAAACGCGGATATTTTGTCTTAATGCTGGTTCCATCGTAGCAGGGTGTAACACTTTTGCACCAAAGGTCGCCATTTCTGCCGCTTCTTCAAAACTTAATTCGGCAATAGGTCTAGCTGCAGAGGTAATACGAGGGTCTGTTGTATAGACGCCATTCACATCAGTCCATATCTCGCAACATTCAGCACCTAAACCTTCAGCGAGCAAAGCTGCGGTAAAATCAGAGCCGCCACGGCCCAGTGTTGTGGTAACACCGTTTTCATCTGAACCAATAAACCCTTGAGTCACGATAACTGCACCGCTAAGTTGCGGGTATAACAACAATTCTGCTTGTTTTTTTATTTGCGCTAAATTGGGTACTGCTTCGCCAAATGTGCTGTCAGTTTTCAGTACATTTCGCACATCAAAGTTCAGTGCTTTTACGCCAAACTCAGATAAACAGGCAGCAACAAGCAGCGACGACATACGTTCACCCAAGGACAATAATTGATCTTTTAATGCGTCGTTATGGTTGATTTCTTCGTGCAGTGCAAGGGAAGAGAGTTCTTCAAGTAAGGCATCTAGCTTAGGCTTAACTATGCTTGGTTGAGATAAGCGATTTAAAATTGCATACTCTTTTTCTTTAATAGTCTCGCAATGCTCGAATATTACGTCCTGTGTATTTGCTTGATGAGCCAAATTCACAAGCAAGTTTGTGACGCCTCCAGCGGCACTTACCACAACCACTCGGGTTTTTTCATTATCCGCTATGACCCGAAGACAATTTTGAATAGCTTCAAAGTTGGCGACACTAGTGCCGCCAAATTTAGCAACATTAATTGATTGATTCATGGGGTCAATTCCTATCATTTATATTCTTGCGCTTCACTTTAATGCTATCGCCTACATTTACACCTTGCTTGGCAAACCAACCTTGATTCATTTCAATGGCATATGAAATAGGCTTAGACGACCTAACAGGAGTAAGATCATGAGGAGTTAAAGGGAAAATATCAGTGATGACACCGTTATCATCTACATAGGCTAAATCTAATGGTATTTGAGTGTTTTTCATCCAAATACTGCCAATACGCGGTACTTCAAAATTAAACAGCATGCCGCAATCGCTACACATACTTTGCCTAAACATTAAGCCTCGTGCTCGTTGGCTTAAGGTTTTTGCATACTCCAATTCGTACTCTGTATCGGCAATTTCTACCACAATACGTTCAAATTCAATGGGCGGAAGTACGGCTTTTACAGAAAGAGACACAGTACACAGAAATACTAAAACAGCGCTTAATATAAACTTCATATAGATTCACAACATAAATTAGTAGAGCAACAGCGATAGAATATACCTAAATGTTAGGAAAAATGCTGCCCTAAGTAGCTTGAAAGTGGGAATACTAGCAAAATTTATCAGCTGCGGCACTTGTCCATTAATAGAATGAATTTTACTAGCATATTCCAACCAATAAAAATCACTTAGCTTTATCAAACTATAACGCCGATTTAGCGACCGTTAATGGGGTACCATAGCCTTTTTTCAGAATGAAAACGCTACCATCACAGGCCACTCGCCCCCCTTACTCGTTCAGATATAAGGGAAAACCGATGTAACCTTAGGAGTTTGTTATTGAACATCTGATGAAGAAATCCTTTAATCAACTCTTTTTTATCAACTCTTTTTTATCAACTAAGGTTTCATACTGAACCTCGCCAACCACAGTTTGGTTGAAAAGTGGGTCAAGTGCAGAGATAAAAAACCAAAAGTACCAATATTCCGGTTTTCACTTGAGTCACATTAAAGGCTCCGCCAGCGTGACGAAATAAGTTACCATGAAGTCCATCGTGAACATGACGCTTATTGCAGGAGCATGAGGTTATGGTTTTGATGCACAACTCTTTTCAAGCTTAATTGGAGGAACTGTATTTGCTAACGTCTAAAAAAATAAGAATAAATCTGAGTATTTGTAGCCAAGATGCCGAGGAATTAAATGCCTTATTAGCAAATGATGAGCGAATAAATATAGTCCAGCTCAGTGACAACCCGGCGGACCTTGATCCCCTTAAAGTAGAAGTACTACTCGCTTCCCCCAACCTTGCTGCGCAATGTGTGAATCAATGTAACCAACTTACATGGTTGCAATCAACGTGGGCTGGAAACGCGCCTCTAACATCCCTTAACAAACGAGATTACACATTAACTGTCGCGGGCGGCATATTTAACACACAAATACGTGAGTATGTATTCACTTACCTTTTAAATCATGTAAGAAAGGTTTTTGAAATAGAACGGCAAAGAGATGATGGCTCAACTTGGCAAGGTGTTTTACCTAATTATTTGTCTGGAAAAACATTAGGGGTACTAGGAACAGGCTCACTTGCACAAGCACTCATTCCAGCCGCTGAAGTGTTTGGATTAAACATGATTGGTTTGTCTCGTTCTGGTAAAAACATAAAAGGTTTCACGCAAGTATTCGCTTTAGAAGACAAATTATTATTGGCAGAACAAGCTGATTTCGTCGTTAGTTTGTTACCTGATACCGCCCAAACAACGCATTTACTAGATAATGAATTTTTCCAAGCAATGAAGTTCGATAGCTTACTTATTAATGCTGGAAGAGGAAATGTTATTGATGAGCAAGCGTTAATAGACAACCTCGCTCGAAACAAGCCATCAAAGGCGGTACTAGATGTATTTGAACAAGAGCCGCTGCCCTCATCTCATCCGTTTTGGCACAGCGATAATATTCACATTACCCATCACACGGCTGCGATTACAAGAGTAGAAGATGTTGTCGATTTATTTTTGAAAAATGTCGACCGCTACATAAACGGTCAACCACTGTATTGCCAGTTAGATTGGAATAAAGGCTATTAAATAAAAGCTATTAAACGCTGAAACTAGAGCCGCATCCACAGGTGGTTGTGGCATTTGGGTTGTTAACTAAAAAACGAGCACCATCTAGGTTGTCAATGTAATCCACTTCGCCACCAACAAGGTATTGCAAACTCATTGGGTCAACAACTAAAGTAACTTCATTTTTATTAATCGTTAAGTCACCATCATTGACTTTCTCATCGAAAGTAAACCCATATTGAAAGCCACTGCAGCCGCCTCCGGTTACATAGACTCTCAATTTTAATTCAGGGTTTTCTTCTTCAATCACCAACTCTCTTACTTTCTCGGCGGCCGTGTCTGAAAACTCAATAGGTAACGCGGTTTCTACAGTCATAACAATCTCTATTTTAATTACATCCCTAGTATCTAATACCCCAGTAATTCAATCAAGTATTAACCATACTAACTTTTGAAGCTTTATCATGTTTAAACTACGCGTAACTTGTGTAAAACCTATACGACAGCGATAAACTGCTTCAAAATTTAGCTAAGAGTGATTGATTACGCTGCAATGACTGGTTACAGTCTATTTAGAATTTTTCCCTATTATTTGGAGTTCCAATGACAATAAAACTTTATGAATTAACCGGTAAAGACGAAGATATCATGTTCGGCCCGTTTTGCTGGCGTTCTCGTATGTCAGTTTTACACAAAGGGCTCGATTTTGAGCTTGTTCCTTGGTATTTCACAGATAAAAGCGGTACCGAAGATGCAGGGTTCACCACAGTCCCGACGATAAATGACAACGGCGTTTGGAAAAGCGACAGTCTTGAAATTGCTCAGTATCTAGATGAAGCCTACCCAGACAAGCCAGCACTTATCAATGGCGAAGCTGAACTAGCACAATTTCAATTAGTTAATGCCGTTATTAATTCTAACGTATTCGCAGCAGCAGTACCTGCTGCCGTCATGCAAGTTTACAACTTACTAAGAGAAGAATGCCAAACCTATTTCCGACAAACTCGTGAAGAAGCATTGGGTAAAACATTGGAAGAAATACATGGAGAGCCTGAAGAAGCAAAAGCAAATTTAGCGCAATCTCTCTCTATTTTTGACGCCACCTTTGAAAATACCCCATACCTTGGCGGTAACAAACCAAACTACTCAGATTACACCTTGTTTGGCGTATTAAAGTGGATTGATATTGTAAGTACCTACGACCCAATTTCTCACGACACGCCGACAGGCCAATGGTTTGACCGCATTTCTAACTTATACGACGGTTATGCTGCTAAAGTAAAAACCGTACGTAGCTAATGACCAGTATTTAAAGGCCTCACAGAGGCCAATCAATTTCAATGTTAAGCGTGTCTTTGACACGCTTATATTGCATAACCTGAGAAGAAAAACTCAACTTAACTGGCACTCGTTCATCAGGTAGCTCAAAGGAAATGGTAGGCTGTTGAAAGAACTTAAATCTATACGGAACGGCATCTAGTTCAACCAATTCTTCGCTATTTTCATATTTCGCAGAGATGTTCAAATCACCGGAAATAACCATTTTTTGTAATCTTGGTTGTAAAAGCACGATCTCTAACTCATAGAGTCTGGTTTCTTTACTCTTTAAAATCAATGAGACAAATTCAACCGAAAGTAAATCACCTGAGAGCTCAGGCGCCATCACATGCTGAAACAAAGATACATCTTGGTTACAGGCTAATAGTTGATTAGACTTCTTAGTCAGTTCGTCTGCATGTAGTTGCTGCTGTGATTCACAAACCAGTAGCTGAGCATGATCTCGGTTTAATTGTTGTACCAAGTTGTGGTTGTCTTGGTTCAGATTTACAATTGTAAGTGCTTGTGCATCTATTGTATGGATCAGCTGATCTTGGTAATAAGAGGCCATTGTGTAACCTAACCAAAGTGCTGCAATTAAACAAAGAAATACAGTTAATTTTCTGTAGCGCTTAATACGAATAATACGTTTTAATTTCAAATTTCCCATAACTAAACCTTTCGCACTAACCACTATTTTTGCTATTGTGCCTATAGCTTAAGGATTTTACATACGTGTCTCAAGCTTTGACCTTTATTCAACAACTTCGATGTGCCCTTGCTCAACCCAAAACCAGTGTGCACCTTTGCGCTCTGGGGATTATTGGTGGCGTTTTCGCAGCATCTATCATTATATTGTTCCGCATCGGAATTGAAATTATTCAAATATATATATTCGAGGCACCTAATGCATATCCCAATGCGCATTGGTCTGTACGCATGATTGCGCCTTTTTTTGCTGTCACAGGTATTTTACTCGTCGCCTTTCTTACTGGCTTCAAGCACTACCGCTTAGGTATTCCTTTTGTTATTCATAGAATAAAAGCTCATTTTGGCGTTATGCCGCTACGCACGACTATCAATCAATTTTTTGGCGGTATGTTAGCCTTAGCAAGCGGCTTTGTTGTGGGCAGAGAAGGCCCTTCAGTCCATTTAGGTGCTGCAAGCAGTAGCTTTATGGGACAAGCCTTGAAATTACCCTACAACAGCATAAGAATACTTACAGGCTGCGGTATTGCAGCGGGTATATCAGCGTCATTTAATACTCCTTTGGCTGCTATCGTTTTTGTTATGGAAGTCGTATTACGAGAATATCGAATTCATCTGTTTGTTCCGGTCATGCTTGCCGCGGCCTGTGGTTCGGTTATGACAAGAGCTGTGTTTGGCGTATCCACTGAATTGCAATTGTTTAGTTATACCCATATTAATCAATGGATGTTTTTGTACCTCATACTAGTAGGTATAGGCTTAGGTGCGTTAGCAACTCTTTTCAATCGCCAACTCATGTTCATTATGACTCTATTCCGCCCGGTGAATATGGTATGGCGGTTAGCCATAGCGGCTGCAGTTACGTCAATAGCGGGGGTTATTTTGCCTCAAGCCCTAGGTGCCAACTTTGAATCTATTAGCCATTTATTTAATGACAATCCAGAAACTCAGTTTATAGCGCTCATCTTGGTGTTCAAGATGACATTGGCTATTGTCGCAATTGGTTTAGGGATACCGGGCGGTATTATTGGTCCTGTCATGGTGATTGGCATGTTAGCTGGCGTTCTTTTTCTTGTACCATTAAGTTATTTTATTGACACGAATGAATTTAGAGGAAGCTTCGCACTTTTAGGTTTAGCGGGCATGCTCGCTGCGGTGTTACATGCCCCTCTTGCTGCATTAACTGCAGTAATGGAATTAGCTTATAGCCCTGAAGTCATATTACCTGCCATTTTAGTTATTGTGCCGGCATACGTAACCTCAACCCAATTTTTCAAAAATAGATCTGTTTTTTTACAACAGTTGGATTATCAAAAATTACCTTATGCCGTTAATCCAGTTAGAGAAACATTAGAAAAGATTGGCGTTCTCGCAGCGCTGGAAACCGATTTCAAGTTGTTTCATGATGCCCCTCAAGGAGCAATAGAAAAGTATCATCAATCACACCCTACCTGTTTAATCGTACAAAAATATGCATTTGAACTCGATATCAGCTTTAAATTTGTGATGTGTAAAACACAATACAATAGCGGCACTGTGTCTGTACACAATTTGGATTTGGAAGGGGTTAACGCACAGGCTACATTGGCCGAAGTTTATGACAATTTGAAACGAGACAGGCGAGGGGCTGTTTACATATACGGTGACGATCCAAATAAAATAATAGGCCTTGTCACCTGGAATCAGGTACAACAATACCTACAACAAACCTACATTTAAATAAATAGATAGTGAGTACCCATTATGATTTTGTGGATTAAAGGCCTACACATTTTTTTTATGCTAGCTTGGATGGCTGGCCTATTTTATTTACCACGCCTATTTGTTTATCACGCAAGTACGGATATTCAGGCAGTAAAGGACGCATATAAAGTAATGGAACGTAGGCTTTGGCTGTTTGTTACTCCCTTTGCACTACTAACCTTAGTTTTTGGCGTAGCACTTATTGCTAGCTATGGCTCAGCCTGGTTTAGGATATCCGGCTGGCTGCATGTGAAAATGACCTTACTTATCTTTGTGTATGCCTATCATTTTTACTTGTTTGTTTTATACAAAAAGTTTGAAAAAGATGAAAATCAACACAGCAGTCGATTTTATCGTTTTCTTAATGAAGCCCCCGTCATCATTATACTCGCTGTTGTATTGTTAGCGGTCGCAAAACCATTTTAAATAAACTGCTGGTTATTTACACAAAGCAACTGTTATATTATAACCACTAATTTTTCAGTGAAGTTTTTTGTTCAATGCCACGGAGTAAACATGGATGTTAGTAACGAACACTTAAAAGCCTTATTAGAACAAACTGACAGAGCATTTAAAGAACTGCTGAGAGACCCCGATTCGCTAATTTTAAATGACAAGTATGAAGATGCTAAAAAAGAGCTTAATAGCTATGTTTTAAGTGTGAGAAAACATTTAAGGTAATAAGCGAACCATAAGCACTAAGATTGAAACGGTTTGGGTATTTCGTTGTACATCTCAAATTGTCCTGGCAAACTTGCCGCCAACTCTCCAGCTAAATTGACGTAGTCTTTTAGTAGTGGCTCGAGTTGTTTTGCTAAAATAGGTAAGTTTTCAGTTAGCGCCTTTTGCTTTTTGTCATCAAGGCCAGACATAGCAAGTTCAGTATCTGCAAGCACACTAAAACACTTTAAACACCGGGTTAAACGAGATTCAGCCTCGTTTAAGTCAGCTTTTTGCCAAGCATTAAACCACACTTCCTCCAACTGACTATGAGCGAATAATACTCCCTGTAACCATTGTTGCAACGTTATGCGTTCTGCTTCACTCTCTGACCAAATGCACGCTTCAGGCAAAAAACGCTGCTCATCTTTTATTATCCTTAACTGCCATTGAAGTTGAGATACCAGCCCATCGGCTAATTTATTTACATCAGACGCAGCCAAAGGCTTTTGTTGTTTAGTTCCTTTTAATACCCACGGCATCCATGTTTCAGGCATGGGTATTTCAGGTGCAGCACTCACCCCAAAGACAATGCCACTAACAAACCCTATTGAATGAATATGGGCTTCCAATTTAGGTAATTTCATTAAAATTAATAATGTGTCACAAATCATATTTGAATAAATCTTATTTTTCCTTCAGCATGATAACTCTACTAATCATTGTCAACGGAACTCTATGAAAAACAAAAGTGGATTTATTATTGCTGCAGCTTTTATTGGACCGGGTACAGTAACAACAGCCAGTATCGCTGGGGCCTCAGAAGGGTTGCACCTTGCTTGGGCATTAATCTTCTCTGTAATCGCAACCTATGCTCTTCAAGATATGGTGATCCGCATTAGCGCAATTACCAAGCTTCCGCTAAGTGAAAATATATTATCGGTGTTTTCTAATCAGAATGTGAAAAAAGCAATCGCTGCACTCATTTTCCTTGCTATAGGTGTAGGTAATACTGCTTATCAATCCGGTAACTTAACCGGAGCGTCCATAGGGTTACTCAGTGCAGTAGATATAAATATGCCCTACTGGCCAATCGTTATTGGCGTGGCTGCAGCGTTACTCATTATATCGGGTTCATACAAATTGATAGAACGCAGTTTAGTCATACTCGTTGGCATCATGTCTATTGTTTTTGTTGTCACATTAGTTGCCATGCAACCTAATATGCTCGATTTAATCAAGCAAATTGCAACGCCATCTTTCGATAAATCCACATTGAGTTTGGCCTTAGCGTTAATAGGTACAACAGTGGTTCCTTACAACTTATTTCTGCACGCCAGTTTAGTTGTTCAAACCGCTCGAGATGTTCCTATGAAACAACACGTTCAAGCGTTACGTAATGACAGCGCTATAGCAATTGGTGTTGGCGGCTTTATAAGTTTGGTTATTATGACAACTGCGACAGTGGCATTTTTTAACACTCAAACTCAGTTGGATGTCGCAAATATGAGTGCACAATTCAAACCTATATTGGGTGAATATGCAGGATTATTTTTTGGCTTAGGTTTATTTGCTGCAGGCGTCACTAGCGCAGTTACGGCTCCTTTAGCTGCAAGTTATGCAATAACAAGTTTGATGCAATGGGATAACACGCCCAAAGGTAAAGCTTTCCAGCGTATTTCATTGAGTATTATTGCAATAGGTGTTTTGTTTGCGACGCTTGCAACTAGCCCCTTGTCTCTTATTGTTATAGCCCAAGCTACAAATGCATTCTTACTGCCCTTTGTTGTGTTTATTTTACTATTGGTTATGGCTCGCCACCCTCGATTATCTCATTACAGGAACTCAAAAGTGTTCCATATATTGGGCGTACTCATATTGGCGGTGTTGCTTTATCTCAGTGGTATTAAGCTACTAGGGTTAGTAGCTTAATCGCAACTAGAAGCCAACTAAGTTCTTTAACTTGACTCAACACATTGTTTAAACTGATTCAAATATTCTGGAAAACAGCAAAAAGATAAAAATAGCTAGTTGCCATTAATTAAATTATGAATACGGGCTTTTTTTGTATAGTATTTATTCATTGTGTTAGATAGTTCTATTTGTAGATATGGATGTACTTTGAATATTACTCTCGTTGTTGTTTTGTTATTGATACTTGCTGGCTTCTTTCTATTTAAGGTGAAAAGGCCCGCATTCGATGCGCAAAGCTTAAGGAATTCTTTACTTAAACACAGGGAACGACGGAAAAGCAGTGGTAGCCCTGCTACGCATGAGCCTTTATTAAAAAATGACGAATGTCCAATTCCTCTTCCAAATAAAGAAACTCAACTTCCGAAACCCAAAGCTCTGGAGCAGTTTTTTTTAGTTTCACCAGACAACGAACTCGAGTCAGAATTACAAAGGAATATAGTTGAAAAGCTAAATAAACCGCACCCTGTTTTGGCTGAACTTAGCACTCAAATTACATCTTCTAAACAACTTAATAAGAGTATAAAAAAAGACCCTGAATTAGTGGCAAAAGTCATAAAATCGGCAAACTCCCCTGCCTTTGGCTTAAAAAAACCCATAACTAACATCAATCACGCAATAAATTATTTAGGATTGAATCAAGTTCATGCAATCGCGATGCAATTTGCTTTAAAAACAACTGTTAGCTTTAACACAAAAGAACAAAACCAAGCATATCAAAAAGTTTGGACTGCAGGTTTTATTGCAAGCACGATAGCCCTAGAGCTATCACAAAGTTTGTCTTTGGAATCCGCAGGGGAACTCGCGACTATTTGCCAATTAAATTATTTAGGCGACTTAGCCGTCATTCAGCAAGACTCCGCTACTTCGGAGCTTTTCATATCACCCTCCAATTGCTTGAAACGCACCCATTATATCCAAAGCAAATTTAACATTAATCAAGCAGCGCTGGCCTCACTTGTTGCAAAGAACTGGGGCTTGCCCAAAAAACTGCAAGACTCACTAAAAATCAACTTACTCCCGCTTGTAGGTACTAGCGTTGAAAATGTAAACCAGAGCCCAATTACAGACGCAGAGTTAATGGTGTGCTATATAAGTTGCCGAATAGCTGAACTGCTAGCATTTAATGGCAAAGCAGATGTTATCGAGTACAACTATTTAGACTGGCCCAATACCGAAGAAGTTGAGTTCTATTACACAGGCGAGCAGCTCGAAAAAGCAAACTTAGAAAAGTTAAACAACGCTTATTCGAGCCCAGAGTTTAAACGTAAACTACGTGCTATTTACACTGATATGAAACTCTAACAACTAAACTATTTTTTTTGCAGTCTATACAATGCTTCTTTGAGCATATCTTGGCTGCAACCAAAATTAATCCTAAAGAAATCTTTACTGCCAAAATCGCTACCCGGTGAAGGCCCAACCCCTCGTTGTTCACACCATGCTTGAGGACTAGGTGCATCTAATTTGGAAGCATCTACCCAAGCTAAAAACGTGGCTTCAGGAGACAACACAGATAAACCAGGAATATCGTTAATACCATCAACAATGAATTTACGGTTACTGCGCAAATAATTAAGCTGCTGCTCTCTCCACTCATCGCACTGTGTAAACGCGATTTCAGTGGCAACCAAACCCAATATATTGACCCAAGGCACAATCCCCATTGCCGCTTTGTTAAATTTACGGCGTATCTCTTCATTGGGAATAATAGCAAACGAAGCACCAAGGCCCGCTACGTTAAAGGTTTTACTTGCAGCCATTAAGGTAATGCTATTGTCTTTCAACTCCCGATGCGAAGATGCGGGAATATGTGATACGCCCTCTTCTAAAATCAAATCACAATGAATTTCGTCGCTGCACAATAATACGCCATTTTGATTGCAGATTTGAGCAATTTTATCTAACTCACCCTGCGTCATTACGCTACCCACTGGATTCATAGGATTACATAAAATCATTAAATGGCAGTCGGGGTGTGATGCTTCTTTTTCTAATTGCTCAAAATCCAATGTCCAACGACCGTTTTCAATTACGGTTTGAATGGCAATTCTCTGACTATCATTAATCCCAGGCGCGGCTCTTAGCGGTGGATAGTTGGGCTCTTGGACCAAAATGCGACCCGCGCCAAACGCTTTACTAGCTACATTAAACGCAGGCACAACCCCTGGCGTCCAAACAATCCAATCGGCATCAATAGACCAACCATATTGACGCTCACACCAAGATACAATGGCCTCGTTTGCAGGTGTATATTGAGAAGGTAAAGTATAGCCCAAAATACCGTGATCAACGCGAGACTTAAGGCCATCCAAAATAGGTTGAGCACAACCGAATTCAGTATCAGCAACCCATAAAGGTAAAATATCTTGCCCTTTATACTTTTCCCACTTATATGAATACGTTGGTTTACGATCAGGTAAATTTGGAAACATTCTCTTTACACCCTTAATTGAATATACAACAAGAATAACAAACAGCCGTCTAGATGGCTATTTAATATTTGCATTTAGAAATGCCGTAATACAAACAAAAAAGCCAGCTGCAAAACAACTGGCTTTTCATTTTACAAGTCGCTAGTTACTTTGAGCGACCTGCACGTTTTCTTTCATTTTCAGTAAGTAGCTTCTTCCTGATACGAATGCTCTCAGGTGTTACTTCTACTAATTCGTCATCATCGATAAACTCTAGTGCTTGTTCTAGTGTCATTACAACAGGAGGAACCAAGCTCTGAGCTTCATCAGTACCAGATGCACGAACGTTAGTTAACTGCTTACCTTTAAGCGCGTTAACGGTTAGGTCGTTGTCTCTGCTGTGAATACCGATAACCATACCTTCATATACTTCAACACCATGACCAATAAATAAACGGCCACGCTCTTGAAGGTTAAACAAGGCATTGGTTAAGGCTTTACCGGCTGCGTTCGCAATCAATACACCATTTTTTCTTTGACCAATTTTACCGCCTTTATGAGGGCCGTAATGATCAAATGTATGGTAAAGCAAACCTGATCCTGATGTCATTGTCATGAAATCAGTTTGGAAACCAATTAAACCACGGCTAGGTACCATAAAGTCTAATCTTACACGGCCTTTACCATCTGGAGACATATTAGTTAGTTCAGCTTTACGCACACCTAACTGCTCCATAATTGAACCTTGGTGCTCTTCTTCACAGTCAACAGTCAAAGTTTCGAAAGGTTCTTGTAGTTCACCATCAATTTCTTTAATGATAACTTCTGGACGAGATACAGCTAACTCGTAACCTTCACGACGCATGTTTTCAATCAAAATACCCAAGTGCAATTCACCGCGACCGGATACGCGGAACTTATCAGGATCTTCAGTTTCTTCTACACGTAACGCTACGTTGTGAACTAATTCAGCATGCAAGCGTTCTAGGATATTTCTAGACGTTACGTACTTACCTTCTTTTCCTGAGAAAGGAGAGGTATTTACTTGGAACGTCATAGTTACGGTCGGTTCATCAACTGATAATGCAGGCAATGCTTCTACATTGTTCACATCACAGATAGTGTCTGAAATTTTCAGCTCACCTAAACCTGTAATCGCAATGATGTCACCGGCATTTGCACCATCAGCTTCATAACGATCAAGTCCAAGGTAACCTAGTACTTTACCTACTTTACCGTTACGAGTTTTGCCTTCTTTATCAATAACAGTTACCGCTTGATTAAGCTTCACACTACCGCGAGTAATTCGACCAACACCAATAACACCTACATATGAGTTGTAATCAAGCTGAGAGATTTGCATTTGGAATGCGCCCTCAGGGTCGGCAGCAGGAGGAGCAACTTGTTCAACAATGGTTTCGAACAACGGCGTCATATCCGTGCCTGGCTCATCAGAGTCGTTTGACGCCCAACCGTTCAATGCAGACGCATAAACAACTTGGAAATCTAGTTGCTCGTCAGTTGCACCTAAGTTATCGAACAAATCGAAAACTTGATCCATAACCCAATCAGGACGTGCCCCTGGCTTATCAATCTTGTTGATAACAACAATTGGCTTCAAACCTTGAGCAAAGGCTTTTTGAGTAACAAAACGGGTTTGCGGCATTGGACCTTCTTGAGCATCCACAAGAAGACAAACTGAATCAGCCATTGACATTACACGCTCTACTTCGCCACCGAAATCGGCGTGTCCCGGAGTGTCTACGATATTAATACGGTAGTCATTCCAGTTGATCGCAGTATTTTTTGCCAAAATTGTGATGCCACGCTCTTTTTCGATATCGTTAGAGTCCATCACCCGCTCTTGGGTTTCACCACGACTCTCTAAAGTGCCTGACTGTTGTAATAACTTATCTACCAAGGTTGTTTTACCGTGGTCAACGTGCGCAATAATCGCAATGTTTCTTAATTTACTTATATCTTGAGACAAAATTTAGGCCTTTACAAAAATACTATCTAGGAACATGACTATCTAAAATGGTCGCGTATTGTACACGTTCTTTCATTACAATTTGACTAATTTTATGCATATAAGAGAAAAAACTTTAGAATCCTTGAAATTAAGGTCAAGCTCACTTAACGTGCATTAGCTCATTTGGATAGTTAAAATTCGTATCCAACATTTGATTTGCACTAAAATAATCGCATCCGTTCTATTTTGGTGCACATCTATTGAGCAACGTTAATTTACATTTGTACTATTCGTTGCTAAAACAGCGATTCACGTTATGGCTTGAATATTGCTTTTACGTATTAACTAAAGCACAAGATTAAGTATTACTCAGTAATTTAATCTGGGACGCACATCAATACATTATTGTTGATGAACGCACCAAGGTGCTATATCCGATAGCACTTTGAAAAATCAAAACTAGGAGGACACCATGTCAATCGACAAGGCATTAGAGCTTATCAAAGAAAGCGAAGCTAAATTTGTAGACTTACGCTTCACAGATACCAAAGGTAAAGAACAACACGTTTCAATCCCTGCACACCAAGTGAGCGATGACTTCTTCGAAGAAGGCAAAATGTTTGATGGCTCTTCAATTGCTGGTTGGAAAGGTATTAACGAATCAGACATGATTTTAATGCCAGACCCTGAGACTTGCGTTGTTGATCCATTCGCAGAAGAAACTCAAGTTAATATCCGTTGTGACATTTTAGAACCAACTACTATGCAAGGCTACGAGCGCGATCCTCGCTCTGTCGCTCGCCGCGCTGAAGAATACCTTAAATCTACAGGTATCGGTGACACATGTTTAGTTGGTCCAGAGCCAGAGTTTTTCTTGTTTGACGACGTACGCTTCCATACAGACATGGCTGGTTCTTTCTATAAAATAGATTCAACTGAAGCTAAATGGAATTCTGGTTCAGAGTACGAAGAAGGCAACATGGGACATCGTCCTGGTGTTAAAGGCGGTTACTTCCCAGTACCACCAGTAGATTCAGCTCACGATACTCGCGCAGCAATGTGTATGGTTATGGAAGAAATGGGTTTGACCGTTGAGGCCCATCACCACGAAGTTGCTACTGCTGGCCAAAACGAAATTGCATGTCTTTTCAACTCGCTTGTAAACAAAGCAGATGAAATTCAAATTTATAAGTATGTTGTTCACAACGTTGCACACGCATACGGTCAAACAGCAACCTTTATGCCTAAGCCTCTTGTAGGTGATAACGGTTCTGGTATGCACGTTCACCAATCCATTTCTAAAGATGGTAAAAATATCTTTGCTGGTGACAAATACGCTGGTCTTTCTGAAGATGCGCTTTTCTACATTGGCGGTATCATTAAACATGCTCGTGCAATTAACGCATTTGCAAACGCGTCAACTAACAGCTACAAGCGTCTAGTTCCTGGTTTCGAAGCACCTGTAATGCTTGCATACTCTGCACGTAACCGTTCTGCTTCTATCCGTATTCCATACGTAACTAGTGATAGAGCTCGTCGTATTGAAGTACGTTTCCCTGACCCTACAGCTAACCCATATTTAGCATTTACAGCAATGCTTATGGCTGGCCTTGACGGGATCAAAAACAAAATTCATCCTGGTGAGTCTATGGATAAAGATCTATATGACCTTCCGCCTGAAGAAGCGGCTGAAATCCCAACTGTTGCAAGTTCTTTTGAGCAAGCGCTTGAAGCACTTAACAACGACCGTGACTTCCTTACAGCCGGTGGTGTTATGACCGACGACATGATCGACGCTTATATCGCACTTAAAGAAGAAGAAGTTGAAACGCTTAACATGACAACTCACCCAGTTGAGTTCGACATGTACTATAGCTGCTAAGATTATCTTATGAATTAAAAGCCCGACGTTATGTTGGGCTTTTTTTTACACAGAAGAAAAAAAAGAGTAAAGCTGCTATTGTGTATTTAGTATCAAATTTTAATTCTTAGTTTGTTTAGGAGTGTTAAAAAGTGACACAGATAAGAAGGTCGATAGTTCTAACCACTATGACTTTATGCTTATTAGATTTATCAGCATCGGTAACCGCACAAACTGTTTATAAAATTGTCCAAGATGATGGAACAGTCATTTATTCTGACCAAGCTGGTCCAAATGCAGAAGCTGTCGATCTATCGTCAGTTAAAGGTTCTACTGTACCTAGCTTAGCCACACCCAAAGCAAAAAAAACAAAAACCATTTCTCCTACTGATCAAACAAATTATCAACTAAGAATACTCACTCCTGCTCCAGAGATAACACTCAGGAACAATAATGGGCAAGTTACAATTAGTGCAGAGTTAGAGCCTGCTCTAGATTCAGTTGAATATCACCTGCACTTAGATAACAACAAAGTCATATCCCAACGTCTTAGCACGTTTTTAGTTGATGACATCTATCGTGGCGAACACAGTTTTTTTATTTCAGCATCTGACAATACAGGCAAGACTCTTGCATCGTCACAACCTCAAACATTTTATATGCAAAAGGTGTCGGTGATTACCAACCCGAGCCGTGCGAATTAATTAAATTTGCACGTAATGCTCACCACATCACCTAAGCATTAACTCTAGCGCACCATTTTGGTGCGAAATTTAGGATGAGTATGAGCGAGTCAAATATCGAGGCAAAAAAAATACTCGATAATTTAAACACCGCTATTATTGTTATAGATAAAGCTTTAACCATACAATTTGCAAACGATGCAGGGTTAGCTTTGTTTGAAACCGGATATAAGCAACTCCATGCACAGCCTCTCAATGACTTTCTAACTCAAAATGTTATCGACGCATTACCAATAGAGAGCGCTATTGACGAAGGGGAAGACTTTACCGAAACTGAAGTACGTTTGTCATTTAAAGATAAGCGTCAAGTATTAGTCGACATTACGGTTACCAATATAATATTGAACAAAAAACCACAATTGATGTTTGAAATAAAGGTAATTGAAAAACAGCAGCAAATATCGCGGCAAAACCAACAAAATGCACAACATTTCGCGGCAAGAGAGCTTGTTCGTGGGCTTGCTCACGAAATAAAGAATCCACTAGGGGGAATTCGTGGCGCAGCGCAGTTGCTGGAAAAAGAATTGGACCATGAGCAAAAAGAATATACTCAACTCATCATGGAACAAAGTGATAGGCTCAGGAACTTAGTCGACCGCTTACTTGGTCCCAATTCCCGCCCTATTATCGCAAATTACAACGTTCATCAAGCGATTGAACAAGTGAGAATCCTGACTCGTGCTCAGTTTGGTGAAACCATTAATATAGTAAGAGACTACGACCCGAGTATACCACAGGTCATGGTCGACAAAGACATGCTACAACAGGCCGTGTTAAACATTGTTCGCAACAGCGTACAAGCATTAACCAACGCAAAAACCACCAATCCGCAAATACGTTTAGTCACCCGTGTTGACAGACATGTCATTGTTTATAAGGAGCATCACCCTTTAGTTGCGAAAATAAAAATAATCGACAACGGGCCCGGTATTCCTACAGAAATAAGAGATACGCTTTTTTATCCCATGGTGAGCAGTAAAGACAATGGAACCGGTTTAGGCCTTTCTATTGCACAGACACTCGTTAATCATCACAGAGGAAAAATAGAGGTAGAGAGCCGTCCCGGTCATACCGAGTTTGTTATCTATCTTCCCATCGAAAAACAGGAGTTTATATAATGCATTCATCATCTTGGGAACCCGTGTGGATTGTCGACGATGACAGCTCAATTCGGTGGGTATTACAAAAAGCACTTCAAGCAGCAGACATACCTTGTGTAAGCTTCGAAAATCCTAATGATGTATTGATACAACTGGATTCAGGGCAGTTACCCGAAGTTATTATTTCTGATATCCGTATGCCGCAAAAAGACGGTATGGCATTAATGCGAGATATACACGACCGCTTCCCTGATATCCCAATCATTATTATGACTGCACACTCAGATTTAGACAGTGCAGTTAAAGCCTACCAAAAAGGCGCGTTTGAGTATTTACCCAAACCCTTTGATATCGACGAAGCTGTCACGCTAGCACAACGGGCATTAGCCCATGCAAGAGAGAATAAAGATAGCCCAGAAGTTCAAAATCAAGACTCAGGTACAGAAATTATTGGCGAAGCGCCGGCAATGCAGGAAGTCTTCCGTGCAATTGGTCGCTTGTCCCGATCTTCCATTAGCGTACTGATTAATGGTCAATCTGGTACAGGTAAAGAACTGGTTGCTCAAGCACTGCATCGCCATAGTCCACGTGCAGCAGAGCCTTTTATTGCCTTAAACATGGCTGCTATTCCAGCCGATTTAGTAGAATCTGAGTTGTTTGGCCACGAGAAAGGCGCATTTACTGGCGCACAAACCTCTCGACAAGGACGATTTGAGCAAGCCAATAACGGCACCTTATTTTTAGACGAAATTGGTGATATGCCGTTAGATGTGCAAACTCGATTACTTCGCGTTTTAGCAGACGGGCAGTTCTATCGCGTTGGCGGCCACCAATCCGTGACTGTGAATGTTCGAATAATCGCTGCCACACACCAAAATTTAGAAAAACGTGTTAGCGAAGGTAAATTTCGTGAAGATTTGTTTCATCGACTGAACGTAATAAGAGTACACATTCCCTCGCTGGCCCAGCGTCGTGAAGATATTCCATTACTTGCACGGTATTTCTTACATAAAGCGTCAAAAGAGCTTGAGGTAGAAACGAAAGTGCTTAGTAAAGATACTGAGAAAGTCATGGCGGGCTTGTCTTGGCCTGGAAACGTTAGGCAATTAGAAAACGTATGTCGATGGTTATCGGTAATGGCCAGTGGCGTAGAGATTTTGCCTTCAGACTTGCCACCTGAAATCGAAGAAGATCAAACCTCTACAAGTAATGCCGACGGCAACGACACCTGGCTAAGTTTATTGGCAAAGTGGGCTGATTCAGAGCTCATTAAAGGCAAGAATGATATTCTGAATGACGCCGCAATGTCTTTTGAAAAAGTGTTACTTGAACGAGCATTGCACCATACTCGCGGTCATAAACAAGAAGCAGCTAAGCGTCTAGGTTGGGGAAGAAATACCCTGACTAGAAAGTTGAAAGAACTCGACTTTCCTTCATAAAAAAAAGCAGCGAAACGCTGCTTTTTTTTACATTCTACCGAGCCAATAGCTTAGTCATAGTCACATTAAAATGGCGCATCCACTTAGCGCTATACTTACCTTTTTCACTGCGGTTAAGTTCTATTACCGCTTTCTTTTTAGAAATCGATGAGACATTGTTATAGTCAGAGGATTGCGTCATGGTGTCAAATGCGTCAAGAATGGATAACAATTTAGCACCTTCACACATATCTGCTTCTTGGATACCTAACGGATACCCTGAACCATCTGGGTGTTCATGAACTTGCATTACAATTTTTCGTGCGCCATCCCATTCATTTAAATGCTCTAAAAGCCGTGCGCTTTTATACACATGAGAACGCATTAAATTACGCTCTGCATCAGTATATGCCTCTTTTTTGTGTATCAATGATACTGGCATAAATGCCATTCCAAAATCATTCACATAACACGCAACAGCCAATTGGTCTTCTTCGATTGGCTTTCCTGCGACTTGATTAATCAGCTGAGCTAATTTGGCGATACGATCCCCTCGACCTTTCCAATATTCAGAACGTTTTTCTATGGTCATCATCATATCGCGAAAGAACAGCACGTCCATTTGCTTTTCCGCACTAAGGTCTTTAGGTATACCTGATTTTGAAAGCACAATACCATCATCTTTAGGCTTAACTTCTAGACCTCCAACACCCTCTTCGACCACAAGCGCTGGGTTCAGTATTTTTACCGCAATGATTAATTTAACTTCATGCTCATCATGACAATCAGGTTTAATTTCTTGAATTGCACTTACGAGTTGTTTTTCTAGTTCAGGATCATATTCCGCTTCACCTTTGTGTAAGATGTTTTCAGCAAAGTTCTTAACAATATCCATGGTTAAAAGAACCAAATCACTCAACAAGCTGCTATAAACCATTTGTCCTTTGCGCAAATAATCCAACAAGTCTTCTACGTGTTGAAGCAACGGAAACATCGGCCTAAAACCAACTAATCCCAAGTCACCTTTAATAGTATGAACAGACCGGAACAGAGAGCGTTGGAGCTCGTTATCATCTGGTCGAAGTTCAAGTTCAATTAATGTCTGTTCACTGGATTCGTATAGCTCGTTAATTTCTTCTATTAAATCAGCTAAAATATCGTCTTCTAGATCATCGGGGCGAAATGTTTGCATACAAATAAGTCTCTTTTTTTGCAACTATAGACACGCTGCTGTTATATAAATGGCTAACAAAGTTCTTTTCTATCCTCTAAATATAGCTAAGGAGTGACAGAGTACGTATACTTCGCAAAATTTTTTTTGAGAAAGTACGTGTTAGCCCTTATTCGATGCTTATTAATGCTTCCTACATTTTTGCTGATTAATACCATTGTATTACTTGTTTGTATATTTCGCCCATTTCACAGAGACAATGTCTACTTCACGGGGCAGGCCTACAACAAGATGGCTTGGCTACTTGGTGTTGATGTAAAAATTACTACTGATAGCAGCGTAATCGAAAATACCCCCTATATTTATATTGCCAACCACCAAAATAGTTATGATGTGGTTACTGTGTGTAAGGCGGCAAAAAGAGGGGTTATAACCATTGGTAAAAAAAGCCTGATTTGGATACCTATTTTTGGTCTGATTTACTTTCTATCGGGCAATATCATGATAAATCGAACCCATAGAGGCAGCGCACAAAATTCTTTAGGTAAGGCTGCAAGGCGAATAAAAGACAAAGCCTTGTCTGTTTGGGTCTTCCCAGAAGGAACACGAAGCTACGGCAGAGGTTTACTGCCATTTAAAACCGGCGCATTTCGCCTAGCACTAGAAACAAAGGTTCCTATTGCTATGGTGTGCGTAAGTAATACACACAATAAAATTCGGTTGAACCGTTGGAACAACGGCACAGTCTCAATAAAAATATGTGCTCCTCAGCCTATTGATGACACGAAAACAGCACGAGAATGGGCGAATAGTTTTCATCAAAAGATGAAAGACGAAATATCCCAACTCGATAACGAACACCAGTAAAAACAGTGAGAGAAAAAATGTCACAATTCGACGAAAGAGAAGAATGGTACGAATTTAACGAAGACACCATAGAAGCGTTAATAGAAGACGGAAGCCAAGCTGATGCCACGTATACCCTTGAGCACCACTTAGCCAGTAGCGATTTTGATATTTTAGAAAAAGCCGCGGTAGACGCGTTTAAAGCAGGATTTGAAGTCACTGACGCTGAAGAATTAGTATTAGACGATGGCGGTTTAGTTTTCTGCTTTGACGCTATCGTAGAAAGAAAACTAGACGCTGAACTTTTACGTAAAGACACGGATAACCTGCTAAAAATCGCTGACAAACACCAAGTTCACTACGACGGCTGGGGAACTTATTTTATTCCAACCGAAGGTGAAGAGTAATCGCTAACATTAGACTCAAGCGGCTTATGCCATTGTGTGGCACTAAATTTGCGTTCATTGTCTAAAATAATGATTAAAACGAGATAACACAATGACACCTGAGCAAAAACGTGACCCCAACTTTATGCCACCGCTAACCGTGGCGGTTCCACTTGGTATACAACACGTTTTAGCCATGTTTGTCAGTAATGTTACCCCTGCTATTATTATTGCTGGTGTAGCAGGGTTTGGCTATGGTAGTTCAGACACCAGCCACCTAATTTATATGCTGCAAATGTCTATGTTGTTTGCAGGTATCGCGACTTTATTCCAATGCATTGGCGCAGGCCCTGTTGGCGCCCGTTTGCCCATAGTTCAAGGTACCAGCTTTGCGTTTATCCCCATTATGGTGCCTTTAGTAATAGGCCAAGGCGAAGATGCACTGGCTGCGATCATGACTGGCGGTATTGTAGGCGGTTTATTTCATGCGAGCTTAAGTTTATTCATGGGTAAAATTAAGTTTGCATTTCCTCCGTTAATCACAGGCTTAGTGGTTGCCATGATTGGCCTGTCTTTAATTAAAGTAGGCATTCAATATGCTGCTGGAGGTATTCCCGCTAAAGGGACAGAAGCCTTTGGTGCTCCCATAAGCTGGCTACTGGCTAGTACCGTTATCATAGTGACACTCGCATTTAATTTTTACGCCCGTGGCTGGTTATCAAACGCCGCTATCCTAATTGGGCTTCTTGCTGGCTACGGATTAGCATTCGCTTTAGGTCGAGTTAGTTTTGATCCAATCGAGTCTGCGGGCTGGTTTACCGTACCTGAACCTTTTTATTTTGGCGTGTCCTTTTCAACCGCTGCGATACTTAGTTTTTGTTTAATGAGTATTGTATCTACCATTGAGACCATGGGCGATGTCAGCGCTATTACTCAATCAGGAGCAGGCAGAGAAGCCACTGAAAGAGAAATTTCGGGTTCTATTACCGCCGATGGTTTAGGTACCGCATTGGCTAGCCTTTTTGGCGCACTACCTAATTCGTCGTTCAGTCAGAACGTGGGGCTTATCGCTATGACAGGCATAATGAGTCGCTATATCGTTGCTATTGGTGCGGTTTTTCTTGTGGTTTGTGGGCTCATCCCCAAAATAGGTGCGCTTATTGTCACTATTCCCATAGAAGTTCTGGGCGGCGGTGTCATTATTATGTTTGGTATGGTTGCATCAGCCGCTATGTCTATCTTATCTGAAGTCAACTGGAACCAGCGTAACATGCTTATTTTTGCCCTTTCTTTGTCATTGGGTTTAGGTCTGCAACTAGAACCGGAAGCCCTTCAGCATTTACCTCAAACCTTACAAATCTTCCTTTCATCTGGTTTATTACCCGCGACATTTTTAGCAGTTACGCTAAACCTAATGCTACCGCACACTAAAGAGAATTAGCTATGCCTCGCCATCTTATTGAAAACGCCGATACTATCCTATGTATGAACGACGCTAAGTCTGAATTCAAGAATGGTTATCTCGTATTGGCCAATGGCATCATTGAACAAGTAGGCAGCGGCAGTGTTCCCCCGCAATTAAAAGCAAGCTGCGACACAGTGACAAATGCAGCAGGTTGTGTGGTAACTCCGGGGTTAATTAATACCCACCACCATTTATATCAAAGTATTACTCGAGGTGTTGCAGGGGGCCAAGATGCGCTTTTATTTGGATGGCTAAAAACCCTGTATCCCATTTGGGGCCATTTACGCTCTGATGATGTCTATAACGCTGCCCGCTTAGGGTTGGCTGAACTTGCGCTAACGGGTTGCACTCTAACCTCGGATCACCATTATTTGTACCCCAATGACGTCACGCTTGATGACACCATACATGCGGCGCATTCTGTGGGAACGCGACTAACCGCAACCCGAGGGAGCATGAGTATAGGTGAAAGCAATGGTGGATTACCTCCAGATAGCCTTGTAGAAAATGAAGACGCCATTTTACAAGACAGTATTCGTTTAATAGACCAATACCACCAAGCCGAAGCTGGTGCCATGATACAAATAGCCTTGGCACCCTGTTCGCCATTTTCTGTCAGTACTGACTTAATGAAAAGCGCCGCGATTCTAGCTCGAGAAAAAGGGGTTCGTTTACATACTCACTTGGCTGAAAATGTTGAAGATGTCCGTTATTCTCTAGAAAAATTTGGTTGTCGTCCTGGCCAGTATGCTGCGGATTTAGGTTGGGTAGGCCCAGATGTCTGGCATGCTCACTGCGTGCAACTCGATCCTCAAGAAATAGCATTGTTTGCTGAAACCCACACGGGCGTGGCTCATTGTCCCTGCTCTAACTGTCGACTAGGCTCAGGTGTCGCGCCAATTATTCATATGAAAGCACAAGGTGTTCCCGTAGGCATTGGTGTAGATGGCTCTGCGTCCAATGATATTGCCCATATGTTAAACGAAGCCCGCCAATGTATGCTGCTTCAGCGCGTCCAATACGGCGCAAATGCGATTACAGCTAGAGAAGTACTTGAACTTGCCACTCGTGGTGGCGCCAAAGTCTTAGGCCGAAATGATGTGGGGCAATTATCCATAGGATACCGAGCCGACGTTGCAATTTGGGATATGAACAACCTGCACAGTGCTGGAAGCTGGGATCCAGTTACCGCGTTAATATTCAGTGGCCCACAAACAGTACGAGACTTATTTGTAGAAGGGAAATGCATTATAAAAGAATGTGAGTTCACTCATTTAGACAAAAACGAAGTCATTACAAAAGCGCAAGAAAGCACGTCGTACTTAATGAGTAAGGCATAACCGCCCCGTTTCACCTTCTGGTTAAAACGGGACGTAATTTAGATCTAGGGTATTACAAACTAGAAATGGTGTCTCTTTGCGCATTTAACGTGCGTAATTGAGATTGAAAATCGTCACACTTAGCCCGTTCTTTTTCAATAACCGCTTCAGGTGCATTGCTCACAAACTTCTCGTTTGCTAATTTACCTTCAACACGCTGAATATCTTTTTGCAATTTATCCAAGGCTTTGTCGATTCGAGCGAGCTCTGCATCTTTATCGATTAAACCCGCCATAGGAATCAATATTTCCATCTCACCTACAATTGCCGAAGCACTTGCTGGAATATCATCGCCGTCCACTACATGAGTGATAGACGCTAACTTTCCAAGACGAGTTAAAAACACATCCATTTTCGCAGCTCGTTCACTGTCTTTTGCCGTGGCATTTTTAAACAGCACATCAAGAGGCTTATTCGGTGAAATATCCATTTCCCCACGAATGTTTCTTACCCCAACAATGCACTTTTTCAGCCATGCAATATCATCTAAAATATCATCGCGAATGAGCTCAGGCTTTTCTGCAACGAATGATTGCGACATGACACTTGATTCTTCAGTAACCTCAACACCACACAATGGCGCAAGCTGTTGCCAAATAGTGTCTGTAATGTAAGGCATAAATGGGTGTAACAAGCGCATCACTTGTTCAAGTACATTAACTAACGTATGACGTGTACCACGCTTTTCAGCTTCACTGGCGTCATCGTTATTCAATACGGGTTTGGTTAATTCTAAATACCAATCGCAGAACTGATTCCAAGTGAATTCGTACATAAGCTGGGCAGCAATATCAAAGCGATAATCGGCCAAAGCCGTCTCTACTTCTGCACGGGTTTTTTGTAGCATAGCTAAAATCCACTCGTCAGCTACCGACAACACTTTTTCTTCACCGTTAACCCCAACATCTTCGCCTTCAGTATTCATTAATACAAAGCGCGATGCGTTCCAAATCTTATTACAGAAGTTGCGGTAACCCTCGACTCGGCCCATATCAAAATTAATATCTCGACTGGTCGAGGCCATCGCCGCAAAGGTAAAGCGCAGAGCATCAGTGCCATAAGCATTAATGCCTTCAGGGAACTGCTTGCGAGTGCTTTTACCCACTTTTTCAGCCATTTTTGGCTGCATCATGCCCGATGTACGCTTTTCTACTAACGCATCAGCACTAATACCGTCAATTAAGTCAATGGGATCAAGTACATTGCCTTTAGACTTTGACATTTTATCGCCGTTTTCATCTCGAATAAGGCCTGTGATATAGATGTCTTTAAAAGGAATTTTACCTGTAAATTTCTTGGTCATCATTATCATTCTGGCAACCCAGAAGAAAATAATATCAAAGCCTGTTACCAATACCGAAGACGGTAAAAAGGTTTCTAATTCAGGGGTTTCTTTCGGCCAGCCCATAGTGGCAAATGGCCAAAGCGCCGACGAAAACCAAGTATCAAGTACATCGTTATCTTGTGATAGCTTAACCGAGTCGTCTAAATTGTGCTTTTTACGCACATCAGCTTCGGTCGCAGCAACATACACTTTACCCTCTTCGTCGTACCATGCTGGAATTCGGTGTCCCCACCACAGTTGACGAGAAATACACCAGTCTTGAATGTTGTGCATCCACTGGTAATAGGTTTTGTTCCAGTTTTCTGGCACAAAACGTATTTCACCTGACTCAACAGCTTCAATAGCAGGCTTCGCCAAAGACTCTACCGCAACGTACCACTGGTCCGTTAAATAGGGCTCAATAACTGAACCTGTGCGATCACCACGGGGTACTTTAAGTTTGTGATCTTCTATTTTTTCCAGTAAACCTTGCTCATCCAAATCTTTTACGATTTGTTTTCTGGCATCGAACCTGTCTAACCCTTGGTACGCTTCTGGAGCGTCTGCATTAATTTTCGCATCATCGGTTAGTACGTTGATGACGTCTAGGTTGTGACGTTTGCCCATTTCATAATCGTTGAAATCATGAGCGGGGGTGATTTTTACGCAACCTGTACCAAATTCTAAATCAACATAGTCGTCGGCAATAATAGGGATAAGACGTCCTGTTATTGGCAACTTAATGTGTTTACCCACAAGGTGTTTATACCTTTCATCATCAGGATGCACAGCAACCGCTGTATCACCTAACATGGTTTCAGGACGAGTTGTTGCAACGACAAGGTGACCAGAATCGTCGGCAATGGGATAGCGCATATGCCATAAGAAACCGGCTTCTTCTTCGTTGATAACTTCTAAATCGGAAACCGCGGTATGTAGAACAGGGTCCCAATTTACCAAGCGCTTTCCACGGTAAATCAAACCTTCTTCATGTAATTTTACAAATACTTCGGTTACCGCTTCTGACAAATTATCGTCCATGGTAAACACTTCACGAGACCAATCAGCAGAGGCGCCCATGCGACGCATTTGATTGGTTATCGTACCGCCGCTTTCTTCTTTCCATTCCCAGATTTTCTTTACAAAATCTTCTCGACCTAAATCGTGACGGGTTTTGCCTTGTGCGTTCAACTGGCGCTCTACCACCATTTGAGTTGCAATACCTGCGTGGTCAGTTCCCACTTGCCACAAGGTGTTATCGCCTTTCATTCTGCGATAACGAACCAGAGCGTCCATAATGGTATGCTGAAAAGCATGACCCATATGCAAGCTTCCCGTTACGTTAGGAGGTGGAAGTAAAATACAATAAGGACTGCCTTCACCACTGGGTGCAAACAGGCCTTGGTCTTCCCATCTTTGGTAACATGAAGATTCAATACTCTGGGGATCGAAGGTTTTTTCCATTAGTTCTCTCAAGAATCAGCTTGGGTAAAGCGCATAGTGCACCCTGCCCTTTGGTAATATTTGTATCTTTCCCTTGCCAACGCTTTTTCAGCGTCAGCGGCAGGAACGAAATCGATGATGTGTTGAAACCCATTTGGGTTTGAAATAGTTGCATTACTCAGCACAATAACAGTGCCATTAGGGCGAAGCTGTTCCGGCTGCCAGCACACTTGTACTGGAGTGCCGCCCTTAGGGCCTTCGCCTACCAAGTTATGTGGAATAAACCTATCTGTAGGCAATTGCCACAATAGCTCATCAATGGCTTCAGCCTGTTCTTTATCAGCGCACCATACATTGACACGCTGTTTTTTTGAATAGGCTTCACAGGCCAACGAGCAAGACAGCGAATGCCCTACGTCGTCAGCGTCAGTTAATGAATAAAAAGAAACGTGGGTCAAAAGTTAACCTATTAATCTTCGTGAGCAAGCCCTGAGCGATTTAGCAAAAATTGTGTCAGCATAGGCACAGGACGGCCAGTAGCGCCTTTCTTGGCGCCGCTATTCCAAGCTGTTCCAGCGATGTCTAAATGCGCCCAGTTATACTTTTTAGTGAATCTAGCTAAGAAACAGCCAGCAGTAATTGTACCTGCGGCACGTCCGCCAACATTAGCTATATCAGCAAATGGGCTTTCGATAAGCTCTTGATACTCATCCCACAAAGGTAAACGCCAAGCGCGATCAGAGCTTTGCTCAGAGGCATTCAACAACTCGTGTGCCAGTGGATTGTGCTGGCTCATCAAACCTGTAGCAAAGCTACCTAAAGCGACAATACAAGCGCCGGTTAATGTGGCAATATCAATAACCGTCTCAGGTTGATAACGCTCTACATAAGTCAATGCGTCACATAATACTAAGCGACCTTCCGCATCCGTGTTTAACACTTCAACAGTTTGACCAGACATAGTGGTAAGTACATCACCGGGACGATATGCGTTCCCATCAGGCATGTTTTCACAGCCTGCTAACACGCCTACAACGTTCAACGGTAAATCTAATGCAGCAATGGTATGCATTAAGCCAAGTACGGTAGCGGCTCCGCCCATGTCGTACTTCATTTCGTCCATGCCTGCGCCTGGTTTAATTGAAATACCACCTGAGTCGAAGGTTAAACCTTTACCGACGAAAACAATAGGCGCTGCGTCTTTTTCACCACCATTATAATGAATAAGGCTCATCATAGATTCATTTTCAGAACCACGACCAACCGTTAAGTAGGAATTCATACCCAACTCTGCCATTTTTGCTTCATCGACAACATCGGTGGTTATTTTTTCATATTGCTCACCCAGCTGCTGAGCTTGTTCCCATAAATAAAGTGGGTTACAAATATTTGGCGGCATATTGGCAACATCGCGAGTTACTTTTGCACCTTTAGCAATTGCAATAGCATGCTCTATAGCTTTTTCACCTTCTTGCAACTCTCGACGAGTAGAAACATTAAATACCATTTTACGCAATGGACGGCGAGGCTCGTCTTTTTTCGTTTTCAATTGCAAAAAGGTGTACAGCGAATCTTGCGCTGCTTCTACTGCTTGACGAACTTTCCAATACGTATCTCTGCCTTTAACATGTAATTCAGTTAAAAAGCATACCGCTTCCATAGAGCCTGTTTCGTTCAGCGTTTTGATAGTTTTAGCAATGATTTGCTTGTATTGGCGCTCATCTAGTTCACGCTCTTTTCCACAACCAACCAGTAATACACGTTCGCTAGGCACATTGGGTACTTGATGTAAAAGCAACATTTGGCCTGCTTTGCCTTCTAGATCACCGCGACGCAGCAAATTACTGATATAGCCGTCACTCAGTTCATCTAACTGTTCTGCAACGGCAGAAAGACGTCTTGGTTCAAATACACCTGCAACAATACACGCGCTGCGCTGTTTTTCTGGACTTCCACTTTTTACAAAAAATTCCACTGGATTTTACCTTGTGTTCTGACGCTAACTGACTAATCTTTGGCTTAAGCGTTTTTATTATTTTATTATATCGACGCAATAGTTGATAATACGCATTGTTCGCCAAAAAGCTTCAAATCATGTAGTTTACTCAACAATAGCGAGTTTTTCATTATTAATGCCTATTTTCCTACACAAATAACATGCTAATTGCACGATATCTAATTAAAGAAACAGTAAAGTCACAAGTTGCCGTGTTTTTCATACTCATGGCGATATTTATAACCTTGCGCTTCGTACGTGTTTTAGGCGACGCATCTGATGGCGACATTCCCGCGGGACTAGTGCTAGGTTTTTTAACACTTTACACCCCAATACTCGCCAGTTTGGTTCTGCCGATTAGCGCCTATTTAGGGGTTATGCTTGCTCACGGAAGGCTTTACGTAGACAGTGAGATGACCGTATTTCGGGCGTGTGGTGTTAGTGAATGGTACGTTGCTAGGGTTATGCTGAGCTTAAGTGTGGTGGTGATGGCCGTCACCGCGACAATAACACTATATTTTGCGCCCCTCGCCGCAGAAAGTGAGTACTCACTAAAAGAAAAGGCTTCGTCTGAAGCAGGTTTGACTGCGTTAATCCCTGGAAGATTTCAACAAACAGGAAACCAGCAAGCGGTCATATTTGCCCATGATATCGATGCAAAAAACGAAATATTGCAACGGGTATTTCTATCGCAAAAACAAACCGATGATCAAGAAGTAAGAGTTGTCTATGCAAAGAGTGGAGAAGTCCAGTTAGATAATGATGGAACTCGACACTTAATTTTAAGAGATGGCATTCAATATGAAGGAAACCAAGGGCAAGCAGACTACCGCGTTCTAACCTTCGATGAATATAAAATACAAATTAGTGAAGAAGCAGAGAAAACAAAACGAAAAAAAGCCACTGCACTGTCGACTCTTGCGTTACTAGAAGAGCGCAACCAAGAAAACTTTGCCGAGTTACAATGGCGACTTGCTATTCCACTATCGATTCCCTTGCTGATGCTGATTGCTGTTCCACTGGCCGCGGTAAATCCTAGAAACGGTCGATTCGGTAAAATGGTTCCTGCTATTATGCTGTATTTAGGCTACTTTTTGTTGCTACTAGCTAGCCGAAGAGCATTAGAAGATGGAAAAATTCCCAATGAACTAGCACTTTGGTGGGTACATTTTATTCTATTCATTATTGCTCTTGCTTTTCTAGTTAGAGACAGAAAAATAGGCTCGAAACTACGGGCATTGATAACGAGACGTGAATCATGATCACAATTCTAGATCGCTATATTGCAAGGACGTTATTATCCACGGTCACTCTCACTTTATCGATATTAGTAGGTCTAAGCGCACTGATTAAATTTGTAGAGCAACTTAGAAAACTAGGCGAAGGCGACTATAACATGACGGTTGCAGCCCTATATGTTCTACTGAGTTTACCTAGAGAAATTGAACAGTTTTTCCCAATGGCTACACTTCTCGGCGCATTAGTCGGCATGGGCGTATTAGCCAGCAGTAGCGAATTGGTTGTTATGCAAGCATCGGGAATGAGCCGCTGGAATATCATTAATTCAGCTATGCGCGCCAGTGCAATCATGATCATAGTAATCATGGCTGTGGGTGAATTTATCACTCCAATTAGCGAAGCCAAAGCCAAGCAAATCCGCACTGAAGCCTTATCCGGCGGTAGCCTTTTTGCCTCTGACGAATTGACGTGGGCAAAAGACGGATCTGATTTTGTCAGTATCGGCCAGGTAATCACTCAAAACTTATCTGCTGACGTTACAGTGTATCGCTTCGCCGACAACCTGCTACTAGAGCAAATGATATACGCCAAACAAGCAAAATATAACCAAGACGATGGGTGGCAATTACAAGATGTCACTGTGACCAGTTATCGTCCAGAGCACATTGATGTGGTATCCCTAGATAATGCAGAGTGGCGTTCTAGTCTTACGCCAGACAAATTAGGTATTGTGGCGGTAAAACCAGAAGCTCTTTCTATACGAGGGTTAAATGAATACATCAGTTATCTCGATAACAACCGACAAGACTCTTCTCGTTACGAACTGGCTTTTTGGCGCAAACTATTTCAGCCCCTTTCTGTGGCGGTTATGGTACTGATGGCGTTGTCTTTTATTTTCGGTCCTTTGCGTAGTGTTTCAATGGGGGCTAGAGTAATAATGGGTGTATTAGTTGGTTTCAGCTTTTTCATTTCCAATGAAGTATTCGGCCCACTAAGCTTGGTATATCAGTTACCGCCCTTGTTAGGTGCTGTTTTACCAAGTGTATTATTTGCTGGTGTTGCGGCATTTTTACTTAGGCGTTAGCACGTTTACACAACCACTAGGTTACGTCCATTTCGCTTAGCCATATACAATTTTTCATCAGATGCCTTCATCCATTCTTTCCAACCGAGAACAGAGGCTACTTCGGTTACACCTATGCTAACGGTTACGGAATGATTTGGTATTAATGACAATTGTTCAACTCCAGCACGGATATCTTCTGCAGCTCTATGTCCGTTTTCCAATTCGATCCCTGGCATCAATATTAAGAACTCTTCCCCGCCCACTCTAAATAGCTTATTTTGATCACCTATCACTGACATTAAAAATTGTGATAATTTAATTAAAACCTCATCACCAATATCATGACCGTAGCTATCATTTATGCTTTTAAAATGGTCTACATCCAATAAGCACAGTGCTGCATCTGTTCTTGCGCTGCCATACTCTTCGATAGCCATATCTAAACGCTCAGCTAAAGTAACTCGGTTAAATGTTCCGGTAAGAGGATCAGTAACAAGTTGTTTTCGCAGCCTATTTTGATAACCCGCAATTTCCCTTGTTGAAATGTAAATAAAGAAACTGACGCCTAATAACACCGCGGTAAAACGAGTATAAACGTCGAAATCTAATGAAAACCAAGCTGCAAACGCTAAGCTTAAAAAAACGGCAACACTTGCATATTTAGCCTTATCTAATGGCAAAGTGAAATAAACCGCAAAAATAGCTAAATATGACCAAAACGAGCCAACCACCCCTAACGTTAGTACTGCATTTGCACACCCCAGAGTAATTGCTGGCGCAATAACAAAGAAATTCAACGGAAAAGAATACTTTCCGCGCCACCCTAACCACGCATTATATAAACATAGCAAGGCAATACTCACCACTAACACACCACTAATAAGACGGCTTTGGATAAAATTATTAATACCAAATGGTAAGAGAATAACAAAGGCAACAATAGAAACGCCAAAGGCTGATTTTATGAGAAAATCCGCTCCATCTAACCATTTATTGGTCTTGCGAAAAAAATTTAAAATACTCAATTTAACAGCTCAATCCCTAATGCATTTTGAATATCCTAGCTCGCTCGGATATTAATTTGTTTTGTTTGTCGTATAAATTAATATATACGTTATCACTGCGTTTTATATCGGCCGTGATTACAGGTTTCACCCAAACATTTCCCAACAAGATTAAAGTCAAGATATAAACCTATTGCTGAAAGTAGCGTAAAAGAATTCATTACTCTATTTTTTTGAAAATTTCATAAACATTCAATTTAGAAGACAGGATTACAACCTGGTCATATTTTATTCAAAAGTAGGCTTATTTCCAATCAATATCTGATAAAAAAGTAACACTAAATTACGTACTGCTTTGCCCACGCTATAGACTTCACATAAAACGCAATGAAAGCCTAGTCCAAAGTTTATTTACTTAAGCCGCTATTCTCGTGCTCTAGCGATTTAAATAGCTTCATTTTATTAGTTATGATTGCTGCCATTCAAGCTATGTTATAACATAACTAAATTGTATTTGGCTTCACTAACTAGTTTGTCAGCCTGTCGCCGTTCACCTAAGTAGATATATGCCAAAATTGATCATAAAAAACGCAACAATCGTGAATGAAAATCAAACTTTCGAATCTGATTTAGCAATTGAGAACCAACGTATAATACAAATAGAAAATCATATTTCGGTAAATCAGAATGATCGTGTGTATGACACCCAAGGATTGTTGCTATTGCCAGGCATGATTGATGACCAAGTGCATTTTCGCGAACCTGGTTTAACTCATAAGGGCACCATAGCTAGCGAATCTCGCGCAGCAGTAGCTGGCGGTATCACCAGCTATATGGAAATGCCCAATGTGAACCCATCAACTACTACCATTGCCGCATTAAAAGAAAAACACACCATTGCGAAGCAAACGTCTTTAGCAAACTATTCATTTTATTTAGGGGCCACGCCCAACAATATTGAACAAATCAAACAAGTTGATTCAAGCTGGGTGTGTGGCGTGAAGGTATTTATGGGGGCCTCTACGGGCGATCTTTTAGTAGAGCATCCAACCGCTTTAGAAGCAATTTTTAAAGAATGTCCAACCCTCATTGTGACCCATTGTGAAAACGGAGAGGTCATTCGTAACAATTTAGCGGCTTTATCAACACGTCCATTAGTTCCCGCTGTTCATCCTGTAATACGAGATGCCGAAGCCTGTTTTCAATCTTCATCTTATGCCGTGGATTTGGCAAAAAAATTCAATAGCGACCTACATGTACTTCACCTTACAACAGCAAAAGAAATGGCATTATTTGAAGCAGGTCCTATTGAACATAAAAAAATAACAGCGGAAGCCTGTGTTCATCATTTATGGTTTAATCAAACACATTATTCAGCATTAGGAAATCTAATAAAGTGCAACCCTGCCATTAAAGCTGAAAGTGACCGACTAGCCCTGATACAAGCTATAAACGACAACCGTATTGATATAATTGCCACCGACCATGCGCCCCACACATTTGCAGAAAAAGCCGTCCCTTACTCAGAGGCCCCAGCAGGGTTGCCGCTAGTACAACACGCATTATTGAGTTTGCTCGACCACACTCAATCCGGCGCATTAAGCCTGACTAAAATTGTTGAAAAAATCGCACATAACCCAGCAAAACGCTATCACATAGAGCAGCGAGGCTTTATTCGCGAAGGCTATTTTGCTGATTTAGTATTAATCGACCCTAACCAAACCACTTCCGTTCATCACGATAATTGCCATTATTTGTGTAAATGGACACCATTTCATGGTCATACTTTTAGCCACAAAATTGCTGCGACCTTCGTCAACGGGCAAAAAGTGTTTGATGGTAGTTCGTTTAGTCGGACGTCTGTCGCGCTTCCTCTTGCATTTAACCGTCAGTAGTCAAACTTATGAAAATAGAAACTCAACTTCCCGATATTACTCGTCACTCCTCTGATCATCTAAATTCTCCCCTACAGTGGGTTGGCATGGAAAAAATCGGCTTGCCAGTTACACTCAAGCTTTCTGATGGAAGCCTAGTCGCCACCAGCGCCATGGTGGATATATTCGTTAATTTGGCTGCCGATGTTAAAGGCATTCATATGTCTCGGTTATATCTACAACTGAATGAGCAATTTGCACATAAAGTTCTAACCCATGAACGACTTGAGCATTTAATGGGCACACTTTTAGACTCTCATAAAGACATTAGCGACTCTGCTAAAGTGGTATTTTCTTTCGACTTACCAATAAACAAAAAAGCACTTAAAAGCGGCTTGTCTGGTTACCAATCTTATTCTTTTGTCATTACCCACCAGCGTTGCCGAGAAAAAACAACGTCTTGGGTAGAATATACGATTCCTTATTCAAGTACATGCCCATGCTCTAGCGCCCTTGCTAATCAGCTTATCGGTGAATCTATTGCTCAGGAGTTTCCAGATGAAAAGGTTAAAAAGTCAGAGTTATTAAGCTGGATCACTTCGAAATCTAATGCATTGGCAACGCCACATAACCAACGTTCCTATGCGTATATAAAAATGCAGGTGTCTCAGTGCCAATTAGGTACTCTTGACCAGTTAATTTGGCAGTTTGAACATGTCATAGGTACTCCAGTTCAAACCGCAGTAAAGCGCGAAGACGAACAAGAATTTGCAAAACGCAATGGCGCTAATTTATTGTTTTGCGAAGACGCAGCAAAGCGCATTAAAAGTTTTATGGAATCAGCAACCTTTATTATTGATTACTGGTTCAAAATAGAGCACCAAGAAAGCTTACATGCGCATAATGCAGTCGTTATTGATCAAAAAATAAAATAGTATGTAGTAAAACACGACAGGAAAAATAAAAAATGAAAATAATAAATACGCAATTTAAGACGTCATTGTTGGCGCTTTCGGTTGTTGCTGGGTTAGGGGCTTGTTCTAAACAGGCGGATACAGAACAAAATCAATCTAGCACGCCCAGTAGCGTTCAGAGCGAACAAAGTTCAGCTGCTACCGAAGTTAGTAATCCATTTTTTACCCCTTATAAAACTGATTTTGAAATACCGCCGTTTAGCCGGATAAAAGACGAACATTACATGCCAGCCTTTGTTAAGGGCATGGATGAACATCTTGCTGAAATCGATGCAATTGTAAAAAATCCGGAACCTGCCACTTTTGCAAATACCGTTGAAGAATTAGAACGGACAGGAAAATTATTAGTTAAAGTACAGCGCGTATTTTTTAACCTTGCAGGCTCAAACACAAACCCTCAGCTGCAAGAGTTACAGCGAGAGCTAAGCCCGTTATTGTCAGCACATTACGACAAAGTAAGCTTAAACGAAGATTTATTTAAGCGTATTGAAACCGTATATCAAGTTCGCGATACCCTTAGCCTAACGGCTGAACAAACAAAATTTTTAGAAGATACCCGTAAAGGATTTGTAAGAAGTGGTGCACTACTCACCGAAGAACAAAAAGCAGAGATCACTAAGGTCAATTCTCAGTTATCAGAACTCACCACAGAATATGGCCAAAACCTATTAGCAGAAACCAATGGCTTTGAGCTAATCCTAGACAAAGCCGATTTAGCAGGGTTATCTGATGGCATCATTCAAGCTGCGGCAAATTCAGCCAAGCAAAAAATGGATGGAGCCGAGAGCGAGGAAGACAAGGCTAAGTACAAAGACAAATATGTATTTACTCCTCACCGCTCAAGTATGTACCCATTTCTTACTGAATCTTCTCGTCGAGATTTAAGAGAAAAGCTCTACAACGCCTATATTTACCGCGGCGATAACAACAACGAAAACGACAACAAAATTGTCGCCGCCAAGATAGCTCAGCTCAGAGCGCAGCGCGCTAAAATTATGGGATATGAAACCCATGCCCATTTTGTGCTTGAAGAGCGCATGGTGAAAACTCCAGAAGGTGTATACGATTTACTTATGCAGTTGTGGAACCCAGCTCTGAACCGAGCAAAACAAGAAGTTGCCGACATGCAAGCAGTAGTAGATGCTGAAGGTCACGACTTTACTATTGCTGCGTGGGATTGGTGGCAGTACGCAGAAAAAGTACGCAAAGCCAAATACGACTTAGATGAAGCCAGCTTAAAACCTTACTTGTCACTAGATAACGTATTAAAAGGCGTATTCGACACTTCGAATAAATTATGGGGGCTAACCTTTACTGAACTTCACGATATCGACGTTTATCACCCAGACGCACGAGTATGGGAAGTTAAAGACAAAGACGGCAGCCATTTAGGTGTCTTTATTGGCGATTACTTTACCCGTTCGAATAAACGTGGCGGCGCTTGGATGAGCAGCTTCAAAGGGCAATCAAACTTAGATAAAGTTGAACGACCTGTTGTGGTCAACGTCTGTAATTTCCCTGGCCCTGTAGGCGATGCTCCTGCGCTACTTAGCTTTGAGAACGTCACTACCTTGTTCCATGAATTTGGTCACGCATTACATGGCTTGCTTACCAATACAACCTATCAAAGTATGTCTGGTACATCGGGCCCTCGTGATTTCACCGAATTCCCAGCGCAAATTATGGAACACTGGGCATCAGAGCCTGAAATTCTTAAAACTTTTGCGACCCATTATGAAACCGGTGAAGCCATTCCTGATGCGCTAATTGCTAAACTTTTGAAAGCGTCTAAATTCAATCAAGGATTTTCAAATACGGAATACCTAGCGGCATCCTTACTTGATATGGACTGGCACACACTCACTGCCGATGATGAATTGCAAGACACTGCCAAATTCGAAAAAGCGTCTATGGAAAAAATTGGTCTGATTGGTGAAATTAGTCCTCGCTATCGCTCAACCTATTTCTCTCACATCTTTGCTGGCGGATATGCGTCGGGTTATTACAGTTATGTGCATTCAGCTGTGTTAGATTCTGATGGGTTTGCTGCGTTTAAGGAAACGGGCAATGTGTTCGATCCTGAATTAGCACAAAAGCTGCGTACTCATATTTATGAAAAAGGCTCTACCGAAGAAGCCATGACCTTGTATAAGAAGTTCAGAGGACGTGAGCCACAAATTGAGGCCTTACTGAAAGTGCGCGGATTAGACGGAAGCACTGACTAGCCCATGCATTTATCAAGCTTTAGGCCCGTTTTCGGGCCTTTTATTTCATTTAGCCCAATTAAATCTTGTATTCAAATGTGCGTTCTCATAATGCTTTTGTTTACGGCAAATGTGCACGCCCACCCTCAAGATGAAGACATCATTTTAGATATCGAAGAGGGCCAGCTAAAACTTCAATCATCTGTCATCGACTCAGAATATCAAGCTGCGCTAAAACGTAAACGACAACGAAAGTTAGCGTCTATGTCATGGCAGCAAAAGTTTTCTTTATATGTGAAAGCAGGCTTCGAACACATTATTCCTAAAGGCTTAGATCATATTCTATTTATTTTAGGTTTGTTCTTTTCCAGCTTAGTATTGGCGTCTTTGTTGTGGCAAGTGACAGCGTTTACCCTAGCTCACTCCATCACATTGGGCGTAGCGTCCTTGGGCATAGTCGCAGTACCCGCTCATATAGTAGAACCATTAATCGCACTCTCCATTGTCTGGATTGCAGTTGAAAACTGTATTTTCAAACAAGCATCTAAATGGCGCTCGCTAGTGGTATTTGGTTTTGGATTACTCCACGGTTTAGGTTTTGCCGCGGTATTAAGTGAATACGGCTTACCCAAAAACGATCTAATTCCCTCTTTACTCGCGTTTAATATTGGCGTTGAACTCGGCCAAATCAGTATTATTTTAGCCGCATTCGTATTGACCTACTTTATTCAAAAGAAGGTTTGGTATAGACGCTGGGTACAAATTCCAGTTTCCATTTTTATTGCCGCTGTCGGGGTATTTTGGTTTATTGAAAGAACGGTTTTATAACCGTTCTTTTTATTCGCTAATCAAAACGTCTCTTTTAATAAATTGAGCATATCGTCTACTGACAGCTTGGTTGCCGTTTCATTGTCTGATAACAATTTATCAGCCAAATCCCGTTTATGTTGATGTAAGGCCACAATTTTTTCTTCAATTGTACCTTGGGTGATTAAACGGTATATGGTTACAGGTCGTTTTTGCCCCATGCGGTGGGCTCTATCAGATGCTTGCTCTTCTACCGCAGGATTCCACCAGGGGTCCATATGAATAACATAGTCTGCTGCAGTTAGATTTAAACCGAAACCTCCGGCTTTTAAGCTAATTAAAAACAGTTCGCCTTTTCCTGCTTGAAAGGCGTTTACTCGTTTTTGGCGATCTTTTTGTGGCGTCGCGCCATCTAGGTATTGATAGCTGAATCCCTTAGCTTCAATGTGCTGTTTAATTAATTGCAGGTGCCCTACAAATTGACTAAAAATCAGTGCTTTGTGATTGTTCAGCCTAAGCTCATCGAGCAATTCATCTAGCGCAGCCAGTTTAGCACTGGGTAATGTTGTTTCTGCCATAACCAGTTTTGGATTACAGCATGCCTGCCTTAGCTTCATTAGCTCGGCCAGCATTTTAATGCGCTGTGTTCCCCCATGAGATTGTCCACCACTTTGGCTAATGTTGTCGATTGCATTTAACCTAAGTGCTTCATAGAAGTCTTTTTCTTTTTGGCTCATCTCTACGTGAATATTAATTTCTGTACGCGAGGGTAATTCAGTTAATACTTGGTTTTTCATACGCCGCAAGATAAACGGCTGAATAAGCGCTTTTAACCCTTGGCTAGCCTTTCGAGCCGCAAGTTTGTCTTCTTTTGCGTTTTCAATCGGGAATGAATAACGCTGACCAAAACGTTTTACATTGCCCAGTAATCCGGGGTTGATAAATCGAAATAAACTCCACAGTTCAGTTAAATCGTTTTCGATAGGCGTACCTGTGGTGATCATTTTAAAATCACCTTTTAGGGCATAAGCTGCTTTAGTGCGTTTAGCTAATGGATTTTTAAGGGCTTGTGCTTCGTCGGCGACTATGCTGTGCCAGTGTACTTGTTTTAACAAATCGCTCTCTCGCTGCAATAAACCGTAACTCAAAATTACGCAATCGAAGGGTTGTAACCCGCTTAGCAGTGCTTCGCGTTGTGACGTATTGGTTGCATCAGCAAACAGCTTTATATTTAACGTTGGGGTAAATTTTAGCGCTTCTTGTTGCCAGTTAAAGCACACTGATGTGGGGGCAATAACTAAACTTGGTCCTTGGCTCGCTCTAGACAACAGCACTGCCAACGCTTGCAAGGTTTTACCTAACCCCATGTCATCGGCCAAACAGGCTCCCGCTCCCCAGTGAGCCAAACGAGATGCCCAATCAAACCCTTCCAGTTGATAGTCTCGTAGCTGTGCTTTAAAGGTAGACGGAACAACAGGCTGTATCTGGTTAGCCTGATGCATTTTTTGAGTTTGTTGATCCCATGCATGCAGGGTTTTCATGCGCATACCCGTAGTGGCATCTTCTATATGTAAACTGGCTAACGGGTGAAACGTCCCCTCATCGGTCACTTGGTTAATCTGATCTAGTTTTTGTCGCAGTTCCGCAGATAAGGCAATAATTTGATCGTTACCCAACTCAATAAAACGTCCACTGTTTGAACTCACTAGTTCAAGTAATTTGCGTAACTCGATAACCTGTTCGTTATCGACTTGCAGGTTACCCGTAATGTCAAACCACTCACTTTTTTTACCGAGTGAAAGGGTTAGCTGTTCACTATCAAACGTGCTCGTTAGATTGAGTTTTTTACCTTTAGGCCAGCGTAGCGTTAATTCAAAACTATTGTGTTTAATACAGGTTTCTAGTTGTTCTAATACTTCTAATGCTTGCTGAAAATCGTCGACGGCTAATACGTTACCAGACATATTTAAAAAAGCGGGGCAGGCTTTATCCAACTCGTCCAAAAGCACTTCTTCATGTACCAAATCTCGCTGAGTCGCAACCCGCTTTCCGGCAATATCAGTAGTTAGACTAGCGTTGCCAACACCGGGCTTATACGAAGGCCCGTCTTCACCAAAAGGCATAACCACACAGGTAAAACTAAAACCGGTTTGATTCGGTTGAATATTAATAAACAAACTTGGATCACAGGCTTGGTTGTCTAACCCTGTGTCTAATTCCATAATGTCCGATTGAATATTCAAAAAAGGAGCAATGGCCGCAATGCCATCAAGGGCTTTTTGTTTTGCACTCACAGGTATAAGTAAACCGCTTTCACCTATAATTTTTGCGACTTTAAGGTGCTCAGTAGAAAACACGGTAAGCTGATACTGGTATTCTGAAAAAGGCTTTAAACTATAAGCTGGCTGATCATTAAAGTCTTCCTCGTCGTGCTCTTCATCCACTGCCACAGCGGCAGACAAATCTGCAATACTTAAGCAAAGCTCATCCCCTTGCTCTGTTACCAGTAATTCAGGCTCACGCTTAGTTAGTTCAATGGGACGTGTTAAATCGTCTTGGTTGTATAAGTTATCTATACCCACTGCAGCTTCTAAACCATTGACTCCCTGCAGTACATATTCCGTTTTTGGATAATACCCCCAGCTTTGATAAGCTTCGATAGCACGGCACAGCTTTTTGTCGCTATCGGTTAAATACGCAAAGGTGTCGGTTTCTTCTTTCAATCGTTTTAGCGATACAACACGACCTTTGCTCCACCCCGACTTATTCAACTTTTGCTCTCTAGGCGTAATGCGATTATCAAAGCTATTGTCTAGCTCCCAAATTAAGCGAACCGACTTAACAGGCAGGTCTGCTTTATCTGATGTTAAAGCACGGGTATTTGGGTTAAGTGCGATGAGTTTATCTAGGGCTAAATCCCACTGCGCTTTAACCGTAACCTGCGCCGAAATATCCATTAATTCGGAAGTTGGTACCGGAGCATTGTTAAAGCGATTCGCTAATTGTTCGCACAGTTCAGCAAACAAGGTATAACCTAACTGCTCAAAGTGCTTTTTATAGGTTAAAGATGCCTGAGCAAGTTCAGATTCACGGCTTTGGTTACACCAAATGTGAGCCAATAAATAGTTAAAATAGCCCAACTGATGATTGAAAAAATCAATCTCTTCGGACACACAATTATAATCAATATGAACACTGTATTTGCTGCCCGTTGATAGGCAATGTGCGGGTTTAGCAACGCCTAAACTCAGGCTATAAAAGTCACTATCAACCCTTCGGTCAGCTTCTTCGTTGTCAATTTGCTGTAAAACGGCCCCGAAGTAATTAGCTTCGGATTGATTTGCCTGTATCAGTAATGCAAGTTTGTAAAAGTAACCAAGCACTTCATTTAAATACGGCTTTTTGCGTTTTGTAAGTTTATTTTTAGCTAATAACGCTTTTTCAAAATACTCGATAGCACGCTGATTGTCTCCGGTTAAAAAAGCATAGGCGGCCCAAAGCTGTAAACCGTAAGTGCTGGGATCTTGGGTGGATAGCGTGCGTTTGAAATCATCAAAGCGCTTTTGAAAAAGGTATTGTTCCGCTAGTAAATGCTTACACGCATTATCAAAAACACTCTCTCTGCTTGCAGCTAGTGCTCCGCACACTTGCTCTAACAAATGAATGGGGTAATCAAGATTCTGCCCTTCAACCTGAAACAGTCGAATTAAACTCGCAAGAGCATTAAATCGCACAACAGCAGGCAAGGCCATAAAGGAAGAAAAATCAAAGGGTAAAAATAACGCTTCAATTAATATTCTATTATTCCCATGAGACACAATTTGCGGGTTTTTATTGAATGCCAACGCTTTTTCAACCAAAGGCATATTATTGGTGAAATAAAAATCCCGAATAACCCGCTGTTGATCTGCATGTTTATCTTGCCATGTGTTAGTGCGCATTACCGGTACCACTTTTTCTGCAAGACTTATCACATACTCAAATTTGGTCAGTAATGTACTATCAAAATCACAAGGTAGCTGCTCTATTTCTTGTGTTAAGCGATTCGCTAACAAAGGGCTAACAGTCACCCCTTCTTTGCCGCTTATGAGCAGTTTTAAAGTAACAAGGTGCTTTTTACGTTCTGGTGTCAGGCGGTAAGCGGCTCTTTCTTCCAATAAAAAACCATGTCCGCGAAGTGTATCTACAAGTTGTTCAAATTTAGCAACGCCAATGGGTTTATAAATCACAGCTAACACCATTAATAAATGTTGCTCTGATGAAGGCAGACGCGCATAAACTTGGTATAACTCGTCAATTTTCTGGTGAGTATTAGGCTGGATTAAATCCGAAAGGCGCATAGAAATAATAGGTAGGAAGCTGATACTAGAAAACTATCAGAAATGTGTAAGGCAAACAATTCGCCAGACTTGTTTTCTTCGTAATTGATGAAGGGAAGCTAATTCACTCTACAAGTGATGGTTACCAATTCTTATGATCATTATCATGCTTAGTGAGTTCGAGTATTTCAATGCTCGACACTTTGTCTTGCAGTGCCAACTTTTGTTTTCTGTTTACCAACAACCATAAGGTACCTAAACCCAGCAGTGATGATATTGCACGCGACAGCAAACGAGTCCATGTGACGGGTTTTTCGTTAGATGAAAACAAGCGTAAACGCCATGCTCGCATACCAAGGGTTTGCCCTCCATTTTTCCAAAACCACAAGAAAAAGCATACCATCCAAAGTAAGCTCCAGATTTGAATAATACCTGTGTACAACCATGACTCTTGAATGGCTTCACTAGGGTGCTGTGCCGCTCCCATAGGTAAAATACCCGTATTCAACAAGAGTACTAATATTCCTGACATTAACATTGCAGACAAGATAGCAATTGCCGTTGCAACTAAGGTGTCGTAAACCATGGCCGCTAAACGTTTGAAAAAGCCTGCCCTTACTTTTGCGCTGTTCTGTGTATTTTTCATGATAAAAACGTCAAGGTATTTAATGGAATGTGTGTCACACTTAAGGTCTGCGTAATAACGCATAAGTATTATTGATATCCCGGAGAATAACATGAAAACCCGCGCTGCTGTTGCCTTTGCACCTAACCAACCTCTTGAAATTGTAGAACTGGATTTAGAAGGACCAAAAGAAGGCGAAGTATTAGTAGAAATTATTGCTACTGGTATTTGCCACACTGACGCTTACACCTTAGATGGTCATGATAGTGAAGGCATATTCCCTTCTGTTTTAGGCCACGAAGGTGCAGGCATTGTTCGCGAAGTCGGCAAAGGCGTAACCAGTGTAAAAGAGGGTGATCACGTTATTCCTTTGTACACGCCCGAATGCCGTGAGTGCAAAACCTGTTTGAGCCAAAAATCAAATTTATGTACCTCTATTCGCGCTACCCAAGGTAAAGGTGTTATGCCCGATGGTACATCCCGATTTAGCTACCAAGGTAAACCTATTTTCCATTACATGGGGTGTTCTACCTTTTCAAATTTCACTGTATTGCCTGAAATTGCCTTAGCCAAAATTCGCAAAGACGCGCCGTTTGAAAAAGCCTGTTATGTGGGTTGTGGTGTAACAACAGGGGTAGGCGCTGTAGTTAATACAGCCAAGGTCACTGCAGGTTCGAATGTGGTGGTATTTGGTCTAGGCGGTATTGGATTAAATGTAATTCAAGGTGCTCGCATGGTTGGTGCTAACAAAATCATTGGTGTTGACCTAAACGACAGTAAAGAAGAATGGGGTCGCAAATTTGGTATGACCGATTTTGTAAACCCGCTAAACGTTGAAAACGTAGTAGAACATATTGTTGCCTTAACCGACGGCGGCGCTGACTATTCCTTTGACTGTACAGGTAACGTAGATGTTATGCGTCAAGCCTTAGAGTGTTGTCACCGTGGCTGGGGAGAAAGTATTGTCATTGGGGTAGCCCCTGCTGGCGCAGAAATATCGACCCGCCCGTTTCAACTGGTCACAGGCCGCGTATGGAAAGGTACCGCTTTTGGTGGCGCTAGAGGTCGTACTGATACACCTAAAATAGTTGATTGGTACATGGACGGGAAAATTGAAATCGACCCTATGATCACTCACACATTCAAATTGGAAGATATCAACAAAGCCTTTGATTTAATGCATAAAGGTGAATCTATTCGCTCGGTTGTGGTGTTTTAAAGGAGCTTAACAACAGTGATTAAGATTATTTCACAAGTGCGTGCCAATGGAGGCACCCAATACGTTGTAGAACACCCGTCTAAGGTTACAGGAACCACGATGACGTTTTCGGCCTTTGTTCCCAACCACCAAGCCGGTACTAAGTTACCTGTATTATGGTATTTATCAGGGCTAACCTGTACTCACGCAAATGTAACCGAAAAAGGGGATTTTCGCCAAGCTTGTGCTAAGCACGGCATTATTTTTATTGCGCCTGATACTAGCCCTCGAGGTGATGAGGTGCCCGACGATAAAGACGGCAATTACGACTTTGGCTTAGGCGCAGGGTTTTATGTGAATGCCACAGAGCCGCCTTTTAACCAGCATTACCATATGCGTGATTACATTGAAAAAGAACTCCCTGAAGTGGTTGCTCAAACCTTTCCCGTAGATTTAAAACGCCAAAGTATTACCGGTCATTCAATGGGTGGTCACGGCGCCCTCACCATTGCCCTTAGAAACCCTGAACAGTTTAAATCTGTATCTGCTTTTGCTCCCATTGTTGCACCTATGCAATGCAGCTGGGGACAAAAAGCGCTGTCGGGTTATCTGGGAACAAACCCAGAAATTTGGCGGGAATACGACACCTGCGCATTAATTGAAGACGGCGCAAAAGTACCTGATATATTGGTAGACCAAGGTACTGCCGATAATTTTTTAGCGGAACAATTAGGTACAGAACACTTGCGCACTGTGTGTGAAAACACAAACCAAACAGCCACAATTCGGATGCAAGAGGGCTACGACCATTCCTATTATTTTATTGCCACTTTTATGCCAGAACATATCGCCTGGCATGCCGATAAACTAAGCGGTTAATATCACAGGAATCGATTTAGATGTAGGTGTGAAAGAACGATCACCTACATTGTCTAAGGCCAACAAAATATTGGTTTCAGGGTAATACGCAGCCAAATTTCCTTGGGGAATATCGTAAAAAACCAAGGTAAACCCTTCAAGTAAACGAGGTATACCTCCATCTTCGACATCAACCGCGGTAAGGGTTACTTTTTGCCCATCAGACATATTCAGTTTTTTAGCATCACTTTCATTAATAAACACCACATCTCGAGCTTGTTTTATGCCTCTGTAACGGTCGTCTAATCCGTAAATAGTGGTATTGTATTGGTCGTGAGAACGCAAAGTCTGAAGTGTGAACACAGTGGATTTATGCGCTTGTATGGCAGCCTCTAGCGCGTCATCAAATACACTTTCGGGTAAGCTCGACGCCGAAAATTGTGCCTTACCTGATTGAGTTTGCCAATTGAACTCTCGCGCACTATTGCCTAAGTAAAACCCTCCTGGTTGGGCAATTTTACTATTGAAGCCATTAAAGCCCTTTACTGTTTTTTCAATAAGATCTCGTATGCGGCTGTAATCGTCAACCAAACTCAACCAATCAACAAGCTTATTGCCTAAAGTGGCCTGAGCCAAGTTGCCCACTATTGCCGTTTCAGATAAACAATCTAAACCTTCAGGCGGAGTGCTGCCCTTAGACCCATGTACCATAGAGAAGGTATCTTCCACAGTAATAACTTGTGGCCCAGAGGCCTGCATATCAATTTCAGTTCGCCCCAAGCAGGGTAAAATAACGGCATTTTCGCTGACCAACAAATGGGTTCGGTTCAACTTGGTTGCAATGTTAACGAGTAACTCCCCTTGGCGAATGGCATCAAAGGTGAATAATGTGTCTGAGGCTGCCGCCGCTAAGTTCCCACCTAAACATATTAACGCTTTACTTTGTTTGCTATGCAGCGCCTTTAACGCTTGCACAACGTTATGTCCGTGGGCTTTTGGCATAGCCTGCCCTGTTGCCTTTTCTAGCGTGTTTAAAAACGCCATGGGAGGCTTTTCATTTATACCAACAGTGCGATTACCTTGTACGTTGCTGTGTCCCCGTACAGGGCATAAACCCGCGCCCTTTTGGCCAATTTGCCCAAATAACAAATGCAAATTAATGATTTCTTGTATGGCAATGACCGAATGCTTGTGTTGTGTCAGTCCCATAGCCCATGTAGATATCACGCGCTTAGCGTTACTGAATAATTCAGCAGCCTGAAAAATAGAGGCTTTATCAATACCCGATTGCGCCTCGATAAGTGACCATGAGGTGCCTTTTATCGCATTCAGGTAATCATCAACACCTTGCGTCTGGCTTTCTATGAATTCAGTATTAAAAGCCGTGTTTTGCTCCACCAGCGCTTTAACCATACCTCGCACTAGTGCAAAGTCGCCGCCTAATTTAGGAGTTAAATACAAATGGCTTATTGTTGTTGCCGCAGGAGTGAGTAATTCAATAGGATCTTGAGGGCTTGCAAACCGTTCTAGGGCCACTTCCTTCAAATTATTTACGCTAACAATAGTGCAATTGTTACGGGCTGCCTTTCGCAGTGCATTCATCATTCTTGGGTGATTTGTGCCTGGGTTTTGCCCAAATACAAAAATAGCATCAGCGTGGTTAAAGTCGTCTAAGGTAACCGTCCCTTTGCCAATTCCAATAGATTCAGTAAGGGCAACACCACTGGCTTCGTGGCACATATTGGAACAGTCAGGGAAGTTATTCGTCCCCAAGCTACGGGCGAATAGCTGATATAAAAACGCAGCTTCATTGCTTGCTCGGCCCGAAGTATAAAACTCAATTTGATTGGGAGACAGTTTTTGAATAGCCGTTGCAACAAACTGAAAGGCCTTTTCCCACGTTATGGGTTCGTAGTGATCTGTACTTTTATTGTATTTAACTGGCTGTGCTAAACGCCCTTGAGATTCTAACCAATGGTCGCTTTGTTGCATTAATTCACTAACTGAATATTGCGCAAAAAATTCAGCGCCTACTTTTAAGTCGGTGGATTCCCAAGCAACCGCTTTTGCGCCATTTTCACAAAACTTAAAACGCCCCGTTTTATCATCACCCCAGGCACAACCTGGGCAGTCAAACCCGTCTGTTTGGTTAACCTTGAGTAAATTTTTAATATTTTGTTTTACTCGCTTACTTCGCAGTAACGACGATGCAGTCGACTTTAATGAAGGTAAACCACCGGCTTTATTTTGGCTCATAGTTTTAACTCACAAATTTTTTCAAAATCAGGCGCTTCAACACCCTTATTTACATGCTGCACTAAGTAGTAAGGTTCGTCCTGCTTAGGAACGTGAATAAGAGTTAAGCCATATTTTCTCGCAAAAGTAACGGCAAACTGAGTAGGTGACGCAAGGCTAATTAACGTAGGAACGCCCATCAGCACGGTTTTTTGCACCAATTCAATGCCACAGCGGCTAGTTACCAACACAGCACCACTTTTCACTGAAATGCGTTGAGCTAACAGATAGCCAAGTAACTTATCCAGTGCATTATGACGGCCAATATCTTCTCTGCAAATGCTAATTTCACCGACGTTAGATAACCAAAACGCTCCGTGTAATGCCCCCGTAGAATCAGCTCTATGCTGATGTTCTCTTAATTGTTCCTTTACCCCACTTAAACTAGCTAAAGTGATGTTTGAGGAGTAGTTTATCGCGGTTAATTCTGGAAATGCTGCGACTAAAGATTCAGTACCGCACAACCCACACCCCGATGCGCCTTTTAATGTGCGTTGTCGTTTTTGGAGCCCACTCAAACTACGATTAGACAAAGTAACTTCAGCAATTAATGCCCCGTAATCAGGCAGTTCGTTACTCACATGAATATCAATATCGTGAATGTCATGTTTGGCCCTAATAACAGATTCACTGTGCAAATAGCCAAAAATAAAATCATCTAAGTCGAAGGGGCTAACCAGAATGACCGAAAAATTAATCCCGTTTAACACTATGGCTAATGGCACTTCTTGGGCTAAATTATTCATAACACTCAGTAATACGTCAGATTAGCAATAAGTTAACGGCACTCTAATGCAAATGAGAGTACCAGACAATGTGCTATAGCATTAAAATGCAACTGGTTTCGCCATAGCTAAAATTCGATTTTTAATGCGGTCATCAACTAATGAGGTGTTTTTATGGTTTGTAATACGATTAATCTCTTTAAGGTGAGGTATTAACTGCTCTTTGTCTTTTGCCGAAAGTTCAAACTGGTTTAAAGTTCTTAACAATGCAATAGAAACACTATTTAAACTTTGGTTTTGTCTTGGTGTTGGGTTGTCATGAGGTGTAGCCAAACCCAACTTAGCCATCACTTCTTGTACTATGTCGCCGTGATATTGAAAGACTGACACCTTGGTTTCACCAAATAGAGCTTCGCATTGAGAAACAAAACCTTGGTAATCTAAATGTTGAGAAAACCATTCAATCTCTAACATCTGAGAAAGGGATAAATCTTTTCCATAACAAGGGTTTCCCATCACTTCTGGGTTGCGTATACATTGCTTATAAAAACTCTCAATAAAGCCCACTGGCTCTCTAAACCACACCCAAATATGGGTATCAAACAATTCAGCTAAAACGGATAACAATTCTTTTGACGCTTCGGGTAAATCCCACCATGAATTATAAATACCTTCAGATGATAGTATGATGGTGTGGGTATCGTCTTTAATTTGGGATATTAGGTTTTTAATGTTTTCTAAGAAATGAGTATGGTGTGTTGTCACCAAGTTCTTTTCAAACCAATGGTGCCTTGGCGCAGTGGGGTTTTGCACTTTATCTAGGTTATGAGGGTATAAAATTCCTTTCCCTCTGAGTTTTCGCTGCTTTTTATCAAGGTAAGTTTGTAAACTTGTAGTACCCGTTTTGGGCGTCCCCACATGAATAATCAGCTTTAACTTTTTTTGATTTGATTGAGTGAAAGGTTTCAGTAATCCGTTTATTTCGTCGTGAAATTCAATTGTTTTATTTCGCATTTAGAACCATTAAGTACTGCTAATTAGTTTGTTGCGGCCCGTTGTTTTAGCCTTGTACATCATTGCATCAGCACAGTTGATTACGTCTCTTAAACTGTTCCCCGAGTTTGCATCAAATTTAGCCACGCCCATCGAGAACGTAATGTCATAACTATCGGGTACACCTTGAACCACTTGTTTTCCTAAATACGTTTTTATATTTTCAAATACGGTTTCAATTTCACTTTCAGTGGAATTGCAAAAAACAAACAACCATTCCTCGCCACCAAATCGACCAAATTCATCCCCTTTTTTCATCGTTTTTTTACATGCTTTGGCAAAAAGTCGTAAAATAAAATCGCCCGCATCATGACCATAGGTGTCATTAAATTGTTTAAATTTATCTAGATCTGCAATTCCAACAAAAAAGTTATGTTTCGGGTTTAATTCGGTTTTAGTGATTTGCTGATCTGCGAACGCTAAAATGGCCCTGCGATTGGGAGCCTCCGTTAAAGGATCGGTCATAGCTAATCGTTCAAATAGCTCCCTTTGCTTTTCTTTATTGTGAAGCGCCCAAAATATTGTCAAAACAAGTAAAACTCCCAAACAGAAAATTAGAAACCAGGCTTTCATCATGTTTTGTTGCTTGGAGATAATAATGGCGTCTAATTTTCGGCTTTCTATTAAGGCTGTGTTGCGACTCTCTATAAGCTCTGTATCAAACCTTACCTTCAGTTTCTGTGCGTTTTGTTTTTGCTGTTCTTCAAACTGTTGCTCAATTAATTCAATATTTTTATTTAGTACCTCGAACCCTGATTTGTATTCACCTTTCTTATAGGCTAAAGATGCAGCAACTGTGTTGTGCATTATTTGCCTTCTAGGAGTATGCAACTCTGTCAGTAATGCCTTACTTTTTAATAAATAAGTCGTTGCGCTATCTAGATCTGACATTCCTATATAGGCTTTAACAATATCGTTGATAGCATCAAACTGAAAAATATTGTCATTAGTTTTGGCGTAATATTGCTCTACCCGTAAAAGAAGCGAAACCGCTTCTTCCCACATTTCTTGAATTAAATAAATTGAAGCTGTGCGGTGCTCTGAAAAAAAGCTTATTGCGGCAAAATCTGCGCTTTCGCCAGAAGTTTTAGCTTTCGTATAAAATTCGATGGCATTAGAATAATCCTCTAATTTGGCGTAATTCCCTGCAATATTGTATTCCAAAATACTTTGTGCATAGGTATTGCCTTTGTCTATCACATAATCATAAGCTTCATTGTGATATTCTAATGCCAATTTGTAATCTTTTAACTCTGTGTATACAGATGCTAACGAATTTAACGCATCTATCATTCCAAATTGATTGCCATCGAGTTTATATATCTCATACCCTTTGGTTAACTCTTCAATTGCCCCATCGAAAAGCTCTAATAAATATAGGCTAGCACCAATACTTAGGTACACTTTGGCTTTTATAAATGAATCGTCCGAAGTCGATATTTGTTGATAAAGCGTCTTGTGCAAATTCAATATTTCCATAACTTTCGCTTCATTATTCAACAACTCTAAATGCAATAAATTAATTCGAATAGATGTCGTTTCGGGAATATTGTTGTTTGCTAACAGTTTTATTTTTTGAAGTACTTCTTCTGCTGTTTTAACTTCATTTAAATAAAGTAAAAGCTCAGCCTTCAACACTAAGCCTTCAATACGCGCCAAATCCCAGTGGTTATCTTCGATGCTTTCTAATAGTGGCTCTAACGAAGATAGGGAATCAACCGGCGAATCAGTTTCTTCACTATGAAGGGATGAGATGGTTGAAATCATCTCAACTTCCGTGGAAATTTTATCTGCTACTGCATATGCACTGAAAGTAACCAGAAAGCACTGCAATAAGATGCCTAACATAAATAGTTTAATTACAAAAAAACCTTGTTACGTAATCTTGCGTTATAAATCAATATAACAACAAGGCTAGTATTATGCATTTAAAAATCAACATGGAATAAATATGTTATCTGTCAATATTATTGAACACAATCTCGATAAAGCATCCATTTACTGAATCAAAATAAAGACACGATTACCAATAACACTTTGTTTTTTGCAATAGTTAACAATGCTTAGGTCACCATAAAAATCGAAATAACGATTAACTTATAAACAATTAACACTAGAATGCGAAAAACGACTTGCAACAAGCAATCACCTCGCTATAATTCGCGACCTACCCAAAATGTAGTCCTCAGTGCCAGAGTGGCGGAATTGGTAGACGCAGTGGATTCAAAATCCACCGCCAGTAATGGTGTGCCGGTTCAAGTCCGGCCTCTGGTACCATATCTTATCGAAGATATAAGTTTAAACTCTATCAGCTAGACAAGAGATAATCATTCATCTCGTTATTTCTAATACTGTTAAAATTCCTAAAACTATACTCTCTTTGTATGCTAACGAGTTAATAAATTCATTCGCTACTTCAGCCTTAATATTCTGAAAATATACAAATGATGGAATAATTAGCGCCAATAAAAAAGGCAGGCTAAATAGCCTGCCCAAACACCATAGTAAGAGGCATGTGGAAATAATGCCTACAAACTATGTTTCTATAGTCACCTCGTTCATAAAAGTGATTAAGCCGTAACACTAATAAGTTGTTGGTCTTCACTTAGGCCAAATTGTTGTGCAATTTGGGTTGCGATATCGGTTGACGACAATGAATCGTCTGACTCAGACGTTAGGCTATCTAGATAATCTGCGACCGATGAAAGATCAACACCTTGATCTTGTGCTGTCGGGTTAGGACGCGGAGGTGGTGGTCCGCCCGCACCGGCTAAATCACCGATTGTTTGTGCGTCAAACCCAGACTCTTCTAACAAGCTCGCGAATTCAGCACTGGGGGTTACGCCAGCATCCGAGAAGGTTTCAACAATGCTCGCCGCATCTTCACTGCTTAAATTATTTGCATCGAAGTTACTCAGAGTATCCTGAATCAACGCGGTTTGTTCTTCATCTAGTGAAGCTTCCCGAGCTTGGGGTGGAGGTGGTGGTCTAAAACTGCTATTACTTACTGAATCTACCATAATGTATTCCTACAAAATATTGTGATTAAAATGCGTTTTACGACGTTGCCTGACTACCCTTATTCACCTCATATCGGCAATTCGCAATATAAAGTATATATAAGGTAATAAAAAACAATGTGGAGAAATTGTGGAGGTTACATGTTGCTAAAACTTGTTCTTGTAAATAACCGCTGAATTTATTATCTATGTGGTATCTTTGAATTTTGAACTTAGCAATATCATTTTAATAAACGGCATGATCAGTAAAACATGCTTTTTAAGGTACGAACCCATGAAAAAACTTATAATATTAATATTGAGCATGGTGGCAATTACCGCTTGCACTTCTGAAGCTCCAACAAGTGAAAGCGGCTCACCTATAGAAATTAAAGCCGTGGTAATTACCATGTTTGAAATAGGTGAGGATGAAGGAGACAAACCCGGAGAATTTCAATTATGGAAAGAAAACTACGGACTAAATAAAAAATTTGAGTTCCCACAAGGCCATCATGACTTGTATCTCAATACAGAGAAAGGCGTTCTTGGCATTGTCACAGGGATGGGTATGGCTAAAGCATCCACAGCGATAATGGCATTAGGTTTAGACCCTCGCTTTGATTTTACTCATGCTTATTGGTTAGTTGCAGGGATAGCAGGTATCGATCCTGAGGATGGCACCCTTGGAACAGCAGCGTGGGCGGAATATATAATCGATGGCGACCTCGCACATGAAATAGACTCAAGAGAAATACCTAAAGATTGGACCACTGGCTACTTTCCTCTTTTTGCCAATGAGCCCTACCCCACGCAACAATCAACAAACACTCATCACGCTCCAAATGGTGAGTTCTATCAGTTAAATGGTGGACTAGTAAACTGGGCCTTTGACTTAACAAAAAACATTAAGCTTCAAGACACAGATGCAATGCTCCATCTTCGTTCCCAGTATGTTGAACACCCACTAGCATTAGAGCCGCCAAAAGTCATTAAGGGCGATCAGGTCGCCGCATCGACTTTCTGGCACGGTAAATTAATGAACCAGTGGGCAAATGACTGGACCCAATATTGGACTAAAGGCAAGGGTAATTTTGTAACTTCAGCGATGGAAGATACGGGCAGTTATCAAGCTTTGATTTATCTCACCAATGCAGGAAAAGCAGATAAATCTCGATTCATGGTATTGCGAACGGCAAGTAATTTCACTATGCAGCCTCCAGGGCTAACCGCAGCACAAAATTTAGCCGCTGAAAGCGCAGAAGCTGGCTACGCTGGCATGAACCCCGCACTTAACGCAGCTTATGTGGTAGGCAGCACTGTTTTAGACGAAATTGTCGATAATTGGGACAGCTATAAAATAGATCCCCCATCTAAGTAGCGCCAAAAGGCGCTTTCAATTTATCGTATATAGGTATGCTTATTTAGCTGCGAAAGCGCCTTCAGATGCAGCAAACCACGGAGATAGATATTCAGCTTCAACAACCTGAATGTCGTCGGTGTTTGGTTTGCGCCACCCAACGGCAACACCTTCTGCGCCTTCGCCTTCTTTGTGCATAACTTCAAAGTAATATCGTTTGCCAGCTTGCAACTTGATTGGCGTGGATTCTTGATAGTCGTAATCGAACCAGCTATACGGTGGTGTCCACCATTTAACTTGAGCTCTCATACTCGCATTTTCAACACTAGTATCGCTACTTAGCCAAAATTCACAGTGATTATCTCCTGAAATATAGAAGGTATAATCTCCATCCTCTGGGGCTTCAATGAAACCTCTTAAACGGCTGCCAAAATTATCGGCAATTTCACTCGAAACCACCTCTAAATCTCCACTCACTTCTTCGACTAAATCTGGAGAATAAGGGAAATTAGGCGAATTCGACAACGCATCTAAACTTCCACCAGCCACATTTGACCACACTTCACGTGTAAAACTGCCGTTGTTTTTAAATTTAATGTCAATAACCGACAGTGTGGCGGGGTCATCCTTAAATGACACCATTCGATAAACCCCTTCGGTTCTTAGTGCAAGACGGTCAATGTTCGACAATGTGGAACTAAATACATAGCTTTTCTGATTAATAGATAAGTCTATACTTCTACTGACTTGCCCCCACCGTTGATCAGAAAAGTAAGTTATCACACCGCTATGATCTACCATATGTTGCACTGTGGTGTTACTGGCACCAACTGGTGATTCAAAAGCAGCTCCCCATGTTTGAGTGTCAGGATCCCAGGTATTTATTTTTGCTTGATAAGGTAAATAAGTTGAACCGGAGTCGTTTGAATACCATCGCTGTACCGTAATAGATGGAATATTTTGACCATCTGTAAAAATGCCTGCAAAGTTCCAATAATACTCGCCATTCCCCGCAGTTTCGACTATATCAGCTTGACTATCACCAGCATCAACACGCATTGGAAGGCTAGAAATTGTGCTCCCGTCAGCACGATGAAATGTAACACCACCATCATCCGAATAGGCGTAAACAATATGACTGGCATTAACGACATTAGGGTCGTTATTTATGGTAGCTGCGAAATGCATACGATTGTTCGTATCAAAATCAAGCGTAGTCATAAAACCTTGATAAGGCGTACCATCATTGCCATCGTCTTCCCAAAGAATACTTGGATATAACGCAGTAAAACTCGTTGAAGGTGCAAGTCCACCTCGAGCCGTCCAACTTTGGCTGTCCGTATCGTAATAGTATAGACTGACCGCTCTTACCCCGACAAAGTAACCACTTTTCAAGTTAGTCCGAGCAATCATATACAGGCCCATATTACGATCATTATAGAAGCGTGAATAGGTAAAACCGAATCCAGGTATAGAACGGCTGCTGTTGTCGCCTTGAAACGTGAAACTCGAAACATCTTCGGCTGAATCAGACACCCAATACATAGCATTTGCACTAGTAAATTTTGATAAATATGTAGGGGTATTTTCGCCGACGACAGTGGGGTTGAAATTATGCATGTCTCCCACTACATGTATAAATCCATTTTTATCGATCCCAAGAGAAAAGGTATGATGAGAATCAGCATGCACTTGGTAGTTATCATCAGGGTCTAAACGCTGAGTCGTTGTGCCGCTAGACGTGATTTTTGTTAGTTGAGGATGCCTATTCCCATCAACCCAAACAAAATAAGTTGCGCCATTAAATGTTGTTAACGCGCTGTTCAAGTTAGTTGGAATTAAACTCACATTGTTTTCAATGTCATGGGTAACATCGGTTGTTTCAAACAGTGTTGTTACTGTGGCTTGCTCACTCGAAACATCATAAGCTATCGCTACGTTCGTATTAATAATCAGAGCTACAAAAATCAGAAGGGAGTAAAACGTTTTTTTCATTATCATAATAACCTTTTCCAGTTTAATTGATTAAGCGATAAGAAGGCTTAATGCCACTTACCTATTTCACTTTAAAACTGTATAAAGTATAGGTACGTTTTTACCCAGTTAACGTTATTCGGCCCCTGGCTTTTTGCCTCCCAACGCATTTCTGAGATTAAAAGTAATATTTGCTAAGTCTTCCAAATGTTCACTTCCGATTAGATCTTCAATATAGTTATCTATCCCAGTCCAAACACGTGATATGTCATCAATGGTCGCAGTGCCCTTGCCGGTTAGACATTAATAAATGTCTTTTCGCGTTCCTAGCATCTTTTTCGACCTTAATGAAGTTCAACGCAATTAATCGCGCTACCGTTGCTCAAGAATAGGTAGAAGTGATAGAGGCGTAAATGCAGCCCGCATTGCTGATTTCATTGAAGCATTTAATAAGTGAGTTATTCTCTCTTAAAACATGTGTCTTAAAGTATTGAGCTTAAAAGTAACTTAAGCTCAATACTTTAAAAATGGATAGGTGTAGTACTCAAAGGGAATTAGCTTGTTTTTAGGTCTGCTTGTAATAATGGCTATGATTATACTCAAAATGCTTCTTCACTTTGAGCAACGTTTTTTGCTGTCTATTGCTTATATATTATCCTTGTTTTGCCCTTTCATTCGTATAAAATATTCCGCTAACAATTAACCGAGCATGCTATTTTGCAATTCAGAAAAGATATAAATGGGCTTAGAGCCATTGCCGTAATAGCTGTTGTGTTATTTCACTTTAATTCCTCTTGGATGTCTGGTGGTTTTGCTGGAGTTGATGTCTTTTTTGTTATCTCAGGTTTTTTAATGACAGGGATAATATTCAGAGGAATAGAGCAAGATAACTTTTCTATATTGAAGTTCTATGTCGCCAGAGCAAACAGGATTATTCCCGCATTGGCAGCGCTGTGTTTCGTTTTATTAGCGTTTGGGTTGCTCTATCTGCCCCCTTTAGATAATGAAGCATTAGGTAAGCATGTGGGAAGTAGTATGGGCTTCTTATCTAATATTATATATTGGAGAGAGTCAGGCTATTTTGATGCATCATCACACGAAAAATGGTTATTACATACTTGGTCTCTATCAGCTGAATGGCAGTTTTATATAATCTACCCATTAGCGCTTGTCGCTATGCGACGATTTATGTCGGTAAAGGCGATGAAAGTAGCTTTGTTACTTGGAACTGCTTTAGGTTTTGCTTTTTGCGCCTTCGCTACCTCCAAATGGCCTGACCCTGCTTACTATCTGTTACCAACAAGAGCTTGGGAAATGATGATAGGAGGTGTTGCCTATCTTTACCCCATCACTTTAAAAGAAGAAAGAAAAAGATTTTTAGAATGGTTTGGTTTAGCATTAATCATCGGCTCTTACTTTTTAATTTCAAAAAATACCCCTTGGCCCGGTCATTTAGCCATTTTTCCTGTTTTAGGGTCTTTTCTAGTTATTCAAGCACAACGTAACGATAGCCTTATCACAAGCAATGTGATATTTCAGAAATTAGGCACTTGGTCTTATTCTATCTATCTATGGCACTGGCCTTTAGTTGTCGCTATTTTCTATTTTTCATTAAATGAAATGTTTATTTATCTCGGCATAGCGCTATCAGTGTTGTTTGGATTTTTAAGCAATAAATATATTGAGAAAATCAAATTTAGAAATGACTTTAAAAGTTTTAAAACCTATTTTAAATGCAAGCCACTTTATATGGTTTTGGTCATTGGTTTTGTAGGTTTAGTAACGTTTAAAGAAAATGGCTTTATTAAATTAGCACCTGTTGAGTATCAATCACTAATTCTTAATGTAAAACCAAGCCCGTATAGAGATAAATGCCATATAAAGCAATATCAAAACCCTGCAGACGCTTGTGAGTATTTTACAGGTGACATATCGTGGGCAACGTTTGGGGATAGTCATTCTATTGAATTAGCCTATGCCTTAGCAATGAAATTAAAGCATGATGGTGTTGGCCTGAAGCATTTCAGTTTTTCTGGCTGTAGACCATCTTACAATGAAGATGAAAGTTTTAGCCAATGTGCAAAGTGGTATAACGAAACTGTAACCTATATATTAGATGACAAAAACATAAGGAATGTTGTTTTTAATCATCGATTTACCTCTACTTTACTAGGAGGAAATCCTGCAAATTATCCTTTGCATGATAATTCAGTACTAACAAATGAAGTAACCCGAATAGTTAAACATATAGATGAGCTAATCACTTTACTCGCTTCACATAAAGATAATGTTTATGTGTTTTATCCTATACCTGAACTGCCGCGAAATGTATCTCTGTTAATCGGGCGAGCATTTAGAAATAAAAGTAACACACATGATATACCAGGCACTGATGTAGCTTGGTATGAGGAAAGAAATAAATTTATTATCAATCATTTTGATAACGCTAACTACCCCAAAAATGTTCACCTATTGAAGCCTCAGGATGTCTTTTGTGATATTCGTAGTTGCTATGCCGTAAAAGATGGTATTCCTTTGTATTTCGATGATGATCACCCTTCAATATTAGGCGCGCAGAAGTTAGTTGAGCTTATAAAATAGGCCAACAATAAGTTGTCAGATTTATATAATACTTCTGATAACTTATATCTTGTGTTCAGCAATAACGTTTCCCTAACTACCTAAAACCGCACTAGCGTTGCTTCATCTTGGCAAACAGCCTGCCTCTGCTCTTTATTCGACATAAATAAACCTACATGTTGCTTGAAACAGTCGGGCGCAGTTAATGCAATAAAATGTACGCCGTCAGTGATATCAACAAAGGATACTTGACCCAGTTTAGCCAATTCAGAAGCATGTGTTTTTGCCGCATTAAAATGCGTTTTGGGATCTAGCGTTCCTTGCAAAATTAAGGTTTTTGGCAGATTAGTGGGTAATTTTGCGTAATAGTCGTCTTTTTCATAGGTGGGCATGCTATTTTCTGCCATTAGGCCGGTTAATGGGCTAGTGAACAACAATCCTGCTTCTTCTTTTTTCACATCGCTTTTGGTTAAATTGGGCCTGAGATTATTTTCTGAAGCAGTAATAATTTGAACCAAAGGAATAGACGAACCAAAATTAGCGTAACCTAAATTGAGCTCAGAGTAATAAGCAGTCACATCGTTTATCGCTTTTTCTAACGCTGATGTATTGCCATTCGACAATGAGCGAATAATCTTGGGTATCTCATTTCTAATAGAAGGAATATCTAATAATACTCCCAATGTATTCGACAGACTTGCATCAGGTAAATTTTCCGAAAAATCTTTTAGGTTATTTGATTTTGCAATTAATTTGGAAAGAGACTCTTTTATTGACTCTGACGTTTTACCACCACATTTACCTGAATGATTGCATTTATCTAATAATTCTTTGCCAACGGAATCAACAACGTGAGACCGCTTACTGAGCCCATAACGACTATCGTTTTGCATAGGAACCAAAGAATCCAAAATTAACCCGTCAATGTTTAAACCGTCTAATTGCGCAGTTCTTAATGCCAATTGAGTACCATAGGAGACACCGTAGATAAAGGTTTCCCCTTCCCCACTCATGGTATTCACAAGCTGACGTAAATCTTTTGCCGCATTAGTGATAGTAAATCCCTGTACATGCTCTACATTCCCATACATATGTGCAAAGCACGCCCCCCATTCTTCTCCGACAAGAGACTTCCCTGCAACTGATTCAACATCTTCTCCAGGGCAGATAGAACTAGAAAACCCCGTTCCTCTATGATCGGGAACAAAAATATCAAAATTAACAAATACGTCTCTGTAGGTATCAATGATTGAATAAAAGCTGGCGCCAGATTCGCCGGGACCACCGGCTATTAACCAAACCGACCCGTGACGTTCTTTTAAAGACGGAAACTTCCTAACAAATAAATCAATTTGTGTTTTATCGCTCGCTGTATATGTCAGAGGAACCGAAACGACAGCACATTGCGAGGAGGTTAGCTCAGCATTTTCTGCTGCATCATTACAGGTTGTAAACTCATTCGCCCAGCTCGTCTTTATAAAAAGAAAACACGTTAGAAAGACAAGTTTTTTCATTTTTAATCCTTTAATTTTCACCCAGAATACATGAAATGCTGAATCCGAAGGTATCAACATGAAATCCACAGGTAAATTTGTTTTATGAAATTTAGCCCGCCTATTTCGTAAGAAAATGTTGCAACTATAGACTAGTGCTCATTATTTATTCACATTGGTACCAACCTTAATATCCTCACATACATTGTGCCACTGCCATCAAGTTCTCTTCAGTTAATGTATTGAATCGGCCCAGTTATATCGCGATATTGATTGAGGTGAAATCATACAGGGTGATTGTACGCTGGATTCTTCTATGATGGTTTTAGCTAATGAGCTCGAAAATGAAACTAAAATAAATGTAATAGTTACTCATTTTTTATACTAATATTTATTGGTATTGGACTCTGTATTAATTAATATAAGGATGTTGAACCTAAAATGAAGGTGTCTATGTATCGAAAAAAATCAAACTTATACAGACCTTCGCGGACGTTAGTTTGTGTGTAAATTAACTATCAAAATTGAAACTGACTGTATTGCCCTCCTAAATACTTTCTTCTTATTAACGTGTTTATACACTTCTTGTGTTTCTGCAACCGTATCGTCGAATGAAATCTCACAATCAGAAAAACTGGAACAAGCTTACGCATTGCGTAGCTCCTCTCCAGAGAAAGCAAAAACTATGCTAGCATCTGTTTCGCGCCGTCAGCTTAATCCTTTGCAACAAGATAAGTTCGATTATTTATTAGCTTATAGCTATTTCATTAATGGGGAAATAAACAGTGCAATTGAAGCCTTCAGCGCATTAGCAAATAACGCCCAAACAGAGGAGTTTATTCAAACATCACTAGCGTCTTTAGTGTCACTATACAGTGCAACGCAAGACTGGACCAATGCTCAAAAATTACTGGATCGTGTGTTACCTTTTACTAACGCTAGTAACACATTACCCTCAAGAGAAAATGCATTAACAGCAGTTATCAACTACTACAACCAAGTAGACGAACTAGAATTATTAGCGCAATTTATTAAGCCTCTGCTTAGTGAAAATTTGAGTTTACGATTTCATTGTCACGCCTATTTTGAATGGTTCAATGCTGTGGTTGAATTAGATCTTAACCAATTAAATGAACAACGCTTTGAAAGTGCGCTGGAGCAATGCAATGAATTAAATGAACCCATTATCACTTACGCTATTTATGAAAACTTTGCCAGATACCTTTTCTATTCAGGGAAAACTGACAAGGCGTTAAAAATGCTCAATATTCATCTTCAACAGGCCGCGGCAGTGGGTTACTCTGCACTCACTCAGGAATATTATGAGCTGTTAGGGAAAATATACCTTACTACAAATCAATTAATTGAAGCTCAAGTGTTTGCCAACAAGGCTATAGCGCTTGAAATACCTAATGTCGCCACACCATCAAATATTGCCGCCCATGAGACCTTATACAAAGTTGCAGAGAAACAAGGTAATTTTGAGCAAGCCTTTTATCACTACCGCACTTTTGCAGAATTAAACTCACGAAAAATAGATAACAAGAACGCTAAAACCCTAGCAATTCAAAAATCCAAATTCGATAGCGAACAGAAAACGAGTAAAATTGATTTATTAGATAAAGAAAATGCGCTGTTGAAAAGTAACGCTCTTTTAGCGAAAAAAAGTAATGTTATCCAGAATTTATTAATCGTTATTTTTATGCTCTTTTGTTTAGGGCTTGGTTACTGGTTGCTGAAAAAGCACAAAAGTTATATACAAGTGAGGGAGCTGTCCCAACAAGATGAATTGACCGGCTTAGCAAATAGCCGACACTTTAAAAGCCGTGCAGCGGATATAATCAGACAAGCCAAAGAGCAGAATAAGGCGATTAGTTTTGTTATGTTCGACCTAGATGACTTTAAAAATATTAATGACGAATATGGCCATCGAATCGGTGATTTCGCTCTTGAAGGCGCAGCAAAAGCAGCGAAGAGTCAATGTCGGCAAAACGATTTTATAGGTCGGCTTGGCGGAGAGGAGTTTTGTGTCCTGATGGAAGATTGTGATGCCTTACAAGCTCAAGAATTTGCTGAGTCATGTCGTGCTGAAATAGAGAAAATACTAAAAGAGGAACGGCTTTCAATTAAAGTAACTGCTAGTTTTGGCGTATCGGATACTCACATTACTCAATACTCATTCAAATCCTTGTATAACTCCGCAGACCAAGCCATGTACATCGCGAAACGCAAAGGTAAAAATCGTGTTGAATGCGCAAAAAAAATGGTTATTCAATCACTGGGTGAATAACGTTCATAAGCTGATAGTGTAGTTAAAGTAACGATGACATAAAGGTTATGACTCCAGTTTTCGCCTCTGGAGTCATACAACACAATTATTTATCTAGCTGAACTTGGCCATTTACAGTCGAGATATTCACCTTAGCACTACCGCCATTATGAGAGAATTTTAACCACCGACTAGGGCCGTACTTGGCTTTTTCCACCTTGTCGTCGGATAATTTATTGGTTATATTGCCACCTGCATGGGCCTCAATATCAAATCTAGCTGATACCTCTTCTTGAAAATACAATCGAATTGCCCCTCCTACCGATGAAGCGTTTAACTCTCCGTCATTTTGCATCTGTAAATGAGCTTCAATAGCCCCATTCACTGTTTCGATGTTTAGTTGGCTGATCTCTCCTAAGTTTAAATCGATATTTCCATTTACTGAGCCCACTTGAATATCACCGCTTTCAGTGGTGACATCGATATTACCATTCACCGATTTATAACTGCCTTCCTTACCATTTGAATCACGGGAGACAATAGAACCATTCACTGTTTCTATTTCCACATCCCCCTCTAACTTATCAGCCTCGATGTTACCGTTAACAGACTCAAGGCGAACTCGGCCTAACAGTTCTTTGGCATCAATAGAGCCGTTGACCGTTTCAATTCTACTGCCACCTTCAACCCCTTTAAACACTACATTTGCGTTAATAGCGTTATAAGAAACCTTGCTTTGTTTTGGAACATATATGGTCAGGTCATCGCCATCATCGGCGCTATTTTTCTTCCAATCACTCCCCTTTTTCACTTTAACCTTAATCAAAACCTCGTTATCGTCTTTCTCAAAAATGAACTTCTTAGTTCTATCCCCCAAGGTACCTTCTACCTTCACCTCAGCCTTGTCCCACACTTGCACATTGGCTGAACCATTCACATGTACTATCTGCACATGAGCATCTTTTGCTGCATCTAAAGACCGATCAATTTCTTCGCCAGCCAAGGCCAACCAACTCATACCAAACAAACTTACGCTTAATAACAACCTTTTCATTTTTGCTCTCCTGCCCATCAAAGGACTTAAATTTGTGACCACTTAGGTGAATGCACACGCTCAATTAAATTAATTTGCTGCTGATGCACACTTTGCAACATCCTCAACAAAGCCATGTTGTTAGGTTCATTTTTTAACGCCATCTTTATCGCATCGGCGGCGTCATCTAATTCCGATAATTGCTGTTGCCAGTTTTCAGTTAAAGCGGGTTGGTCTTGAAATGTCACCAACAAGGCCTCTTTTTGCTTAACGTGTTGTTCGCTCAACGCCCTAACTAAGTCTTCACCACTTAACCTGTTCGGTTGGTAGTTAAGCGACAGCCAACCAATCAGTCCAAATACGGCGACGGTCGCAACCAATAAATGTAACTTTTTGCCAACCAAACTATTAGTATTTGTTTCTTGCAATCTAGGGTCATGGGTTAACGCCAATTCAATGCCTTGCCATAAATCCTTTTCTGGCTGTTTTTCTTCTTTTATCTCAGTTAACTGCTTCTCTAACTTCTGTTCAAAAGAGCTATTAGTCATTTCCCATCCACTCCTTCAACAATTGTTTAGCACGGTGAAATTGCGCCTTGCTTGACCCCACAGCCATACCTGTCATGGTGGCAATGTCATCATGGCGATAACCTTCAATAGCATGTAACACAAATACAATACGGGCTCTTTCCGGCAACCTAATAATATGCCCTTCTAGATCGACGCTACAGGAGGACGCTTCAGCTTCTGCATTCATAGCGACCGAATCTTCTATATTAAATATGTTTTGTATCCAGCTTTTTTGTTTGCGTAAATACGAGATAGTAATGTTCGACGCAACTGTGTGTAACCAAGTAGAAAACTTGCTATCACCTTTGTAATTACCAATCTTTCTCCACAACTGAATAAACACTTCTTGAGTCGTATCCTCAGCTAACATCTTGTCACCGGTTAGCCGATAACAGAGTCCATACACCCGCCCAATATATTGTTGGTACAACATGTGATAAGCCTGTTTGTTTCCGTCTTGCACCGCTTTTATTAAGTCCCACTCAGTTTTAGTGGCGAACTTATTTTGGGCAGCAACATTTCCTTGATTATTCAAATGGGTGTCTTGTTATCTTGTGTTAAAAGGTTAGTCGCAGGGTAAGTCACAAAGGTTTAAATCGCCTAAAAAAATTTTATAAAACAAAAACATTGTGTTTACTATTGGAATAAGTAAAGTCGAGGTGATTTTTTAATCTAGTGCAATTGCATTGAAAATAAGGGTGAAAATGAAATTTATACTTGTTTGTTTATTACTGTGTGCATCCTCACATGGCTTAGCCGAAAATACCACAACGACCATTGAAACCATTCAAGTATTACCAGAAGGGTTCGAAAAGCCCATTGAATATAAGGTTACCCTGCCCCAGAATTATGCCACCGATCTAGATAAAGAGTACTTCGTTCTATTTGACTTACACCCAAAAAGCCAAATGTATATTTCAGGTATGCACGATTGGTTAAGCCACAACGGTGAATGGCCTTGGTTAGAAACCATTATTGTAACGCCAGCTGACTACCACGAAGAATTTGCATCGACCTTTACCCGTTTAGTTAATGACCCTAAAGACCAAAGTATTTTAGATGTGATTGAAAAAGGGGTTTTAAGAACAGTAGACGAGAAATACCGAACCAATGGGTACAAAATATATAACGGCTTTATGGGTAATGGCGCCCTTGGCTTATACGTTTTATTGAATAGACCAACTATGTTTAATGCCTATCTGATAGCCAGCCCCGCATTAGCCGGTGACTTCGGAAATGTAATACTAGATGCGCCTGAAAAATTAACATTAAGCAATAAACAAAGTACCTTTTTATATATGGCAATAGGTAACCACGGTTACGAACGTTCTCATGTACTTCCCTTTAAACAGTTTGAACAGGAATTACAAAACCTGCCGAAGGGTAAACTGCAATGGACAACCAATAACAGTGAACACCACGCTTATATGTCTCGTCCAGTCATCACCTTACTCAACGGTATTGAGGCATTATTTGACGATATCCACAATGACCTTTCGCCCGATTCCGATATTTCCAAACAAGGCCCTGACGCAATCATTCGCTATTATGAAACACTATCGAAAGAGAAGTATGGGTTTACCGTATCGGCAGAAGGCTCTTTAAAAGCCTTGGCGAAATCACTTGTTGAACAAAACCCTAAAGCGGCCATTGAAATATATGAAAGAGTGACACAACGCTACCCCAATTCTGCGTATGCTTATGCTTCATTAGCAAAAGCCTATGCCGACCAAGGGGAAATTCATAAAGCAATACAGATACAGCAAATAGCCGTTGAGAAATCTAAATCTATGGTGCAATGGCACCAAAACAAACATCAACAATATTTAGATGAATTTAAGGCTATGTTGGATAATTCATCTAAATAACTTTTATAGATTGGTTAATTTACATAAAGAACGCTAAAAATGCTGTTCCACACGTGTTTGATAGGTCTCAGCTATTTTATACTTGTCCCCACGTCTTATTATTTCTGCCAAAAAGCCGTCTTGAATGAGCACTTTCAAAAACTTTCTTTCAACCTCAGGTAATGAAAAATTCAATGGAGATAAAAGCTCTTTCGAAAAGCCGAAAGCTCTTGGACGGCGCTGTAACTCCACGCGATATAACAAACGCATATCTTCATTAAGCTTATTAAACGTATTCGCTAAATTATTAGAAGGGCCTTGAATACGTCGATTGAAAATCGAAGCGGCACGCAATAATTGGGCACTTTCGCTGTTTAAGGATGCATTAGATTGTTGCTGCAACTGAAACAAGTTCAAAGCGGGTGGAATACCTAAAGACGTACTGATTTCTTGATTAGCCACATCTGGCGATGAAATTAACCTTTCAAAAGGATACACAATGACATTATCCTCACCAAAAGCATCATCCCAATGTTTTAAGAAATCATTTAAATTTAAAATATTCGCAATGTAACTCCGCTGATGTCGAATAAAGCGAGTGAAGCCAAAATTTTTACCCTCATGAATCATTTGAAAATACACTGACCTAAGCCAACTTTCAGGTGAACGTATAAACACTAATACTTTCCCATCGGGTACATTTTCTTTACACAAATTAGCAAATAGATAGTGACCATAGTCATACTTATGTTCACTCGTTTGATTTCCCCATGGGATCCCTGACAACCCTTCTGAGGAATAAAGCGTTATCGATTGTTTGCCCAAAGCTTTTGGCCATAAATCCAACAATAAATTAGGATCTGTTTCAATTTTTATCGCTTTTCTCGTTTCCTCAACTAAGGTGTTTAGCCCATCTGAAACTAGGTTTATGTCGTTTCTTTTATACCACTGGGATTGGAAAGAGGTACTTCCAGTCTTGGGTAAACCAATGTGAATGAGTTTCATATATGTCCATTTTATGAAGAGCTATTAATCCAAGATATAGTAGCACCCCTGATAACACAATAATCGGTGTTATTGACTGTATTATGTATCTTGACCGTCTCCAAACGTCTCCACTGACTCTGTTGCAAAACTTACAGTCAAATTATTATCATCATTGTTACGCTGTAATTCACAAGTAATTATTACTCACTATTCAGTGCTATTTGATGGTGTACAGTAGAAGGTAATTAGACGTAAAAATGCCACTCATCGTAAATGAGTGGCAGTAACATCAAAGCACGTTTCTAAATTTAATCAATAGTAGGAATTCGCCCTGGTGTCCAAGGCGCGCCTATTGCTTCTAGCTTGTCTTCCAATGCGGCTAAATCACTACGTAAGCTTTTTAACTGTTCCGCAACTCGGGTGTATTCTGCTTCGGCAATATCAAGAGACGCTAAGTGATTCCCTGACACCTTGTTTTGACTGCCGCTAATGGCAGAGTACAAACTACGTGTTCGACCGGCAACTGACCACAATACAGGCTCGTGACGAGCTCTTACTGTTGCATCGCCATTTAACAACACAGTTAGCTGAGTCATACGGGCCGCTAATGCGCGCACTGCTTGAGCATCACTTTCAGTAGCGGACGGAGTCACATCAATAGCGACGGTTAAGTGCTTAATTCGACTGCGCAATTCAGCTTGGGCTTTTGATGCGCCACTTACTGAACGATATAAGTTTGCAGCGCGCTTTTGTACGGCAAGTAAGGCTTCGCGATCGGTCGAAATTTCAGGGCTATTATTCAGTAGCTTCAAAATGAATGTTTGAGGCTCAGACAAAGTAGACACTTCACCAAACTGACGCTTTTTCAAGGTAACCGTATATTCACCTGGTAAAGCAATTGGCCCTTTAGGTGGAATTGCCCACGGAGCAACGTAACCTGATGGTTTCTTTAAAGAAGGTGGAGCAGAAGACGGATAATGCATGTCCCATGCAACACGGTGAAAGCCTTTTTTAGTTGGTCCATCAATACGGCGAACTAATTTACCTTGGGCGTCTTTCACCTCTAAAAACACAGTTGGTGCTTCTTCTTGATCTTCTTTACGTAAGGTATCCCAATTTGGATAAGGCGTGTCGCCGCCTTCTTTCTCAATCGCCTTTTCTTGCTCACGGCGTATTTTTCTTAGGGTTTGATAGCTGTCTTTCAAGTAGAAAGAAAACACCGCTCCGTAGTGAGGGTTATCTGCTGTGAAGAACTCATTGCCATTTGAACCTTTGCTTTCACGACCATATTGATAGCCTTGTAAATACAACCAGCTGTCTTTCACTGGGAATAGTGTTGCACTTTGCTGACTCAAGTCACTTGCAGGCGTTCGCAATGGCGAATAATCATCGAGAATGTAAATACCACGACCAAACGTCCCCACAATTAAATCGCTTTCACGGCGCTGAATTTCCAAGTCACGTACTGCGATGGTTGGGAAATTCCCTTTCATTTGCGACCAGCTTTCACCCTGATTTTGGCTCACAAAAAGGCCAAACTCCGTACCTACAAATAACAAGTTCGGGTCGACGTGATCTTCTGCAATAGTATGAGCGGCCCCAGATGAAGGAAGATTGCTGTTAATTAACTTCCAGCTTTTCCCTTTATTTGTAGTCTTTAACACATAAGGTGTGTAATCCCCTTGTTTGTGGTTATCAAACACAGCATAGGCGACATTTTCATCGTGGGTAGAAGCAATGATATCTTCCACCAACGCCATCTTAGGCACCCCTTTAAAGCTACTGGTTGTGCGCCAATTATCGCCACCGTCATCCGTTACGCTAATTAAACCGTCGTCGCTTCCAGCATATAACAGCCCTTCTTTCACCGGGCTTTCGTTTATAGCAATAATAGAGCCGTACATAGACGTAGAGGCATTTTTCGCAACAGTATCCACGCTCCATACTCGGTCCATTACTTTTAATGTGTTGCGGTCTATTTTACGGGTTAAATCTGGACTAATCACTCGCCAATTCTCACCGCGATCGTCAGACTGAAAGACTTTTTCGGCGGCATAAAATAAGCGAGTCGATTTGTGTGGACTTATCAATAAGGGAGAATTCCAATTCCACTTATACGCATTTTCACCTTGCTTAGGGTGAGGTGTAATTGACACTCGTTCTCGGGTGCGTTTGTCGTATCGTGCTAACCCGCCGTACTGAAATTGAGCGTAGATGATATTGGGGTCATTCGGGTCGATTTGAGGCTTATAACCATCACCACCTATGACAATATTCCAGTCGGCATTTGTGATCCCATGAACCACTGTGGTTCGAGACGGAGCACATAGAGAGCTGTTATCTTGGGTACCGCCACATACATTGTAAAACGGTTCTGCGTTGTCAGGTTGCGCACGATAGAACTGACCTAAAGGCAAGTTTTTCGCATGTCGCCATTTCGCACCTCGGTCCCAACTTTCATACACACCACCATCACCGCCGATGCGAATATGTTGGGTATTGTTTGGGTCTATCCATAACGCGTGATCATCAACATGACGAAATTCGCTTGAAAGTGGTGAAAATGATTTCCCGCCATCTTCCGACACCTTAGTAAAGGTATCGAGTGAATAAAGCCTGTCGGGATTTTTAGGGTCGACCACTAATTCATTGTAGTACTGTGGGCTACTGGTCATATGCCCAGAACGTTTCTTCCATGTTTGACCAAAATCTTGTGACCGATACACGCCTTTATCTTTGTCGTTCGACTCAATAATGGCATACAAGGTATCAGGAGCTGACGGTGCCATTGTAATACCAATGCGCCCCATGTTGTCTGAAGGTAGGCCCGATGCGATTCGCGACCATGTTTTCCCCCCATCCGTGGTTTTGTGAATACCACTACCCGGACCACCGTTAATCAAGGTCCAAACATGGCGTCTACGCTGATAGCTAGAGGCAACTATTTCGTTGGGATTGTTTGGATTAACAACAAATTCATTAATCCCTGTGTAGGTATCTATTTCGAGTATGCGCGTCCAGTTTTGGCCGCCATCAGTGGTTTCATATAAGCCTCTGTCGCCGCCATTGCTCCATAATGGTCCTTGAGATGCGACCAGCACGTGATCAATATTGTTTGGATCTATCCAAATTTGGGAAATATGACGAGAGTTCTTCAACCCCATATTCTTCCAGCTTTTGCCGCCATCTAATGATTTATAAACACCATCACCATAAGCCACCGAGCGCTGAGCATTGTTTTCTCCTGAACCAACCCAAAGTACATCTGGGTTTGTTGGCGCCATTTCAATAACGCCAATAGAATAGGAACTTTCCTTCTCAAACAAAGGTGTCCAGGTGGTCATATTGTTCGATGTTTTCCAAAGGTTACCCGATGCGGTAGCAACATAAAATTCACTGGGATTGGACGGGTTGACTGCAAAATCGGAAACTCTTCCCGAAATCATCGCAGGCCCTATATTTCTTAGTTTTATGTTAGCAAGAGGATTAGATTCTGCGTCTTTAGCAAACGACACACTGGGAGAAACAGACAAAGCAAATGCCAAGCTTCCCCATGCTAAATATTTCGACATAGACATGATGTTGTTTCCTTTGGAAGCCATGGCATCCCTTTAAAATAGTTGGTAATTAAACGAGTTACCACGCTAACATTTTAAAGGAATTTTTACATGTTGCCCGCAGATAAGATTGAGCGTCTTACCGCAAATTAAATCTGAGGCTCACAACTATGACAAATACACGCCAGTTCCAAATGAGGGCTAACCATTGAGTAACCCGATTCAGACACGCGCTGCGTGAGCGAATGCAGTAATTCTTTTGGCATAGCCACTTCTTCTACTTGTCCACACTCAGTACAAATCATAAATTGGGACATGCCGTGATCATGACAACACTGAATATGGCTGCATGAAATAAACTTATTGTTAAAATTCAGCTTGTGAACAAGTTGTTCTTCTTGCAAAAAGTCGAGAATTCGATAAACCGACATAGCCCGAATTTCCTCTTTGTAATGCACTTGATATTGGTCGACTAGCTCATAAGCAGATAGAGGTATGGGTGATGCAATGAGTACTTCCAATACTTTTTGCCGTTTTTCGGTAAAGCGAACACCCGCTGACGAACATATGTGTTTGGCGGTTTGCACTGTACTTGATAATTGTTCAGGTGACATATCACTCTCCACTTACACGCATCTTACATAGGGTCTAAAGTTAGTAACACACGCCATTGCCCCTCCTCAACACTACATGAACGATGAATAGCCCCTTCGTGCCCTTCTTTAAATGCACTTCCTTTTAGAAGCGCAACATCAAATGCCTCTAGCAGCGTTTTATGACCGACAAATTCACCTTTGTTACGGCGAATATCGTCGATATTGGTACTTTCATTAGGAATAAGCTCAGTACCCTCGCCTAAATAGGTTGTCACCATACGAACGGGAATGTTGTCCACATGAAAACGTGGGCACATAGCGGATTTGGTTGCAGTTAACCTTAACCCGACTTCTTTACAATCGAATAAACAGGTCAGCATCTCTGCTAATTGGTATATGTCATTAATGGCTTGTTCTTTGCCAAGGCCTGTTGGCAACAAAGTGTCGAGATTATGCTTTAACGATTCAATATCAAAAACATGTCTTAGCTCTAACCGTGAAGTGGCAGCAGCATGGTTAAAGTAAGCTTCTACCACATTATTTTTGGGCCTTTGCCAACAACACAAACTGGTGGTTTGGGCAAATATATCAGCCAGTACTAAAGGCGACTTATCATAGTGAAAAGACGTAGTTAATGAAGAAATGTTCGGTTGCATAAATCTTTACAGTCAACTTTACGTGCAGTTACATTATAACATAACACAAGTAAGCCAGATTACGTATGCCTTTGTGAACACTTTTTCGGACAAATAAAAACCGGCTTCACCACAAGGTGAAACCGGTTTGTTCATTTTTACTTGAGTTTAATTTAAACGAATGCTGCTTTATACAAGTGCTGTTTTATAAAGATGCAGCATGCGAGACCACGCTTTCTCAGCTTGAACTTTTTCATACACACTTGAGTCTGGCGGACACCAACCGTGTAACGTGCCTTCGTAAACTTCAATTTCAGCTGGCACACCTGCTGCTTTATACGCTTCGGCTAATACCTTTTTCGCGTCAGGGGAACGCTTGTCGTCGTTCTCAGCAATAGCATGTAAAACATGGGCTGGAGACGTTGGAATTAGTAAATGAGGGCTATCGTCCTGATCAGTGACTAAGCCACCACCATGAAAAGACGCCGCAGCGCCAACTCTTTCTGGTACCGCACCAGCTGTACGCATAATCAAAGGACCACCCATACAATAACCCGCAGTTCCAATTTTACGTTTGGTATCAACGCCTTCTTGTTTATCAATAAAAGAAATATAAGCCCGTGCATCGGACATACTCGCTTCATGTGTCAGCTTGCGATACATAGGAATAACCGTTTCTCTTACCCCTGGGTCGCCAAACCCTTTACCTGGGTCAATAACCGGTGCTTTGGCATCGCGATAAAATGGATTCACTACCAACACAGAATAACCTTCTGCCGCAAGACGTGTTGCCATAGCTTTAAACGCAGGTCTAAGTCCACGAATATCTGGCCACATTAATATACCTGGGTGTGTTCCTTCAGCAGGGCGAACAAAAAAGCTATCTGACACGCCTTCAGGCATAGGAACATTGACATCAGACTCTATTAATTTGCCTTCATACTTGCCCGCAGCTTTAGCTGAACTTGCAAAATACAGAGAAAAAATGCCCGCGGCACTTAATTTACCAAAGTCTCGGCGATTTAATTGACCGCCTGTTTGTTTAAATTTGTCATTATCTTGTTCAGTAAAATCATCACACATGGCTTTCTCCAAAAAAGGAATACTATTGATGATTACCAACTTAACGAGTTTTTAACACAATTTCTATTCCGCCCAACGTTGGAAATCTTAAATTCATCGGTAATAATTATTATCTCACTTTAAAAATAACCATTTCAGTTGCATGATTAGAGGCAATACTTACTTGCAAAAGAGCAGTAAAAAGTACAAATAGTGTTAGTTCGTGATTAATTTATCATGGTAACATCGCGGCGATACTACACTTGTCCTGTCTGTAACAAAGTTCTGAACGAGTAGACTCACATACTACTAAATAGTTATTTGGTAAAAACCAGTGCGGTAAAAAAGGGTAAACATTGAGTAACTTAAAAAAAACCATTACAAGTAGCTTTTTGCTTAGTTTTCAAGCTGTTTTAAAGAAACTGGTTGGGCTTATCAGCACGTTAATCTTAGCTCGTATGCTTGTACCGGAAGATTTTGGCATCATTGCCATTGCTCTTATGACAATGGGCCTGTTAGAAGCGGTTAAAGAGTTTGGTGGAGCTTCTTACTTAATGAGGTCAAAGGAGGTCACCGAGGACATGCTCAATACCACTTGGACATTGAGTATTATATTGAGTGCTACCATTACAATTATTTTAGTTCTAGTTACCCCTCTAATTGTAAACTTTTTCGAAGATGAACGTCTGTATGCAATACTCTGGGTCTATTCATCTTTGTTCCTGATTAAAGGAAGCGGTAATCCTGCAACTGTATTTTTAAAAAGAGAGCAAAACTACTTACCCATAGTGAAATTATCTATTTTTGGTAAAGTGATTTCTGTCGTAGCTGCCGTCGCAGTAGCGCTAATTTATCAGAACTATTGGGCCCTTGTTGTAGGCCAATATGTTATATCGGCAACAGTTGCTTTGGGATCATTCTTTATTCACCCATATCGTCCAAAGTTTTCTTTAATCAATTTTAAAGAACAATGGAATTACTCTGGTTGGTGGCTATTACAATCTATTCTTGGCTATTGTAAATCTCAGTTAGATACATTTTTGGTTAGTACTATGTTTAGTAAAGCGGCATTAGGCTCTTACTATACAATGAAATATTTAGCGTCAATACCTACAACATACTTAATAGGCCCATCAACAGAACCTTTGCTGGTTCAACTCGCCAAAATTAAAGATTCCGGCGACTACTTTTTTAAACAATACAATATCAGCTTAATTGTGCCCTTATGCATTGCGATACCAGGGTGCATCTTTTTGTTTGCGAACCATCAATTAGCCACACTTACAGTTTTAGGAGATAACTGGATAGAATATTCCGAATTATTTGCAATTTTTTGTACCGCAATAGTCTCCTTACTTGTACAACAGCATGCATCTCGTATATTCGTTATTCATGGAAAAACGAAAGGGCTTTTTTATTACCAGCTTATCTCTTTCATCATTATTTATAGCTACTTAATTTTCTTTGATTTAAGTGATTTAACGCAATTTTCAACTGCGAAAATTGCCTTAGAATTTGCATTCTCCATGTTATTTTTTACTTATATCACTATCAAATACACTTCTTTTTCAAATTATTTGATCTGCTTAATCAATTTAACACCAATTATTGCCGCTTCACTATTAGCGTCATATGGTTCCCAATATATCAACATCCACTACGCAAACTTGTACGACAATACCATTTTGCAATTTATCGCTATCACTGCTGTTTTCGGTACTATTTACTTTTTGGCCTTACTTTTACAAGCCGGTTTATTACAAAAAGTAAGCAAAGAGTGGCATTATATTTGGGATCTAATTATGAAGATAAAAGGCCTCGTGATCGAAAAATTGACATCAAATCCAACAAAATAAAAGCCGCGAAGCGACCTTGAAGTAATATAAAGAGCAAAACACAGGATGGAATGAACACAAGAAAAATGGTGGCGAGCTAACGACCGTATCTGTAATTAAACGTCGTTAAATAAGCATGAAAAGCTTACTTTTAGCTATTCTATTTCCACCAATTTTTTATACTTTTCATGCCATTGTTTAAGCTCTTCTAACCTCATAGGTTTACTAAAATAAAACCCTTGTAGGCTATCGATCCCCATGGCTGACAAAGTATCAGCTTGAGCTTTACTTTCGACCCCTTCAGCTACCACACTATAACCTAATTCCTGTGCCATATACTGAGTTGCTTGAATAATAGCTTTACCGCCTTTATCAATAGTTGACACAAAACTGCGATCAATTTTCACCACATCTGCCGATAATGATTGCAACAAAGCCAAAGATGAAAACCCTGTCCCGAAATCATCAAGGGATACTTTAATACCTAAGCTCTGTAACGCTTGCATTTGATTTAATACATACTCAATATCATGAGCAAAAATTGATTCTGTAATTTCTAGATGCAAATTTTGGGCAGGAAAGTTTGATTTATTCAAAGCACTTTTTACCACAGACACTAAATCGCCTTGCATCAACTGTGCAACCGACACATTAACTGACAAGTTAACACTGTTATCAAACGACCAAGCAGCGGCTTGTAGGCAGGCTTTGTGTAGCACCCACGAACCAATAGAGTTAATTAATCCATGTTGTTCAGCCGCAGGAATAAACTCCTCAGGAGAAATATGTTCTCCATTTAATTTCCAACGCAGTAGTGCCTCGCAAAAGCTTACTTCACCTGACTGACTTTGAATAACAGGTTGAAAGGTCACATAGAACTCGTCGTTCTCAAGTGCTTGAGTTAATCCTTCTTTAAGTAAAATATCTCTGCTTAGGGTTGCTCGCATCGCTTCTGTAAACAAACACACATCTGATTTAGCGAATTGCTTTTGTACATACATTGCCGTATCAGCCAGCGTAATGAGTTGAATATCATTTACCCCATGCTCAGGGTACATAGCAATGCCAACTGTCGCACCGACTTTAAGCGAATAGTGATCAATCTGGATAGGTTGTGACAACCGTTTGATTAAGGCTTTACCGTAATTGTAAGCGTGGTTTTTATCTGTGTTTTGCAGTGCAATTAAAAATTCGTCTCCACCCCAGCGGCACACACTTTTAGGTATTGCTGTCCTTGAAGTCAGCCTTTTAGCCGTTTCTATTAGAACTTTATCTCCAATTCCGTGGCCATGAGAGTCATTGATGCTTTTAAAACCGTCTAAATCAACAAACAATACCGCCAATGTCGAATCATTGAGAGCACAAGCGTTAATCAGTAGTTTTAAGTTATCAGAAAATGCCGTGCGATTACATAACTTAGTAAGAGGATCGATATGGGAGAGTTCAAAAATCTCCTCTGTTCTTTGTTTAACTTTTTCTTCTAAATTAACATTCGCTTCTACAATTTGCTTATTTTTTTCTTCCATTTCTTTAAGCAAATCACTGTGCTTATTTTTTATTAAAATAGATTCATGGGTAAATTGAAACGTCCTTCTCGCCGATAGATACATTATTACCGTAAATACCAGCCCTAACAGACCAAAGATAACTTTATAATCTACCCCAGAGAACAAGCACATCAACGAAAGAGGAGTCAATAAAATAACGGAATAACTCTGCGCCAACCATTTATTTGCAGATAAAATTGTCGCCGCTCCCCCGGCCATAGAAGACATAATGACTATGGTCGTTGCTAATTCGATAACATCCATAGAATTAAAAAACAAAACTGAGTAGCTACTTAACGATAGCGCCGTTAGATAACGAGAGATGGAAAAACGCAAAAGTGGTTTAGTCGCGTTGTATTTTCTGTCTTTTAATTTTGTTTTCCAGTGATGCCCTTCTATTGAACGCCACAATAACAACAAACACATAAACGAAAACCAAACGATCTTAAAATGCTGTTGTTCATTGTTAGAAAAACCAAAAACCAGCGCAATGCAAATGCTCAAGGTAACCGTAATGCTGCCTGAGTTATTACCATAAAGCAGATTCAGTGCATCTCGTTTACTACGTTTGGCGAGTTTAGAAGATTCCTCGACGATAACTTGCACTCCTATGCAATGATTTCAAAACAAATTAATCGGTGTAAAAAACACCTATGCACTAAGCGTAGATGACAAACAACGTTACCTCAAGAGGCCTGATTCATACTTCACCATACCGTTAAGGAAAATACACTAAACTGCCAAAATCACTATGGTCCCAAGACCAGGTACCATTCGACCTAACCTGTATGCTTCCCACCCAATATTCTTGTTCTACCCGCGCCCTGTTTGCAAGAATCAAATGCCCTTTATCAGTCAACAAAAAAGTTTGTTCTCGCCAAGGTTTATGTAAAGACTCGCAGCTGATTAAAGGTTTATCTAAATGCGCTAAAGGTAAAAGTAAGGCGAAAAACATCATGTCGCCTAAAAATGGAAGAGGTTCCTGTTTTTGATATTCAACAAACCATTCTTTAACTGTCAGCTTATCTTTTTTGTTTTGAAGAACCTTGAGAGCAAGATGCTGAGTTAAAGAGAGTCCGGTTTCACAGTGAGGTAACTCTTGTAACATACGTGTAAGTACGTTTTTCATATTTGGTAAGCAATCGAGGCCATCTTCCTCAATCATCTCAACCAACGTATTTGGGTTACTCGATACTAATGCTTTCCAGCATCGTAAGGCTTGGGTTTCGAGTTTTCCACTAATCCGTTTACGCTGTTGCCAGCATAACCTAAAAGCTTCCTCTGGCAATTGCCCTAGCCCGATAAATCGCTGGCTACCAGGAAAACTATTTAGTTCTACAATTTCAATAGTTTTGTTTGAGTTTCCCGCTAACAGGGTCAAACAACGCAACAACATTAATTGATCGTAAGCATCGTGTTCGACCCAAAATACAAGACGCTTAAAACGCCTATCAAACAACATATCGATATTACCTTGTTCCGCTTCTGCAATCTGCTGAACCGAATCAGAACGCCCCGCAATAGGCAACAATGTCTCTTTTACATACTGAGCGCGTATCGCTACAAAGTGTTTTTCATTAGACGGAATTGGGCCTATACACAAGGGGTCAATTAGTGCCAAATACTCACCAGCAAACCCACTATTTTTAAGCCTATTTTGAATATCATGACCACAGCGAATATGCAGTGTAGAAATATCAGAATCTAAAGCTATATTTCTGTTGGAAAGTTCTGTTTTTTGTAACGATAAATCAAAACAATGGGCTTTCAATTTAGCCCAACTTGGCAAACCTAATTCTCTTGCTAACGCAAATTGAACATCGGCTAATTGAACTGTCTCCTTAGAGAGCGTATTTGGCTGTGTATGGAATGATTTAACTTGTGAAAGTACTTCCAAATCGTTGTTGCGAATAGACTTTAGGCGCCGCTTAGCGTTCAGTTTTTGTTGGTCAAAATTGATTGAAAATGGATTGTGAGATTTCATAATTCACCCTTTTATGACTTCTATGCTCGCTATGAATTGAAGTGTAAAAGAAGGTAAATGAGATGTTCCCAAATAAAATGGGGATACGCAAATTAGTAGCCTTGAACTGAGTTCTTTCCGCGAGCATGGGAGGCGCTAGGCATGCGCGTTATCACTCTAACGAGTATTTCAACACTTTACAACATGCTGTTGACGTTAATTAATCGTTCATCAATGCAATAAACCGGCTTGCCAAATTTGTGAGGCCAGATGCCGTAAAGATCTCTACGTTATCTGCATCAACTAGCATCCCTTTTCGATATAAAACAGTTCGTGGAAAACCATGCCCTCCAAGCGCTAATACAAAAGACTCGTGTTTTTCCGATATATACACTTTTTTTTCTATCTGAACTTGCAAACAAACTACATCAAGTAAGTGAGTACCAAGAGACTCAGAAAAGCTCTGTAAATTTGGCAACTGTTTTTCAGTACAATCTGGGCACCATGCGGCAGTAATATTCAAAACGAATGATTCTTTGCGGTTAATACGCATGAGTACGTTAGTTAATTCTTCTTCTGTCAGCATCTTATTCTCATTTTGAATTGTGTGTGATGAATATTATCACCAAACACAATTCAAAACTGAGTGTTTACTTGTTGGATTGGAATCATTTTTCAACTGTGATGCAAACAATAAAGGCTATCATTCACACCAGAGTTAATATTCAGAGAAGAAGCTCTAAGCCACTTCTTTGGTTTTTCTAAATGTACTTTTTAAAATAGAAAACACAGTGATCACAACTAAGCTGATGCCAAACATTGGAAATACCACGCCCAATAGAACAATGATACCTACCAAGGTTTTATCTGCGTTAAAACGCTGTGGCACTCGGGGTATCCCCCAACTTCCTTGGGGTTTTCGCTTTAAATATGACAAACATGCCCCTGTTGCAGATATAAACAATAAGACGGCCACAGTCAGTACTGCAATCCAATTTAACAACCCATATTCTCCCTGATGTAAACGCATAAACAGCTGTCTCGCATCCATGAGTATGCCTACTTGATCCCAAGTTAGATGCTTAATGGTTTCACCCGTGTACTGGTTTACATAAAGTACCGATTGGTCTTCAGTATAAAAAGCGTGGTTGGTTATTTTATATGTCCCTTCCGTACCTTTAGGCAGGGTAATCGATATGTCACCGCTAAGTTGGTAGTCTTGTATTGCAATTTTCGCTATAGCATCTAAATTCAGAGGCTCTACATTATTCGGGTTTGTTGATTCAAGGCCTTTGCCGCTTTGCCAAAGCATGGGGTAACCTGTATTCGTTTGCTTTTGTACCCATTTTAATTGGCTGCCAAACATATCAGTCCAAGGCATTCCTCCTGCTAAGAACATCAACAAAACAAGGGAACACCAAAAACCCAACACAGCATGTAGGTCTCGGAATAGTTTTTGTTTTCCTTGGTCAAAGCGAATGCTAAATACACCACCATTGCCAGCCCCTTTGTGAGGAAACCAGACATATACGCCAGTAAGAATAAGTACAATAAACCAACTTGCTACCAACTCTACGACCAAAGTTCCCGGTTTAGCTAGTAACAATTCTCCATGTAACTTACGCACATCGTACATAAAGGTTTCTTGTTGGTTTACTGCACCTTTCACTGCTCCAGTATGGGGGTCGACAAACAGTTCGTTACCCGCACGACTTTTACCTTTTAACTTAAAAGCCGTGTTGTACTTCTCATCCTCAGCAAGAGTAACCCCAGTAATGGTTTTATCTGTAGATGCTTTCGCTAAAGCAAACTGCTCCGATAAGCTTAATTTAGGCTGGCCTATATTGCCTTCAGGTACAAAATACTGCGCGGCATAAACCTGATGATTTACATTATCCTTAAATAAATAAATCGTACCTGTTATGGCTAATAGCGCGACAAAAGGCAAGGTGATTAACCCGGCTATCACATGCCATTTCCATAACCAAATATTGAGTAAATTATTTTTTTGCAACATCGTCTCTTCCTTATTGAGAATTAAAAGCTGTACGACGCGCCCGCATAAAGGGTACGACCTTCAATTGTTCTAAACGTAAACTCGCCATTGCTAAAGGTCGCTCGGTCTTCTTGGGTATCAGTGAAATTAAGCAAATGCGCCCAAATTCGCCAATTGTCCAAATAATAGTTCACTCTTAAATTAAGACGCTCACCGCGTGTAAAGCGCGACTCCGCAGAATTTTCATCATCGGCAAAATAATCACTGTAATAATCCGCTTCTAATTCAATACTTAATGCATCTACAGGCTGCCAAGCAATTCTGGCATTCACATGATGATCAGGAGAGCGACGTAAAATATTGCCACTTAAATCGTCATCCGCACCGGGAGTGCTTTGTACAAATGAATCGTATTTATTACGAGTATAGGTATGGGTAACACCAAAACTCACAGGTAAACCTTGAGGTGCATATTCAACAACGCTTTCAATTCCTTTAACGGTAACGCCACCTGCATTGGTCGTTAATTCATACTCAAATTCACCACCAAATGATTCATCAAAACCAAAGAACTCTTGGGTTACTAGGTAGTTATCTATCTTGTTGTGGTAAGCCGAGGTATCAAATCGCCATGCCCCTACACTTCCCCGTAAACCGAATTCAATATTTAACGCTTCTTCTGGCTCAAGTAGGTTAGTTGTGGCGTCTAAACCGAGGAAATTTCTAAGCTGTGCATCAATGAAGAGATCGTCTAAATCGGGCGCGTAAAAACCTTCGGAAATACTTCCCCATACTAGAATATTTGAGCTAACTTCATAGGTAATACCAAATTTAATGGAGGTATCAGAAAACCTTGCGTCTTCATCAAAGTCAGTGTTACTGCGCTCTATATCTTCATGTCGCAAACCTGCTGTCACTTCAAAGCCATCAGCGAACTCATTTTGCACTTGCACAAAATATGCGTTGATCTGCAGCTCATTTAAAAAGGTATCGAAGTCTCCTTCTAAATCAAAATCATTGCGACCAAATTGTCGTACATCTTGCTCGCCGTCATATAATTCATACCCCCCGATGATATTAGCGGTATTGAAATCATGTCGATATTGAACGCGCACGTTATAACTCAAATCATTTTCGTCTTGGGGCCCACTAAAACGAGAGGCGCCAATGGTGTCTTTTTCTCTTCTTACGAGAGTTGTATTTAACTCACCACTTTCCATTAAGTGGTCATAAGACAGACTGAACGTTGTTTGTTCCAAATCTGTTGAAGAGCTTAAGCTTCCAGCTTGAGTTGGATCTTCTCTTAATTCTTGAGCAGTGAGATCGCCACGTTCATTTTCATCTTCTTCAAGATATTCAGCACGGGCAGTTATTTTGGCGTAGTCATTCAAGTTAAAAATTAGCTTACCACTGGTTTGTTTTCTGTCGTCTTTTACCAGCTCTCGCAAACCGTCTAAATGTCGCGTATTCACATCAAAAAAATAACCAACAGAATTGGCTGTACCCGCTGTACTAAACCGCGCTCGCAAGCGATTAAAATCACCCGCTTCTAACGAAACCAAGGTCTCAGTTTCTTTTGGCGCATCTCTGGTTACAACATTGATAACACCACCAAATGCATTATTGGCAAACAGTGCAGAGGTTGGGCCTTTAATGACTTCCACCCTTTCAATATCAAAGGTATTAGTACGATCAAGACGCTGTGTTGCGCCTTCGTAGGGGTTTTCAAGAGGAATACCGTCAACCAAAGGCACGGTGTAACCTTTGCCACCATCGGGAATACGCAAGTTGCGCACTTGGGTTTCACCTGGGATGCGGTCTAAAAATTCATTGGGATCAACAAAGCGAATACGCTCTAATTCAGATCTGCCAACAACAAAGGAATTCAATGGCAACTTTTTCAAATCGATGCCGCCTAAAGTTGCGCCTTCGGTATTAGTGTCTCCTAATACCGTAATCCGCTCGATACGAGCTACGGAGTCATTTAAAGAAGACTCTTCTTCAGCTGCAGTCGATGCAGAAAATAATAAAAAAGCAGATGAAAGTCCCAGAGTCAGGGAAGTTTGTATGCATGTCGAAAATCTGTACGCACGTCTAACAGACGCACATAATAAAGTATGTGTCTTAATAGTCATTTTACATTCTTATTTTAAATATTTGCTCAAATTCGAACCGAAGTCCAAAGTGCTAATGTGTGTATTTAAAATAAAATGCTAGGGGGCCCACGAGAAAGCGCCGAGGAATATTGAGCGCTTAAATGAGTAAAAAACAAATACTCAGAGAGTTGAGTGAATTTCTGCGATGCAAGTACATTGTCTAGCAAGACGATAGCATCAGTATTCATATCAGATAAGAAAGAGTAAACACAGTCAATCTCATCTGAGCCACTTTGATAATCAGTAGGAGGTGCAATTTCTACAATATCGCCAGTTAACAAATAAGCAGTTTCCGACACCCATTTTATAGTACTGCCAGTACAAATAAGCATGACATCAGCTTTCGTAGAGGCCACTTTCTGTGCTGCATTCATAGAATAAGATGCGAGTAGAGGTGAAGCCATACTGTTAAACAGTATGCCAGCACACAACAAAAAGGCTATAACATGACGGTAACGAATTGCTGTCATAGTTTAAAGCTTGCTCATAGTTAACGGTAAAAAGAAAGACTTAGAGCATTGTAACGATGTCTGTGTTTTCAAAGCAATATTTTTTCACTCTCTTTCGAAAAACTCTTCAACTAAATCAGCCAGTTGTTCATCTAATTCATCTTCGAAATCACTAATATCGATACTAAACGCCTCAAAAAACGCTTCTGCTTGTTGCTGCTTGATCGTAGCTCTTTTTATTTGGTATTCAACTTCTGGTAGGGTCTTGTCATACCTAGGTTTAATAACCCAATGTAAAATATTCGAATACATTTGCTTTAACTTAGGTTTCGCATAGGTGCAGAATTCTTCAACATATTTAATTCCTTCAGGCCCCAGACAACCTGGCTCCAAACGGACCAAAATATGCATTTTTTTGTATAGTGGTAGTCTTTCTTCTAACATTTAATTCACGTACAGTAATTCCTATTACACAGTATTGTAGGACTATGACTAAAATACAAACTCAACCTCTTAAACAACGTTAAATATTCTCAATAAACTAGTCTGAACAACAAACAAACTTTACACGGTCTTATAAACTAATGACTAAGACAAAATGTAATAGAGCTTTATGAAATGACATTTTTAGAAACCCATGAACTCTGGTTAAGGTTGGCAAGTTTTGTTGGCGTATTAGCATTCATGGCTATACTCGAATATATTCGACCTAAAAAAACTCGTGTTATGCCAAGGTTCGTGCGCTGGAGCACCAATCTTTTACTTGTGGTAATAAATAGTTTAGCCCTGCGACTAGTTACTCCTATACTAGCAGTTGGCGCTGCTGCGTGGGCTCAATCTCATAACCTTGGTGTGCTCAATTGGATACCACTCCCTCCTATCATTAGCTTAGTTCTAGCGGTGACTTTATTAGATATGGCCATTTACTTTCAGCATGTATTAAGTCACCGTGTTCCAATGTTATGGCGGTTCCATAAAATCCATCACGCCGACAGAGATATCGATGTCACTACAGGCTTGCGGTTTCATCCAGTAGAAATTGTGTTTTCAATGTTTTATAAATTAGCCTGGGTTGTACTTCTTGGCCCTAGTGTCAGTGCTGTAATTTTTTTCGAAGTTTTATTAAATGCGTCTGCAATGTTCAACCACTCAAATGTATCTCTGACTCAAAAAGTCGATTCATGGCTTCGAACCTGTATCGTCACTCCCGACTTTCACAGAGTACACCACTCGGTAATACCAAGAGAAACTCACAGTAACTTCGGCTTTTTCTTGTCTATTTGGGATAGGATTTTCAATACCCATATTCCGCAGCCTTTAGCCAAACACAAAGATATGGTGATAGGTCTGAGCGAGTTTCAAAGCCATGCTCCGAATACGCTCATTTGGTGTTTAACCGCTCCTTGGAAAAAAAAGGCGGCTCAAAAAGGAAAAAATGATGTTTAAATGGACATTTTTGGTTATGAATATAGCGCTAACTCTATTAACACATAGCGTTCAGGCAGATGAATTAGATGACATCCACCAGTCTATTGAAAAAAAATACACCAATGTTCAACATATTGATGGGCAATCGTTAAGAGAACTTAAGCAAAGCGATGTTTTGATATTTGATGTAAGAAAGCCCAAAGAATTTAAGGTAAGTCATTTAGCCAACGCCATACAAGTGGATCCAGATATATCAGAAAGCGATTTTATGAATCTATTCGCAAGTGACTTAAAAGACAAAACAGCCGTATTTTATTGCTCAGTGGGTAGACGTTCATCTGAGTTAATCACCCGTTTGGCTCACCACGAAAAAACTATCAAAATGGTAAATTTAGAAGGTGGTATATTCAAATGGACGAACAAAGAAATGCCAGTCAATGGTGTAGGCGTTCACCCATATAATTGGTACTGGAGCCGACTCATTGAGGACAAAGAAAAGATATTTTACTCCCCACCGGTTGCCAAATGAACCCCCAGTCAACTCTATAAACAAGCACTAAGCGTTATTTTAAAAAAAGAAAGTTCATTATCTTGTTTAGCCACCAGTTCAGATAAACCTTTTATAGAAAGTTCCGTTTTCTTCACTGACTCCACGTTCTCATTTACCAAATCAAATGTGTTGCTGGTATTTTTATTAATGCTCTCTGTTACTTGATCTTGCTGCTTAGAGGCAGTAACAACCAGCTCATTCGCTTTTGAAATCGACTGTACAGATTCTGCAATATCATCAAAATAGTTTTTGACATTTTTCGATAACGACACAGATTCACGAATAGATTCTACATTCGCAACCATATTGTTATTTGCTTTTTCAGCTTGGCTTTGAAGCTTACCAATGATCTCTTGAATACTTTTCGTTGAACTTTGAGTTTTTGCAGCCAGATTTCTGACTTCATCAGCTACAACGGAAAACCCACGACCTTGCTCTCCTGCTCTTGCAGCTTCAATGGCTGCATTCAGTGCCAGTAAATTAGTTTGTTCTGAAATCGCATTGATAACATTAGTGACTTCACCAATATCTAACGCGCTATCTTTCAACTGTTTAAGCATGGAAGCAGTTTCTTCTACAGATTGATTAATATTTTCCGTTAAAGAAATAGATGCTTCTAACGTCTGGTAACTCTCACGAATATTATCTATGGTTTTGTTAGTTTCATCATCAGCCTGAATCGCACTCACCGACATTTCTTTAGACGTAGTCGATAATTGACTTATCGCCCCGGATATTTCATCAATTTGAGCAAATTCATCCTTTGTGTTTTGAGCGGTTTTTTCCATAACATGGGTTAAATCATTAGACGATGACATGACACTTTCTGACACCGTATTCAATGTTGTTACTATTGTGGTTAGCTGTGTATTTAGTTGATAGCAGGAGGACATTAACTGAGAAATTTCACTTTCGCCTTTTACGAAATCCCCCTCCATTGCATTTAATTTACCCAATGACAATTCTGACAATATTGACGAGACTAAAGATAAGCTGCGAATGAGGGATCGAGTAACAACAATAATGGCAGCGCTCAGAATAAAGAAAATCAAAATAGTGATACCAATGATCACACGCTTCGCATCACTACTCGTACTAAGAATATTATTAGTGAACATTTCTAATTTTGAATTTGCGAACAATTCAAATTCGTTTGAAATCTTTAGTGCCTGCTCAGCATCTTCACTTTCAATCGCCATTTTTAATTGATTAATGGTCGCTTTATCGCCCAGAAATCGCTCTTCTATTAAATCTATGGATTTGCTGGCTTCAGTAAATTGATTACTTAAAATGAAATTTTTAATGTCTTTTATCGTCATTAAAACCGTAATGGGATGCCTGTTCATTTTGACTAAATTGTCTTCAACATCAAGAAATTTACTATTCACAATTAAAGAGATAAAAATAAAGCTAATCAGCATTAAAGTGCACAAGGAAAAAATGACCGTTTTTAATTTGTACCTAATAACCAAACCTTCTAATGACATGTTTTATTTTTCCTCTAATTTCAATAGAACGGCTATTTTGCAACCTACATGTGTTTACCTGTAAGTCCATAACGTAAAATATAGCAAAAATATGAAGATATTATTTACCATCTCTAATAGCAGTTTGATTATTGCGAACGTTCGCATTCAGCTGTGATAAAACAATGAGTCTTCGTCTCTAGTCGTGTTACGTCAGCAAAACAGCCACACTGGTTATATGATAAAAATATAACCTTTTACCTAATGTTTTTCCAAAATTCAGCCGATATAAAAATATTGAATATCTTTATGTAGACGGCAAAATCCAAAATGAAATATAAAAGTGCGTTATCGATTGTTGTAAGCCTAAGTTTTTGGGCGTTGTCTTGCAATAACACATACAGTATGGATGAATTTGAATATGTTCCCGCTGCAGCAAGTACGACGTCGGGTTTTCAAACCTCTCGATTTAACAGTCACTCTGGCTACACTAGCGCAACGAAGTTATTCAAAAGAAAGGTAAGTAATCTTGTTTCTGATCTTATGATGAATATGCGAACGTCTGAAACTCAAGGCAACATAATCGTTACCAACTTCTTACGCACCACTCAAACAGACAACAGCAATGTTGACTCAGAGCCATTAAGCTATCAACTAGCCGAAGAATTCACAAATCAACTTCACCGAACGGGTTTTCATGTCATTGATTTTAAAATTACCGATTCAGTGCGCGTTACGCCCAAAGGCGACTTCATGCTAAGTCGAGATTATATTGAATTGAACAACAATATCGATGCTCAGTACGTTTTGGTTGGGTCTTACGATATTAATTCTGACGGGGTGATTGTGTATAGCCGTGTTGTGGATATTCAGTCGAAAGCTGTACTAGCCACCAGCTCCACACTTCTTGAACACTATACAGTTAACAGTTGGTTGTACTAACATTATGAAAATACAAATTTCACTGACGAATTCCATACGATATATGCTAATTGCGTTTATAACGCTGTTTTTAGGTGGGTGCGTCAGTACAATGCCTACCAATTGGTTTATCGCTGAAAAAGAAGAACATAGTGTACCCAGCCATGTCACTAAGGCTCCTAGCCCTTTAGCTGAAGAAAAACAAATACCGCTAAGAGATTATTCTTACGGGCTAAAGCAGAAACACTACAAAAAATTAAATGACTACGCCAACCAAATTATTTTACAGCTGAATATGCAAGCCCATAAAAGTAAATCTATTGTGGTTGCCTCTTATGTTGAATTAGACAGCACACTTAACAACACCAACATTATTGGTAATCAACTTGCTGAGGCACTTCTCGTCGAACTAAGCCAAGTCGGCTTTCATGTGGTTGACTTGAATACAGCGTCTCAAGTCAGCATCACCGAAAGAGGCACATTTGCGTTTACTCGCGATGCTTTGGCAGAAAACACCGATTATTGCTGCGTTATGTCTGGAAATCTCATTTATGAACCACGAGGTGTAAGAGTAAATAGTAAGGTCTTCGACACAAGTTCAAAAAAGTTACTCGGTGCAAACAGTATTTTAATACCCTACTTTGTTCTTGATGGCGCGAGCACTATCGCGTATCGCTGATCATTCGAGATTAAATAAAACAACTAAAAAGCCTGTTTTTTAATCAATTCATGGTAATTGGAGCCAGTGTCCTGTAAACTCCGGCTCCGCGCGAGAGAACCTACTCGCTTACATTATTATTTACAGAAGATCCCTCGATTGACAACATTTGAATCTCTTGGCTTAAGTGCCCCATTGCTATCTGCACTTGCAAAAAATAACTACACCGCCCCAACTCCAATACAAGAACAAGCCATTGGTCCTATTATGGATGGGCGTGACATCATGGCCGCGGCGCAAACTGGTACGGGTAAAACGGCTGCATTCACATTACCTATTTTACATAGGCTACAAGCCGCACCTAAAAAGGTGAGTAGTAATCAAACTCGGACCTTGGTTTTAACACCCACAAGAGAGCTTGCGTCTCAAATAGCTGACAACGTCGAAAAATACGGTTCCGGGTTAAACCTTAAATACAACCTTGTATTTGGCGGAGTGAAAATTAATCCTCAAATGATGAAGCTACGACGTGGAACTGATGTACTTATTGCGACACCGGGCCGCCTACTCGACTTGTATCAACAAAATGCAGTTAAATTCAACGAGCTTGAAACTCTAGTGCTAGATGAAGCCGATCGCATGCTGGATATGGGTTTTATTCGCGACATCAAGAAAATCATCGCTTTACTACCTAAGAAGCGCCAGAACTTATTGTTTTCAGCAACCTTCTCTGCAGAAATTAGAGAACTTGCTAAAAATCTAGTTAACGACCCAGTAGAAGTAACTGTCACCCCACCAAATTCTACTGTAGATCGCATTGAACAATGCTTGTACCCCGTAGACAAAAACAAAAAAAGTGCCTTACTCGTACATTTGATAAAAGAAAAAAAGCACACGCAAACCTTGGTTTTTTGTAGAACTAAGCACGGTGCAAATAGACTTACCACCACATTGAATAAAAAAGGCATAACAGCCGCAGCTATTCATGGGAATAAAAGCCAAAACGTGCGTACACGTGCTCTAGCCGACTTTAAAGACAACCAAATTCAAGTGCTTGTTGCCACCGATATTGCCGCTAGAGGTATCGATATTGCACAACTTCCCTTTGTTGTGAATTTCGATTTACCCAATGTAGCTGAAGACTATGTGCACAGAATAGGCCGTACTGGCCGAGCTGGTCGTTCGGGTTTAGCAATATCTCTTGTAAGCATGGACGAAGGCAAACAGCTAAATGATATTGAGCGCTTAATCAAACTCAACATTCCTAGAGAAAGTGTTGAAGGTTTTAAGCCTTCGCAGCAATTAGGGGAAACGGACTTAAGCCGAGCTGCAAAAAAGCCAAAAAAACCTAAAAAGCCTCGTAATAATTCAGATCGCAATCGTTCAGAAAATAAGCCTCGTTCTGAAAGCAAGCCTCGCCCTAATAAATCCCGTTCTGGCAATAAGCCAAAGCCTCGTAGAGCTTAATTCAATACGAAGTCCACTCAGTAAAATTCGTCGTTTACTTACTGAGTGGTTTAAGGCTTTATCACTTCAAAGTCAGCAAAACGTATTGTGTCTTCTTCAGACTCAAGCATAGACTTAGATTTAAGTGACCGATACAAGCCCCATTTAGGCCTAACAAAATGAGAGGCTTTCGTCCCTCTCCACATATCAATAGTATCCGATTGGTATTCCATAAGGATGACTTGGTCCTCTAAACGTTTCAATGTAACCTTTAGTGTCCCTTTGTTTGCATAAACGGCTGTAACTTCTGCCTCTAACCACACTCCAGAGACTTTATTCCAGCGATTTTTTTCTAAAATAGTCGTTTTTTTAACGGCTGCATGAGAAAAAGCAAACCATTTTTCTCCTCGGTAATGTCGACCTGAAAAAGTAAAAATAGGTGTACCCACGCCATCATCTACAGATTTGAGTTGGAAAAAATGACTGAAGTTCTTTGAAAGTGACATGTCGGGTTCAAGTTTAAACTTCCAACGATAAGTTAAGATTTCTCCTTCATACCCTTTTAATCGCCGTTTTGAGCCACTATATGCTTTAATTTCATTGCGTTGTCTGTCTGAAAAGCGCTTATATTTATCTCTGTCTCTATCAATATCTCGATGTAAAAGAAACACAAAATGGTGCCCAACAACATCGTCCGTATCTTCGTAGATATGTTGTATTTCGGGATGATTTTCAGGGTATAAATCCGGTGATTCAATTGGCCGCTTCCCCGCAAAATTCTTAATTAACTCATAAGCACTAAGCCCTTCATTGGGACCGTCAGCTTTTAATGTAGACACCTCCTCACACACTGAAACGTTAGAATGCAAAGAAGCAAAAACAAATAACACCGTTAAATTTTTTATGCCGCCATTTTTCATACTAACTTCGTCAAATACACCTTTTAATGTAAATTAATTGTAACACTTAGGCATTGTTAAATTGTTCTTTTTTCAATAACGACACAACAACATTTAACAAAGACTGAATCTCACTAAAAATTAGGCTTGTTGAAACGATTTTGTTAATCTCGAATAGTTATTTTTTACAGGTATAGAAAATCACTTCTACCGGGATAGACATAAGGAAAAAAAATGGGTCTTTTAGATGGCTTAATGGGCAAAGCGAGCGCCGTTGATACAGACGAAGTAAACGCTCAATTGGAGGATGTTTTAGCAGGCAATGAAACCGTTGCAAGCGCATATAAGTTAATTCGCGACATGCTTATTTTTACTAATAAACGGGTTATCTTTATGGATAAGCAGGGCGTTTCTGGTAAAAAAGTAAATTACCTTAGCATTCCTTATAAATCTGTCATCCGCTTTGAAGTGGAGACGGCAGGTACCTTCGACACTGATTCAGAGTTGCGTATCTGGATGTCAGGCGTTGCTGAGCCTCTTGAGCTGGAGTTAAAGTCTAACCTTGCAGCACCAGTACAAAAGAGCCTTGCAGACCAATTATTCAATTAAGCATTAACAAAGAAATGAATGCCCTACCTAAATAGGGCATTTTAATTAATTGTGCTGAATTTTTTCTAATAGTAATTTATCTAAATAAGAGAAAATTTGAACACCGGCTTGTTCCATTCCTTCTAAATAACGGCTTACTTTGTCTACGTCTAGAGACGTGTCTTCTAGGCAACCGAAAATGGCTTTTGTATTTTTATGAAGGTCAACATGAGGCGCTTCAAGTGCTGCGAAAGTAGATGAGTTAGAGAAAAATTCATTCCCCTCTCCATGATAATACCACTGCCCTAGTCGGCATTTAGTGTGATCCACCCAAGTGTACGCAGCCTGTCCCATATTAACCGATAAGTAAGTACTGGCTTTTATTAACAAGTGATCTATTTTCGCTAAGGATACAAACACCCTATATGACAAATCTTGTACACCTTGGGTTGAATTAGTGACAAGATTATCGATATTGCCCACTGCTTGTTCAAATTCGGTAATCTGGCTTGAGCTGACTTCTACTCTCTGAATAAGGTTATCGGAAATCTCAGATACTGACTGAACGTTTTTGTTCATTGCAGCGATAGACTCGTTTGTGTTGCTAATGGCCGATTGCGTTTTGGTTGCTAGGCTTCTTACCTCATCGGCAACAACAGCAAACCCTCGCCCTTGCTCACCAGCCCTAGCGGCCTCTATAGCAGCATTAAGTGCAAGCAAGTTTGTTTGTTCTGCAATCCCTTCGATTAAAGTTAATACTGCGGTAATCTCTTCCGCTCGTGAACGCATTTCCACTAACGATTCAGCTGATTGACGCGCAAGTACCACTAACTCATCAAAATCTTGAGCTGTTTTTCCAGTGATCCCACTTAAGGTATTAAACTCTTGTCCAATATTAGTAATCGTTTCAAAGCTCGACTTAGCTGAACTTGAGGCTTCAGCCATATTACCCTGAACGTCTTCAAGACCCACCTGCAGCCGCTGATTTTCAGACAACATTAATTCGTTGTAATCATCTTTTTTTTCGTCCTTTGCTTCCATGAGTGTGTCCATTTCTAGCTTCAAACGAGCGATCTCGTCTCGTAAAACCCGCTCACGTTGTTCCGCTTCAGACACTTTTGCATGTAAAGCAACAATCTGTTTTTTCTTGGTAATGAATTCCATGCCTATGCCTTAGTCTTTGAATGAAAATAAAATTAAAGCACAATCGTACAAAATATCTATAGAAAAAACTATTTTATTCAGTGCCTTATAAAACTGTATAACGGCATAAGACGCAGTCTCCTAGTGATTACTCGATAATGTTAAGTGTTAACGTCTCAATAAATTCGTACTCTCCAAACGTTGAATCCGTCCGCTGGATTCCCTCGTCTTTTACTCTAACCAAGCGTCCGTTGTATTCTTGAAATTCAGTATCTATGCTTCCAGACGCAGCAACTTTTATTACAATGTACGCCCGCCCCGAGCCTTCATAATCTAAATGCTCCTCCACTGGCACACCATTTTCATCGATTAACACTTGATAGCTACTAGAGAATTTACTCGCATATTTTCGTGCTTGTTTATCCCGAATAAGACTTTCTAATGGCAACGTAAAGTTGAGTTGCCTAAGGCTAATACCATCCCGTTCTAGGGTCGTTTCGTTAACAAAGGTTGCTTGCTCTAGCGTTCGCTCTATCTCCTTCGCAGCTGTCAAATATCGATTAATATCTACCGCGTCAACATTATTTAACGCCATAAGTGTAGGTGTCTGCGCATCTTCATTTTCATTTCTTAGTGCGGCTTCTTCGTTCAGTTTTTGCATGACTTGCGAACTAACCTGTGTATCTAAGCCATTTTCATGGCTGTGCACAGAAAAATCTACAACGCCTTCTCTATACTGGGACTCTCCGCTTTGTACACTCTCTGTGGACAACTGGTAATTAATGTCAGCCCGTATTTCAACGTCCTTGTTCAAACGAGACAATGCCGATTTGAGGTCATCGAGACCATCGGCCGATACACTAAAACTGGATAGCCCTGAAAACAAAACAAAAACGGAAAGAGAAATAGATGAGTGGAATAAATTCAAGAAAAACTCCTTAGAAAACATAAGTGATGATTAAGTTACCAAGATTAAATTACCAAAGCCGCAATTGGTTCGCCAAAAAAAGAATGTAACAAAACGTATAGATTTCACTTAAACGTCTGCCTTTACCACGCCTTTCAAAAACAAAAGTCCATTTGAAATTGTTAATCCCTTTAAATTACCATTAACATTCTGTTTTAAAAATATGACAATATGCTTTACAGTAAGCGTTCATCAAAAAATGTATGTGTTTCAATGAAAAAAATCATCAAATTTTCTGCAAATCGGGTTTGGCGCACTTATGTCGGCGGCAAAATGTTAGATACTATAGAAGGAAAAACTAATCCAGAAGATACCCATTTTCCTGAAGACTGGATTGGCTCCATTGTTGAAGCAAAAAATGTCGGCAGAGAGCATATTACCGAAGGGCTTGCCAACGTTCTCAACGATCAAGGTGAAAGCCAAGTATTTCGCGAACTTTTAGCGCAAGATAAATCCCGCCTATTGGGTAACTCAGAGCACGAAGAATACGAGTTAGACGACATTCCCTTGGTAAAATACCTCGACAGTGCAACTCGCTTACACTTCCAAGCTCACCCCACTCGAGAATTTGCCCAGCAGCGTTTAAATTCACCAAGAGGAAAAACCGAGGCCTATGTAATTTTGGCAACACGAGATGACATTAAAAACCCTTATATTTATGCAGGCTTTCAGCGCCCTCCCAACCGAGCACAACTAAAATCGTGGATTGAAAATCAAGATATTTCTGCCATTGAAGACTGTTTTGACAAAATTCCGGTAAAGCCAGGCGACGTATTTTTAATACCTGGAGGGCGACCTCATGCCCTAGGTGAAGGCATTCTAATGCTGGAAATTATGGAGCCTTCTGACTTAGCCGTAAGGTTCGAATTTGAACGTTGTGGTTATGTTATTCCAGAAGCCGCACGCTTTATGAATAGAGACATCGACACCGCCTTAGATGTATTCAACTTTGACCCGGTTCCTCCTGAGGATATAGAACAAGAGTTTAAATGTAGTCCTCAGCTTGTTTCAGATGACGGCAAAGGAAATACCTTAGAGAAATTAATAGGACCAGAACAGACCCCGTGTTTCAGTATTAAACGCACGAAAGTCAAAGGTACTTTTAAACGTAATAACGACGCCTTTTTCTTAGGCGTTGTTGTTGAAGGCTCGGGCACAATGCGACTAGGCGATGAAACTGTATCACTGACCCAGTTTGAGCGATTTTTCTGCCCTGCTCACGTTAATGAGTTTGAATATGAATCGTCTGAAGGCATGCAAATACTAGAATGTTATCCGGGGGGCGTATAGTGAGATTAAATACAAAAAACCTCTCTCTGTTAGCAAAAGACGTAATCACTCCTAAATACAATAAGAATGACATTAATTCTGCCATTGTGCACTTTGGCGTAGGTAATTTTCACCGCGCTCACCAAGCCGTTTATTCTGATGATTTGCTCAATTTAGGCGAAAAAAAGTGGGGAATTACAGGGGTATCGCTGCGATCTTCGTCTATGCGAGACAAGCTAAAGCCTCAAGACTACTTATATACCCAACCTACTTTAGGTTTATCCACTGAGTATAGAATCATTGGTGCTCTCACCGAGATATTAGTGGCACCAGAAAACCCAACTGCGGTAATCAATGCAGTTGCCAATGCCAGAACACAGCTAGTCACGCTCACCATCACCGAAAAAGGGTATTACGTTAAAGACGGAAACGTAGACACAAACCATGCTGATATTTGCCACGACTTAAACAATATTGACACACCTAAAACCGTATTTGGTTATTTGGCAGCGGCCCTTATTCAGCGTGCCTCGTCAAATAGCAAAGCGATTACCATATTATGCTGTGACAACATGAATGGCGGTGGTGAGTACTTACATCAAGGCGTTCAATGTCTACTAGAGAAACACAGTCCTGATACTCTTAGCTGGGTAAAAACCAAGGTGAGCTTCAGTGCGTCTATGGTGGATAGAGTCACGCCAGCAACTAACGAAAAATTACTGCACCAAGTGTCAAATCATACACAGCTTGATGATGCCGCTCCTGTGGCTGCCGAGCCTTTTAGCCAATGGGTTATTGAAGATAACTTTGCTGGTGAAAGGCCGCCTTTCGATAAAGTTGGCGCCTTGTTTGTAAAGGCTATTGCACCCTACGAACAAGTAAAACTCCGTTTTTTAAACGCATCTCATTCGATATTGGCGACATTGGGTTACTTACTGGGAGACACCTATGTTCATGAAACTTTGCAACGAAATACATTAGCCCAGTTTACCGAGCAGGCCATTAAGCAGGATGTGTTGCCTATTACCCATGTACCTGATGATATTAACGGCTCTGATTACATCGACCAAGTCTTCGAGCGTTTTCACAATGCCAATTTGCCCTATGCATGTTTGCAAGTTGGTAGCGACAGCTCGCAAAAAATTCAACAACGCTGGCTACCCAGTATTGACGATGCATTAGCTCAGAATAAACAACCTCGTCATCTTGCCTTTGCGCTAGCGGCTTGGGTGGTTTATATACGCAAAGCGTTGGAAAACGGCGATTTGAGCGACCCTTTAAACGCTGAATTTAGCCACTACTTACCTGCCTCGCCAAACAACGACATTCAACACTTTTTATCTTTAGCTGGCGGTCAACACTTTCAGTATTTCACTCATCTTGGTTTTATGAATCAAGTCGAAGGCTATCATGCACATATTCTCGAAGCAGGTGTAGAACAAGCCCTAAATACGTTTATGACTCAATAAAAACAAGTAAAGGCGGTACTAAGCATGTCAGGTCATTCCGAAACATCATTAATGAGCAGGTTCTCAAAAGGTATCGCCCTATTTTTACCCGGCATTTTCCTACTTGGTTTTAACATTGGTACAGGAAGCGTCACCACTATGGCGAAAGCTGGTGCTGAATACGGCATGACCTTATTGTGGACCATTATTGCTTCCTGCTTATGCACCTTTTTTCTGATTAACTTATACGGTCGATATACGCTCATAACTGGGGAAACAGCGCTACTGGCTTTTCGCAAACACATTCATCCAGCGGTAGGGATTTATTTCATTATTGCTTTAACCATGGGTGTTGTAGGCAGTGTTATGGGTGTAATGGGGATTGTTGCCGAAATATGTTACGAGTGGTCTAAAACGGTTTTCGCAGAGGGAATTTCTCCCGTTTATTTTGCCGCATTTTTTATCTCTTTGGTGTACTTTATTTTTTGGAAAGGGAAAACGCAATTTTTTGAACGCAGTCTGGCTGTCGTCGTCGCTTTAATGGCAGCCTGTTTTGTTATCAATTTTTTTATTCTTATGCCTTCTCCCATAGCCATTGTAAAAGGCCTGATCCCCAGTATTCCTGAAGTATCAGAAAATACAGGAAAAGGGCCTTTGTTAGTTATCGCTTCTATGGTGGGAACAACGGTCTTTTCTGGTTTATTCATTATGCGCACAACCCTAGTCAAAGAAGCGGGTTGGACTATAAAAGACTACAGTCAACAAAAGAAAGATGCCTTAGTTTCGGTTATTCTCATGTTTGTAATTAGCGCCTCCATTATGGCAGCAGCAGCTGGCACTTTGTATGTTGAAGGTATTCAACTTACCAAAGCATCTCAAATGATTAGTTTACTCGAGCCTTTTGCCGGCGCTTTCGCTGCGTCTATTTTTGCTCTGGGTTTAGTTGCAGCAGGCGTTTCTTCACAGTTTCCCAATATCTTAATGTTACCTTGGCTATTGTGTGATTATTGCGGTGAAAGCAGAGACATGACCTTGCCTAAATTTCGTATTATGGTCTTTTTTATATCATTACTTGGGTTAGTTGTGCCTATATTCGATGCTCGACCTATTTCAGTTATGATTTTATCTCAAGCCTTTAACGCGGTTATTTTACCCGTCACTGTCGGGTGTATATTTTATCTAAGTAACAAAAAAACAATTATGGGGGACTATAAAAACAATTGGATTACAAATATTGCTCTTGGTGCCATTTTCATATTTAGCTTGTTTACTGCTCTGATTGGTGTCAAAGGCGTAATTTTAATGCTTTAACGATACAGGAAATCCTTTACCAGCATCGACCAAGTGCATTCTATTAGGTTGCACTAGATTAACTTCAGTAAGCGGCCTTATTGAACCCAATGCACTCTAGATGTTAGAATTCCAGTTAATAAAAACTATTATCATTAGCAATTACTATTGGGTTTTCATCTATGATGGTGTTTGTAGCTTGCACACTTTGCCTATTAAGCTCATATTTACTTTTCGTTGGCTGGAAGAGCCACAAGCATACTGTGGCAACGTTAGGGTGGGTATGTTTACTGGCTTCTTTTTATTTTTGGCATGTCGCTCTTGGCAGTGAATTTGGTGTTTTATTTGGTTTAGGAACCTTATCTGTTTTTGTTTGGATATGGATTGTTAGCCAATATAAATGGCAAAAAAATAGCACTCTCAATAAACAATCAAAACCATTAGCGTGGAATAACCAAAGTGTGTTGAGAAACACAGCTTGGGTACTACATCACTTCATTATTTTAATGGTAATAAGCAGTTTGTTCACCATAGCATTCATTAATTTGCTTCCAATAGAACGAACAACGCAAGTTGCTGCGGGAATTATTAGTATTCCTATTGTTTGGGCAATTTTATCACTTTGGCAACTTGTCACAGTGAAACCTTGGCAAACTTTTATTATCACTCTTCTAGGTGGCACTGCCTCAGCGCTCTATTTATTTGTTTAACTTATGCAAAATACTCAAGAAATAACAAAACAACCTCTCACTCGTCGTGCATTAAAAGCTCACTCTTGGATGGGACTTTTTATTAGTGCATTTATGTATATCATTTGTTTATCTGGCACAATTGCGGTGTTTCACAATGAATTTGAGCGTTGGGAGCAACCTCAAATTCAAGAATCCCATGAAATAGATACGGTAGCCGCTGAACGTGCCCTTTCTACATTTATTCAACAATATCAAGAAGAAACAGAACACTTTCATTTAGTTTTCCCTACTTCTGGGATTCCTAGGTTAGTTGTAGAAAATGACCATATAGCCCACTTTGTAAATGCTGATGGATCTCTAGGGGAAATAGAGCGGTCACACTGGACTAAAATGTTAGTCGACATGCACTTATATCTACATTTGCCGAATAGTATTGGCGTTTTTATTGTCAGCGCATTTGGTGGCCTGCTTTGCGCTATTATCTTATCTGGATTTTTGTCTCATCCTCGCATTATTAAAGACGCATTTCGGTTGAGAAGAGGCGGTACAGGGTTACAAGAAAACATTGACATGCACAATCGTTTAAGTGTTTGGGCCTCTCCTTTTCATTTGATGATAGGTGTGACTGGAGCTTATTTTGGCCTTGCTAGCTTGCTGATTATTATTTTATCTCAAGCGTTTTATGGCGGTAACAACCAAGCCGTTGTGGACGAAGTGTTTGCACCAGAGCCTAAACTAGAACAACCCTTGCAAACACCTAATATTACAAAAGCACTCCAATATGTGTTAGACAACGACCCCGATAGCGATGTGTTATTTCTAACCGTACACGAACCCAATACACCAACCCAGTTCATTGAAATATATGTACAAAAACCTCAGCGCTTAATTTACTCTGAGAATTATCGTTTCAAAGCAAATGGCGAATTTTTAGAGGTCGGTAACTATGAACATGGGCCCATGGGAACCCAAATTGTGTTTTCATTTTACCGTCTACATTTTGGTGATTTTTATGGCCTTCCAAGTAAAGTTTTGTATTTCATACTTGGGCTTATGTTAACCGTAGTCTCTGCCACTGGTATTAACATTTGGCTAAATAAGCGAAAGACGAAAGATATTGTAAACTACACTTGGCCTGCCATAGTCTGGGGAACACCTGTAGCGCTAGTGATGAGTGCTTGGCTAAATTTGTTCGTACACACAAGATTAGATGCAGTAGTCTGGGGTGTACTGGTGATAATATCAGGTTATGCTTACTTTCAGAAAAACGAAGTAAAGTTCCTCTTTCAAATTAAGACCCTACTCGGCATGGTTATCTTAGGTTTTGTTGCTACATATATCGGTATGTTTAACACGGCGGTTTTATCAGTTGCATCATTACAAATAAATATACCACTTATCATATTCGCGCTGTATTTAATCATTAAGCAGTATTTAATGCGCCACCATCAATAACTAAATAGTGTGTAAAATCGCGCAATTTTAGTCTATTTCACTATCCGTTAAAAATCATTGATTTTTAACCTTATGTTTTTAATAGGATTTATATTTGGCATCTTTATTGATTACTCATCATAAATAAGTAAGTAGTCAATAAAGAAAAGGATAAACCTATGCCTAAGTATGTAAAAAAGCCCGTTTATAGTTTTATGTGTGCAATGACGGTATTTATTACTCTTACCGGTTGTGTATTACATGCAGGTAATGCAAGTGCTCACGACGATACTTCAAAAACCAAGCGATACTCTAGTGTCAATAAATCAATCACTATTGAGGATCATTCTCACACTAAGAACATTTCTAATGTTAACGGCAGAATAACCCTTGGCGATTTCATTAATGCTAAAAAAATATCCAATGTTAACGGAAGAATAGTGCTTGGAAGCCAAGTATCTAGTGATGCCATTTCTTCAGTCAATGGTGGTATTGTCAGTAAAGATCAACTAGAGGTTGATGGCTCAGTTTCCACGGTTAATGGCGATATTCACATTGAAGATAATTCAAAAGTTGAAGGTAACATTGAGACCGTAAACGGCGATATCGAGTTAATTGGCGTAAACCTAATGCGCAACATTGAGTTGGTCAATGGCGATATACACCTTACCAAGGGTACAAAAATTCACGGTGATATCATATATAAATGGGACAAGAAAAATCGCAGTAAATACCGCTCTAGCCCAAAACTAGTGATAGAAAAAGGTGTTGTTATCAATGGCAATATCATTTTGCAACGCCCTGTAGAATTGGACTTTGAAAATGATGAGTTACACGACAAGGTCGTTACTGAGTATTAGGTTTCAATACGCACTCTAGTTGAGTTTTAAAATTAGTCGCAATACTCTCCCAGCTTAATCTATACTTTTAAAGTCTAATCCAAGGCAGTCTATTACAAGGATTTATTAACAATGAAAAAGCATCGCATTCTGGCAGCAATCATCATGACGCTTCCCACTATATCCCATGCATATGAAATTAATACAAATTTATGTACTGGTATAGAACACATATATGACGAATCAGGAGAACTAGTGCCTTATGACTCAACAACACATATATTTGTAACTGAGGAGACTCCTATTTCCTATATGGGGCATCAGAAAATACCTTTTATGGAATCAGATGGCCAGAGACACACTACAATATTCGTTACTAACACAGCGCCTGATACGGTTAATTTTCATTTCAGCCCCACGTTTTATGACAGAACTACTGGCTTAGAAATATCCATATCTACTATTGAATATTGGGGGGTATTTAACGCATCCAACACTCCGCTAGCGAACTCTGGTGCAACACTGCGCCCGAACAGCACGGGAACAATTTACTACCCAAGAGGCACAACCTACTTCAACGGAATCGCTGACATATACTGGAGTTCTTCAACTTGCTTAAACGAGGCACCGCTCATAACTTCCGTCAGATATGAATGGCATAACTATAATATTGGTACCTCAACTTCATTTTACATGGTTAATAATGGCGAAAATTGGTAAAACAAATCCCTCTCATGCTCCTTATTAACCGGATTCTTGTTTAAGGAATTGAACTAATAGCCTGTTCCGCGATCGGGTATTTCGACTAAGAAACATTCAATCACAAAAGGAACGGGCATTACGGGTTTAATTAAGTTGTAATTCGATGTCAATGATTTGTGCAAAGGAATTGTTACACAATAGCAGTAATTACTCCAAGACGAGACGAATAAGCGACAGCGAGAAGGCAGCATGGCAACCAGTGAAAATTATGACTATTGTGGTCGGTTTTCACATGTCGCCTTATCGAGATTTTAAGAAAAATTAATTAGGCCATTTATCCGCTTTTTATAAAGAATATTTCCTTCATAGAGCACTCAAGACATCGAAGTCTAAATGGTTCTATGCTCAATTTACCCCCTCGATTAATGGCTTATTGCTTAAAGAAAGGTAAGTCTTCTCTTAATTGACGTAGATCGCAACGCTATGGTTGTTGCTTAATCCATTCTGAAGCTTATTAGTAATAGGGGAAATGAAAGTAGGCATCGCAGTTTAACGATACCTCTTTCCAAGATTACAGCTCTATTTTTGCGTTGAAGCAAGGGTGATCATAAATACGCTGAATATAACTAGCCAGCTTAGACCAGCGTGTTGCATCCACGGTAAGTCCAGCTAAGCCTGCATTAACAAACGGAGATACAACCGCAAAATCAGCGATGGTTATCGTGTTATCCACAAGGTAGTCGTTATCACCCAGCTCTGATTCTAAATAGTCAAAAATAGGAGGAACGGCTTCTGCGATTGTTTGACTAACCAATTCTTCATCGGCTGGCGTATCAAAAAATTTGGGGTTTAACACTCGTTGAAAGAACACAGTACCCAATGTTGAAACCATTGTTGAGTCTGCATATTCTTCAAACCAAAGCGCTTTTGCGTAACTTACCGCATCGCTTGGATATAAAGCCACTTCTGGATATTTTTTTTCTAAATACGCACAAATAACCGACGAATCACCTATGGTGAGATCGTCATCTTGTAATACGGGTATTTTCCCTAATGGATTCAGCGCCTTTAACTCAGTGGTATCACCAAAAGGGATAATCGGATTAATTGTATAAGGAATTTTTTTAAGTTCCAACACAGCCTGAACTTTACGCACGTAGGGAGAAACTGGAACACCATGAAGAATTGTCATTATGTCACCCTTTTGTTTTGTTAACTTTACAAATCAACGAATAAGTTAATTCAATATTTACTTTCCATTTGAAACTAGTGGTTAGACTTTCTCACTGGTTTTCGAAGTAATCGCCCAACCTAAATAAGAAAATAGACGGTATTTTTGCTCTATAATTTTATCTAAAACACTATCTTTATTCTCAGATTCAACTAAATCTTCCATTCCAAAGGTGCTTAGAAATTTATGGGGCATCGAAACACCAACACCTTTTGCGGTTACACCTGAACGATTCTCTCCTGTATTCACCACCCAGCAAATTGCAGGTATATCGATAGGTTTTATATTCATCTTCATCTTATGCAGTGCACCTAAGTAAAAACGGTGATGCCCTAATAAATAGACAATAGAATGTTCACTGACTTGTTCTTTTATTTCATCTAAAGACGACTCGGCCGTTACACTGCTAGGTATGCCGGTTAACTTAATTAAATCTTGATAATCAAATATTACCGTACTACCACAATAACGCACCAACCCACTTTTTCTAATATACTTTTTCAAGCCGAAATCAACTAAGTATCCTCCGTCTACATACCAATTATCTACAGACGGGTTACTCATTATATATTCAACTAAGTTCTCATTTATCCAGTCATCAGCATCCATAACAAATACTTTCTCTGGCGGGTTTTCACGAACATGTGCAAGGCCAGCAACTACTTTGGCCCCTTTATCTGTCCAAGCCGCAATTTGCGGTTGTAACTCTGCACCACCTGAACCACTAACAGGAAAGTCAACCTTGAGAAACTCTAATTTATCACTAGTAAAACCCAGTGTTGGAATTTCGTTACACACCACCAGTATTTTGTAATCAAATGACGTTTTCTGATTTAAAATGGAAGACAAAGTCAGTTTTAACATTTTTATATTTCGCTCATAATTTCGAGCGTTCGCTGGATGTCGAATTTTTAGTAAAAATAAAAACACAGTCTTTCCTTCTTAAGTAATTAGAGTAATTTAGATACTCCTTGTAGCCTAGATTATTCGACTACCTACGATTTATATTATTAGTTGAGTCAAACTCTTCCCAAATAATAGCATTAGCGGCTAAATAAGTGCGACTATTTGTTCGAATGATTTGAAGGTGATGTGCAAACCAAAACACAGTTGTCAGCAGAAAAGCGAATAAACGGTATCTAAAGCAAAACTAAATAAACGGCAACTCTAAGTATTCAATTTTATACGCTATAACCTAATTATAATAAGCTCTAACCAGACTCTGCCTAATAAGGTCAATTTAACGATATGTTACAATATTGACCCTTGCATTCCCGTAATTTACATTCTAATTTAACCATATAACAGCAAATCAAGGTAACACGATGCGGTGGCTTAAAAAGACAGTAAAAGAAAACAAAGGTTTCATTTTATTTATCGTTTTAATGGTTGTTTTTCGCAGTGCCATTGCCGATTGGAACGATGTGCCTACAGGTTCGATGAAACCAACTATAGTTGAAGGCGATCGTATTCTTGTGGATAAACTCGCCTATGATATCCGCTTACCGTTTTCCAAGGTTTCATTAAAAAAATTAGCTGATCCTGTGGTAGGTGACATTATTATTTTTGACTCACAAGCCGCAGACAAACGCCTTGTAAAACGTGTAGTAGGTGTGCCCGGCGACACAGTTGCCATGGTCAACAACCAACTCATTATTAATGGCAAGGCGCTGGATTACCAAATGGTTTCATCTTCATTTGAGAACCAAGAGAAAATAGAAATCCTAGGTGGCATTACCCATAAAATTTATACTCACTCTTTAGGATCTCAATTATCTAACTTTCCAATGGTCACCATTCCTCAAGGGCAATATTTGGCGTTAGGTGATAACCGTGACAACAGTGCCGACTCAAGAGTTATTGGTTTTGTACCTCGAAACGAAATCATCGGCCGCTCAAAGAAAGTCGTTGTATCCTTCAACTACGATAATTACTTCTTACCCAGAGCCGAGCGATTTATGCATACACTATAATGAGTAACATGAGTTCGTCGATCCCTTGGGGTGAAATAATAAAATCAGGCGATAGGATTTTTTTAGGCTCCAACGCTGGCGTTCCCAATGCGTTAATCGACAGTTTGATAGCTTACAAAGGGCATTTAGAAGATATTGAAGTTACCCATATCAATACATTATCTGATGAACGTTGGGCAAACATAGAGTATCGGCACAGGTTTAAAGTCAATACGTTTTTTATATACGGCGATGTTATTCGTCAAGCCGTAGATGAAGGCCGAGCGGATTACACACCTTGTTTTTTATCTGAAGTATCTAGCCTGTTTACTGACGATATTTTACCTCTCGATGCGGCACTCATTATGGTCGGCCCACCTGATGACCAAGGCTATTGTTCATTGGGTGTTTCTGTTGATGTGGTCATGTCTGCGGTGAGGTCTGCCAAAAGAGTCATAGCACAAATTAACCCATCTATGCCCCGTACCAGTGGTCATTCGTTTTTACATATTTCCGAATTTGCCGCGGTTATTACAGAAAACCAAGCCTTACCAGAATTACTCCCTGCCCCTTCATCCAGCATTTTAGAGCGTATTGGTCAGTACACTGCGTTGTTAATCGAAAATGGCGCAACGCTGCAAATAGGTATAGGAAAAGTGCCCGATGCTGTACTAGGTGCATTAGTTAACCACCAAGACTTAGGGGTACACAGTGAGATGATCACTGATGGCATGATCGATTTAATTAAATCTGGGGTCATAAACAACCGCAAAAAAACCTTTCATCCAGGTAAATGTGTGGTGAGTTTTTGCATTGGCTCTCAACGGCTCTATGATTTTGTGCACAATAATGCCCATGTCGAGTTTTACCCTTCAAGCTATGTAAACAAACCCACAAACATTGCCAAAAACGACAATTTAATTGCCATTAACAGTGCATTAGAAGTCGACTTAACCGGACAAGTTGTTGCAGATTCCATTGGTTATGATTTTTATAGTGGTATTGGTGGGCAGGTAGACTTTATTTCTGGAGCGAATATCAGTAAAGGTGGGAAACCCATTATCGCCCTGCCTTCTACGGCTAAAAATGGCACAGTGTCTCGTATCGTTGCCACCATAACAGAAGGCTCAGGGGTTGTTACCTCAAGAGGTAACGTCAATTATGTAGTGACTGAATTCGGTATTGCCAGTTTAAAAGGCAAAAGTATTCGCGAGCGTGCGTTAGAGCTGATCCGCGTGGCTCACCCTAAATTTAGAGAAGAGTTACTCAATACAGTAAGAACCCATTATTGGGTACCGGATTATCAGAAAAAAGCGCCGACGGAAATTCCGGAATTTGGTGAACTACAGGTCAAAACACTCACTTTTAAACATGAAGAGTATTACCTTCGGCCTTTGAATCCTTCTGATGAACGTATTTTACAAGAATTCTTTTATTCTCATACTAAAGAGACATTGAGACTTAGATACAACCATGTGCCCCAGCGTATGAGCAGAGAGAACTCCTATGAGTTAGTCAGCGTTGATCAAACAAAAGATTTAGCTCTCACTATTGTCAGCACCAAAGCATCCAAGTTTAAAATTCAAGCGGTTGGACGTTATTATCTAAACGCCAACAATACGTGTGAACTGGCTTTTGTTACCCGAGAAAGCCAGCAAGGTAAAGGCATGGCCACGTATTTACTATCGCAGCTTATCGACATTGCAAAGCAACGAGGGTTAGACAAAATGTTTGCTTATGTGAGGCCTGACAATAAAGCCATGATCACAGTGTTCGAGCAATTTTACTTTAAGCGACTGATGAGCGCAGATCACCAAGAGGTTGAACTGTGCCTAGATTTAAAGGATAACTAAATGCCGGTAACCTTTATTGAAAGTCACTACTGCTTGTTGCACGACATGGGTGATGATCACCCAGAAAGCCCCGACCGCCTGCACAGTATTAGCGATCAATTAATTGCTTCAGGGCTTGAATTAGCACTGCAATACCAAGATGCTCCCCCCGCATCATTAGCACAGTTAAAACGGGCTCACAATGATGACTTTGTCGATAGCCTAGTTGCCAAATCGCCAAAGGAAGGCAAGGTTCAACTCGACGACGACACCTTTATGATGCCCCACTCTCTCAATGCCGCATTACATGCCGCTGGCGCTGGGGTTCAAGCCGTCGACACGGTTATGAAAGAGCAATCTCTCGCCGCCTTTTGCTCTGTTCGGCCGCCAGGTCATCATGCAAACGCAAGTGCATCTAGTGGATTTTGCCTGTTCAATAATATTGCTGTGGCAGTTTGTCATGCATTAGAGCAATATCAGTTAAAACGGGTTGCCATCATTGATTTTGATGTCCACCACGGTAACGGCACAGAAGACATTTTTAAGCATGATGATAGAGTCATGATGTTTTCGTCTTTCCAGCACCCTTTTTACCCTTTTAGCGGCGATGAACACACTAATACCAATAGTGTGAATATTCCTTTGAATGCAGGTATTAAGGGAGAGGAATATCGCTCAATGGTATCTCCGTGGTTTGACACGTTAAATACATTTAAACCCGAAATGGTGTTTATCTCTGCGGGGTTTGATGCACATAGGGAAGACGAACTTGCCCACGTCATGCTAACAGAAGCTGATTTTGAATGGCTGACTCAGAAAATCAAAGCCATTGCAGATGAACACTGTAACGGCCGTATTGTATCAATGCTAGAAGGGGGTTACGCACTTAGTGCATTAGGCCGCAGCGTTGTAGCCCACTTAAAAGCGTTACTTTAAGACTGACACACTTGGGTTGCACACCAGTTGATAACTTTGTTCAAGCCACCTTTCTTTTTGTTTGAGCGAGCACTCTATGGGTAACTGAGCGTAGCCTAACAGTCTGCGCATGATTTCGGTACCAGCAAACATCAATGCAAAATCTTGATGGACTGAATGTTGGGGCTTATAACCAGTTAAAAGCTCATCAATCACCTGACCGTTTTGCCCACTTAAAACCATATGTGCAAGAAGGTTACCTAAATCGAATTCCACTGCCCCTGTAAAACAAAACTCAGGGTCGATTACGGCAACACCTGAGTCACCTTTCAGCCAACTACCGGGATAGTAATCCCCGTGTAACAAGTAATCACCGGTTTTTAAATATTCCTGCCCTAATTCATAAGCAAGTTGCTTATATTTTTTATCGGTAATCAGTGGCTGTGCCGATTGAGCGAGTCCCTGTGTTATATCATTTAAATCAAGTCCATTGTCTTGTTGTAATGGGATATCAAAGATATGCGCATGATTGAGCTCGCGCATACCCATATTATCAATAGGTGACTCAGGCTTTTGCTTGTGAATACCGTTTAAAATACTAACAATGTGATTCGTGTCTTTACTAGAAAGTGGTTCTCCGCTGTATAAACTTACGAAGTCTGTCGCTCTGCCTAAATCTTCTAGTAAGATAATATGTTTATCGTTATCTGTATTCAGCAAAGAAGGAAAGTAAGTACTTACATCAACATCAGCATTTACTAGCTCATAAAATACTGACTCCACTCCCACACGTTGTTGCGGAGCGGCAATAGTAGGAAACTTTGCACAAAATGGCGGAGCTTGCTTAATAATAATGGAAGGATGATCGTCGAATAATAACCTATAGGTGTAATTCATGTTACCTTCCCCCGCACTTTCCACAGCAACAATTGGTGATGCAATGTCTAGCAGTTGGGTATTCAGGTACGACTGAAAATCGTCTATGGTAAATTCATTTATGTACATTAAATGGGATCTCGTTAATTACTTTGGCTGAGACGTTTGGCTTTTATCTTCACGTTTAATTTCATAGTGAGTATTTAACTCTAAGCCTTGTTCGTAACGCTTATTCATAGACTTATCTGAACTTTTCAAATAATACTGCCATTTTAATTTTTGATTTAGCATGGCCTGCTTATATAAATTATTTGAAACAAATCGCACCGCTGACGTCTCACTAAGATAGGCCAACCGCTTTGCTTTACCTTCTTTTCTTAAGCGTAAACACAAATCCGTGTCTTCAAAAATATCCACATCAGGCACTAAACCTACTTTTTCTAAAAGTTGTTTTTGGGCAAAAATACAATGGTCCAAATAGTAAATATGACGCAAACCGCCACGAATAAAATTGGAATACCAAGAGGTAAAAACAAGCAAAGGGTGACTCACATCGAACTTATGGGTAAAAGCCCCCCACTGGACTGAATCACGCTGCTTGATGAGAGCGTTAATACCCTCAATGTCCACAACACTTCTGGGGTGATTAAGTAAGACCATATCAAAACGCGCAGCTTTTATTCCTTCGTTCTGACGGCCCGCCCTTGAGCGAATATCGGTTTGAATTAGTCGCGCATTGAAACTTTGTATCACTGCCAATGTGTCATCTTGGCTACCGCCATCAACACAAATAATTTCGCAATTTTCCAAAGATGAATACGCTTCAAGGATCTTCTTCAAATACCCCGTTTTCGATTCATCCAATGTAGGGATAACAATACTCAACATATAATTCTGGCTCTAAAACTAGGTACACAAAACACACTATACCAAAGACCTTATGTAGTGTGAGTGTACCCCGAGTGAGATTGAAATTATATTATTTAATGCGCCACAATTGCCCGCTCCCCAGAAGGGATATCAATGACGTAAATAGCGTCGTGCGTTATATCTGTCGTGAACAATCTATTATTTTTAACGTCTAATACCGGACTAAATAAATCGTTGAATGGTACATTTACAGAGGTATCAGATAAAACACTGCGGTTGCCTGTAGTTAAGTCTACAGCAATCACTTGATTTAACCCCTCATCAGTGACCAAAACACGATTATTAGCTTCATCGTATACAACACCTTCAGGTTCAATGAAATCTAGACCTGAACCTACGCTATTATTTGACACAATGATCGCTGAGCCCGTATCAATATCAACTGACAAAACGGTTCTTGTTATCGCAGATACCGCTATGATTCGGTTGTTCTTAATATCAAGCGCAAAATTTAATATAAAAGAATAAGTACGGTTGTTTATGTCATCTCGTACGTCCTTTGCTAACACTGTAAATTCTTTACTATCCACGTCTATTGCAACAAATGCATTATTTATGTAATCAGCATAAATGATGCGGTTACTACTATGATCATAAGTGAAATCGCCAATTGCACTTCGACCATAAAGTGTATTCACATCCAGGATATCGGTACGATTTCCCGTATTTAGATCGATAGCGATCAGAGTTTTAGTCCTAGTAAAATATGCTTCTCCGTTAAACACTGGCTCTTCCAACAAAAAGACTTTGTTGTTCTGTTCATCAAGACCAATTCGGGTAAAATGATGCGTGACTCCATTACTAGCTCGAGTATTAGCTACAATATCAATAGCACCTGCATTTTCTGTAGCACTTACATCTACGCTATACAGAGTTGTTGAATCAGAAACCAATATTCGTTGTTCAGCTGTATTTAATTCTATATCTATTGGATCAGCGAAGGTTGACGACTCTGTTACTGGTAATAAAGTTCGTTTTCCAGTAGCCAATTCAGTATATATAATACTTTCAACTCCCCCATCTAAAATCCAAGCATTTTCCCCGGTATTATCTAAAATAATATTTCTTAACAACAACAGATTAATACCCTCACCTGCAGATGGTCCAGATACTAATGTTCGCTCTAAAGTAGCTAAATCAACCGAAAAAACACTGTCTTCGCCCATTGATTCCCCTAGTACGAATAACTGGTTTTTTTCTGCATTAAAAGCAAGCGTGCCTGGGTTTTCTATTGTTATACCAGCCCCTGTTGTTACGTCAGCAATAAGGGTTCTATTTCCCGTATCTAAATTAATCCTATATATTTTTCCTTCCGACGTACTTGATAGATAACCAATGTTATTGTCGATATCTAAAACAGCATCAGTCCAATCTAAAACACTATCTCCAAAAAACGCACTTCTATCGGAAACTATTTCCCTATCACCCGAATCAATATCAATTTTGATTAACGCATCTAAAGTGCTGTCCATCACATAGAGAAGATTTTCTGTGTTATCAAATGTAATACTCGAAGGGGATGAAAGTGGGAATCCAAAACCAGTAGTATCGTCAGAAATAACGACTCTGTCGCCCGTTGACAAATTTATCGATACAATTGCGTCTAAATTAATATCAGATACGAATACACGGTTATTATTGCTATCCCAAGCTATAGCTTGAGGCATCTCTAATATTGGCCCAGTACCACGTATTGCATTGGAAACAATGTGAATTTCATTCGTCGTTAAATCTAACTCAAAAATAGTTCTATATGCTCTATCAACCAGTATTAAACTATTATCTTCACTATTAAAAAAACCGTCAGTCAGATTTTCAAAATCGATAGGTAATGCTTCGCTTTGTAGTTGATAATTGACGGACTGAGTTGTCACCCCTTTTTGAACAACACCTACCTCAATTGTTGAGTCTACCTCTGTGAGATTCGCTGTTGCTGACCATAAAGTATTTGATTCATCTAACACAGCGGTTAAACCATTTACTTGCACTGCGTCAACATCATCAGAAGACACATCTCCATCTTCCAAATCAACCAAGGTACCTCTAATCGTTGTTTGAGGGCTTCCGCCTAAATTGGCATTGGGTGTGGGGTAAGTCATAGACAATTGAAGATTTGACTCATCGGTCACATTCACATCTAAAAGTTTAGATGACGAATCACCATGACTATCGGTATACACCACTTCTACTTGGTAAATGTTATTACTGCCTGCATCAATAGGCGCTTCAAAATCTGGTGCTGTTTTAAAAAGAAGCTCGCTGCTATCAGTGTCTAACAAAAACAGTGCACTATCTCCTTGCTCCCCTAAAGCAAACGTAATGGGGTCTTGTTCTGGATCAGACGCGTTACCCAATAACTCAATATTGGTTTCCACAGTGTTTTCAAGCACGCTATATTCGTCTAACAAAGAAATAACGGGAGCAAGATTAACGGAAACAACAACCGGTGAATCATTTGATTCTTCGTCATTTCCGCCGCCTCCACACCCATAAAGCAGGACCAAGCTGATAAAAAGAAAAAAGGTTTTATTTGAATATTTCATCCATGTTCTCTTATTTTTAAAGGTAAATAAATTGAGGAAAGAAAAGCTGAAAAACAATAGAGGGTATTTCAACGTCCTTGGTCAAAATGTCTTAACATTGTAATAGTGAATTTGACTTCACTTTGAGGCCAGTGAGTCTACTATTTATTAGCCTTTCTCACAAACCCCCCACCTTTAAAAAGTAAAACGCCCCACAAATGTGAGGCGTTTTGTCTTATAACCGAGTTTCTAAATTAACTTAGAAATGAGCGCGTACACCCAAGGTAAAACTGCGACCAGGAAGTGGCGCATCATCAACCAAGAATGAACTGTGTACTCGTGCTTCTTCGTCAGTAAGGTTAGTACCTCTGGCAAAGAAAACCCAATCAATTTGCTCTGTAGCTAACGTATAGTTAACACCTAGTTCTAAAAGCGTGTACCCATCAGTTTCAGTTTCAAAATCAGCAACTTGATCTTGATCATCATACCAAGTTACGCCAAGGTCACCTTTCCAACCGTTGTAATCAAATGCAACTTCACCACCAATACGCAATGGCGGGATACGCGGCAAATCGCCACTATCAACCTCTGCACGGATGAAATCACTAAATGCAGATACATCCCACACTTTATTTACTTGATAATGTACTTCAGCTTCAAAACCGTATAAATCGGCATCTTCTTGACGGAAGTTTAACAGCGGTAGTTCGCCGCCTTCTAGCGCAAACCCTGTATCCACTTGATAAATGTAATCGTCAATTTGATTGTAGAAAGCAGAAATAGTGAAACCCCAATCTCCCGAGAACTTACGCAAGCTAACATCGATATTGGTTGAGACCTCTTCTTCAATGCCAGCGTCGCTGAAGATAATACCGCCTTCTTCATTCACACTATAAAATAAACCCAAATCGAAAGTTCGGGTACTAACGTGCTCACCTGCTGAGTACAACTCTTGTTGTGTTGGTGCACGCTCTGAACGAGCAATATTGACTGCAAACGAATAACCGTCAGTGTACTGCCAGTTGTAACCCGCAGATAGCGACAAACTAGTGAAATCTAAATCATCAAAAAGGACTGTAGTAACGTCTGTAGCTTGATTAGCAATTTCTACATCAAATGGGTCTGCAGAAAGGTCATTGGTTTCAACCCTTGCACCTAACTCCACAATTAAGTTATCGAAACGTTTTTGTTGCACAACAAACAATGCCAACATGTCGGTTTCACTTGGCGGAGTGAATGCTTCTTCACCCAAGGCTTCAAATTCAACGCCTGCGTAATGAAAACCAAACACGCCATGCCATCCCGCTATACTTTCATTAGCGGCTGTTAATCGTAGCTCAGTGGTTTCATTGGCAAACAAGGTCCCAATTTCGTCACCTTCTAGTTCAACATGCTCGTAATCCGTGTAACCTGCAGCCAATTTAATGCTATTAACGCCTTTAAATGGGCTTAACAACTCACCGGCAATTTGATAACGAGTGTTATCTACGTCTAACGTTACGGTTTCTTCCTCTTCACCTTCATGCTCGTCTTCGTCGTGTTCATCTTCGTCATGTTCGTCTTCTTCCTCTTCATGCCCATGACCACCGGGAATACCATATAAGTTATCTAGCTGTTGAACCGAAAAGCCTAAGTAGCCTTTTTCACCAACATAAGACAAGCCTAAGGTTACACTTTGGTTGTCAATTGAGCTATTTTCCAGTGTTCCCGGCTCTTCTCCTTCATCGGGTTCACGCTCTGCAAATCCTGGAATCTCAATATCATTGGTTTGACGATCAAACGCATCCAAGTGAAATGCCCATTGACCTACACTCGTATTTAAATCAACTTTAGCGAATTTTTCATCAGAGGCAGTCTCATGACGAAGCTCCGCTTGCCCTTCAAGCCCTGTCGGAAGCTGAGACAGTATACGGTTATCAACTACGTTAATAACACCACCAATTGCACCACTACCGTATTGCAAAGTTGCTGGACCGCGAAGTACTTCAATTTGAGTCGCTGTAGAAGCATCGGTACCAACATTGTGATCAACACCAACAACCGATGCATCTGAAACATCTAAGCTATTTTGCGTAATTTTAACTCTAGGACCATCGTTACCACGAATAATGGGGCGTGCCGACACTGGACCAAAATAACTACTGTTAATACCAGGTAATGATTTTAGTGTTTCACCTAGTGTGGGCGCTTGACTATCTCTAAGGGCTTCACCGGCCAACACACTAACAGGCATAACAGAATCAAGCACTGAGTTGTGTAACGCATTTGCTGTTATAACAATATTTTCGATTGAAGATGGAGTTAATGCAAAATCAGCAGTAATCGCGCCTGATGCATTTTCAATTTCTCTGTCGCCGTGCACATATGACGGAGAGTAAATATGTAGATGAACGTGACCATCGCTAACTTGATCGAAACTGTAACGCCCTTTTTCGTCAGTAGTTGACTTTGCACTACTACCTAAAACCGATACAACCGCACCTTCAATAGGCTGGCCCGCAGTATCTTTTATTACACCGGATACACTTGCTGCTAGAGCACTGCTTGATAACAATGGCAGCATCATCAGTGCTGTAATCTTATTTAACTTGTTCATATGTGGTCTTAATTCTAATGTTGAGAGAAATTTATCACGTTGATGATGATATGTTATAACATTTTTCAAAATCAACCAAGAGTGATGTTATAACATTTTTAAATTAAAACCCTATGAACAAGGTAGCTTTGCTAAAAACCAAGGTGAATCGTATCAATTTTAGTCACTACGTTGATAACTGGCTGTGTAACGCTTTACGGTATGCTTCTATTGCGGGAAAAATCGCAGAAAAAATGGCCGATAACAAAACTAAAAGCAGTAAAATTAACTGTTCTTGCGACATTAGGTTCGTAGACAAAAACAAACCATACGTCTGACTTAACCAATCAGATAACACTACTAGCGCTCCACTCACAAGTACACATGCACTGACGCTCGCGAGAAGCACAATAAACACGGCTTCACTCAGAATTAGCAACAAGACAAAACGCGGAGACGCACCCAATATACGCATAACGGCTATTTCTACAGACCGTTCATTCATACTAGCCAATAACATTGTGGTTAATCCAAATAGAGACGCCAGTAATACAAGAGCACTAATAAACTGAAGTAGCTTTTCCATACTCGCCATCAATTGCCAAAGCTGGTTTAACGCAACACCGGGCAGAACGGCCATTAATCTGTCGTTTTTGTACTGATTTACTTGTCGCTGTAAAGTGAACGTTGCTAATTTGCTCTTTAGCCCTACTAACACAGCGGTTATATTCGCAGGCTCAAGTTCGTTGTAATTTTCGCTCGCAATAATTCCGTCTAATGCTCGAGGCGCTATATGTATAGCTTCAATGGCCTGTAAACTCACATGCAATGTTCTATCTACCGGTGTACCTGTAGGTTTAAGGATCCCAGTCACATGAAACGGAGAGTGGTCATGTTTGTGAAAACTGGTATTGCCTATTCCATGAGAAACAACAATGTCATCGCCTAACCGATAACCTAAGCTCTCTGCAACTTCGGCCCCCAGAACAACATCAAACAAGGTACTGAACTTATTCCCTTTAGCAAATGCAATATTTTGTTTATTGCCATATTTAAAATGGTCAAAATAATCGTTTGTTGTACCTAAAACCCGAAAACCTTTATGTGAATCACCTAAAGACAAGGGAATAGTCCATGCCACTGAACGGTGTTTTTGCAGCATGAGTAAGCTGTCATATTGAATGTTGTTGGTTGGGCTTCCCATCCTAAAAACAGAGTAAAGTAACAAATTCAATTCACCAGTGGGTGCCCCCACAATGAGGTCTGTGCCTGAAATGGTACGGTTAAAACTTTCTTTTATTTGCGACCGTAAGTGTTCTACCGAAACCAGTAAACTAATACTCACCAACAAGGATAAAAAGGTCAGTAAAACGGTTTTTTTACGACTAACAACACTTTTCCATACCAATTTTTTTAACATAACCTCTCTCTAACACACTGTTCTGCTTATGGTATTTAAAAGTTCAGAAGCATGAATTCAAATGACAAAACCAAACTATACGGATTGTATAACTAAGTTTCAAAGGCTACTCACTATATCTGTATTGTATGAATAAAGTCATTAATCTCTCTTTTTTGAACTAAAAGTTCTACTTTCTCTGTCTTTAAACTCAAGAGGTTTAATGCACAGGGCATAACCTCAATAACGTAGAGATACCTATTCATGTTTAAATCAGTCTTAGTTGTATTAAGCCTTGCACTATTTTCATCAAACGTATTCGCCGACAAAGCTTCTGACAAAGTAGCCATAGAAGCCGCCGTTAATGATTACTTTCAAGGCCAAGGTGAAGCCAGTAAAGAACGCTTGTTCCGCGCATTTGCTGCGGAAAATGCCACTATGGTTGGGGTTGTAAAAGATGAGCAAGGCAAAGACGTTATAAAATCGTGGAAAGACATGACCACTGTTCTAAACCATTGGTCTTCAAATGAAAACCCAGCCGGTGGCAACCTTGACGGTGAGATCATCAGCCTAAATGTTGTAGATGACCGCTTAGCTGTGGTGCTATTTCGCTCAACAACTCGTTTTTACGACGCCTTAACACTGGCAAAAGTCAATGATGAATGGAAAATCATAGGTAAATCTTACATTCTCCAATAGCGCTGCTATCACCACATTGGCGTCAGCGGTAAACCTTTATCGCTGACAATAAAAATCACCCATCAACTGAAGACCAAGTCGCTATATTTGACAAGGTTTCATGACGTTCAAAATAGCTTCCCAAACTATCGTCATGGCTTACAAAAATTAAACTCGATTGATTCACTTTACACAAATCCAACAGTAATCCCATAAAGCCATTTGCGGCTTGTGAATCTAGTGCTGAAGTAGGCTCATCGACCAGTAAAACCTTAGGTGTGTTTACACAGGCACGCATTATTGCAACTCGTTGCTTTTGCCCAATGCTCAATGTGGATATTGCCTGAGTTAACACCGATTCATCTAATTTCAATGCCTCTAACATGGGCTTCACATGACCCTCTATATCTAATTCAGAGTTAGCGAAATGGGTTGCTAACTGTAAGTTTTCTAAGGTATTCAAATAGGGAACAAGATTAAATTGTTGAAAAACAACACCCAAGTTTTGTGCTCTAAACTTATCTCTTTGCTTTTGAGATAAACGACTTAACTCTGTTCCATTAATGCACACCTCCCCACTATTAGGTTTTAATATTCCAGATAAAAGCCCCAAAAGCGTGGATTTCCCAGAACCAGAAGGTCCTTGTAAAAAAACATGTTCGCCGTGATTTAATGTCCAATCATTGCATTCAAACACAGCATTGGAATTTGGATAAGAAAAGATTACTGAAGAAAGTTGTACTGCACTAGTCATGGTTATTCTATTTATAGAGACACCTTTTTAGTTTTACCACCTTAATCACTGTGTTGTCATTACCAATATTGGCTTGCGCATTTAAAAAAGTCGCTATACATTGCAGCTCCTAAAATACAACAACACGACATTATAGGTAGTTTTTTGAAATTTTCAGATAGAGCCAATGCCATCTCTTCTTTTTTAGCTATGGAGTATGGCGAGAAAGCCACTGCATTAGAACAAGCAGGTCACCATGTTGTGCGCTTAAATTTAGGTGAACCCGATTTTGGCGCTCCTAAAGAGGTCTCTGAGGCTATGCTCACTGCGGTTTCCAAAGGAGAGCTGCCTTACACTTCAGCACTCGGCTTACCCGCGTTAAGGCAAGCTGTAGCAAATTTCTACTTCAGTCAACATGGGGTAGAAATCGACGCCAACCGAGTGATTATTACTTCAGGTGCATCTGCGGCCTTGTTACTTATCAGCGCAGCATTGATAAACCCCGGAGACAATGTCATTTTAGGTGACCCATCATACCCGTGTAATCGTCGCTTTATTACTAGCTTCGGTGGTGATGTCTCTTTAGTGCCTACGCCAGCAAACCAACATTTTCAGCTGACTGCACAAAATGTTGCAAACAATTGGCGCGATACCACCAAAGGCCTGTTAATAGCATCTCCTGCTAACCCAACAGGCACCTGTATCAGCGAAACGGAAATGTCTGCGATTTCTGCATTTTGCGAAGAGAAAAACGCGTGGCGTATTGTTGATGAGATCTATTTAAATTTAGCCTTGTCTGAGCAATCTAACGTCAATACCGTATTAGCCTCTGACGACAAGGCTATTGTCATTAATAGTTTTTCTAAATACTTCGGTATGACAGGTTGGCGATTAGGTTGGTGTGTCGTGCCATCAGAGATGGTAGCTCCTATGGAAAAACTAGCGCAGAATCTTTATATTTGCCCATCAACACCTGCTCAATACGCAGCGTTAGCTTGTTTTACTCCCAATTCGTTAGCGGAATGCGAAGCTCGACGAGCAACACTAATCAACAGAAAAAATTACGTATTAGATGCCCTTAACCGTATTAATTTACCCGTAGAAGTACATCCAGATGGCGCTTTTTATGTGTATATCAACATAGCAAAAACAGGACTAACCGCCATCGAATTTTGCGACGCCCTGTTGGCCAAACATTATGTCGCGATGACACCAGGAAACGATTTTGGTGAGCACCGCGCTGACGAATATGTTCGACTTTCCTTTGCCACCGATGATCAAAAACTAAAAGAAGGTCTAAAACGCATTGGAGAATTTGTTAAGAGCATTTATCAGGGCTAAAGCCTAATGAACAGCGATGAGATTCAAGTAAGGCTATATCCTTATTGCGAACGCAATCATCTTGTTGCTGTTGAATGCGAGCGTTTGCTTCTTTTTTGACTTCCATACGCTTGATGGCCGTAACAAAATTTTTCATTTCTTCTTCATTACTCACAACCAGCTCTGGTACTTTGGCAGGTTTTCCGTCATCACCTTTTGCCACCATAGTAAAATAGCTATTATTGGTGTGTTTAATAAAGTTGTTTTTAATGTTTTCAGATGTCACTTTAATGCCCACAATCAACGACGTATTACCCACATAGTGAATTGTGGCATCTAAATGTAGTAGCTCACCAACTTCTACCGGTTGCAAAAACTCTACACCATCAACAGTAACAGTTACACAATAAGCACCTGCATGTTTACTTGCACAAGCATAGGCCACCTTGTCCATTAACGACAAAATAATACCGCCGTGAACCTTACCGCCAAAATTAGCGAAAGAAGGAACCATAAGTTCCGTTAAGCGAGTGCGAGAAAATGCAATATTACGAGCATCCATAGTGATACCTTGGAAAAATTATTATTATAGGGCTAACAATAAACTATCACACTACACACCTGCAATGGTGAAATCTAAATGCTGAGCTATCGAAAGCAGATCTTAGATGCTATTTTTCTTCATAATTTTCGCAGGGTTTCCAGCAATTACCACATCATCACCAAAACTTTTTGTCACTACTGAGCCTGCGCCAACAACCACTCGATTACCCAAACTAACCCCAGCCAATAATGTTGCGTTCCCCCCAATCCACACATCGTCTCCAATAGTAATTGGCAATGATGCTTCTAAGCCTTGCGCTCTGAGTTCGGCATCAAGGGGGTGAGTTGCCGTATAAATACCCACCTGCGGTCCCAGCATACAGTTTTTACCAAAGGTAACGGCGGCCGCATCCAAAATCACACATCCAGTATTTGCATAGAAATTGTCACCCAAACGAATGTTATCACCGTAATCACAATGAAAAGGCGATTCAATGTAAAACCCCTTTCCCGTTGTGCCAAACAACGACTCAAACTGCGCTTTGCGTTCGCCAAATTTATCTTGTGCGGTTGCATTTATATTTTCAACAATCCGTTTTGCTCTGCGTCGTCGCTGTGCCAGAGCCTTGTCTCTCGGACTGTACCAATTGTACTTCTGTTTCATGATTGAGTTTCCTGCATTGAACACTAAATCTTAATTGGAGATAAGACCAATAGGCTTTATACTCGCAGCCGAATTAATTGCCAGTACTTTTATTTACAAGGCCAGAAAGAATGACTGATACACTTCCCCCATGCACACAATGCCAATCAGAATACGTTTATGCTGATCAAAACCTGTTAATTTGCCCAGAATGCGGCTTTGAATGGGATCCCTCGGCAGAGGCTGAAGAGGAAGAAATATACAAAGATATCAACGGCAATGTGCTTATTGAAGGCGACAAAGTCACCTTGGTAAAAGATTTAAAAGTAAAAGGTTCATCCTTAATACTTAAAGTAGGAACGAAAGCTGTCATCAAGCGCTTTACTCCTGGCGACCATGACATTGATTGCAAAGTCGATGGCGCTGGTCACATGATGCTGAAAACAAAAGTAGTTAAAAAAGCTTAAAAACGAATGAATTGAAACTTGCTAAGCCATTATTTCGGCTTAGCAATAACATCGTGTAGCTCTTGTAGCGAGGGCAAAATAAATTCAGGTTGATAAAACAATCGATTTAATCGTCCAAGCAAATTCACCGTTCTAGACGCATCATGGCCCTTCACTCGGTGGCGACTGGTTGTTTGTAAGAATTCATGAGGCTGTAAATTAAGCTCCGCAATTTCTGACAAATCAACGTCCTGCTCTCGTATGGTTTCCAGTATACGTTCCGTCTTGCTGTTTTCTGTTGGAATAAGAACAGAGGAATAAGCGTCTTCCAAAGGCGCACTCACAGCCTCTAGCGCTGCATTAATTCCAGCCCAGATATCAGCCTGACTTAACTCAGCACCTTGGGGCGCATAATACCCCAATACTTCCCACTCAAATTCAGCTTGGTTGGTAGCAATAGAGCTTTCATTTTCTGGAGAAAACGATAAATCAGGGCGAGCGCCAATATTGTAGGCATCTAGAGACAAACTTAAGCATAAAACAATATCACCCAGTTTAGATTTGTCTTGGTATAGCGCATCAAATGCACCGCGCTTTACTCCCATCCATCCATAGACAAACGAAGGTGCAGTAGCAAACTCTCGTATCGCTTTGGGTAAATCTTCACCGTATTTATTAATTAGTAGCGGTAGAGGATCTTGCTCTACATTGTCATCGGGTATCCATACTTCGTATTCCAATCGGTTGTCACCTTTGCCTCTGCTTTTAATTCCATAAGACAAATTAACCGGACGACAAATACTTCTGTCTTCATCGACTTTATGAAAGTACTCAGAGCGCATCCGCTTAATAAATGGCGCATCATCCCCAGCAATTGCAGCGGTAGGATAGCGAAATCCCGACTCGCTATTTGCAACCAATGAAAATCCAGAAATGCTTTTTTCAAGTAATGGCAACACGCCTTCCATTAACGTGTAATTCGGTAAAACAATACTGCGTTCTGGCTCAATTGTAAGCCGTTCACCAGATTCAGTCACAAACTTAGGGGTTTTATGGAACTCATACCCTTTCAGGCCAAGCTCTAAAATCGCATTGTTTCGCAAACGCGCTATTTCTAAGAATAGCTTTGTGTGATCTCTTTTATGTTGTAACAGGGGGCGATGCTGCATTTTGGTGTATCAATCCTTCGGCTTACTCGTTAAATTAAACGGAGTAGGCAGGTGTTTAATGTAATTAATCGTTTCGTCTAAATCATTTCCATTAGAACTTACCCATTCTCCTTCATCAAATAGAGGCAAATTCATAACGTAATTGTTACCTGCAACCGAATAAACATTTGTGTCAACAATAGTCTTACCATCAAGAGTAATATTTCCATTGTCAGAAACAACCAGGTTACTGCTCCAAAAATGCACTGTTGATACAAGTTGCTTGAGTTGCTTCCCTGAATATAGTCTCACCATTAAACTATTGCCAAAAGGTTGGATTGCGTAAATATCTCCCCAGGTTACGTCTCCCCCTTTCAATTCAGCTCGAACGCCACCTTCGTTCATTACCCCTACGTCGGTTTTTAGACCATACCGATGAGAATCAGCAATAAAGGTTCCCAACGAATTTTGCTTTTCTACTGGTGAATATGAGTTTATAAATGTAGCTGTATAGCGCAATGCAAAGTTCGTCGCGGCCTTAACCAAAAGGTCAATTTTGTTCGTCTGTAGAGTTTCAGCTTCAGATAATGAATATGATGTATTGGCATCCAATTTGACAATTTTTGCAGACGCGTTTTCTACATCACCAGAGACCTTGTTTATCGTTAATTCTATATCTGCATATGCTCTACCTTTAGAATAAGCTTGTGTCACTAACAGCTTGTTTCCTGTATCAGTAGTCACATAGGCATTAGTAAAAAAGTGAGAATGGCCCGATACGACAAGATCGATGGAGTCAGGTAATTTTTTAACAAACTGTCCAAAATGACTATTCAAAGGAATAAAATTGTCATCCTGAGTTTCTCCAGAATAATAGTTTGTGTTTGATTCATCACCATCATGAACAATCACAATGATCGTTTCTACACCTTTCTTTTGTAATACAGCAGCATACCGTTCTACCGCTTCAGTCTGATCGACAAAGACCAAATTATCAACAGTTCCTCGAGTCACCTCTACCGGAGTAGTATCAAGAGAGATACCAATGATACCTATACCTACACCGTTCACCTTTTGTATTGAGTACGGTTCGAGTAGCAATGAATTAGTGCTCTTATCAATTACATTAGCACTAAGTGTTTTATAATTTGCGCCCTGCCAATGAGTATCTAAAAAGGGGCCTTTTGCATGAATACCTCCATGTAACAAACGCAGCATTTCCTCACTGCCTTCATCAAATTCATGATTACCTGCAGTACCCAATACTTGGCATCGGAAAAGCCTATATTGTTGGCAATACGAATTAATCAGATTTAGAAATTGGATTGACGGTTCATCTTGTAGCAAGGATGATTCTGCGGGGCTTGCTCCTACTTGATCACCTCCGTGTAAAATAAAAGTAGGACGCTGATCAGTTGCCAGTGATTGCAATAGCGCAGGTCCTAGCTGCTGCATGCCGCCCTCACCATCATCAGGTAAGACTTGGCCATGAAAATCATTAATTCCAAGTACTTTTACAACAAAGGTATCGTTAGATTCTGTTGTGTGTGTTCTCGAGCAAGCGGCAAAGAGCAAGCATAGAAAAAAGCTCGCACAAAGGTATTTATTATTCATAGTTGAAATAGATTAAAATGGTTGCAATCATTTATATTAATGCAATCTCCCCCTCCTCTTCAATTCATCTATTCGTTTATCGAAGCAAATAAAAGACTGAAGTGAAGATATCTGCGCATTATTAGCTAATTTAGTACGAATAAGCTTGCTCATTCACCGCTAATCTGATGTGATTAGTCTGATAAGCTCAGTGTCGAATAATAACTCAAAAGAGCAATGTAGGAGTAATTAGGTTTGGTAGCAATTTCAATGAAAAAATCTTTGGCCCACCAGCCTCTGTTAAGAGCCTTGTGCTTTATCATCGCTTTCTTTTCTTTTTCAACTATTGCCAGCCAAGTTAGTGACAATAACAGCGGCTTTGCAGACGCAATCCACTTCCCTGATTCAACAACGCCTCCTCTGAAACTCACAGGCCAAACAATAAGAAAAAAGTACCTACTCGATATCTATCGAATAGCCCATTATAGTGATATCGATTTCGAAGAAGCTTCATCTTTGAACGTTTATCAACACATATTAACTGAACCTGCAAACAAACAAATCTCTCTCATTTTTCAGCGCTCATTAAGTGCCAAGCAAATACAAAATGCACTAACAAAAGGAGTAAAATTTAATTGTGAAGGTGATGAAGAAGAACTAGTCGCACCAGATTTAGAAAAATTCCGACAAGCCATTAAACAGGATGTAGCAAAAAACGATAAATTCTCACTTCGGTGGACAAAAGAAGGCCACCTATTAGCCTTTTTCCAAAATGAACTTGTTGGCACATTTGATAGCCCATTACTCGCAAGGCTTCTGTGGAGCATGTGGTTTGGTGAAAAGGCAATTGTGCAACGCAAAGAACTAATAATAAAACTAAATGATGCTAACAGCAGCACACAGTAACTCAGGTAGTAAAAAATAATGAAAATAATAAAAGGTGAATTACGATTATGTCGTTTTTTGGTTCCCTATCGAATTTATGGAGAGGCAAAAGAAACAATCGTATGTATTAGCGGGGCAAAACAAACTATGGCTGCATGGCGTAGTTTCATCACCCATTTCGTTCCTGATTATTCTGTCGTTGTATTTGATTTGCCTGGCCAAGGAAGAGCTAGCTTTGTAACTGGAGAGCCAGCAATCTCTTTTGACGATCAGCAAAAAATATTGCTTGAAGTCATAGACAAAACAAACCGCAATGGCAAAGTCATTTTGGCTGCAGCATCTTGGGGTACTATCATTTCTGCTGCAGTTGCAGCAAAACATCCAGACCTTATTTCTAAAATGATTTTAGGCAGCTTTGGCGTTAAACCCAATAGAGAAGTATTAGCCTTAATAAAAGAAGGTAAACGCTTATACGATGAAGGTCGAGCAGATGAAATTGCATCGCTAATGATATCTGGATTTGGACAACACATATCTGAATGCCAAAAACGTCAGATGATTAATCAATTTGGAAACATGACCGAAGATGAGTTTGTGAGTTTTGCTAATCACTGTGAATTTGTTGAGCAAGCTAATCACATCGAAGAGTTTGTGGATTTATCTAATATCGGCGCAAAGACACTGATTATCAGCGGTGAATATGACGCGATACTCGATCATAAGGGCATTCAAAAAGCGTCCACTCAAATCCCAGATTGTGAATACAAATTAGTAGAAGGCGCTGGGCACTTCCTACATTGGGAAAGACCCGAAATCTTAACTACGTATCGCGAATTTCTAACCGCTTAAGATTGGGTTGTAGTCTTTTTATATGACGAAATCTGAACTAGATCTTCAACCCGTCGACAGCGTTGAGACAATCGAGTACGCCGAATTTCAAGAGCACTATTTTCGGCCGTTAAAACCTCTTGTCATTAAAACGTTGTCGGCCACATGGCCTGCAACTCATCGCTGGAGTCCTGAGTTTTTTAAAAACGAACACGGACATAACAAAGTAACAGTTTACGATAAAAGTTTTGTCACTCCAGGAAAAGGTTATATGGGCGGCAGCCAGCAAATCACTTTGGCTGAGTATATTGATAAAATCCTTACCACCCGCCAAGACTTACGTTTATTTCTTTATAACATCACCTCTCATATTCCTGAACTCTTAAACGACATTCAGTTACCCTCAATCGCTAAAGGTTTTTCCAAAAAGTTTGTTTTTATGTTTTTTGGTTGCCAAGACTCTGTGACACAAATGCATTTTGATATAGACATGTCTCATGTTTTTCATACCGCCTTATATGGAAGAAAAACGGTGACTTTATTTGCCTATGACCAAAGTACAGCATTACACCGAACACCTTTCACATGCAGAAGCTATGTTGATGTGGATAACCCAGATTTTGATACTTATCCAGGTTTAAAAAAAGTAAAAGGTTTAAAAGTTACGCTAGAGCCGGGAGATACTTTATTTATTCCTAGCGGATATTGGCATCATATGGTGTATGACGAAGCTGGCTATGCCTTGTCTCTAAGGTGCAGTAATTCGAGCTTAAAAAGTAAGCTACACGGTGCATATAATTTAACACTTATGCAATCAGTAGATAGGTTAATGAATTATGTTATTCCTACTCGCTGGCATAAATGGAAACAAAATAAAGCAAAAATTGATTATTTTAAAAGCGAAAATTAGTAATTCCTGTCTTATTACGTACAAAACACAGTCTATTCAATCACTTAAAAATGTAACTTATCGCTGTTGGTACTGTTAATTTTTAACAAAATACATTGACACAATCTCCATTCAGGCATTTAATTCGAATAGAAATACCATCAATAATCTATTTTTAAGATTAAACAAATCTAAATAATAGATTATGGATAATAGAAAATTTCTCCTATAGTTATTCTTGAAATGAGTTTTTTACGTTTTATTTACGTCTAAGGACAATACACATGAACATAATAAAAATATTTAAAGTTTCTGCTGTGGCGAGCGTCGTCGCATTAACTTTATCTCAAAACGTCATCGCTGCGGGTCATCATCATGAAAAAGCCGCTATCGGAATGGGGACAGTTGCTCCTAACAAAGCAAAAAGTAACTTATTTTGGTGGCCTGAGTCACTAGATTTGAGTCCGCTGAGAGATCATGACAAACGCTCTAATCCTTTCGGAGACGATTTCAGTTATGAAGCCGCCTTCGCACAACTTGATGTTGATGCAGTAAAAGCTGACATCGATAAAGTGCTTACTGAATCTCAAGATTGGTGGCCAGCCGATTATGGTAACTATGGCCCGTTCTTTATTCGTATGGCTTGGCATGCTGCAGGTACATACAGAACCTATGATGGTCGCGGTGGTGCTGGCGGTGGCCAACAACGCTTTAACCCGCTTAACAGCTGGCCGGACAATGTGAGCTTAGATAAGGCTCGTCGTTTACTATGGCCAATCAAACAAAAGTACGGTGAACTGATTTCATGGGGTGACCTTATTGTTCTTGCCGGTAATACTGCACTAGAAAATATGGGCTTCGAAACCTATGGTTTTGCCGCTGGTCGCGATGATGATTGGGAACCTGATCTAGTGTATTGGGGACCAGAAGTAGAAATGCTTGCAAGTGACCGACGAGATGCTGACGGCAACCTTCAAAAACCCCTTGCTGCCGTTCACCAAGGATTGATTTACGTAAACCCTGAAGGTCCGGGCGGCGTTCCAGATCCACTAGCATCAGCTCAAAGTATTCGTGAATCATTTGGCCGTATGGCGATGAACGATGAAGAAACCTTTGCTCTTATTGCTGGCGGACACACTTTTGGTAAAGCCCACGGTGCGCATAAGCCTGATGAGTGTGTTGGCGCAGAACCTGGTGCTGCCGGTGTTGAACAGCAAGGTTTAGGTTGGGAAAACAAATGTGGTAAAGGCCACTCAGAAGATACAATAACCAGTGGTCTTGAAGGCTCTTGGACGCAAGCTCCGACTCGTTGGACGTCTTTATATTTGGCGAACTTGTTAAACAACGAATGGGAAAAAACTCGTTCTCCTGCTGGCCATATTCAATGGGAAGCTAAAGGCGGAGCATTGAAAAATTCAGCTCCCGATGCTCACGTAAAGGGCAAATTCACTTCACCAATTATGTTTACAACGGATATAGCGTTAAAAGCAGATCCTGAGTACAGAAAAATTGCAGAGCGCTTCTTAGCGGATCCTTCTGAATATCAAAAGGCATTTGCTAAAGCATGGTTCAAGCTCACTCACCGTGATATGGGACCTCGTGCGAACTACATTGGCGATGACTTCCCTGAAGAAACATTAATTTGGCAAGACCCAATTGATCCATCAGGATTTAAACCTCTGAAAGCCAAAGACATTGCTAAGTTGAAAAAGCAAATTCTAGCATCAGACTTAAGTGTTCAAGAACTTGTAAGAGTCGCTTGGGGTGCAGCGGCATCTTATCGTGATTCAGATATGCGCGGCGGTGCAAATGGTGCAAGAATCGCACTTGCTCCTCAGAAAGATTGGGCTGTGAACAATCCTGCTGAAGTGCAAAAAGTAATCGCTGTTTTAGAAGGTATCCAAAGTGACTTTAATACTAAGCGCAAAGGTATCTCTCTTGCTGATCTAATCGTACTCGGTGGTGCTAGCGCCATTGAAAAAGCGGCGAAAGATGCCGGCTTTGACGTAACGGTTCCATTTGCTCAAGGTCGTGGAGACGCAACGCAAGCGCAAACTGATGAACTATCTTTCTCTCACTTAGAAGTGGAAGTAGACGGTTTCAGAAACTTCTATAAAGAAGGTTATTATTTATCGCCAACACAAGCGCTAGTGAATAAAGCGGATCAACTAGCCCTAACTGTACCTGAAATGACGGTATTAGTCGGCGGTATGCGAGCACTTGGTGCAAATACTGATGGAAGCGATTTAGGCGTTCTGACAGACAAGCCTGGAACACTTACTAACGACTTCTTTGTAAACTTGTTAGATATGTCTACTAAATGGCAAAAAACTGACTCGGGTTACACATATGAAGGCGTCGATCGCGCTACAGGTAAAGTGGTTTATACCGCAACCCCAGTAGATTTGATTTTTGGCTCTAGCTCGGAACTTAGAGCAGTTGCTGAAGTTTACGCTTTTGATAGCTCAAAAGAGCGGTTTGTGAATGACTTCGTAAACGCATGGGCTAAAGTCATGCAAAACGATCGCTTTGACATTAAATAATGTTTTAGCATTTACTTACTAGTCATTAAAAACTTCCTCTGTGGCAACACATTGGGAGTTTTTTTATTTCTAAATCCCATAAAACATTAGGAATGTGCCTAGTTTATAAAAATTCACCTTTAACTCATTGTAAAATTCCAACACAATGTTTTTTTTTGCGTCGCTAGAGGGTTTATGAAGTTATTTGGTCGTATTGTTATATGGAGCTTTGCCATTGTTATCGCTCTTGGTTTATTGGTTTGGGCTCTCTCCCCCGTTGTTTCTCGCCCAATCATTGGGAATATATTAAAAGACAAAGGTCTTGTACTTCATGAAGACAGTTCAATTCGCCTAAACCCTTTTCGTTCTCGACTCACAATATCGAATTTATCTTGGTTGCAAAAAGACAACACCGTTTTCGAACTCGACACCTTGGCAGTAGATTATAGCTTGTGGAAAGCTGTTTTCGCTAAAGTGCACATAAATGAAATATTTATCGAAGGGGTGTATGCTCACGTAAAACAATCTGACAACGTATTATCTGTTTTAGGTATTATGCTCAATGAAGAAGCAAAACAAGATGATGCAATTACTGATGAAGCAAACACAACGAATACCAGTGATACTAGTGAAATAGCCATAGATGTAGCACTTGTTAAGGCAACATTTAAAGATATTCATTTAGAATATGAAGCTGAATTGCAAAATCATAATATTGGAATAAACCTTTTTGAAATAAATGATGTCGCATTTGACGGAACTCATTTTTCACTAAATAGCTCGGCCAATATCACATTTTCATCATCCATATCTGATGCCGATATCAATTTTAATTTTGCCACATCTCTAGTATTAAAAGGCAGTTTGGGTGACGTAATTCACGCAGAGTTAGGCGATTTAACCACTGAATTTTCAAATCTCTCATATAAAGACAAAGACTACCAAGCAACATTAGGTTTATTTGAAGTAAATGTACCCGAAGCGTCGGCCTCTATTGGCGATGATATTCAAGTCTCTAGCTTAGTTAGCGTTGAAATGAGTAGCCTAAGTGCTCAACATACTGGCGGTATTACACTGGCTAAAATCAGTGCACTTCAGTTACCCCAATTGATAGTTAACAATACAAACAATGTTGTTTCAGCTAAATGGGATTCATTTGTCATAGATGAATCTCAATTTTTAGTGGATTCAGATAATCAACAAATGGCGTCGTTTAAAGCGCTCTCCTTTAATCAGTTCTCTGGCGAATTCGACCTCAATAAAGGTGTTTCGGATCTATCTTTGGATACTGTGGCACTAGACCAACTTATTGCAAATATAACCGTGGACCAATCTGGTAGTATTGCTGCCATTGACGCTATATCAGCGACTGAACCTGACAACGACAACCAAGCAGAAGCAGAAGCAGAAGCAGAAGCAGAAAATAATACAGATGAAAAAGTAAAGGATAGTGTTTTCTTTAACGTCAATACAATCGCTTTAACTTCACCAGCAAAAATTCATTTTGAAGACCAGTCAATAAGCCCACTATTTGACAAAAATATCGAAATATCGACCCTATCCATAGACAATATCAATAACAAAGATAACAACGAATCTGCTGAGTTTTTACTTTCTTTGAAAGACGAAGATTACTTTAGCTATCAAATTGATGGAAGTGCTCAGCCCTTTGGCGAAAAACTAAATTTGATACTTAACAGTAATATAAAAGAGCTCGCTGTTCACGAAGTGTCACCTTATTTACATACCGCATTAGGTTTTGGCGTTGAAGCCGGTCAATTAGATTCAGAGGCCAGTATTACAGTCGCAGACAATGCTCTCGATGGAACACTAAAGCTGAATTTACGAGGCGCAACATTCACTTCGAATAAGGCAAAAGAGGAAGACGAATTAGATATGGTCGGCCAAGCAGCAATCCCACTGAATGTTGCATTAGGTATGCTAAAAGACAATGACGGTAATATAAATTTAACCATTCCAGTCAATGGTGACGTAGACGACCCCAGCTTTGGAGTGCAATACATAATTGGTTTAGTAGTGAAAAAAGCAGTAATGAACCAAACTAAAAAACACCTTATCAATACCTTCGTTCCTTACGGGCAAATTTTAAGTATTGCTTATTCTGCTGGTACTTACGCACTTAAAGTCCGTTTTGAAGATTTAGTGTATGAACCAAAGCAAACTGCACTCAATGAATCGCAATTAACCTTTGTTGACCAGTTTGTCGCATTAATGGAAAAGAAACCGGACATCCAAGTTAACGTATGCCCCATAGCTTCAACCTCGGAGCTCGATGAAACCATAGGAAAAGAAACAATAACTAAAGATCAAAAGCAACGTTTGGTTGAAATAGCAAAAGAACGAGGCGATGAATTTAAACGCCAAGTCACCGAACAAGGAGTTGATTCAGCGCGAATACTATTGTGTAGTCCTGAAATAGATTTTAGCCAGAAGAGTTTACCTAGAATATCACTATCAGTTTAAGGCTAAAAACAACATAATAATTTGAAACTGTTATAACCAACGCCTTTGCTGTAATGCAAATGTGTTGGTTAACTCAAAATTGTTAAAATAGGAAGGTTAAATTCTTATTCTTCGTGTCTGTGCTTCTTCAAAAAATCTCTAATAAAGTGCCTAATTTCTCTAGCAGCACTAGTATCTAATTCGTCACATAAATCCACAAACTCGTCTCTTTCTTCTTTTTTTATACGAATAATGAGTTGGCTATTTTTCTTCGTATCTTTTTTATCGTTCACTTTAGACATGCATAAACTTCTTAATCAGCACTGCAATTCACTATTAAAAACAAACCAGCGCTATAGTTAGTATTTATATTGTATATACACATACTTACATCACTAATGTTACACTTTTATGTCTACGAGATGAAAAGTTAATTAAAATTTGACAAAAGTAATTCATTGTATATACTTTAAATATGCATCAGATACTCAAAGTATCTCAGTTGCAAAAATTAAAATTTTTTACTGACTATATAAGCGTCAGAATTGGGAGTAAGTATGAAAAAATTAGCAGCAAAACTCACCATTATCAGTGTAATCAGTTTTATTTCTTTAGGCCTTCAAGCATCGACAATAAATGCTAATGAGCTTTCACAATCTGGTATTCAATTAGTGAAAGTAAAAGACGTTATGCCAAGCTATCCAAGCAGTGCATTAAATGATAAAACTCAAGGTACAGTTACTTTGTCTTATGATTTGAATACTCAAGGGCAACCGGTCAATATTAAAGTGGTTAACTTTAAAGGGTCTAAACGCTTTATTCGCTCCTCAATAAAAGCGTTAGAAAACTCGCGTTTTGAACCTGTTACTGCAAACAATTCAGCGGTAAGCGTTATGGGCCTTCAAAAAGAGTATGAATACTTGATGTTGGACGATAGTAACAACAAGCGACTTTCACCTGGGTTTGTTGCTTTCAATATTTAATAATACATTTTTACCTAAAAACCCCTTTATTGGGGTTTTTTATTGGGTAAAAAATAGCGTTACATCCAAAAAAGCGTAGTATGCAGCTATACCACCGTCACGTTATGAATCCACATTGCAGTAATGAATTATTCTCAAACAAAGTTTTCTGTACTTGTCGTTCCTATTTTCATATTTATTGCCATAGTTATTGTTCAGGCTTTCTCACTTTACCAAACGAAAACAATCAATTTTCCCTCTAAATTAAAAGAGATATCGGGTATTGAGGTTGATAAAAAAGGACATCTTTGGGCGATAAACGACGGAGGAGATGGTCCCTACTTATACCGTGTCAATGAACTTGGTAATATTGAGAAAAAAATAAAAATTAACAACGCAAAAAACTGGGACTGGGAGGATCTTACACAAGACACCTTCGGTCACTTCTTTGTGGGCGATTTTGGCAATAATGGAAAAGATAGAAAATGGATGACTATTTACAAAATTGAAAACCCCATTGATATTAAAAGTAACGAAACGTCTGCGGAAATTATTAAATTTACCTATCCAGAGATTGTAACAAAAGAGCAGGCAAACGTATTTAAAGATGCTCATTATGATATTGAAGCCTTTATCTATTTCAAACGTAACCTCTACTTATTCACTAAAAATCGCACTAACCCATTTGACGGTATCACTCGACTTTATAAAATTGGCGACCATGCTGCCAATTTCCAAGCAGAATACATGGGTGAATATAAAACTTGCACAGAATTAAAAGAGTTATGTTGGATAACATCAGCTGCGCTAAGCCCCGACAAATCAAAACTGGTACTACTGGATTCTCAAAGAATTTGGCTATTTGAAAACTGGGATAATGACAACTTCTTTTCTGGTGATGCCTACCAAATCAACTTAGGTTTAGTCACTCAAAAAGAGGCAATTACCTTCCTAGACGATAATCATGTCATTTTTACCGACGAGCTTTATCATGGGGTCGGTGGAAATGGGTATGTAGTTGATCTTCGTAATGTTAATAAAATACCACTAAAGACCAATAGTAAAAGTTGATTATATTAATCTACTTTATGTATTTTTATATCGCTTAGTCCCCATATAGAATTACCCTAAGTTAAAAACCTTAGGAAGCATTCAATGAAAAAATTAATTAACGCACTATTTCGTTCAACAAAACAAAAAGCACTAACAGACTGTAATTACAAAGATAACTATTATGGTGATAGGTGCTGTAAATAGGAAACCATTTCCGTCAATGAATACGAACAGTATTGATAAATATAAGGCAATAAACGGTGTTGTTTTACGTATCCCAGTAGGTACAGTCGCGTCTTATGGCCAAGTTGCTGCATTAGCAGGATTACCTGGCCGAGCTCGACTTGTAGGGAAAGCACTGAGTAGCCGTATTAATGAAATGGATATTCCTTGGTATCGCGTTCTACGCAGCGATGGAAAAATTGCATTCGCAGAATCTTCAATTCAGTATCAGCGGCAAGTAGAACAGCTCAAACACGATGGTGTTGTCGTGATTAAAGGTAAGGTAAACATGCGTACTTACCAATGGGAATCCGTACTTTAAGAGCAAGAGAATGGGTAGGAATTCACCTAGATAACGTGATAATGTTATCTACATACAAACTAATAGGTTATATACAATGCGTCGCAATCTAATTTTATTCTTTCTAATAACATTTTTTTGTATAAAAGCAGGTGCCGAGCAACCATCGTTAATAAAATCGGCCAGTGAACAAGAATATCGAGATGCCTTGTCTCATTTGAAGCAAATGCTTCCTGAAGTAGAAAACAAAGCAGTCTATAGCCCACTTTTAAGACCTTTTGGTTTACTAGACGTCGTGCCAACTCAACTAAAATCTAAAGACGATAAAATAGCCTTCATCAATTTCAATCTAGGCGTTATGGGCAGTACTTTAGGGTTGAATAAAGAAGATATAGCACTACTTCCAAATTCGGTTTTATGCAACGATGAGAGCTGTATTCAAAAACGCATAACCCTTGCAGAAAAATTTTTGGTTGACGCAGAGCAAGCGTTAAATCAATTTGCCCAGTCCAGTGAATTTTTCTTAGTAGGCCAACTTTCAGAATCGGTTTTCCGTATTAATCACACATTTGTAAGTAACTCAGAGGCATATACATATAGACCTTCAAAAATAGTAGGGCTAATTCCTTCTGCAGATTTCACTCATTATAGCGAACTTACGCAATCACCAGAGTTACTGCGATTAATCGAAGAAAGTGCATCACTAAGAAAGTTAATGCGAGCGTCAGGGATTGCAGCAGTAGTAAGAAGTAGCAACAACACGCTTAATATTATTTTCAATGGTGTAGGCGATAACCATTGGGGAGTAATTATTGGTGAAAAAGGGTTAGCCATTCCCTCACCAGGTGAATTTAACCATTTGGGTTACGATTATGACAAAGTTGCTGCATTTCATGATAATGCATTTTATTACCAGACCAATTAATTCTTAATTTAGACGCCAATGATAAGCTGTTCAGACTATGACTATATCGAACTAGTTTGCCTTTATAAAATGACAGTAGAGCTGCACTTCGAAGGTTTTTCTATCATTGGCGTAGCGCACGATACAAAACGCAATAGCGAGCTATTAGAAGGTATACAACTGATTATCGAAGATGACGTTCAGTGGTATCCTTTAGATACACTATTAGCAATGACGGCTATTACAAAAAACACTTTTTTTCAGCATTTGGAATTTTCTCATTAAAACAGCCCCCCTTATTTTATTTTCACTCATTGCATTCGCAGCAAACTCAGTTTTATGTCGATTAGCCTTTACACACAGTACAATTGACGGAGGAAGCTTTACTATAATTCGTATTTTGTCCGGCGCAATAATGCTTTGGATTCTCGTGTTTTTAAATCAAAAGCGCATAGCTAAACCCAATAATAATGCATCTTGGTTAGGCGCGTTATCCCTCTTTGGATACTGCGCAGCATTTTCCTATGCATACTTGCACTTGGATACTGCACTAGGCGCGCTTATTCTTTTCGGCACAGTACAACTCGTTATAATTGGAACGAGTATAACCAGTAGTGAAAAGACATCTTTACGCACATGGGGTGGTGTTGTTTTAGCTCTCTGTGGGTTCGCTTATTTAATGTTTCCGACAGAAGTAAACGAATCGAAAATTTCCGTGGTAGGTACTGGCTTAATGATTTTATCTGGAATAAGTTGGGCTATATACACTCTTTTGGGTAGAAAGAGCGAAACACCTTTAGCTGATAGCGCAATTCACTTTAGCCGTGCCTTGTATTTCTGCGTCCCACTTGCCGCTTCCTTCTTGTTTCTACATTCTCCCTACATCACTACAAAAGGGCTTTTTCTTGCCATTGCGTCCGGCGCAATTACGTCTGGAATGGGCTATGCCATTTGGTATAAAGTTTTACCTCGCCTGACGAGACTACAAGCCGGTGTAATTCAGCTCAACGTCCCTATTGTTGCCGCATTAGGAGGGGTAATCTTCGTAGGCGAAAGCATCACTCTTTCATTTATTGTAGCCACAGTGTTATTACTTGGTGGAGTACTTATTACATTAGTCCCTGAAAAATAAGATTCACACGCCCTACCGTTTTATTGTTAACTGTAAACCAATTTCACGGCTTACCCATTCAGCAGTAGGATCTGACTCTTCGCCTATCCCAAATGAAAGACGGTCGATAGAAAAAGTAGCGATTAAACCATCTTTAGTCTCTTCAAGTTCGAACTCTACGGGACCCGATTTACCCCTTAACACTAATGTGCCAATGACCTTATAACCCGACGAAGTTGACTCAATTGAGGTACTTGTAAACCTTGCTGTAGGGTGCTTATCAGCAGCAAACCAGTCCTCTTCTGTAAGGGTTTCATCATACAGCGCATTTCCTGTTTCGGCAGAAGAGACTTGAAATGTAGCTTGTATAGATGCATCTTCTGAAGGCGGTAACACCAAAGTTGCATTCCAAGAATTAAATACGCCTGTAAAATCTCTACCGGCATGCTGTCCAGAAAAGCTCAGCTTTGAGGTGGTTGAATTTGTTTCAATTTTTTCTGCAAATACCGTCGTATTAAAAAGAAATAATGAAAGAGTAAATAGTCGTTTGAGCATTGTGTTAGTTCCACCACATACGTCGAATGAGTTTAATATTGTGTTTTACTGTATGTACATAAACAGCACTTATATGGCCCACGATAAGCAGCAACATGGTTAAAACGCCGTACCAGTGAACGTTACTTGCAATGATTTGGGCTTCTCTATTTTTTGCTAGCCCTGGTATATGTGGCCATTTTAACCAGTCAAAAAATACCAAGGTTGGCAAACCGAAAGGACTTGCAGATACCATAACCCATCCAGTGACCGGAATTAATAACAGCCCTATATAAAGGCTCACATGCCCCAATTTAGCCATTTTTTTCTGCTCTTTCGGAATACTATTCGGTAATAAAGGGGTATAAGTTACGAATTTAATAAACACTCTTAAAACAAGAGCCCATAGCATCAGAACACCAGATGCCTTATGTATCTGGTACAAGTCAAATTGTTCAGCTTTAGGTAAATCACCATTTACCATATACCAACCTGATCCTGCCATGAACATAAAACCTAGTGCCATTATCCAGTGTAGGGCAATGGCAAAAGAATGATAGCGAGTGGAGTTAGTCATTAACTTTAGAGAACTCTCCTGAAATACTCACTTCTACTTCACCACTAACCTGCGGAACATATTTACTTAAACCCCACTGGGTACGATCAATAGTCGTCGATGCAGAAAAGCCCATAACTGGTTTACCATTGAATGGATGTTTTTGCATGGCGCCATTAAAAACCACGTCCAAAGTAACAGGCTTAGAAATACCTACAAATGTCAACATACCATCCATTTTTGCTGTTGATTCACTGGTCATAGTAATTTTTGTTGATTTGAAATCAATGCTGGCATACTTACCCGCGTTAAACCAACCGCTGTCGTTTGCAAGGATGTCATCAAAATCTTTCTTGTCTGCGTTAGGGTATGCCGTTTGAATTGATGTTGGATCGATAGAAGCCGTAACTTTTGAGTTTTCGATATTTGCCGGATCAAAATCAATACTCGCATCAAATGCGGCAAATCTAGCGACATAATCAGACAAGCCTAGATGTTTTACCGTCCAGACAATATTTGCATGAGTCGGGTCTACTACGTAGTGCCCTTCTGGTAACTTTTCAAATTCTGTCTTAGCAAAAACTAAAGACGCACAACTTGCTAAAAATAAAGAGCTTGCGATAAATCCAAATTTAATTACGTTCATTTTTTCACTTCCAATCATTTTGTTCTTATAATATATGCTTATTAATATAGAAATAATCACTTTTTTATGTTGCTTATAGCCTTAAGGGTACTATTTGTCGCAAACTAACTAAAAACTATGTGGTTACACATATAAAAAGGAAAGTAGACTTTGCCAATTGCTCGACAAGTCTGACATAAATTAATATATGCGCACTTTTTTACTACTCCTTATTTTGTTTTTTTTTAAAAGCGCTTACCCATGCGAGCACCCTCTAGTTCTGTCATTCAATGGTGACTGGCCTCCTTATTTTTATAAGGTAGGAGAAGAAACTTACGTTGGGTCCGACTTCGATATCTTATCTAGAACATTAGACTCAATGTCTTGCACATTTAACGTATTACCAATGACTCCAGAAAGAGCCCAATTAGAGATGTCTAAAGGAACATTTGACATTTTCGTTGGTGCCTCTTACACCAATCAACGCAATTTAGATTTTTTTTATACAACTCCGTATAGAAAGGAGTATATAAGTTACGCGTACAACACAAAAAATCTAACTATGAACACCAATGCTCTTGACGATATTTTAGAAAATGATGGCTATGTAGCGATTAACATACAAGGCTATTTTGGCGATTATGTAGAAGCTTTAAAACAACGTTACCCCGATAGATTTATACACGCATTTAGCGCCATAAAGCGTATGCAAATGTTAAATGAGGGGGTGGTTTCTGTGGTTATTGACGATAAATCAGTTCTATGTAAAGACGCCAAACGTTTTACAAATAAGCCTAGGCTAAAGTCCTATAAAATATCCGATCAAATACTGCATCATGGTGATATACATTTTATATTTAATCGAAGTACTGTTACCCCCCAATTTGTAAAACGTTTCAACGATGTTTTATCAACAGAGTTAATAAACACGTCGTCATTTCAAACTGATTCTTGTTCATAAAAAACGCCACATAATAATGTGGCGTTTTTTATATTTATTATCGAGTCGTTTCAACTAGAACTGATAGCGGAAACTTACGCTATAGGACTGTCCTACTTCTTGTTCAAAGCGAACAACATCGGAACCACTATCGTCAGCTTGAGTGATTTCATTAAAGTCATCAAGTAAATTTCTAGCTTTAAATTTCACATTAAAGTAGTCAGTAATGAAATAGGTATAGGTTAAATCAAGTGAATCAAACGGTTGTTCAAATGAATCTGCTCGACCACCCTCTCCCGATATAAACAAACGCTCTGAAAATGTATTGAACGCTAAACCTGCTGAGTGTTTTCCATCTTTCGAATCAAAACCCACAATAATATTTGCAACAAAATCAGATGCCTGTGTTAGTTCACGCTCGCGATTTGTAACGTTAACCGCTATATCACCCACGTTGATTTCGTTGGTAAACAGCCCAGTTAAGTTACCTTGAACGAAGAACTGAGAACCAATATCACCAAGAAAATCCAGATTAACCAACCATTCCACTTCAACACCCGCAATTTCAGCAGACTCGACGTTTAATACTTGTCCTCGAAGTTCGTTACCTGAAGTCGTTTGCGCAAGTATTTCAATTGGATTTTCAATATCTTTATGGAAAAGACTTACTGTGAAGTTATCGCCGTTATCAAAATACCATTCAGACCTAAAGTCTAAATTAGTGATATCCGATGGTGTTATTCCCGAGTTACCTGTAATGATAAAATCAGTAACTGGATCGCGATATGACGTATCTACAATTTCACGTAAATCAGGGCGAACCGTTGTTTCGCTCCAGCTCAGTCTTAAATTAAATGTCTCAGCCCAAAAGTCAGGTAAGCTATATTTTACAGCCACTGAAGGGTAATAGTCGTCTTGCTGGAATGCACCATCGAGGTCCCCTGTCGCTGCAAATTCGTTAATATCTAAATTTGGGAAAATAGGACTATTCAGCGCAAGCGGGTTAAACAACGCACTTACTTGGCGGTAATCTTCATAACGAACACCTGCAACTAGGTACAAGGTTCCATTCCAATCAAAGTCTATTTGACCATAAGCTGCATCAACTTGAGTTGCCGCAACACTGGGGCCAAAGTCGGTATTTTGTAACGCCAACTCGAAACCAAGATCAGGGTTAAGAATATTCTCATCAGAAAAACGCTCTGAAATAGAATCCGTTACAAATGCGTTATTCGTTGAATTTCCATCAATAGTGAAATTCAATTGTGTAGAAATACGAGCTCGTCTATCGCTTCGCGCTCCACCGCTTACTTCAATAAGCCAATCACCAGCATATAGCGGCAATTTCAAATCAAAACCAGAGCTTTCTAATTGGTCATCCAAATCAAGGTTTTCAAATTGAAGACCGTTACTGGCAATACCACCCAGGGCTAAATTAACATTGCTAATTTCACCAGACTCTACATCTCGGTCAAAATTCGCAACAGCTGTAAATGAGTTTGGAATTTCCGTAGTTGCCGTTGAATCAGAATAGAACCAATTTAATTCTAAACCAGTCAAAAATGAATCACCTAGCCCTAACAAGTCTAGTGTGTCATCACCTAATTGATGTCTACCCGATAACTGGTATATCTCTAGTTCGCGTTGCTCAAATACACCACGGTAGTTTCTAAAGCCATTGCCAGAACTAAAGCCACTGGTATCGTTATACTCGTCAGAAAGAAAAGTTTCATCGTCGGTATTTCGGATAAAGAAGTTTTTGCTCTCTATTGTGTGTTCGGTACCCCAACTTAACGCCGCACCTGCGGTGACTGTTAAGCTTGAGTTTTCTGTTGATTTAGTTTGGTCAATAAACTCTTCATCAGGTTCTTCTAAACGGCGAATAGTTCGGTCTTGAGTACGTAGAGACTCTCCGTAATTGAGTGTTACTAAACCACCTAAAACAAAATCTGTCCCAAAATCTATAGCATCACCTATGCCACCGCTGATCCCCCAATCCTGAACAGCTCTGCTGCCTTCGGTGATATCAAGGTTGCGGTCGAAAGCTGTCGCTAACTGGCTGTTAACAAGGTCTGCTTCAGCAAGAGAGATAGGAGAGCCGTTACGTACAGATGTTTGCTGAATAGCATTGGCGCTAAGGTCAAAATCACCACCATTTACAAAACTGCTACCTAAAACGTCTAGCACGGTTGAAGACAACTGACGACTGCTGTCACCATCACCAAAAGAACTGCCGCTGGGGTTTTCTATATGCTCATCAGAAATACTATTGATACCAGCACTGGTACCCACATAGGCAATAAAACTTTCTGGAATTGATGTTGTACGAATATTAATGGCACCACCACCAAAAGCTGCGCCTTGGTCGGCTGAGAAGCCCTTTTGTACAGACAAGGATTCAACAATAGCGGCTGGAAATATATCTAATGGAATAACATTTCTTGTTAAATCTGGCGACGGCACTGCTGCACCGTTTAACGTTGCGCTTGAATAGCGTTCACCTAAACCACGCACGTATACAAATTTTCCATCGACCAATGTCAAACCAGGAACACGTCTCAATGAATCTGCAACATTAGAGTCACCGACTCGAGCAATTTGGTCTGCGCTCAGTAGGTCAACAACACTGTCAGCCTCAAGACGTTCCACGACTATTTCTTCTGCAGCTGAGCGTCGGCGACCAACCACTTGCACTCGCTCAACATCAGCAGGAGCAACATTGGTTTGCTCGTTTTCGGTTTGAGCATTAACAGAAGATGAAATTGCAGCAGAAAGAATGCTAAGTGGAAAAACAATCAATCCAGCTTTCAAAGAGAATCTATTCGTTGTCATCGGTAATCTTAATAAAGTAGTGAGAACATATAAAAGGAAGGGAGTACATAGTTCCCTTCCTTAAACGAGTTGCAAAATAAACGAATATCGCGTTGATTAACGCTCGCCTGCAACTTGGCCGTCTTCAAACCATAATGCTTGACTACGTGCACCTTCTAGTAGACCAAATGTCCACACTAGATCATCATTTGTAAACGTAGCACCAGGCTGAGCAAAACCATCCGGTAAAGATGTACCCTCTACCAAAATATCTGCAACAGGAACTGCTAGGAAACCATTCAAGATGTTCGTAGTAACACCTTCATCTGCACGAACAGTGGCATTAGAAAGTACATTACCTGTATCAGTTAGGAAGTTAACAGCAGGGCCAGAGAAAGGACCCGCAGCATCATCAGCACGGCGGCTAAGAGCTGTTGCATATTGCTCACTACTCGTATCTACAGTATCGAAGTTCAACTCTTCACGAGCACTGTTTGCTGTCAAATCAGGACATGCAAAAATATTACCTTCAAATGTCAACAAACCTGCAGCCAGCTGAGTGGCGTCAATGTCATCTTCAGCTTGGAAGCAATAGTTGTCGTTTTCAACACTATCATCACCAGCGTAAGCTGTAGTAATGATTGAGTTATTTACTGAAATTAGGTGACCTTCTTCAAAGTTAACACCTGCACCACCGTCACCGTTACCCGCAGTAGAGCGGTTTTTCGCTGAACTAATGCATGTTAAGTTATTGATTGTGCCACGACTTAAGTAGTCCTCAGCAAATACATCATTTTCGTTTCGTGCAGAAGCACCATCTGATTCAACACAGTGTGCACCAGTACGCGTACCCACGCTCACGTCAGTACCGCCACCTTGTACAACAAGAGCGTTGTTAATTGTGCCATAGTAACCATCATCGATGTCGATAGAGTCATCTTGAATATACACGGCTACATAGTTTGTAAGGTCAGCACCACCGCCGAAAAATTCAATACCATCATCGATGTTTGCATAAATCTCGATGTTAGAAAGAGACGTACCACTTCCTACTGCACCAAAGGTAATACCGTTTAATTCGTTACCTGGAGAAAGCGCTGAACCTGCATGCTTAACAACAACATAGTTTAGTATACCTGAACTATCTTCTGGTAAAGCTCCACCGAAGTTAGATTGGTCGTTACCAACTAGACCTTCAACAGCGATTGAGCACTCAGTGTTATCAGCAAGTGTTAACGGAGTTGCATTTCCAGTGTTAGGTTGGAAGTTCCATCCACTGTTGTATTGGCAAGCATTAGTGAAACCAAAACCGTTAATAACGATACCGCCCCACTCTTCTGTTTGCTCTGGAGTAACCAAATCATTTACATCGGTTTCAGACGTAATAGTGATAGGTGCATTAGCTGCGCCTTGGGCACTGATTTGTGCGCCTCGATTTACTACTAATGCTCTATTTGCTTGAAAACCTAATGTTGCACCAGCTTCAATGAAAAGGGTTGGGCCATCGCCACCTTCTGTTATACCAGCGTCAGCAGCTTCGCTTAAAGATACGTAGTTCTCACCTACATATAAGCTTTCGTTAAACAAGTGAGCGCCATCATTTTCTAACACATTAAAAGTAACGTCTGTCAAAATCTCATTTGATGAGCTAACAAACAAAGCAGTGTAACGGCAGTTATTACCTTCTACCGCGCCTTGCTGAGTTGCACCAGCCTCATCCACATATGAAGCACACGGATTGTCATCTACATTTGAATCTGAGTCACCACTGTCCGCAACTACACCTGTGTTAACATTGCTAACTTCAAGGTTGATGTCGCCGCCACCACAAGCTGTTAGCGCAACCGTTGCTGCCACTGCAGACACTCTGAACAAATTATTGAGTTCCATCAAATACTCCAAGAGATTTTTATTCGTTATTTAAAAAGAGTGGGCATCTTAGAGGGGAAAAATGACAGTTTTGTTAAAGCTCTGCAATGTAACAAAACTTTAATATTTCATTAGAAGTTTGTTGTTCTTGCGTGAATAAATTTCGTCCATCACAAGTGCATTCATCATATGAAACTATCTTATAAGATCAATAGTTTAAGTCCAAAGTTAGCGACAAAGAATAAAACGATTTCATTTTTTGCTAATTGGCTAATAAGCTTAGTTGCTGGTTAATAATCGACTCTGAAACTGCAAAGTAACCGTCTTTAGTTACCATTTCTTGCCCTTGCTTTGAAAGAACGAACCTTAAAAATTCGTGCTCTACCGATGGAAAAGGTTGGCTCGGTGATTTATTTACAATCAAATACAAGTAACGAGAAAAAGGGTATAAGCCCTCAGTCACAGTATCATGATTAAGAGGAATTAATGAGTCTGTATTTGAACCTACTGCTAAGGCTTTTACTCCAGCAATGTTGTGCCCAAAAGGCGCATAACCGATAGCCCTATGATTTGATGCAACGGAGTAGACCACTGAAGCCGACCCTGGTTGTTCATTAACCGCGTTTTTAAAATCTCCATCACACAGTGCATTGAGCTTGAATGAACCATGGGTGCCCGATACCGAATTTCTACCAAAAATCTGGATAGACTTATCCGGCTTAGCCATATCGATTCCCAGCTGTGACCAATGAGTAATATTTTGACGGCCCCCACAATAACGAGTAGATGAAAAAATACTGTCAATTTGACTGAGGGTTAGCCCTTCTAAAGGATTCGAATCTTCCACGAAAATAGCAATTGCATCAATCGCCACTCTTAATACTGTAGGTGGATAGCCGTAGTTTTTTTCAAAACGACGTATTTCACTGGCTTTCATTGAACGGCTCATTACGCCTATATTTGCAACACCTTCCGCTAACGCAGGAGGGGCTGTAGATGACCCGGTTACATCTATTTCGATACTTGCTTGAGGGTAAATTTTTTCAAACTCTTCGGCCCAAAGGGTCATCATATTGGCCATTGTATCAGAGCCCACAGCCACTGCCTTTCCCACTACACCAGGACGTCGTTGATAATTTTCTGCAGAATGAACTGTGTTACTGAAAGCCCAAATAGCGATTGCAAAAAATAGCCCCTTCATAACTTTCTCACTCCGCTATTAGCTGTTCATCTAACTCAAAAGAAAAAGTGCTGCCGACTCGAAGTGTACTGGTAATTTCCAAATGAGAATTATGATGACTTAACACATGCTTCACAATGGATAAACCTAATCCTGAACCACCGGTTTTCCGTGACCTAGCTTTATCCACTCGATAAAAGCGTTCAGTCAATCTAGCAATATGCTTCTCTTCAATACCATCGCCATTGTCTGACACAGAAAACATCGCTCCTGATGGTGTTTTTTCCCATGTCACCCTAATTTTTCCACATACCGGGGTATAATTAATCGCATTGAACACCAAATTAGAACAAGCACTTCTCAATTCAGTTTCGACGCCAAATACATGTAAAGACGGATCAAGGTTAAACTCTATTTCGTGTTGTTTATCTTTATTCAAAGTAATGGCTTCGGCTTCTACTTGCCTTAACATAGCATGTACATTCACCGATTTTTCGAACACTCTCTCTGCACTCGCTTCTATACGGGACAAAATTAACAAATCTTCAATTAAGTTTTGCATACGCCCAGTTTGAGAATGCATTTCTTGAAGCGCTTTTGCTATGAATGGGTTGTCGTCAGGTACAGGTAATAGTTCTATATAACCGGTAATAACCGTTAGTGGCGTTCTGAGTTCATGAGACACATTGGCAACAAAATCTTTCCTCATTTCCTCTAATTGAGAGACTCGTGATACATCCCTCGCTATTAGCAATAGATGAGATTCACCATAAGGCATAATCCGGTATTCGAATATTTTTTGTGGATTTAAAGGCGAACTAACCTCAATAGGATGATCGAAACGCCCTTTGTGAAAATAATCAATGAACTCAGGGTGCCGAATAAGATTATCTAATCGCATACCAGAATCAGTGGGCCACCTGAGCCCCATTTCAATTCTAGCCAAACGATTACACCATATAATGCGAGCATTAGCGTCAACTACTACTGCTGCATCCGGTAGTGCTTCAGAGCCTTCTCTAAAGCGTTTCACCAATGCGCCTAACTCTTTTCTTTTATTCCGGTTTCGACGTTGAAGGTAATAAATACCTTCGTAAATATGTTCCCAAAAGCCAGACACAGTTGGAGGCGACATTTTTCGACTGTGCCATAACCATCGATTTAATTTATATAATTGCCAATAATTCGTAGCAAGCAACACCAGAGTCCCAACCAATATTGCGACTAAGGTATCATCGAGTAACGCCCCTAATGAGGCGATAAATACAAGAAATATCATCACCTTGGTTAAGCTTTTAACCCATGAAAAGGGATAGTACATGTTGCTCCTACTGCTAATGTATTTGCAGGTATAAAAAGGACCTAAGGTTTAGTAGAAAATCTGTATCCCGCCCCACGGACAGTTTGGATCATTGTATCATGCCCGTGCCCTGAAATTGCTTTACGTAGGCGTCGTATGTGTACATCGACAGTACGGTCTTCAACATATACATTAGTTCCCCATACGTTATCAAGCAACAACTCTCTACTGTAAACTCGCTCTGGATGAGTCATAAAAAAGTGTAATAACTTAAATTCCGTTGGCCCCATATCTAACTGTTCGTCATTCGCCATCACTCTATGAGAGATAGGCTCAAGTTTTAACCCATTATATTCAATAGGTTCTTCACTAGACATAGGAGTAACTCGGCGCATTACTGCTCGAATTCTTGCCACCAGCTCTTTGGGAGAAAAAGGTTTAGTAATATAGTCATCAGCACCTGCATCTAGGCCTCTAATTTTATCTTCTTCCTCTCCTCTTGCGGTTAACATTATAACCGGTATATCTCTTGTAAATTCATGTTGTTTCAAGCTTTTTGCCAGCTGAACTCCACTTCCCCCTGGCAGCATCCAATCAAGAAGAATTAAATCTGGATAGGGCTCACAGATCTTGCCTTGAGCAATATCATAATCTTCAGCCTCAACAATACTAAATCCCGACTGTTCAAGAACAAACTTTAACATTTCTCTAATCGGTGCTTCATCTTCAACGACCAACACAGTCTTTGACATCATTATTTCCTAAGGCAATAAAATCGAGCTTATTATTTAACGGTTCTATTACACTTTTATTAAATTAACAAGTAGAACGTAAGTTCCAAAGGATTTTATGTATTCACGTAACTTGAGAAACCGCTCGTTTACGCATATTCTTAACCTCACCATGATATTAGGAATACTGGATGGCACACGTTAAAACTGGGTTATCACGAAAGCTACTTACTCGAGTGCTCTCTTTATATTTTGCACTCACACTGACGGTTACTTTTACTCAGATTATCGTAGAGTATCACGCTACTAAAAGTAACGTTGAAGATGAGCTTCGTACGTTGAAAAATACATTTTCTACTAGTTTAACCCGTGCAATTTGGGAACTAAACCTAGAACAAGCAGAATCTATAGCTCTAGGGCTAATGGAAATCCCTATTGTTGAAGGCGTTCAAATTCGTGATGAAAACGGGCAATTTGTTGCTCAATTAGGTATCGCTGCGCAAAACTTTTCTGAAAATGATATCGCCACGTCTGGGCAAATGACAGACTATTCAGGCGGTGTATTTGGTTACAGCTTCCCTCTTATTTTTGAATTTTCGGGACGAACTTCCAATGTGGGCGATGTCACCCTATATTCTAACTTTGATATTATTTTCGGCCGTATAGAAATAGGAGTTATTTTATTAATAGCTAATGCAATATTAAAAACGGCATTTTTGATATTTTTGTTTATGTCTGCTTTTAAGACAATGTTAAGTACGCCTTTGCGCACTATTACCCGCCAAATGATGGAGTTTAATGCTGAACGGCCCCAAGATTCAAAATTGTCTTTGCACATTGAAGATGATAATGAATTAAGACAGCTCACCAACTCCTACAACCATGTTATAGACGACTTAGTTGCGTCTCGCGATACACTCAAAAGTGCTCAAAATGAATTAGAATACGCCAATGAAAAATTAGATAATCAAAATCTCCTTTTAGAGCAAGAGGTTGCAAAGAAAACCGCATCATTGAGCCATATCATGCTGGATTTAGAACAGCAAAAAGACGAGCTCATAGTCAAACAAAGAGAGTTAAAGCAGGAAAACGAAAATCGCCAGTACATTGAAAACGAACTGAGACGGAAAAATAACGAATTGGCCTCATCCATGGGCACCCTCAGAATCGCCAGAGATCAACTGCTAGAATCAGAACGTATGGCCTCGCTAGGCGGATTAGTTGCAGGTATTGCTCACGATATCAATACCCCTTTAGGCGTCAGTGTAACTGCTAGTAGCTTTATGCAAGAGCGTATTAAATCGTTAAAAACAAAATATGCCGACAATGCAATTACCAAGTCAGCAATGGATGATTTTTTTAAAGAAGTAGAACAAACATCTGATTTACTACTCAACAACCTATATCGCGCATCTGATTTAATCGCCAGCTTTAAGCAAGTTGCCGTAGACCAAACTAGCGAAGCCGAGCGTTGTTTCGATTTAAATGAATACTTACATGAAATTCTAAGTTCGCTGCTTCCAAGCTTTAAACATTCTCAGCATACCATCACCATCGAATGTCCTGAGCAACTGCAAATTTTTTGCGCTCCAGGCGTCATCGCGCAAATTATCACAAATATGATAATGAACTCTCATATTCATGGCTATGACGAAGGTATAGCAGGTCAGATATTAATCCACGTTACAGAAGAAAATAACGATATCGTACTAGTATATGAAGATGACGGTAAAGGCCTTTCCAGTGAGCATCTCGACAAACTTTTCGATGCATTTTTCACTACAGCAGCAGATATAGGCGGCTCAGGACTAGGTACTCATATTATGTACAATTTAGCTAATCAAGCATTAAAAGGTAAAATCACCGCATCAAGCAAAATGGGTAAAGGATTAAAGTATACGATACGCTTCCCCAAACGAACTTAAATTGTTAATCTGCCGGACTGTCTCATTCTAGTCCTCTAAACATGTGGTTTAAAAATTTAAAAGTCTATCAACTTACGCAAGATCTCTCTTTACACGATGATGATCTGCAAAACGCATTATCCGATCTCGCTTTTCGCCCCTGCGGAAAACAAGAAACCGCTACTATGGGGTTTTGCTCTCCATTTTCATCGGTGAAAGGGGGGAGTTCCCCTGCCCTATTTCACCGAGTGGGTGACCGTTTTTGGATAACCTTAAAAAAACAAGAAAGGATCCTTCCTGCCGCAGTTGTCAATGCTGAACTTGCTGAAAAAGTAGAAGCCATTGAAGCAGAAACCGGCTCTCCTGTAGGGAAAAAACAACAAGCAGATCTAAAACAAGAAATTGTTCATGCGCTGTTGCCAAGAGCCTTTACCAAAAATAGCTACACCCATGCGTGTGTGTCGATTGAAGATAGTAAGGTGTTAGTTGATGCATCTTCAGATGGTAAAGCGGAAACGTTTCTAGCCATGCTTAGAAAAGCACTGAATAGCCTTCCTGTTGTTCCTTTGGTTAGACGTAGCTTGCAAAACGAACTTACTAGCTGGATTAGCCAGGCTGTTCCCAACACGATTGAACTGCTTGAAGAAGCTGAGCTTAAATCTAGTGACGATGCTGCAAGTATTGTTAGATGTAAAAACCAGCCATTAGATTCAGAAGAAATCGCCCACCATATTGAAGCGGGCAAGTGGGTTCAAAAAATTGCTATTTCCTACGATGATGTAATGACAGCAATTTTATGTGAAGACGGCAGTGTTAAGAGAATTAAATTCACCGACCGAATAGTCGAATCGGTCAGTGACGTACCTAAAGATGACATCATGCAGCGCCTAGACGCCGAATTTGCATTAATGTCTGCAGAGTTGTGTCAATTTATTAATTTTCTAAATAAAGAGCTATCGCTTACAGACGATTTAACCTAAAAGGTTATGCAAAAATAGCAAGAGCGCTATTGTACATATCTGAAAACTCATCTGTAGAGAGTTCGCTAGGGCTCTCTATTACGCCTCTTTCAATTGCTGCATTTATCACTGCGTCTTTTTGCTGAGCCATTTTACCACTCAAGACAGCACCAATTCGAACAAAGTCCATATAGTCTATATTATCGCTGACCACAGACAAATCACTCCAAGACTTTGAAATAGCAACAAAATTTGGACCAAACTCCCACTTTTCCATTATTTTTCCACCAATAACACCCGAAGTTTGCTTAATCGCTTCTTCGAGAAATGATGGATTTGCGAATACGTCATTATGGCGTTCTGCTTCTGTTAATATTGGCAGGACACCAATACTATGCACCAATGCACTCAATGCCAGTGCGTCCAAACTCTTTTCTTTATTTTTTGTTCTTGCAGCATAGGTTTGAAGCACAGCCATACTGTTGGCAACAACGGCGACTGTTTTTTCCCATTCTTGGCTTAAATACTTAGCAATAATGTCATTTTTAGATACGAAAAGTTGTTCCATTGCCAAAGCTGTGGCTATATGTTTAATTTGACGCAGTCCAATACGAGTTACGGCCTGAGAAACCGACTCAACCTTAACCGTTCTTCCTAAATAAGCGCTATTGGCAATTTTTATCATTCGCGCGCTTAACGACGGGTCTTTAGCAATTACGTCAGCCATTTTATTTAAATTTATTTCAGGATCATCAGCGGCTTTTCTAACTTCTAATGCGATCGCCGGCAAGGTTGGAAGTACCAGCGTATCGTTCTTCACTTTTTCAAAAAGTATGGTGAGTAATGCGTTCTGTGTCGACATAACTTGTCCTTTCTTATTTCACTTAAATACAACGCCATCCCATTTTTGATGGTGGCTTTGAAGAGTTACTTTAAATACTAGTACATACCTGAATAATTATTTTAATTTTGCAGAAAAAGGTGGCCAGCCCAATGGCTTACCCGCTAGAACGTGAAGATGAATATGATAAACCGTCTGCCCACCAAACTCATTGCAGTTCATGACTGTTCTGTACCCTTCTTCAGCAACGCCAAGTTCTTTAGCCACTTTAGCCGCTACGAAGCTCAAATGCCCCACGACGCCACAATCTTCTTCGGTAATATCATTAATAGTAGCAATGGCTTTTTTCGGAATAACCAAAAAGTGAACGGGCGCTTGAGGGCTAATGTCTTTGAATGCTAGCGCCAATTCGTCTTCATACAAGATATCAGCGGGGATCTCTTTATTAATAATTTTTGTAAATATCGTGTCTGACATTATTTCACCTTAACTTTAAATTCATTAACCAAATACAAACCACAATAAAATTGTACCCAGTGTTAACCTATAAATCACAAAAGGCAACATACCGACACGAGAAATCCAGTTTAAAAACAAATAAATACATAGATACGCACTTACAAAAGAAAATCCGGCGCCATACAATAAGGCCATCCAATCTACCGCTTCTGTTTGCTGAATTAACTCAATCGTAGAAAACAGTCCGGCTCCCAAAATAGCGGGGATAGACAATAAAAATGAAAATTTTGCCGCGCTTTCTCTATCAAACCCAAGCATTAAGCTTGATGTCATTGTAATACCACTACGGGATGTGCCCGGTATTAGCGCCAGAACCTGAGACAAACCAATGATTATCGCACTGCTAAATCCCATAGAATCGAGTTTGCGTGTCAATGATGCTTTTACATCTGCATACCAAAGTAACAAGCCAAAGCCTATGGTTGTAACCGCCATCACCAGAGCCGTTCGAGCATTTAATGCAATCCAATCTTTCATTAAATAACCCACAATAATAATAGGCACAGTTGCAATGACCACAGACCAAGCAAGCTTACTTTCATTGCTTTGATTTTTACTAAAGCCGTGTTTTAAGAAGCCTACAGTCAACATGGAGATTTCTTTACGCATATAAATAACCACGGCTAGTAAACTGCCAACATGTACAGCCACATCAAATGCTAAGCCTTGACTAACCCAGCCGAACAACTCAGCAGGTAACAATAGATGAGCGGAACTCGATATCGGTAAAAACTCGGTTACGCCTTGAATAATAGCCAGTATAATAATTTCTAAAAGCGTCATTACGCCGTACCTCAAATAGTATTGTGGTTAAAACAGAAGAAAGAGTGAATGTTAAATAGAGGTGATGCCTCGTTTATCAAACGCCATAATGACAGAAACAGTGGTCGCATCGGGTAAAATATCAGGCTTTTCAATTTTAAGCGTAATCTTATCTACTGTAAAAACAGCTAATACGCTCTCACAAATGCGCCGCCCCAAGGCTTCAAGTAATTCAAAAGACGTTTCACTCGCAACCTGTTTAACATGTTCTGCGACCTTACCATAATCAACGGTATCATTTACATTATCCGATATTGTTGCATTAGAAATATCTACATCCAAGGATAAAGTAAGCAATAAATTCGTAGCTTGTGTTCGCTCCCAGTCATATACCCCAATGAGAGTAGGAACCTGTAATTGTTCGATGATAATTTTTTGCATCTGGCGATTTAGTCGATTTTTTAGTAATTTATACACTAGTGTACCTAATTGTAGATAACATTCCATGACTGCCAATGCTGTCTTTATGATTTGTTTAGCCTATTTATCTGGCTCTTTATCAAGCGCAGTAATAGTAAGCCAACTTTTTCATTTACCTGATCCTCGTTTGTTTGGCTCAAAAAACCCTGGTGCGACAAATATATTGCGATTAGGAGGCCGTACCCCGGCAGTACTCGTTTTACTATTTGATATTTTTAAAGGACTGGCCCCTGTTTACCTAAGTTACTGGTGGGACTTGCCGGTTATAGTGTTAGGTTTAGTGGCTATGGCAGCCTGCTTAGGGCATAGCTTTCCTTTATATTTTGGATTTAAAGGAGGAAAAGCCGTTGCCACTGCGTTTGGCGCACTACTGCCTATTGGTTTAGGTCTAGCGGGTATGATGATAGGAACATGGTTGGTGGTTGTTTTTCTTACTGGCTTTTCTTCTCTAGGCGCGATTACGGCAACGCTGCTAGCACCAGTTTACACCTATTTTATAAAACCAGAATATACTCCCGCAGTCTGCATGTTAAGCCTGTTTATTATACTGCGTCATCGACACAACATTGTTCGGCTAGTAAAAAGAGAAGAACCGACTATTTGGCAAAAAAAGAAAGCGGTTAAATAGGAGGCAATTCTTCTAATGACCAACGGGGCTTAGCCACATCGCTTAGGCTTGACACTTGGCCTGCACTTAATCGCTGACAGCCTGCATAAGCAATCATTGCACCGTTATCCGTACATAAGTCCAGTGCGGGGTAAAATACTTCCCCTTTCATTGAGTCCATCATGGTTTTCATGGCTGAGCGCAAATGACGATTTGCACTGACTCCACCAGAAATAACTAACCGTTTGCGCTTTGTTTGTTTTAGAGCGCGGCGGCACTTGATCATTAAGGTATCAACCACAGCCTCTTGAAACGCATAGGCGATATTGGCATGGGTTTGCGCACTGCCGTCACAATCTCGAATGGTGTACGCAGCAAATGTTTTTAGCCCACTAAAACTAAAATCTAATCCTGGTTTATTGGTCATGGGGCGCGGGAAGTTATAATGTCCAGCTTCCCCTTTTTCAGCTAGCTTTGCTAACAAAGGGCCACCGGGATAATCTAGCCCCAACAATTTTGCCGTTTTGTCGAACGCTTCGCCTGCTGCATCATCAATAGATTCACCTAACACGGTATATTTGCCTATGCCTTCTACATCTATCATCATGCTGTGGCCACCAGAGACCAGCAACGCAACAAAAGGGAACGGAGGTGGATTATCTTCCAGCATTGGCGCTAATAAGTGGCCTTCCATATGATGAACACCGATAACAGGTAAATTCCAAGAAAACGCTAATCCTCGGGCTACAGAAGAGCCAACAAGAAGCGCACCGATTAAGCCAGGTCCTTGAGTATATGCAATACCATCAAGATCCTCTTTACTGCAATTTGCTTCTTCTAGTGCTTTTTCAATAAGAGGGACTATTTTTCTAATGTGATCACGAGACGCAAGTTCAGGCACTACCCCACCATAGTCAGCGTGTAGCTTCACCTGACTATATAAAGTATGGGAAAGCAAACCTTGTTGCTTGTCATAAATTGCGATGCCTGTTTCATCACAAGATGTTTCAATACCTAGTACGCGCACATTCGTCTCCTGTTAATCGCTGCGCAGTTTACTATTAGTTAAAATAAGCGCAAGTCACAGAGCCATTTAACAATCAATTAGACTAAAGTCACCACCAGATTACGGGGGCCACCGTGATTTCGGTGCTCACACAAATAAATTCCTTGCCACATACCCAAAGCTAACTTGCCATTAGAGATAGGTACAGTTACATCTGGCCCCAGCATACTTGCCTTAATATGTGCAGGCATATCATCGCTTCCTTCATAGGTATGGGTGTAATAAGGTGCATTTTCCGGTACCATAACGTTAAAATGAGATTCAAAATCTTGTCGGACGGTCGGATCTGCATTTTCATTTATGGTCAGTGATGCTGATGTATGTTGTATAAATACATGGGCCAACCCAGTGTGAGAACAATTATTTAATACCTGTTCAATGTACGGTGTTATTAAATGGAACCCACGAGGCATTGCTGGTAACGTAATGAAATGCTGTTTAGTCATAATTAATACATTTTTTTGCGCGATTTTAAGCATAATTGTTGAATATTAGTAAGTGTATCAAGGCATTTTCAGTTAGTAATCAATAACTGTTTAAATTTTGATATATTTTGACTTTACAATGCGCGTAATAATGTTTAGAATTCCGCACCATTTTTTAGCACACGGGTAGCCTTTCTCAGCTTGAAAGTTGCATGTGAAACCCGAAATAATTGAAAGAATATAGGTGAGAACTTAATGCCCATAGTTAAAGTTAGAGAGAACGAACCGTTTGACGTAGCCTTACGCCGTTTCAAGCGTTCTTGTGAAAAGGCTGGAATTTTATCTGAAGTACGTCGTCGTGAATTCTTCGAAAAACCTACGTGGGAACGCAAGCGTAAGAAAGCGGCTGCGAAAAAGCGTCATTTGAAAAAATTGGCGAGAGAAAACGCACGTCGTGTAAAACTCTACTAAGGGTTTTTCTGTACTGAATTTAAAGGCGCTGATTATTATCGGCGCTTTTTTGTTTGTACAAGCAAAATAAAAATGAAGGAATGGCCAATGGCACTCATAGACGATTTAAAAAACGCACAAAAAGACGCAATGCGCGCAAAAGACAAATTGCGTTTAGGTACTATTCGTATGGCACTAGCAGCAGTGAAGCAACGTGAAGTAGATGAACGAATAGAGCTAAACGACACTGATGTGTTAGCAATTTTAACAAAAATGGTAAAACAACGCCAAGACGCCGCCGAGCAGTTCGATGCCGCCAACCGCGATGACCTATCATCAAAAGAGCGTGAAGAAATTGCGGTTATTGAGTCATTCTTACCACAACCTCTTACGGCAGATGAAATTGCTACGCTTATTGACGAAGCGGTTGAATCTACGGGCGCATCTTCAATGCAAGACATGGGGAAAGTGATGGGTTTACTAAAACCTAAACTTCAGGGCCGTGCAGATATGGGTAAAGTAAGCGGCCTCATAAAAGCAAAACTGAACTAAGCTCAGTTTATTTAAACGCAAACCTCTACGCACGCCAAAAAGGAATAACCATGCAAAAACGCGCAATGATCAGTGGATGCTCATCAGGTATTGGCGAGGATATTGCGCTTAAACTTGCAAAAGAAAATTGGCATGTTATTGCAGGTGTTCGTAATCAAGCTGACTTAGAAAGGTTAAAACAATACCACAATATCACGCCTATTTTACTTGATGTGACCGTCCAAGAACACGTAACCGCATGTGCTGAATTCTTTAGTTCACAACAGTTGTCTCTTGATGTTCTCATCAATAACGCTGGCTTAGCCAGCGGTGGCCCAATTGAAGGCTCTAGTATCAATGATTGGCAAAATGTGTTTGCAGTCAATGTCTTTGGCTTAGTTAATTTAAGTAAAACGCTATTGCCTTTTCTTCGTCAGTCAAAAGGGCGAATTATCAATGTTGGCTCTATTAGTGGTCTAGTTGCATCACCTTTTATGGCCATTTATGCCGCCAGTAAATTTGCTGTTGAAGCAATCTCAGATAGTTTACGACGAGAACTGAAACACCTTGATGTGCATGTCAGTGTGATTGAGCCCGGCCCAGTAAAAACGAAAATTTGGACCAAAGGCGAAGAAAAAAGTCATCAATCTAAAGCCACATATAATGAATCAGTTGTAGCAGCGTACGGCGAAAAACTCGACGCGTTCGAAAAAGCAATAGATGCAGCCGTGGTCAATGCCCTTGATGTGTCACAAACAACTGAAGTGCTATACCACGCCTGTCACTCACCTAAGCCCAAAACACGCTACATCGTCAGTAAACGCACTTTAATGATTAAATTACTGCGAATTCTTCCTGATAAATGGGCTGACTCGCTAATATTATCAATGAGATAAATTTCCATAGTAGCGTTCTAATATTTGAGTTGCTCGGTGAGAAAAAGGCGATTTTTCAGGTTCATTGTCAATAAAGGCTCTGAGTGGCCCTTCGAATCGAGCCAAAAGTGCTAATTGTTGGGAGTCATCATCATCAATAAATAGCCCTAAGTTATGTAGCGCAGTTAGCGCCCCATTTTTTTCGATATTAGAGGACGCAGTGGATAAGCCGTTCACTAGAGTGTCTTCAAAACCAATCAAATTACCGCCAAACATAGCAACAGTCTCAAGAGCCTTAGCCTTCAACTCCGGCGTTAATTCTTCTTCAAACACCCCGGTTAAATTATTCAGTACACTATCGTCGGTGGTTTTCCATTTATGATTTGCTAAAACCTCAAAGGCATACACTTTATTTTCGATATTACTTTCAGTATAAATGACTGACGTTAACATATCTGTTAAGTCTTCTTTTTGCGCTTGTAAATTACTTCCCTTACTTGAAGAGTAAGCAAGATCAATCAGTGCTAAAGCACTCAATCGAGTACTTTGATCATCTGAAAATGTAATCTCGTTAATAATAGCAGATAATGTATCGAAAGGTAGTTGGCGTAATATATGAACAATTGAATGGCTGCCGCCATTGTCTTGCTTTACTTCAATAGCCAGATCTTTAACTATGTTTGGATTAGAGCTCAAATAAGCCACTAGTTCATCCATATCACCTGTCAATTTTCGGTAATCAGCTTTAGATAAACGACTTTCAGATATCAGCCCCTTTAACAAATTATCAAAGCATTCTTCTTCGCAATTATCATCGCTAGGCTTTGGCCTCGTCTGTATCGGCTCGTCAGTTTTTTTTGCATCACCTTGATGAACATAGTCATCTTTAGTAGTAGCGCTTAGAGGTAAAGCTTCAGTAACAGTAGATTTTTCTGCTTTAGAAGAGTCGCTTTTTTTATGAAAAGGACCCAAAATTATAAATAAAATAACACCAATAACGGTTAAAAAAATAGCCCCGTATTTCATATCACCCACCAAACTCTAAAACCCTCTATCGCATATTGCGATAGAGGAACAAACAAACTAATTAATAATTATCGTGCTCTAAAGACGTATACTGAATTTGACAATCACCTACATCACCATCGGTATAACACCCGGCTTTGTTGTAAATATCAATATCACTTTGCGTCCATTTCGAAATATCAAAATCAACTTCTTCGCCATTACCCGTCACTGTTATCGTGTCGCCGCCATCAGTGCCATAAGTCATGAGAAAACTATTTTCATTCGACGATCCAAACAGAGCTTCTCCTAAATCTTGGTACTCATAACCACCACTTCCATTAAAATCAGGATCTGTACGAAATACGGCCCACAAATGGTCGTCTAACCCACTGCGACTCTCATAATATGCAATTCGAAGCATAGGAGAGCTTGTAATAGCATCGCTATCTGTTGTGGTATTTTGGTCAATATGTAGTTGTGCAACAGTAAACTCTGTTGAGCGATCGGCACTGCTCCCTCTTATTTTAAAAGTACCACCAAACTCTGGCGCAGGACTCACAGTGTCAGCTTGAAAACTTTCCAGTCTAAGCTCCGTTCTAGAGGTTACCGATTCATCGACTTTAAAATACAATGAATCACCCACACCACTTTCTTCTGCAAAGTAGAAATAGTTGCTTCCACCAACAGTGTTATTCGCATAGTCTCCGTCTAGCATTTCACTATAGGAAATACAATCGTATTTTCCTCCATCTCCCTGATACTGATGCTTCGCAATACCTAAAACACTTCGAGTGCTTCCTGATGTATTGTCATATGGACTTAACGACTCACTACTCTCGGGTTCACAATAGTCCGCTGCGTGAGCGTACCCACCTACAAGACTTAACGTTAAAACGGTACCATTAAAAAACGCAGATAAAGGATTGAATCTAAAGATATTCATGTTTTCACCTTAAAAATTAATCGAACTACAATTAATGAAAAATGCCTAATGCATTGTACAAAAGACGAGCTCAATATACTTATAGGTTTCAATGTGGAGCAACACTCCAACCTTAAACTTTACACTTTGTCAATACTGGTCACAAAAAAAACCAAGGAAAAGAACAAAAAAAGAACAAGAAAAACACAAAAAATATAGTTTGGTTGTAAAAAAGAGGTTATCGCTTTGGCTTACCTCTTTTTACAAATAGAAGAAAAGAATATTTAATTAGTAATTACTTTTATGCAATTCTGTAAATTGAATTTGGCAATCGCCCACATCACCATCGGTATAGCACCCAGCTTTATGGTAGATGTATATGTCATCTTGCTTCCATTGGCTAATATCAAAACGGGTTGATTCACCATTTGTGACAACCCAAATTTTAGTACCGCTATTTGTGCCGTACTTCATAATAAAGCTATTGTCATTTGCCGCTCCTGTTACGGCTTCACCAAGTGACACATATTCATAAGCACCGCTTCCGTTATCATTTGGGTTCGGGCGGAAAATAGCCCAGAAATGATTATCTATACCATCTCTAGAGTGAATATAAGCAATACGTAACATAGGTGAATTAGTTATAACATTAGCATCAGTCGTTAAGCTTGTATTTGTATCGACATGAAGCTGGGCGACAGTAAAATCTTCAGAGCGAACAGCTTTACTGCCTCGAATTTTAAAGGTTCCACTAAAACGAGGACTTGGGTCGACACTGTCAGCTTGGAAGCTCTGCAACCTTAATTCAGTTCTGGATACAACGGATTCATTCACTTTAAAATAAAGAGAGTCACCAACATTGGCGTCGTTGTTAAAATAAAAGTAATCTTTTCCGCCAGTGGTATTACTAGCGTATTCACCATTCAACATCTGACTATAAGAAATACAATCATACTTACCGTCATCACCTTGGTATTGATGTTTGGCAACACTCAGGGCTGTTCTCGTATTACCCGTTGTATTGTCATAGGGGCTTCTACTACTGCTACTCGCTGGCTCACAATAATCTGCATAAGAGGGAGCCACTAAAAACGCACAGGCAAGACTAACTACTGCAGGCATGGTAAAACGCTTTAACTTATTTTTATTCATATTATCACCTTCATAATTTACTGAGACTTCGCGATTGAACAGAATAAAACCTCTTTTTAATGAGCAAAAAACTGAACAAAAAAAGGAGGTTCATAATTTTCATGTGACAAATGATACTCAAAATTAAACAAAAAAATAACAATTTTGCGACAACTCATTACAAGTGTTGAATTTTATTATGTTTTTAGTTTAAGAGGTCCAACCACATAGCGTGATATTTATTCAAAACGTCTAATGTTTACCCTCCGTAAATTTTTAGTTGACGTTTTAGTTTCTTGTTCGTAAATGTGGAATCCCCTTGCTCATAAATTTAAATTAGTTGATCATTGCTTCCTTGTTTATCAAAAAATAGTTATTTCAAATATGGCTGGACGTATTCCTCGCGACTTTATAGACGATCTTATTGCACGTAGTGATGTAGTCGAGGTAATAGATAGCCGAGTAAAACTAAAAAAAGCAGGTAAAAATTACCAAGCATGTTGCCCGTTTCACGATGAAAAAAGCCCCTCATTCACAGTAAGCCAAGAAAAGCAGTTTTATCATTGTTTTGGATGTGGTGCCCATGGCAATGCCATTTCGTTTTTAATGGAATACGACCGCTTAGAATTTGTTGAAGCCGTAGAAGAGTTAGCCAGTATTTTAGGGTTAGAAGTACCAAGAGAAAAAGGGGCTGCTCCAGCCCAGTTAAGCGCAACCAAAAACCAGCGTGATTCCGATTATCAATTAATGGAACAAGTTACAAAATTTTTCCAACATCAGTTAAAAAATCACGCTGGAGGCAAAGCTGCCATTGATTACCTCAAACAACGAGGATTATCGGGAGAAATCGTAAAACAATGGGAAATTGGTTACGCTCCCAGCGAATGGGATGCGGTTTTATCTACGTTCGGGCGTGACAACGGCCTTATTCAACAACTTATCGATCTAAAATTAATCACCAGAAACGATAACAATAAGTGCTTTGATTTTTTTCGCGACAGAATCATGTTCCCTATTCGCGACAAGCGTGGTCGTGTAGTCGGCTTTGGTGGCCGAGTGATGGGAGATAACGGTCCTAAATACCTCAATTCACCAGAAACCCGATTGTTTCATAAAGGCCATGAGCTTTACGGATTTTATCAAGCACGGCAACTTCATCGCCAACTAAACTCTGTGCTTATTGTAGAGGGTTATATGGATGTGGTCGCACTTAGTCAGTTTGGGCTAACAAATGCGACCGCCGCTTTGGGTACGGCTACAACACCTGAACATCTCACTATGTTAATGCGCAGTACCAAAACTATTGTGTGTTGTTATGATGGCGACAGAGCAGGCAGAGATGCTGCATGGCGAGCCGTAGAAAATGCCCTACCTATATTACAAGACGGTGCCCAGCTTAAATTTCTGTTTTTACCTGATGGTGAAGATCCCGATACTATGGTGCGAAAAGAGGGGCAAGATGCTTTTAATCAACGGCTAACGTCAGCAAAACCACTATCTCAATTTTTATTTGAACATTTATTGAATATTCATTCTGTGGGTTCATCCGAAGGTAAAGCGGCGTTAAAAGCCCAAGCCATGCCGATGATAGAGCAAATTCCCGGTGAAAACCAAAAGTCTTTAATGCTGGAAACATTGAGCCAACACACAGGTGAGTTTGATAGGTTTAAACTTACCAAAGATATAAACCAAGCACGCCATTTGGCCAGCAAGCCTGATGTCAAAAATAAGTTCCAACAACAAAAAACCCGCATTACCCCTATAAGACAATTAATTCATTTATTGCTTGAATACCCCGAGTTAGCGAAAGACGTGCCTGAAGTTCAGCCTGAATTACTGGTTGATGGTGGTTTTAATGGCTTAAATTTACTTATGGACATTCACGCTTTTTGTAGTTCAGAAGGCGAAATAACCACACTCAAAATGCTCGACCATTTTAATCAACATCCACAAATATCAACGATCAATAAACTCCTATTACAGGAAACTCTGATATCAAAAAGTGATGCAATTCAAGAATATCGAGATAGCTTTGCAAAATTACTTGATTGGATGGTGGAAAGCCGTATGGAAATTTTAATCGCACGAGATCGCGTTGGTGGATTAAGCAAAGATGAAATGAAAGAACTCGCGCTATTATCTCAATCGCGAAAATGATGACCTTTTCGACGACAAACCTAGTTATAAATGCGGTTGTTTGTTATACTGGTAAATTCGCTACGCTTCCCTAAATAGAAGTTATAACTACTGCATAGTATGCAGCTAAGTGAAACTCGGGTTAAGCGTCAAAGTGTCAATTAAATTAGTGTAGGGTTTATGGTACAAAGCAAGCAGTCACAGATTAAGCTTCTTATCGCCAAAGGTAAAGAACAAGGTTATCTTACCTTTGCAGAAGTTAACGATCACCTTCCTCAAGACATTGTAGACTCAGACCAAATCGAAGACATCATTCGCATGATCAACGACATGGGCATTCAGGTCAGCGAATCAGCGCCTGAAGCCGATGAATTGCTTATGCAAGAAGCGTCTGCCGATGAAGATGCCGCCGAAGCCGCTGCGCAAGCACTTGCAACGGTAGAAAGTGAAATAGGCAGAACAACTGACCCTGTGCGTATGTACATGCGCGAAATGGGAACGGTTGAGCTACTTACTCGTGAAGGCGAGATAGAAATAGCCAAGCGTATTGAAGATGGTATCAATCAAGTTCAATGTTCAGTTGCTGAATATCCTGAAGCAATTACTGAGCTATTAGACCAATGGGATTTATTCGAAGCTGAAGAAATTCGCCTTAGCGATATTATTTCAGGATTTGTAGACCCTAACGAAGATCAAGACATCGCACCAACTGCAACCCATGTTGGGTCGGAGCTTTCTAAAGAAGAATTAGATGACGAAGACGATGATGATGACGAAGAAGAAGAAGATACTGGAGTCGATCCAGAATTAGCTCGCGAGCACTTCACCTTACTTCGTAACCAATACGAGAAAGCGCGTAAAGTTATCGAGTCGAAAGGTCGTAGCCATAAGGCAGCTCGTAAAGAAATCGAAAACCTAAGTGAGGTTTTTAAAGAGTTTCGTTTAGTTCCAAAGCAATTTGATCGCATGGTTCGCAGCATGCGCAACATGATGGACAGAGTTCGTATTCAAGAACGTCTGATCATGAAGCACTGTGTTATCCAAGCGAAAATGCCGAAAAAAGACTTCATCAAAGCCTTCGCTGGAAATGAAACCACTGTTGATTGGTTTGCAACCGTCTTGGCCTCTGGTGCACCTTATGTAGAAGCACTTTTAACCTACAAAGAAGAAATCGAACGTAGCATCAGTAAAATGAGCGCGGTTGAGCACGAAACAGGCCTTGAAATTGTTGATATCAAAGATATTAACCGACGCATGTCTATTGGTGAAGCAAAAGCCCGTAGAGCGAAAAAAGAAATGGTTGAAGCCAACCTACGTTTGGTTATTTCTATTGCCAAGAAATACACCAACCGTGGCTTACAATTCTTGGATCTTATCCAAGAAGGTAACATTGGCTTGATGAAAGCCGTTGATAAATTTGAATACCGTCGAGGTTACAAATTTTCAACCTATGCAACATGGTGGATACGTCAAGCAATTACCCGTTCTATCGCTGACCAAGCAAGAACCATTCGTATACCTGTACACATGATAGAAACGATTAACAAACTTAATCGTATTTCTCGTCAGATGTTACAAGAAATGGGTCGTGAACCTACACCTGAAGAATTGTCAGAACGCATGATCATGCCAGAAGACAAAATTCGTAAGGTGTTAAAAATTGCGAAAGAGCCTATTTCAATGGAAACCCCCATTGGTGACGATGAAGATTCCCACTTAGGCGACTTTATCGAAGACAGCACAATAGTGCAGCCTCTTGATTCAGCAACCGGTGGCAGTTTGAAAAATGCGACTCAAGAAGTGCTTTCAGGGCTTACCGCTCGTGAAGCAAAAGTACTTCGCATGCGCTTTGGTATCGATATGAACACCGATCACACCTTGGAAGAAGTAGGTAAACAATTTGACGTTACTCGTGAACGTATTCGTCAAATCGAAGCAAAAGCCCTTCGTAAACTACGTCATCCAAGCCGCTCTGAGCAACTGAAAAGTTTCTTAGACGAATAAGCTACACGCAATTTCGTACTACATAAGAAAACGAGGCAAATGCCTCGTTTTTTATTACCTGCAATTCACTCTTACGCTCTCTTTTCCTCCTTCTTGCTTTTCAGCAGCAACATATTGATGAATAAAAATTAAACAATTTACTTTTGTTATTATTTTGTTTATATTTTGTTGCAAATGGTGTGGCATTGATTTATAGCAGATGACATTAGCCATTAGTTAACCATCGGAAGCAAAAGAATGGTCTTTTCTTACAACCAATTAAAAAGAGAACACTATGAAAAAGAACAAGATGAAATACAGCGCCATTACTGCTGCTCTTATTTTTGCAGGGTTTGGCGTAACCGCACACGCAGTCACTCCCGTATCGGTAATCGCAAGTAGCGACGACGGTAATGTGCCAGAAAATACCCTTGATGACGACGATGACTTCTCCACTCGCTGGTCAGCTCAAGGCCGCAATGGAGATCAGTGGATACAATATGATTTTGGTTCTAACCAAGTGATAAATGCCGTTAGCATTGCGTTTTTCAAAGGGGACGTTCGCAATACCTTTTTTCAAATAGAAACCTCAACTGACGCTGAAACATGGACGACAGAGCTCGACACGTCTAGCAGTGGCGGTACTATTGAAAACGAAACATTTACGTTTAATGATGATGTTAATACTCGTTATATTCGATATATCGGTTTTGGTAATAGCAGTAATGACTGGAATAGCGTAACCGATATTGAGTTTATCCCGGGTACTCCCCTTCCCCCCGTTTCCGACGACGCAGTAAATGTACCCGCGCTTATTCAAGCTGAAGATTATGTCGACTTCTCAGACGTAGACTCTGCCAATCGAGGTGGTGAATATCGTGACGACGCTGTGGATATTGAAGAAACCCAAGACACTGGAAATGGCTATAACGTCGGGTGGATAAAATCTGGTGAATGGCTCGAATATGTCATAAACGTCGATGAAACTAGCGATTTCAACGCTGAGTTTCGCGTTGCTTCAAGGCATTCTACAGGCTCTTTTGACATACAAATTGATGGTTCAACACGAAACAGTTTAAATGTTGAAAATACCCAAAACTGGCAAAGTTGGGTAACCCAAACTGTGGATTTAGGACAAATCGATGCAGGCGAACATACAATCAGGATCAATATCACCGGAAGCGATTTTAACCTTAATTGGATAGACATCAAAGCCGTTGAAGACGATGATCCTGTTGATCCCGATCCGATAGACCCACATCCAATAGATCCTGACACACCAGTCACTGGAGATACTTACACAGCAACACCAGATTCATTGAATGATGTACTTGCCAACGTCAGAGGCGGAGATGAAGTTATTATTACGGGGTCAGGCGAAATTTCATTGAAGAATTACGATTTTGATGAACAAGTGTTAATAAGGGCGGCAAGTATTGGCGGTGTTTCATTAACCAATGCCACTGTTGCCGACTCGAATAATATTACCCTGCAAGGTTTTGTTTTTGGCCCTAATGACGAAAGCACCTTAGTTAAAATTGTTAATTCAACCAATATCAAAATATTGCGCAACCTGTTTGACCATAAAGACATTACGGAAAGCCAAACCTCTATTGTTATGACTCAGGCAAGTCAATTTATCGAAATCGGATACAACGAATTCCGTGATAAAAATTTGTCGGATCGCGGCGAGAAAATCACGGGTAGTTTCATCAAAACACAATTTGACGATCCACTGATGACGACAGATTTACATGTTCATCACAACCATTTCAACAATATCGCTCCTTATCTAGTAGGCGGTACACCTGCTGGCGATTCCGACCGCGAAGTTATTGCTATGGGTATAGCGGATTCCCAAGATGTGGTCACAAATAACATTGTTGAATACAATCTTTTTGAAAATTGTGACGGTGAAAACGAAATAATCACAGTGAAAACGTCAAATAATGTATTTCGTTACAATACCTTTAAAAACTCTATGGGATCGCTGTCGTTCCGCTTAGGATCTAACAATGAAGCCTATGGAAATTACTTCTACGGGGTGGGCTCTGGAAATTCAGTGTCTGACGACAACTATCAAACCGGAGGCATTCGCGTTTATGGCGAAGGTCATAAAATTCACGACAACTATATGGAAAATTTAACCGGTGTAAGCTGGAGACGTCCTATTTTGATTGACTCAGGAGATACCTCAGACAGTACTGGAAACGACAGCCACGAAACATCAACAAACGTAGACGTATTCGACAACGTCATCATAGATAGTGTAGGCGGCGGTATTCATATTGGCGGAGACGTTTATTCAAACGTACCAACCAATATCACGATTACTAATAACATTGTTATCTCTGACGACGGCATCTTATATAACAATGTCGCGAACAGATCATCCAACACTTGGTCTGGTAACATCGCCGTTGCCAGCGGCGACGCTACAGCAACAAGTGGAGGTGCGTTAAATGCCACAGAGGTTCAGGTGTTAAACAACCCACCAGCGATTAATGCTCCAACCCCATTAACAGAAGACGATGTTGGCAGACACGCCAATTAATTTAAATGGGTTAGACAATAAAAAGTCGGCTCTGCCGGCTTTTTATTTGTTATAGCGCTTCACAAAAAAACAATTAAGATTTATTCTCATTTATATATTAATCATCAAAAAATGAGTTTTAACTTCGTGGCATCCCCTAAATTACATATGGCATTTCGTAAGTATCATCGTTGGCTTGGATTTTTCCTCGCTGGAATTATGGCGGTGTATTCAATTAGCGGTATTCTTCTGATTTTCCGTCCAACCGACATCCTGAAATATGACAAAATTCAAGTTAGGCAACTCGAGCCCAACTTAACCGCCAAAGAACTGCCATTAGCACTTCGTATAAGAGGAAGTAAAGTGGTCGGTGAAACGGATTCGGTCATTACGCTCAATATTGGTGAATACGAAAAGCAAACTGGCGCAGCAACTGTCACTCGTAAAGAATACCCTTATGTACTAGCCAAAATGGTCAAAATGCACAAAGCCACCAACAACAGTCCCCTATTTTGGTTAAACATCAGTTTCGGGTTAGCTTTATTGTTTTTTGTTATTTCCGCATTTCTCATGTTTATACCTAAAATTCCCATGTACAAAAACGGGTTAAAAATAGCGGGAATTGGTGCGACCTTGGCGATATTGTTTATCTTTTTTGGGACCTAGTTTATTCATTGAAAAACCTAGGTTTCAAACGACTGAACAAGCGCCGTCTGCCTTCACATTATTGGCGACGGTGTATATAACTCACACCGCTATATCGGTCGAACCCACACAAAAAGGCTCGTCTTACACAACGAGAAATGCAGTGGTAATAAGGGGTATCCGTTTCACATATTAGACTTTTCCTTGGTCTGGGTATAATTCCTTTTACTCTCTTTTATTCAGTGTCAACTACCTCATTTTGAACTAGTTGACCGAAATAAAAAGTGACCTAAAGAATGGTTAAAGTGGGTGTCCTATTTGAGTTCATCCTATTTAAGTTCACTAGTTCATCTATATCTAAAGCTTTGGCAGAAACTTTATCAAATTCAAATTGCCAGTTTGGCATCTCATCGCACTTTTTACTTTCCATCAACTGAATAATAGCTACTTAATCCAAACAAAGAGAAATAAACTATTTTGTAAAAGTTTTCTTTAATATTTTTCCATTTCTAGGATCAATTTCTACGTCATAAGAGCAAAATGAATATAAAGCTAAAGGATTTTTGGAGATCATTCCACAATAAGTATCCGACGATTTACTCGTAGGCAACTCAGCAATCCAAAGCTTCTCACAAGAGCGCGTATAGCAAACTAAATTAGCAAATTGATTCATATTTAAACCTGCATCTGGATCGAATAAAACAATTACAGCCTTTTCAAACTCTATTACATCTATGATGGGATACTCTAACTCCCAGAGTAGCCCATCCACTTTCAATTTACCTTGGCTAAATTCAATCATTGTAACGGACTCCCTGGACCAAAGCTTGAGTTTGGAATTCTACGTAATAGCTCAAATTGCTCTGCTCCTCCTCGCCTATTCGGAAAAACATCATCGGCTCTAAGCGGTGATGCACGAGACCTCCTTACTCTAGTACCAGCTGGAACCAATACTTCTTGAATTAAACTTGCAGTATTATTTCGAGGCAACGCTAATGCTTCTTGCGCAAAAGCGCTACTTCTTGGTGGAACAGCTGTTAAAAAACTACCTTGGGGTCTATCCGAAAAAACTCGAAAGAACACTTGATCTGACTCAGTTACAAATTCTCTAACAACACCAGCTTCATTTGGTGTTCGAGTTAGTCCCTTTGCAACCACAGTTCTCGAAACAATACTCCGAGCAAGCCCTCCAACACCCAACAAGTTAAAGATTGGGGTACTAGATGTTAAACCAGCAGTGTCTGTAGCAACAGCGATTTCGTAGTTAATAGCATCTATTACACTCTGTTGCTCAGCTATTAACGATGTTACACCTTTAAAATAACTTCCAGCTCGTAAAGTGTCTAATTTAGATGTTGCCGCTAGGTGTCGTGCATTCCAATCTAATATCTGACTATTAGAAACTAAAATACCTCCCACAGAAACACCATTTTCAACACCAAAAACAGCTTCTGCCTCTCCATTTAACTTAGTGCTTTGAAGAGAACCTATCTCAGTAGTATCACCACCGCTTCCTTCTGCACCGCCACTCGATGATTGCGCGACAAACACTGATACCTGAGTATTAGTGTTTGGTTTAACTTCATTAGAAGCGCCAGTTCCATTGCCACCAGCATTCATTCCAGGCGAGCCAGAGAAATTAAACGCAGACCCGCAAGAGTCCCCATTGCCACAAATAGAGTCACTTCGCTTTGGATCTGCCGTATAACCACTGGGGTCAGTGTACCTCAATGGATTGTTCATCACATACGAATAAGGGTTAATGCCTTGACTATTACCTATGTCTTGAACTATGGGGTCCACAGACATAAACCTACCAACATTATAATCATACACCCTACCGTTCATATGAATAAGCTCTACTTCATCCAAATGCTCGTGGTCGGTAAAACCTCGGCGGGTTGCCATGTCGCTGTCGGCTGGATTTGAGCTTAATCGTGCGGTTAATCCCAATGCCGATAATGGAATAAAGTCGCCGCCTTTGGGTTTTCCAAAGGGGTCGAAGCTGCGATATGCTGTGACTCTGCCTTGCTCATCAGTAAAGGTGCTGGCACTGCCTAAGCGGTCTTTGTGAGTGAAGCGAATTTCGCTTTTGTTGCCGGTTTCGTTTAATACCGCTACATCGCCAATAAAGGTGCGCTGGGTGGTTTCATCTGGCGTTATTTCAACCTCGTAAACCTTGTCGATATAGTGAGTTGTAATTGTTTGTCCATCAACTTTGCGCTGTTGTTTTACCCGCATGATGTC
>NZ_JAFNJE010000020.1 GCF_017368475.1 Alteromonas sp. 5E99-2
CTACAGCAAGAGGACATTCATGAAGCGGTAGTGGTTGCACAGTCCCATCAAGGCAGTGAGCGATTAGTGGCTTATGTGTCAGCGACAGCAGGTACCCAAACTCCCTTAGAAACACAACGCATTCAAAGGGCATTACATGAAAGCCTGCCTGATTATATGGTGCCAGGGATCATAGTGGTATTGGATGGACTCCCGTTAACACCCAATGGCAAGGTGGATAGAAAGGCGTTACCTGCGCCTGAATTAGCCAACATCAATACGTATGAAGCACCTGAGGGTGAGACCGAAGTTGCCCTTGCGGGTATTTGGCAAGAGGTATTGGGAGTTGAGCAAGTAGGGCGGCATGATAATTTCTTTGCATTGGGTGGAGACTCAATTACGAGTTTACGTTTAATTAGCCAAATAAATCAATCGCTTGGTTGTCATTTAACTATTCGAGATGTTTTTGAAAATCAAACCATTCAACTGTTGAATAAAATAATAATAAATACGGAAAAGGAGCCACTGGATCTGGTGCCTTTACCTAAATTGCAAGCGGTTTCACGGGAACAATATATGCCGCTTTCATTAGCTCAAACCAGTTTGTGGACAGCAGATAAATTGGCTGCGTCTGATCGAGATAAAAGCGCATATAATATTACAGGAAGTGTTGAATTAAGCGGCTCGATTGATATTGAACGTTTAATCCAAGCATTTAATTTAGTCATTGAACGACACGAAGTGTTTAGCCTTGCTTTTATTGAACATGACGAAAACCCTGTTGTTCATAAAGCTGCTATAGCGTCTATTGATATTCAACGCCATGATCTAAGTACTATAGCTGTTGACGAAAAAAGTAAAATAGCCGATGACATTGTTCAACAGTTTTATGCAAAACCTTTTACGTTAACCCAAGCGCCATTATTACGGGCAGCACTTATTTCTCACCATGAAAATACTGTGCAAGTATTGGTTAGTATGCATCATATTATTAGTGACGGTTGGTCAATTTCTATTTTGGTAAAAGAGCTTGGCGATGCGTATCAGGCATTACTGCTTGATAAGGTACCTAGCTGGCCTGAACTTCCTATTCACTATTTAGACTTTTCTGTATGGCAACATAATTTAATGCGCAGCCCAGCATTAGCTTCAACCAGTAGCTTTTGGCAGCAATACCTAAACAATGTAGTAAGTAATAGCAGCTTACCTGTTCACATTCCTAGAACAGATAAAAAATCAACTACTGGTGAAAGTATTTCGTTTAGCTTTAATGAGACAAAAACAGAAGCATTAAAAGCGTTAGCACTTAACAATAATGTTTCGCTTTATACCTTATTGCTAACAAGTTACCAGTTGTTTCTACATGCTTTGTTAGATCAAAAAGATATTGTCGTTGGAACTGATATGGCCGGACGAGAGCAACAAGAATTGCAATCATTGATTGGTTTTTTTGTAAACGTAGTGCCTGTGCGATCTTTAGTAGGTAACGAGCAACCTATATCTGAAATCTTACAAAGAGCTCAGCAAAACCTCTTTAATATAAACGATAACCAGTGGTTGCCTTATGAAAAGATTATTGAAAGCGCTAACTGTTTAAGACAGCCGAATATAGCACCGTTAATTCAACAATTATTTGTATTACAAAACACGCCCGATATCACGTGGCCAATAGATGATATTCAGTTACGTATTTTACCTAATGAAGTTACCAGCAGTAAGTTTGATTCAGCCATGTTTTTAACATTAAAAGGTAACGAACTACATGCTAACTGGGTGTACAAAAGTGATTTATATAACGCTGACAAAATGCAAAAGTTGGCCGTGTTTTGGCAACGTTTGATTGATGAAATTTTGAATAATGAAAATGTGACGAACACACAATTAATTAATACCTTTAAAAAGGAAATGCAAACGGTGGAAAAAACATCTCGTTTATCTAAGTTTTCTAAATTAAAAAAAGGCCCAATAGCGAAAAAGCCTAAAGCTAAAGCGCCAGTAAAAAGCACATTATTGGCTGACGATGCTATTTTCCCTATTATGATCCAGCCCACATCAGCTGGGCTTGATCCGGTTAATTGGGCGGGAAAAAATAGAAACTTTATTGATAGTACATTACTGAAAAATGGCGGCATTATTTTTCGTGGTTTTGACATTGACTCACCACAAGCTTTTGAAAGCTTTGCCGAAGCGATTTTACCTGGGCTGCATGGTTCTTATGGTGATTTACCTAAAAAAGAAGGTGGTAAAAATACATATCGTTCAACACCATACCCTGAAAAGCAAATGATTCTTTATCATAATGAAAGTGCACATTTAGAGTGCTGGCCAAGGAAACAGTGGTTTTATTGTGAACTACCTTCACCTGTAGGCGGTGCAACACCCATTGTGGATTGTCGAGAGATGCTAAAACGGTTACCTGAAAACCTACTTGAAAAATTTGAGCGTAAAGGTTTGTTATATGTTCGTACATTTAACAAAAATTTAGATGTTAGTTGGCAACATTTCTATAAAACGGAATCAAAAGATGTTGTCGAAAAACGTTTGGATGAAGCAGGTATTAGCTATCAATGGTTAGACAATGACGGTTTACAAACACGCACATATTGCCCTGCTGTTATTAAGCATCCTATTTCAGGCGAAAAGTCATTCTTTAATCAGGTGCAGCTTCATCATAGTTCTTGCTTAGAACCTGATATTCGACGTGATTTATTAACGCTTGTAACTGAAGAATACTTGCCAAGAAATGTTTACTTCGGTGACGGCAGTACTATTAGTGATGAAGAAATGGATATTGTTGGGCAAACGTATGAAGCGTGTGCTATCAGGTTTGATTGGCAAAAAGGCGATGTGATCATGCTTGATAATATGCTTGCGGCACATGCCCGTGACCCTTATGAAGGGGCTAGAAAAATTGTGGTTGCTATGGGAGATATAATCACTAAAAACCATTTAAGCACGATTGATTACACTAAGTTAAATACAAATAACAATTCATCAGAGGTATCATCATGAACCAAGAATTTATCGAAGCATACCCTGATGGTATCGCGTTAAGTGCATCACAACGAGCATTTATGGGGGCAGAATCTACTGCCTTATATCATCAAGTTGCCATTAGCTTAACCGTATCGCATTCGGAAAGTGAAATACAAAAGCAATTAACGAATCTAGTAAATGCGCATTTTTGTTTAACCGCATCATGTAAAACTGCTGACGGTTATAAAGGCCTTAGGCAGTTTCCTACAATAGTGTCATCGCCAATAGCGGTTGAACGTGTTATTTGTCAATCAGCAACGAATATGGCGGAATTATTACTACAACACCCAATTGATATATGCCTAACGCAAGGAAAAGTTTTACAAGTGTTATGCATTACCCAGCATGATAATAGTCAGTTATTGGTATTACGTGTTGCTGCGCTAGTGGCTGACGCTAATAGCCTACTAAGCTTGGCTGAAGCATTAAGCGACGCTTTGCAAAATGATTTTCCTGAAGAAGAGTTTTTACAGTTTCCTCAATATTTAGAGTGGCAACAAGATACACTTGAAAGTGACGAAGGTATTGAAGGAAGAGCTTACTGGCAACAATATGTTATGACAATTGATCCTGCTTCATACCATAACCATTTACCGTATCGCTTGCCAAAGGAAATTAACGAGCAAGCAAGCGTATTATCAACACCTGCTCATATACCTAGTGCAACATGGCAGTCATTAAAAGATTGCGCACAAACAGCAGATGTAACAATAAATGATGTGTTACAAGCTGCTTGGTGGTTAACTATCACTAAAATCATTGGTGAAACAGGATTCGTTGCTGGTTTTTCTTACGATCCTCGTACTGAATTTGAAGAATTAGCAGGAGCATTAGGTGTTTATCAACAAACATTACCGATTAATGTAAGTTATGAACCACAAGAAACGCTAATTAATTGGCTTCAAAAAATCAGTAATACGGCTAATCAGCATATACAAAGAGCAGAAAGCATTGATGATGACTATGAAACTAACCAGTTACTTGTTGGTTTTACTCAATCATTTTTCATTGATAATGATAATTTAACTCTTCATAGTTATACAGTAAGTTTAGCGCATTTCGAGTTGTTAATGGATGTATCCCATAATGATGATGAAGCGTATGCTAAGTTACATTATTTGAGCTCAGCGTATAGTGCTCAAGCGGTTAGTACTTTGATGCAACAATATCTACATATATTATCGTTAATTGAAAGTAAGTTAGATGTTTCAATAGACGATTTATCGTTAGTTTCGGCCCAAGAAAAAAGTCAATTATTGGCAATGAATGAGCATAAAGGATCAAACATTGCACCCAAACAAGTATTGGCGAAAATATATGCATATGCCGCTACTCAAGGCGATAGTATCGCGTTAAGTTATCAAGAAAAATCAATAAATTATCAAGATCTTACTGTAAAAATAGATAAAATGGCGACGTGGTTAATGGATCAAGCCGTGAGCCATGGAGATAAAGTCGCTTTGTGTTTACCACGAAGTGCTGATTTAATTATTAGCTTACTTGCCGTAATGAGAGTTGGCGCTAGTTATATTCCAATTGATCCTATTTGGCCATTAGAAAGACAAAAAACGATATACCTAAATGCGGCGCCTACACTAGTTTTACTGGCAGAAAATTTATCTTCACAAGACTCATACATAACAAACTTAACGCAAGAATATGTGACTGAGAGTGGTGAAAGTTCAATCGCTTTCATTGATATTAATTCGGCAATCAGTGAATCGAATAGCTTAACTAGTACAGCACAATTTACTGATCTGAAAGCGAATGATATTGCTTATGTTATTTATACATCAGGTTCAACTGGTGTGCCTAAAGGGGTTATTATTGAGCAGCAGCAACTGAGTCAATATTGTGAGTCGATAAGTCTGGTAGTTAATTTAACTGAAAACAAACACTTTGCATTAACGTCAACTGTTGCTGCCGATTTAGGTAATACCAGTTTATTTGGCGCATTATATAATGGTGCAACCTTGCATATTGCAAGTGATGAAGAGCTGAGCGATGGTATCAACTTTCAGCAATTTTTAACGCACAATGCGATTGATTGTTTAAAAATAGTGCCTACACATTTACAAGCCCTGTTAGAAGAAGAGCCTAAGTATCTTCCTAAAAAGCTTATTTTAGGAGGAGAAGCGTGTTCAACAGGTTTACTGAATAAGTTATATCAGTTGCTACCTCATTGCCAAATTTATAATCATTATGGCCCATCAGAAGCCACTATCGGCGTTATGGTTCATGCATATAAAAATAGTAAGCATACGCGTGATTTAGTGCCTAAGCTGAGCACGGTTTTACCAGGTAGCCACGTCATTATTCTAAATAAAGCACAGAAATTATGTGCTATTGGTGAGTTAGGGCAGCTTTATATTGGTGGGAATCAATTGGCCAGAGGCTATGTTGGGCAGTCATCAGATCAAGGTTTTTGCGAGTTAGAAGACTTTGCAGGGCGCTGGTATCCTACAGGTGACCTAGCGAGATATTTACCTGATAATAGTATTCATTTATCAGGACGTTGCGATCAACAAATTAAAGTACGAGGTTTTCGTATTGAGCCTGCTGAAGTTGAGCAGGGCATTATTAACGCATTAACCGTTGATTCTGCGTTGGTACAATTAATTCATCAAGGAAATCAAACACAATTACTCGCTTATGTTGTAACGAATGATTTACCTCATGGTTTACTAAATAGCAGTGATTATTCTATTGCACTTAGCAAACTTCGTACAACACTAACTGATGCTATGGTACCTCAGCATATCATTGCATTAGCATCATGGCCATTGCTAGCGAATGGTAAGCTTGATAAGCAGTCATTACCTCAATTATCATCATTGATTAATGATGAATTTATTGCACCAAGCACACCATTACAAAACTTATTAGCAGACACAATGGTGGAGCTTTTATCTATTGATAAAGTTAGCGTCAACAGTAGCTTTTTTGATTTAGGTGCTGACTCTTTAATGGTGATTCGTTTTGTAACCCGTTTACGCAAGTTACTGCTGATTGATATTGAGCCTGGTTTCATATTTGATAATGCTAGTATTGCTCAACTTGAAAAAGCCTTAGAAAAACAGTCAAGTGATGTAAATAAGTTACGTAAACTCGCACAAACACAATTAACGTTAGCTAAATTAAGTCCCGAACAACAAGCGGCTTTACGCAGTAAGTTTTCTGCATTAAATCAATAAAACTCCAATAATGATGGTGACTAATAGGTTATTCTTTTTAATTGCCATCATTACATTCCAAGTATTTCTATTCGTTTTTATTTTAGAAAAATATTTTAAATAAAAACTAAATAATGCTCGCTCTTATTCGTCAGTCTTATATGACGTTAATGCAAGATGGATTTTTATCTAATCAGTATTAATCAGCACTAATGTTCACCTTATGAAAATAATACCTTTACACCGTTAATTTAACGGGTTCGACCGAGGTGTTAAGCGGATAACAAAATGACAGATGAATTATTATCAGAATTAGATCCAGAAATGTTGGCTTTATTATGGGCTGATGACACGGATGACTCTGCTATTAAAAAGCAACATAAAATTGAAGGCCCTTTATCTTTTTCTCAATATCGCCTTTGGATGCTGCAACAGTTAGATCCAGCCATGATCGCTTATAATATGCCTAGAGCATTATTATTTCATGGTCAGCTTAATACCGATAAGCTTGTCTATGCTTTTCAACAATTAATCAATAAGCATGCTGTTTTTAGAACGCAATATCATGATAATAACGGGCAGCCTTTACAACGTATCATTGAAAATAAAGCTTTTACGCTTGAAGCCCTTCCTTTAGACACCTCATGTAATAATGCAGAACAGTTATTGGAGCAGGAACAGGTTAAATCTTGGTTTAATCGACCTTTTGATTTGACTACTGGAGAACTATTACGTGCATCGCTAATTTCACTTAACGCAAGTGAATCAGTGTTATTGATTGACTACCATCATATTGCATCAGATGCTTGGTCAAATGGCATAATTTTGCAAGATTTAGCAAAGGCTTATCAAGGTGAAACATTAGCAGAGCTTGATATTTCGTATTTAGATTTTGCTTATTGGCAAAACGAGTATTTAACCAGTGATAACAGCCAAGCGAATAAAGATTATTGGCTAACTTACCTGAGTGAAGATATTCAGCCGATTGCTTTACCAACCGACCATCAACGGCCCGATTTTCAAAGCTTTTCCGGAAAAAACACTGCTATTGTCTTAGAGAAAAACACGGTTAATCAGTTAAAAGTATTTTGCAAAAAACACGATGTAACACCTTTTATGGTATTACTGGCGACTTGGCAAGTGTTGCTGTCTCGTTTTAGTAACCAAGGTTCATTTGCAGTGGGTGTTCCTACTGCAGCAAGAAAGCAAGCAGAGTTACAATCTATTGTTGGATTTTTTGTTAATACGCAAATTTATAAAGCAGATCTCAATGCTGCTTACTCAGTAAAAGCACTGATCGAGCATATTCGTAATCACACATTGAACTTGTTAGAACAAGAAACCTTGCCTTTAGATTGGTTACTTGAAAATATTAATATCACAAGAAGTACAAATCGTTCCCCTTTATTTCAGGTGTTGTTTGATTACAAAACAGAAGAAACACTTTCAGAACAAATAGGTGATATTAGGTTATCGCCTATTATGGTAGAAACAACAACAAGTAAACTCGAGCTAGAGCTTAGTGTGTTAATGGGAGAAAGCCACGCGAAGATAAACTTAAGTTATCAAACGGCATTATTTAACAGTCATACAGCCAATAGTTTACTTGAAAACTATAATTACCTGTTGCTACAAATGCTTAATCAGCCGTCATGTGCGATTGGTAACTTAACAATATCACCCGTACAAACCGACCAATTACTCGCCATAGGCAGTAATGAGACGAGTTATGAACAAGACACACTTGTTCATGAATTGATTGAGCAGCAAGCACGTAGCACACCGAATGCAATAGCCCTTGTATTTGAAGATGAGACGTTAACGTATCAGGTGTTAAATGCACGAGCAAATCAATTAGCGCATTACTTAATAGCACAAGGGGTTCAGCCAGAAGATACGGTGGGTATAGCGGTTGAGCGCTCAGTTGAAATGGTGGTTGGTTTACTGGCTATTTTAAAAGTGGGCGGGGCGTATGTGCCTATAGAGCCAAGCTTACCTAAAGCACGTATTGAATACATTATGCAAAGCAGTGGATTAAA
>NZ_JAFNJE010000021.1 GCF_017368475.1 Alteromonas sp. 5E99-2
TGAGGTTACCCAGGGTAGAATAGATACCTCAAGACTCTTATTCTCTCGAAAGAGAAGCCTAAAAGCCTAAGCTAACGCTGGGGCTTATTGTTTGTTGTTGGAAATTGTACTCGATTACCCGTGTGACTTTGTCGTTTACCTGCATTATCAAACAAAGAATTAATTAATATTTATTTAAATTCATATGAGAGTTTTGATTATAAAAAAGTACCTAAACACTAATATCTAAAGTTATTCATAGTGCTTACTTATAGAGTAATAATGAATAGGCATTAGGGAAACCTGCTGTTGATTGGGGTTGCGTTGAAATGAACCCCAATGCCAAAATTTCAGCCATCGTATAGGTGATATATGAACGGCGCGTCAAACGACTATTAAGTTAACTTATTTAATAACGATTTTGTTTTTTCCTTGTTGCTTTGCTATTAGTAAGGCGTCATCCGCGTCTTTGATTAACTGCTCCTTTGTGTCACCATAACTAGGCAATGTCTGAGCAATACCGATGCTTACTGTAATATTTACTTCTGCACTTAATCCAATATCTTCAAAGGTTATGCCTTTAATCGCATTTAATAGATTTTCAGCGAACCTAGTCGCAATGTTACTAGCACTTCGTGGAAGTAATACAATAAACTCTTCACCCCCGTAACGAGTAGCAAAAGAATCAGATGTAGGTAAATGGGTTGACACAATTTTGCTGATTTTCTTTAGGCATTCATCGCCGTTTAGATGCCCATATTTGTCATTAAATTTTTTAAAGTAGTCTACGTCTATCATTAACAATGAAATTGGCTCTTTTTCTTCTATACAGGTTTGCCAAAGTGCTCCGTATTGGCTGCTAAATGCTCGTCTATTGAATAGCTCTGTAAGAGTATCTATGTTGGCGAGTTTTTGTAATTTTTGTTGCTTAACTTTATGAACAGTTAAATCATGCAAGATTGCGATAAGATGAATACCGTTATTTTGGTTTTTAATACTTGTAATACTTAAATCTATATCGGCGATATGACCGTCATTACACGCAAACTGAACTTCTTTAGGGCCATGGTTTATCGTGTCTGAGGGCATACAACTACAACCTTCAAATAAAGAAATATATTCCCTACGAGATTCGCTTGAAATGATATCGGTCATATTCCTTGTGTATAGATGATTTTTTGTTGTGGAGAGCAGTCGGCAAGCTGAGATATTTGCTTTCAAAATTCTTCCGCTAGGTGATAGGACTAAAGCAGCTACATTTAATGCATCTATTGTCATCGATAGTGTAATGCTGTCTGTATCTGAGATGTCAGCGTTAAGACTTCTTAAGCTTTCAACTTTATCGGACTTCGAGGCGTTTCTCGGCTTATTTCGCTTTTCAGCCCAAAAGTTTTTAGTACTGCTTACTACACCTAGACCCATAATCTTAATCACCATTTTGACATGTTGAATGAATATTAAATTATGTTCACTTAGATTACCTTCCGATATCCTTCTGGATTAAACAGTTGAAATATATGATTTATTTTTGAATTCTGGTAGGGGTAAAAAACCTAGTTAAGAATGAATTAGATGGTGAAAGGGCGCGTTTTTTCTGTTGGATTGGAGTAAACCAAAGGTTGTTATATTTTCTTAGTTGCTTAGCTGATGAATCTTGGCGCTACAAAGCTAAAATCTATTACGACGTAAATTATTCCCTCTTGAAGTAAGTTTAACGCTAAACTGATACATAGTGCGTTATTTGGCCCGCTTTTAGTTTCTTCCAATCATAATTTATGAAAATCATGTTCAAAAAACTGTTCCTACTATTAATCGTCATTTTACCCTGCTCTATCCTCTTCGCTGGTCTTCAGTCGTTTTCGTTGGTGGTAGAAAAAGCTGCAATATCGACAAGTGAAATAAAGCTGGCTAGAGATGTTATAAAAAAGGTAGAAAGTGCGTTTATTTCTAACAATAAATCCATCGACATTACGGTGAGTGACACGGAGTTAGAAGCGATTTCTAAAATGGGCAGCAATTTGATGGCTAATAGTCGAGTGTTGGTTTCAACGTCAGACCATGGTGTTGTTTTAGCTGCATCAACAAAAGTAATCGAACGTTTTCCTTTTTATTTAAATGCAAGTTGCTTTCTGTCAACAAAACAAACAACAGCTGAATTATATAATTGTAAATTGGGCCATATTCCAATGCGTGGGCGCTGGGTTAAATGGCTTAGTATGAACTTAGTGTCTCATCTGTTCGGTAATGAAGTGGCTGCAAATGTTAATGACGTGCTTGACCAATTACATCATGCAGATAAAGAAATAAGGTTGATTGGCGAAAAGCAGGTGATGAAACCACAACAACTGAGAGCTTCATTGCAAAAAATAGGTCAGCTTGCACAAATTATTCAACACCAAAAGCTGGTAAACGTCAGTTCAATAGACGCCTACCTCGAAGAACTTAACAAGTATAGTTATTCAGAATTGGCGCCTTACATGAAACACTTGTTTATCTTAGCTAAAAAACGTTCTAAATCACTTAATCCTGTGGATGAGAATACCGCCATTCTCTGGGCATTGGCGATACAGTTTGGAGATTCAAGTTTTTCTTCTATGGCAGGTATAAATTATAACAAAGGCTATGTGAGGCTTCCTACTCTACGAGGACGGGGGGATTTAACTCAGCATTTTTTATATTCCGCTATTCTGGGGCAGTTAGGACATGAATTTACTGTGCTTGCTGTGGGCGAAACGAAAGAGTTGTTGGATTCGCTGAAAGGAGGAACCGGTTTTAGTTTTTCAGATTTAGCAGCCGATAAAGCAGGGCTTGCGTTTTCTAATTTTATTACTGGTAATGAAGCTAAAGCTTATAAAGCGCAAAAGGTACTCGCTAATTCGAATATTGAAGATGCATTTTTTCCTTTTATTCATGATTTGCCAGATGGTTTGAAAGACGAAGATTATGACCGAATAATCGGGACAGTTGGTTCTAAAAGTTATCGTTTTGTCGAAGATGAAATTAATAAGAGAATTGATAACTTAGTTTTGTATAACAATAAAAAGCTCAAGGCGGTGAACGACATTTATTGGCAGGCACCGTTAAGAAATAAAATTTCTCTTTCTTGGTATAAGGTGGATACCCATGTACATAGTCAATTTTCTACAGGAAGAAATAGCATTAATACATTGGCTGAAAAAGCCGTAGAGTTCGGCTGTGATGCCATAGCGGTTACCGATTATGGTCATAGTTTTTTGCGTGCTGGTCAACAAAATCACTATTTGAAGTTACTAGAGGGAGCAAAAAAAATGAATCCTGACGTAACTATAATGGCGGGGTTAGAATGGAACATTCCACCATTTAGAGGGAAAGAGCAAGCGACGATAATTTTACCTTACTCAAAGGACGAGACTGAGCTTCTAGCAGATTTTGCCCTTAGATTCGACCAAGGTAATCACTACAGTCAAGATTTACTTTCTCCAAAATTCGCATTTAAATGGTTAGAGGCGTTAGCAGAAAAATATAATATTAAGCCTTTAATACTGTACAACCACCCAAACAAAAAAAATGCTCAACAACGAGAAAACGAACACGACATCGAGTATTGGCGAGAATTGAGCTCTAATCTTGTTAGCTTTTCCGGCTCACCTGGTCGTCAAAAACTAAAAGGCAGGAATGGAAATGGATATAGATATAGAGAAATTCAAACTGAAAATGGTTGGGATCCTTCAATATCGCAAGTAGGTGGAGAATGGGATCGCTTGCTACAAAAAGGTTATAAAGTTTGGGGTGCTAGTGCCAGCTCTGAATTTACTAATGAAGACAAAGATTACTGGCCGTGTGAATATTCATCCACTCATATTCAAAGTGAATCTGCTAGCCAAAATCATATTTTAGCGGCTTTCCAAGCCGGGAGATATTGGGGGCAACAAGGTAACTTCGTTAAAAACCTTTCGTTTAGCGTTAGTACGAATAGTGGCAGTGTTGTTATGGGCCAGGTGGCAAAGGTAGATTTTGATGAGTTAGTTAATATTAACTTGTCTGTAGAACTAAATTTATTTGATTGGCAATCTGAGCTCTCCGATCTAGATGAGGTAGAGCTGATTGTTATTACCGACGAGCGTATCGACGCCATTAAGTTAGATACAGTTAAAATGATGGGGAATACAGCAGTGATATCAATGCCTTTTTTTATTAATTCTGAAAACACTGTATTTAGGTTTAGAGGGAGTCATATTAATTTGGCCGATCAGACCATGATGTTCTACACCAATCCAATAAAGTTAGTATCTAGGGTTAACTGAATTACATTTTTGCGGTAATCACTGTTGTAAGTGACACAAATTAAATACAATGGCGAAAATAGCCAAACAGATCTAATCGTGCACTCTTTAAAACAATGTCATTCATTCGGCTTTAATGCCCATTGCAATCAATTCCTTAAACTCGATTGCGAATCTATGCTGCCTACTCTTCTCAATGACTTAGGTTCAGAGCCGATTGTGTTTTTAGGTGAGGGAAGCAATTGTATTTTCGTCGACGATTACCAAGGCTCCATAGTTAAAATAGAGCTCAAAGAAAAATCTGTATCTAAGAGAAACAACAGTACTCTGGTTCGCGTTGGTGCAGGAGAAAATTGGCATGAGTTTGTTACTTGGTGCTTAGGGCAACAGTTTTACGGTTTAGAGAACTTGGCGTTAATACCCGGAACTGTAGGCGCAGCGCCAATTCAAAATATTGGTGCTTATGGTGTCGAAGTTGAAAAATTTATCGAAAGCGTTGAAGTATTCGATTTAGATTTAAAACAATCTCGTACTATAGGGCATGGTGAGTGTGATTTTGGGTATCGCACTAGCGTATTTAAAACAACGCTTACTGGGAGAGTTGTGGTAACGGCGGTTAATTTTTGTTTTCCAGAAAAATGGCATTCAGTGACATCTTATGGTGAATTGAAAGCCCTCGAATCTCCTTCGCCAAAAGCCATTTTTAATGAAGTTGTGAAAATACGGCAAAAGAAATTACCTGACCCTAAAGATGTGGGCAATGCCGGAAGCTTCTTTAAAAACCCCGTGATTGATTTGGTTTGCTTTCATAATATTCAGAAAAATCATCCTGAAGTTCCACACTTTCCAGTGAATGATACCCATGTAAAAATCCCCGCTGCTTGGTTAATTGACAAGGCTAATTTTAAAGGGCAGACGAGAGGAGGCATTCAGTGTCACCCAAATCATGCATTAGTATTAACCAACTTCAATAATGGCACAGGGCAAGAGCTACTGGATTTTGCCAGAGAGATTGTGGATACCATTAACACTCAATTTAATGTTGCCCTTGAAAACGAAGTAAGGCTGATAGGTCGACATGGGTTAGTGACTTTATGAAGGCGAACAATGATATTCGAAATTCACTGCTGCACACTTTGTCATCAGGAGAGTTTTGCTCTGGCCAACACTTAGCAGAACACCTCGGAGTAACTAGAGCGGCCATATCGAACCACGTAAAAGCCCTACAAGCATTAGGGTTAGATATTTTTTCATTGCAAGGAAAGGGGTACCGATTATCACAACCCCTGTCTTTATTGTGTGAAGAAACAATTCAATCACAAACCAAGGGTAACCTGATAATAAATAGTGTGGTTGATTCCACTAATCAAGTTATTAAAGATAAACACAAGGAACTACCTCAAGGTTCAGTCTGTTTAGCTGAGTGCCAAACAGCAGGTAGGGGACGAAGAGGCAAGGTATGGCAATCGCCTTTTGGTGCCAATTTGTATTTAAGCATGCTTTGGCGTTTTGATTCAGGTTACCAAGCTCTGGATGGGTTGAGCTTAGTTATTGGACTTGCGGTCAGCAATACACTAGAGCAACTTTATGGCCTAAGTGCTCAACTAAAATGGCCCAATGATGTATATGTAAACAACAAAAAGCTTGGCGGCGTGTTAGTTGAGGTAGAAGGGCAGTTTGGTGGTGCCTGTTCTACCATTATTGGAATAGGGCTTAATGTTGCAATGCCTAAACAAATTGATATCGATCAACCTTGGGTCGATTTAACGCAAATATTACCTCACGCTATTAATCGCAACGAATTAGCGAGCACCCTCATCAATACCTTAAGAGATACCATTGCTGAATTTGAAAAAAAGGGCTTTTCTGGTTTTGTCGCACCATGGCAAAAGAAAAATGTATTTGCAGAAAGACAAGTCAATTTAATTAATGGCAAGCAGGTCATTTCAGGTATTTGCGTTGGTATTGACGAACGAGGTGGCTTGTTACTGAAACAAGAAGATAAAGTAACAGCGCATTATGGAGGAGAGATCAGTGTCAGAAGTGCTGAATGATGATCGCGTTGCTTTAATTGATATTGGCAATTCTACTATTAAAGTGTCTGTTTTATCTGATCCAGCGAGTTTAGTTTTTCATTGTAAAAAAATAGAAGAGCTATGTTGTTGGCTTTTAACTAAGCAATTTTTAACGTCTATTTATTGTGCCAATGTTAGAACAAAAGAATCTTTAATTCCTTTGGAACGTTTTTGTGATGAAAAAAACATCGCTTTATCCGTTATCGCAACAGGAAAAGAATTTGCGGGCCTAAAAAACAGTTATCAAAATGAATCAAATATGGGGGTTGATCGTTGGTTATCCATGTTGGCCTGTACAAAATTAACGCAATCGCCTTTTGCCGTATTAATGTTTGGCACTGCAATTACCTGCGATATTGTCGCAAATGGTCAACATTTAGGCGGTTGGATCATTCCAGGAAGAAAATTAATGCAAGATGCATTGACTAAAAATACAGCAAGAGTGTTCTGCGAACAGTCAAATGCACAAAATTTAGACGTTGGACAATCCACACCTGACTGTGTTGATACTGGGTGTTTTGCTGCTGCTTTAGGGGTTATAACTATGGCAGAAAGCTATCTTTGTTCAAGGTTTAAACAAAAAAGCATTTTTTTAACGGGAGGAGACAAAAAAGTGCTGACAGCAGTAAATCGTAGTGCTATATTCCGCGTCGAAAATTTGGTGCTACAGGGGTTAACCTGTTACGCCAAGCCCAGTTAACTGAGTGCTTTTCAATTAGATAAAATTTTTTATCAAAATGTGTTGCACCGGTTACAGCATTCATCTAGAATGCGCACCCACTTGATGCAGTGCCGGCTTAGCTCAGTTGGTAGAGCAACTGACTTGTAATCAGTAGGTCGCCAGTTCGATTCCGGCAGCCGGCACCATCAATCTCTGGAGGGGTACCCAAGCGGTCAACGGGAGCAGACTGTAAATCTGCCGGCTCAGCCTTCGCAGGTTCGAATCCTGCCCCCTCCACCACTTTCTTTGAGGTGGATTTGAGAATTAGGATATGCGGGCATCGTATAATGGCTATTACCTCAGCCTTCCAAGCTGATGATGCGGGTTCGATTCCCGCTGCCCGCTCCAAGACTCAGTGCTGATATGGCTCAGTTGGTAGAGCGCACCCTTGGTAAGGGTGAGGTCGGCAGTTCGAATCTGCCTATCAGCACCATTTCTCCCCAGCTCATCGTTTGTGAATATAATTTAAGTTACACATATTTTATTTTTAAGCTTTGATGCACCTAGCATTAGGAAACGAGAGAAATGGCAAAAGAAAAGTTTGAACGCACAAAACCCCATGTCAACGTAGGTACAATTGGACACGTTGACCATGGTAAAAC
>NZ_JAFNJE010000022.1:0-2500 GCF_017368475.1 Alteromonas sp. 5E99-2
TACGTGCGTTTCACTGCGTTCCTTAAGCAGGATTGTTATTATTCTGCCATGCGAGTGCGAGCGCTCGCTCGCTCAGCCGGTAGATACTTTTGAGTTGTTTTTTGTGGATTTTATCGTCGAGAGATACATACTAATTTGTCTTATTAGATTTGGCAGTGACTTACTCTCCCACGCCTTAAGACGCAGTACCATCAGCGCAGCGGCACTTAACTGCCGAGTTCGGGATGGGATCGGGTGTTTTGCTCGCGCTATGACCACCAAATCAAAAAAGACAAATTAGCCTAAGCATTACGTATGCATGTAATGCTTAGAGCATCAGGACAGTCTTGTTTTCACATGACTGTCATTGTTCCAGGTTCATCATATACTGATGGTTGTGTGTGTATGTATCATGATTTTAATTCAGTAAAGTCAGACTATTACTGGATCAAATCAAGCCTATCGGACCATTAGTACCAGTCAACTGAACGCATTGCTGCGCTTACATCTCTGGCCTATCGACGAGGTGGTCTACCTCGGTCCTCAGGGATACCTTGTTTTGAAGGGGGCTTCCCGCTTAGATGCCTTCAGCGGTTATCCTGTCCGATCATAGCTACTCTGCACTGCCGCTGGCGCGACAACAGATCCACCAGTGGATCGTTCACCCCGGTCCTCTCGTACTAGGGGCAACTCTTCTCAAGTATCCTACACCCACGGAAGATAGGGACCGAACTGTCTCACGACGTTCTAAACCCAGCTCACGTACCTCTTTAAACGGCGAACAGCCGTACCCTTGGGACCTGCTCCAGCCCCAGGATGAGATGAGCCGACATCGAGGTGCCAAACGGTGCCGTCGATATGGACTCTTGGGCACCATCAGCCTGTTATCCCCAGCGTACCTTTTATCCGTTGAGCGATGGCCCTTCCACTCGGGACCACCGGATCACTATGGCCGTCTTTCGACTCTGCTCGACTTGTCAGTCTCGCAGTCAGGCTGGCTTCTGCCATTGCACTCAACGAGCGATTTCCGACCGCTCTGAGCCAACCTTCGCGCGCCTCCGTTACAATTTGGGAGGCGACCGCCCCAGTCAAACTACCCACCACGCAGGGTCCCGGATCCAGATAATGGACCGCGGTTAGACATCAAACAGAATAAGGGTGGTATCTCAAGGGAGGCTCCCCAGAAACTGGCGTTCCTGGTTCAAAGCCTACCACCTATCCTGCACATACTGTGTCTGATGCCAATGCGAAGCTATAGTAAAGGTGCATGGGGTCTTTCCGTCTAACCGCGGGGAGCCGGCATCTTGACCGGCAATTCAATTTCGCTGAGTCCACATTTGAGACAGCGGGGAAGTCGTTACGCCATTCGTGCAGGTCGGAACTTACCCGACAAGGAATTTCGCTACCTTAGGACCGTTATAGTTACGGCCGCCGTTTACCTGGGCTTCAATTCGGAGCTTGCACTCCTCCTTTTAACCTTCAGGCACCGGGCAGGCGTCAGACCCTATACGTCGTCTTGCGACTTCGCAGAGCCCTGTGTTTTTAGTAAACAGTCGCCACCCCCTGGTTTGTGCCCCCGACCAAAAGTTGCCTTCTGACCGGGCCTCCTTCTCGCGAACTTACGGAGGTATTTTGCCGAGTTCCTTAAATGTGGTTCTCTCAAGCGCCTTGGTATTCTCTACCAGTCCACCTGTGTTGGTTTAGGGTACGATCTCATGGAGGGCTATTTCCAGGAACCTCTTAACGGCCTCCCCAATCCGATAAGGGGAAACAATCTTCGAGATCCGTCACATCCTCCTGGCCCAGGAATATTAACCTGGTTCCCATCGACTACGCCTTTCGGCCTCGCCTTAGGGGTCGGCTTACCCTGCTCAGATTAGCTTTAAGCAGGAACCCTTGGACTTTCGGCGAGGGAGTCTCTCACTCCCTTTGTCGCTACTCATGTCATCATTCTCACTAGTGATCTCTCCACCGGATCCCTCACAGGCCGGCTTCACAGAAAGCACCATAACTATCACAATACCCCGAAGGACACTGATATAGTCAGGTACTATGTCACACTACGCTCTGCTACCATGCAATAAATTGCATCCTAGACTTCGGCTCATGGCTTGAGCCCCGTTACATCTTCGCCGCAGGACAACTTATTTAGACCAGTGAGCTGTTACGCTATCTTTAAAGGATGGCTGCTTCTAAGCCAACCTCCTGGTTGTTTTGGTCGTCCCACCTGCTTTCCCACTTAGCCATGAATTAGGGGCCTTAGTCGTAGGTCAGGGTTGTTTCCCTCTCCACAACGGACGTTAGCACCCGCTGTGTGTCTGCCGGATATTACTCCTCGGTATTCGGAGTTTGATTAGGATCAGTAAGGCTGTGGGCCCCCATTACCCATTCAGTGCTCTACCCCCGAGGGTATTCGTCCGACGCTCTACCTAAATAGATTTCGCAGAGAACCAGCTATCTCCGAGTTTGATTGGCCTTTCACCCCTAGGCACACCTCATCCCGACCTTTTTCAACAGGTGT
>NZ_JAFNJE010000023.1 GCF_017368475.1 Alteromonas sp. 5E99-2
GCTAACGGGCAAATATGCGGCGCTACAATGGCGAAGCCGCGCCGCGTATTTGTCCCAGTATGGCACGCAGTGGCATACGTGTTAAGCGCCTTGTTATGCATCAATTCCGGGCAACCCCTCGCCTCTAAAAGTAAGTCCTTTGCTAAAGTACTTACAAACGAAATAAGAAGGGAAAGGATAAGGGGCTGCATATTTTTCACCTGAAACCAGTCTGTACAAATATAGGGTGGCGATCATGAGTGCTGAGAGTGAATATATAACATTTTCGAGATTTGCCTCATGGAAATTTGAATGTCTATAGTGCTTGACTAGATTGTAGCTTGACCACCATTTTGGTGGTTTGTTTTTGCTCCATTTTTCCCACGGAACACAATTGAAACCGTGAGTTAAGGTAACTTCAGCATTGATAAACTCGGGGCAATGTTTATTAATAATTTTTTTGTAGTCACCAATTCGACCACTCCGACTTTCATTATTTGGAAAGTCACATTGTGGTTCCAAAATTGTGCATAGGTTTCTAAGTACAGAATCAATCTCTGCACAAGAAAGTTGTAAAATTTTCGAATATTCTACCGAATATGTAGCGTAATTTGCAGTTGTAACTTCAACAAAATGATGAGTTTGTACAAAGTCCTTTTCTAATGACAAAAAGTACATCCAGAAACTTAGAGCCTTTTTTGAATCCATTTAATTCCTCAGTTTTATTGATGCATAACGGTTCACATATGGGGCACAAACTTGCTGGCTATAATGCGCGAAGCGCCAGCCAGCGAGTTTGTGTCCCAATGAGCGAAGCGAATGAACATAATGTGTTTGTTATGTTTTTGATACCCAATAGCCATAGGCCCTCCAGAGAAAATAAACGCCAGAACTAATACAAAAACTTATCGCTAATGGATATTCAATACCTTCAAAATAATATCGATGAGCCCGTCCGTTTTTTAGAAGAGGTATAAAAATTTCAAATCTGACGATACCGTAAATGGCATATGAAATAGACGCCACTCCCCAAAACAACCAGTAGAACAGGTTGCCAAATCTGTTTAATCGCTGCCTACTTTCATCCATATTTAATTAATATCTGAATCCACTAGAAAACATAACGCCGCGGTAAGCTGCGGCTATATAGTTGATTGTGTTGTGGCAGCGTAGCGATCGCCACATAAACAAGCGACGGAATAGCCGTCAGCTTGACCGCTTTGTTATGAGTTTTTATTTGAACACTCGTTAATCCGATCTGAAAGATAGCTGGAGCGGATATAACCACCAACCAAAAGGTTCAATTCGTCACTATCTTCCTCTGGCATTACCCAAACTACATCTTTTCTACGTGAATCTCTACCAACTATTCGTTTGATATTTTCTACTCTAATCAAAACCCTTTCAATGGGGTGCGACCCCTTGGCCTTTGAGGTCTGAAGCCCATCGAAAGCAATTTTTAATTCGTGAATATCTAGCTCTATTCGTGAGCATAGGATAGCACTCGCATCAGAAGAGTTTATTGCTGAAACCAATGGCTCCGTAATGCCCTTTTCCATACCCTTTAAAACGAAAACCACCATGCAAACTATCGGGATGAATAAAACAAATGAGTAGCCAATTACCTTTAGCTTCATTGCTTCTCGTTGATTATATTTTCGTAGATCTTCGCTATCCATACTCATAACTTTTAAATAAGGGGCGCAGACATGTGGGCTATAATGCGAAGCAGCCCTCGTGTATGCGTCCCAGCGAACGAAGTGAGTGACTTAATTTTTTTGTTATGTGCCACCCGATACATCCTTACAAGTAGTAGCTCAATAAGCCATCTGAGCTTTCTATATTTAGGATATCCATAATTATCTCTAAATGGTCCCCAAAGTGTTCTTTCGCCTCAGTGTCTTGCATTTCCATGATTTCTAATTCTGGCAAAAACGTTTCCATGACCCAAAGTTTTGATGGATTTTGCAAAAGGCCATTAATGAGAGTGTTTAAAATTGAGTCTAACATTTTAGTTAATAGCTGTTTTTCGTTTGGAACACTTCCAGGCAGTTCAGCAAACAACTCGCTATCCTTAAAACTTTTTAACTCGGATAATGTGGACTGAGTGATGACCAAGGTCTGATTTTGAACTTCTAATAAAGGACTGTATTCCATATTATCCTCTTGGCACATAACGCCCCAATATGCCGACGAAATGAGCGCAGCGAGTTGAGGTCGGACTAATTGGATTGTTATACCTTTTACGGCTGAAGTAATTGTTTAAACCAGCCATTATCTTTGCACTTAAATAACTCTCGCAGATGTAACCTGCTTTCCTTGAATGTAAGAAACTCAATTGAAACGGGCTTAATACAGTAACCACCCCAATTATTTGGCCTTGGGATAGGTTGCTCTGCAAAACTTGTAGAGACGTCCTGTAGCCGAGTTTTTAAATCGTCCTCTGCAACCAATGGCTCACTTTGATCAAAGGCCGTAGTAGTTAATTGAGCACTTCTGCTTCGAGTTTGCCAAAAAACATCCGCTTCAACGTCGGTTATTACTTCAGCTGTACCTACAACACGAATTTGATAGCCTACATGATCCCACCATATCGTCATTGCGGTTTTTGAGTTATGCGCAATATGCTTACCCTTCACAGAATCAAAGTATGTGCAGAAAACAAACCCTTTTTCATTTGCTGACTTTAGGTCGACAAACCTACCAGACGGAAAACCATCTTTATCTATTGTTGATACACAAACCGCACTTTTTTGCCGCAATGGACAATCGACTAATGCTTCCTGCCACCAGCTTTCAAATTTAATTATCGGATTGTCCATATGTCTCGATCTTATTCAGGTATAACGTCTCAAATAACCGGCACAAACTTGCTGGCTAAAATCAAAAAGAGCCAGCGAGTTTGTGTCCGACCCTGACAAGGGTGAAGTTGATTTGTTTTGTTATACGTCTTCCGGTTCATTAAGCGCGAGATCTAAACTAAAAAATCTAGTATACAGCCACTGCCCAATAACAGCTTGAATGGCTAGAAACCCGGATATAAATCCAATTAGGAATGGCATTGCTACTAGCCCAAACAAGAAACCAGGCAAGGTGTTTGCCGCATAACCAAAAAACTCTGTTGACGAATCCCCGCCAAATATGACCATTGGCAGTGTTGTAATTATGTATAGGATAAAAATTGCAGTTCCAGACGAGGTAAACGTGAATTTAAATGCTGAACCTACTGTGAGACCTTTTTTCATTTTGTAACTTCCATATAAGTTAAAACTGTATTGACGTATAACGCTAAGCTAAGGGGCAAATATGTGGCGCTATAATGGCGAAGCCGCGCCACGTATTTGTCCCTCTTGAGCGCCTTGTTAGAAGCCCGCACGGTCAAGCTCCTGTACTCCATGAATAAAACACGTAGTCTTTATCCGTGTGGTACATGATATCTATTTCGTTCCAATCCAGACTGAGGCCTATTCCAAAATTTATATCACTTAGACCTAGTTCTGATAGAGATGTAGAACTTGATACAAGCATATCGTTTTTAAAAACTCCCCACCGTTCGGGAGCCTCAGACTTATCGCCATCCGATGTCTCTGATATACATAACAATATGCTCCTAACCATACTATCAATTTCCTTACTTACCTGATCAGGTGGCAATTGATTGAATAGATATTTCTCTAATGTAGGAAGCATCCAAACATTAACAATTGAGTCAGTGCTACAGACGTTTGTATCAGTTAATTTCCATTCTTCGTAGAAGTGGAGCTGATAGGTCCATAGAACTATAAACGCCTCTAACTCGTCTTTTATCTCATTTTTGGATAGAACGAAAAAATCAGCGTTACAATAACCCTCATCAAAAGTTCTATATTCAATATGAGTGACATTGATTGCGGAAATGTTTGCAATCAATTTACGTATCACATCCAAGTTGGCCTTTAACTGGCTAAAAGATATTGATAATTCCATTCGATACATCCTAGGGCTTCTAACACCACATTAAGCGGTAATTTGCAGCTGGTTATAATTGAGCGAAGCGAACAACCAGCTGTAAATTGTCCACTTGAATGACTTGTTATAAGCTGCGTTTAACCAACGCAAATTTTCCCTTTACTCGCTGTCCGCGCATACGATTACAAAAAAAGTTATACACTGGGTAAATCGTTGCGGAGCCTATTAGCGAAAATATAAAACCTAAAAACCCGTACATTAATGATGAGAACCAAAACATTGTATTTTCTGAGGCTACATCCGAAGATATATTACTAACAAACAGGTGAAGTCCTACGGCGAAAGCAATACCTACACCTAAACATATCCATACAGCAACAGCCATAAATGAAAAAAAATTGAGTTGTATTCTAGCTTCGTCGCTATATTCTTCTTGAATACTCATATGTGATTTGATTCTCTAAGGGTTATAACTGACAGCTAACGGGCAAAAACGTAATGCAATAATGCCGAAGGCGCATTGCGTTTTTGTCCCGTTTAGCGCCTTGTTATGCGTACTTTTAGCGAATGTGCGCTTTTTTAAAAATGTAGTTATGCTCATTATTGTAACCATAGTAAACACAAAAATCAGGGCAACCTCTGATACTTTCATTTGGCTTAAAGTTATCCTTAAAGGATACTTCTAAATCACAATATTTCTCTCTACATTTCACCAATATGTATAAGTTTGATGTCTCTACATTATTTTTTCTCAAATCATCAATTACCGCAGTCACAGCATTTTTACTGTATTTAGGATATTGATTTTCGTCATAAATAGGAAAGGCTTCGTTACCCAAAACGTTAAACGCACAAAAATATAATAAAATTAGAGCTAAAAACTTCATTGATACTCCTTGTACGCATAACGAGGCTGTAGAATTTATCATTCTCAGCCAGTAATTTTGTAATGCTAAGACAATAATTGACCATGCCAGCTATTTCAATGACTTGTCGAT
>NZ_JAFNJE010000024.1 GCF_017368475.1 Alteromonas sp. 5E99-2
ATGAATTTATTTTGACTGGATAAATCAGGTTTGTAGTTGGCCATCTCGTTCAACTCGTAACGGATAATAACTATTAGATCACAGGCCAGATGACGGTTCAAGCTCAATTATTAAACAATTAGCGTAAAGCTAAAAAAGGACAGGGAAACGTCCTTTTTTGATAAATTCTACAGCCTCAACGCCCTGTTAACAGGCAAAAAGTAGTTGGTTAAAATTAGCGACGAAGGAGCAAAACCAACTATTTTTTGTCCTTGTTTAACAGCTTGTTATAAGCCGCTTGCTACTGCCTTTTTTACAAAAGTTAACCACTTGTCATCATTGCTTTTAATGATTTCATTTGAATGAGCATTTCCCCACGACTCTCGGAAAACTAGATAAACCTCTCCTAGTTCATAAGTGAAAACAATATTACAAATACCACCTTTTGAAATTGGAGATCTTCTTACCAATTGCTCGCTTGACCAAAAAGCAGGCTCACTATGACGATTAAAATCAGTACTGATATGTTTAACCGATTTAGATAATCTAGAACGTCGCCAAAAGAACTCTTTTTCACTTTCACCTTTTATGCTTTCTAAAACCTCAAACACTACAACTTTATCAGTAACTTTGATCGTTTTAGCTAACACAATTGTTTCTGTACTTTTAATCAGCACCTTGTGATTCATACTATAACCAGGTGGTGGGGCTGAACAAGCTACAGCATTAAGGCTAACGAAGAAAACTAAAAGAGATACTACCGCTAAACTTTTCATAGGCTCATAACGCCTTTGTAACAGGCATTTTTTGTGTAGTGTAGTTTTGCGGTAAAGTGGCGTAGCCACCGCAGAACGAAACGTAGCAATAAATGTCCTGTTGACAAACTTGTTAGGCATTCTGCATTCTCGACTGCATTACTGGTACCGCGTACTCCATAATTGCATGAACTACTTGCTCCGCCAGCTCATTTTCGTTGGTACGGTTATCAAACTCCCACCAATGATCTAACTTCGAAGGCATTAGCATTCCTATACGTTCGGACCAGCCCAATTGCCACTTAGTGTTAGGCGATGGTTTTTTTGGAAAGTAGCTATATTTCTCACGAGCCTCATCCCACTGCTGTTTTGAAACAACGTATATGTTGATGGTAAATTTTAGTCCTTGTGCGTCGCTATACATCGACTTCTGCAAACCGATAAGAGCCCAGTAGTCACCGGATTTAAGTGAATACTCTTGGCCAGAACCTTTGAGGCCATTTTTTCTCAAGGCTGGCGCGACAGTACCTTTAAGTAACTCTTTAAACTTCTCTTGTACTGTGCTCATCGTGATGCCTAACGTCTAAATAAGGGGCGCAAATACGTGGGGCATAATAGCGAAGCGCCCCGCGTGTTTGTGTCCCAGTGTGCGCTAAGCGCATACGACTTTATTTTCTTGTTATACACGTTGTTCTACCTACCATTATACCTTTTTGAACGCTTTTCTATCTGCTGTTTGGCTACAGCAAAAGAAGAATGTTGCCCATGAAGAACAGGCTGGGCATATTTTCGTAATAACACGGCTAACAATTTAAGCTGCTCCAGCTGGTCTAATTTACACTTTTTCCTAACATGAAAAGAGTTACAGCCAAAAACAATGTCGTGGAGGTCATAATTTTCGAAGTTCACTAAATTAGTACCGATGGCTACTCTAGAGTTAAAGCCCCAATTAATACCTTCTACACGTATACAGGTTGACGAATTTTCGTAATTGACTTCGAATTCAGTGTTACCTGCTTCTAAAAAACTATAATCGTCAATTAAAAACGCAAACTCTTGCCTTGCTACCGTCAAAAAATCTGCTTTTATGTGATATTCCTTAAAAGTGTATAACGCTAAGCTAAGGGGCAAAAGCACAATGCGAAAATGGCGAAGCCGCATTGTGTTTTTGTCCCAGTGACCGAAGGGAACGACTTAAGCGCCTTGTTATGCACCGTTACCAAACTCGTATACACCTTGAATTTTTGTTCCATTACTGTCTTCATATTCTGTTTCGTATGCCAAAGGAAAAACAGCTTCATTTTCAATGTTAAATACCTTTCGAAGATTACTTTCTGCTTTTTCCCAGAATTCGGGCAAATTTGGATTAAAAAGTTCTATTACTTCGTTTACAAAAATTCCAATAACAAATGGATTGGGATTGCAAATTACCCCTTCTAAGCTTCTACCAGAAGGCGTTTTAAATACTACATGAATAAATATACGCATTCTATCTGGCAATGAAAGCATGTTGTTTATTGGATAGTAAGGATGAGCTGCATCTTTTTTTGCTATTTTTAGCAGTTTATCAATGTGTCTTTTTTTAACGCCCCAAGAGCTTAACTCTTCAAGTTCTTCATAGTCGTAATATTCTGACCAAACTGGACATTCTTTAAACAGGTCTGGTGTTAAATGCTGAACAATTTTGAAGTCCGTCATTAGCTAGTCCTTTGAGGTGCATAACGCCCCAATAAGCCGACGAAAAGAGCGTAGCGAGTTGAGGTCGGATTAATTGGATTGTTATGTGTATTTTGTAGTGATTCCATTTGTATCAATCCGGCAACTCCACTTTGCATTTTTATTAATAGTTTTATCATTCAATTCTACGATACCATCTGCTGTAAATAACTCACATTCACCATCATCGTACTTGTTATATTCGTAGATATAAACTTTAGCATCTACAGATAGTTGTACCTTTTCTCCATCTGAATCTAATCGTTGATCTGTTTGAGATAGCAGAACCAAGTCAGGCTCCATCAGTTCATTAAAGTCAACGCTTATTCTCGGCCTATCCAATTTCATGCTACACATAACGTCTAAATAAGGGGCGCAAATACGTGGGGCATAATAGCGAAGCGCCCCGCGTGTTTGTGTCCCAGTGTGCGCGAAGCGCATACGTCTTAATTTTTTTGTTAGAAGTCAGCCCCTGATGCATCGAGTGATTTTTTTGCTTTTTTAACAGCATCGATTATTTTTTCCCTTTTAGCCCAGCTTTTTAAATGAGATGGAAAGCGGCTTAGCCAATGATTATTTGGCCCATACCCAGTTCCCCTTAAGTTTGACAGATAGCGTGTGGTTGGTAGATTTTTCTGTTCCATTACTTCTAAAAAGTGTTTTATTTCGTAAGACGAAGCAAACTCAATTTCAAGTCCGTGTACCGTAACAGTTAAAAATGGAAAGCCCTTTATAGGCTTTTTCTTAGGAAATGGAGGTTCAAACTCCTTACACCAAACATAACCATTTATTTGTTCGCCCACCCCTTTGTGTACCCAATAACTGATAGGTGTTTTTCTTCTGTTTCTTAGATACTCAAACTTCCATTTACTCATTTTGACTTCTAACGCTAAGCTAAGGGGCGAAAACGCTGTGCCATAAAATGCGAAGCATGGCGCAGTGTTTTTGTCCCAGAGAACGAAGTGAACGACTTAAGCGCCTTGTTAGGCGCGTGTTTATTTGATGCAGTAGAGCGCATATTCATAGGGTTCTGCTAGCATTAGGTAATTCCCACAATTTGAAAATGAAGCGGAAAACCAATCGCCAGATAGTATTCCAAATCTTATATTTCCTGTTTCGCCATTTATTATATAGTTTACGTCTACATAATCCTTGGTCGGTTCAAAGGTGTAAGAAATTGAATTTTCATTTATTGATATTAGGGGTTTTTCCTCGTAAAGGCTTAATTTCAAAGGTAATGATTCAAGCATTTCAAATGGGTCATTATCCAATACTCTAACCGAAACATTGGGGCTAATTGTCACCTCATGGACTTCATCATGGTCACAGACATAATAAACGCCCTTTATTGGTAAAGACACCCCGATAATTCTTTCCGACGTGTATGGGAGTTTGATTTTTTTCATGAAGCGCCTAACTTTTCAATAACGGGCGCAGGCGCGTGGGGCATAATGGCGAAGCCGCCCCGCGTGTATGCGTCCCAGCGAACGAAGTGAGTGTGTTAATTGACTTGTTATGTGTTTAACCAACCTGTGTTAAAACAACATCATCCCATGTAACAAATACACCGTTTTTAACATTTACAGGAATCCCACAAGCAGTTTCATAACTTTTAGTACCATCATGCCTAATAGCTGGTTCATTTAGCCCTCGACTAGTAATCTCTTCTACTTTTTCTAATATTTCGTATGTTTCTCCTTGATGGTCACGAAACGTACCCAAGTTATTAATTTTCATTTTTAATCCTCAATTCTAAAAAATAGTAAATATATGAAACATGATGCGAATTAACACATAACGAATAAGTTAAGCGGCGCACTTATGGTGTTAGAAAAAAGCTCCGCTGTTGTATGCGTCCGCTTTAACGCTTTGTTATACGATTGCGA
>NZ_JAFNJE010000025.1 GCF_017368475.1 Alteromonas sp. 5E99-2
GTGCTCGCAATCGTATAACAAAGCGTTAAAGCGGACGCATACAACAGCGGAGCTTTTTTCTAACACCATAAGTGCGCCGCTTAACTTATTCGTTAGAGCTACAAGGAAACTCACAGGATGTATCGGATATTACTAATTGGGATTTTTATAACAGTATTCGGGTGTACTTCTGATAGTGCAACTCCAGAAAGACTGCGTCTTGAATGGAACTACGAATATTCATCCCATATTCTTCATGCGAAGCTCATCGAACCCAAAACATCTATCTCTAACAGCAATAAATGCAGCGTAAATTTTTCAGTATTTGAAGTTTTGGAGTCTTTTAAAGGAAGCGCGGCTTCCGGAGATTTACTTCAAATCACGGGCGTCAGCGCACATGAAGTAACAGTAGAAGGCTCAGAACACTTGTTAATGCTAATACCTTTCGTTGCGGAAGACTTTCCGGGTTATGGAGAATGCTCCAATCAAAAATACAGTAACTTTCTTAGTATTCACAATTGGTGCTGCTCAATAGACACCAGAGATGAACACTCTCTTATCGTCTACGATATGATTAACTCGGAACAAAAAAGTGAAAACTACTTGTTGCCAACAGAGCCTATATTCAATTTTTTGCGCCAGCAGGATAAGTAGCTCTAACAAGCGCATAAACGCGCTCACTGCGTTCGCTAGGACCAAAATACAATGCTATGCTGCGCATATGATAGCATTGTATTTTGGCCTGTTATGCGGGCGTTATAACTCAATATGAATTCGCACACTGGAAAACTAATCAATGAGTTATTGGAGGCTTTAACCGCATTAAATATGCAATCGGAAGCCCAGAAAATCATTGAATTCAAAGAACAACTTGATTCAGATAGTCAGCTTGAACGAATAGCTGCATCAAAGCAATTCGTTCAACGTTGTCACGTCAAATGGTACGGAGATCTCAATCTGCCAATAGATAGAAAGTCGGACTATCCAGTCTATGTATTCTTAGATGAATTAAGAAAGGCTGTTCAAACTGAGGTGCAATGAGTTATAACAAGGCGCTTAAGTCGTTCCCTTCGGTCACTGGGACAAAAATACAATGCGGCTTCGCTATTCTCGCATTGTATTTTTGCCCCTTAGCTAAGCGTTAGGCATACAAGGAGAGTTCAGTGAAAAAATTAACGTTAGTATTTATATTCCTTATTTTATCTTTTTCAACTTCTGCAAATGACAAGTTCACGGCAGATCAGTTAATCGAAAAAGCAAAGGCATTTGTATCAGCCAAAAATGCGCGCCAACAACCAAATACAACCACTAAAGAAATAGACCATTATATATCGCTATTATCTGATGATTTCATCGATGAACATGTTAAATTCAAGTTTACGTATACTGATAAAACGAAACTCCGTTCAGATATGGTTGGTAAACTAAAAGATGAAGTTATAAACAGCAATATTGAGATAAACGAAATTATGGTAGGGGCTAATGTTGTTTTTATAAAAATGACTGAAATGGGTAAAGTTAAGCCTGCACATTTAGATAAAACCATTGAATATAGTAAAACTAATATTGTCTCATTAGAGTTTGACGAATCAGGTTTAGTAAAGCATATCCGCCGACACCACGGTTAATGTATGCCTAACAAACCAATGCATAGGACGCTTTCTCGCTGGCTGCGTTCGTGCCTCACTTAGTTTAGCCAGCGTTCAATCGCCTGTGATTGGGGCGTTATGTTTACTGAGGTGATATGGATAGCCTTATTGCACTTATAGTCTTAGTCATTGCTTACGTCATATCTATTAAGCTTTTATGGCTGGCTTATTCGTCTATTCATTGGCCGACTGTAGAAGGAACAATTGTGGAATCCAGTGTGTTAAGGGTGGATTGGGATGAAGATCCTCATTTTAAGCCTTTGATAAGATATAAGTTTAAAGTTAGGTCTAGTTCGTTTGAGTCAGATAACATTATGTACCAATCGTTCAATCCAGTATTAACCGAAGATCAAGCGTTGGAAAAAATTAGTGACTTTAATGTTGGTGATAAAGTTATTGTTTATCACCACCCCTCAAAACCGGGTGAGTCGGTTCTTTTACCAGGCTTATCTCATCACCAAAAAGCCTTAGTTATCGCTATAGTAATCATGACTGTTATTTTGGTAATGTTAGGTGCCAATGTAATGTAAACATAACAAAAACATTAAGCACGTTCGCTTTCGCTCACTGGGACACATACTCTTTGGCGGGCTTCGCTATTTTCGCCAAAGAGTATGTGTCCCTTATGTTAAAAGTTATGTGCCTTAAATGAACTCGAAGGAAGAACATCTTTTAAAGAACTATCATAACCTGCTTCCAGAGAAAGATAGGATGGTAGCTCGCTGGCTAGTCGAAGAGTGGGATAGAGAAAGCAACTTGCTCCCAAGGTGGTTAAGAAATAAGGTTTGGAGCTATTTTCCTTTTAAGTACCGCGATAAGCCAAAAGCATTGGCAAGGATCATATGTTTAAAACTGTTGAAGGAAAATAAAAATGAAATTTCTCTGCGCAGATAAGCACATAACAAAAACATTAAATACGTTCGCTACCGCTCACTCGGACAAATACTTGCTGGCTGCTTCGCATTATAGCCAGCAAGTATTTGCCGCTTATGTTAGAAGTTATGTGCTTAAAGGTAGGTTATGAATTTTTTTAAAAGTTTAGTGTTATTAATATTAGGGTTTGTGATTGGGATAATCGTAACCTTATCTTTCGTTCAAGATTCTACAGAAAAAATCAACTCTACCTATAATGAAATCCAAAGCACTATGTTTGAAGTTGCCGAGTTCGGGCTAAATAGAGACCTATTCATTCTTCGAGCTCGGTTAAAAACATCTAGCCGTTTTTTACAAGTATATGAAAACGGAGATGATATTAAACAATCACTATCTAAAGAATTAATCGAAATAAAGAATAGTCTTGTTGAAAATGAAGAATTATTAATTGAGGTAGATAGTGAAATTCTAAAGTTGTACAAAGATGTTAAGCAAGAACTGGATGCTATGGAACGTGATTTTGAATTCCATTTCGGTCCTTTATCAACACGCACATAACAAAACGCTCAAGTCGCAACCCGCTGCGCGGGTCGCTGGGACAAAAACACAATGCGGCTTCGCTATTTTCGCATTGTGCTTTTGCCCCTTAGCTTAGTGTTAGGCGTCAATTTAAATGCATATCCCTTTTTTAAAAACAGAACATCTAGAACTAATCGCTCCTAGTATTGACGCCCTGCCAATTTATTTGAATTTTTATTTAGACCCAGAGGCATCAAAACAATATGGTGGCCCACTTTCTCGCGAACAAACGTGGGCTAGACTTAAAGCAGATATTGGCTCTTGGGACTTACTTGGTTTCGGTGTCTGGATTGTAAAAGAAATAGAAACAGGCTCCTTACTTGGTACTTGTGGTTACTGGAAAGGTTGCGATTGGCCAACAGAATTAACTTGGTGGCTGCTTCCTTGCGCTCGCGGCAAAGGCTATGCCACAGAAGCGTCCAAAGCAGTCATCAACTATGCATATGAACACTTCCAATGGAAGGCAGTAGAAACATACATGAATGACGATAACCTACCTGCTCGAAATCTCGCCCTCAAATTACGAGGCATTAAACAGCGGCGAGATAAATTCCCCGATGGTTTAGAACGTGATATTTTTCAACTCCCCAGAAACGCCCAACAAGGCGCTTAACACGTATGCCACTGCGTGCCATACTGGGACAAATACGCGGCGCGGCTTCGCCATTGTAGCGCCGCATATTTGCCCGTTAGC
>NZ_JAFNJE010000026.1 GCF_017368475.1 Alteromonas sp. 5E99-2
TCACCTAAAGCCTTGATGAATAAGCAAACCATTGCTGAGTTAGCCACTGTGATTAAAACAGAGCACAGTGGTAAAGAAGCTATTTTATTGAGCATTTGGCGTGAGTTACTTAAAAAAGACAAGATTTCAGTACACGATAACTTCTTTGAATTGGGTGGAGACTCGATACTGGCGTTACAGGTAGTTGCTCGAGCACGTAAGCAAGGTGTGAAGTTTTCTCCGAAAGCGTTAATGGATAAACAAACGATCAGCGAGCTTGCTAGGGTAAGTACAGAAAAAGCAGCGAAGACGTCACTGGCTACAACGGCTTTAACGACTGAGCCTTTTGCGTTGTTGCCAACACAAGCTTGGTTTTTTGAACAAGAGTTTGAGCGAGCGGAGCATTGGAATCAGTCGGTTATGCTGGATGTGCCGGCAGGCACAAATAAGAGCGATGTTGAACAAGCGATTGCCGGGCTATGTGAACGTCACCCAGCATTAAACATGGCATTTGCTTTACATGATACACAATGGCAACAACGTTATGTCGAAGTAACGAATAAAGATGCTAATAATATTGCACCGTTCTTTTGTGTTGATGTTTCAACATTTGCCGATGTTAACCAAGCGATTGAATTAGCTGCCAATGACGCACAGGCGAGTGTGAGTTTCGAAAAACCATTTAAAGCGGTGTGGTTTGAGGCAGGAAATGGCGTTGCTCACTTGTTATTAATTGCTCATCACTTAGTGGTTGATGGTGTTTCTTGGCGTATTATTTTAGATGATTTACAAACATCGTATGTCAATATTGCAAAAAGTGCCCAGTCATCACGTACGAATATGTCACCAGCCATACCTGATGCAGGGTTTAAAGTGTGGGTTGATACATTATTAGCGGCATCAACCAATAGCACCTTCTCTGCAGAGCTTGATTATTGGTTAACCGTAACGGGTAAAAACCAGCAAAGGTTACCGGGTAATGCACAAGGTGATAATACGCTTGCCAGTAGAAAACGGGTTTCGCTAGAGCTTGATGCTGACATTACTGAGCAGTTACTTTCATCGGCTCCACAAGCATACCGCACACAGATTAATGATGTGTTGCTGGCAGCATTAACGCCAGCTTTATGTGCTTTTAGTGGCTATGACGAGGCGCTGGTTGAGTTGGAAGGGCATGGCCGAGAAACACTGAATGAGGCTTTGGATATTAGTCAAACAGTGGGCTGGTTTACCAGCTTGTACCCTGTACGTTTAACGAATCATGATAACCTTGCCGATTTATTAAAAGGTGTAAAAGAAACGCTCAGACAAGTGCCTAATAATGGCTTAGGTTATGGTGTTTTACGGTATTTGACGGATGAAGGTCAAGTGCTAGCGGATAACGCTTACCCACAGGTCACCTTTAACTACTTGGGGCAATTCGACCAAAGTGTTAATCAAGACAATAGCTGGCAGGTATCGAAAGCGCCCAAAGGGCATGAACGTTCATTATTGAGTAAGCGCCGTACATGGTTAGATTTTAATTTAATGATGTATCAAGGGCAGTTGCGCATTAGTGTGAATTATAGCCATGAAATACACGATGAAGCACAAATAACTCAATTATTAACGGACTATGTAGAGACATTAACGGCATTGATCACGCACTGTACCAGTGGTGAAGTTGGTGTAACACCATCAGATTTTCCATTAGCGGCGTTGAATCAAACATCCCTTGATAGTTTAACGTTACCCGTAGCCAATGTTGCAGATTTATACCCATTATCACCGATGCAATCGGGGATGTATTTTCATAGTTTGTATGACGATAGTAGTATTAGTTATGTGAATCAATTGAAGCTGAATATAGAAGGGCTTGATATTGAGCGTTTTAAAGCTGCGTGGCAGTTTGTTTTAGACAAGCATGATATTTTACGTACAGGCTTTATCACTCAAGCGGCACATTCACTGCAATGGGTGGCTAAGCACGTTGCGCTTCCTTGTATTGAGCAAGATGTTCGAGGGCAACAAGGAATTGATTCAATACTTGAGTCGCTTGCCGCGGCGCAATTATCGGAGGGGTTTGATTTAACTCAGCCGCCGTTAATGAAAATTGCATTAGTTAGAGTGAGTGATTCATCGTGGCACTTTATTTGGACAAGGCACCATATTTTACTTGATGGTTGGAGTACTTCGTTATTATTAGGTGATGTTATGCGTCACTATACGGGTAAGCCATCAATATCATCCGCGAGCCGCTATCGTGATTATATCCATTGGTTATCATTACGTGATGTACAGGAAACACAAGCATTCTGGACAGGGCAATTAAGTACATTGTCATCGCCCACATTTTTAGCTGGGTGTTTTGCCAAACACTCAACAGTTTCGGTAGACGAAGCCGTAGGGTATGGCAGTGAAAAGCTGATACTGGATGTTGAGCAAACGCAACAGCTAACCCATTTTGCTCAGCGTAACCGCATCACCATGAATACCTTAATTCAAGGTGTTTGGTCATTATTATTAAGCCGTTATAGTGGTCAACAAACCATTGCTTTTGGTGCGACGGTAGCGGGTCGACCTAGTGATATTGCCGGTATTGATACCTTAATAGGCTTGTTTATTAACACGCTACCAGTGGTTACACGAGTGAGTGCTGAGCAAGGTATTGGCGATTGGCTACGTCAGTTGCAAGAGCAAAATTTATCAGCACGAGAGCATGAATATACGTCATTAACGGATATTCATCGTTGGTCTGAGCACGGGGCGCAAGGGGTATTTGATAGTATTGTTGTTTTTGAAAACTACCCTGTGGACGATGCATTGCAGTCTTCAACACCTGTGGGCGTTGCCTTTAGTGCGTTGAAAAATTATGAAGAAACGAACTACCCATTAACCTTAGTTGTTGGTGCCAGGGATACAGTCGTTATCGACTTTAAATACCAAACTGGGGTATTTGACAATCAACATATTCAAGTTATCAGTCAACACTTTAATCAGGTAGTTAAGCAGCTGATTGATGCTAAAAATGACTGCATTGGCGACATAGCGTTACTGTCAAAAGCTGAAACCGAAGCACTGCTCGCCATAGGCAGTAATGAGATAAGTTATGAACAAGACACACTTGTTCATGAGTTGATTGAGCAGCAAGCACTTAGCACACCGAATGGAATAGCCCTTGTATTTGAAGATGAGACGTTAACGTATCAGGCGTTAAATGCACGAGCAAATCAATTAGCGCATTACTTAATAGCACAAGGGGTTCAGCCAGAAGATACAGTGGGTATAGCGGTTGAGCGCTCAGTTGAAATGGTGGTTGGTTTGCTGGCTATTTTAAAAGTGGGCGGGGCGTATGTGCC
>NZ_JAFNJE010000027.1 GCF_017368475.1 Alteromonas sp. 5E99-2
ACAAGGCGCTTAACACGTATGCCACTGCGTGCCATACTGGGACAAATACGCGGCGCGGCTTCGCCATTGTAGCGCCGCATATTTGCCCGTTAGCTTAGCGTTATATTGCTTTTAGGCTATACGCTAATCTCGTAGCACTATAAAAACAGTCAATACACCTAAACATTTTTATTTAGAAAAACTAAATAAACTCCTTTACATTATTGGTGTTCTTCCTTATCATTTTTCTATCTTAAAATTAGTGAGTAAAGAAAAATGACTAAATATAATTCTGATATAGATCCATTAAAGCAAGTTATGGAAACTGTGGTTGCAGGGTTTCAAAAAACGACCGAGGCAATTCAAGATTTGAGAGATGAGCAGGCTAAGTTAGAGCTTCGTCAAAAGCAACAAGCCCAAGCCGCATATCAAGGTATGACAGGTAGTGGTAAATCTAGATATGTCGCAGAGTTGGTTAAGATTGAAGAGCAAAATGAGCAACGAGGAGCTAAAGCTCGTGTAGCTGAGACTTTAGATTTAAGCGCTGGTCGTATTACTCAATTACTAAATTCAGAAAAAAATCGCAAAAATGGCAAATAGCAATATAACAAGCAAATTAACAGGACTAAAAACAGCTGGCTCTTGCTCGTGCCTCGCTATTTTAGCCATCAATTTTTAGCCTGTTATTTGGGCGTTATGTCTAAGGAGAAGACTATGAGTTTTAAATTAACTTTAAACGAAAAAATAACCCTCGTAATTGCTATATTATCCCTAGGCTTGGCTGGATACTCTCTGTACCTTTCAGTACAAGCTAAAGCGCCAAAGTTGAGTATTGAGACTGAGCGAGCAACTTGTTCAGGCGATAAGGATTGTTTTAAAGTTTTTGTATTCAATAACGATGAAGCGCCCTGTTTTGAATTTAGTTTGAGCTTCAGTGACGAACTCGGAAAGGGATACTATATGCAAGGTTACGAAAACTCGAGCCTATTCAACAGTAAATTTGCTAAAAATACAGTTTCATTCCCAGCTATGACGATGATTTCTTTGAATAAGATTAATGGGAAAGCGTGGCTAGGATTCCTTGATAATAAACAAATAGCACATTTTTCTTTTATACCGGAAACGTCACTCCCTACAACTGCTACTTTGAAAGTGACATGTGCAGGTTTTAAGAAAAGTGTGTCTCTTTAAGTTCGACATAACAAACGCATTAACACTCGCTGCGCTCGCTAGGGACAAAAACACGTAGGCTCCCTTCGCTTCGCTCGGTATTATAGCCTACGTATTTTTGCCCGTTATGCGGGTGTTATGTGTCAAAGTGGGTTTAATGGAATAGGTGATATTTGAAACTAAAAATAATTGGTCCAATGCCACCGTACTATGATGTCGCTGAGTATCTTTGGGGCAAAGGCGTGGATATAGATAGTGATGGCGATTCTTACCCTGCCGACGCCACCGATTGGACCGAGTTAACACTAATTCTTCGAAGCGATACAACCCAAAGAGTTGACATTGATCCGTCTCCTTTAAACACTAACTTCTTGGTGTTGAAAGCAAGCAACCAACAATTAAAGAGCGCAGTCGTAACATTTTTGAAGTCAAAGGGGTCAATTGAATAATTATGCCACATAACAATCCATTCAACCGGACGCCTACTCGCTGGCTGGCGCTCGTTCCTCGCGATTGTAGCCAGCAAGTTTGCGCCGTTTAATAGGGGCGTTATGCGTTAATGGGTTGTAACTTTGAAAGACTTAACTAGCAAATACTTGTACGGCAGTTCACCTTACATTAGTGAGTTGAGTTACGATATTGATAATCGTATATTGACCGTTACCTGCGTTGACAATCCTGACGATTTCAATCCTGCTACGAGTATTGTTTTCTCAGGTGTAAAATCATACTCAGAAGAATCGCTGGGTGATAGTAATGCAGATGACATTATGGATAGCATCATAGGAATGAATTGGCATCAGGAAAATATATTTTGCCTACATACGCAGAAGAAAGAAATAATGATTGAGTTAGAAAATGAACCTGTTTCTTCGAATCTCGCATAACAAAACGTTGAAGCGGACAAAAATAAAAAGCAATTTTCGCCGCTTAACGTGGTGTTAGCATACTTTAATTGGAATCGTGGTAATCAATATGGAACATTTAAATGAAATCACTTTGTAAAACTATTCTTTTAGGACTCCTTTTAGTTGGAGTGTCGTCTTGTTCTGATAGTGATCAACAACCAGATCCTGATTTCGTCCCCAAAAATATCAACAGTACCTTTTCTAAATTAAATAGCCCTGTTGTTCTTATTGATGAGGCTCATAATAATTTCCTTACAAAAAAAGGCAGATACAAGCCTTTTTCTCAAGTTCTGTCTAGTGATGGTTATACTGTAAAGTCTAGTAAAGAAAAGTTCACTTTAACTTATTTAAAACAAGCGGATATATTGGTAGTCGCAAATGCACTAGATAAAAATAGACAGGACTGGAACCCTCCATTCGGAGATGCATTTGACAAAGGGGAGGTTGAAGCAGTTAAACAATGGGTATCACAAGGTGGTTCTCTTTTTCTAGTTGCCGATCACACACCTTTTCCTAAAGTTATAGAAAAACTATCATCTGCTTTTGGTTTTGAGTTTAGTAATGGTCATGTCCGTGACGCTTTATTTCGCCTAGATAATAAATCCCTTATAGAACATTCAATAACCCAAGGTATCACTCAAGTTAAAACATTTGGTGGTTCCGCTTTTCAAATACCTGAAAGTGCACAGCCTCTTTTAACTCTAGGTAAAGGAGCCACATCAGTTGTGCCAGAGATACCTTTTCAAGTAAATGCCAAAACTCCAAGAGTATCAATGAATGGCTGGTATCAAGGAGCAGTTTTGGAAGTTGGAGAAGGTCGAGTTGCAGTGTTTTCTGAGGGGATGACGTTCTCATCGCAAGTTACGGTTTCAACGGGTAAAAAATATGGTTTAGCCTCAGATGGTGCGGAACAAAATGAACATTTTCTTCTAAATGTCATGCATTGGCTGTCAAAGAAAATTTAAACGACAGGTGTACCCAGTATGCTAACAAGTCACTTAAAAGGACAAAAAACAGTTGGTTTTTGCTCCTGCGTCGCTTATTTTAACCAACTATTTTTTGCCTCTTAGTGAGGCGTTGAGGCTGTAGAATTTATCAAAAAAGGACGTTTCCCTGTCCTTTTTTAGCTTTACGCTAATTGTTTAATAATTGAGCTTGAATCGTCATCTGGCCTGTGATCTAATAGTTATTATCCGTTACGAGTTGAACGAGATGGCCAACTACAAACCTGATTTATCCAGTCAAAATAAATTCAT
>NZ_JAFNJE010000028.1 GCF_017368475.1 Alteromonas sp. 5E99-2
ATGAGCTGAATAGAAGTCTGGCGATGTGCTACTCTCACATGGGGAAACCCCACACTACCATCGCCGCTAACGTGTTTCACTTCTGAGTTCGGAATGGAGTCAGGTGGTACCACGTCGCTATTGTCGCCAGACATAAACTGGTTTAACAATTTAGGAAAGTCTGATATTCATCGTCAATCAAAGTAACTCACTACTCTAACTACGCTTAATTTGATTAGCATGTCTCACACAACACCACGTCTTTCGACGCTACTTTGGCGTTGTATGGTTAAGCCTCTCGGGCAATTAGTACAGGTTAGCTTAACGCCTTACAACGCTTCCACACCCTGCCTATCAACGTCTTAGTCTTAAACAACCCTTACACTACTTACGTAGAGGGATGACTCATCTTTGGGCCGGCTTCCCGCTTAGATGCTTTCAGCGGTTATCCGTTCCGAACGTAGCTACCGGGCAATGCCTTTGGCAAAACAACCCGAACACCAGCGGTTCGTCCACTCCGGTCCTCTCGTACTAGGAGCAGCTCCCATCAATCATCCAACGCCCACACCAGATAGGGACCGAACTGTCTCACGACGTTCTAAACCCAGCTCGCGTACCACTTTAAATGGCGAACAGCCATACCCTTGGGACCGACTTCAGCCCCAGGATGTGATGAGCCGACATCGAGGTGCCAAACACCGCCGTCGATATGAACTCTTGGGCGGTATCAGCCTGTTATCCCCGGAGTACCTTTTATCCGTTGAGCGATGGCCCTTCCATTCAGAACCACCGGATCACTATGACCTACTTTCGTACCTGCTCGACGTGTCTGTCTCGCAGTTAAGCTGGCTTATGCCATTGCACTAACCTCCTGATGTCCGACCAGGATTAGCCAACCTTCGTGCTCCTCCGTTACTATTTGGGAGGAGACCGCCCCAGTCAAACTACCCACCAGACACTGTCCACAATCCCGATTAGGGACCAATGTTAGAACATCAAACATACAAGGGTGGTATTTCAAGGACGGCTCCACACAATCTAGCGACTGTGCTTCAAAGCCTCCCACCTATCCTACACATGTAGGGTCAATGTTCAGTGCCAAGCTGTAGTAAAGGTTCACGGGGTCTTTCCGTCTAGGTGCGGGTACACAGCATCTTCACTGCAATTTCAATTTCACTGAGTCTCGGGTGGAGACAGCGAGGCCATGGTTACACCATTCGTGCAGGTCGGAACTTACCCGACAAGGAATTTCGCTACCTTAGGACCGTTATAGTTACGGCCGCCGTTTACCGGGGCTTCGATCAAGAGCTTCGCTTACGCTAACCCCATCAATTAACCTTCCGGCACCGGGCAGGTGTCACACCGTATACGTCATCTTTCGATTTAGCACAGTGCTGTGTTTTTAATAAACAGTCCCAGCCTCCTGGTCACTGCGGCCCTCATATGCTCATGAAGCAAGTCCAATCACACACAAGGGCGTACCTTCTCCCGAAGTTACGGTACAATTTTGCCGAGTTCCTTCACCCGAGTTCTCTCAAGCGCCTTAGTATTCTCTACCTGACCACCTGTGTCGGTTTGGGGTACGGTTCACATAATCATAAGTTTAGAAGATTTTCCTGGAAGCAGGGTATTTGCTACTTCAACACCGTAGTGTCTCGTCTCGTGTCTCAGGCATGTAGAATTCCGGATTTACCTAAAATTCAACCCTACGCACTTTCACTTGGGCTACCAACGCCAAGCTAGCATAACCTTCTCCGTCCCTCCATCACTGATTATATAAGTACGGGAATATTAACCCGTTTCCCATCGACTACGCATCTCTGCCTCGCCTTAGGGGCCGACTTACCCTGCCCTGATTAGCATGGGACAGGAAACCTTGGTCTTCCGGCGTGGGGGTTTTTCACCCCCATTATCGTTACTCATGTCAGCATTCGCACTTGTGATATGTCCAGCAAGCTTCTCAACTCACCTTCATCCACTTACACAACGCTCCCCTACCCAAAGTCCTAAGACTTTGCCGCAGCTTCGGTATATTACTTAGCCCCGTTACATCTTCCGCGCAGGCCGACTCGACTAGTGAGCTATTACGCTTTCTTTAAAGGATGGCTGCTTCTAAGCCAACCTCCTAGCTGTCTTAGCCTTCCCACATCGTTTCCCACTTAGTAATATTTTGGGACCTTAGCTGGCGGTCTGGGTTGTTTCCCTCTCCACAACGGACGTTAGCACCCGCAGTGTGTCTCCCGGATAGTTCTCATCGGTATTCGGAGTTTGCAAAGGGTTGGTAAGTCGGGATGACCCCCTAGCCTTAACAGTGCTCTACCCCCAATGGAATTCGTCCGAGGCTCTACCTAAATAGATTTCGGGGAGAACCAGCTATCTCCCGGTTTGATTGGCCTTTCACCCCCAGCCACAAGTCATCCCCTAACTTTTCAACGTTAGTGGGTTCGGTCCTCCAGTTGATGTTACTCAACCTTCAACCTGCCCATGGCTAGATCACCGGGTTTCGGGTCTATACCTTGCAACTATCGCCCAGTTAAGACTCGGTTTCCCTACGGCTCCCCTATACGGTTAACCTTGCTACAAAATATAAGTCGCTGACCCATTATACAAAAGGTACGCAGTCACCCCATAAATGAGGCTCCCACTGCTTGTACGTATACGGTTTCAGGTTCTATTTCACTCCCCTCACAGGGGTTCTTTTCGCCTTTCCCTCACGGTACTGGTTCACTATCGGTCAGTTAGGAGTATTTAGCCTTGGAGGATGGTCCCCCCATCTTCAGACAAGATAACACGTGTCCCGTCCTACTTAATATGTAAACAATGTATCTTCGTGTACGGGGCTATCACCCTGTATCGCTGTGCTTCCCAACACATTCCACTAACACATTGAATATCGGCTAATTCCCGTTCGCTCGCCGCTACTAAGGAAATCTCGGTTGATTTCTTTTCCTACAGGTACTTAGATGTTTCAGTTCCCTGCGTTTGCTTCTTACAGCTATGTATTCACTGCAAGATGACCCTAAGGCCGGGTTTCCCCATTCGGACATCGATGGCTATAATGCGTTTTGTCAACTCACCACCGCTTTTCGCAGACTTACACGTCCTTCATCGCCTCTAACTGCCAAGGCATCCACCGTATACGCTTAGTCACTTAACCATACAACCCAAAATAGCTTCGTCTTG
>NZ_JAFNJE010000029.1 GCF_017368475.1 Alteromonas sp. 5E99-2
CGGCAAAACCACCCTGATCCGCGCAACAAGCAACCAAGAACAGGCCGTCGTAAATATCGGGCGAGCAAATATGTGTGCGACATATGCCCATCAAAACCAAACTGCTGTCCAAAGACGAACGCACGCACCATCACGCGCGAAGAACACGAGGATGCCCGAGACTTCACTCGGATGGCATTGAAATCTGACTTCAACCCAAAAGCCCAAGCAAAGCGCAAAAAAGTTGAGATGCTCTTCGCTCATCTCAAGCGAATATTGAAACTTGGGAGGCTCCGGCTGCGAGGCCCCTGTGGCGCACAAGACGAGTTTACACTCGCCGCAATCGCCCAGAACCTTCGAAAGCTTGCAAAACTAAGACCTCATACCACCGAAATAAGGGTCACCATATGATCTGAACCAGAGAAAAGACCAATGAATGAGCCGCCCAACACATCGGGCGGGACAAAAAACCTACGGCAAAGATCGCAGGACCCAAAATCCATCAAATCACAATGACTTTTTCAACAAAATAAGCCAGATGTGTCGATCGACGTAAGCGGTGCGCTGGTCACACACTTACGACATAGCTCGTGATCTGCGATTCAGAGGCTTCTTTGTTTTGTGGGGAGTTTCTCGATGGGAGCTATAAGCGAGTTTCTGGCAAGTGTGCCGCGTCGGGCGGATGGCAAGCGGAATTGGCCGCCTGAGTTGAAGGCTCGGATTGTGGCGGAGACGCTGCTCGAAGGCGAGACGGTCAAGGCCGTTGCTAAGCGGTATGAGCTGATCCCGAGCACGGTGTCCGATTGGCGGCGGATGGCGCGGCAGGGCAAGTTGGTTCTGCCCAATCTGGACGGCATGGATTTTGTGCCTGTTGAGATTGAGGTACCTGCACCTGTCGCCGAGCCTCTGCCCGTCACATCCTCCAGCACGATTGATTTGATTAGAGGCGATGTCACCGTTCGTCTTGATGCTGGGACACCAGCGGCGCGGATTGCCGATATCGCCCGGGCTTTGGCGACGTGATCACGCCATTCCACAAGGTCCGGATTTTTGTAGCAAGCGACCCGGTCGATTTCCGCAAAGGCCATGACGGGCTGGCTGCTCTGGTTCAAAGCCAATTGCGCCAAAAGCCTTTTGATGGGTCGGTCTATGTGTTCCGGGCCAAGCGGGCTGATCGCTTGAAGCTGATCTACTGGGACGGGAGCGGATTGGTGATGGCATACAAGCGGCTCGAAGATAACAGCTTCACATGGCCCGCGATCAAGAACGGGGTGATGCGTCTTGAACCGACCCAGTTTGAGGCGCTGTTTGCAGGGTTGGATTGGCGGCGCGTGCGGCCTCTGGAGGTGGCAGCTCCGGCTGCGGCGGAGTGACTCACTGGCACGTTTGCACGGGTCATTCTGCCTTTGTTTTGTTATGAGATGGGGCATGACTGTGCCTGACAAATTGCCCGATGATATCGCCGAATTGAAGGCGATTATCCGTGCGCAGCAAGATCAGAATGCACGGCTTGAGGCGCTGGTTGCCTCCTTCAAAAAGGCGCTGTTTGGGTCCAAATCCGAAAAGATTGACCCTGCCCAGTATGAGCTGGGGCTTGAAGATATCGAGACGGCCATCGCTCAGGTGGAAGCCGAGATCGACGCGGACGAACGTACCGCCCCTGTGCGCCCTTCAAAACCGCGACAGACCAACCGGGGCTCACTGCCCAAGCATCTTGAACGGGTGGAAGTAGTCATTGAACCTGAACTCTCCTGCGGCTGCGGAACCGAGCGTCATGTCATTGGCGAGGATGTGAGCGAACGGCTGGACATCATCCCGGCCCAGTTCCGGGTGATTGTCACCCGCCGCCCTAAATACGCCTGCCGGTCCTGTGAGGGTAGGATCACCCAGGCCCCGGCACCAGCCCACATCATTGCAGGCGGCATGCCAACCGAGGCCACTTTGGCCCATGTGCTCGTCTCAAAATATGCGGACCACCTGCCGCTCTATCGGCAGGCGCAAATCTATAGCCGTCAGGGCATCGATCTGGATCGCTCGACCCTAGCCGCATGGGTCGGCAAATCGGCATACGAATTGACACCGGTCTATGAGGCGCTGATGACTGATCTGAAGCGCTCCACCAAGCTCTTCATGGATGAAACCCCAGCCCCAGTTCTGTCCCCCGGGCGCAAACGCACAAAAACCGGATACTTCTGGGCGCTGGCTCGGGATGACAGGCCATGGGGCGGTGATGATCCGCCCGGTGTGGCCTTTACCTATGCGCCGGGACGATCCGGCCAACATGCAGACACTATTTTGAAGGGCTTCAGCGGGGTGCTGCAAGTCGATGGATATGCAGGTTACAACCGCCTGCTCAAACGGCCTGCGCAGGACGTGACATTGGCCTATTGCTGGGCGCATGCTCGCCGCAAATTGCACGATGTCACCCAATCTGGCGCGGCCCCGATTGCCCAAGAAGGCCTGGCTCAGATCCAGGCGCTCTACCGCATCGAAAAAGACTTGCGTGGTCAGGCAATAGACCAACGCCGTGCTGCGCGACAGGAACACTCAAAACCCATCATCGACACTTTTGAGATATGGCTCGCACAAAGCCGCGCCCGCGTCTCGGCCAAATCTCCGACCGGGGAGGCCCTGAAATACATCGCCAAATACTGGGACGGGCTGTACCTGTTCCTCGACGATGGTCGCATAGAACTCGACAACAACGCTGTGGAAAGAACGATCCGGCCCATCGCCCTAAACCGCAAAAACGCACTCTTCGCCGGACACGATACTGGCGCACAAAACTGGGCGGTCATCGCGTCCCTGATCGAGACATGCAAGCTCAACGCGATCGAGCCCCAGGGCTATCTATCAGGTGTCCTGACCGCCATTGCCAACGGCCACAAGCAGACCGACATCAAAGAACTGCTGCCCTGGAACTACGTCAAACACGTGTGACCAGCGCACCGCTTAC
>NZ_JAFNJE010000002.1 GCF_017368475.1 Alteromonas sp. 5E99-2
CTTACTTGCTTGACTGATCCCTAAACCCAACTCGTTGAGTCATTTACCTGTCGAAGCGGAGGCGCATTCTACAGAATATATGGGAGGCGTCAACCTTATTATTTAATAAATATTAAAATAGCGTAATCTTATTAATACAACTGGCAGATAACACCAATTTGCAACTACAATTCATAGTGAGTTGGAAGTTTGTAGACTAATACCGTAATATTTGTAATAGAATATTGTTCATATTGTTACAAATGCGTAAACTACATTTGCTGCTATTCATCAATAACAAACATAATAGGTAAAAAAAATGAATACTCGAGTTATATTAGCTGTAATCCTAAGCACCGTTTTTGCAATTGGTGCTGGATTACTTTTTCCAGAAGTAGTACCCGCCAAATCTTCCAGTATTGGCATATACGTTTTATTAGCTTGTCTAATTGTTACCTTTACATCGTTAACTGTAAATAAGTCGTTACCATCAGAACAAAGTAATGATTCAGATACTGAAACAACTACATTATATGTAGGTAACCTTCCTTATAAGGCGAATGAAGAGGCTGTTAGACAGTTTTTTGATACTCATGTTTCGGTCCACTCCGTTCGCTTAATGAAAGATAAAAGGACAGGAAAGCGTAAAGGATATGGTTTTATAGAAGTTGTTACGAATAACGTTGATGGTGCAATAGATAAATTGAACGATATCGTATTTCAAGAAAGAACATTAAAAGTTCGCCCAGCTAAAGATAAAGTAGAAGGCTAATCACATTTCGTTGAGGTGGCCTTAATTAAGGCCACCTATAATTCGATTATTAAATTGATTGAATTCATTGATAGCCGAAATCAGATCAGGCGTTCTCACTTCTTCCCCTAATGTATTAACTATTCCATTAACTATATTTGAATAGTCATCTCCTGTTTCCAATAACTGGCGAGATTGATCAATAGATTGTAATAAATCAGCAATGTATTGCCTTACTGGCCGCTGCTCAGATGAATCCGCTAAGTTGTCTTCATTGTAGTTTTGAACATTTTCATAGGCTTGTACTGAGGATACTGATTGTCCGCGAGTTAATTGCACCGAAAACGTAGAGAGCTCTTGCTGATCAAACCCAAGCTCTAATGCTTGTTCAAATGCGTTAACAATATCGCCGTTAAAGAATTCATCAGCTACGTTCGCTATTTGTCCAACCAAATCATTTATCGCAAATAGCTCGTCTTCTTCTAAACTGCCGCTAACTGAAATTTCTATTCCTAATCTTTCAAAGTTACTTACCGTCTGGCGAATATCTGTTTGATCGGAATCTAGGTTACTTATACTTTCCGATGAAGAAGTAGCACTGCGAGCTTGAGCAAAATTGATAGTAACGTTATCTCCGTCTCTAGTACGTATAGAAACATCGGCACTGGAAAAAGAACTAACACTTTCTTCGACTACATCGATGGGAGAAAATACCGTTTCTCTCAATTGGTCTATTTTGTCACCAAGAGAGCGCTCAACATTGTCAATTCCAGCAGATAGCTCATCATCTAAAACACCAGATAGGTCGTTGCGAGCTGCTGATATACCACGGCTAATGCCTGAAGACGCCTGTTCAAACAAACTATTCAACTCTTCATCATCTGTGCCTGAGCGAGCAGCATTTTGAATAACCCGGCTCACAAAACCAAATACGTTATCGACAACTTCTTCGAAATCAAACAAAGAATCACTTTCTTGCTCTTCAGACACAGAAGAGCGCTGCGGCCGTTGTTCATCGATTTCCAAGTTACGTTCAAAAGATTGTGACAATGCAGTAAACGCCACTGTGTACTTAGAACTTAATGTGCTTTCTATATTCGCATTAAATTCACGTGCTTGGCGTAAACCTGATTCTTGAAGTTGTTTGTCTATGGCTTGGTCTGGCGATACTGCTGCTTGGCTACCAAGAAAAGACTTAATGTCGCCGATACTCATAAAATACTCCTCATTACCCTCAACTATATATCGACCTTCTCACTGTAATGTTTAATTTTTTTAGTTTGCAGACTGTTCTACAAACATTAAAATACCCGCCGAAATAAATATTAAGAAGCGTTTTATGGCAAATGAAGTTGGTATGTCGCCTTATACAGAACAATTGACGGAAAAAGCGGAAACGCTCAGTCATCTATTAAGTCAATTTTCTGCACCGCAGCTTTCAGTGCATGAATCTGCACCAGAGCATTACAGAATGCGTGCAGAATTTAGAGTTTGGCATGAAGGTGATGATCTCTATCACATAATGTTTGATAAACAGACTAAATCGCAATATCGCGTAGATCAGTTCCCTCCCGCTTGTGTTCAAATAAATAAAGCCATGGATGTGTTAATCCGTTATTTAAGAACAAATTGGGTACTGCGTAAAAAACTATTCCAGATTGATTACCTATCAGGTCTAAGCGGTGAGCTTGTGGTTAGTTTGTTGTACCACAGAAAATTAGATGAAGAATGGGAAAGAGAAATTCGCATTTTAAAGGAAAGCTTAGAATCAACACTTCCAATCAATTTTATCGGCCGTGCAAAAAAACAAAAAATAGTCATTGAACAAGACTACATCACCGAGAAACTTGAGATTAGCAATACGCCATATTTATTCAAACATATTGAAAATAGCTTCACTCAGCCTAACGCCAATGTAAATATTAAAATGATTGAGTGGGCAAAAAGCATAGCTGCTACTTGTAGTGGTGATTTGCTAGAACTCTATTGTGGTGCAGGAAACTTCAGTATTCCCTTGTCTGAAGATTTCCATCGTGTGATAGGAACCGAAATTGCAAAGCCTTCAGTAGACGCAGCGCAATACAATATTGAAATGAATAAGGTGACAAACCTGGATATCGTCCGTTTGTCAGCAGAAGAGTTTGTGCAAGCATTAAAAGGACAGCGCACGTTTAGACGTCTCGCTCATGTTGACTTGTCTGAATTTAAATTTGAAACCGTTTTAGTCGACCCTCCTAGAGCAGGGCTAGATGAACAAACACTTAGCTATATCCAAGATTTCGACAATATTTTTTATATTTCATGCAACCCAGACACGCTTATTGAGAATTTAAAAACCTTATGCGTTACCCATGATATAAAACATGCAGCACTGTTTGATCAATTTCCCTTTACTCACCATATGGAGTCTGGTGTATTTTTAACGAGAAAATGAAACTCTAAATTCTCGCTGCACTAGCCCCTAATAAAACGAATCTAAGTTGATTTTTAACGCGTAACCCTATTTGTTTACGCGTCTCTTTATCTGCTTCTAAAGCTTCAGCACCCGCACTAAACACTAGTTTAACCATGGCTTCAGCTTGCAAGTACGCTAAATGTCGCGAAACCTTTTGTTTCTCGATGGTATAGTCAGTCAACTCATCAATAAAATGTTGAATTTCCCGTGATACCGCTAAACGGTATGCTGGTGACGTTCCTGTATGCTCTCGAAGCAACACTCTAAATACATTCTTGTTGGCAGAAATAAATTCCATAAAAGTATCTACTGAAATACTGACTACACCTCCACCAGTAGCAATACGGCGCCTGGCTTGACGCATAAGCTGGCGCAGTGCAAGGCCGGCTTCGTCAACTAATGTTAACCCAAGCTCGTCGATATCTTTGAAATGACGATAAAAAGAAGTAGGCGCGATACCAGCTTCACGTGCAACTTCTCTTAAGCTTATTGCCGATAAACTTTTATTTTCATCTAGTAACACAAAAGCCGCGCTGATGATTTTTTGTCGTGTTTTTTGTTTCTGTTCTTGTCTACTCATTACAGTTAACTTATCACAATAGTGTCAATTTCAACCCTAATTAGTTGCACAAAACGTAACTAACAGTTAAATTAGCGCACACTTGTAAGCTGAAATAAATAAATTATGCCAAAACCCCCTTTATTGAAACTCAATGTAGCCATTTTTACTATAACTGGTTTCATATCTTTATTTTTCGTGCCTTATTGGGCCATGACTGCGGGTTTTGACTCCATAGAAATCCTAACAGCTATTTTCCTGTTTTTCTTTACTGGAATGTCGATTACTGGTGGTTATCACCGACTGTGGTCACATAAAACCTACGATGCGCATCCTATTGTAAAAGTCGTTTACGCCATTGGCGGTGCGATGGCACTCCAAAATAGTATTTTGCATTGGAGCTCAGATCATAGAATACATCACAGGTACGTGGATGATGTAGATAAAGACCCTTACTCAGCTAAAAAAGGCCTATGGTTTTCCCATATTGGTTGGATGCTACGGGAATATCATACAAATAAGCACACTAATTACGAAAACTGTAAAGACTTACAAAAAGATAAAGTTGTCATGTGGCAGCACAACCATTATATCGCAATAGTACTTGTTGCAAATTTTGGTATTACTGCACTACTCGGTTGGTTAAATGGCAACGTGCTAAGTATGGTTTTATTGGCTGGTGTATTTAGACTTGTCGCTGTTCATCATGTCACATTTTTCATCAACTCCTTAGCTCATTATTGGGGTAAACGACCCTACACAGAAAGTAATACTGCTAGAGATAATGGCATATTGGCGTTTTTTACTTTTGGCGAGGGATACCATAATTACCATCATATTTTCGAATATGACTACAGGAATGGCATTCGTTGGTGGCAATACGATCCAACAAAATGGATGATTCGCGGACTCTCTTTTATAAATTTAACTTTTAATTTGCGTAAATGCCCTGAAGAACGCATTGAAAAAGCTAAAGCAGCGTTGCAGCTCAAAAAAGCACAAGCGAGAGTTTTACAACTTCCTAATTCAGAATTGATAAAAAGTAAACTCCAAGCAGAATATGAACAACTCTGCGTACAGCTTGTGGAGTATTATTCGACAAAGCGAAAAATACTTACTCAGCGACATAGTGAACTGAAGATCTCTGTCGAGAAATTAGAACTAGATGAAAAATTGAAAGAATTGAAAAAAGCGCTGCTTGTTCAAAAACAACACTGGCAGGAGCTACTTGTTCAATCTCACGCGACTGCAACCTAATAAACGCACGCCGGTGCTGCACCGGCTTGCAACTTTATTTTTGTTCTTTTAGCAGCGCCATTACGTCATTAAAAGGCATTGGCTTCGCAAATAAGTAACCTTGCGCTTCATCACAGCCTAATTTAATCATAGTATTTGCTTGTTCTCTGGTTTCTACACCTTCAGCAATGGTACTCAGACCTAGCTTATTTCCTAATGAAACTATGGTTTCAGCAATAAATGCCGCATTTCCACTTTTGATTTCACCAACGAAAGAACGATCGACTTTTAATCGATCTAAAGGAAATTTCTGTAAATAGCTCATTGATGAAAACCCCGTACCAAAATCATCTACAGCAATTGCTATTCCATGACTCTTCAGCTTCCTTAACGCATCAACGACAAGTTGAGGTTCATCCATTACCACTGATTCTGTTATTTCAAGTTCCAGTTGCTCTGGTTTACAATTGTATCGAGCTAAAGTCGAGAGCACTTTTTCTACGAACAGCTTGTCTCTAAATTGAGGGATAGATACGTTCACCGCTACTCGCAAATCACCGAAACCGGCTTCAGACAGTTCTAACAACCTACGACAAGATTCTTCTAATACCCACTGGCCAATTTCAACAATAAGGCCTGAGTATTCAGCCAAGGGAACGAAAACCACCGGAGGAATATAACTGCCCTCACCATCAGGCCAGCGCAGTAAGCCTTCCATCCCTATAATTTTTTCAGTGGACAAATCTACTTGTGGCTGGAACCATAGCTGCAACCTACGTTCTGCAAATTCATCTCTAAGCCGGCGTATCAAATTAATACGATACGAAGTTTCTTGTTCAACTTCAGGAACGAAAATAGCATAACTATCACTTAAGCTTTCCTTCGCAATATTCAAAGCAATATTGGCTCGTTTTAAAAGCGTAGTGCCTTCTTGTTTATCATTTTTGTATTCACATAAACCAATTTTCACATTGATTGGAAGCGTATAGTCTCCCGCTACAAAAGCATGCTGAAAAACACGATCAATCTCTACCTGATTAACTTTCTCTGCAAGGCCTACAAGACCGTAAATATCAGCGCTGATCCTAGCAACGATGACAGACTCATCAAACGTTTCTCTCAACTTTTCCGCTACTGCTTGTAATAACTTGTTACCTGAGTCTTGCCCCAAACCATTATTAATATCGGAAAAATGGTTAATATCAACGAGTGCGATATTAAATATTTCAGAGTTGTACGCTTTGAGGCTATCTAACGAATTAATGAACTGAGTGCGATTGGGTAATTTTGTCAACCAATCCTTAAACGCCGCATTTCTCAATTCTTGAAATAAATAAACATTTTCATACCCCACAGAAATACTTGATATAAATACTTCAATTAAACTCCTATCTATATCATTGAGTTCATGAGTAGTCTTTAGATAAACCGCTGCTTCATATCCAGCTCCATTCAAATACAATGCAGTAAACGAATTTTCATATACATGGCTTTTTATCTTCAAACACCGTGTTATTGAATCTGAAATGCGTTTATCAACTATACGCTGAATTGGTTCATTAATATAAGCTGCGTAATCACCAGCAGCTCCTAATATGTAGATCTCATCATCTGACCGATCTAAAATTCGTCCAGCCTGCGCGCACACAAGACCTTCAGCTTCCAAACCAATTAAAGACGTAATTTGTGTGATAGCCCCTTCACAAAACCCTTTCACTGAATGTTCTTCTAATACATTTGCAGAAGATTCAATGATCTTCTTTAATCCAACACGACTTTGATTGATGGTGATGATTTGACGATAGGAACGCAGACATGAAATAACTGACGTCATCAATTTAGCACGTGTCAGCTCGGTTTTCGTTTTATAGTCGTTGATGTCGTAATTTTTAATGACATCTTCTTCTGGAGCAAAACCAGGTTGCCCAGTTCGAAGTATAATTCTGGGTTCGTGTAAATGGAGAGTGTCGCGAAGATATTGAATAACATGGAAACCAGAATCATCTGTTTCCATCACAACATCTAAAAGAATAATAGCGAGCTCATTACCTAATTCATCAATGATGCTTTTAGCTTCACTTTCCGAATAAGCATGCAAAAATTCAAGCTGTCTGTTATTAAACACCATATCAGAAAGCGCTAAACGTGTTACTGCGTGAATTTCTTCATCATCATCAACTATAAGAAGCTTCCAAGGCTTATCTAGCCCAGGGGCATCACTCGAGTAGTGAGTATCCTCTAAAAATACTAACCTATCGTTCTCATAGTCATCTGCAGCCATTAGCCAAACTCTTTCATTATGAACTGAGTTATCGTATCGTAGTAAGATTAAAAAACCAATTAATTAGCATTGTTTTAACGTTAATAGCGTTAAACTCTAATACTTACTTAAAATTATTTACTCTATTAGTATGATCTATTGATGAAAATTGAACCTAATAGCACTGTTAATTTCACAGTTAAAACAACTGCGAAATCAGTCGAGCCCAAACAAAAATCAAATGAGCCTTCTCGTGGGCCTCGTACTGCAACTAAATCTTCGGATAAAATTGCTCAAAAAATTAATCGATGGTTTGCGCCTATTGGTTTATCTTCGAATGCTGAATATGTTGACTACAATGCAAAATCTGTAGCTGCACGACGCCACCAAGATATACGAAAAGTTAAACGTATTGAAAACCTAAATACCATAATGTCACTAGCAACCAATGTAGCAGTCGCAGATGTATCAGAAGAAAATATTGACCCAGATTGGTTTTATGCATTTATTGATCTTGCGGAGAACATTTACACACCTGAGATGCAGGAAGTTTGGGGAAAAATACTTGCCGTTGAAGTTAGTCGACCAGGTAGTTTCTCTCTTAGAAGTTTAGAAACATTAAGAAAACTAACTCAACGGGATGCTTTATTATTTGCCAAAGCGTGTAAACTAGCGAGTAGAAAATCTGGTGATACTGTACCTCAAATAATTTCTCACTATCACCAACGTAAAACACTATCTACGTTGTTTTTTAATACAAAATCAAAGCCTATCAATTTAGGTCATTTTGGCCTTTCGTACCCATCGCTTCTTACACTTATTGACTTGGGGTTGATTATGCCATCTGAAATAGAAAGTGCAGAATTGCCATTAGATCAATCTATTCAGTTTAAATGTGGAGAATCGAAGTTAGATATTGAAGCGAAGAAGCACGGCGTTGTTTTAGTTTATTACAAATTCAGCACCGTGGGCTCTGAGTTATTTTTGTTGTCTCGCAGACAAGAAAATAAAGATTACGTTAACGCCCTTGTTCAAGCTTTGTCGATGGTGTTTAAAATAAAAGTAAGTTAAATACCATCGCCAAATTCATGTAGCCCGCACTCTCTTTTTAAGCCAAAAAAGCGAGTATCTTGTTCGCTCATTCCGTCTTCAAGAGAACGTGTCGTGTGCCAGTCACCAATTGATACATATCCCTTATCCCATAAAGGATGGTATGGCAGATTAAACTGCTTAAGGTACATATGCAGATCTCTATTGGTCCAGTCAATAATGGGATAAAGCTTAAATTGCTTACCGATCTTTTGCAAAACAGGTAACTTTTCGCGAGAGTCTGACTGACTACGTCGTAACCCTGCAAACCATGTTCCGGCTTTCAACTCTTTTAACGCCCGACGCATAGGTTCAACTTTATTCTCTTTATTGTAGCTTTCTATACCTGCAACACCTTGCTCCCAACGTTTTCCATCAATAGCTTCTTGCCAAGCAGGAGAGCGTTTGGAGCAATACACATGCAAATTTAAGTTTAGCGAACCGGAAAGCTGGTCAATAAATTCGTAGGTTTCTGCAAATAAATAACCTGTGTCCGTCAATACAACTGGAATAGCAGGTGCTTCAGCAGTCAACATATGCAGCATTACCGCCGACTGAGCGCCAAAACTGGAAGACACTATATGTTGGCTAGGTAAATTTTTAAGTGCCCACTTAACCCTTTCTACTGCGGAAAGGGTTTCTAAGTACTGGTTCAACTCTACGAGCACACTAGGGTCGACATTTTCGTCAACCCTAAAGTTCGCAAAATCTACGTTTTCAGCTAGCTGAGTCATAGAAATCTCGTGCAGAATCGATTACAGGTTTAACAACGCCGGTACGAATAACAAAGTCTCCGAACCCTTCGTTTTCTTCACCAGATGTAGCCCAGTTGCCAATCAACTCATCTAACAATGACATGATTTCTGCGTGGCTAATATTCTCGCGATACATTCTGGGTATGCGAGTACCCGCTTGGTTGCCACCCAGATAGAAGTTATATTTACCAGGTCCTTTACCAACTAACCCGACTTCTGCAAGCATGGCTCTACCACAACCATTGGGGCAGCCAGTTACTCGATAGATGATGCTCTTTTCTGGAATACCGTGTTTATCTAGAATGGTTTCTAGTTCATCGACAGCACTAGGTAAGTAACGTTCTGCTTCCGCCATCGCGAGAGGGCATGTAGGTAATGCTACACATGCCATAGACTCTAACCTTTGATTAGATACAGACGCGTTCATTAAACCGTGATCCACAGCAAGTTTTTCAATTGCTGCCTTTTGCTCTGCAGGTACACCAGCAACAATTAAGTTTTGGTTCGCTGTCATACGAAAATCACCTTGGTGTACTTTCGCTATCTCACGACAACCCGTTTTAAGTGGTTTATCTTTAAAATCTAAAATACGGCCATTTTCGATATAGAGTGTTAGGTGATGTTTACCATCGATACCTTCTACCCATCCAAAGCGGTCACCACGTCCAGTAAATTCGAACGCTCGGCTTTCTTCAAAAGCAATGCCTGCTCTGCGTTCAACTTCTTGTTTAAAAGTGTCAACACCGACTCTTTCTAGCGTATATTTAGTTTTCGCATTCTTACGATTAACCCTGTTACCCCAATCTCGTTGAGTTGTTACAACGGCTTCAGCAACGGCTAACGTATGAGATAGAGGAATAAAACCAAAGTTATCTGCTTTTCTTGGGTAAGTTGTTTCATCACCGTGAGTCATAGCTAAGCCACCACCCACAAGCACATTGAAACCTACCAACTCTCCGTTTTCAGAAATGGCAACAAAGTTCAAATCATTGGCATGAACATCGATGTCATTTTGCGGAGGTATAACAACCGTGGTTTTAAATTTACGCGGTAAATAGCAGTCACCTAAAATGGGTTCTTCAGTAGTTTCTACTTTCTCACCATCTAACCATATTTCAGCATACGCTTTAGTTTTAGGAAGTAAATGCTCACTTATCTTTGTAGCCCAATCCCAAGCTTGTTTATGCAATACTGATTCTACTGGATTAGAGGTACATAATACGTTTCTGTTTACGTCTCCTGCTGTGGCGATAGAATCAATACCGGCCCTATTTAGCATTTGATGCATACCTTTAATATGCGGCTTTAATACACCATGAAACTGAAACGTTTGACGTGTTGTTAAACGAATACTTCCGTAAATTGAACTTTCTTCAGCAAATTTATCAATGGCTAACCATTGGTCTGGCATAATCACACCACCTGGCAACCGTGCACGTAACATAACGTTGTGCATAGGTTCAAGTTTCTGCTTCGTTCTTTCATTTCTAATGTCACGGTCATCTTGCTGATACATGCCGTGAAAACGAATTAGTTGAAAATTATCTGCAGTAAACCCACCGGTAATATCATCAGATAAATCTTGTTCAATGGTGCCTCGCAAATGCTTACTTTGCGATTTAAGACGTTCATTGTCTGCAAGTTTCCCTTCAACAATTAGAGGGCCATTAGCTTTACTCATTAGTAAACATCCTTCTGATAACGTTTTGCTTTTCGAAGTGCTACTACATATTGTTTCGCTTCTTCATCAGATTTATTGCCGTACTTTGCAACCAGATCAATTAATGCTTGTTCTACATCTTTCGCCATATGATTAGCATCGCCACAAACATAGAAATGTGCACCTTTTTCTAGCCACTTATACACTTCTTCGCCATGTTCTGCGAGTCTGTGTTGAACGTAAATTTTCTGTTCTTGATCACGGCTAAACGCTAACGTTAATCGAGTTAATAAACCGGATTTTTTATAACCTTGCCATTCTGTTTGATACAAGAAATCTTGGGTAAAACTAGGGTTACCAAAGAACAACCAGTTTTCACCTGATGCGCCTTGTGCATCTCTGTCTTGAATAAAGGACCTAAATGGTGCGATACCAGTACCTGGACCTACCATAATAATCGGCGTTTCTGGGTTTTCAGGTAACCTGAAGTGTTGATTGGGTTCAATATAAACTTCAACCGTATCGCCTTCTTCTAGCCTACTACACAAGTAACCTGATGCACCGCCTTGGTGACGCTTATCAAACGCTGTATAATCAACATGAGCAATAGTTAAATGAACTTCATCTTCCACTTCAGCTTGACTAGACGCAATAGAATAGAGACGCGGAGTAAGAGGACGAAGAGCACTTGCTAATTGTTCAGCAGTTAACTGACCTGGGTACTCTCTTACAACATCAATAATCTGACGGTCATCTAAGTACGTTCTCAACTTAGCTTTGTCGCTAATAATATCTTGCAATGCGTCGTTTTTAATAATGTCTTGGTAAGCAGTGACAAAACCTGGGTAACTCAAAGTAAGTTCCAACTTAGCCGTTAATGCTTCGGTTAAACTTAATTCACTACCAGCAACGGTCACGCTATCATCGCCATTTGTTTTAGTTAGCTCAATAATTTCAGCAACAATTGCTGCATCATTTTTAAACCATACGCCTAAGGCATCGCCAGCTTGATATTGAATTCCACTGTCTTCAAGGCTAATTTCAATATGCTGAATGTCTTTAACACTATCACGTCCAGTAATCTTTTGAACGGTTGCTAAACTTGCGGCAAATGGCGCTTTTTTAGTATACGTTTGAACAGCATCAGCCCCGCTTACAGAAGTCGCAGCAGCGACAGGAGCACTAGACTCGGCTTTTAGCTCGTCTTGAATTTTAGAGAGTAGCTCTTCAATCCAAGTAGCAGAGGCTGTTTCATAATCGACATCACAATCAACACGCGGTAAGGCTGCTTTTGCACCTAACTTTTCTAAACGTTGATCAAAATCTTTTGCTGTTTGACAGAAGAATTCATAGCTAGTGTCACCCAAACCTAATACTGCATATTGCGTATTCGCTAATTTAGGTGCTTTTTTACTGGCCAAAAATTCATGTAACTCCATGGCATCATCAGGCGCTTCGCCTTCACCATGAGTACTGACAACAACCGCCAAGTGGGTTTCATTTTTAATTTGGCGAGCTTTATAATCCGCCATTGAAACCAATTTACACGTAATACCTTTGGCCTCCGCAGCAGAATGAAGCTGTGCAGCGACACCTTTTGCATTACCAGTTTGAGAGCCGTATAAGATGGTAAATGTTTTTTGTTCACCCGCGGCCGCCACCTGATTTGCAGGCTGAGCAGAAACACTGCCACCGGCTTGCGCTAATCCCGCAAGATACCCGCTGACCCATGTCAGTTGACTTGCATCTAAGCCGGCAACTGCTTGTGCAATTACAGAAAGCTGCTGTGGCGCTACAACACCAAGAGTATTCCCATTCTTTGGGGTTTGATTTTGATTCGACATAACTCGTTAGCCTTATTTTGATATAGTAAGGATAACGAGTGTTCGTTAGAATAGGAAAGAATTAATAAAACTTTTTTATTACTTAATGTGCTTAAAAATCTAAATGTAAGTATTTAAAAGTGAATTTCTACACCTGCATAAAGTCCACTAAAGCTTAAATCACTAGAAATATTGTCTACATCGTCTAATTCGATAGAAATATCACGGTACCCTGCTTGCAATGTAAGATCTAGCCCTAAGCTACGAATTACATCATATTTAATACCAGCTTGGAAATCTGACAAAGCGTTTCCATCAATATCAATGTAATTTCCTTCGGCGTAAACACCTACGCCAGAAAAAGGTAAATTAAATTCAACTCGAGAATACAATAAAGGAATAATACCTGAAAAAGATTCTTCACTTTGCAAACCAGAAACGTCGTCAGTAATGATTAAATCACCCGCTATACGTTTACCATTCAAGCCTAAATCAATACTGAACAAGTCATTATCGAAAATTTCGTAATACAAAATAAAATCAGTGGTAGCAATATCTACATCAGTAAACACGGAAGCATCAATGTCAAAGACTTCATTATTAAACGTAAATGCGGAACTAAGTTCTGTAGTACCACTTGTTGCAAGTTGAGTATGGTTAATTTTTACGTTGGGGATTAAAGGAGCAAAGTGCTCAAACGCAACATAAAACGAACCTTGCGTTTCATCGTCGAAGTTAAACCCTTGAATTTGCAAATCTGAAGATGTTTCATCAAAAAAGGTTCCGTCTGTTTCAGCGTACCAAACTTGGGCACCTGCGTAGACACCCAGAACCGTATCAGCATGCGTATTAATACTTGCTCCTGCAAGTGCCAGCCCTAAAAGCGTTGGAAATTTCATTTATTACCCTTGATTTAAAAGTTCAGACAACTCAATAAGCGCGGCATTTGCTCTTGATATATAATTCGCCATAACCAAGGAATGATTTGCTAGCATACCAAAACCATCACCATTAAGTATCATAGGACTCCAAACAGTCTCTTGAGTAGATTCTAGTTCTCGAATAATTTGACGCAAGCTCACTTGCGCATTTTTTTTCTCTAGCACATCTGCAAAATCAACCTCAACGGCCTTTAAAAAATGAATCAATGCCCATGTAGCACCCCGAGCTTCATAAAAATTGTCATCGATTTTCCACCAGCTAGTACGAGTATAAAAAATAGTTGGTGATGGGGTAGATTGCATTGCAGAAGGGTCACCCGCCAAATTAGTATTTTCTCTGTTAGCGCCAACGCTAGCACTTAATTTCTGAGATAAGCTTCCCATGCGTTTTTCAACTTGCTTTAACCAATCCCGCAAATTATCAGAGCGAGTATGGAACTGGCTTGAGTCAGCGCCCTTATTGGCTAATTCCAACCTGTATTGTTTTAATAATTGAATAGCATCTTCATATTCACCTTCAGCAGACGGCATTACCCACGCTTGGCTGTCGATGTTTAATTTCGGTTGCGCTTTAATTAGTAGTCCGTCTTCTACAGACTGTGATTGAGAACGGCTAAAGTCTTTGCGCATTGCCAAAGCTAGATCGCGAACCATCTCTAATGCACCAAACTCCCACGCTGGCATATTGTCTAAAAAGACGCTAGGAGGAATAACATCATTAGACAAATACCCTCCCGGTTTGTGAAGCAAGGTATCCGTCACTTCAATTAAAGCGGTTGATACGACTTGGCCAGACACTAACTCATTGGTTTCTAGCTGTTCTTTTGCAACGGCAACCACATCAAACGTATCTGGCTCTCTGCTCCAATACCACCCAAGTAACCAACCAATTACAACAATTGCAAGGGCGGCACTTCCTATCATTCGTTTAGAGATCTGTTGCATCTAGCTTTTACCTACACAATAGTTCTGGAAATTTATCGTAACACACATTCCACGCCGTAATCACTCAGCTTTTCGGAACTAATATTGCGCCAATAAAATAACTTGCTAAAAACAGAGGCGGAGCAAAAACCAACCCTAGTACCGCTGCAGTTCGTACCCATAGGGTGTCAACGTTTGCTTGGCGTGCAACACCTGCACACAATCCACTAATTACCGCATTGTTCATATCTCTATGAAGTCTTTCTGTACAAAATGATGATTTCACAGTTCCAATTCCTTATTTATCTTGAGCAAATGGTTTCTTGTTGTTTAGCAATGATTCCGACATCGAAACCATTGCTGCAACACATACAAACACCACAACAGGTAAAAACATAATGATGGTTAATGGGAAAGGTGTCATTCCCTTTCCTCCTACTCTTCTTCGTCAGTGGTAGTATCTGTAATTTCAACTCTTGTCGTTATATCACTAGCACTAACGTGATGAGCGCTATTCAAAATAGATTCTGAAATTTCATTTTGAATTTCTGATGTCGTGGCTTCAATCGCAGCTGAAACCACATGAGAAAGAAACTTATCAATACCTGCAGGAGCAGCATTAGCTGAAGCAGACAAACCAAGTGTAATAGCAGCTGTGGCGATTAAAGTGCGTGTTTTCATTGTAAACCTCATTTATTTAATTGATTCAAAGTAACTACACATTATCTATTGCCAAAACAATGCCAATAATTAAAAAACACATAAGATACTGATATAAAAGAAATAAATAGAAAATCAAACAAAACCATCGATTACTAGGGTTGTGAATAAAACCACATCGAAACACCTTTTAACTAAAATTTGGTTATTTTAACCACACTAAATCTTTACAACCTTTTCTCGTGCCTCTTTCACCACAGCTAAAGACTCAATTAGCACATTAGGCCGGGCATTTTTGCCCGTACCGTTTTCACTTAAATACCGTCTCCATACCTTCCCTCCAGGCTCACCTTGATATAACCCGAGCATATGCCTAATGGCATGCCAAGGCCTAAACCATTCATCTCCTTGACGTTGAATGTAATCATTCATCTGCAAAACTATGTCGTCACGAGAAGCACAGCTATAGTTAGAACACGTGAATAACTCTCGGTCTACTTGACTCAAAATATAAGGGTTTGAATACACTTCTCTGCCCATCATTACTCCATCAACATGGCGCAGATGCTCTTTGGCTTGTTCTATTGACGTAACGCCACCATTGATAGAGACATGAAGGTGAGGCATGTTCTCTTTTAAACCATACACTCGCGGGTAGTTCAGTGGTGGAACATCGCGATTTTGCTTTGGGCTTAAACCTTGCAGCCACGCTTTTCTCGCGTGAACAATAAAGGTATTACACCCAGCGTCAGCGACGGTTTGAATAAAATGTTGAAAGTCACGATCTTCGTCCATTTCATCAATGCCAATTCGACACTTTACCGTTACCGGTATATCAACTTCCCTTTGCATCGCAGAGACATTTTGCCCAACCAATTCGGCATTCGCCATCAAGCATGCTCCAAACATCCCATTTTGTACTCTGTCAGAGGGACAACCAACATTGATATTCACTTCGTCATAACCTCTTTCTTGTGCAATCACTGCACATTTAGTCATGGCTTCTATATCGCTACCACCAAGTTGCAAAGCAACAGGATGTTCTTCGTTGTTGTATCCAAGGTAATCGCCTTTGCCAAAAATAATCGCGCCCGTGGTCACCATCTCGGTATACAACAAGGTTTGCTTTGTCATTAATCGATAGAAATAACGACAATGACGATCGGTCCAATCAAGCATAGGAGCGACGGAGAAAGTACGATTTATTGAAGAAGAAGTCATGGTGGCCTAACTGTTGAAATAGCTTACAAGTGCGTTCATTAAGTGATTAGTTTACCACTTTAGTTCGCATCCATGAATGTCTTCATCGCTACAACACGTATTGGCTAGGGATACGCTTTATGTTTTGCCAACTCAATAAGCGCTTTTAACCGGTTTGGCATGTGTCGTTTGGTCAGGTAATTTAACGTATACCGAGGTAATGGCGCGATAAAAGGTTGAAGAATAGGCACTAATGTTCCTTTATTTATTTCCTGCTCTACAAATTCAGAATAGGTGTAAATCACTCCTAATCCTGCTTCTGCGTATTTAGTAATATTCTTCAAGTCATTCACTACAACTTTGGCGTGGGGTTTAACCGAATACTCACCGTCTTCACCTATGAACTTCCATTCTGCAAGGGTTTCAGCACTGCCAAAGGCATAACAAATACCTTGGTGATCACAAAGTTCACTGGGTGTTTCAGGTATTCCTATTCGCTTTAAATAACAAGGCGATGCCACTACTGACATAGTTATCACTGGCCCTATAGCAATAGCATAAGTATCAGGCTCTAATAAAGAATTTGCCCGAATGGTCCCATCGACTCCAGCAGTGACTAAGTTGACTTTATGAGCATCGTAAATGACTTCAACATCCACATTGGGGTATTTAGCAACATACTCCATAATGAGTTCGTTTAAAAAAAGAGGTCCACTGCTTGGAGGTGCACTAAGTCGTAATTTCCCAGACACATCAGTGTGATTATCACTCACTCCCCTCACTGCATTTTCTAAATCCACAATGGCCGGTAAGCTACGCTGAAACAACGCAACGCCATCATGGGTTAAGGATATTTTCCGCGTAGTACGTTCAAACAAGCGGACATTTAATTTATCTTCTAAGCGCTTAATCGCCTCACTAATAGAACCCGGACTCATTTGCAACTTGCTTGATGCAGCTCTAAACCCACCTTCACGGGCAACTTCGATAAATACAGACAACTCGTTGAAATAGTCATTTTTCATTGTTTAATATTCCGAACACTGTGATTGCTTTACGCATGTTTTCTTATTCAATAGTCTAATCTATATTGATAAATAACAAAATGTGCCCTAACTAAAACCAATGCATAACGGAGATCTTTTATGAAACTTTATGACTTTCCCCTTTCAGGCCATGCCCACCGCGCAAGAGCAATGCTAAGTTTGCTAAATGTTGACTATGATCACCATGTGATGGATTTAGCCAACGGTGAACATAAAACCCCTGAATTTTTAGCCATTAATCCGTTAGGACAAGTGCCCACTCTTACTGATGGCGACGTGGTACTAAGAGATTCAACAGCAATTTTAACGTACCTTGCATTAAAATATGACGACAAACGACAATGGTTACCTGAAGATCCAGCATTAGCCGCCCTTGTTCAATCATGGCTGTCGGTCAGTGTTCACGAAGTGTTTGATGGACCTTGTGTAAGCCGCTTAATTAAGCTGTTTGGTTATCAAGCTGATCACGCTCAGGCTGTTGAAAAAGCCCATACGGTTTTTACTACTCTGTTTGAACCTCATTTTGAAAATAATGAATGGTTAGTGGGTAACGCGCCAACTATCGCCGATATTGCTAACTACAGTTACATTGCTCGAGTAAATGAAGGTGAAGTAAGTTTAGAAAACTATCCTAATATTAGAGCATGGCTGGTTCGCGTAGAAAGTTTAGATGGCTTTGAACAAATGCCACATGCTGCTGACGCTTAAACTCAACAAAACTATTTGGAAACAATCATGATTGAACTGGCAGGTTGGGGAAAAGAAACATCTCCGTTTCACGAAGGCGAGCAATTTATTCAAGAGCGTTGCGGCTTAAAAGAGCAGCAGGAAGCCATGGGTAAAATGTTAATGCGCCCTTTCATGCCAGATCAACATCGCGATTTTTTTTCACAGCTTCCTTTTTCCATTATTGGTAGTGTCGATAAACAAGGACAACCTTGGGCTTCTATTATCTTCGGACAACCGGGGTTTATATCAACACCAGATGAAAAAACGTTGCAATTTGATACTCAGTTATTTGCCGACGACCCACTCATTAATAATATTGCTCCAGATAAGCCTCTTTCGTTTTTAGGCATTGAGCCTGCAAGCAGACGCCGAAATAGAGTGAATATGACAGCGACGTCCTCCTACGATGGACGTTTTACAGCTCTGGTAGTGCATTCTTTCGGGAATTGCCCTAAATATATTCAAACGCGAGATTTTGAATTTACTCGCGAACCTGATGCACCATCCAAATATGAAAAAGACACTTTTTCAGCACTACCTTCAGCAGTTGCAAATATAATTCGCACTTCAGACACTTTTTTTGTGGCCAGTCACAATCATCAAGATGATCAAAACGACACAGGTGGTGTTGATGTAAACCACAGAGGTGGCCAACCTGGGTTTGTCAATGTTGAAGGAAATGTACTCACCATTCCCGACTATTCTGGTAATTATTTGTTTAACACTTTAGGTAATTTCATTGTTAATCCCAAAGCGGGATTATTATTTATCGACTTTGAAAGTGGCGATTTAATTTATTTAACCGGTACTACAGAAATATTGTGGGAAGATCACCCCGAAGTTGAAGCCTTTCAAGGTGCTGATAGAGCATGGCGCTTTACCTTGACTCAAGGGATACATTTAAAACAAGCAGCGCCTATGCGCACGCATTTTGGCTCCTTCGCCCCAACCTCGTTGAAAACAGGTAATTGGCAAGACGCGAAAAAAACCATGGCATTACAGGCTCAGCGTAAAGAATGGTTTTCTTATGACGTTGTTAACATTGTGGACGAAGATGAATACATTCGCTCGTTTTACTTGAAACCGCAAGCAAACCAAAGCCTTTTGCCTTTTAAAGCTGGGCAGTTTCTTTCTATACGTTTAAAAAATCCAAGCAGTGGCGAGCTTATTGAACGCACCTATACCGTATCGTCTTCACCTTCTGATCCTCATTACCGTATTTCAGTTAAGCGAGAAGATGCTTATGACAACATCCCTTCAGGTCTGGCTTCAAATGCGTTGCATAATGATTTAGAAATAGGTTCGGTTATCGAAGCTAAAGGGCCTTCAGGCCAGTTCGTGTTAGATACAAAAACTCAACGGCCTGTTGTTTTAATAGGGGCTGGCGTAGGTATTACTCCTGTTATTTCCATGTACCGACATTTTGCAAATGCAGTACACCGTTTTGGACAATCTCGCTCTGTAACGGTTATTCAAGCCGCGAAAAAAACCAGTAACTTGGTGTTTAAAAATGAGTTTGATGATCTTAAAAGAAAAATTACTTATCCCACGCGGTATTTTTCTGTAATAAGCCAACCAGAATTTAACAAACAAGCACCTTATGACTTCGATTATCAAGGGCGGTTAAATGCTGATAAATTAAAAGCGATGTTACCCGATGAGCTATGCGAACTGTACCTTTGCGGTCCGAGCGAATTTATGCAAAGCACCTATGATAATTTGATTTCATTAGGCATTGAAGACAAATACATACACGCGGAAAGCTTTGGTCCAGCATCGTTAAAGCGACAAAAGAAAATCGATGAAGTGGCTCTCACTCGCAGTAAAAATAAACCCGCAGAGCAAGCACTAGTTGGTTTTTCTAAATCTAAGGTAGAACAAACATGGACGCCAAAAGAAGGCTCCTTACTAGATTTAGCTGAGAACCATGGACTAAAGCCTAATTACGCCTGCCGCAACGGCCTTTGTGGCGAGTGTGTGGTAAAGTTAAAGCAAGGCGACGTGGCTTATAAACAAGTCCCCACATTCGAAACCAGTAACGATGAAATTGTTACCTGTTGCGCACTACCTGCTGAAGGCAGTGACAAAATAGAAATAGAGTTGTAAAAATACCAAAGGCTTGATTTAAAATTATCAAGCCTTTGAGTTTTATGACTTAAGCATATTTAAGTATATGCCTAGCCATAAATACAATAATAAGCGGTAGTCACAGGTACTTTCACCAAAAAGGAACTATCGCCATCCACATTAAAGGATTCACCTTTTTTATACGTATTCCATTGCGTACTTCCAGCCAATTGAATTTGTAACTCTCCAGATATCACACTCATTAATTCAGGTAAGTCGGTGCCAAATTTATAATCGCCTACTGACATCACACCAAGGGTTGCTGGCTTATCATGCCCCTCAACTGATAAAGACTGAACCTGACCTTCAAAATATTCACTGTGTTTAATCATCAAATTTACTCATTAGCTTAGTTGTGGCTATTCTATATGAAAGCTTACCAAGAGCGAATCTAAGAATAATCTACAGCTCAAATAGGCTAGCGATAACGCTGCACTATTCCCATCATTTTATAAGTCAATTGAGATGCAGCAAACTCGTATGCGTGAAAACCGGGAATGGGTGCAAACTCCATAATGTCGAATCCAATAATCTTGCGCTGTTTTGCCACACTTTCAAATAACGACAGGGTTTGATACCAACCTAGTCCGCCGGGAACTGGCGTGCCGGTAGAAGGGAATACAGAAGGGTCCATTCCATCTATATCTAGCGTAAAAAAGACATTTTCTGGAAAATCCTCTGGCAAAGTAAACTCATTGATATTGTTTGGCACCAAAACCTCTGCGTCTAGGTGCCTTACATTGAATTCTTTTCTTGCTTCAATTTCTTCTTCACAGAAAGCACGAATTCCAAGCTGAAACAAAGGTATTCCCTTCTCTACAACTCGCTTCATTACTGAAGCATGACTAAGCAAATTATCTTCATACGCATGACGTAAATCGGCGTGAGCATCTATTTGCACAACCCCAAAATCAGTTATACCTGCGTCAATTAAGCCTTTTATCACACCACCGGTAACCGTATGTTCACCACCCAGAGCAATAGGAAACCCGCCTTTGGCGGCTACCGATGCAGTTGCTTTTGCAATACGCTCTACTGCGGTGGCTCCATCTCCCTGGCAATCTACAGGAGGTAAAGTGTTAATCCCCAAATCACAAGGTCGGCTTTTACCATCCCACATTTCTAACTGCCATGACGCATCCAGTAACTTTGCTGGCCCATAAGCAGTACCAACACCATAACTCACTGAACGTTCATAAGGCACAGGGATAACGTGGAAAAATGCGTCATCTCCTCCCTGTTCGATTTCAGAACCAAGAAAGTGAGGGTAATTTTTAGGATCGTGAATATCTATTTCGTCGTTCATATCAGCTTAATCGCTCTTTAAAATCTTGATAACCAAACTGCTTAACCACATTCACCGTATCAGTTTTGCTATTCCAAACAGCAATAGCAGGCAAGCCGATACCATTAAACGTGCTGGTTTTAACCATGGTATAGTGAGCCATGTCGTCAAACATCAAACGTTGCCCAACTTCTAAAGGCGTGTCAAAGCTATAGTCGCCAATAATATCGCCGGCAAGGCAAGTCATTCCTCCCAGGCGATAACTGTGCTCTTTTTCGTTCTCTTCACCAGCACCATGTATTTCAGCGCGATAAGGCATTTCTAACGTATCGGGCATATGGCACGTCGCTGACGTATCCAGTATGGCTAATTGCTTTTGATTTTCGGCAATATCCAGTACTTCAGCCACCAACACACCTGTGTGTATAGCCAATGCTTCACCAGGTTCAATGTATACATTTACGTCGTATTTGCTGGCAAAGTTTTTTATCAACTCAATGAGCTTTTCTCTATCATAATCTGGCTTAGTAATGTGGTGACCACCGCCAAAATTAATCCATTTCATATGAGGTAAATAAGACGCAAATTTTTCTTCTACCGCAGCCAAAGTACGAGCGAGAGGTTCAACCCCTTGTTCACATAGAGTATGAAAGTGCAAACCATCTATGCCAGTAAGGTCATGCCCCTCTAATTGAGAAACAGGAATACCTAGGCGTGAGCACGGAGCACAAGGGTCATAAATTTCAATATCCCCTTCTGAGTGCTCAGGATTAATTCTTAAACCAACACTAAAATCAGTATTTTTTTGTTTATGACTTAGTAGTTTCTCTTTGAATCGTTGCCATTGAGGTATCGAGTTTAAAACTAAATGATCAGTAATGGGCAACAAGGACTCTATATCACCCTTAGAATAAGCGGCAGAAAATACGTGTAATTCTCCACTGTAGAATTCATTACCCAATCGAGCTTCATTAATACCACTAGCGCACACACCGCTTAGGTATTTAGAAACCAAAGGTGCCAAATGCCACATCGAAAAGGCTTTCAACGCAGCAAGTACCTTTGCACCACTGCGTTGCTGCACATCTGCGAGTATTTTTAAGTTGTTTTCAAATACAACTTCATCCACCACATAACAGGGCGATGGCACTCGCGATGTATCAAAATGCTCAAAACTATTAGAGTAAATCAAAACCGGGCTCTTCAATCACTTTCCAAGACAAACCGTATTTATTCATATCTTCCATAAATGGATCGGGGTTTAGCTGTTCCATATTCCATACCCCAGGTTTCATCCACTTACCCTCAAGCATCATTTTCGCACCAATCATTGCAGGTACCCCTGTGGTATAAGAGATAGCTTGAGACTCCACTTCTTGATAACAAGCTTGGTGGTCGCATGTGTTGTATACATATACGGTACGCTCTTTACCTTCTTTTAAGCCACGTACAACGCTACCAATGCAGGTACGGCCTACTGTGCGAGGTCCAAGGGTTGATGGGTCTGGCAGCAATTGCTTTAAAAACTGTATAGGTACAATTTGTTGACCATTAAACTCGATAGGATCAATCCCCGTCATTCCCACATTACCCAACACTTCTAAATGTTTCAGATAACTATCACCAAAGCTCATCCAAAACTGAGCTTTTTTAATTGACGGAAAATGTTTTGTTAAAGATTCAAGTTCTTCGTGGTACATACGGTAAATAGAATACGTACCCACCTCTTCAGGACAGGTGAAAGTTTGTTTTACAGACATAGCCGGCGTTTCTACAAACTCACCGTCTTCCCAATGTCGACATTCTGCTGTTACTTCACGGATATTAATTTCAGGATTGAAATTCGTTGCAAAGGGGTAACCATGGTCACCGCCATTCACGTCAATAATGTCTAAATAGTGAATTTCATCGAAATAATGTTTGGCAATATACGCGGTAAACACATTGGTTGCACCTGGATCAAACCCTGAACCTAATAGCGCCATGAGTCCAGCTTTCTCAAACTTTTCTTGGTATGCCCACTGCCAGTGATATTCAAACTTTGCTGTATCTAACGGCTCATAATTTGCTGTGTCCATGTAATGCACACCCGCTTCCAAGCACGCGTCCATGATAGTTAAATCTTGATACGGAAGCGCAACGTTAATCACCAATTTAGGCTCAACAGATTTCATTAACGCAACAAGTTCAGGCACGTTATCAGCGTCTACTTGAGCAGTTTCAATACTAACGCCAGTTTTACTTTTTATTTGCTCTGCAATTTTTCTACACTTAGATTCAGTGCGGCTTGCTAACACGATATCGTCGAACACTTCCGCGATCTGCGCACATTTATGTGCAACAACACCACCAACGCCACCTGCACCTATAATTAATACTTTTGCCATTTGTCGTCTCAACTTTTAAATTTATAAAAACTACGCGTTATTCTTCGCGTTCAAAATAAGTGTAGCCCGCTAAACTGGTTCTAAATGTGTTTAGCATAGCTCTTCGCTGACCTACTGAAATTGTACCCGCTTTTACTGCCGCTTCCGCTTGTATCCGAAATAGCTCAAACATTTCTTTCGGGTTGTATTCCACGTAACTCAATACATCGCCAATAGAATCACCTTCAATTTCTTCAACGTATTCTAATTTACCTTGTTCATCAATTCGCACACTAACAACATTGGTATCGCCAAATAAATTATGCAAATCGCCGAGGGTTTCTTGGTAAGCACCGACTAAGAATACTCCTAAATAGTATTCTTCACCTTCGTTTACATCGTGTAATGGAATCATCCTAGATTCGCCGTCACCACTGGTGAATAAATCGATTTTGCCATCGGAATCACAGGTTATGTCAGCAATAACCGCTTGGTTTTTGGGCTCTTCATTCAATCGATGAACAGGCATTACAGGAAAAATTTGATCAATAGCCCATGCATCTGGAAGAGACTGAAATAGGCTAAAATTACCGTAATAGATATCGGCCAATGACTCGTCTAAATTTTGTAGCTCAGGAGGAATACGGCGCAACGTAGGCAACAGTACTTTAGCCCTTTGCAGAATTTCGAGATAAATACTCTCGTTTAAACTCATTTCTCGTAAACCCACTAGCCCTTGACGGAACATTCGACGTAACTCTTCACGGTAGTGCACCGCGTCATTACATATTTCTTGAATATTACTGGGTGAAAGACGTTGTAAACTGTCCCAAATATTTTCGGTAAATTCGCTACACCCTTCAGGTAAAGAGTCGGGTAAATTCTTTGCTTTAAAATGACTTACGTCTAACACGTTAAACAACAACACTGAAGAATAAGCCACAGTGGCTCTGCCTGATTCAGTGATGATAGTTGGGTGGCTAATATCATGGGCGCTAAGTGCCTCCGATAATGTCTCAACAATATCGACACAATATTCATCTAAGCTGTAATTTTTACTGTGTGTTTCATTTGTACTCGCCCCAGTATAATCCACTGCCAAACCACCGCCTAAGTCCATATAACCAAGGGGCGCGCCTTCGTTAATCATATCGATATAATAACGACAAGCCTCTTGTACACCAGAGCGAATATTTCTGATATTGGGAATTTGCGAACCAATATGGCAATGCATTAATTGTAGGCAATGCAACATATTGGCAGTTTTAAGCTGGTCGATAACATCTACTAATTGAATAGCTGATAAACCAAATAACGAACGATCACCACTGTCCTCAAACCAATGTCCTTCAACTTTTGAAGACAATTTAACCCGTACACCAATAAGAGGTTCAATGCCCATATTACGGCTTTGCTCTATGATAATACCAATTTCAGACGGCGTTTCTACAACGAAAAAGCACTTCATACCAAGCTGAACTGCGTGTAACCCCAACTGAATAAATTCCGAATCTTTATAACCATTGCAGACTATGCAAGCTTCTCGGTCTTCAAGATGAGACATGGCAATAATTAATTCTGCCTTACTCCCCGCTTCTAAACCATGGTGATATTGGCGACCAAATTTAGTGATCTCTTCAATGACGTGACATTGTTGGTTTACTTTAATTGGGAATACACCTCGGTACTCACCTTGATAGCCCACTTGTGAAATTGCTTTGGCAAACCCTTGGTTTATTTGTGAAATTCTACGATCGAGAATATTCTCAATACGCAGTAAAACAGGCATTGCATGGCCTCGTTCTTCCAAACCAGACATAATATCAGTTAAAGGAACATGGTGTTCAGTGCCATTCGGCTTGGCAATAGCGCAGACTTGCCCATCAGTATCTACCGAAAAATAGTCCGCGCCCCAGTATGAAATACCGTACAAATTAGCACTTTTATCTGGGTTCCATTCGTTCATAACATTTAACCAATCATAAAAATCAAAACTTAAAAAACCACGTTAAATTCATGGCTTTCGAGGGCCGCATATAGTACACAAATTATAATACTTGAAAAGCGGTTAACACACCTTTTTAAAGCCTAAATTCTCCCTAAAAGTCAGGGAAAACAAAAAACTTGTTACATAGGCGCAATATTTAATTAACAGACGTAGCCCCAAAAGATGGTTTACACTGATTTTCTATGTTTTAGAGAGTCATTTTGCCCAATAAAATACTGATCTAAATTCCGTTAAATACTGTTTATTGTATGACGATATTTATGTTCTACTCCATTCATTGATACAACAAACTAAGTGAGTAAAATTTTTAACTATGGCCAATGCTAGCACTTCTCAAATTAAACAGGCTAGGCAGCTCGTCAAACAGCTTATTTATCCAGAACGAAAATTCATTCATTTAGCGATTGTTTATGGTTTAGCCATCAGCTTGCTAACACTAGCTGTCCCTATTGCCGTACAAACTTTAATAAACACAGTGGTCAATATTGCATCTGTGAGAGCGGTGATTACGTTAGCGATATTATTGTTTATAACTCTTTCTATTTCAGGTTTACTAAGCTCGCTGCGTACCTATGTTATGGAAAGATACGAACGTCATATTTATGCTCGACTTACTGCTGATATTAGCATTCGTACTTTAATGGCTGAGCATAGCTATTTTTCTGGTAGACGCAATGTAGATGTACCTAACCGTTACTTTGACATCAATATATTCCAAAAGAACATTCCTCCATTGGTGATAGACGGATTCGCATTGTGTTTACAGCTAATCGTGGGTTTTACATTGGTTTCTTTTTATCATCCAATGTTTATGGCATTTTGTCTTTTAGTCGTATTCTGCCTTTATTTAATATGGTCATTCTGGTCTCGCCAAGCCATAGATTCAGCACTAGAAATTTCCCATAAAAAGTATGCTACAGCTAAATGGTTAGGGGACATCGCAACAGCTCATAGCTTTTTCAAATCAGGCAGCCATATTGACTATGCCAGAGAGAAAACCGATCAATCTACACGCCTATACATTCGAGCTCACGAAAGGCACTTTAAGTACACGTTTACCCAATATATTGCATTGTTACTTTTGTATGCAGCCGCAAGCAGTGGATTACTAGGGCTAGGTGGGTATTTAGTAGTACAAGGCCAACTTTCTATTGGTCAGCTTGTGGCAGCCGAACTCATCTTAACAGCCATCTTTTTTGGTCTTTCGCAAGCCAGTAGTTATCTGAAATTGTATTACGAATTGTGTGGCGCAGCAGACGAACTAGGTATTGTGTTAGATATCCCCTTAAATTCAGATATGAGCAGTGAAAAAACCCTAGAGCCGCAAAGCGGCCTATTAACCTTTAACCAGGTACAACTTAGCAACGAAACCTGTATGTATGAACTTGACTTCGACATACCAGAAAGTGCAAAAGTGTTTATTACCACAGAGCAAGCTTGGTTAAAGCGGGAATTCATCACTCTATTTCACGCATATGACACCCCGGGTAAAGGTCGTGTGAGGTTAGGCGAATACGACCTAACTGAATACAAAAAACTACAATTTAACAACCCACCAGTCAGTGTAATAAATCGCTCGCCTATTATTGAATGCACCATTCAAGAATTTATGAAATTAAGTGCACCAAACGCCAGCTTTGCTGATATCCAAGACGCGGTAATGAAAGTGGGGATTGAAGATGTAATATATAACTTGAAAGACAGCTGGGATACCAAACTTTCAGTACTAGGCGCGCCATTACAGCCCACCCAGTTTGTGCTTCTAAAAGTAGCTGCGGCTTTGTTATATCAACCTAAAGTAATCCTTTTTACTCAGAACTTTGACAACCTTTCACACAAAGAAAGAACAAACCTCTTACTTATGCTAAATGAACAACCCTTCAGCGTCTTGTACTTCACCAATCACCCTGAATTCGAAGCATTCGATTTTTGTTTAGATTTAGACAAACTCAGGAGTCCACTGTAATGTCTTTGTATCACGATTACATGAACAACATGGGCACGCTGAAATGTTTGGCTCCATCGGGTATAGGCAGAGTCGTCACCTTTATTATTTTAGGTTTAATTGTAGTAAGTGTCGCTATGTTGCACTTAACCCCTTGGGTACAAACAGCACAAGGTTTTGGTATTGTCAGTACGGTATCGCCAGAAGATAGACGCCAAGCTATTTCAGCTTTAGTGTCAGGACAAATTGAAAAATGGCACGTACAAGAAGGTCAATTTGTTAACAAAGGCGACCCCATAGTTACCTTGAGAGATCAAGACAGCGAACTTATAGCCCGATTACACGCAGAGCTCATTTCAAAACAACAAGAAATGCAAGCCGCAGAAATCGCACTAAATGCAGCTGAATTAGATTTTACACGGCAACAAAATTTATTAGAGCAGGGATTAGTCTCTCCTCGCCAAAGAGACCAAAATCAAATAAAACTACAAGAAGCGAAAGCCAAGTTAGCGTCGACTGAAGCTGCTATTAATCAAGCAGAAACAAGGTTAGCTAGACAATCAAGACAAACAAAAACGGCACCTCAAGCCGGTGTCATTACACAATTATTATCGGCTGGTGTCGCCACTATCGTTAGTGAAGGTGACGTACTAGCACGGTTTATTCCAAAATCGGTTAAACGCTCTGTGGTCATTAAAATTAACGGCTTAGACGCGCCTTTAGTGCAACCAGGAAGAGATGTTCGATTGCAGTTTGATGGTTGGCCTGTTTTCCAATTTAGTGGTTGGCCTTCAATTGCTGTGGGTACCTTTGGCGGCAAAGTTAACTTTGTTGAACCTATGGCAAACCCCGATGGCACCTTCAATGTCTGGATTGATGAGGATCCAGAAAATGGCGCTTGGCCGGATGAACAATACGTTAGATTAGGTAGCCAAGCTAGAGCTTGGGTACTGCTGGAAGAAGTGAAATTGGGTTACGAAATGTGGCGTCAGCTTAATAACTTCCCGCCTAACTACCCTCAAGACATTATTACGGAATAACGCGTTTTACGATGAATCGAATGTGTAGGTTATTTTTAATTGCGGTTAGTGCTGTTACAAGCCTTTCAACAAGTGCTCAAACAGGTGTCGCTATTTCTTTAGATGATGTATTGAAAAGTACTCTAAAGCATCACCCAAGAGTGGCCCAAGCCTTAAGCCAACAGCAACAGGCTCAAGCTAAGCAACTCCAATCTCAAGGTGTGTTCGATTGGCAAGTTGATCAAAATAGTTTTGTGCGAACTGGTGGCTTTTTTGATGGTGCAATTTTAGATCAAAGTGTGTCGAAAGCCCTCCCCTTCGCAAATGCAAAAGTCAGTGCGGGATATCGTATTTCTGATGGTGAATTCCCCATCTATGAGAACATCAATAACACCTTAGCAGGTGGTGAGACTTATATAAAAGCAAGCCTGTCATTACTTAAAGACAGAGAAATAGATAAAAATAGAGCCGACATTATTAACGCCGATTTCGATGCGGATATTGCTCAGGAACAACAAAAATTAATTCTTAACGACCTTTTACTTAATGCAACGCTACAATACTTAGAATGGAAAAGGGTTAGCGAAAGAAAAGTGATCCTTGAAAAGTTATTAGCACTCGCCGAAACCCGGCTAGAAGGTATTGAAAAACAAGTTAAAGCCGGTGAAATAGCTCAAATTAGCATTACTGAATATCAAGTTACCTTACTTCAACGCAAAGCTGAATTACTCGCCAATAAACAAGTTTTACAAAAACATACCATTGGTTTATCCATGTTTTTGCGAGACAACGAAGGAAAGCCCAAATCGTTGCCTGAGAATGCCTATGCAAGTTACAAGTTAGCAGGGCCACTATCAAAACATCCAGAGAAATTAGACTTACTCAACACACTAAAAGCACACCCTCAATTGGTAAAGCTAGAGCAAGAAATAAATCAAATACGCGCTAAGTTACAACTCAATGAAAATAGTGTTCTACCCAAATTAGATGTATCTGTGTTATTAGCCAACGATATTGGTGGTAGAGGCGACCGATCAGGTACCTTAGAGGGCGTTGAGTCTTATGTTAGTGTCGATTTTTCGCTTCCAATCGGACAAAGAGTCGCAAAAGGAAAGGCCGCACAAACCAAAGCTAAATTGTTAGAAGTACAAGCCAAAAAGCAAGAAACCTTGGAATCAATAGATATACAGCTGAATCAGGCCTTTACCGCACTAACAAATCTAACTCAGTTAAGGGATATTCGCGAAGCCCAAGCCAACGTTGCTGAGCGCTTAATGAAAGAAGAACAAAACCGGTTTGACGCGGGAGCAAGCGATTTGTTTATTCTTAATGCCCGAGAAACCAATTTTACTCGGGCACAAATGGCCGCGCTTAATGCCAATATTGAATTGCAAATACAACACTTTGTTATTCTTGCAGGAAGCGCCACTTTGCATGAGCGCGTATTGATGTAATACCGACATCAAGCCGGTACTATGCACTACAAAAGATTCACCTTGAAAACCCTTTAAACAAAAAGAGCAAGAACAAGGGTAAAGACCAAAATGGTGCCAATATCATAAACGCTAAGATAGGCCCCACTTTTTGAGGGATCGGCTCTATCAAACTAATTAACGTATGGCCAAACAAGTAAGGCAACAACATATATATCAAAACAAATCCGCAAAAAAACCAAATTGATGGATTAATATGTTTCAAAAATAAATGGCTGGAAGCTGCAAACAACATAGCCCAAACAATCGATGGGGTATTGATAAACATATGAATATCAATACGCGATATACCAACCTCATTCCACGCAATTGTCCAATACTCGCTGTTAAATAAAATCAAATGTACTTCACCTGCCAGTAATAACCGCCAAAGCTGCTCTGAAGGCTGATTCATATTTGATAACCAACCTACGAATAATGCAATCGTTGGTAACAGCAAAACACATAAGACTAGACTCAAACCTTTTACGAAACCTGTGCTTTTTACCATTGTTTTTTGGCCGTCCCAAATAGCCAACATCGTTTGTCGAAAAAGCCAGTGGTTGGCATCTTGGTTCGTCTGTTGGCGTTGTGTGTATTCTTCTTCTAAGTCACCAATCAGTTCATTTCGATAAGCAGGGTTAGCGAGTCGAGACAACAACCAAACCGCTAACTTGTAAATACTAGTTTGTCTTTCAGCTAGATTAAGTTTAGGCATGATGTGCTCCTTCTTCGCGAAGAACAACACCTTTCCACATAGTATCCATCACGTGTTTAGCATGCTTGAGCGCTGCTTTACCTTCAGCCGTTACTGAAAAAAAACGCTTAGGCCTACCGCCACGTTGAGCAGTTGATTCTCCAAGTTTAGACACTACCAACCCTTTTTTTTCCATTCGATCCAACGTTGAATACAACGCACCTAAAGCAACATCTTTGTTAATCTCAGCCTGTAAAAATTGGCGTATCCTTGCCCCGTAAGCGTTAGACTCTAATCGCAACAATGCGAGTAAAACGACGTTTTCAAATTCACCTAATGTTTTTTGATTCATAATTGCCTCCATAAATTTACTACAATGTAGTTTTTAAAAAGAGAGACTTCAATTTAATTTACTACATTGTAGGAATCTTAGAAGATACATAGGTATATGAAAATATACCCCTCATAATAGGTGTGTTAAATCGAAACGGGTGAAACCCTTTGATTAATCAAATGAAGGACGACTGTCTTCCATCAATTTATCTAAAGCAGCTTGGGTCTTAACGGGGTTAATTAAGTCGTTCTTTTCCAGCATTTCGCATTCGTCTTGTATCATTTGCTGAACGGTGACGGGGTAATAGCGGCAATCGCTGGGTCGGTCGTAATAAATATCACACGTGTGTAAACCGCTAATTGGGTTTTTACGTAACCAAGGACAGTAATCAAGTAGCTTTCCTGTATCAGGTGATGCCCAAATTTTTCCTTTGGCTACATAGTCTGCGATATCTGGACTAAACAATACCCACATATCAACTTCATCAGCTGTAACCGATAAGCGCCCATTGCCGTATTTCACACAGCACTTACCACATTGATTGCACTCTTTCACAGATGAATATTCATAATATGTGTGCCTTACCTTTGTCTTTTATTGGCAAGTTTTTCTTTTCTAATTTTACGTTGCTCTGTTTTAATATCGTGTTTACTCATGCCTTTTTTGCCTTGCTTAAAACGTGCTTTACGCGCAGCATCGGCATCTTTCTTTTTCTGTTCTTCAATGGCAATAAGCTCTTCTTCTTGCTCTATCATGCTAGGTAATTCAAGAGTGATACGACCTAGTTTTCCCGAACGAAATTCATTAATGAGCACTTCACATATTTTATGTAAATTTGCGCGCCCACCTGAACGAAGCGCACCTCGATTGGCCGCCGCCATTTCCAAAAATTCAATTTCTGTGTCTGGAATATGATCAAGTTTAAAACGCTCGGCTATCAATTCGGGATAGGCTTTTATTAAAAACTCAGCAACGTAAAAACCTATGTCTTCATAATCAATAGCCGTGTCTTTAATTGCCGCACACGCAGCCAAACGATATCCGCTGTTTGGATTGACTATTTTAGGTTTCAACACCCCTGGCGTATCTAATAGCATGATGCCATTACCAATATCGATACGTTGCTGACTTTTTGTTACTGCAGGCTCATTGCCTGTTTTTGCAATAATGCGATCTGATAAAATGTTAATCAGTGTTGATTTACCCACGTTGGGTATACCGTAAATCATGGCGTTTATTTTTTTAACGCTCGCGTTCTTCTCCGGTAACATTTGGCGGCATAAATCGATAATGGATTTCGTTTTTCCGGGTTCATCAGTGGTTGTAGCAAGCGTTTTAACATGGGAGTTTTGTTCAAAATGTCTTTGCCACAGCTCCGTTGATTCAGGATCGGCTAAGTCCGTTTTCGTTAGCACCTTAATACAAGGTTTAGTGGGTTGTAGAGCATCAAGGCTCGACATTTTACTGGAATACGGTATCCGAGCATCAAGTACTTCAATCAACAAATCCACTGACGGAAGCACTTCTTTCATTTCTTTTTGGGCTTTGTGCATATGCCCCGGATACCAATGAATCGACATTTTAAAAAGCCTTAACAATAAACAAGCGTCTATTGTACTTCACTAAGGTGCTTGAAGGGTACTGAAATGACCTTATTTATAGGGAATATGCAACGCGCCACGGCACTACACTAAAGTGTATTATTGAAGGCATAGAAAAAATGGACGGCCGGTAAGCTTAGGCTGAGTTTTACAACAAGGTGACTTTTTAGTAAACCCCAGCCCTTAGGTTGCGACCTAAAACGCGTATTGATATCCGATGCTAAGCATGTCTTGCATTACTAACTGCACACCATTGACATCTTGATCAATAACATAAGTATATTCTAGTGCAAAACGATGCCCAGAAGACGTAATAACGTTAATTCCTGCACCTACATCCCACATAGTTCCGCCTTGGTTATCAGGATCCGCTGTTTGTACAGGAGCTTGAATTTGTGGGTCAATACCCTCAATACTATCTGTATCAGTATAAGTTAATCGTAACGAGCCACTAACATTATCAGTGAAACGGTAACTCCCCCAGTTAGCGAGAGTAAACTTATCACCGAGTGTATAGTCTTCACTATTTTCCCCCGTACGAATAACAGCCTTTAATTGACTTCCCCAGCCTAGTTTTCCATGAAAACCACGATAAGTAATACCGGGTTCAATATCAAAGGTACCAGATCCCAATTGCATAGGATAAGGCAGGCGTAAGGTAGTTTGTGTATTCATAGGGGTTAATACTTCATCTTCATTGTCAATATCACCTGTTGGTAAACTCATCCCTATATTTAAATGAAGGTTATGTTTTTTACCACTAAGGATATTTACCAAAGCGCCTATTTTCGTATCTCCCACACCTGAAACATGGGTGGTAAATTCACCTAAACGTTCAGTACCCGATGCCCCGCTAAATGTCACATGGTCCATTTCTTTATCAAGGTAACTCACCATAGTCATTAGCGTGACTGTATCACTAGGTGCATACATCATTCCAACCATATGCATTTGTGTAGTCATAGACAAAGGTACCACCCGTAATGTTGGTGGCATTGCTGGAGGATTGGCAAATCGATTTGCTATCGTTGTTACTATTTCTTCAGGTGTAATACTTGAAGAACCTAACTGGTTATCTTGCATATCCATCGTCATGTAACGATACGAAATCATCCACTCACCTTTGGCATGGGTATGATCCCCCATTACCCCTATGGGAGCGTGATGATCGACGGTTGAAACCGAAGGACTACCTTCAGAATCAGCAAGAGCATTAAAAGATAACAATGTAAAAAATAAATAATGGAATTTTCTCATAGCAAATCTAACAAAACGGATTATTTTGTTAGAATATCAGAATGAATTTGTGAATAAGTGTGACAAATTGTCGCACCCAAAAAATGAAGATAAAGAAGAAAACTATCGCTTGTCACTGCTTCTCAGCGTCATTACACTGAAATGGTCGTAATTGGGCTAAGAAGAACGATAATTTAACTTGTGCAGACAGGCTCAACTCTTTACACTTCGCGCGTTTTTTAAACAAAGTACTCCAAACACGTGATACAAGCTTAAACAGGCCAACATGAATACTTTTGAATTTATCCAAATACGCCGCTTTATATTGAAACTAGGCAAGATGCTTCATAAGTATGGCTCGCCTTCGTTTCGACTCGAAACGTATTTAAGTGAAGTTGCCACGTCTTTGGGGGTCAGGTCGTCTTTTGTATCCACCCCGACCTCACTCACCATTGTATTATGGAGCGATGGCCACGAAGACGAATACAATCACTGCGCACGTATTGAGCCTGGTGAATTGGATATGAACTCTTTGTCACTGACCGATGAACTAGCAGTAAGCTTAATTTCTGGTGATATTAGCCTTGAAGACGCAGACAAAAAACTCGATGAGATAGATGAACTTCCTAGCCCATATGGCACCTTGCTAACCGGCGGTGCTTTTGGGCTTTCAACTAGCGCGTTTTCAACACTGATGGGCGCAGGTTGGCAAGAAATACTGTGGTCTGGGGTACTTGGGATTGTGGTATATATCTGGCGACTTTGGGCTCTTCGCTCAAAACGTGTCAATTTAATGCTTGAACCAGTAGCGTCGTTTACTGTGGGTTTGGGTGCCTGTGCGATAAGCTACTTTTTAAGTTATGAGCTAAATGTTTGGCTTATTATCTTATCTTCATTAATTATTTTAGTTCCAGGGCTGTCGTTAACCATAGGGTTAGCAGAGCTATCTTCTCGCAACCCAGTATCGGGTACGGCACGATTTATGGATGCCGTTATGCAATTATTTAAACTCTACTTTGGTGCGTTTTTGGGCGTGACCGTGGGGTATTTTATATTTGGTAAACAAGAGCTAGCCCAAGCTGAAACACTACCATTGTGGATCAATTGGGTTGGTGTGTTTTTGCTTAGCGTAGGGCTAGTTGCAATATTTCGAACTCGGCTTAAACACGTTCCTTTTGCAATATGCTCTACCTTTATTGCCTATGGAACCTCTTTTTATGCTTCGACATTTTTAGCCAACGGCATGGGCGCATTTTTTGGCTCTTTCGCCCTTGGTGTGTTCGCCAATGTATTTTCTCGTTTTGCCAATGCGCCCTCGACCATTGTCGCTATGCACGGTTTGATCGTACTCGTACCTGGCTCAAAAACTTATATTGGTTTGAATTCACTCATATCTGGGCAAGAATTCATTAAAGCAGACCATATCGGCCAAGAGACCTTTATTATCTTAATGTCGCTTATCGCCGGGCTCATATTTGCTAATGTGGTTGTGCCAACGAGAAAAGCGCTTTAGCCGCAGTGCCTACAACGAATTTCAAACATTTAATTGTTTTTTCAGACGCCAATTCATCAATGTGTTTTGTTTCATTAATAATCAAACTAATACCGACCGTTACGGCAATAAAAATGGCGAAAGCGCATTGGTCTGCTAGTCTGTTATATCAATACACAATAAAAACAACGAGTAGGAAGAAGCAGCTTGTCATTTCGACATACGAAAAATGGTTTTACACTTGTAGAGCTTATTATTGTAATCGTGATACTAGGTGTGCTTGCTGTAGTGGCAGCTCCAAGATTTATTAGTTTGCAAGCCGACGCAGAAGCCGCAGCATTAAATGGCTTTACTTCTGCATTAGTGTCAACCAATCAATTAATTAGAGCCCAAGCGATATTACAAGGGCAAGAAAACCTAGAAGATGGAAGCATAGAATTAGACGATGGCACTATGCTTTCCACTCGTTTTGGTTACATCACCTTCGATAACAATACCACCGGAGGAGATAGTTTGATTAGTGTGCTAAATGTAGACATTTGTCATCATCAAAGAAATGGCAATTTATGCTCGGCAGATGAAGTGCCTGACTTCATTTATGATTTAGATACCATTGCTGGTGAATTGGTAACTCGCATTTTTTTCGGTCGCAGAATAGATACAGACCGAGGCCCAGATTCAAACCAAATAGAATGCCGCTTAGATTATATTGCCCCCGACACCGCAAATGAATCACCTCAATACGATGTGTTTACAAGCGAGTGCTAACATGTAAGTTTTACTCAAAATGCCGTTATCAATCTCAGTTGATTAGATATCATTATGACCTTGGAAACAATCGCACAACGATACCTAACCCAACCGTATTATTAGACCATCCATTTTAAACTTTTCGAGTATGCCCAACTGTAAAAATAGACGTTTTAATGTTGGTCCGTAATTAGACTAGATGGAATTGGCTTTTCATTCCTTCTTCGCGCAAAGGAATAATAGCTTGGTATTCTGCACTGTTATACCAGTCTGTCGCACTTTTTTTGTCCGGAAATTCGATAACTGCTTTCATTGAGTGAGTCAATTCACCATGCAATGACTCTGTCGCGCCTTTCGCAATAAACTCACCATTGAAAAGCTTTAATGTGTCCGCGGCAAGGGCACTGTATTCAGTGAGAGATGTTTTGTTAACTGGGGTTAGATCAACGATGATGAGTGTTTTCATGTTCTTTTCCTGACTTATGAACCATGGGTTAATTTAGTTGACACAGATTAAGCCTGTTAAGTAAATTGAACAACAACCAATAAATTAACTCTTTGTTTAAAAATATGAACAGCATAAAATTAGCTCCTTTGTTACTTATTTTTGTTGAAGTAGCCCATAAACGCTCGTATACGGCGGCGGCTAAAAAATTAAGATTAAGTAAATCCGCCATTAGCCAGCAAATTAAACGTTTGGAAGAGGCTACCGGACAGCAGCTATTAATACGCAATACCCGCGGTGTCGTGCTAACAGCAGTAGGAGAAGCATTACTTGCTCGTAGTGAGTTGCTTAGTGAGCAACTTAACATGACCCTAACAGAACTAGACAGTGCCAAAGAGCAACCCAGTGGGGCTTTCAAAATATCCATTCCGCCCTTTTTTGAAAACGATATTGTTATTCCTGCGTTAAAACAGTTCTGTTTAGAATTCCCTAAATTAAAACCAGAAGTGGTGATTGCAGGAGAATGGCAAGATCTCATCGACAACCAATTAGATGCAGCTATTTTTGGTGGGGATATAAAAGATTGCGACTATCGGGCGTTATCCATAGGAAAAGTATCGGAAATATTTTGTGCATCACCTCGTTATATAAAACAGCACGGTGAATTAAATCACTTTGCCGATTTGTCTGATCACAAATTCATTGCGACTGCTTGGCAACACGGCACATTGCAGCTTTTTGATAATCAGCAGAACAATAAACAACTGTTTGAAGTTGAACATTACGCTAAGGTAAACACAGTAACCACCGCCTTAGAAATGATACTAAATGATGTTGGTGTCGCTTTATTTCCCGAGTTTTTGGCAACCTCTTATTTAGCCAATGGGCGAATGGTTCGAGTTTTACCACGCTTTCGCGGTCGAGCGTGGCATTTTTATTTTTTACATCAGTACAAAGGTGAAAAGCCCATTCACATAACGCGTTTTTATCAACTATTTTGTCATTACTTTGCTAAAGCAAATGGGTGACGCACACATGTTTAGATATTCGTTTTATTTTTAGAGCCAGAACGCCATAAATAAAACGCGGCAGGTATTACAAACAAGGTTAAAAGAACAGCACTCAACATTCCCCCAACCATAGGCGCTGCAATCCGGCTCATCACTTCCGAGCCCGTTCCTGAACCAAATAAAATGGGCAATAACCCCACGATAATCGCCGCAGCAGTCATCATTACAGGACGAATACGCAGACCCGCCCCACGTTCAATGGCCTTAATCAAATGGGCGTTAGTCAAAGGTACATTCTTTGTTTTATGGTCATGCAATAATTCATCGTAGGCTTTATTCAAATACACCAGCATGATCACGCCAATTTCTACCGCAACTCCAGCTAAAGCAATAAAGCCAACACCTACTGCCACAGAAAAATGGAAATCGGCTAGATAAATTAACCAAACACTACCAACCATAGCGAACGGCAGTGTCCCCATAATAATGGCAACTTCAAAAAAACGTTTAAAATTCAAATACAATAAAATGACAATAATGCACAACGTCAGCGGAATAACATACGCCAACTTAGCTTTAGCCCGCTGCATATACTCATACTGCCCTGCCCAAGTGATCGAATATCCAACGGGTAACACGATATTGTCGCTCACAACCTGCTGTGCGCGTTCAACATAGGTTCCAACATCAATATCTTCTATATCAATTAACGACCAACCGTTCAGTCGTGCATTTTCTGATTTAATCCCGTTGGGACCATCTTCAACATACACATAGGCAAGATCACCTAAGGAAATTCGCTGCCCAGTAGGAGTGACAATAGGCAACACAGATAATTGCTCTGGCGAATTACGATAATCTTGCGGATAACGTAAATTCACAGGGTAGCGCTCTAAACCTTCTACAGCTTGGGTAACATTAACACCGCCAATGGCAGTGGCGATCACTTGTTGTACGTCACTGATATTGAGCCCGTAACGAGCAGCCTCTTCCCGCTGAATATCTATATTGATGTACCTGCCCCCGCTCACTCTTTCAGAATAAACCGAAGCGGTACCGGGCACATCCCTTAAAATCACTTCTAATTGTTGACCTATCTTCTGTATCGTCGATAAATCAGGCCCCGCTATCTTTATGCCTACCGGTGTTTTTATTCCTGTTGCTAGCATATCAATACGGGTTTTTATGGGCATCACCCAAGTATTCGTCACACCAGGGAAGCGTATTAATTCGTCGAGCTCTTTTCGCAAGCTTTCAGAACTCACGCCCGGTCTCCATTGTTCTTTAGGTTTAAGTTGAATAAAGGTTTCAATCATAGTTAAAGGCGCAGGGTCCGTTGCGGTTTCTGCTCTACCCACTTTGCCTAACACGGTTTTCACCTCAGGAAGGGTTCGGATTAGCTTGTCGGTTTGTTGAAGTAACTGCCTTGCTTGTCCTATTGAAATACCTGAGTAAGTGGTTGGCATGTACATTAAGTCGCCTTCATCAAGGGGGGGAATGAATTCACTGCCTATTTTGTTGATTGGGTACATACCCAGACAAAGTACAATTAACGCTGACACTAAGGTGGTTTTTGGAAAACGCAAAACCCTTTGTAGCAGAGGCATATAAACAAAGGTTAACAAACGATTTATTGGGTTTTTATGTTCGGGTAGTACTTTACCGCGGATGAAATAGCCCATTAACACAGGCACCAATGTTACCGCCAGCGCGGCAGATGCGGCCATTGCATAGGTTTTAGTAAACGCCAGAGGTGCAAACATTCGGCCTTCTTGGGCTTCTAACGTAAAAATAGGCAGAAAACTCACCGTAATAATTAGTAAGCTAAAAAATAATGCAGGCCCCACTTCACTGGCTGATTGTGTAACCAATTGCCACCGATTTTCTTTAGTTAAGGGCATAGCCTCCATATGCTTGTGCATGTTTTCTATCATCACTATAGCACCGTCAATCATAGCGCCAATCGCAATCGCTATGCCGCCTAGAGACATAATATTTGCGTTAAGCCCTTGTATCGACATTATGATAAAGGCTACGAAAATTCCCACAGGTAAACTAATGATTGCTACTAAAGATGAGCGTACATGAAATAAGAACACCACACACACCAGTGCGACAACCGCAAACTCTTCTAGAAGCTTATGAACTAAGTTACTAACTGCATTTTCGATTAACCTAGAACGGTCATAAACGGGCACAATTTCGACGCCTTTTGGTAACCCTTTTTTCAATTCTTCAAGCTTTTGCTTTACCCCTTCAATAACCTGTTGCGCATTTTCGCCATAGCGCATCACAATAATACCCCCAACAGTTTCGCCCTCACCATTAAGCTCAGCTACACCGCGACGCATTTGAGGACCGGTAACAATCTCTGCGACGTCTTTGAGCCTTAAAGGGACTCCATTTTTATTAGTGCCCAATGGGATTTGGGCCAAGTCATCAATACTTTCAATATAGCCAGTAACACGAACCATATATTCGGCCTCGGCCATTTCAATTACCGATGCGCCAATTTCTTGATTGCCCCGTTGCATGGCATTTTGAATGTGAGATAACGGAATATTAAAAGCACGCAAACGCTCAGGGTCCACTTGCACTTGATATTGTTTAACTACCCCTCCTAATGGCGCAACTTCAGAAACACCGTCAACTGTTTGCAATTCATATTTTAAAAACCAATCTTGAAGGCTTCGCAATTGACTTAAGTCATGTTGTCCCGTTTTATCAGTTAAAGCATACAAGTAAACCCAACCTACGCCTGACGCGTCTGGCCCAAGCTGCGGCACAACATTATTGGGTAATTGAGGCGAGACTTGATTGAGGTATTCCAACACCCTCGAACGAGCCCAATAGATATCGGTCTCTTCATTAAAAATCACATACACATAAGAATCACCAAAAAATGAAAAACCTCTTACTGTTACCGCTCCGGGCACCGAAAGCATGGCACTGCTAATAGGGTAAGTCACTTGATCTTCTATAACTTGAGGGGCTTGACCGGGGTAGCTGGTTTTTATGATAACTTGTACGTCTGATAAATCAGGTAAGGCATCTACTGGCGTGTGTTTAATTGAGTACAGGCCAGCGATAACGATGGCAATAGTGGCGAATAATACAAGAAAACGATGGCCCACAGACCAACGAATAACCGATACAATCATAATGCCGACTCCATTGTATCAGCAGCCATAACCTTAGTTTTGTTCACAGGTTCGATATGGCTTAACGTTAAAATTCCGCTGTGAATCTGTATGGTGAAATTGACCTTCATCCCCACTTTCAAATTAGTTAGATTTACGCCTTTAGCTACGCTGAAATCAAGAACTTGTGCAGGCCTGTTCCATTTTTCTATTGCGTCAGTGTGGATCGTGATCAGGGGGGCTGCTGTCTTATCTTTCATTGAACTCTGCCCCATGCTGTGTTTAGAAACAGGTATATCAGTGATGGTTTTGATAACGCCAGATGCATGAGCTGAACGCACTACATTTGCGTGAGACATGCGTTGAAAATCAGATGATTTACTGGATTCAGAGTCTAATAAAAATTGTGCCGAAGTCACTACTTCTTCGCCTTGCTCCAATCCATATAAGATTTCAGCATGATTGCTGTTGTACCTGCCAACAATAACTTCAATAGATTTAAACTGCCCATCACCTAAAGCTAAAACAACACGATCTTGAAACCCTGTCCTAATCACAGCTTCTTTTGGGATCACTAAGGCTTTTTCGTCTCGACGAGAATGAAGGGTTACATCAGCAAACATGTTCGGTCTTAGCTCGCCAGCTCCGTTGTTAAAACGCAGCCTCACTTTTAAGGTGCGAGTGTGCATATCAAGAGTAGGATAAAGATAATCAACCTTTCCTCTCCACGTTTTTCTAGGCCCAGAACTGAGGGTCATAGTAACGTCATCACCTACACCCACCTGTTGAGTTTGTTGCTCAAAGAGTTCCGCATTCACCCAAACCGTAGATAAATCGGCAATGGACATCAGCTCATCGCTGAGATTAGCGTAAAAGCCTTCTCTGATATTTAACGCCTTAACGATCCCGCTTTGAGGCGAGAAAAACGTAACGTTTTGCATCAATTGCTTAGTGGTTTTTAACTGTTTAAGTGCCGTTTCAGGTAGTTGTAAGGCCCTTAGACGGTTTTCCGCAGCTTTGATTAATGGCGTGTTTTTACGCTCTAAAGCGAGTAACAACTCTTCTTGGGCATTCACCAGTTCAGGAGAGTAAATGGTATATAAAGGGTCTCCTTTGCTCACTAAGTTACCTTGCGCTTTAACATGCAAGGTTTCTATCCACCCCGTTACCCTTGGATGAATATGGACTATTTTTTCTTCATCATAGCCAACATACCCTACTGTTGTGATGTCAGTATTAAACCTTTGAAAGCCAACCTTCGCAGTGCGTACACCTATGTTATTAACAACGTCTGGCGATATACGAATAGTGCCTTTATCATCCTGAGCGTCTTGATGACTATTGCCATAAACAGGTACTAAATCCATTCCCATAGGGGATTTTCCAGGTTCATCTTTGCGAAAATCAGGGTCCATCGGCGCAACCCAATAAAGCGGTTCGTTTTCCATTGTCGGTTTATAAGTTGAGCTGTCAGCGTGCTCTGGCGTAAAAACACAATAAGCGACAAAAGAAATCGCTATACCAAACGCAGTCCCAAATAAAATAAACTTAATAGTGTTACTCATTACAATTCTCCAGAAGTCGAAACCTGATTGGGCTTCTTCGAAATTGTGTCCGACAAATACACAGAACTCGGTGTATAACCATCAACAAATAGATAATTCAATTCAAGGTGTAGCTTTTGCTCTTCTACCTGAATGGTTAATTGGTCAATCTCTGCGTGTAAAACGGCAATATGGGCTTTTACAGCTTCAGAAAAAGAACTGCTTTCATTGGTATAGGCCGTTAACAAGGTTTGTGCGTGTTCTCGCAATTGCGGCAGTAGCTGGTTTTCGTAACGCAACTTTCTTCTTTTTAAACGCTGCAAGCGGCCTTTCGCACTGGAGAAAGAACCTAAAAACTCTCGCATTATTAGGTATTTTTCAACTTTAATAGATTCTGAATAAGCAATGGCCGATTGAACGTCTTTGTCTTGTTTATTTTCAGTAAACAAGGGAAGATCAAAAGAGACACCCACAGAAAGTAGATCTGCTCGGTTTCTTCCAAGCAAATCATCTCTTCTGTGACCATAGCTGGCTTTTAACTCCCACTCAGGCTTATATTTTTGCCTAGCCAGCTCAACGCCCAATACAGTGGCATTCACTTTCTTATCGATGGCAATCACCCCGGGATGACGTTCAAAATGGCGAATAAGTTTTTCTGGCTCAGCCCAGTCATTGTCATTAACTACAGCGCAATTGAGTAAAGGAACAAGAGGAAGATTTTCGCTTAACGTCATGTTGTGAAACTGGTTCGAACTTACACTCAAATTTTCAGTTTCACTGTCCCCTGTTGGCAAATATGCCAACCATTGTAACAACTGCCCTTCATAACCTTGTTTGTGTTGCACGAGTTGATCTAAGCGGTCTTCCAAACGCGTTAGCTCTATTTGCGCGCCAACAATATCTTGTTGACGGCTATTCGTTAACGCCGAGCCATAGCTTTTTTCTGAAACAGAAATGAGCTGCTCAAACAAAGGCTCATGCTTCTCAATTAATTTGATTGTGTTTTGTACTCGATATAAGTCTAACCACAATTTGCCTACAGTAACCGCGACCTTAGCTTGTCGGTCTTTACGTTGAAATGGAAACCCTTGGCTTTGCGCTTGCAATTGCTGGCTCTTTAATTTTAATGAACGGCCTCTAGGAAGAACTTGTGCCACTCCCACTTTTGTTTGCGTCATCCCTTCTTGATTAAAGTCAAAACCGTCTGTGGGGTTGTTAATAAAATCGATTGACACTTTAGGGTCAGGTAAAGTGTTTGCAGAAACACTTTTTAATTCAATAGAACGTTGTTCGTGCTCATTACCTGACAGCCAAGGGTCATTTTGCTGCGCAATACGTATGGTGTTATCAAACGTCATGGCTATTTGATTCGTTGGCAGTGAAGAACCATTGACATAAAAACTGAAAAATAAGGTCACTAAGAGTAAAACGCACTTTTTACTCTTTATTTGAAAGAAAAACATAACCCCTCCAATAGGGATAACAAGGAATCGCAAACGAACTAAGTACTCTATAAAGCGTATAAAAATACGCGAACGAGTTACCTAATTAACACAGTATAAAAATAAATAAATGCACCAAAATTTGGGCGCAAAAATACTGTAATCAGCTAATAATTGGAGGCTTATAAAGGGAGTTGAGAGACGGGTTTTGTACCCTGTTAAGGGTAAAACTTAGCTTTAGAGACGAATTGCTAAACGCTTTATTTTCTAACGGAGTAGACATAAAAACAAAGAAGCTAATGCAACACAAACTAGAACAGTTACAACATGAACTGCTTGAGTCGCTTTCTTCTTTAGACATATCACAGTTTGGCATATCTGCATGAACATCTAAGGCTTGAGCCGCCACTGACATGCTCATCATTTTGTACGACATAACGTTAGACGCAATTGCCTGACTTACAAAAGAGAAGCAAATAATGAAAACTAAAACTGTTTTAGATACGCGCTTATGCATAGCCAGCCTTTCGTCAAGTGAATTTCAATAATACTACAAAAAAAGCAAATGCTACTAATTTAATTCATTACGTCTTTTAATGAGGCTCATCGACTTTAACCTTTCATTAAAATGCCCCTTCATGAACGGGTGGCAATGTAAGCGGTATCGTATACAATATCGCTCTTTAACTCATGAAGGAATTAGATGTTCAACGCTTTATTTCGCCCTATCATTGGCTCGTTATCGGTTATTTTTTATCTCCTAAACACCGTATTCTGGGTTATACCTATTGTTTTGCTTTCTTTTATCAAAGTGATCCCTTGGCAAGCATGGCAACGACTCATCTCATACCCTTTAGATGCCTGTGCGACAAATTGGATTAGTGTAAATAGTGCTATTCAAGCACTTTTCAGCCGTACAGAAATAGAGGTATCCGGGCTAGAAGAACTCACATTAGATGATTGGTATCTCGTTATTTCAAATCATCAGTCTTGGGTAGATATCCTCGTACTTCAGCGCATTTTTAATCGTAAAATTCCTTTTTTAAAGTTCTTCCTTAAGCAAGAATTAATTTGGGTGCCTTTTTTAGGCATCGCCTGGTGGGCATTAGATTTTCCATTTATGCGCCGTTACAGTAAATCCTATTTAGCGAAAAACCCTCATATGAAGGGCAAAGATATGGAAACGACGCGAAAAGCCTGCGAAAAATTCAGAACCAAACCAGTTAGTGTAATGAACTTTGTAGAAGGCACGCGTTTTGATGAACAAAAAAAGAAAAAACAAAACTCTGCTTTCGAACACCTACTTCGCCCTAAGGCTGGGGGAATTGCATTTGTATTATCTGCCATGGGTGAACAACTCAACAAAGTTGTTGATGTGACTATTTATTACCCTGAAGGTGTTCCCACATTTTGGGACTTTGCATGCGGCCGCGTCAACAATGTACAAGTCAAGGTTAGCACCCATTCTATCGCTACCTTATTCGAGGAAAAAATCTTTAGCATGGACTATTTCACCGATTCAAAACAGCGTGCTCGGTTCCATACTTGGTTAAATTCAGTTTGGGTTGATAAGAACGAACAACTCAAGCTTATGCATCAACCCTCTGGAGACAAGTAGAAAATGGACGACAGTACTCACCCTGTTCAACAAGTAAGCTCATTGCTAAAAGAATGGGTGGATACGGGTCTATCGGTTTTAGGTATCAATAACAACCCTGAAAGTACAATGTACCTAACCGTTGTAACGGCTATTTTGTTTATTATGGCTGGTATATCTCTAATTGGGGTTCGCTTAATTCTAAATAAAACCACTACAAAGTGGCTATTGGGCCGCCTTAAAAATTGGGATCAATCACTGCACTCCCACAAGGTGTTTAGCCGTTTTGCCCATTTAATGCCGGCTATTATTATCTCCGTTGGCACCTATTCACTATTTTCACCAGAAACCGCTCTTTACTCATTTCTGATGGGCTTGTCTAAGCTTTACATGTTGGCAGTAGGCCTAAGTGTAATTTATGCCATCTTCAATACCATTGAGCATTTATATTCCTTATCTAATTTAGCGGAAAAAGCCTCCATTACAGGATTTATTCAAATTGGGAAACTGCTCTTTTCAATCGTAACTTTACTGTTTTGCATTTCAATACTCATAGGAAAAAGTCCGCTTCTGCTTTTATCCGGACTAACTGCCGTTGCCGCCGTTTTACTACTTATATTCAGAGACACCATTTTAGGTTTTGTGTCGGGTATTCAAATTGCCGCTAATCAAATGTTCAATACTGGTGACTGGATCGTCATGGAAAAGTTTGGCGTCGATGGTGAAATTATCGAAATAGGTTTAACCAACGCCAAAGTACAAAATTGGGATAACACAATTTCGACCTTGCCAACCTATGCATTGACCAACGAAGCGGTAAAAAATTGGCGAGGCATGAACGAGTCAGGAGGAAGACGCATAAAGCGTTCAATTTACCTTGATATTCATTGTGTTCGTTTATGTGATGAAGACATGCTAGCTACACTATCAAAAATAAAATACATCACGCCTTACATAGAAAAAAAACGTCAAGAATTAGCCCAGTACCACTGTGACAACCACATTGATCAACAAGACTTGCTAAATAGCCGTCAACTCACCAACATTGGTACATTCAGGGCCTACCTTGAATCTTATTTAATACACCACCCAATGATAAATACCGACATGACAACTATGGTAAGGCACCGCGCCCCCTCTGAGTTGGGTATTCCGCTAGAAATTTATTGCTTTAGCTGCGATAAGCGCTGGATCGAGTACGAAAAAATACAAGCTGATATTTTTGACCACATTATGGCCATGCTCCCCGTGTTTCAGTTGAGGGCGTATCAACGAGATGCTGATTTGATTCGTTCAAAGCATACTAGTAATCAATTTAACTAATTTTTTGCTAGAGTAACTAACGCAGTGTGGTTAATTTCACTTACTGACAAACTAAAAACAGATAAAACATATAATAATCAATTGGTTAAAGAGTTGGCATAAGAGCTGCTGTTATCAATTCAACGTTCATCTACTTCAACATTACTAGGAACACGTTATGAGAACACGTTTTACTCTGCTGATATCATCACTATTACTATCAGCTAACTTTTCCGCTCTTGCAGCAGTAGAAATAGATTCACAATGTAACGTCACACTTGATGGAAACCTGCATATTCTAGACAAGAAGATCACCATAAACACAGAAGAACAAGATACTATTGTTATTGATGCACAAAACACTATTTCAGTAAACGGTACGCAGCTTTCCTTAAACCCATCGCAGCAAAAGCATGTTTCCAATTATGCCAATGCTATCAATTCCGCCGTTCCATTAACCGTTGAGATCGCCGATGACGGTGTTGCCATTGCCAATGATGCCATTACCCAAGTGTTGGGGAGTTTGTTTGGTAACGATGATGAGATTGTAACTGAAACCCAAGATTTAGTGAGCGATTTACATAGTCATATCAATGAGCACTTCCATGATGATAATGGTGCCTTTGTTATTACTGGCTCAGATATCAGTAGCGATGGCTGGGTAAACAGTCAGTGGGAAGAAAACTTTGAGCAGAAAGTGGATGGCATCCTTACTCAGGCATTAGGAAAACTGACTTTAAAATTAGGCACACTTTTCATTTCAGGCGATAAAGAAGCCTCAGAAACATTATCCAAACTGGAAAATTTTGAAGCCGATATGGAAGCCGTCATTGAAGAAAAAGCCGCCTTGCTAGAAGAAAAATCCATTGCGTTGTGCGAACTTTTAAAACAAGCAGACACTGCTGAAAACGCCTTGCAAAGCACTTCAGTTGACTTGGCAAACCTTAATATTCTGTACATTAAAAAATAATGACAAAAAACCTTTTACTTTGTGGTTGTGGCTGGTTGGGTTACCAGCTACTTTCCCCCGCCATTAGCCAAAGAATACAGGTTTACGCAACCCGCCGTAACAAGCAAAAAATTAACGACTTAAATAAAAAAGGTGCCACAGCATGTCACTATGAACTCGGTGGTACATTTCCAGTGAGTCTCGTGCCTAATTGTGAAGATACAACGGCAATAATCATGCTGCCGCCAGGTCGAAAAAATGGCAATATCGAGCAATGGGAAACCAATATATTAGCCTTAATATCTGAGCTTATTGACGCCAATATTGCCCATATCATTTTCATTAGTAGCACATCTGTCTATGGCGATAGCCACAATGGGGAAATAACAGAAGCCTCTTCATTGTGCCCTGAAACTACATCCGCGAAAGCCCATGTGAAAGTCGAGCTTTACTTACAACAGCACTATCAAGACAATGTATCCATTGTACGTCTTGCAGGGCTCATTGGGCCTGACAGACACCCAATTAAAAGCCTTAGTGGCAGAGCATTAACCGCGCCCAACAAAATAACCAACCTAGTCCATAGCCACGATGTGGTAGCTGGGCTACTAGCCTTAGTCAACTTAGGTCCAACTCGCCTTCCACTTCTTTTTTGTAGCACCAGCCATCCTCAGAGAAAAGCCTACTACGACCAAAGCGCCAACGCATTTAACCTAGTGCCGGCAAGCTTTTCACCTGATAGTGATGATTTAGAAGATATAGGAAAGAGAGTTAACGGGGAAAAATCTTGGGCAATGTTGGGGCTAACCCCAACTTACCCATCGCCTTACGACATGTTACCTAAATAACCTGAATCCTGTTTAAGAAACGCCAATTCTAACCAATCAAGGTTACACCAAAGTACTTCGCTGCCACCGTATTGATAAATATCACCAATAGGATAACTGGAATAAAAGTACCTACCGAGAAATTAACGTATTTCGCAAACCATCCATTCCCATACTCTTGTGCACCTTCCGACAAAGCTGCACTAAAATTCGCCTTTTTCCATCGGTAAATTACAAAAATACAAATTAGGAAACCATTTAAAGGTAGAATAGTGTCGTAAAAAATATCGATCACTAAGTCGAAAAAGCTCTTGTCTGCTCCGGCATAATGGGTAAATGCGCTAAAGAAATCACTCATCCCAAACGACACCGCACTCATCGAACCTAGCACAACAAGTAGCACACCCATTAGTACTAAGGCCTTTTTACGCTTCATGTTTTTTTCGTCCATCAAAGCCGCCACCGGCACTTCGAATATAGACACAATAGACGTAATTGCAGCAAAGAAAATCAACAAAAAGAATGAGCTTGCAACAATACTGGCCCCGATATAGCCAATACTAGCTTGTAGTGCTAAAAATATTTTAGGCAGGAAAGTAAACAACATTCCAATAGACGATTCACTTAATTGAGAAGGGTCAGTGTCTGGATTAAACGAGAAAATCGCTGGCAATATCATCAAGCCTGCGGCAAACGCCACTGCGGTATCCATTAAAGCGACCATTTTTGCTGAACCCGGTAAATCTGATCGGCTATCAATATAACTACCATAAGTGATCATAATCCCCATTCCCAACGAAAGCGAGAAGAAGGCTTGTGACAGTGCGCCGTTAATCACATTGCCATTTATTTTTGAAAAATCAGGGATCAAGTAATACTTAACGCCAGCCATTGCGTTGTCTCGAGTCAGAACAAAAATGACCAATAAAACCAGCATAAAAAACAATGCGGGCATTAGTACTTTCGCCGCTTTTTCTATGCCTTCCTTCACTCCGCCTTGAAGGATCAGATAAATAACACCTAAAACAATGGCCATATAAGCAAACAGAACAGGAGACTGAATAAAACTACCGAAGGTTTCAGGGTTAGCGAGCGCGTCTAAGTTCCCCATTACCGATTGAACTAAATAACCGAATATCCAAACCGTAATGACCAAATAAAATACGGCAATCATAAAAGGAGTAATAATGGAAAGCCATCCAGCAAGTTTCCAATGCTTTGCATTTCCAGTCATTGAGCTATAAGCCCCTAAAGGGTCTTTTTTGGCGAACCTGCCTACACTCATTTCCGCCATCATCACAGGCAAACAAATTGCAAATACGAAAATAGCGTACATCAGCAAAAATGCACCACCACCATTTTTTGCAGCCCCGACCGGAAAACCAACGAGATTACCAATACCTACCGCAGATCCAGCCGCCGCTAAAACGAATCCGAGCCGAGACCCAAACTGCTCTCTATTGCCACTCATAACACACCTTCTGTCTATTTATTATTATATTAATTATTTTGATTCGAGTTTATCAGTGCCTATGAGAATTGTCTTTAGCTTAGCCCAATTAGTGGTCTTATATTTACTACCAAGAAACGGGTTTATTGTCCCAATCCAGAAAATAAGGGCCTTCTTCTACATTTATTTCAGTTAAAATAGTGCATAAGCGAGCCGCGGTATACTCTGCGGAGAACAACTTTTCGGGTTTAACATTGGCTTGAAATGGCTTAGATAAGTTTGAATCAACAGTACCAGGATGATAACTAACAAAAGCAGTATGCTTTGTACGTCGACGATATTCGATGCTTGCGGTTTTCATTATCATGTTCAACGCGGCCTTTGATGCTCGATAACCGTACCAGCCTCCCATGCGGTTATCTTCAATACTGCCAACCCGAGCGGATAGAAAACACACTATGGATTTTTGGGTATTCATATATTTAACCAAGTGCTTTATCCATATACTGGGCACTATGGTATTAATATGGAAATAGGCCTGCATTTGAGCCGTGATAATATCTTCTAGTTTTTTTTCTGGCATCACAGGTGTGCCGTTATACTCTCCGTGTAGCAATCCCATAGCGCCAATAACCAAATCAAATTGAACATCCTGTGACTTCAACCATTTTAAAACGTCAGCATCAACATCCGAGTTTAGCGTCGAATGAATTACATTGGCTTGTGAGAAATCAAGCTGGGATCTGGATACCGCATAAACAGTTGCTGATGGGTAAAAATTAGCAAACTGCGAGACCAAAGCCTGGCCTATCCCTCCACCAGCACCAATAACTAAAACCGCTTTGACCGTCATAGGTTTTCCTTACACTGCGAGCAGCGAGGTTTACCTGTTAGCCAATAAGATAAGGTGTTGCGATGACGAGCAAATACGTTATACGCTCTATCAGCAATCGGTTTTACAATGGGCCAACGCAGTGGCGCATATATCCAACCTTGTCCCACTAAGCGCCAAGCGTGGTAGGTTACGTCGAGGCCCGTTATCAAGTCTCCTGTATTGGTTAACCCGTGGATACGAGCGTACAATTTTTGAAAATTTAATTCTGGGTATCGTTCGTCAAAATCACTATCATTGATATCTTCAAATACGATATTGTTCAATGTATTACGTTTACTCAAATGACGCATCTCAATCATACAAAGTGGACAGTAGCTATCGTAAAACACCGTTAGTTTAGTTACTTTTGTCATGGGGCACTGTTAACTGTGTTAACTCAAATTGGCTGATAACCTTAGTTACGCTAAAAAATTCAACTCGGATGACTTGAGAATAAGTTAAAGTGGTCATACTTATTCAATATTGAAATAACCTTATTATGAATAGTGAGTGAGATTAAATGTCTAAATTAGAAAGCGCAACCCTAGCTGGCGGGTGTTTTTGGTGCATTGAAAGTGCATTTAATAAGCTGCACGGCGTTGTCTCTGCAAAAAGTGCTTATGCCGGAGGCGAAGTAGACAATCCCACATACAAACAAGTGTGCTCGGGCACAACAGGTCATGCTGAAGTTGTGCGTGTGGAATACGACCCTGAACTTATGACTTACAGAGATGTATTAGAAATATTCTTTGCACTACATGACCCAACTCAATTAAATCGTCAAGGCAACGATATTGGTACCCAGTATCGAAGTGCGATTTTCTTCCATGATGAAGCTCAAAAACAATCTGCAGAAGCCATTATTGCTGAGATGACTGCTGACAACACATGGCCAGAACCTATTGTCACTGAAGTCGTTGCGTTAAATAACTATTACGAAGCAGAGGATTATCACCAAGAATACTTTGATAATAATCCTGAAAATCAATATTGCGCTATGGTCGTTGGACCTAAATTAGCCAAATTCAAAAAGAATTTCGCGAGCAGGTTAAAGTAGCCATTCCTTAGGAATTGGCGTGGAAAACAACACTGGCGCCATCGCATTATAGTGCTCAGCATTATCTGGGCACTGAATATTTTTAAGGTAATTCCGCTTCCAAGGGTCGTTAACTAACCATAGCGTATGGTCAATTACTGCAATCCCTTCAATAGACGCATTGTCCATTATTTCAGTGTCACCACACTCACTGTTACCCATGATTTCAACCGCGAAATTAAATTCCACTCGTTTCGCTGGCTTATTTCCTTGTTCGTCAATAATCCATATTTCATTATCGTTTCTAGCGGCAGCGATAAGCACGCCAGGTTGACCATTTGGTGCATAGCGAGTTAGGGCATTTATAGGATGGTTACCTTCTAAAAAGGTCGGCAACTGTAAATTGGGTTCACTTACTTCTGCAAATTCTGAGGTTGCCCAAAACTCATCGTTGAGCTGTACACTAAAAATTCTAGCTTTACCTTGCTTGTCTTTTTCTAAACCTAAATAAAGTAACTTTTCTGGCGTAATTGCCATACCTTCGATACCGTCGTTAGGGAAATTACCTACACCGAATTCGGTATCAAATTTAAGCGCTCTAGCGTGCGTCATAGTAGCCCGTCCCGACTCACTTTGCTCTACTCTAACTAAAACCGTAGGGTAATCCGTAGAGCCACTATTTTCGTATTTTTTCTGACATCGCGGAGATAACGCGCCGCTGCGAGTGGCATCTTCAGTAACCGTGTAAAACACATTGTCATTTTCTGGATCAACAACCAGAGCTTCTAAATCAGGTTGCCCGGAAAGGTAATTCACAAAGCAACTTCTTCTCACTCTTGATGACATTGCCATAACCGCAGGCTTTGGTTGTAACTGTGCCGTTGTTGGATTTACAACGTGAATTCGTCTTCTTTGCGTTTCATGAGCGCTACCATCAGATATACTCAATAGTTGCTCTCTCCACACTGCCAGTCCAGACGTTTGCGGATCGATCATGACACTGCCATCAGCTTCAGTTATCCATTTCCCAACCAAAGTTGCAGGTGAATTCGTACTGGATGAGGCGGTAACTGATTCACTGCTTTCTACTGAACGACCACAGCCAGAAGTCAGCCCAATGACTAACACCACTGCAATAGTTATATGCTTCATACTTGCTATCCTAAAATTGTAAACCTTTGTGAGCGCGATATTGCCAAAAGCCTAAGTCAGTGTTTATAGTATACCAATGCAAGAAAAAATACCCCTTCCCAGTCTATTAGCCGGCCCAATTTTACGACGAGTTGACGCTAAAAACATGAGTGTATGGTTAGTAACCAGCAGCGCTCAAACATTAAATTTATCTGTTTCTGACGGAAATAGTCCTGTTGAAGGAACAACTGACCAAAAGAGTGTTCAAATTGGCCTTCATGCTCATATTCAGTTGTTGAGCTTTATTCCTGAACAGAAAATTACCGCCAATCACGAGTATCACTACGATGTTCTCACTACAGATAGGTCTTCATTGTGCAGCGAAGCCTATCTACATTATGATGAAAAACCACTGCATTTTCGATGGCAGCAACACTTGACTCACGTTGCCCATGGGTCGTGCCGAAAACCCCACTACCCAGGCGATGATGCGCTTGTAGCACTCGATGCACAATTTACCCGTGCCGATGGGATCGAAAACGAGTTTCGGCCCGATGTATTATTGCTATCTGGCGATCAAGTTTATGTCGATGATGTTGCCGGCCCCATGCTGAATGCTATTCATCAAGTTATCGATATGCTTGGCTTATATGAAGAGTCTCTTGAAGGTGCCACCCTGTCTTGTTCATCTGAATTGAAACACAAACAAGACTTGCTCTATAAACGGGAAACCTTGCTGCCGAAATTTGAGCACAACGACACTCTACTCGATACGTTTTTTGGTGCAAAAGAGAAACCCATTTTCACTTCGGTCAATGCCAAAAACCATTTAATATCCTTGGCAGAAATGCTCGCCATGTACTTGCTCGTTTGGTCTCCAAAATGTTGGGATTTCGTCAATTTAAGCAACGATATTCAGGAGCAAAAACACCATCTATTATTCAACCAAGAACTCGAACAGATAAACCATTTTAAGCAAGGCTTACCAAAAGTTCAGCGAGTGCTTGCTCACATTCCAACCTATATGATTTTTGATGATCACGACGTCACCGACGATTGGAATTTGACTCGGGGCTGGGAAGAAATTGTCTATGGGCATCCATTTTCAAAAAGAGTCATTGGCAATGCTCTTATCGCCTATTGGTTGTGCCAAGGATGGGGAAACGAACCCGAAAAATTTGAGTCTATTTATACCAATGCGGATAAAGTATTCGAGCCGCAACTACCTAAACAAAATCAGTTAATAGACCAACTACTAAGCTGGGAGAACTGGTGTTTTTGCTTAGATACCGAACCCTTTGTGTATGTAATGGATAGTAGAACACGGCGATGGCGTTCTGAATCAAACAAAAATAAACCCTCGGGTTTACTCGATTGGGAAGCCTTGTGTGAGTTCCAAAACACAATAATGAACAAACAACGGGTTATAGTTGTAAGTCCAGCGCCCATATTTGGGGTGAAACTAATTGAAGCTATTCAAAAAGTATTTACGTTTTTTGGCAAGGCTCTCACTGTGGATGCAGAAAACTGGATGGCGCACAAAGGGACCGCCAATGTCATGCTAAACATATTTAAGCATACTCACACGCCACCCCAATTCATTATTCTGTCCGGTGATGTGCACTATAATTTTGTTTATGACATCAGTATAAAACACAGACGAAACTCCCCCAACATTGTCCAGTTCACCGCAAGTGGTATTAAAAATGAATTCCCAGCAACCTTGTTGGCCATTTTAGATAAAATAAACCAATTGCTATACGCAAGTCGCTCACCACTAAACTGGTTTACTAAGCGCCGTAGGATGAAAATCAAAACACGCAGGCCAAATACAAACAATAAACGCTCCCTGCTAAATACGCCAGCTATTGGCGTAGTGAAAATATCCTCGCACAGCGACCAAGTCAGCTGCGAGCTTTTAACTGCCAAAGGCGAGTGTATTCGCTTCGAACAAGAGCAGTAGCGGACTATTTTAACAACGAAGTGGATATCAACTCTAAATTCAGCAGTTTTATCGAATATTCATGTTACTAAATAACATGAAGTGCAATAGTTTTAGCTCCTAAAAATTATAAAGTTCCATACATACGACATGAAAAAACTCAGTATTTTTAGCTTACTCCTGTTAAGCAAATACAGTCTCGCAGCACCATTAATTATGCAGCCAGAAATCAGCCCTGATGGTAATAACATTGCCTTTTCCTATCAAGGGGATATTTGGAAAGTAAACGCTTCTGGAGGACGAGCAGATCGGCTAACCATTCACGAAGGTTACGAAAGCTCTCCCAAATGGAATGCTGACGCATCAAAAATTGCTTTTTCAAGTGACCGTTATGGAAATAATGATGTTTTTGTAATGGCTGAGTCAGGCGGACAACCCACCCGACTTACTTACCATTCGGCAAACGATACTGTTCTAGGGTTTCAAAACGACCATGTTCTGTTTAATAGTCGTCGTTTATACGCTCAAGTAGAGCGTGAACCCGAAGTATTAACTGTTTCAGCCAATGCAACAGCAACAGAATCTCGCTTTATGGACGCATTAGGCTTTGACGCAACGGTTTCTCCCGACGGGAGTATGATAGCTTTCGTCAGAGGCACAGCAAGAACGTCAAGAGAAGATTACCGTGGCCCTGCTAACCGCAACATTTGGATTTACTCAGTAAAAGATAAGAGTTACAAACAACTTACTAAACACGAAGGCGCCGATATTAGTCCTCATTGGGTTGATAACAATACCTTGTATTACCTTTCGCCTAAAAGTGGCAAATACAACGTCCATAAAATCACCTTAAAAGGCAAAGACAAGCAGCTCACTAGCGAAAAAGAATTTGGTATTACGCACTTCAGTACTACAACCAGTGGTGATGCCATTGTCTACCAAGCTGGCGACAAAATAGTGAAGATGACACCGTCAAACGGCGCTTATGTTCCCGTTGATATTAATGTAGCAAGTGACTTCCGATTTGACCCTCAAATCGCTAAAAAAGTGACTAACGATCTCGACGAGTACGCGGTATCTCCCAACGGTAAGCTCTCAGCTTACGTAGTAAGAGGCGATATTTATGTTACTCGAAACGACAAAGAAGACAGCCGAAGTGTACGTTTAACCCAAGGAGCCTCCAGAGACAGAGACCCAGTATGGTTAAATGACCATACCCTAGTATTTGCCTCGGACAAAACAGGCAATAACGATTTATACACGTTAACGTCTGCCGACCCAGATCAACCAGACCTGTTTAAGTCCCTCAAACATCTAACCAAAGCTATCACCACAACGCCAGAAGACGAACGTTCTCCGGTCATTTCGCCCAACAGTGAACACATCGCCTACACCCTAGGTAGAGGCAAACTGGTGTCAGCGAATATTTCAGAAACCGGAGAGATAACATCGCCTCAGCAATTGCTTGATGGCTGGGATACGCCATCGGGAATAAGCTGGTCTCCAGACAGCCGCTGGTTAGCGTATTCTTTATCTGACTTAAACTTCAACGAAGAAGTTTATATTCACGCAGCAGATAATAGTTCTGAGCCTGTGAATATTAGTATGCATCCCAAATACGATAGAAACCCGGTATGGAGCCCGGATGGCAGCAAATTAGGATTTACGTCTATGCGCAATAATGGCGACATGGACATTTGGTTTGTATGGCTAACTAACAAAGACTATCAACGTTCAAAAGAACAATGGCGTCGTTTAGCCAAAGAAGATACCAACAGCGAGAAAAAAACGAAGAACAAAGATAAAGATGACAATAAAGCCGAAAGCAGCGAAGAAAAAAGCGCAGACATTGTCGTAAATATAGATTTTGACGGAATTTATAAACGTTTAGAACAAGTAACTCGATACGCAGGTAACGAACTTGATCCCTTGTTCTCTGAAGACGGTGAAACCGTTTATTTCACATCGGGAAGAGCGGGTCGTCAAAATTACGAAGCTGAGCGTAATCTTTACAAAATAAAGTGGGATGGTGAAGATAAAAAAGCCATTATCAGTGGTGACAAGGAGCCGCAAAACCTCTCACTAGCTGACAATGGAAAATACATATATTCCCTCACCAAAGGTGGAACATTAACGCGAGTCATCACCAAAAGTGATAAAGTAGAAAACATCAAAACCGTATCCCAACAAAAAATTGATCGCATTGCTGAATACGACCAAATTTTTGAAGACGCGTGGCGAGCTCTAGATGCAGGCTTTTACGACCCTGAATTTCACAACAATGATTGGAGTGCACTGAAAGCTCAATACAAGCCACTCGCGCTCTCTGCGTCCACCAAAGAAGATTTTCAAACCGTCTTTAACCTTATGCTAGGACAGCTTAACGCCAGCCATATGGGGTTATTCAGAGGAGAAAACCCTAAACAAACCCAACGCCAGCGCACAGGTTTACTGGGTATTGAAGGGCAACAGGTAGACTCAGGATTTAAAATCACATCCATTTTGCCAAACAGTCCTGCGGACCGAGAAGAAAGTCAGCTGGCGGTCGGTGATATCATTACTCATATCAACCAAGAAGCCGTTGCAGAAGCTAACATATATGCACATCTAAACGGGCAAATCGACACGCCTGTGCTGTTAACCGTAAATCAATCCAATACAAACGACGTAACCTCGTCTGATATTGTTATTTGGCCAACCGCTAGTCTAAATGCCGAAAACTACGACCACTGGGTTGAGACACGTCGTGGGCTTACTGACAAGTATTCTAAAGGCAAGTTAGGTTATTTACATATCCGCGGTATGAACTGGACCAGCTTTGAGCGTTTTGAACGAGAACTAATGGCCGTGGGTCACGGTAAAGAAGGCATTGTAATAGACGTGCGTTACAATGGTGGCGGTTGGACAACCGATTACCTTATGGCTGTGCTAAATGTGAAGCAGCACGCTTACACTATTCCTCGTGGCGCAACAGATGATATAGAAAAAAATCATAAGAAGTTTGAAGATTTTTATCCTTATTCTGAACGGTTACCTCTTTCAGCTTGGACAAAACCTTCTATTGCCATGAGTAACGAAAATAGTTACTCCAATGCAGAAATCTTTTCCCATGCGTACCAGTCTTTGGGGTTAGGTAAAGTTGTAGGCAGGCCAACCTTTGGTGCCGTTATCAGTACCGGCGCATATCAACTTGTCGATGGCTCAATTGTTAGAATGCCATTTAGAGGTTGGTGGGTTAAAAAGACAAATAAAAACATGGAATTAGGACCAGCAGTGCCTGACATAGAAGTGTTCAATCCACCCGCTTACAAAGCACAGGGTATCGACCCTCAACTCGAGCGTTCGGTGAAGGAACTGCTTAAATCACTTTAACACTAAAGTGGTAAACTAAGGGTGAGCAAGGCAAACAGTGCGCTTTGCTCACATTTATCACTGGAAAAACCCGCCACACATCGTACAATTCTCCACACTGTTTATTTTTAATATCCTGTTCTTAATTTGGAAGTCTGCTGTAATAGCTCGATATCCAAAAAATAAGACTATAAGTGTGAATAGATAACTTAATGAGTGATTCAGAATTTTCCATTGGCCTGTTTTTTGGCTCAACCACTTGCTACACAGAAATGGCCGCCGAAAAAATTCAAGCCAGACTTAACAGCCTGTTCGACGCAGATATAGTGACAATGCACAATATTGAATCGGAAAGCTTAAGTAAAACCGCCCATTACGACATGGTGATTTTTGGTATATCCACTTGGGATTTTGGCGAGCTACAAGAAGATTGGGAAAGCCACTGGGGTGAAGTGCACGGATTAGCATTAAAAGGCAAAACAGTGGCTCTGTTTGCTTTAGGCGACCAAGCTGGATACGCCGAATGGTTTCAAGATGCCCTTGGTATGTTGCACGACGCACTTATTCCTACAGAATGTAACATCATTGGCTATTGGCCAAATCAAGGTTACGATTTTAATGAATCCAAGGCGTTAACCGAAGACAAACAATATTTTGTGGGTCTGTCTCTAGATGACGAAAATCAATACGACCTTACAGACCAACGTATCGCTGATTGGTGCGACCAATTGCTAACCGAAATGACGTGAATCAACCTCGGCTCACTAAACCCTACTACCGCAACGGTCCATCCCATAGAGATGGCGCTGATGTGTCATTTTCTGACATTCGAAAAATGTTCAACTTTCCCTCAATACAAATTGGGAAATGGGTAACCAAACAAGAACAACAAATAGCGGCAAATTTGTTTTTCGATGCGCTCTGTGACCTTTGCGATATATTAAAAGTGAACACGGAAGTTATCTCTTTGCGAGGCACTCTTCACTTAGCGTTTGGCGTGGGCGGTAATAAAAACTCTAGTGCTCACTACGATGTATCTCGCCATCGCTTATCTCTGGCTAAAAATGCCGGAGGTGGAGCACTCGCACATGAATGGTTTCACGCCTTTGATCACTATATCTATTCTCGTATGTTTTTGCCTAGTCAAGGTTTTAGTTTTGCCAGTGAAGCTTGGTTGCACAACCAAAACGTCAATTCACATCCATTAAATCAACTTTTATCTAAAAGTTTCGAAGCTCTTTTTCTTAACGACGATGGCGAAGATATAAATCAGTTTGTTGACGCCAGTGTACGTGCAGATAAAGCCATGAAAATGCACTACTTCGCTCTGCCTCAAGAAATGGCCGCTCGGGCGTTTGAAGCGTGTATTCAAGATCACTGGCTAAAAAATGCGTTTTTAGTGCAAGGCACAAAACAAACAACCGAGGCAAAAGTGGGTTTATACCCAAATGGTACTCACTTAAAACGCGTATCGAGTGCTCTCTTCGCTTATTTTAATGCGCTAGGTTCGGTTATGGAAAAATGACGTTTTTGCATTAAGTTAAAACATTATCAATAAAATAATAGACAAAGCCTTATTTTTTTTTAACAATGAGAATATCGTATCGGTGCAGAGTAATTATTGTGCGCCAAGTTAGTGAAGTATATAAAAGGCAAAGAGTCTGAAATGAAAAGAAAAAAGCATACTAGTGGCGATGACGAGGCTCAAGTTGACATGACGCCAATGTTGGACATTGTGTTCATCATGTTGATTTTCTTTATCGTAACAACGTCATTCGTTAAAGAAAAAGGTCTTGGCGTTAATCGTCCAGAAGACAACCAAAATCAAAACCAAAATCCGTCACAAGCGCTTTCTATTCGAATTGATGCCGATGGTGTAATTCAGATGAATGGGCGTGAAGTGGATATTCGCCGTGTAATTGCAAACGTACAAACTTATTTAGCAAATACACCAACAACATCAGCGGCAATTCAAGCTCACGAAGATACAGAGCACGGCATTGTTGTCGAAGTAATGAACCAAGCGAAAATAGCAGGTATCGAACAAGTATCGGTTCTGGTTAAAAAAGACTAATAGTTTATTTGAAATAATGAAAAACCGATTGAACATATTCAATCGGTTTTTTTATGTCTGTAATCTTGTTTCAGTTTTATAAAAATACTCACCAAATTACTGATGTTGAAAATACTACCAAATATACTGCCAACTAAAATGGCGTAAGTCAGCCCTAATAATTCCGCCAAAATAAACCACTGCCGAATACGTGTCGCGCTTTTTAGAACAAAACTACCTATGGTGAAAACTAATGACGACGTATAGGCGATAGCAATTATCCAAGCGTGCTGTAACGCAAACCACTCGTAGAATAAAAAGCCCAGATTAACTGCTACAAAGAGCAATACAACTTCACTTCTTCGGTACCGTAAGGCAACGATATTTCTCAGTGACGCTAAACCACATCCAATCCCTGCTGCCATTGCTCCCAAAAGGAAAAAGTGAGTACTTACAACCGCCAAAGCAACAGCAGATATAATTCGATATCGGTTCATATCATTTTGTCGATATCCGATAAAGTTAATGACCAACGCCAGTGCACCTAGTGCCTCAGCAAAAATTCCCATAAAAACAGCACGCCCTAGGTTAAATTAAAAACGTAAATAAAAGTCTTGGCACAGGTGTTTAAACCCAGATGTATAGTCAGCTTTATCCTGAATAATCAAATTTTCCTTGTTCGAAACACTCCCCACTTCAACATTTGAAAATTCTAGCAAGGTTAAATAGGGTGTTGTATTAGGTTTACTTTGCACATCTTGATACCGCTCCAAATGCCAATGATACGCCAATGCACTATCAACAACCTGCTTAAACAACGAATGTGGATACATTACGACTAATCTTGCGCGACTATTGGCAACACGCTGACAAACCTTAAACAGATCGTCATATGAAAAGCTCTGCTGGTGCCTTGCTAAGCGTCGAGCGCTTTCCATACCAGCATTCATATCACTCTTTTCTTCAGCAAAATAGGGAGGGTTAGCAATAATGAAATCATACCCTCTATCTCCTCTTACTAATAAACCGGCATCTAGATGTTCGGCTTTGCCCTTTTTTTCCCAAGGGCTAATTGCTATATTTTTTTGCGTCTGTACGACCGCGCCTTCGTCTATGTCTATTGCATGAACACGTGCCGTAGCCACAGATTTTTGTAACATCATTAACGTCAATATTCCGCTACCACAACCAAGATCCAGAATATTTATGGCGTCATTCGGCTGCGCCCAGCTTCCCAGCATCAATGCATCCGTCGATACTTTCATCCCACATTCAGTATCATCGATAAAGAACTGTTTACAACGAAATCCCATGGTTTTTCAATTGTCCTTTGAAATTTCACCGCTTTATAACATAGTTGAAATAAAACATCGAAGGCGAGTAGCGTGTAAAGCAACCCGAATAAATAGCATTCCAGCTAACAATACCGGTTTAGTATTTACCATGGAGATTAATGTCGGGTAAACTGCATATCAAACCAACACTACGCGACGTACCATGATTACCCTTAGCGATATTTACGATGCCGCCGATCGCATTGCGCCTCACATACAAAAAACCCCCATTTACAGTTCGTCCATTCTCAACGCACTGCTAAAACAAAATATCTACTTTAAATGCGAATGCTTGCAAAAAACCGGTGCATTCAAAATTAGAGGCGCGGCGAGTTACATTGTAAAAGCTAAAGCGAATAATCCATCTCTTAAACACATAGTCGCCAATAGTTCAGGCAACCATGCTCAAGCTGTTGCTTATATCGCTAATAAACTTCAGCTTACTTCGACTATTTACGCAAATAACACTATATCGCCTATTAAGGCAGCGGCAACTCAATCTTATGGGGCGACATTAAAAACCTTTAATTCGAGACCAGAAGCTGACGCTGCAGTTGAAGCGGCAAGTAAGCAACCAGACACATTGTGGGTTCCTCCGTTCAATCACCCAGATGTAATAGCCGGACAAGGCACGGTAGCACTCGACGCGATAAACGAATTGGGTACTGATATTGATGCGGTATTTGCCCCTTGCGGTGGCGGCGGCTTGCTATCAGGGACCCAAGTGGTTACTCATGGGTTAATTCCAAACGCCAAAGTCATAGGGGCGGAACCTCACAATGCAAACGATGCACTCCGCTCTTTGCAGTCTGGAGAAATTGTTAGCTTAACATCAACGCCTAATACCTTAGCTGATGGCGCAGCGACTCCGGCTATCGGCGAGCACACATTTCCACACCTAAAAAAATTAGATGGGTTTGTGGATGTTACTGAAACCCGTATTGCTTATTGGACTCAATGGTTGCAACACCTTTTAAAAATACATGTAGAGCCAACAAGTGCAATGAGTATGGAAGCCGTATTCCAATGGGCTAAATCAGCACCAAAAAATAGCCGCGCACTGGTGTTATTATCAGGCGGAAATATTAGCCATACGACTATGGCTAATATTTGGCAACAAGACCACTTATCTGAACTACCATCACTTTAACAAGGAACGCTATGAAAGCTATCAGCACGCTTCTTTTTGTATTGATCTCACTACCGAGTTTTGCTTTTGATTTAGTAGTAACCAATGTGACAGGTTACACATTAGATGAAAACGGCAAAACAGTGGGTTTTCAAAGTTTACTTGTCGATAACGGCAAGGTAGTTTCACTTAACCCGTCACCATCAGACATTGCCCAAGCAGAGAAAAAAATTGATGGCAAAGGTAAAGTCATGCTACCCGGATTGATCGACGCCCATGGTCACTTACTGGGGTTAGGCGACCAGCTCAGACAAGTGAACTTACGTGGAACAACTTCAGAAGCTGACTCGGTATCGAGAGTAAAACAAGTGGCAAAAAATAGCTTGGGTGCATCGTGGCTATTAGGCAGAGGGTGGAACCAAGAACTGTGGTCAAGTAAATCATTTCCTACTCGACATTCTTTAGACGACGTCGATTCGCCCTTACCTATGATGTTAATGCGTGTAGACGGTCACGCTATGTGGGTCAATTCTAAAGCCCTTGCTGTCGCGCAAATTACCAAAGACACCCCCAATCCAGAAGGTGGCATTATTGTTAAAGACGAAAACGGTGAACCTACAGGTGTGCTTATCGATAAAGCTATGAACCTCATTCGCGCTGTGCTTCCCGAAGTGGACTTTTCGACAATGCACCAGCAACTCACACTCGCCAGTGAGCATTTGCTGTCTCAAGGTGTTACAGGTATGCACGACGCAGGTATTACACGAGACCAATACGAGTTTTATATTATTAAAGCCGCTCAGAACCAATTACCTATTCGTATTTACGCTATGGTAGCGGCCACAGACCCAGATATAGAAAAGATGTTGTCCAACGGATACATCCAAGATGCAGAAGACATGCTGTCTATTCGTTCGGTGAAAGTGTATGGTGATGGCGCACTAGGCAGCAGAGGTGCCGCCTTGCTTACACCCTATTCAGACAAACCAAGCGAACAAGGGTTGCTCCTTACTCCTGAAGATAAAATGTTCGATTTGTTTAGTCATATTGCGGCCAATAAATTTCAAATTAACTACCACGCTATCGGTGATCGTGCGAATCGACTCGCTTTAGATACCTTTGAGGCCGTATTTAAAAAACAAGGTGGCAAAGAATACCGCCACCGCGTGGAACACGCCCAAGTGATCAATGTTGACGACCTTGCTCGTTTCCCTTCCTTAGGTGTGTTGCCTTCAATGCAACCAACCCATGCTACCAGTGATATGAATATGGCAGAGTCCCGTGTAGGTCATGAACGAATAAAAGGCGCATACGCATGGCAAACCCTAATCAAGTTGGGTTCACGCCTGCCATTAGGTTCCGACTTTCCAGTAGAGCTGGCGAATCCATTCTATGGTATTCACGCTGCGGTAACTCGCCAAAGTAGAGAAAATCAACCGGTTGAAGGCTGGTATGCCAACGAAGCGCTTACTCTAGAGCAGGCTTTAGATGGATTTACCCGAACTGCGGCTTACGCATCTCATATGGAAGATAAGGTTGGCCGTTTAGCGCCGGGCTTTTGGGCAGACTTTATTTTAGTCGATCAAGACCCGTTTAAGATTTCAAAACAAGATTTGTGGAAACTAGAAGTACAAAGTACGTGGATTGCTGGAGAAGAAAAGTACCGCAATCAAAATTAATAATAAAGTACTCGCGGTGTAAATTAAAAAATAGACCGCGAGTACATCACTAATTTAAAAATCAACTTTGATAAAGTGTACGTATCCAGCGTTCTTCACTAATAAAATTCCAATCCCAACTTTTCCACTCTTCACCTAGTCCAGTCTTCACCACATCATCTTCAGACATACCAGAGGCTTTCAGTGCATCAACTTTAGTATTTGTCACTTTAATCATGGTTAAAAAGGCTTCTAAATCTGCTTTGTCTGCGATTTCGCCGTGGCCGGGAATGATGATGGTGTCATCATCGACTTTGTTCAACAATGTTTCTACAGCAGCAATATACCCAGGAACTGAACCACCGCCATCTAAATCAATAAACGGAAAAAGCCCATTAAAAAATACATCACCTGCATGTAACACATCGGGTTGTTCAAACCATACTGCACTGTCGCCATCCGTATGTGCGCTAGGTAAGTGAAAAACATGAATGGTTTCATCGTTAAAATGGAATTGAATACCAGATTCATAAGTTACAACGGGCAAGCTCGCAGGGTTAACATTTTCCCCACTGGCTAGGCGAATGCGTACATTGGCATGGGCAAAAATAGTGGCGTCTTTTTGCTCGCGGAAAAAGGCATTTGAACCTGTATGATCGCCGTGAAAATGAGTGTTGACGATATACTTAGGTTTGTCGCTGCCAAGTTCACCTAATGCCGATGCTATCTTTTCAGCAAGCGGGGCATATTGGTCATCAATAATGAGTACGCCGTCTTTTCCTGCCGACACACCGATATTACCACCTGCGCCATGAATGGCATTAACTGAGCCTCGTAGCGTCTTCGACGTCACTTTCACTTCGTCTAAGGTATTTTGCGCCTGAACTGAACTGCTAATTAAAGCTACACCTAGCGCAAATACAGCAAATTTATTTTTTATTATCATTCTTTTTTCTCTCGTTATAGTAAGACTAACAATGGCAATTTATAAATTGCGTTTAAGATTCAATCAATTTAAATCTAGGTTGGGCCACACCATCAATTTCTACGCTTTCTGTAAACATAGTTAAAGGCCTAACCCACAAATGTCGACTTGCTTCGTCACCATACAAAGGTGAATATACCACCATCCATTCTTCTGTTTCACTGTGCTTCGCAACATCATGTACCTGATACTGTGGACCTTTATAGTGAGCGTAAATGCCTTTTTCTAACATTATATTGTCCTGTGTTTATCGTCAAAATCTAATGGTAATTGTTTAAAGTTGTGTGAATTATCAGTAAAGGCGACATGCAACCCGAGTAGGCGTACTGACTTACCTTTCCCTCGTTCAATAGCTTGTGCTAATAACTGAAAAATAAGAGTGTCGTCTATGTCGCTGTGCTTTTGTTCTTTGGTGGTGATATGAAAATCTTGAAATTTAACTTTCACACCTAGTTTATCTATCTCTCTTGTTTTAAGGTGAGGTTCAACTCGCCTAATGAGTTGCGGTAATAAGACCTCGCTCACAATACGCTGTAATTCGGGTAAGGAATGAATATCTTCAGAAAACGTCTGCTCTACACCCACAGATTTTCTGATCCTAGACACTTCCACTTCCCGCGGGTCGATACCGTGGCACCGGTCCCATAAAACAGCGCCCATTTTCCCAAAATGCTTGGTTAAAAATTCAATGTCACTCTTTACAACGTCACGCCCTGTAAACAAACCAAGGTGCTTTAATTTCTCATTGGTTACCTTACCAACACCTGGGATCTTATTTAGCTTCATTGTGTCAATGAAAGCGGTGACGTCGTTTGGCGCTATAGTGAATTGCCCATTGGGCTTGTTCATATCTGAGGCAATTTTTGCAAGGTACTTTATAGGCGCAATACCCGCCGACGCCGTAAGTCCTGTCGCATGGAAAATGTCTTGTCGAATTTGCTGAGCAATCAGGGTCGCCGAGCCATGATGAAAACTGCACTCGGTTAAATCTAAATAGGCTTCATCTAATGATAAAGGCTCTATTTTTTCGGTAAATCGTTCAAATACACTTCGTATTTGCTTACTTACCGCAACGTAAACATCCATTCGACCAGGAACAACAACAAGGTGCGGACACTTTTTTATTGCCATAGCGGTAGGCATAGCGGAGCTCACACCAAATTTTCTGGCAATGTAGTTACAGGTAGATAACACTCCCCGCCTGTCCGATTTTCCCCCAACTGCAACGGGTTTTCCCGCTAAGCTGGGGTTGTCTCTAATTTCCACCGACACATAAAATGCATCCATGTCGATATGCGCAATTTTTCTTTGCACCGTGAATTATCGCAAGGTCTTAAAGAATTTGATTCTTTTTCCATTCATCCAGCTTGCTTTGCCGAAGTTCATCCCGCTCCATACGGGATTTTTTCCGATCACAGGGTTCAGGACAATCACAAGCTTTTTCTATTCCTACCGCTCCCAAACCACCACATGAACCCGCAATAGATTTGCTTTGCAGTATGTAACCTAATGCCATTGCCACAATAACAATAAGAAATAGCGCGAACGCTAAAATAAATGTAGACATCATTTCACCTAATAAGTCTCTACCACGTCGTCAAATGTCGACGAGGTTAGTTCTTCAAATTTGTCGCCGTTTTTCACTATAACTAAAGCAGCAATATCATTTTCATTGGCAAGGGCCAGTGCCTTTTCCACACCCATTACATTAAATGCGGTCGCCAACCCATCAGCAACCATTGACGATGGGTGCACAACAGCTACAGAGACCGTGTTATGTTGTATTGGCTTTCCCGTTTTTGGATTAATTAAATGAGAATAGCGAACACCATCCTCTTCATAATAGTTACGATAATCTCCTGAGGTCGCAATTGCATTATTGCCAATTGAGATAATACGTTGAACAGCACGACCTTGAGTAATGGGTTTTTCAACGGCGATACTCCACGCTTTACCGCTGGACTTTTTCCCGCTGACGCGCATTTCACCACCAATTTCGACCAAATAATTAGTCACATTAGCTTGTTCTAACAGTCGAGCTAGTTCGTCGACGGCATAACCTTTAGCAATGGTAGATAAATCAATATAAAGCAAAGAATGTAACTTAGTTACCGAGTTACCTGACAACCTGAATTTATCTAACCCAACATACTCGCGTATTTGTTTTACCGCTTCATCAGTAGGAATCGTTTCTGGCCTTTTCGTCGGACCAAATCCCCACAAATTAACCAGCGGCCCAACGGTAACATCAAGAACACCATCACTTAACTCCCCCAGCCTAATCGCTTCTTCAAGAACCAGTGCGGTTTCTTCAGATATAGGAAAAGGCTTGGTATATCGATACTGATTTAAACGGGACAGTTCGGACTCTGGGTCATAAGTAGACATCAATTTATTAATTTCAAATAAACGCTTAGTGACATCTGCTTTAAACACCTCGACATCAATATCTTCGTTTTCGGGAAACTTGATATTGTATTGAGTCCCCATAGTCGCGCCGCTTATATGTAGCTCAGTATGTTGTGGTTCTTTACTGCAACCTAACAGCAATAGAACAAACACAGCATTCAATACAGACTTAAAATTCAAACCACAACTCCGCTAATAGTTTCAACAAAAAAGGGGCCAACGCCCCTTTTTTAATAATTAAACCCGATGTTATCCACCGAAATCATCTAGCATGATGTTTTCGTCTTCCACACCTAAGTCTTTTAGCATGCCAATAACGGCTGCGTTCATCATAGGAGGACCACACATATAGAATTCACATTCTTCTGGCGCAGGGTGATCTTTAAGGTAATTCTCTAACAATACGTTATGAATAAACCCTGTGTACCCTTCCCAGTTATCTTCTTTTTGCGGATCTGACAACGCCACATGCCAATCAAAGTTTTCGTTTTCTTTTGCAAGCATATCGAAATCTTCAACATAGAACATTTCACGAGCAGAACGAGCACCGTACCAAAAGCTCATCTTACGCTTTGATTTTAATCGACGAAGTTGGTCGAAAATATGTGAACGCATTGGCGCCATACCAGCACCACCACCAACGAAGACCATTTCATTTTCAGTCTCTTTCGCAAAGAACTCTCCGAAAGGTCCAGAGATAGTCACTTTGTCACCTGGCTTACAGTTCCAGATATAAGATGACATTTTACCTGCAGGTAAGGTTAAATTATTAGGCGGCGGCGTAGCGATACGCACGTTCAGCATAATAATACCTTCTTCTTCAGGGTAGTTCGCCATTGAGTAGGCACGAATGGTTTCTTCGTCTACTTTAGATTCAACGTCAAAGAAGCCGAAATGCTCCCAATCACCGCGATACTCTTCAGGAATATCAAATTCTTTATATTTAACATGGTGAGCGGGCGCTTCAATTTGAATATAACCACCGGCTTTAAAAGGAACACTTTCACCATCAGGAATGGCTATTTTGAATTCTTTGATAAAGGTCGCTTTGTTATCGTTAGAGATAACTTCACATTCCCATTTTTTAACACCAAAGATTTCTTCTTCAAGCTCAATATTCATATCTTGCTTGATAGCAACCTGACAAGATAAACGACAACCTTCTTTTGCTTCTTTCTTACTAATGTGATCAAGTTCTGTTGGTAATATCTCACCACCACCGTCGTGTATATCAACGCGACATTGGCCACAAGAACCACCACCACCACACGCTGAAGAAACAAATATGCCTGCATTGGCTAATGCGCCAAGCAACTTGTCTCCAGGTTGAGCTTTTATTGCTTTTTCTGGATCGTTATTAATTAAAATTGTAACTTCACCGCTAGGCACTAAACGAGATTTTGCGAAAAGAATCACAAAAACCAGCACCAAAACGATGGCAACAAACATACCGACACCGAGTAAAATTTCTGGGTTCATAATCAATTATTCCTTACTGCTAATAGTTACAGCGCAATGCCGCTGAATGACTGAAAACCAAAAGCCATCAATCCTGCGGTAATAAACACTGAGCCCAGACCACGAATGCCTTCTGGCATATCTGCATACTTTAGTTTTTCTCGTACTGCAGCTAAAAGCACAATTGCTAACGCCCAACCACAGCCACTACCGAACCCGTATACAATACTCTCAGTAAAGTTGTAATCGCGTTGCACCATGAAGGCAACGCCACCAAATATTGCGCAGTTCACCGTAATCAAAGGCAGGAAAATACCCAAAGCGTTGTACAAAGGCGGGAAGAACTTATCTAACGCCATTTCTAATATTTGTACTAACGCAGCGATAACCCCAATGAAGGTTAAGAATTGCAAGAAGCTTAAATCAGCATCAGGAAATCCAAGCCAGTCTAAAGCGCCAGGAGCAAGTACTGCACTATAAATAACTTGGTTAGCAGGTACTGAAATGGTTAAAACCACAATAACAGCCACACCTAGTCCCATAGACGTTTTCACTTTCTTAGATACCGCTAAGAAAGTACACATTCCTAAAAAGAATGTAAGGGCCATATTTTCAATGAAAATAGAGCGAACTAATAAACTTAAATAATGTTCCATAATTATCCCTTAGGCTCTACTTGGTCTGTTTTAGCGGTACGAATTGCCCACACTAACAAGCCAATTAAGAAGAACGAGCTAAATGGCAAAATAAGCAAGCCATTTGGTTGATACCAGCCCCCATTCTGTACTGTTTGGAATATTTCAAATCCAAACAAGGTACCGAAACCTAATAACTCTTTAAAGAAGCCAACAACAACAAGTACAAAACCATAACCTAGTCCGTTACCTATACCATCGAGGAAAGCAATTCCCGGTGTGCTTTTCATTGCAAAAGCTTCGGCACGTCCCATTACGATACAGTTTGTAATAATAAGACCAACAAATACGGATAACTCTTTAGACATGCCGTAGTTGTATGCTTTAAGCACTTGGTCAACAACTATAACCAGAGATGCAATTACCGTCATTTGAACAATAATTCGAACAGATGAAGGTATTTGGTTGCGTATTAATGAGATAAAAAAGTTTGATAAAGCGGTAACTGAAATTACCGCCAGCGCCATTACCACAGCTTTATCTAACTTTGTTGTTACGGCTAATGCCGAGCAAACTCCGAGGATTTGCAAGGCAATAGGGTTATTATCTAGCACAGGGCCAGTTAACACCTTTTTCATTTCTTTAGTGTCTGCCATGATGAGCCCCTTATGACTTCCAAGGTTTATTTGCGAAGAAAGCTTGGTAACCATTGTTACCTAACCAATAATCAAGCGTGGATTGAACACCATTACTCGTCAATGTCGCACCAGATAAAGCATCAACGCCAAAAACATCGCCAGGTTGTGCGCCACCTTTAACTATTTTAATAGCCGTATTACCGTTTTCGTCATACAGTTTTTTGCCATCCCAAAGTGCTTTCCACTTAGGATTCAAAACTTCTGCGCCTAATCCCGGAGTTTCTGAGTGCTCGTAATAAACCAAGTTTTTGGTGGTTACACCGTCAACATCCACAGCCAAGAAAGCACGCATTATGCCCCAAAGCCCAGCTCCGTATACAGGAACAACAATGGTGTCTAAGTTTCCGTTGTCGTCTTTCGCAAAATACACGGGAACAACATTAGGTTGACGCAACAGTTTTGCAAAGTCGTCTTCAGGTTTATGACTGGTTTCTGGGTCACGTGCGGCAGCTTCAATAGTTGTGTAGCCCACTGGCATATCAACAAACTGGCCCGTTTTAAGTTCTAAATACTTTGTTTCGATGTTGTCATCAAAATAAGTACTAATTTGACCTTCAGCTTTAGATAGAACGCCCGCAGCATCCAAAATATTGGTGCGAACATCCAGTCTAGCGTTTTCTTGTTGCTTGTCTCTTAAACCAATTGCTGAGCCCGACACAATAATCGAACACACTAAGCAAACAGCAACAACAACACCGACTGTTTTACCGATAGATTCTTTAGCAGCCACGAGCAGCCCTCCTCTTAATATTGCCTTGTGCAACAAAGAAGTCGAACAACGGCGCCCATAAATTTGCGAATAAAATTGCTAGCATCATGCCTTCAGGAAACGCAGGGTTAATCACTCGAATTAACACCACCATAAAGCCAATCAAGATACCAAATGACCATTTACCTTTATTCGTAAACGACGCAGATACTGGATCTGTTGCCATAAAAAATAGACCGAAGGCAAAGCCACCTGTTACCAAATGCCAATAAAACGGCATGGCGAACATAGGGTTAGTATCACTACCGATGAAGTTCAACAAAGTACTAAATGCAGCCATTCCGCCTAATACACCTAGTACAATGCGCCAAGATGCAATACGCATATAAATGATAGCTAAACCACCAAGCATAAGTGCAAGTGTTGATACTTCACCAACAGAACCTTGGATGTTACCGAAGAATGCATCCCACCAAAGTGTCATATTGGTATAGTCCAACTCACCTGATGCAGCTTGTCCAAGCATTGTAGCGCCAGAAAAACCATCCGCAGCAGTCCAAACCGTATTACCCGAAATTTGTGCAGGATAAGCGAAGAATAAAAACGCTCGACCAGCCAAAGCAGGGTTCAAGAAGTTCCGCCCTGTACCACCAAAGACTTCTTTAGCGATAACCACACCAAAGGTGATACCTAATGCCACTTGCCATAAAGGAATGGTCGCTGGCAGCGTTAACGCGAATAACACAGAGGTAACAAAGAAACCTTCATTGACTTCGTGTTTTCGAATTGAAGCAAACAATACTTCCCAAAATCCACCAACAACGAAAACAACGGCGTAGATAGGTAAGAAGAAGCAAGCACCGTAAAGGAACAAGGTAAATAGTCCTGCATCCGCGCCTAAAGTTCCGCCAAGTAATGAAAATAAACCTGCCTGCCATGTATCTGGCAGCGTTCCGGCACCAGCAACAATCGCGCTATTGGCTTGTACACCAACGTTGTACATACCGTAAAACATAGCTGGGAATGTCGCCATCCACACCATGATCATAATACGTTTTAAATCGATACTGTCTTTAACATGGGTCGTCGATTTATTTACCAGTCCTGGCGTATAGAAAACCGTCGCAGCGGCTTCATACAAGGCATACCATTTTTCAAAACGGCCACCGGGCTCAAAATCTGGTTCAATTTTTTCTAAGTAATCTTTTAAGCTCATGGATTACCCTTCCTTTTCTATAGTATTCAAGCATTCTCGTAGCACGGTATCGTAATCGTATTTACCGGGACACACATAACTACACAATGCTAAATCTTCTTCATCCAACTCTAAGCAGCCCAAAGATTGAGCTCCATCAGTATCACCAGATAAAATATCTCTCAGTAATAATGTAGGTAGAATATCAAGTGGCATTACTCGTTCGTAATTGCCAATTGGCACCATAGAACGATCTGAACCATTAGTTGTAGAAGTCATATCAAAGGATTTACTTCCTGATAAATGACCAAGGTAAGCACGAGTAACCGAATGTTTATCACCACCTGGAGTAATCCATCCAAATAGTTTTTTCTCACGGTCTTCTTTAATAAGTGAAACTTGTATGTGATAGCGACCTAAAAATCCGTGAACACCGTGTGCATTAGTACCTCTAAGCACAGAACCGGAGATAACTCGAACGTTTTCAATGGCGGTTTCTGATGCGGTAAGTTCAGCGAGATCGGCACCAAGCTCAGTAGCAACTAAACGCGGCTTAGATGCTGCTGGACCAGCTAATGCAACAACTCTACTAGAGTCAACTTCACCAGTTTTAAGTAAACTACCAATAGCGATAACGTCTTGATAACTCACATGCCAAACTGTTCTATTCACTCCAGCTGAACACAAATGATGGATATGAGTACCCACTAAACCTGCAGGGTGTGGCCCGCTAAAGGTTTCGCGAACAACTTTCACATCGCCTGTAGGAATATTTACGTCAGGAGCACTACAAACAAAGACATCGCCTTCAGTTAAAACCCGAAGTGCTCGTAATCCGTGGACGAAATCCTGCTCTCTTTCAGCAATAATAACACTCGGTTCTGCTGCTAATGGATTAGTATCCATGGCGTTAACGAAGATCGCCTTAGCTTCACTACCCAATGCCGGCACCTTACTAAAAGGACGAGTACGAAGCCCAGTCCATGCGCCCGAGTCAACTAAAACCGCTTCAACAGCTTCACGACTTGCTTGGCTTAAGCTCGCTTCGTCAAACGTTGGAAACAGTTCTTTGTCATCACCGTCTTTTTTGATAACAACAGACTGTAGAACCCGTTTAGCACCCCTGTTAATTTCAACAATTTCACCCGCAGCAGAAGCAGTAAACTTTACTCCTGGGTTTTTTTTGTCTTCAAAAACAAGCTGACCCTTTTTAACTTTATCACCCACCTGCACATGCATGGTAGGACGCATTCCCACGAACTCTTCCCCTAACAAGGCAACCCGTGTCACCAACGCACCTTTATCAATGCGTTGCTCGGGCGCTCCTGCAATAGGAAGGTCGAGACCTTTTTTGATTTTTATCATACTTATCGCACTACTCTGTAATTAAAATATCATTTGCATAACGCTCTATACGCGGCGCTCGGAATAAAGGTTTCGCTATGCAAATGATATTGTCTGTTTTTATTATATGATTTTATTATTTTTGTAGCTTAGAAATTAGGCTGATATGCCATTTTGACAAGCAAAATGGCATATCCCTCTAATTTTAGCACTAAGAAAGTATTTTGCGCTATGAATAAGATGCCTTAACTGTAAATTTATACCAATAGAGCTGGAAAAAACCGTTACAATTTTACCAGCTTACATCTGGCGCAATGTCTGCATCATAATCAACATCAGCAACACCAAAACCAAACAGGTTCAAAAAGTCCTGATGATAGCCTTCGTAATCACTCAATTGATGGAAATTATCTTGGGTCACTTGATCCCATAACGCTTTAATTAACGCTTGAGTATCATCATTAGTCTCAATGCCATCCATTCTATAACGATTGAGTTCATCAACATCGGCATTGTCACTGTAAAGACACGAGCTAAACAAGCCTTTGATTTGCTCGATACAGCCTTCGTGGGTACCTTGGTCCTTCATAACCCGGTATATCAATGAAATATATAACGGCATAACTGGAATAGCAGAACTCGCTTGCGTTACTAAGGCTTTCAATGAAGATACATTCGCTTCTACCTTAAGAGAATCAAGAGAGGAAATAATCGCAGTTGCCGCGCGATCTAAATCTTCTTTCGCTTTACCAATGGTCGCTTGACCATAAATAGGCCAGGTCAGTTCTTTACCGATATAAGTATATGCAGTAGTTTTACAACCCGATGATAAAACCTTAGCTTGGGCAAGCTGGGTCATCCAACGTTCCCAATCTTCACCGCCCATGACTTTCACCGTGTCTTGAATTTCTTCTTCAGATGCCGGCGTCAAATCGATGCTGTGAACTAAGTCTTTGTCTGTGTCATAGGTTTTTGTACTATAACTGCTGCCAACTGGTTTAAGGGTTGATTTATAGACAACACCTGTGTCTGGGTCAGTACGGCGAGGAGATGCCAAGCTATACACAACTAAATCGAATGTAACCCCTTTTGATCTTGCGTATTCAATAACTTCTTGCTTTATTTCGTCGCTAAACGCATCGCCATTAATGGTGTGTGCTTGTAATTCGCTATCTTGTGCGAATTTATGAAACGCAGCCGTGTTATACCACCCAGCGGTTCCTGTCCTCTTAGTCGTAGGCACTTTTTCAAAACACACACCAAGTGTTGACGCCCCATAACCATATGCGGCTGTTATGCGGCTAGCCAGTCCATATCCGGTGGAGCAACCTAGTACCAATACGTTTTTAGGTGCAGCAGACGTGTCGAAAGACTGAGATTTAATATAATCGATTTGAGATCCAACCAAAGATTCACATCCTTTTGGGTGTGCATTGGTACAAATGAATCCTCGAATTTTAGGTTTAATGATCATAATCATTTCCATTGCGGGTTGGAACATTGCGCGCAGTATTATACAACCCAACGCGCAAGAGTACATAAACTAAATCATCAACATTATGCGATGATATCTAACAACTCTACATCGAAAATTAACGTTGAGTAAGGTTGAATTGCACCACCAGCACCTTGCTCTCCGTAGGCAAGGTCATGAGGTACATACAAACGCCATTTCGATCCCACAGGCATTAATTGCAACGCTTCAGTCCAACCTTTAATTACGCCATTCACTGGGAATTCCGCTGGTTCACCGCGATCATATGAACTATCAAATACATCACCACTCACCAAAGTGCCGTGATAATGGGTTCTTACTGTGCTAGAGCCTGTTGGTTTTTCGCCAGAACCTTCAGTAATCACTTCATATTGAAGACCACTTTCAGTAGTAGTAATACCGTCTTTTTTCGCATTTTCAGCTAGAAACGCTTCACCAGCCTGAATAGCTTCTTGGAATTGTTCCGTTTTTGCCGCTTGCATACGTTCGTGAATAGCGTTGAATGAATTGCGCAAATCATCATTACTTACTTTTGATTCCGTTCCTTCAAACGCATCTTTTAGCCCTTCTAGAACTGCGTCTAACGCTAATCCATCAAATGGGTTAGATTTAAGCTGCTCGCCCATTTGAAAACCTATGCCATAACTGGCCTGCGTTTCTACTGTTGAAAATTTTTCTGACACGTTAACTCCTGTCATATTATTACAAAATTGCTTTAGATTGGGGAATGTTAACACAAACTTTATACTGAAAGTCGGTAAAATCGAGTGGTTTGCACTTGTAATTTGGTACTGTTCTGAAAGAAAATGACAGTCTAATTGCAAAAAGAGAGAGAACTGCATGTCACAACATTATGATGTTGAATTGAAAGATACAGTGCGATATCTAGGCCGAACACTTGGTGAAACCATCCTCAATGAACTAGGGGAAGACTGGTTAGAGCGTATCGAAACTATCAGAAAAACAGGCAGAGCATCCTATCAAGGTGACACTCAAGCAAGCACCGCATTAACTGAAATTTTTAGCGAACTCAGCGACGATAAGTTATTGACTATTGGTCGTGCTTTCGCTCAATTTTTAAACCTTGGCAATATTGCGGAACAAGAATTTAACGGAAATTTAGATACAGATTCCGCCCTTGAGCAAGTTTTTGAGCACCTCGCAGACAATGCAAATAAAAAAATTGAAAAGCAGGATCTGGAAAAAGCACTGAGTAAACTCGACATTGATTTAGTGCTAACCGCCCACCCAACTGAAGTGACACGTAGAACACTTATTCATAAACACGGGCAACTTGCCACCTGCTTACAAGAACTACACAAGCCATCATTATCAAAATACGAACGCAATCGCGTAGAGTACCGAATTGCAGACCTTATTAGCCAAGCATGGCACACCGAAGAAATACGCTCTGTTCGCCCAACCCCCGTAGATGAAGCCAAATGGGGCTTTGCGGTAATAGAAAACTCACTTTGGGAAGCCGTACCAGACTTCTTGCGTGAATTAGACGACAAACTCACCGAGCACTTCGAAACAGGTCTTCCGTTAGATGCCGCTCCAGTTCACTTCAGCTCATGGATGGGGGGTGATAGAGACGGAAATCCAAATGTTACCGCTAAAATCACTGAAAGTGTGCTACTTCTTTCTCGTCATCGCGCTGCAAAGTTGTTTGCGAGTGACATAGAAAAGCTTATTGTTGAACTTTCTATGCGCGATTGCAGTGAGTCACTTGCGAGCCAAGTGGGTGAAACGAAAGAACCCTACCGCGAATTACTGCGTCCTCTACAAGCCAAACTGCGTAAAACAAGAGATGGTTTAGCAGCTCGCTTGAAGAAACAACAAACTGATGAAAGTGTTTGGCTTGAATCAAATGAAGAATTATTGGCACCTTTACAACTTTGTTATGATTCATTATCTCAATGCGGTATGAGTATTACCGCTAACGGCGCGCTGTTAGATACAATACGTCGTGTATACTGCTTTGGTATTCATCTATTGCGCCTTGATGTTCGTCAAGATTCAGAGCGTCATTCAGATGTATTCAGCGAAATTACTCGTTATCTAGATTTAGGTGACTATGGCGAGTGGTCTGAACAAGACAAGCAAGCTTTCTTACTGAAAGAACTTAGCTCTAAGCGTCCGCTTTTCCCTAAGCAATGGAACCCTAGCGCCGATGTAAAAGAAGTGCTAGATACCTGCAAAACCATTGCGAAATACGGAAAAGAAGGGTTCGGGATCTACATTATTTCGATGGCAAGCGAAGCATCAGATGTGCTTGCTGTACAGCTATTGCTGCAAGAAATGGGCGTTAGCTGGCCAATGCCTGTTGCCCCTTTATTCGAAACTCTCGATGATTTGAATCATAGCCCTACGGTTATGAAAAGCTTATTGAGTATTGATTGGTATCGCGAGTATATCAATGACCGTCAATACGTCATGATTGGCTACAGTGACTCTGCGAAAGATGCTGGTGCACTTGCTGCAGGTTGGGCCCAGTATGAATCACAAGAAGCCCTAGTTGCAGTAGCACAAGAAAAAGACGTAACGCTTACTCTGTTCCACGGCCGCGGTGGTACAATTGGTCGTGGTGGTTTACCTGCACATGCCGCTATTCACTCTCAGCCTCCAGGCTCACTTGATGGTGGGTTTAGGGTGACTGAACAAGGTGAAACCATTCGTTATAAGTTTGGAATGCCGTCATTAGCGAAACGAAGCCTGAGCATTTACGCAAGTGCAATTTTAGAAGCCATGGTTCTGCCACCACCTTCGCCCAAGCAAGAGTGGCGAGAAAAAATGACCGAAATGGCAAATGCAGGCCGAGACAATTACCGTTCAATTGTGCGCGATCATAAAGATTTTGTTCCTTATTTCAGAGTTGCCACACCTGAGCAAGAATTAGGCAAATTGCCTTTGGGTAGTCGTCCAGCTAAGCGTAAACCTACTGGCGGAATAGAAAGCCTTCGCGCAATTCCTTGGATTTTCGCATGGGCACAGACTCGTATGGTATTGCCTGCTTGGTTAGGCGTGATGAAAGCCATAAAAACTGTCAAAGACAATGATGACAACGGCATTATTGATGACATGTATACTAACTGGCCGTTTTTCTACTCTCGCTTGTCTATGCTAGATATGGTTTTCCATAAAGCTGATCCTCGTATTTGCGCGGCTTATGATGATCATCTCGTACCTGATTCACTGAAACACTTTGGTGATGCATTACGAGAAGAGCTTACATTCAGTATTGACGCTCACAAGTCCATCACAGGACAATCAACCATAATGGAAAGTGATCCTCAAGGCCGCGAATCGATGAACATTCGAGCGTCCTACTTAGAGCCGCTTCATTATTTGCAAATTGAGCTGCTAAAACGCAGCCGACAGCAAGACGATGAATCCGGTCAAAGCGAACTTGAAAGAGCAATGATGGTTACCATTGCTGGTATTGCAATAGGTATGCGTAATACTGGTTAATATGTAATTAATCTACTTTATAACCTACCCCATAGACGGCGTGTAATATCTCGTCGTCTGGGTTGGTTACTGAGAGTTTTTGGCGTAAATTTTTCATATGACTATCTATGGTTCTGCCACTGACAACCCGTCCATCGTCATAACATGCGTTCATCAACTGATCTCTAGAGAATACCACACCAGGTTTTTTAATTAACGCTGTCAAAAGACGAAATTCCACAGGTGTTAGGTTCAAGGTATTACCTGCAGTCTTGCAAATATGTTTCTCCATATTTAACTCGATACTTCGGTACACCAACAAGTTATCTTCATCATCTTTACTTATAGGCGCGCTAACTCGTCGCAGAATTGCTTGTATACGCGCCACAACTTCCCTAGCAGAAAACGGTTTACAAACATAATCGTCAGCGCCGAATCCTAGTCCCATTAGCCTATCTATTTCTTCCACCCGAGCGGTTAGCATTAAAATAGGCACATCCGAAAATTGACGTATTTCTTTGCACAAGGTTAAGCCATCTTTGTGAGGTAACATGATATCTAACACAACAAAGTCAGGGGATATTTGCTTTACTACATCAATAACATCCTTACCATCGTGAAGAACCTTAGTTTGAAACCCTTCGAGAGTAAGAAAATCCACCAATATTTGAGCAATTTTAGGCTCATCTTCAACAATCAGTATTGTATGCGCTTCATTCATAATTTATCCCTTCTTGCGGTATTGTCACTACTATTTTCAACCCACCTTGTTCACTAGGCGATGCCGTAATTTTTCCTCGATGTGCTTTCACTATATTGCGACATATTGCCAAACCTAAGCCAGCACCGCTTCCTTTTCGAGTTCTTGCGGTATCGAGTCGAAATAACGGCTCGAATAAAGCTGAACAATCAGACAACTGAACCCCAGGAGCTGAATCCTCTATTTGCAAGCAAATAGTGTCTCTTTGTTGTTCTAGTGTCAGCCGAGTTTGCCCAGGAGCATCCGTATACAACAATGAATTATTAAGAATATTTACCACTAGCTGCAACAAGCGTGTCGGGTCCCCCATACACATTATGTCACCACATTTTGGTCTAATTAACAGTAAGCCTTTTGATTCATATTTTGTAGATAAAGAATCACACGCCCCCTGTACTACTTCGCTAAAATTGATTAACTCAAAAGTATATTTCAAACCACCAATATCAGACAAAGACAATTGATATAAGTCACCCACGAGTCTTTCTAACATTTTGATTTCTTGCTCTAGGGAAGACAACGTACTTTTGTCAAAAGGTCGAATGCCGGCTTGCAGCACTTCAATTTCACCCATTAATACAGTAAGCGGTGTTCTTAATTCATGAGAAATTGAAGCAAACCATTCATTCTTAGCTTCTCTGGTTTTGTGCAACGTATCCGCTAAATGCTCGACATTCTTCATCAAATTGCCTAGCTCGTCATTTCGTCCATTAAACTCGGGTAACTTATATTGACCATTTGCTAGTGTAGATATACTTGTCTGAAGCTCGCGAATGGGCCTCAACAAAAATAGAGTTAAGGCCCATGCAATTAGCCCAGCAATCAGCAGACAAATCGAACCAATTAACAGGTTAGTATTCAGTTGCTGTTGGAGAAAGCGCGAAGATAAATCATCAGATTCTTTAGCTGGAGGCCAGCTTACAAGCTCGCCAATTGGTTTGCCGTTGAGTAAAATAGGATGAACCAGCATTGCATCAACCCGTCTTTTGTCTTTTACGCCTGACAACCAATCACCTTCATTACTGTAAAGCGTAATCAAAGGCCCTATTTGTGAATCTCTATTCCTATGTTCAGGCACACCTCTAGGAGGTGGCCTTCTATTTTGGCCCCCTATAGGCCCTCTAGGTGGTCCTGGGTGATGTGAATCTGATAACGACTCACCTAACGAGTTTGCCCGAATAAACTGCCAACTTTCATCATTTTGACGATAACGAAAAATTAAATCATCAGCTAGGCGCTGTAAACGTTGCTCCTCAAGGCCTTTTGTGAATTCAAAGAAGCCTTGCTGAAAGCTCCAACGAGCCAATAGCAAGGCCACAATTAACACAACTGCAGTGTAGCCGATAAAGGTTAAAAATAGTTTTTGAGAAATTTTCATATACCAAGTGTAACTAAGTGCGCACTTTAGCTCTACATCTATTGAGAAGTTCCACTTAATGTAACCTCAATCTCCGCACATTCTGCACAATATTGGTTTAACATTAATTTAGCTTTTAAAATGAAATCGAAAAAGAGGATAAGATATGAAATTAATCAGTCTATTTTTTATGTTATTAGTGACATCCACGCTCAGTTTTGCTGCGCAGAGCAGAGGTGATGATAACGACGAGCGACGAGGTCCACCAAGGCAGCCTCCTCAAGAAGCTATTGATGCTTGTGTCGATAAATCTGAAAATGAAGCAGTTAGCTTTGCCGGTCGAAATGGTGACGACGTGGCTGCAACTTGCATTTACATCGAAGATCAGTTGGTTGCGGTTCCTGATAACCACAAACGCAAATAGCGCTTTTCAAAGCACAAAAAAGCCCCTAAAAAGTAGGGGCTTTTTACTATCGAAAATCCAATAAAGGATTCGCAATAAGATGTTTACTGGTTAACGAAATCAACACCAAGTTTGATGTCACCACGTAAACCTTCAAGCATAGATTCTTTCGCAGCTTGCTCAAAGGCACTTAGTTCGCCATAAGGTAGAATTTCTTCTACGCCATTTACGCCAAGTCTTACAGGGTGTGCAAAGAACGCAGCATCGTCGCTGTCGTCAGTTTGTACATAGGTGTACTCAACAACGTTCTCGCCTTTCATTGCTGCTACAAGTGACAAGCAGAAACGCGCAGCCGCTTGACCCATAGACAAGGTAGCAGAACCGCCGCCGGCCTTAGCTTCAACAACTTCAGTACCCGCGTTTTGGATACGTGGAGTTAAGCTTGCAACTTCTTCATCAGTAAAAGAAACGCCTTTAACTTGAGAAAGAAGTGGAAGAATTGTAGTACCTGAGTGACCACCAATAACTGGAACATGAACACTTGCTACATCTAAGCCTTTCAATTCAGCTACGAAGGTTTCTGAACGGATAACATCAAGAGTCGTTACACCAAACAATTTATTTTTGTCGTAAACGCCTTTTGCTTTCAATGTTTCCGCAGCAATAGCAACGGTAGTATTTACAGGGTTAGTAATAATACCTAAACACGCTTTAGGACAATTGTCCGCTACCGCTTCAACTAGGTTTTTAACAATACCTGCATTGATGTTAAATAAATCTGAACGGTCCATGCCAGGCTTACGAGGAACACCAGCAGGAATAAGTACGATATCACAACCTTCAAGTGCAACAGCAAGGTCATCTTTTCCATAACCTGTTACTTTTACATCAGTAGGAATATGGCTTAGATCAACCGCTACACCAGGAACAACTGGGGCAACGTCGTATAATGACAATGTAGTTCCAGCTGGAAGTTGAGTTTTAAGCAATAATGATAATGCTTGACCAATACCACCTGCAGCACCAAGTACGGCTACTTTCATTACGAATCTCCTGTGAATTTTCGTCTTTGTGAAGAGGACGACACAGTACGCTAAGACAGAACAAAACTCAATAAAAGCCTGCAATTTATGCACAAAAATGAATGTTTATGCATAAATAATTGATTAAAATCCTTCTGTGTAGCACACTGTGACAAAATAATTATAATACCGACAGAATTAAATAACTATGGCAAGTCCAAAGCAAGAACAATTAATAAAAGCCTTCAAAGACATTTTAAAAACTGAAGATGCAGGCTCTCAAAGTGAAATCGTGACCTTGTTAAAAAATCAAGGTTTCGACAATATTAGCCAATCGAAAATTTCTCGTATGTTAAGTCGATTTGGTGCAGTAAGAACCCGCAATGCGAAAGGAGACATGGTGTATTGTTTGCCTCCTGAACTGGGTATGCCTACGGCTAAGAGCCCGTTAAAGCAGTTGGTTCTAGATATTTCCCACAACAAAGTAATGCTGATAATTAGAACCAGTCCTGGTGCTGCTCAATTAATCGCACGACTACTAGACTCCTTAAGTCAGAAAGATGGCGTATTGGGTACCATAGCGGGAGACGACACTATTTTTATTGCCCCTGCGAACATTGACAACATTGACGAGTTGCAGAAAAAGGTTGAAGCCTTGTTTGAGAATGTGTAACTAATCTTAAGTCAGCTAAATCATAACTACCAAAAATATTTCATCAAAAAAAAGCCTGTTAACAAACAGGCTTTTTATTAAACATACTTACACAAGTTCAATTAGAAAGTGTACTTAACACCAATTCTAGCAGACCAAACTGATGCGCCTACGTCTAAACTCTCACCTTGATCTCCATCAAAGTTAGTAAACAAATAAGTTCCATCACTCTGTAACTCTGCATCTACAACAGGGTTATTAAACTCAAAGTTCACTTGACTAAAGTTACCCCAATCGTCATTAAGTAAATTAGCTAAATTGCGAACTACGATGAAGAATTCACCACGGTGGCTTTCTTTAATTCCTGGGAACTCTTGAGAAATACGCATATCAATGCGGCCATTCCAACTGCTTCGTTGAGAGTTGCGAGAAAGTATTGTGCCTCGTGAACCTTCAAGTCCTGAATCCGAAATGAACTGATTGAAAGCGGCTAAATCAAAATCATCTCCGTAGGCTACATTTGGATCATCAAGTGTAGGTACGTAAAGTAAATTACGATCTTCGAATCCACGCTCATCACCAAACCCTGGGTCTCCATCAAAGTTGAAACTAAATGGACGGCCAGATTGTCTATTCCAGAATAGGTTAATTCTAGTATCGTAGTCTTTATAGAACTGCTTCACGTAAGACAAGTTAAGTACAAAGCGGTGACGAACTTCAAAACTACTCGTCGCGATACCAGGATCGTTTAAATCAGAAACTGATAAATTACCAAAGTTAGACGATGCAGTTGAGCTGTTCTGAGGGTTACCTTGCTCTATATCTTGATAAGTATAACCAGCGTTAATGGAAATACCATTGTCCCAAGTTTTTTGAAGCGTTGTAGTTAAGATTAAGCCATCACCGTCTTCGTTTGCATTTTCAAGAATATAATCTGTTCCGCTTCTTCCACTACAATCAGCACTTGTCGCATCAGCTCGGCAATCTGCATCAAGTAAATCTACATCTGTGTAAATAGGACGCCCATCTGCCGCAGTGCCTATTTGTACAGTGTTTAGTGGTCTAGTATTTGGTGCGTTCTTTTCTTTAGTGTAAATCACATCTGCAGACGCGATATAACCTTCCCCAAATTCATGTTGAACACCAACGTTAAACTTATATAACGAAGGTATTTCAAAATCAGGGTCTAATGCATTAACTGCACCGTCGCCACCTTCCAATCCGTTTATTAGGAAATCAGGAACTTCCAAACCAAAGTTAGCCGTATTTGCACCATCTAGCGCTGCAAGTTCAGCGGCAGAGTTACTTCCATCATCTTCTCTTTCAACTTCTGAACTGAGAATGGTTACACCATTATTGGAATAATTATTAGACAACCATACATTCGGGTTGCCACCAGCAAATAGACCTAAACCACCGTAAACGAAGGTATCGTCACTTACAACGTAGTTGAATCCAATTCTAGGCTGTACCAAATCAAAGTCAGGGCCCGTAGCGTTAGTTATGCCATAACGCGCAAAGAAGTTATCATTCGCAATTGGATCTCTATCGGCATCCCATGAATCATATCTTAAACCAAAGGTAAGAGTAAGATTGTCGTTCACTAACCATCTATCTTGGGCATATAGAGTAAACTGACGGAATTCAAATTCAGCAGCACCGTCATTAGGATCCAAAGAGCCTGGAATACTAAACTCGATGGAATCAGCAAGTTGGTTTCTAAAGTTCTCTAAGCCATTAAATTCAAATACACCTTGGCTACCAGGTACAAACAAGTTAAATACTTCGTTTGATTGGTACTCTACACCTGCAGTAATTTCGTGATCACCTGTATAATACGTGCCCGCAAATTTGTAATTTTCAGTTTCATAATTTAGGACATTGGCTTGTCTAAATTCATCAGCACCAAACCTAACATCAACACCGTCAATCGCATCATTGATTGTAAAGTCACCAAAACTTGAGTTAGATGAATTTGCTACTTGTCCGTTATCAACGTCTGTACGTGAAATACGAAATTCAGTAAAAAACGAATCAGTCCAGTCTGAATATACTGATAGGGCTAAAGTTTGTAAGTCATTTGCACGTTCGTAAAATCTATCATTAAAAGCAAATGAATTTGTACCTAGACCTGTAGATACTGCTGTTGCACTTTCTGTATCTTGGTACGTTAAAGCCGCTCTGTGTGCTTCATTAATTTGCCAATCAAGTTTAACAAGTAATTTTTCATCGGTGTTATCACCAGAATTAGCAATATCACCTACGTCATAACCATATACAGAGCTCGCAATCGATGCGATATCAGCCAGTAAATCTGTGGTTAAACCCTCAATAGGTTGCGCAAAACCCGCACCTTCAGGGCCGTTTTCAAAAATTTCCGTTGGATTATCCTTTTCGTACGCAGCAAAAATAAATAACTTATCTTTGATAATTGGCGCACCCACTGCAAATCCGTATCGGCTTTGATTAAATGCAGGAACATCGAAATCACCTTCAGATGTCGAATCTCCCTGTAATGAATCATCAGTGTAATCGTAGAATACTGTACCAAATACATCATTTTCACCAGAACGGAAAACTGCGTTAATGTTACAACCAGTAAACCCACCATAGGTAACATCAAATGGAGCAAGCTGCACGTCAACTTGATCTATCGCGTCGAATGGGAATGGCAAACCTTCGGTAGGAAATCCATTATTGTTTAGGCCGAAGTTGTCATTTTGTTGGACACCATCAACAGTAAGACTGTTAAAACGGTTATTTACACCCGCACATTGAATAGAGTCAGAGTTCGTAGGGTCTATTGATACTCTAGGATCGGTCTGAATAATATCTTTTATATCTCTATTTATGCTAGGCTGGTATTGTAAGTCAGTGAATGAGTAGTTAGAGCCTGGGCCTATAGCTTCTGTAGCTACGCCTGTGCTACTACCCGTAATACTGATTCTTTCAACATCTGACTCTGAAACAAGCTCAATATTCAAACTAGAGCTTTCGCCTAAGTTAGTATAAACGTCAGTAATTGTTCTAGAGCCCAGCTCATCTTCAACTACAACTGTGTAAGGCCCACCAACTCTCAAACCACGTGCAGTAAACGCGCCTGTATCAGATGTTGAAAACTCACGAGAAATATTTGTTCTCGTATCTGTAATGGTAATCTTTGCATTAGAAACCACTTGTCCAGCAGTGCTCTCAACAACACCGCGAATAGCAGACGATGTTTCCTGAGCAACCGCGGCTGTTGAAAGACCAACAGATATAGCAACTGCAACCGCTACACGATTGAGTTTTGATTTAACGTTCATGTGTGTTTTCCTATATTTCAAATATATGTATTTAACGTATATGCTTAGCGCTACGATTTGGCAAAATATCAACAAGTCTTTTCAGCAAAACTCATCTGAATATAGCCATTCAACAGTAAACCACTAATACGTCTATTTTTTCGTTAATCCGTGACAGTTTTATTACAATTTTAAAATCAAATCGAGAACTAATTTTAACCAATGGTGAACTTTTCAGTTAACTTGCTGACTAAAGTATGCCTATTTGTTTACATTTTTCATTTAAACTGATTCGTGTAGTGACATAAACCCCAGCTTTGTTGATTCTAGTTCATTAGCAACCATTCAGTTTTACTTATTTATATTGCTTAAATATAAAGGGGCAAACCTAAAAAACTATTTATTAAATAAAGTTACTTAACTGTTTTAATCATTTTATCTAACTGATTATGCATTTTACGACAATTGTAAAAAAAAAGTTAAAAAACCTAAGTTTTATTCGATAAAATCAATGTCATTTTTCTTATTATTTTCGCTATAATTTTTTTATTTACTGCATTTTCAAATGAAATCGTTTTAAAAATAGACAATTAAAAGTTCAACTATAGTAATTACTAGCTCTTAATTGTCATCAGTTTTTAAAATATTACAGCTAACACTTTACCGACTCGACAACTATGGGTAAATATACCATTAGAGTAAAATGTAGTAGAAATGATATACGAACGCGAAAAAGTAAAAACGAGTATGATGAAATCAAAATTCGAATTTGCTTAATCATTATCGATTCAATTTCACTTAATATAAGTGCTACTTTATTCAAATTAAACTGCTTATGAGAATCAAGTAATTTTGTAGTTTAATTGATTTAAAATATTAAATTTTTACTCTGATGAAATTTGATTTATTGCTCTAGCCCTTTGTAATTATGCTAAGATATGTTTTCACAGCGTTTATAAGTAAACTTATTTATTGAATACGCAATGAAATTGAAAACATATTTGCTAAAAATTTAGGTAGTCCACGTAATGCAGATAACTAAAAACTGGATAATTGGGTTATTTATTGTTTTTTTTGTGTGTGTTGAAATTTATTTTAATTTTTTTTCGCAAAAGACAATTTTTTCTGCAATTCCACCGCTGGAAAAGAAAAAAATCACTTGCCCCGCTCAAATTTCCAACAATTCTGACGAGCTCATCGTTTTTGTTACTGATGCCTCTATGGGCTTAGAAGCAATGAAACATTTCTGTCAATCCAAGTCTATTGCAAAGCAGTACGGCAATATTTCATTGATTATTGGACAAAGTGATTACGACACCTTTAAGTACATTAATTACGGCATTGCCGATCTCGCATTGATGAAAGATCATATCGCCAACGCGTTTAATGCAAGCGCGGCATTTGGTCTACAACAGATTGGATCTTACTCCGATTACCAAGCTTTTTTCATAGCGAAACAAGAAAAGCCCGAATTGGTAAAAGAGTATTTTCTCGATAAGAAAATTGGTCTTTTAGATTACCCTTCTAGCCGCTCTGGCCACATCGCTCCCAAATCAGCATTTCAATCGCTCAATTTAAACGAAAATGCTTTATCTCTGTACTACTATAATTCTCACTCGGAACTCAGGGAAAAGTTAATATCAGGGGAGGTTGATGTGATAGCTTCTTATTGGAGTGAGAATGATAGCAACCAATTATCAAAATCTTATATAACCGAAATAAAACAAACCTACAGCGGTGTTCGTTGGTATTTGAAAAATGCTGACAAAAATCCTGACTTGTTATGTGCTATTCAAAATGCAGTTGAAAAAGCAGGAAAAGCAATACCCTCTAGCTATTACATATCACCTCAATGGGTTACCCCTTGCCAACCAGATGAGGTTTCTTCGTTATGAAAAAAAGGATGCTAATTGCAGCTTCGATTACTGTTTTTATTCAACTCACAGCGATAGTCAGTTTAATCTCAGCAAATTATCTCGCTCAAGAAAGGGCTGCAGATGAAGTAAAGCACCGAATTAGCCTTGATGTAGCAACCCTAGATTTGGGCAAAGAAAACCAGGTATCCGTTGCCAACAAAGAAGGTATTTTACGCTATATAGCTTATTTAAACGACTACCTTGCCAATCAGTCTTTTCCCGTAAGAGTCAAGAGCATTGATAGTATTGTCGAGCCATCAATAAGCGAAGAATATAGCCGTGTAAGTATAATGAAATTATCAACAAATGATGAATTTGTACAAATCGAATTAGTGGGTTTGAAATTACTCAATTCCTTCCCTTTTAGTATCCTAGCTATATTCTGTGGGTTAATTTATATCGTACTGTCTAGCGACAAAGACGACGACAAAAAACAAGAAGCAGAAGTCAAATCAACTTTACTTCCAACACCGATTAACGAAAACGAGCATTGTGAATCTCAAAAGTTAGTTATTGATCTCAAGCAAAAAGCGCTCTATCTAAATACACACGGGGAAACATCTCCTGTACAACTCTCAAACAAACCTTTTTGTTTTTACATTGCACTTATTAAAGTCTGTATATCTGACAACCGTGAACCTTTAGTACATCACGAGCCCATACCTGAACTATTGTTGGACTATGCAGATTCCACATTTAAAAAGTTGATGGATTTAGGTCATACCAAACGCAGACAGCCGGATTTTTCAAATAATCTAGATAAAACCCTAAGTGAAATACGCGCAGCGCTAGATGAAGTATTTGAAACGTGTCCATTAGAAAAAAATCAATTTTACCCGCCAAAAGCGCAAGGTGAAGGGTCAAGAACTAAGAAACACTCTTATGCAATCGAGTCACTTGATGAAAAATCACTCATTTTCATAGGGTATTAACATCATATTTGATTCGCGGGCGCCAACAGCGTATCTTTTTAGGTTAGTCGCGCAGAATTAAATAGTGTACCCATGCATTCCCCACTTATTATTGCTATCTCTGGAGCCTCAGGTTCCGGTAAATCTCTTTTCACTGAGAACTTGCTCAATGCATTCTCAGAACAAGGTCGCCCCGTACAAGTGCTCAGAGAAGATCACTATTATCGTGCGCAAGATCATTTACCAAAAGAGGCGCGAGAGAAAACTAATTACGATCACCCCAATGCATTTGAGCATGAACTACTTCAAGAGCACTTAAATCAATTGCGTAGCGGTGAGCCCATTGAATATCCGCACTACTGCTTTAAAACCCATACTAGACTACCAGAATCAGAAACCCTACAACCTGCTCCTGTGATTATTTTAGAAGGGATCATGTTGCTTGCCCGTCCAGAGTTGTTGCCTTTATTCAATGTTAAAATTTTTATCGACACGCCTTTAGATATTTGCTTAATGCGACGAATGATGCGGGATGTTAAAGAAAGAGGCAGAAACATTGAATCTGTCGCTAGGCAATATGAAGCGACAGTAAAACCCATGTATCATTCGTTTATTGAACCCAGCCGATTTACAGCCGATGTAGTTGTTACACAAGGCGGGAAAAACCAAATCGCACTTGACGTAATCAAGTCACATATCCAACAAACATTGCTGTAGAGGTCCGCTGTTCATGAGTGTAATCGGTATTATCGTACTTTTATTATTGGCGTTCGCTTTTTCAAGCGCAAAGCGTTCAATAAACTGGCGCACAGTAGGTGGTGCATTTGCGATCCAAGCCGCCATTGGCGCATTTATATTGTATTTCGAGCCAGGAAAACAATTACTATTAAAAATATCTGAAGGCGTAGCCAGTGTCATTGGTTTTAGCCAAGAAGGGATTAACTTCGTCTTTGGCGCAGTGGGAAATACATCCTTAGGCTTCATTTTCGCATTCAACGTTTTGCCTGTAATTATCTTTTTCTCTTCGTTAATCGCCGTGCTTTATCACTTAAAAATAATGAACTGGATCATTCAAATAATTGGTGGAGCTCTACAAAAAACGTTAGGAACCAGCAAACCAGAATCTATGTCTGCGGCAGCCAATATTTTTGTAGGGCAAACCGAAGCACCATTAGTAGTAAAGCCTTTTATTCCCCATATGACTCGCTCAGAATTATTTGCCATTATGGTCGGCGGGCTCGCGTCTATAGCTGGCTCAGTAATGGCGGGTTATGCCGGTTTAGGCATTGAATTGAAATATTTGCTAGCAGCGAGTTTTATGGCTGCACCAGGTGGCTTATTAATGGCAAAAATCATGCTGCCAGAAACCGAGACGCCAAAAAATAATTTAGACCAAATCGATGATAAAAACACCTATGCCAACGTCTTTGATGCCGCCGCCAGTGGTGCAAGCAACGGTTTACAACTAGCCCTAAACGTAGGTGCTATGTTACTCGCTTTCGTAGCGCTTATTGCCATGCTAAACGGCGGCATAGGATGGATAGGCGGACTTTTAGGTTATGAAGGTCTCACTTTCCAAGCTATTTTGGGCTTCATTTTACAACCTTTAGCTTGGGCTATTGGCGTACCTTGGGAAGAAGCTCAGCTTGCCGGCAGCTTTATTGGTCAGAAATTCGCAGTCAATGAATTTGTAGCCTACATCGATTTTCTTGAGAACAAAGACCAGTTGTCTGAATCATCACAAGCCATTATCACTTTTGCTTTGTGCGGATTCGCAAACTTATCATCTATAGCCATACTAATGGGCGGAATAGGAGCTATGGCTCCAACTCGCCGTAAAGAAATAGCGCAATTAGGACTAAAAGCCGTGCTTGCAGCAACCCTGTCCAATTTAATGAGTGCTTCATTAGCTGGCTTATTTTTATCGTTTTAAGAGGTAACTATGAAATTAGAAGCAGTTGACTATCAAGCATCTGACGCAGCCGTTAAATTTGCAACATCACTTCGTGAAACTGGGTTTGGTGTATTAACTAACCACCCTATTTTGCAGTCTAAAGTCAGCGAAATATACGCTGCGGCGGAAGTATTTTTTAACAGTGAAACAAAACACGACTTCTTATACGATAAAGAAACTCAGGATGGTTTTTTCCCACAATCGGTTTCTGAAGTAGCCAAAGGTCATACGGTAAAAGACATTAAAGAGTATTATCATTTTTACCCGTGGGGGCGCTGTCCTGAAGAACTTAGACCTCTATTAGCAAGCTACTATGAACAAGCTAATACATTAGCCGCTGAGTTATTAGGTTGGATCCAAGACAATGCCCCTGAAGACGTAAACAAAGGCTTTAACGAACCTCTTTCCAATATGATTAACGGTAGTGATCGCTCTCTTTTAAGAGTGTTACATTACCCTGCATTTTTGGGTGATGAGCAACCTAATGCCATACGCGCTGCAGCTCATGAAGACATTAATTTAATCACTATCTTACCCGCTGCCAATGAGCCCGGCTTACAAGTAAAAGACAAAGACGGTGGCTGGTTAGACGTTCCTTGCGATTTTGGTAACCTTATAGTGAACATTGGCGACATGTTGCAAGAAGCTTCGAACGGCTATTATCCTTCTACAACCCACAGAGTGATTAACCCTGCGGGCACAAACATGAAAAAAGCACGAGTAAGCTTGCCTTTGTTTTTACACCCACGAGCAGATGTTGTTTTGTCTGAACGTCATACTGCGGGATCATACCTAGAAGAGCGTCTCAAAGAGCTTGGCGTAATCTAGTGCCAAGCAATAAACGCAGAGTCGTCGTTACCGGAGGAAGCTCAGGCATAGGCCTAGCCATTGTAGAGCGGTTTATATCCAAAGGTGATGACGTGTTCAATCTTGATATTCAAGAAGAGCACACAGCAAACTTTATTCACTGCGATGTCGCTGATCACAATAAGGTCAGGCAATGTATAAGCGATATTAGTGCTAACGGGCCTATTGATGTGCTCATATGCAACGCAGGAGTCCATCTTTCAGCGAATATCGAAGAAACTGACGAACACACATTACAACACCTCTTTAACTTAAATGTTAAAGGCGCGTTTTCGGCTACCCAGGCTTCATTACCTGCAATGAAAAATGCGGGGGGAAGTATAATTTATATTGCTTCTGACCAAGCCCAAGTTGCGAAAGCGAACTCCTTTGCCTACAACCTGACAAAACACGCACTGGCTTCTATGGCAAAAACCACAGCCATTGATTACGCTCAATATAACATTCGAGCCAATGCCTTGTGTCCGGGTACCATAGATACTCCGCTTTATCACAATGCAATCAATAAATACTGTGCTCGCACCGGAGCGAACAAACAAAAAATTCACGCAGAAGAAGCCTCTGCACAGCCTTTAGGTAGAATTGGTACATCTAAAGAAGTTGCCGGTTTTGCTTATTTTCTTAGTACTCCAGACGCCAGCTTTATAACCGGGACATTACAGTTAATGGATGGCGGGTATTGTGCCCGTTAGTATAATCGACCCCCACATTCATTTATTCAACAAAGAACAAGGACAATACAAGTGGTGGTCTTCGCTTTCTAAACAGGAACAAGAACTCATTGCTAGAAGTTTTACAGTGGATGATTTATCCCTGCCCTCAAAATTTAAATTAAAGGGTGTAGTGCATATAGAAGCAGGGTTTGACAATCACGCTTCTTGGCGTGAAATACAGATGGTAGAAACCGCCGTCGCTCCTTCATCGTTACTGTTAGGCTCAATTGGCTGTGTCGATTTAACCTTATCACCCAGTGACTTTACCAGCGCTCTAGGCCAATTAAGCAAGCAGTCTTCTTTTCGTGGCGTCAGGCATATTCTCGATGACGATGCATTTCATATACTTGCTCACACCAATACAGGTCTTAACTTTCAATTATTAAGTAAACACTCACTTACCTTTGAGCTTCAATTAGATTTAGGAAAAATAGGTAAAGAAACACTAAATAAATTGTGCCAGCAAATAGATGCCGCGCCTGACTTAAATATGGTTATTAACCATGGCGGATTTCCTCCAGCATTGTCGTTATCAGCACAACGAACTAGTTGGAAACTCGCCCTTAAACGGTTATCCGCTTACCCGAACCTTTGCATTAAATGTTCGGGCTGGGAAATGAATGACAAAGACTATAGTCATGACTATGTAGCACGTTCAGTACAAGATGTTATCGACATATTTGGCGAAAGAAGAGTCATGTTTGCGAGTAACTTTCCACTCGTGCTTTTTTCTTCGCGCTATGAAACCTATTGGCAAAACATGTATGACTTAACTAAAGAGTTAAAATTAAATACAGAAGTACTACTGTATTCAAATGCTATCAGAACCTACGGACTATAGGCTTTGTCTAATAATTTGAATGTATAAAAAAGAGAGGCTTATTCCAACAGCTAAGTTGTCAGTCCCCCTCTTTACCAGTGGCTTTATCTTTAGTGCGAGCACAAGTCACAAATCAGACTCTGAATTCTTAGTATTTTAAAACACTCATTTTTTATTGAATTTATTAAAAATAAACCCACTGAGTAAACCAATAGCGATAGAAGAAATAGCAATTATCCACAACGCTGGGTTAAACTTACTCACCGCAATGCCAAACAGAGATGTTATGATTACTAAGAAAATATAGCCTGCTTTTTTACTGGTCATCGAGAGCATATTGAATTAGTTCATTAACAAGGTAGCCACCACCACCACTTAAACCACCAGCTAGTAATCCCGGTCCAAAACCAACGCCTCCGACTAGAGAACCGAAGGCTCCTCCTACAACTGCACCACCAGCCGTGGCACCAGCTAAACCGGACCACGAAAACTTACCGCCATTTACTTCTTGAATTTCATTTAGACTTAATTCATACATAAAGTTATATTCCATCTTAAAGCTAATCTTTAGAGTTATTGAGCTCGACGACTAGCATTCCGTTAAAAGTGAATGAGATGAACTTTAGTTATGTTACCTATAACCAAGTGAAAACCTCATTAAAACGCGATTATTTGTATAAATACTATCAAAAACACCACAAAACGGTGAATTCGATAGTTAAATAGTAATAGATGAAATTTAATTATGCGCCTGTATAAAAGTCAGGTTTTCGCGCCTATTTCACCGTCACATGAGGTGAGCGTTTGACCAAATCGTCATTTAACTCAATGCCAATACCGGGTAAGTCCGGTACCTTAAATACGCCATTTTTAGGCTGGTAATCTTGGATACATAATTCACGGTTCCATGATTTTATCGCGTAGGTATGGTGTTCATGAATTAGAAAGTTTGGAATTGCGGCTTCTAGTTGTAATGATGCCGCTGTGGCAACTGGACCACCACAAACATGAGCCTGTATGCGTATGTCGTAAACATCTGCGTAATCACACACTTTTTTCGCTTCAGTAAAGCCACCGCACAAGCCTACATCAGGTTGTAAGATATCAATACTTTGCGATTCAAAATACGGCCTAACATCCCAGCGGTGGTATAAGCGCTCTCCACCAGCGATAGGCACGTTGACGCGATCCGATACCTTTTTATGCACTGCTGAATTTAAGTAGTTCACAGGCTCTTCAAACATCATACAGCCCACTTCTTTGATGACTTCCCCCATTTGAATGGCTGAGGCACAGCCCATTAATGAATGGGCTTCAAAGATAATATCAACATCATCACCGACTTCTTGGCGAATGGCTCTTAACCTATCGCCAAACAAGCGCATCTGCTTAGGTGTGAACAGTTTTGTTCGATCGAAGCTAGAATCACCGTTTTCGTCATAAACAATAGGATCTACCTTAACCGCGTCATAACCTTCTGCCATCGCCTTTGCGGCAGAACGAGCATAGTCTTCAGGGGTGAGCATTTTTACGCAATCTTGGGACCAATCAAACTGCAACTGACTAGCATACGTGCGCAGGTTATCGTTGGTTTTACCTCCAAGTAATTGGTACACAGGTACATTCAGTGCTTTACCTTTAATATCCCATAAGGCTGTATCAATTGCGCTCATCGCTGAATACAAAATAGGTCCACCACCTAAGCCCCAAAAGCTTTCACGTAACATACGAGACCAAAGTTGCTCTGTCTTAAACGGGTCAAAACCAATTAAAACCGCCTCTGCGATTTCTTTAATCATTGCAGCTGCAGCGCTATGCCCCCAATCGTAGGCAAGTCCGGCTTCACCTACACCATGAATACCCTCATCAGTATGGATACGAACAAAAATAGGATTCCAAGGCGGGCGCTCAGGACAATGAATATCAAAAATTTCTACATGGGTAATTTTCATTTAACACTCGTGGGTTATTAGGTTTAAGACTATTGATCGAAATCAGGGTATGCGCGCTTAACTCTGCGCATCATGGCCGGCCACGCTTTTTGTCCGCCGGTTTGCCCCGTATGTACTATATTTGCTTGTGCTTTAATTCCATCAATAACACTTTGGCTAATTTCAATGAATGGCTCATCTGTAGTGCATTGCATTTTAACTTGAATTTCACAGGCCCGAAGCAGGTCATACATGTGCATGAAAGCGTCGCCAATAGTCACTCCCATGGTTAACGCTCCATGGTTGCGCAACAACATGAAATTAGCAGAGCCTAAATCCCCTTGTATACGTGCGATTTCATCGTGATCTACGGCTAAGCCTTCATATTCATGGTAACTCATACTGGCTAAAGCAAATGCTGAATATTGGCTATAAGGCTTTAAGCCTTGAGGGTTGTTTGATACAGCAATGGCATCTGCATTGTGTAAGTGCAAACAACACTGAGCCTCTGGCCGAGCAATATGTACGGCGCTGTGAATAGTAAAACCCGCTGGGTTTATTTCAAAAGGGCAATTTGGCTGAATAATATTACCGTGAATATCGATTTTCACTAAATTGGACGCAGTGACCTCTTCAAACGCTAAACCAAATGCGTTTATTAATATATCTTCTGTCCCTGGAATACGGGCGGAAATATGGGTATGGATAAGATCGTCCCATTGGTGCATAACCATTAAGCGATATGCAGCTGCAAGCTCGACTCGAGTTTGCCATTCAGCATCAGAAACTTGATCTTTTAAATTCAAAACGGGAATATCGTAGTTCATAGTACAACGCTAATGCTATTTAAAAAGGGCATAAGCTGAAAGGATAAACACTATGAAGGGGCGATTCAATAAAGACCTCAGTTTACTCTGTTATTAGTTATAAATTCTCCAACATATCGCCCACCTTTAACCGTCGCGATTAATCGTATTTTTTGTTGTGATCCGGTGCCCTTCACAAACTCACTCAAAGGGGTCTCTCTGTGCCAATAGTAAGGAGAGTCTTTCATACCCATACGAAAAACAGCTGATTCATCGTACTTATCAACCAAAAACAAGGTGGCTGTGTCTAAAGGAAAACTTGAATTCAATGTAGTGACATTGCCTTCTTGATATAAATTTAATTCAAATTCACCGGAGCCCAATACGCAATTTTTGCTGACTAAGTCACACCCTTGCTTACTGAGTTTCATTTCATAAAATCGCGGCTTCATAGCTTGGCTTTCGGCCCATATATCAGATGCTGCCCATCCTAGAATTATTAGAATTGGCGCAACACACAGTGCAATTTTAGTATGCCGACTGAGTTTTAAAAAAGCCTGGTACATAGAAAACTCCAAATAAATGTAAACACCCCAACTTTAGTTGAGGTGTTTGATTTCAATAACAAAACGAATTAATGATCATGTGCCGCTTTTATCTCTCCGTGAGGTGAGCGGAAGTTATCAACCATATCTTCAATTTCTTTCGGTGCTGGCTCACCCATTTTCAGTACAATAAAGGCTACTGAAAAGTTAACCAGCGCCCCTACAACACCAAAGGCTTCAGGCGAAATGCCAAAGAACCAATTTGCGCTCATATCACCAAGGAACGACGTTCCAGGAATGAACATAATGCCCTTATGTTGAAATACATACAGCATAGTCACGCCAATACCTGAGCTCATACCGGCAATAGCGCCTTTGTTACTCATGGTTCTTGAGAAAATCCCCATCATAAGCGCAGGGAATATTGATGACGCAGCAAGCCCAAATGCCAATGCCACAGTTCCAGCAGCAAACCCTGGCGGATGAAGTCCCAAGTAGCCCGCAAAGAGAATTGCAATGGTCATAGTGATACGCCCAACCAATAGCTCCTTTTTCTCTGACATGTTTGGCGTTAGCACGCTTTTCATTAAGTCATGAGAAATTGACGAGGAAATAGCCAACAACAAACCCGCAGCAGTGGAAAGCGCTGCGGCTAGGCCACCGGCAGCCACTAAAGCAACAACCCAGTTCGGCAAGTTTGCAATAGACGGGTTCGCCAACACCATAATGTCACGGTCTACAGTAACCATTTCATTTTTCTCAGCATCAGCAACATATTGAATTTTTCCATCGCCATTTTTGTCTTCAAACTTCAATAAGCCGGTTTTTTCCCAATCTTTAAACCACTGAGGACGTTTTTCGTATTCTAATTGCTCTCCTGCAACTGGCTCTATGGTGTTGATTAGGTTAAATCTTGCCATCGCACCCACGGCTGGTGCCACAGTATAAAGCAACGCGATAAATACCAAGGCGTAGCCCGCTGATGCTCTCGCAGCCTGTACTGAAGGCACGGTAAAGAAGCGCATGATAACGTGTGGTAAGCCCGCAGTACCTATCATCAACGATAAGGTATAGGCAAACATATTTAACGAGTTACCCAGTTTGGCCGTAGTATATTCTTTAAAACCTAAGTCGGTGACGACCGCATCGAGCCTGTCGAGTAAAAACACGCCGCTACCATCAGCTAATGTCGAGCCCAAACCAATTTGAGGAATAGGGTTACCGGTTAACTGTAAGGATATAAAGATAGCGGGAATTGTATAGGCTGAAATAAGTACTACGTATTGAGCAATTTGGGTGTAAGTGATCCCTTTCATTCCACCTAGTACCGCATAAACAAAAACCACGCCCATACCGACATACAAACCCACTTCATAAGGCAAATCTAAGAACCGAGAAAAAGCAACGCCCACCCCTTTCATTTGCCCAATGATGTATGTGACCGACGCAATAATTAAACACGCAATGGCAACAATACGGGCACCATCTGAGTAGAATCTATCGCCAATGAATTCAGGTACGGTAAATTTACCGTGTTTTCTCATGTACGGTGCTAGGCACATAGCAAGTAACACGTAACCGCCGGTCCATCCCATTAAGAAAACAGAACCACCGTAACCCAAAAACGCGATTAAACCAGCCATTGAAATAAAGGACGCGGCCGACATCCAATCAGCGCCAATTGCCATACCATTTTGAATAGGGCCAACACCACCACCTGCGGCATAAAAGTCGCTGGTTGAACTAGCTCGAGCCCACCATGCAATACCAAAGTAAACTGCAAAGGTGCTAAAAACGGCAATATAGGTATATAGCTTTAACTCATCCATTATTTTTCCTCTACTTTGTATTTTTTATCAAGATCATTCATTTTCTTTGCGTACCAGAAAACAAGTGCGAGGAAGGTATAAATTGAGCCTTGTTGAGCAAACCAAAAACCAAGTTTGTAACCACCTAGGCGAATAGTATTCAAAGGCTCTACAAGTAATAAGCCAAACCCAAACGACACCGTAAACCAAATAGCTAAACACACTAAAATTAGGCGAACGTTATCTTTCCAATATGTTTGTTGATTCTCCATAAACTTCTCCCGTTTTGAAGGCTACGTACCCTTTAGGTAGCGTAGATTTGTGTTATCAGAATCGAGATGAATTCGGAGAAACCAGCGTTATTTGGTCAAGTCAAAACTCATCACCCATTAAAAAGTTTACAGAGATGTTAAATATTTAATATAAAACTTTAGTCTCATCTCACCATTTTGATTGGTGCTTAACAATTAGAAAAATCAATAAAAAGAAGGTGATAAATATGGTGCTGATGTGTTTTTCGTGGTTATATTGAGTAAAAATGTTAAAAGTATGTATTCAATATTATGTCTATAGTGTGGCCAATTCTGGCGCTGTGTTATTTAACACTGTTGTTTTACATAGCGTCGTGGGGAGATAAAAATGCGTATTTCTCTCGCAAAATCACCTCTCACCCTGCAGTTTATGCACTCGCATTGGCGATTTACTGCACTGCGTGGACATTTTTTGGTTCCGTAGGTCAAGCTGCCAGAGAAAACTGGGCTTTTTTACCCATATTGTTAGGCCCTATATTGGTTTACACCTTGGGGTATCGATTCATATTTAAACTCACTCTCGTAAGTAAAAAATTACATATAAATACGATTTCTGATTTCATTGCGTCTCGATATGGGAAGCGTCAACCCGTTGCCTTGTGTGTTACCTTGCTGGCGTTATTGGCTACTGTGCCTTATATCGCTTTACAAATTAAAGCCATCGGCACAATGTTCATTACTCTGACCAATAGCGACAATGCAGATACAATCACTATTGTGACCACCTTAGCCATCGCCTTGTTTGCAATGTATTTCGGCACCCGAAAATCCGATGTAACAGAATATCGACACGGGCTCATTTTAGCGGTAGCATTTGAATCATGTATAAAATTAATCGCCCTTGTATCACTGGCTTTTGTAGGTTTGTTGGTATGGCGTTCTCAAGGACTAACACCAACAATTGCCGAAATTTATCCAATAGACATAACCTCAAACCTATTTAATTTTAACTTTATTGCGCAAACAATAATGGCCGCTGCCGCCATTGTATGTTTACCTCGCCAATTCCATATTGCTATTGTCGACAATCTAAAATTGAATCACCTAGCTACAGCTCGTTGGCTCTTTCCCTTGTATTTAGTCATTATGATCATAGCTATTCCTATTATTGCAGCCACAGGTAAAGCGGTGTTCATCAGCGGTGATGTAGAATCTGATAACTATGTGCTCGCTTTGGCAATGTACACAGATACCTTTATTATTAAATTAATTGCTTTTCTTGGTGGCTTATCAGCTGCTACGGCAATGATTATAGTAGCAACGTTAGCGCTCAGTACTATGCTATCAAACGACGTAATCTTGCCTCGCCTGTTCAATTCCACCTCCCAAATAAAAACAACCAACCTGGCTAAGAAAATTAGAGTAATTCGTCGTCTAGTTGTAGCATTCATTTTGTTTTTGGCGTTTTTGTATCACCAGCAACTTACCCATACCAGTTCATTACATTCAATCGGCTTGGTTGCCTTTTCCCTTGTTATTCAATTGCTCCCATCCATTGTAGGAGGTCTATATTGGCACAGGGGGCACGCTCACGGCGTTTATGCAGGTTTAATTGGTGGTGTCGCTATTTGGTTTGCTTGGTTAGTGTTACCTGTTATCGCTAGCGGTGGAGAAAGTGAATACACAAACCGAACCTTAAGTGAAGCTGCCATTCTTAGCTTATCAGTGAATTGTATCGCCTATTGGTTGTTTTCTGTAACGGCCAAGCACAGGCTAATTGATAAGCTTCAAGCCATTGCCTTTGTGTCTCCTTCTGAAACACGGCAAACCGCCACGCAAAAGGCCCTTGGAGTAGACATAACAAACAGTGACCTAATTACCTTGCTGACTACTTTTTTAGGAAAAGGCCGTTGCCTTCAATTGATTTCTAACTACGAAAAACAACACAAGCTCACTGTAAATGACGCCGATGACCCTAGTACCCACTTTCTTGTTTTTTGTGAGCGTGCTCTTGGTGGTGTTATTGGTGCCTCTAGTGCTAAAACCCTTATAGATAGTGTAATAAGCGGTAGAAAATTAGATTTCACCGATGTGATCCACTTTTTTGATGACACAGCGCAAACCATGCAGCAAAACATGACTGCGTTAATTACGTCGCTAGAAAATATCGACCAAGGGATGAGCGTTATCGATAAGAACTTATGTTTAGTTGCTTGGAATAAAAAATACGCAAAACTCTATTCCATTCCTGACGAGCTATTAGTTGCCGGAACTCCGGTAGAAAAAGTCATTCGCTACAATGCAGAAAAAGGTGAATTTGGTGCTGGAGACCCAGAAACTCATATCGAAAAGCGTATGGAACATTTAAGAGCCGGACATTATCATAAATTTAAACGCCAACGGGCTGATGGTCGTGTTATTGAAATGATTGGAACACCGCTTCCCGGAGGTGGCTTTGTTACCATATTTACTGATATTACAAGCTTTATAGAAACACAAAAAGTGCTAGAGGAAGCTAAAGTTAACCTTGAAGATAGAATTAGTAAGCAAACTCAAGAAGTACAATCTATTAATGCCTCGCTGCGAAGGGAAATTGATAAACGAAAAACGGTGGAGCTTGAACTCATTCAAGCACGAGAAATTGCTGAAGAAGCAAACAAAAGCAAAACCCGCTTCCTAGCCTTAGCTAGCCACGACATTATTCAACCTTTAAATGCCGCCAGTTTATATACAAGTACATTACAAGAGTTTGCCTTACCCAAGGAACAAAAAGACATTGTCTCCAAGCTCGCTCAAAGTCTAGATGCGGGGGAATCACTCATTAGTACACTACTAGATATTGCTCGGCTAGACCAAAGTAAAATGGAAGCACACATAGAGCCAATCGAGTTACGTAGTTTATTACAGCCTCTTTTAGCTAGCTTCTCTATGGTAGCTAAAGAAAAAGGGCTAAAGCTCAGCTACTGCATTCATTCTATCTATGTGCTGAGTGACGCAAAGTTTTTGTACAGAATAGTCCAGAATCTACTCTCAAATGCCATTAAGTACACAGAGTCAGGACGGGTTATTGTGCGTATTTCAAGTTGCAATGACACAGCTCAGTTTCTGTTTGTAGATACAGGAATAGGACTTTCTGACAGTGAACTTTCACACATCTTTGACGATTTTTATCGAGGAGAAGATCACTCAGAGTCAGGTGTCGGTTTAGGGCTTGGAGTCGTAAAAAGGCTATGCACACTATTGGGGATCAACTTGTCTGTGGAATCAAACAAAAATAAAGGCACTCAATTTCGTTTTACCTTGCCACTGCAACTATCTCAGCCAGCATTACCCACTCAAAAATCCCCTGAAGTATACAGCTTGAGTGGTTTAAGAGCTCTGTGCATTGACGATGATACGCAAAACCTAAAAGCGCTGACCACTTTACTTAATAAATGGCAAGTTTCCTCACACACCTGCACCAATGCCTCTGATGCCCTCGCAGCGCTAGGCGGCTTTATACCTCATGTGCTTTTAGTAGATTACCAATTGAGTTCGAATAGAAATGGCATTGCCTTAATAAAACAAATTAGAGCGAGTTTAAACCGGACAATTTTCGCCGTACTGATTACCGCGAGTCATGAGGAAGGACTCAAGCAAACCTGCGAAGACAGTAGGATTCATTTACTTCATAAACCCTTAAAGCCCGTAAAACTCAGAGCCCTACTGCAAAAGGTGCCTAATCAATAAGTAGGGTCGGGAGTTTCCAGCTCGAGTTGAGATGCGATTAATACTGCTTGCGTGCGGTTATTAATTTTTAATTTCTTAAATATAGCGGTAACGTGGGCTTTAACGGTTGCCTCAGCAATATTCAAATTATAACCAATTTGTTTATTCAAAAGACCATCTTTAAGGTGACACAGCACTTTGTATTGGGAGGGAGTTAACGAGGCAACATTATTGGCAAGTTCAGAAAACTCGTTATCGGCTTCTAGCAACTGATTGGATAAATTATCAGGTAACCAGATATCTCCCTCCAAAATCGCACTGACGCCTTCTTTAATGTCTTGCCTGCTAGCCGTTTTGGGAATAAAGCCAAGTGCCCCTACACTCATAATTTTAGCTATTAATTTTTTGTCTTCTATTCCCGAAACTACAGCGATAGGTACTTCCGGATGCAATTTACATATGTGCAGTAAGCCAAATAAATCATGACTTCCTGGCATATGTAAATCTAACAGTAACAAATCTACATCCTGCTCATCCAAAGCTAATACGGTATTAGCCAAGTCCGATGCTTCAATAATATCAAGCTCATCGAAGGCACTGTGCAAAATTCCTTTAAGTGCCTCCCGATAAAGTGGATGATCATCGGCTATAAGTAATGTAGTCAAGTAACAAGCCTTATCGAATTAATCTTTCGTTAACTAGGGTATCGACCACACTGGGGTCGGCCAAAGTAGACGTATCGCCTAATTGATCGTGTTCATTCGCTGCAATTTTACGCAAAATCCGACGCATTATTTTTCCTGAGCGCGTTTTTGGTAACCCTGGAGCCCATTGTAATTTGTCTGGTACCGCAATGGGACTTAGCTCTGAGCGTACCGACTTAACAAGCTCTGTGCGCAACTCGTCGTTAGCCTCAACACCTTCATTAACCGTTACATACACATAAATGCCTTGGCCTTTAATATCATGAGGAAAACCAACTACTGCAGCTTCGGATACTTTCTCATGAGCAACCAATGCGCTTTCAATTTCTGCGGTACCCAACCTGTGTCCAGATACATTAAGCACGTCATCAACACGACCAGTTATCCAGTAATAACCGTCTTTGTCTCTACGAGCGCCGTCTCCCGTAAAGTACACCCCAGGGTAGGCGCTAAAATAGGTACTGATAAACCGTTGATGATCACCGTAAACAGTACGAGCTTGGGATGGCCAACTGTTTTTAATAATCAAATTACCTTCGCTCTCGCCTTCTAACTCCTTCCCTTCTGCGTCAAACAAAGCAGGTTGAATACCAAAAAATGGCCTTGATGCTGAGCCGGGTTTTAAATCTGTTACGCCAGGTAAAGGAGTAATCATCACCCCCCCTGTTTCAGTTTGCCACCAAGTATCCATAATAGGGCATGTATTGGCACCATACTGTTTGTGATACCAAAGCCATGCTTCTGGATTTATAGGCTCTCCAACTGAACCTAAGAATTTAAGCGACGATACATCGCAGCCTTCAGTAGGCTTATCTCCATGGGCCATTAATGCTCTAATTGCGGTAGGGGCAGTATACAAAGAGGTGACCTTATACTTTTCAACAATTTGAGCGATTCTGCGTACATCTGGATAGGTAGGTACGCCTTCAAAAAATACTTGTGTTGCTCCGTTAATCATAGGCCCATACACCATATAACTATGACCTGTAATCCAGCCTACATCAGCTGTACACCAATAAGTGTCGCCCTCTTGATAATCGAAAATATATTTAAACGTAAGCGCGGTATATAACAAGTACCCACCGGTAGTATGTACTACACCTTTGGGCGTGCCTGTTGAGCCAGAAGTATAAAGAATAAACAAAGGGTCTTCTGCATTCATAACCGCAGCTTCGCACTTTGCTTCACAGCTTTCAGTCAAAGTTTTCCAGCACACATCTACAGGGTTCCAATTTATTTCAGCTCCTGTGACTTTTAAAGTGATCACGCTGGTAACTGACTCGCAACCCGGTTTATTTAAGGCAGCGTCTACATTCGCTTTTAGAGGAATAGTTCTGCCACTCCTGCGACCTTCATCAGCGGTCAATACCGCCTTTGCTTCACTGTCTTTAATTCTGTCGGCTAAGGCATTTGGCGAGAAACCACCAAAAATAACACTGTGTACCGCACCAATTCTCGCACACGCTAACATGGCATAGGCAGCTTCAGGTACCATTGGCATATAAATAGCCACACGGTCGCCTTTTGTCACTCCACGCTTCAACAAGCCATTAGCCAATTTGCACACTTCATCGTGTACTTCTTGATAGGTAATTTCTTTATGATTTTCGGGTGAATCCCCTTCCCACAAAATAGCTGTTTTATTGGCATTTTTTTCTAAATGGCGATCAACACAGTTATAGCAGGCATTGAGCTCGCCATCCTCAAACCATTTGATACTCACATCATTTGAAGAAAATTGAGCGTTACTTATTTTTGTAGGCGCTTTGAACCATTCCAAAATAGACGCTTGTTCACCCCAGAATTTATCGGGGTTAGCAATAGAGGCATGATACATAGACTGATAGTCTTCAGGTGTACACAAAGCACGGGCGGAGACAGACTCAGGAACAGGGAAAACGGTCTCATTCATAATTAACTCTCTAAAAAGATGGTTCACACATTGAATATTACATAAATTTTACCCTCTATCTAACATTAAATAACATTCGACCTTGGTATTAATTCGATTAAAGTTAAATATTTGTTAATACTTTAGTCTCAAGTTTGCATTTCTTGATTGGCTTTTCCGTTGAGATCCGCAAGAGTAACTGTATCAATAGCACACACTAAAACACTTGGAATAGACTAATGAAAATAACTAAACGCTTATTTCGTCCAGTAATAATCTCTTTCGGTATAGCTTCTGCTGTTAGTGGCACGCATGCAAATGCTGTTTCAATTGGCGACACCCAGTTTTCTTTAAGCGGATATGTAAAATTTGACGCTTTAGTCAGTGATTATTCGGAAGGTGCGCCTGCATCGGGCAGCCTTACACGGGATTTTTATATACCCAGCTTAACTCCGGTATCTGGAGGCGATGAAGGGCCACAACTTGATTTTCATATAAGGCAGTCTAGATTACGACTAACATCATCTACTCCTACAGAATCAGGAGATAAATTAAATGCCGTTGTTGAAATAGACTTCTTAGTCACCGATGGTGGAAATGAAAGGGTAAGTAACTCGTTTACGCCCCGTGTTCGCCATGCTTATATCGAATATAAGAACTGGTTGATTGGACAACAATGGTCCACCTTTATGGATACCAGTATATTACCTGAAACACTGGATTTCATTGGTGTGACTGACGGTGTAGCCTTTGCTCGCCAACCACAAATTCGCTATTCTTCTGGTAATTGGCAATTTGCTTTAGAAAATCCAGAATCAACAATCACTCCCTTTGGCGGCGGTAGCCGTATTGTAAGTGACGATAACTTCCTACCTGACGCCGTGGTAACTTACACCTACAAACAAGACTGGGGATATATCAAAGCTGCAGGTATCGCTCGTCAGTTGGCATTTGACAATGGTGCTGAAATTGACGATTCAGAAACCGGTTTTGGTATTAACATTTCCAGTAAAATCTTATTCTCCAATGGTGATGATTTACGACTATCTTTTGTAACTGGTTCTGGCCTAGGCCGTTATTTCGCACTTAACGTTGCCAATGGCGCTGCGCTAGACGCAAATAACAATTTAGACGCTATTGATAGCACTGGCTTTACCCTAGCTTATCGCCATAAATGGACTGAAGTGCTCAGAAGTACAGTGACCTTTTCTGCCAACAGTATTGATAATGACCCAGTACTCACAGGTACAGGCGTTACTGAGTCATCCTATAGTTCTAGAGTGAATTTACTTTACTCACCAACTAAGCGCTTAACCGTGGGTGCTGAGTACGGTTTTGCAAGCCGTGAAACCGAAGGTGATTTGGAAGGTGATTTAAATCGGTTACAGTTCTCTGCGAGATACAATTTCTAAGTAAACATCTAGCTAAGGCGTCTACCTTAACGCCTTAGCTTCTGATTGATTTAAATGCCTATGTGCTCACGTAAGAAGGCATCCATTTCATCAAACAGTTCCCGTCGATTGCGTTGAATAGAAAGAAAGTGATCACCGTTCTCCAGTTCAACATACTTCACACTCTTATCTTGTTTTTTAAGTGCTTTATACATGATTTCGCTATGTTTTATATCTACAGTCGCATCTTCTTCACCGTGCAGTAGCAAAATGGGTGTAATAATTTTGTCTACATTGTGATAAGGAGAACGCGCTTTAAGATCTGAGCGTTCAGAACCAATTTGTTGCTTCACAAACTTTGCGTTTAAGAACCTTTTGCTCTCGCGAACAAGTAACGACAAATCACTCACCCCAGCAAAACTAATTGCACATTTAAATAAATCAGGGGTTTTCACTGTAGCCATCAAAGCCGCATAGCCTCCATAGCTGGCGCCAACTATGCATACTTTTTCTGGGTTACTAATTCCCTCATCTATCATCCAGTGAGTTGCATCGGTCAAATCATCTTGCATTTGCAGTCCCCAAGCGCCAACCTGACTTTGAGCAAATTCAAATCCAAACCCTTCAGACCCTCTAAAGTTAGGACGCAGCACAGCAAAGCCACGACTAACAAAAAAAGAAGTCCAATAATCAAAGCCTGAAAAGGTTCTCGAACCAGGTCCACCGTGAGGATAAAGAATAGTAGGAAGGTTAGTTTTACTGTTGTGAGGTAACGTAAGGAAAGCCTCTATTTCAAGTCCATCCCTTGCTTTATACGTGATTTTTTTGTGCTCTATCAAAGTATCAGCCGTAATTTCGGGATAGGTTAAAAATAAATGGTTGAGAGAGCCTGTTTTACGATCACCTAAATAATAACGACCAGGAATATGATCAGATTCAGAGTAGGACAGATAAACGTTTTCATCTTGATTAAAGCTAGTCACATAGTTTGACGTGTCTGGAAACGCGAGATCTAACCCCTTTTGTAACTTGTCTCTAGTTCCTCCCCAGTATACAACCCCAGACGGAGAGTTACTGTGTCTCACGCCAATAACCTGTTGTGACATTTTGGAGTAAACAAGGCCTCCATTTACATCGAACTTGGGGTCGGAATAAACAAGTTCACTGTGGTTTGTTTCTAGATTAACCTTAAATAATGCCAATTTATCGTTCAAATATTTCTGGTAATAAAGTGTATTTCCACTATGAGAAAACCCCGCAGGGATGATTTGCTGACTTAAATCGTCAAGGGCGTTATATTCAAATAATGTTTCCCACTTTTTTGAAGTAGGCCCACGTTTCACCCAAATTTTCGTTTCCCCTGTTTTATAATTTAAAGCATGCCCTAGCCTCAAATTACTCTGCCTGTCTGTCATCCAAGTTCGAATTCTTAACTTACCTTTCTCAATTCTTTTTTGCTTTCCTGTATTAATATTTAACTTAAAGACTGAAGGTTCATGCAGTACATCCGAATCCAAAGCAATTAAGATATGTTCAGGGTCTTCGGGTAAAAAATCAATGACCTGATCCTGAAATTGCGAACGGACCCCTGTCTTATTGGACAAGCGGCTTTGTTTCACAATCAGTCTTGATTTTTTGGTTGTAATGTCGGTGGCCAATAAACGTGTTTCATATGTATTTACGCCATTTCTCTCCATTGAAAATAAAGCGCTGACAATTAACGTTTCTTCATTAGCCCAGTGAAACCAATTAATTTTTATATTTTCATTATCTGTTTTAAGCAGATCTACCGTCTTGCCACTTCGAATATTAAAAACTTGCAGCAGAGCAATTTCTGGCTGTAAAAAATTCTGAACAAAAGCAACAGAATCTCCAGAGGGTGACAAATGCACATCGGTAAATTTGGGTAATCGACTGTATACCCTCGAATCAGTTGGTAATTGATTTAGAGTACTTGAATTTGCTAACGCTAGATTGGAAAAAAAGAAAAACGTTAAACCATATAAGACGATAAAAATACTACGACCCATTATTAACCTTTATTAGATTGGATGCTTCAACATGGAAACAAATAATTGTACTTAGAAAGTATTTTAGAATTTAACTTCCAAGCCCAATAAAAAGCCTTCTGTTGCCAATTCCAGATCAGAATTATCACATTCATTAGCCAAATCATTCGCTAAACAACCATCTCGATTATCTGATTCACTATCACTAAACATCTGAAATTGGTAGCCGGCTGAAACAGAGAGCCTTTTAGTAAGTTGGTAATTTAATGCCCCACCAAGTTGAAATAAATTGCTATTATTTGCTTCAAATCGAGCGATATCTAAGCTGATATTCAACTTTTCGGTTAATTTAAAATCTTGTTCTAATCGGAGCCCAAACAGAAATTGACTTTCTGACACGTCAAATGCCAAATTATTAATTTGTATATCTGTACTATAGTTGGCTAAAGAAACACCGGGTGATACAGTTAATTTATAAAAATCACCATTAACGGCATACCAATCAAACAAAACAGAAGTAGTACGGAAGTCAAAATCGTAGCTCACATCTAAAGGGGCACCTTCACTCGCTATTAGCCTAGTTCCATTAATTTGAATAGCTTCCACTCTTTGGCCTTGTTCATTTATTTCGCCCCCGCCTTCAAACACTTGTGAAGTATCACCAGATTGAGCGATGAAGTTAGCTGATGCACCAAATTTCTTATTTATTTCGTACTTAGCTTTTAGTGAAATGGCAAGGTCACTTTTGCTATCAGCTTCCAAAGTAGATGTGCTTGGAGAAATACTGCAACCAGAAAACAACAGCGTTATGCTAAAAACAGGTAAAAGAGTATAAGTAAGTTTGGATAAACCATCACGAAGATCAATAACCATTAGAAATCCTTTTCTTATCTTCAAAAATTAAAAAACATTGCTTGTTGCATTGATATTATGAATATCTTCACGTCCCTATATAATCACATATAAATCAAAATAAAAATCACAAAGGTATAAAACCAAGCTCGCTCGTTAGGCTATGTGAATAATTAAACCTCAAGCCGAAAATGCCCATAGTAAATTCGTTTATGGAAACGGTTTCAATTGAAGCTTAATAAACTAATTACTAATCAAAATTGCGCTCAAAGGGATCACGAAAAATAAGCCAAGGATATATCCTAAGCCAAACACTTTCTTTTCAGACACTTTAATAGATAACTTGTATGAAAGGTTAGGAGGGATTTCTCTTAAAAAGGGCACGCCATAAATAAGAAGTACAGCTAGAGCGTTGTATAAAAAATGTACCAAAGCAATTTGTAGTGCAAAAGACGCGTTAATTCCTGTAACACCTAATGCCGCAATAATTGCTGTGATCGTAGTACCGATATTTGCACCCAATGTGAAAGGATAAATATCTCTCGCTTTCAACACTCCCGTTCCTACTAAAGGCACCATTAAGGACGTGGTTGTTGAAGAAGATTGCACTAAAATTGTCACTAACGTGCCTGAAGTAATACCCGTAATAGGCCCTTTACCTACACTTCTGTGCAACACATCTTTTGCTTTACCTACCATTAACGACTTCATTATTTTTCCCATATAGGTAATGGCAGCTACAATCAAAACAATCCCTATCACAGCTTTTACCATGCCTAAATATATAGGTGGTAGGGACGCTAATGCATGGCCAACAAAGTCATTAAACGGCGAAGTCAGTGCTTTAATAGGATTAAATGAATTTACATCTGCCGTAGCACCTGTAGTGAAAAACGACGCCATTTGAGCACTCAGCTTTTCAAGTAAACCAAACATGATTTCTAAGGGTAAGAAAATCATCACGGACAACAAATTGAAAAAGTCGTGAATGGTTGCTGCATTGAAGGCTCTTTGGAATTCTTCTTTTTTGGCTACATGTCCTAAGCTAACAATGGTATTGGTAATACTCGTACCAATATTTGCGCCCATCATCATAGGCACGGCAATGGTGATGGGTAATCCACCTGCAACCATAGCCACAATAATAGAACTCACTGTTGAAGATGACTGAATTAGCGCAGTACACACCATCCCTATAATCAATCCCATAATAGGATTGGAAGCAAAGTCAAACAAGGCTTTGGCGTGATCAGCAGTAGCTAGTTTAAAGCCACCACCTATCAAGCTAACGGCTTGTAGCATTAAAAAGACAAGAAAAGCCAATGAAACCCATTTAAAGACTAACTTTATGGTGCTATCTAGATCTTTAGGTGGTGCTTGGATATGTTCATTCTTAAGAGACATAGCACATTTCGCAAAATAATTTGCCTAAATGATATGTCTCCTTTATTACAGATATATGACTAAAAGGGTACCGGGTACTGTTTAAACACATCGTGAATATCATCAACTAGCTCTTCGCTAGTTGGAGATACAAACGCATCGATGTCTTCTTTTAGTTGAACAGTATTGGTTGCGCCGATGATAGTGGATGTAACTCCGCTAACTTGTTGCACCCATTTCAAAGCAAGCTGAGCAGGCGTGATCCCGTGTTTTTCTGCAACTAAGATATAGGCTTTAGTCGCGTTTTGAGCCGCTTTAGTGTCTCTAAACAAGCCTTGGCGTTGTTCCATTGTCCAACGAGACCCTTTTGGTCTAGCGCCATCTAAATATTTGCCGGTTAGCATGCCCGCAGCAAGCGAAGACCAAGGTAAATAAGCAACGTCTTCAAACGCACAAGTTTCAATCAAATACGGCCAATCTTTTGCGTGTAACAAGCTAAATTCGTTTTGAATAGAAACAGGTTTAGGTACGCCTAATTCATCGCACAAAGACAAATACGTATGAATCCCCCAAGGGGTATCATCAGATAAACCCCAATGACGTATTTTACCTTCTTTGATTTTTTCTCCGAGTTTTAAAACGATATCAGCCATCTCAGCTTTTTCTTTCTTCACATCAACCTGAGTTGGGTCAGTGCGCCAAGGCCAGTGTTTAGCAAAATGCGGGCCTGGACGATTCGGCCAATGGAGTTGGTATACATCCACATAATCAGTATGTAATCTTTTCAAGGAATCATCTAACGCTATATCAATAGCAGCTGGCGTAATTGGGTCCCCATTTCGAATGTACTCAAATCCTGGGCCCACAACTTTCGTCATTACGACCAGATCGCTGCGCTTGTCGGTATTTCTTGCTAACCAATTACCTAAGATTCTCTCTGTGTCACCATAGGTAGATTCGTTCGGAGGAACAGGGTACATTTCCGCAGTGTCAATAAAGTTAATGCCCGCTTCTAGCGCCATTGATAATTGAGCGTCGGCTTCGCTTTGAACGTTTTGAATGCCCCACGTCATTGTGCCTAAGCACACATCTGATACCGAAAGACCACTTGTGCCTAAAGGGTTATATTGCATAAGTTAAAATCCTTGTTGCTCTTTGATTTCTTTTAATTGATGTTTTGCTTCTTCTAACTGTTGCTCAGCATCTCGCCTTGCCTCAACCATATCGTTAGCTAATTCAGCTAGTGATTTAAATTCTGCAAAACCAAGTTTTTTGGGATCAAGACGGTGAAATTCTCGCTTGCACTGGTAAAAAAACATAACAAAATAGGAAAATGCACGGTGAAAAGTAGCAAAGCTCTTTAGCAATATACTGATCATGGCTATACAGGTCACAATAGCCACTAATAAGCTGTTTAAACGAATCTGCTCGCCTTGTTCCTGAATAAGTGGCTGTAATTTTTCTTCGATGCTTGCTAAACGAGATTCAACCAAGTGCGCCTGTCGCCTAAACTCACCTCTGAGTCCTTCGCTTTCTGTTTCACCCATTTTTTGTATAGATTCAGACAGCTTGTCAAAAAGAGCTTGCAAGGTTTGTAAATCAGTTTTTGCTTCTTCGCTCGAAAAATCATCTGAGGTTAATTGTTTAATGACGCTTTTAAACTCATATTCAGATTCCATTTCATAATTTAATAAAAAATCACGATTTGCGACAATCGCTTTTGCGAGTAGCAACTTTGCACGCTCCGATGAAGCCGCCATAGTTAAACGAGTAACAACCTCATTAAAGCTTCCTCTTAAGCCTTGAGTCGCTGACAAACCAATCACTCGATGAATAAAAACCACTTCATTAAACAGTTCATCATATCGCTGAATGGTTTGCGCAAGCTCTGAAGTTTTGTTTATATCTAAGCCATAACCGCTATATAAGGGTTCGATATCATCTAGCTTTGCTCTAAATTCTTTTATTCTGTCCCCAAACAATCCGACATAGCGCATGTTGCCTCTCAACAAGAAATCCTTCTCATGTCGACGCAATTGCAGCAACTCAACACTCAATTGCTGCAGCAGTTCTTTTTGCTGGCTTAACGCTGATAATTTAAGGTTGACTCTGTGTTGACTTACAACAATGGTTCCCATTCCTAGTACACAGACAAGTGCCATTAAGAACAAGCGAAATTTGATTGAGTTAAAAGTCATTATAAAATGAAAATTACTAAGTGAGTATGGCGCCATCGTAAAGTATATTCACCCTATTTCAAAGTATACAAACACACAAGTGCTATCAAAACACAATAAATGGCCTCGCAGTTTTTACTCTTCTGTTAAGTAGCCTTCTATTAATCGACTCATTCACTCGTCTTTTTTCAATTAAACGACAATAGCTGATCCCCTAACCTCAGAAGTTGCGCTTACTTTATGTGAATGTAATATTTCATTTTTAAACAATACCTTAGGTTTAGTTAGAAAACTGTGTGTATAATAATTTCAGACCAAAAATAAAAGGTATGCTAGCGGCTCGATTTATATGACTAACAATGACTCTTTTGCTGACAGCCCGCACAATTTAATTTTTATTAAGCGCATCGAACAATATAAAATGCAGGCATTTAAGAATAACCTGCTCACCGCTTTTGGTGGTGTTGCTGCTTTGATATTGTGTGTACTTTTTAGCGTTCCTAGATACATTGTGGTTATTTGGCTGTGCACTTTTTTGTTGGTACAAGTTTTTTCTAACTTAGTGGATTTCACACTGACCAAATTTGCAAAAAGCTATACGCAAAAAATGATTTGGTTCCGGTTACGAATTTGCTGTGCAATGCTTACTGCAGGGTGTTTTGGCGCCATACATTTTCTATTACCCGACAGTGCAGGCATTTTTGATCGCATGTTAATCATGACAATGGCAGTGGCATTTAGCTGTACAGTTGTGATCGGCTTTCAAATGTTCCCTATTCTCTACATGCTGTATTGCCTAGTCACTGTCAGTTCTATCACTGCTTACTTATTATTACACCCTTATTCACTAGGTATAGACGAGTCTATAATTTATATTTGCTGTATTATTTTTGGCCATTTTTTTGTACTACAAAAATCACTATTTAGTTACAAAATTTCTATTCTCGCAATACAAAATGAAATTAAGCTAGAAAACGAAATTGTTTCCCATATTGCCAGTAAAAAGGTTATTCGCCGGCAAGCCTATTATGACCAACTTACGGATATTTTGAATCGAAGAGGATTTGAAAAAAAAGCAGAGAAGTTAATCGAACAGCAGCAACCTTTTCTTTTAGTCTTTATTGATTTAAATAAATTCAAATCGATTAATGATACATATGGTCATCTTTGTGGCGACCAAGTTTTACAGGTGTTTGCGAAAAGACTGAAAGCCAATATCAAGCAAGATGATGTATCAGCACGCCTAGGTGGTGACGAGTTTTGTATATTGCTAAAACATCAAGATGACTCGGGAAATCTCTCCCATATAGATAAATACCTTGGTCGATTGCAAGAGAAACTATGTGAGACAATGTCGGTATGTAATCTTAATTTGCGCGTTTCATCCAGTATGGGAGTTGTGTCCTTTCCCGAACAAGCGCAAACTTTGGACCAATTGTTAACCATTGCCGATAATCGTATGTACCAAACTAAATCCAGTTAACGCTTCTTTCGAAATAGCCACAATTTCACTTTTAGCCATTCGTTATGTGATCGTTAAATTCCTTAATATGCAGTCTTCGTATAATATGGTTATCTATAGCGTTTGATTTGGCCGTAAAGCTAAATGTAATTTTATGACATCACATTGAGAGAAGACTTTTTGGAACACTTTATTTGGAACATAGACCCTATTGCTCTTTCTTTTGCAGGGTTAACGATTCATTGGTACGGCATCTTATTTGCCAGCGCAATTACCGCTGGATTTTATGTAATGAAATGGATTTATACACGAGAAAACATCAGTTTAGACGCATTAGATAATCAGCTTATCTATGCTGTTGTTGGTATTGTTGTCGGTGCTCGATTAGGACATTGCTTGTTTTACGACCCTAGTTATTACTTATCAAACCCATTAAAAATACTCGCTATTTGGGAAGGCGGATTAGCCAGTCACGGCGGTGGGTTAGGTGTCATTATCGGCATGTTTTTTTATCATAAAAAGCACGGCGTAAACTTACTCTGGTTATTTGACCGATTAAGTATTGCCACAGCCATTTTCGGCTTATTTGTCCGCAGTGCTAATTTTATCAATTCTGAAATTGTGGGAAAACCAACCGATGTACCTTGGGCAATTATATTTCAGCGAATTGATATGCTACCTCGCCATCCAGCTCAACTATACGAAGCCATAGCCTATTTGTGCATATTCGTTATTTTAATGCTGTGTTATCGGTTTACCCAAATACAGCAAAAAAACGGTGTACTTTTTGGTTTATTCTTAACCTTAATCTTTTCTAGCCGTTTTGCATTAGAGTTTGTAAAAGTGAAACAAGCTGGCTATGAAACAGGGTTAGCAATAAATACAGGGCAATGGCTTAGCATACCTTTCTTAGTGTTTGGTTTGTATTTATTGGCAAATGGGTTAAGAAAACCTAAGGAATAATTTTAGTGCGAGTCTGATGTTATTCAAAACGATAGACGACTCGCATTTTTTTACTAACATGTCCAACCGGAAGGTAAGCAATTGCCTTTTCATTTTGCTCTACAATTGAAACCACATCGTCTATCCCTTCTGCTTTGTGAGGTGGACGAGCACTGCCTGAGAACAACAGCCGAGACCAATAGGAATTAATGCGTTTTTCAGTTTGCTTAACGAGCAACTTATAAAACGTTTGCTTGATTCTTGAGTTATCGGGAAAATCTACGGGGAACGCTGAACCTCCACTGGGGAAATTCTGATAACGTCCCATATAGATATCTGTTAATTGCTTCTTAGTCAGTGCCATTTCATTGCTATTTACATTAACAACAACGACCAGTTTGTTTTCGTCAGCCGCCACTGATGTCGATAAAAAAATCACGACAATAAACAGTTGAGTATATTTGTACAAAAGAGTTCGAAGCATTTTTAAAATACCCAATTCACACTTAGGTGAAGAAGGTTTACGTTTGCCTCAGACAATGAATTACTGTTGTTGTTTGTAGGAAACAAAGTCACGCTTCCGGTACTGTCCAACATAACATGATCATATTGAAATTTAAGCGCTAGAGACGAAGTCCAATCGTAACGTATCCCCGTTGAAATAGTACGTTGGTCAATTCTGGTTGCTAAGATGATTTGATCTGCCATGTTCATTAACCTCTGAAAATCAGGTTCATTTCCTTGGTTAATTTCAGTTAAATCACCATTAAAATTAAACGCTACAACATCATCTTTGGGTTCAGAAAAAGCAGCGAGAATATAAGGTGTAAAGTCGTTAATTTTATAACCAATTGACAAATAGCCAGTGTAAGTAGGAGGCGTTATCAACCAGTTCAAATCAGAAGAAGCAAACTCAGCTTGTACGACAAAGGGGTAACCGTCATATTTCGCACCAACAGAGATATAGCTAACCGACTCATTGTTTAGGCCGAACCTTCTTGCTAAGTTTTGAGCGTTGGGAAGAATTGCAGGTGGAGTATCCGCAAGCGTATTTGCAACTCCTAAAAAGCCACTACCTGCATTAAGCTTTACTTTTGCTGATGTATAACCCGTAAACAAAACAAAGTTTTGCTTAGACCATTCTGCGCTGATAGAAAAAATATCTGATGCAATAATGTCAGTATTTTGAACTCGATTTCCTTGTTCCGTAACACTGCGCCCAAACACAGAACGTATTTTCGTATATCCACCGGCAATATCAGTTTTAAAGTTCACGCCAACACCATCTACTGAATCAACAATCACAGATTGCGCGTAAAACTCTATTGGCGGCCTTGCCCACAAATAACCATGACTGACATTTTTGTGATCAGATAACAAATAAATATTCGGATTAATTCTGCCAGCCATTAAATCTATTTTCCGAGAAGCTCGGTAGCGTAAAAAACCAATCGCTAATAAATTATCAAGACTTCGTTTGTTGTTATCTTCTAAAACAATTTGCGAAAAAACATCCCATTTATCATTGATAACCCAATCAGCTTGAAAACCAATAATTGAATCAGGAAGCAGAGAAATGTCATTTCGTTCTCTATTAATATATGAGCGGCTAAAACCAAGCTCATCAGATCCCTCATAAGTTATTGCGAGAGTTCCAAAACCATTGAATCTGAACTTCGGGTCGGCAGCCAGAGTGTGCGAAAAAAGCAATAAAGTGAGTAGCGACAAATATCGCTGAAACAAACCTTGTTCCATACTTTTGAGCATAAAAAATGTATTAAACGTTTAATTTCTTTCTATTTTATCTGTTGTGTCATAGTAAACAATATAGCTCTGCATACAGCCTTATTATTTTCAATACAGCACCTAACAGTAGAATTCATGGCAAACTTTAACTAATAACCACTTTCTTTTGGCGGATATAGTACGATAACATGCCAAAGCATATAAATGATAACGTATCATAAGTTACATTTTTTACCAAATTAATCAATTAGTTGGGATATAACATCCCAATAAATATTTTTTACTCAAAATAATATTGCCATTATGACTCCAGCAGTTTCAATCCTAAACAAAAACAACATTCGCTATCAATTACACGAATATGACCACGACACAACCTCAGACTCATATGGTAAAGAAGCAAGTGAAAAAATGAACGTGGCGGCAGAAGCGATATTTAAGACTTTGGTGGTGAAATTAAATAACAGTGAACTCGTGGTAAACGTGATCCCAGTAACTTCCCAGTTGAGCATGAAAGCTGTGGCGAAAGCCCATAATGCGAAAAAGGCTACAATGGCAGATAAAGTAGAAGTACAAGGTTCAACAGGCTATGTAGTTGGTGGAATTAGTCCGATTGGACTTAAAAAGGCATTAAGAGTATTGATTGATGACTCTGCACTAAGCCATTCCAGTATATTTATCAGTGGTGGCCGCCGAGGGTTAGAAATTGAACTTTCGCCGCTAGATTTAAAGCAAATAGTCAAAGGCGAATTTACTAACTTAACTCAGAAAATTGCTTAAATTTCGCCCTTTTGTATAGGCTAGTTTACTTTGAAAGATAAAGAAAAATCATTAAACAGTCGCAATTGCTTTTATGCAACAGTAGTCTTAACCCATCTCATGGACTCGTTAAACACTCATACTACAAATTTGGAACTGACAATGACGAAACGACTCGCACTAAAAAAGCAATTTTTAAAACGTACTTCAGTAACATTAACCAGCCTTATTTTCGCTACTTTCACAAGCTTTGCGTACAGCGCAACCGATGGTCATATTAGTGGCAGTGCAGACAAGCAACTAACAACTGTACTTGAATCGTTAAGCGACGAGCAAAAGGCCCGCTACGAATTTCGTAACCCTCATGAAACATTAGCATTTTTCGGTATTGAGCCCGGTATGAGCGTAGGCGAAGTTTTACCCGGTAATAATGGTTGGTATACCAAGGTATTACTTCCTTATATCGGCAGCGAAGGTCAATTAGTAGGAATGGATTATCCAATTGACTTGTGGTCTAACTTTGGTTTCATGACACCAGAGAGAATTAAAGCCAAAGAAACTTGGGCAGCGGATTGGGTTACTTTAACCACAGAGCTTGCCGGAGAAAAAGGGCCAAGCCTCAATGCTTATGCGCTACAGCAAATGCCACAGGATGTAGAAGGCACATTAGATGCCGTTTTGTTTATTAGAGCACTGCATAACCTTGCCCGGTTTAATGAAAAAAACGGATTTCTAGATAAAAGTCTTGCTGAAGCGTTTCAGTCATTAAAACCAGGCGGCATTGTAGGTGTAGTACAACACCAAGCTCGTGAAGATCGCCCAGATGACTGGGCTGACGGCAATAATGGTTATTTGAAGAAAAGTTTTGTTATCAAAAAAATGAAAGCTGCTGGTTTTGAATTTGTCGGCTCAAGTGACATCAACGCCAATGCTAAAGATCAGGCAACTGAAGGTGATAACGTATGGCGCCTTGCACCAAGTGGAGATTTCTCAGATGGCTCAGCAAAAAGCATTGCTCTAAAAGCTATTGGTGAATCTCACCGTATGACATTGAAATTCCGTAAGCCTAAATAACCCTACTCAGGTTAGCTCAGGCCAATGCAAAGATAATATGCTTTGCATTGGCAATTTTTAAAACTAAAAAGGAATTAGAGATTATATGTTCGTGGTCATGTTCGAATTCGTTGTTAAACCCGGGTTTGAAGAACAATTTTTAGAAACTTGGGCAAAAACGACCCAAGGTATTTATGTATTCAAAGGTAGTTTGGGCTCTCGGCTGCACAGAAACCAAAATGGCGCTTTTATTGCCTATGCGCAATGGCCTGACGAATTAGCCTATCGCAATGCTCAGAGTATTACTATGTCTGCAGAATACGAAGCTTACCGAAAATCAATGCATGACAGTATTCATGTAGAAGAAACGAAAATACTCCACGAAATGAATGTTGAATTGGATTATTTACAACGAAGGCGTTTCGATATTTAAATAGTCAATGAATATTATTTTAATTCGCCATGGCGAACCTGTATCCGCAACAAATGAGCGTGTTGACGCAATTGGTTTTGCTTATTGGGTAAAGCGCTACAATCACTCCGACGTTCTTGCTAGTAGTCGCCCTCATTGGCCTATGGATAAACAGTTATCCGAAGCATATTTGGTATCCAGCTCATTAAAACGTGCAAAGCAATCGGCTTTTATTGCATTTGATCGACAACCTTCAGAATACTTATCTAATTTCCGTGAAATGGATATTCCTCGTTATTTGCTTCCTTTTACTCTGAAAACCTGGACCTGGGTATATCTAAGTCGTTTGCTATGGATGTTAGGCAAAAAAGGAAAATTTGAGTCCTATAGTGAGGCTAAAACGAGAGTGAAAGATTCAGCCGACTATTTAATTTCTTTGGCAGAAAAACACGGTACAGTGGCAGCGGTTGGTCACGGATTTTCTAACCTACATATTCGAAAGTATTTAGTCACTAAAGGTTGGCAACTATCTGAAAAAGACAATGGCTACTGGGGAATATCTAAACTAGATATGGCTTAACTTAGTCTAAATAACAGTTTTACTCGTGTTTCATTGCTCTCCTGTAGGTGCGTCTTTCTGGGGCAAGTCATATCGGGCAAACCAATTAAAATTGTTCATTGAGTTATTAGCATTTTTGTCATCGCGAGACGAATTATTATTTTCTGGCTCAGGCCAATTAAATAAATTTTTAAGGTGTTTTTTCGTTTTCATGATAAAACCTTTTGTGCGTGTAATAGAATATTTAAACGCCGCTTAAAACGGTGTACCTACCTATAACGATTACGAACCTAAAAAGTCACATTTTTTTAAATAAAGCCCGCTATATTTTGGCGTTTATTCCCGAAACACAATATGATTAGTCTATTACTCATCTTGTCGTTGATTTATGTCCTCACCTTCTGACTCTCTCACTGTTGATAATATTATTAATGAATTACAAGCTATGTCTTCAGAGCAAGTAAATCCTGAAAGCAACGAGTTGGACATACTCACAACCCTTGATCTCGTTGCCTTAATCAACCGAGAAGATCACAAGGTCGCACCTGCAATCAGCCAAGTTTTACCTTCCATTGCCGCATGTGTAGACGAAGCCGTAAAATCAATTCAGCAGGGTGGAAGACTGATTTATATTGGCGCTGGAACCAGTGGCCGCTTAGGAATACTTGATGCTGCAGAATGCCGTCCCACTTTTAGTGTCCCTGATAACCTTGTTGTAGGTGTAATAGCCGGAGGTAACACTGCAATTCAACACGCTGTAGAAGGTGCAGAAGACAATACAGAGCAAGGTATAACTGATTTAAAAGCTCTATCGCTTAGTGCAAAAGATACCCTCGTAGGGATTGCTGCAAGTGGTCGCACACCCTATGTATTAGGTGCATTACATTATGCGCAATCGCTAGGCTGTAAAACTGCGGGTATCAGCTGTAATCAAAATTCTCAATTATTAATGGCAGCAGATATAGCCATTCTTGCCGATGTGGGGCCCGAAGTACTCACTGGCTCAACTAGAATGAAGGCAGGCACAGCTCAAAAACTTATTTTGAACATGCTCAGTACAGCAACCATGGTGAAACTGGGTAAAACCTATGGCAACCTGATGGTCGACGTTAACGCCACCAATGCCAAATTGGAAGCAAGGGCCGTTCGCATTGTCATGCAAGCCACTGAATGTACCAAAGACATTGCTCAACACGCATTACAACAATCGAACAACCAAGCTAAGTTAGCCATTTTAATAGTATTAACGGGTTTAGATGTAACTGAAGCTAAAACATTGCTCTGTGCTCAAAAAGGGTATTTACGCAATGCGATAAACGAAGCTAATTGAGTGGCTGCTGGTAGGTATCGCAGCGTTTTAACCATCCTTTTAACCAGCGTATTTCGACATCTGGCTGAGGTGAATTGTCAACTCTAAAAGTAAGCACCTGCTTACAGGATTGGCTAAAAGCGTGATGAATATTCTGTGGGTCATCTGGCATTTTTTTTAATACTTGCAATAATCCCCAGCCCAAATCATTGTATCTCTCTGTGAGTGATGTTCCTTCACCTTTAAAGTTCACATAGTCGATTAATGCATACACCCCCAATTCCGTTTTTAACAGACGGTGAAAGCTTTGACTGATCCTTATTTTTTCATCATCGATGGGCTCTACTTCCAGCATTGATGGTAATGCTTTCTCCAAACGCTGAACAATGAATTGTACCTGTAAACCTGATGTACTTTTTAAAAACGCTTTTAATGATTGAGTGTGTTTTCTTCTTTTGGCGCCATCGAAATCAGCTTTCGATTGCCAGTAAGCATCAGTGTGTGGTGTTAACCCTAAGGGCAAATCAATACCACTTCGTTGCAAAAAAGCCAGTAACGAAGGAAAGGACTCAGTAAAAGGGCTCTCTAAATCTGCCGGAAACCAAATAAAGTGACCTATACCTAAACTTGCAAAAGCTTCACCTTGGTTCCAAGCAACAAGGTGTTCGTCATTACCACCAGTTTCATTAAGATAAATTTTCTCACCAATACGTTGAAGCTGTTCCTTTGATAAACTTAACGTTAACTCTTCTTCAGCGAAAACAAACCTAGTGGCGATAACAAAGGCGAAACCAGTTAGAACAAGCTTAACGAAGTGCTTAAGTCGCAAAAATATCATCCTTATTTCGAAAGGCTTTAAATTCTAGTCTATCCAGCACGCATCACTGCGCCCTTTTTCACAGCCTAAAATTGTTCCATAAAAACCATCGGCATCAGATAATGATGTCACTGGAATTGCTAGATGAAAAGGGCTCACCCTATTTACCTCACTGTAAAAATTTAAGTAATGTCAGTTTGAATTTATTAAACGGTGCGTAACGAATAAACACATCTAAGATAAAAGGCCTTATCATCACGGCTTTCACATTGCTAAGCAAATCAAAACCCGACTGCCCGTGGTAACGACCCATACCGCTATTACCCACACCACCAAACGCTAAATTTGAATTTGACATAAATATCATAGTATCGTTAATGCATACATTGCCACTACTGGTGTTGAGCAAATATCGCTGTTGTACGTCATCATTTCCTGTAAACAAATACAGCGCCAAAGGCTTCTCACCTTGATTAATTTTATCCAAGGCGTCTTGGTGATCTGAAAAGCTGATAACAGGTAAAATTGGCCCGAAGATTTCTTCTTGCATCACTAAGGCACTATTTTTTGGTTCTACTAACAAAGTAGGCTCTATAAATCTGCTATCTGTATCATGTTTACCGCCAATAACATCACACTGACTAGTTTCGATATAAGCTAAAAGACGTTTAAAATGTGCGTCGTTAATAATACGCCCATAGTCTTTACTTTGACTTGGGTCATCGCCAAACTGCTCTAATAAGACTTGCTTTAACGTATCAACAAATTCATTCTTAATGTCTTCGTGTACTAATAAATAATCTGGCGCAATGCAAATTTGCCCGGCATTGCTCCACTTGCCCCACACAATACGCCGTGCCGCCACAAGTAAATTACACTCTTTATCAACAATGCAGGGGCTTTTTCCACCCAATTCTAACGTCACAGGCGTTAAATATTGAGAAGCCGCTTTCATAACAATTTTCCCAACAACCTCTCCACCGGTATAAAAGATGTGATCAAAGCGCTGCTTCAATAAATCGGTGCTCACCTCTTTTCCACCTTCCACTACAGCGAAAGCGTCGCTATCAAGATACTGAGGGACCAACTTGGCGATGAGTTTAGATGTGTGTGGTGTCAGCTCTGAGGGCTTCATTACAGCACAATTCCCTGCGCCAATCGCGGCAACTAAAGGCGCAAGTACGAGTTGAAATGGAAAATTCCACGCCCCCATAATAAACACCACGCCTAAAGGCTCTGGCTGATGAAAGCTTTTTGCGGGAAAGGCCAATAACGGTGTGCTAACTCGCCGTGGTTTCATCCACTTTTTAAGCTTTTTTTGGGTGTGTTTAATATCGGCTTTTACATAGCCCACTTCTTGGAGATAGGCTTCGGTGTAACACTTACGCAAGTCGAGGCTCAAGGCTTCACAAATGTCTTTTTCGTGAACTTCGCATAAACGCATTAACCCATTAAGCTGTTCAATACGCCATTGGTATGCTTTGGTTTTACCTGTTGCAAATGTATTTTTTAAGGAAAGAAGAGTAGACTCGATGTCTTCTAAAGTATGCATATTATAGCGTCGGACCAGATACAGAATAGCAGCACCATACCTGAATCCGACTAAGTAGAAAACCCCTTACGCGTCGTAAGGGTGTCTTAGTACAATGGTTTCTACACGGTCTGGTCCTGTTGAAACGATATCAACTGGAACACCCGTGATTGCTTCAAGACGACGAATATAGTTTTGCGCTTCGACTGGAAGCTTGTCGTAATCTTGAACACCAAATGTAGTGGCAGACCAACCCGGCATTTCTTCGTAAACCGGTGTAACTTCATCATACCCTTCTGCAGCCATAGGCGGCACATCTTTGATTTCACCACATTTATGCTTATAACCAACACATATTTTGATAGTTTCAAGACCGTCTAATACGTCTAGTTTAGTCAGGCAGAAGCCGGTAATAGAATTAATTTGTACCGCGCGTTTCATCGCAACCGCATCAAACCAACCTGTACGACGTTTTCTACCCGTCGTCGCGCCAAATTCATGGCCTTTTACCCCTAAGTGCTGACCGACTTCGTCGTCTAGTTCAGTTGGGAATGGGCCCGATCCTACGCGAGTAGTATACGCTTTCACTATACCCAGCACGTAATCTAAGTGCATTGGGCCAAAACCAGCACCTGTAGCAACACCACCTACGGTAGTATTTGATGAGGTAACATAAGGATAGGTTCCGTGATCGATATCAAGTAAAGTACCTTGTGCACCTTCAAACATGATTTGTTGACCTGCTTGATTGGCTTTATCCAATTCATCGGTTACATCAACAACCATAGCTTTCAATGTATCAGCAATAGCAAGCGCATCAGCCAGTGTTTTGTCGTAATCCACGGCCTCTTCTTTGTAGTACTCAGTTAACGTGAAATTATGTACTTCCATAACTTCTTTTAACTTCAACGCGAAGCTTTCAGGATCAAACAGATCACCCACTCGTACGCCGCGTCTAGCCACTTTATCTTCATACGCAGGACCAATGCCTCGACCCGTAGTCCCGATAGCTTTACTGCCTCTGGCTTTTTCACGGGCGACGTCTAATGCAATGTGATAAGGCAAAATAAGGGGGCATGCTTCACTGATTTTTAAACGCTCTTTTACTGGAACCCCGCGCTCTTCAAGCATTGCGGTTTCTTTCATAAGCGCTTCAGGGCTAAGCACAACACCGTTACCTATAATACAGGTAACGTTATCGCGTAATATGCCTGATGGAATGAGGTGGAGTACTGTTTTTTCGCCATCAATAACTAACGTGTGTCCCGCATTGTGACCACCTTGATAACGCACTACGTATTTGGCGCGATCTGTAAGTAAATCGACAACCTTACCTTTACCCTCGTCACCCCATTGGGTACCGAGCACAACAACATTCTTAGCCATAGTCTAAAGCTGATAAAAAATTAGGCGTGGATTCTACAAAAATTTGAACAGAATTACACCCGCAATTTAGTTATCTCTTAGTACAAAAGAGAGTAAAGTTTACGTCGATATGCTGATTTCAATGGCTCTCCATCCGGGAGCGCATTCAGCATGTCTAACATTATTTTTTTCCCATCGCCAAAATTGAGATCTTTGCGCAATACCGCAAGTAAAAGATTCAGTGCATCTTCCGGTTTATTTGCTTGCTGTAATTGTATGGCTAAATCAATTTTTACTTGGTCATTGTCAGGTTCATTTTCAACTAACTGCTGTAACGCTTTAATTTCTGGTGTTTCTGCAGCTTGCTCAGCCAATTCAATTTTACCTAACAAAGCTTGATAGCGACCATCTTGGTCTACCAATTTAATTTCGCCTAGCAAGCCTTTTGCTTGCTCAATAGAGCCATTTTCGATGGCACAATCAATGAACAAGTATCGTGCATCAATATTATCATTATTGGCGTCTAACGCTTGTTTTGCAGGCGCAAATGCACTTTGATAATCTCCTTGAGCAATAAATTCTTGCGCTTGGGCAATAAAGGCATCTTCAGGACTAGGTAAATACTTCTGTAACAATTCTCGAATTGTGCTTTCCGTTTGAACACCAGCAAAACCATCTACAGGTTGCCCTTGCTGAACTAAAATAACGGTTGGTAAATTTTGTACCCCAAATTGTGCAGCAATTTGCTGTTGCTCCTCGCAGTTCACTTTTGCCAAAATCATATGTTCAGCATAGTCACCAGCAAGTTTTTCTAAAATAGGAAACAAGTCTTTACACGGTGCGCACCAATCGGCCCAAAAGTCCACCATGACCAACTTTTCCATTGACGCTTCAAGGATAACGCTTTGGAAATTGTCTAGTGTAATATCGACAATAGTAGGGCCTGTTAACTGTTCCATAATGTTCTCATTTAATTGCTATTTCCTGTGTATATATAGGGTGTATTGAGAGATTTACAAGACTATTACTTCGAGAAGTAATAGGTTTGCGTAAAATTTTGTATTTGTTAATCTGGGCAATTGTGTATCAACAAAAATGAAAACTATGCAGCGTTTTGAATCCTTCCAAGCTTTTTATCCTTATTATTTAGCAGAGCATACAAACCCCATCTGTAGACGTCTTCATTTTGCTGGTTCACTTTTAGTTATAGCAATTGCCGCATTTGCGATTATTACCCAAACTTGGCTGGCCTTATGGGCACTTCCAATAGCAGGGTATGGTTTTGCGTGGGTGGGACATTTTTTCTTTGAGCACAACAAACCGGCCACCTTTAAGCACCCTTTTTATAGCCTCCTTGGTGATTGGGTCATGTTCAAAGATATTTTGATTGGTAAAATTAGTTTATAAAAAGGCACCATAATGAAATCAAGTCGATTTAAGCCCTCGTTGCTCTCTAGTTTACTAGTGAGTTTAGTATCCTGCTATACGTTTGCAGATAACAAACCAGCTGTGGATTACAGTGACGTATTTGCATTGGAATACCCTGCGTCACCTCAATTTAGCAATAATGGCGACACGCTATACTACGTAAAACGCAGTATGGACAAAATGACCGACTCCAGTGTAAGCCAAGTTTGGAAACATTCACTTGAAAAACACAACAATACTCCTGTACTAGCCGATGTTGCAGGACTCATCTCTTATCGTGTATCTCCTCAGGGCGATCGCATTGCGTATACAGCACGGTCAAGCAGTGGCCCTCAATTGTTCATGCATTACCTTGCTGAAAACAAAACAGTACAGTTGACCCAGCTAGAAAAAAGCCCGTTTGGTATAACCTGGTCACCTTCAGGCGAGTCTCTCGCGTTTTTTATGCGTGTAGAACACGCTACGCCTAGCTTTTTTAAAGGCATGCCAGCGGCACCTAAAGGCGCTAAATGGGCAGATACCGCAAAAGTTATCGACCATATACAATATCGTGCTGATGGCGGTGGTTATACAAAACCAGGTTATACCAGCGTATTTCTAATAAGTGCTGAAGGTGGAATTGCGAAGCAATTAGGCAAAGAAGGTGTTCCTCATTCTGGTTCTATCGAGTTTTCCAATGACGGAACCACATTATTTACTTCGGCAAACTTAGCTGAAGAGCCTGAACTTGTCCCCTTCGGCGACGACATTGTTAGCTACGATGTTCAAACAGCAGAATTTAAACAAGTCACGGAACAACTCGGCAGTGAAGTATCGCCCCATATCAGTCCCGATGGAAAATGGTTGGCTTATTTGTATATTGAAGATCAAAAACTATCTTACCAATTCCCTGAACTTGTTATTCATTCACTAAAAAATGGGAAAGAGCGTAAGCTTTCCGTCGCTTTAGATCGCAGTATTCAAGATTTGGCTTGGTCACCTGACAGCAAGCACCTTGTTATGTCTTATTTAGACGCAGGTAAAACACGCTTAGCTAAAGCGAAATTAGACGGTGATATTATTGGCCTTCCCGTTGAATTAGGTGGGCAATCGTTAGGCCGCCCATATACTTCAGGTGAATTTACTGTTTCTAATAAAGGTGATATCGCGTTTACTAGTAGCTCCAGTCAACGCCCTGCTGAACTAGAGTTGTTGAACGCAAATAACAAAGTTTCTCCTATAACCAACATGAACCGCGATTGGCTAACTCAAAGAACATTGGCCGACGTGCAACCCTTAGCTGTTACATCTTCAATTGACGGAATTACTATCGATGCGTGGGTAGCAACACCACCTAATTTCGATCCCAATAAAACCTACCCACTGATTTTAGAAATTCACGGTGGCCCCCATGCTGCTTACGGCCCTCAATTTGCTATGGAAATACAATTGATGGCGGCCAAAGGCTATGTCGTTGTATGGTCAAACCCAAGAGGTAGCTCCTCGTACGGAAGTGAGTTCGGAAATTTAATCCACCATGATTATCCGTCTAAAGATTATAACGATTTGATGGACGTGGTTGATGTTGCAGCAGCGGCGTCTTATGTGGACAAAGAAAATCTCTTTATTACCGGTGGTTCTGGTGGCGGAACCTTAACCGCTTGGAGCATAGGTAAAACAAACCGATTTAAAGCTGCGGTTGTCGCCAAGCCAGTAATCAATTGGATTAGCTTCTCGCTAACAGCAGACGCTTACCCTTATTTCACCCAGTATTGGATGGAAAAAATGCCGTGGAATAACCACGAAACATTGTGGCAACATTCACCATTGTCACTGGTAGGTAATGTGTCTACGCCGACAATGCTATTAACCGGTGAATCAGATTACAGGACGCCTATTAGTGAAACTGAACAGTATTATCAAGCGCTAAAGCTTAACGGAATAGAGTCAGCTATGGTTAGATTACCCGGAGCATCTCATGGTATTGCCTCGCGCCCTACCCGACTAATGCAAAAGGTAGGAAATATTATTGCGTGGTTTGATAAGTATAAAACCGAAGAAAAGTGAGTGACTGAATGAATGAAGAAAGCCGCCTAACGCAAATGCGTAGAGCGGCTTTTTAATATGCGTTCAATAGAACTAGATAAATTTCTTTTATGCTTTAGGCAATGACGCTCTTAACATCCACGCCGTTTTTTCATGCACACGCATACGATCAGAGACCACAGCGGCAGTAGATTCATCGTCGGCGTCTTGTGCTACTTTCAATACTTCACGGCAAGTTTTAACCACTTGCTCATGAGCAGAGTTTAACAATGCCACCATTTCAGAAGCCGTCGGAACACCTTCAACTTCTTTAATAGAACTTAATTCTGCAAAAGACTTATAAGTACCCGGAGCTGCAACGCCTAAAGTACGAATACGCTCAGCAATTTCATCTACCGCTGTGGAAAGTTCAGTATAGTGTTCTTCAAACATCAAATGCAGTTCACGGAATTGCGGACCTTCCACATTCCAATGAAAATTATGGGTTTGAAGATACAAAGTGTATGAATCTGCGAGTAGCTTTTTTAACCCATGTGCAACAGCTTCTCTATCTGCTAGCGTTATTCCAATATCGATCTGAGACATACCTTGCTCCTAAATTTATATTTTTTATAACTGAAACCACTTTCTTAGCCCATACACACTAAGCATGCGGGAAAATCAAAGACATCATAGTTTTAAATATCTTCAGCTTCTGATAGTAGTACAGGAAAATGTTCTAATGGCAAAAACTGCGACAATTTTTCTAATGTTGAACCTAGAGCTAAGGTGCTTTCAGCTAACACATTAATGTGTCCCATTTTCCGCTTCTCTCTTACCGATTTACCGTACCAATGCATATGGCAACCAGGTAAGCTCAATAAGTCTCTCGAGAAACTACTACAACCTATAATATTCACCATAGCTGAAACACCCAATGGTCTGGTGCTACCAAGAGCAAGGCCAAGAATCGCTCGTAAGTGGTTGTCAAATTGGTCAGTATCGGCACCGTGTAACGTCCAGTGTCCTGAATTATGTACTCGAGGGGCTATTTCATTGACTAATAATTCATTGCCTACTTGAAACAATTCAACAGCTAACACGCCGGTATATTGTAAACCATTAGCCAATGTTTCAAATATTTTGTCTGCTTGGGCTTGAAGTGCATCAGACATACGAGGCGCTGGTGCGATTGACACATGCAGCTGACCTTCGTGGTGACGATTTTGAGCTAATGGGTATATGACGGTTTGCCCATCTTGATTTCGAGCACCAATAATAGATAGCTCTCGATCAAACTCCAGGCACTGCTCAACAACTAAGGGCACTGTATTCAAATCAAGATTTGCAAGTGCTTGCTTTAAGCTATCAAGTTCAGTCGCACTTTTCATACGCCACTGACCATAACCATCGTAGCCATCTCGACTTGCCTTGATTATCAAGCTCTCGCCAAGCTCAGCGACGCAGTCATCTAATTCATTTAGGTCAGTTACAACCTTGTACGGGCAGTTAGGTATATTAAGTGACGTTAATAAATTTTTTTCTTTTACGCGGTCAGCACCTACCAAAATGGCTTCCATAGAAGGGTATAACTTACCGGTTTTATCTGCTTCAGCGAGTAAATGTTCTGGCACATGTTCAAATTCAACAGTTAACACATCGGCAGTATCTATAGCTTGGGCTAAAGTGCGGTCACTGATGACTTTAGATACAGGGTGAACCACAGTTTCATTTGCAACGTCCACAGCCCACACTTCAGTGCCTAACGGCGCACCCGCTAAATACATCATACGAGCAAGTTGACCTGCTCCATACACCAACACTTGCATTAACTACGCTCCAAAGTTGCGTTATCTAGTACTGCTTGAGTTTGGTTTTCACGGAACTGAATAATTTTCTCTCTGACATTGTCGTCGTGAAGAGCAATCACCTGCGCTGCAAGCAAGCCAGCATTAGCAGCACCCGCTTCACCTATGGCTAACGTACCAACAGCAACCCCTTTAGGCATTTGCACAATTGAGTAAAGAGAATCAACACCGCTTAACGCTTTCGATTTAATAGGGCAACCAAATACAGGTAGATGTGTATGAGCAGCTATCATTCCCGGTAAATGAGCTGCTCCACCGGCACCTGCAATAATAACATCATAGCCATTCTCATGAGCCGACGTTGCAAAATCAGTAAGTAGTGCTGGCGTTCGATGAGCAGAAACCACAGAAGCGTCGTAGTCAACGCCTAGCGTTTCTAACATTATTGCCGCTTGTTCCATAGTGGGCCAATCAGACGTTGACCCCATCACGATGGCGACTTTTGCCATAGTATGTAACCTTCAGTTTATTGAATGAGCAAATAAGGCGCAGAAGTTTACCTTATTCAACCCAATAAACCTAGTTACTGATTTGCATCCATGTAGTCGAGAGTTAAATTTGTTAGTAGCTTAACACCCAGCTTCATACCACTATCATCGACAAAAAACTCAGGGGTGTGATGAGCGGGTGAATCCACTTCAGCAACATCTAAAGGTTTTCCTCCAACCCACATATATAGGCCTGGTACTTTTTCTTGGAAAAATGAAAAATCTTCTGCACCTGTGGCTGGCTTCGCGATGATTGCGTTCTTTGCGCCAGCGGTTCTTTCTAAGGTTGGAACCATAGCTGCAGTCAAATCTGGATCATTGAAAGTAACAGGGTAGCTATAATCTAAAGGTAAAGTTAATGTAGCTTCAGCTCCCATACTGTCAGCAATGCCTTGAACTTTTCGAGGCACAGCTTCATACATAAGGTCTCTAGCTTGTTTATTCAAAGTGCGAATAGTTCCGACTAATTCAACTTTTTCTGGAATGATATTAGAGCGATTACCACCATGAATAGACCCGATTGTCACCACTGCCGCATCGTCGATAAGGCGTACTTCTCGGCTAACAATCGTTTGTAAAGCCATAACCATTTGCGCTGACGTTGTAATTGGGTCGACGCTTTTCCATGGGTAAGCGCCGTGGGCTTGTTTACCTTCAATTTCAATTTTGAATGGGTCAACAGCAGCCATCATGCCACCTGGGCGGTATCTCACTGTACCCACATCAGCATTCGAGCTAATATGTAAACCAAAAATCACATCAACAGAAGGGTTATCTAACACGCCTTCTTGTACCATGACTTCTGCACCGCCAACTTCACCTGCAGGCGCCCCCTCTTCAGCAGGTTGAAAGATAAACTTCACTTTACCGTGAAGCTGGTCTTTCAAATCAGTCAGAATTTTAGCTGCGCCCAATAGCATAGCCATATGGGTATCATGACCACAAGCATGCATAACAGGCACAGGTTGCCCGTTGTATTCACCGACGACTTCAGATTTAAAAGGCAAATCAAGAATTTCTTTAACTGGTAAAGCGTCCATATCCGCACGAAGCGCAACAACAGGACCCGGTCTACCACTATCCAAAATAGCAACAACCCCTGTTTTAGCAACGCCGGTTTGCACCTCAAGGCCTAATTTTCTTAGCTCTTGTGCAACCCGTTTAGCCGTATCAAATTCGCGGTTAGATAACTCAGGAAATTCATGAAAATGATGGCGTAACGCAATGACATGAGGTTCGATCTCATCTGCCATTTTATCAACAACAGACGGCGACACAGTTCCCCCATGGGACAGCGTCGGGATCAATAACGATAGAGCCAGTAATTTTAATTTCATGAATCACCTTTTATAATTAGAGTTAGCTTTTTTGGCGTCTCATTGCGCTAAAGAATTCATCATTGGTTTTTGTCATCGACAATTTATTAATCAGGAATTCAATGGCGTCAATTTCAGACATTTCATGGACAATTTTGCGCAAAATCCACATTTTCTGTAGCTCGTCTTTTGCAGCTAATAGCTCTTCTCTTCGCGTACCTGAGCGATTAAAGTCTATCGCTGGGAATACGCGTTTTTCCGCTATTTTACGATTCAAGTGCAATTCCATATTACCTGTGCCTTTGAACTCTTCGTAAATAACTTCATCCATTTTAGAGCCAGTATCAATAAGCGCAGTTGCAATAATAGTTAAGCTACCGCCTTCTTCAACATTTCTCGCCGCACCAAAAAAGCGTTTCGGCTTATGCAAAGCGTTTGCGTCTACACCACCAGTTAACACCTTACCCGATGAAGGAATAACTGTGTTGTATGCACGGGCTAAACGAGTAATTGAATCAAGTAATATAACAACGTCTTTTTTGTGCTCAACAAGACGTTTCGCTTTTTCAATTACCATTTCAGCAACTTGTACGTGACGACTCGCTGGTTCATCAAAGGTCGACGCAACAACTTCACCTCTTACAAGGCGGTGCATTTCTGTTACTTCTTCCGGACGCTCGTCAATTAGCAATACCATCAACTCACAATCTGGGTGATTCGCAGCGATTGATTGTGCAATATTCTGTAGTAGTAGTGTTTTACCGGCCTTTGGCGGAGCAACGATTAAGCCACGTTGGCCTTTACCAATAGGTGATGCTAAGTCTAGAACACGTGCGGTAATATCTTCTGAAGAACCATTACCTCGTTCCATGCGCATTCTTTCATTGGCATGTAACGGTGTAAGGTTTTCAAATAAAATTTTATTACGTGAATTTTCTGGTTTATCAAAATTCACTTCGCGGATTTTTAATAACGCAAAATAACGTTCACTGTCTTTTGGCGGGCGAATTTTTCCCGCAATAGTGTCGCCTGTTCGCAAGTTAAATCGGCGAATTTGGCTAGGAGAAACATAGATATCATCAGGACCAGCTAAATACGACGAGTCAGCTGATCGTAAAAAACCAAAGCCATCTTGGAGAATTTCTAGCACGCCATCGCCGAAGATATCTTCGCCACTTTTAGCATGAGATTTTAAAATAGAAAAGATAATATCTTGTTTGCGTGCACGGGCCATATTTTCGAGGCCCATTTCTTCTGCCAATGCAACGAGTTCACTGATCGGCTTGTTCTTCAATTCGGTTAAATTCATATCGGTGGGTCTTTGTGCTTAGTTCACATAGGAACGTACATGTTGTTGATTAAATTAATGCTATTTATTTTAGGGATTGCTCGCTGAAAGTCCTTTTCGGACTAGCATGGTGGTTCAGGTAGTAACCAGATAGAAAGTTAGCACCATATACTGGTTACGTCCAGCTTTAGCGCATAAAAATCACGCATATTTTTAAATAAATAAAAAAGTCGGCATTTGAAGCCGACTTTTTAAAAAAATTAATAAACAAAGAATAATTAAATATTTTCGTTTAGAAAGTCTTCTAGTTGACTCTTAGACAAGGCGCCAACCTTAGTCGCAACAACGTTTCCATCTTTAAATAGCAACAAAGTAGGGATACCTCGAATACCATATTTTGGTGGAGTTTCGTTATTTTCATCGACATTCAACTTCCCAACTGTTAACTTTCCATCATAGTCGCTTGCAATCTCTTCCAAGATTGGGGCAATCATCTTACATGGGCCACACCATTCCGCCCAGAAGTCAACCAGCACAGGACCATTTGCATTGATAACATCCGCCTCGAATTTATCATCAGATAACTGGATAATTTTGTCGCTCATTCTTTTCTCCGATAAGGTACTGACGCTGATTTATTCAGCTTTACCTATAGTGTTATATAGAAACCGTTATTTATGCAAGTACAGAAAGCTATAAGCTATGCAAACTACTCACTTAACTGAAACCCATTTTTCTGACTTACCGTTACACAACGATGTAGTCAAAGCCCTCGACGCAGCTAATTTTAATAACTGCACGCCAATTCAAGCGATGAGTCTGCCACCTTTATTAGAAGGTTTAGACATTGCGGGTCAAGCGCAAACAGGAACAGGCAAAACTATTGCTTTTCTTGTTGCGACCTTTCATCACTTGTTAAAAACGCCTTCAGAAGGTAAATCCAACGACCCTAGAGCCATAATTATGGCACCTACTCGGGAACTTGCAGTACAAATTTACAACGATGCTGCACTGCTAAGTAAACACACTGGATTAACCTTAGGTTTAATCTATGGGGGCGAAGGATACCAAAGTCAACGTGAAACCTTAGAACAAGGTGTTGATATTATTATTGGTACAACTGGTCGCATCCTCGACTACTATAAACAAAACGTGTTTTCTTTAAAAAACATTCAAGTTGCTGTTCTAGATGAAGCCGATCGCATGTTCGATTTAGGTTTTATCAAGGATATACGCTTTTTGTTTAATCGTATGCCTCCTGCGGACAAACGGCTCAGCATGTTATTTTCTGCAACTTTAAGTTATCGCGTACAAGAATTGGCCTACGAGCACATGGATAACCCAACTCATGTACAAATAGAGCCTAAACAACGTACAGCAAGCCGTGTTGTAGAAGAGTTATTCTATCCCTCAGACAAAGACAAAATGCGTCTGTTACTGACCTTATTGGAAGAAGAATGGCCTGAAAAAGCCATCGTTTTCGCCAATACAAAATACGGCTGTGAAACCGTAGAAGCTTGGTTGAAAGCTGATGGCCACCGCGTTGGGATGCTCAGTGGTGACGTGCCTCAAAATAAACGTTTAGGTATATTAGAAGACTTCACCAAAGGCCAACTTGATATACTCGTTGCAACTGACGTTGCAGCGCGAGGTTTGCATATTGATGCTGTAACTCACGTATTCAACTATGATTTACCTGACGATGCAGAAGACTATGTTCACAGAATTGGACGAACAGGTCGTGCGGGACAAAGCGGCCATGCTATTAGTTTTGCCTGTGAAAGATATGCGATGAATTTACCTCAAATAGAGACGTACATCCAACATGTCATCCCTGTGACCGATTATGAGTCTGATTCTTTATTAGAAGACATAAAAGCTCCTAAGCCTGTGCAACGTCGACGGAATAATGGTAACCGCCCAGGAAACAATACGCGTTCTGGGAATAGAAGACCGAAACACAAACCCAATAGATGATGAAAAACGCTCCTTCTCTTTCTGAACACTACCGCAACGGTGAGTATTTCGCTGCGGTAGATTTGGGCTCTAATAGCTTCCATATGGTGGTAGTACACGTTGTCAGTGGCAACGTACAAATTGTTAGCAAGATAAAACAAAAAGTCCGTTTAGCATCAGGCTTAGATAATGAAATGGTTTTATCGGAAGAAAGCATGAGCAGAGGATTAAGCTGCTTAGAAACCTTTTCAGAAAGGCTACAAGATATCCCTTCTTCAAATATAAAAGTCGTAGCAACTGCCACTTTGCGATTAGCTAGGAATGCTGGGACCTTCATTGATCGAGCAGAAACGATCTTAAACCATAAACTCAGAGTCATTAGTGGGGAAGAAGAAGCCCGACAAATTTATTTAGGTGTCGCCTATACCTCTGCCAACCAAGGCAACATGCTAGTCATAGATATCGGCGGTGCAAGTACTGAAATCATTCTCGGTAACGATATGCACCCAATATACCTGCGTAGCCTTGATATGGGTTGCGTGACCGTAATGGATCGCTTCTTTCTAAATGGCACTATCACCGCAGCTAATTTTGAGCAGGCAAAACGCCACGCAAAATCTCTTATCTCAGGCGTGTCTCAGTCTATTCTGTGCTTTGACTGGTCTTATTGTTTGGGTGCCTCAGGCACACCTCAAGCGATAACCGAAATATTGGTATCTAGAGGCATTAGCGATGCCATTCGATTGGATTATTTATATAAACTAGAACAAGAGTGTATTGCGTGTGCACATATTGACGCATTAGATGTAACCGGCTTAGAAGAATCTCGAAAAGCTATTTTTCCTAGCGGTCTAGCTATATTAATTGGCCTTTTCGAATGTCTCCAAATCAAAGAAATGAATATTTCAGGAGGAGCACTTAGGGAAGGCTTGATTTACGGAATGCTCGATAACGTCAACGATAGCGACCGCCAGAGCCAAACCTTAAATGTGGCAATGAACCGTTATCACATTGAAAAGAATCACGCTAAAGCGGTTAAAACCATATCATTAGCCTTTTGCAAACAATTATGTGCTCAATCGAATGTCTGTCATTTAGATACCAAAGCTGTACTTGGTGCTTCAGCACTATTGCACGAAATTGGACTCCACATTGAATATAAGCGATACCACAAGCATGGCGCCTATATTCTCGACTATATCAACTTACCTGGCTTTACAAAGCTTCAAAAATCCGCGATTAGAGATCTAGTTCGTAGCCACAGAGGCAAGCTCGATTTATCCATATTCGACAATTACCACGAAGATATCAAACCGATGTTACTGGGGTTAGTTCGCATTCTACGACTATCCACAGTTTTGTGTATACGCCGCAACTCTCCTGATTTACCGGAGATTACACTCGGCATCAAAGAGCACGAATGGACTTTAACATTTCCTAAAAACTGGTTACGAGAGCATCCACTTATAAAAGCGGAGCTGACCAACGAAACCTGGTTACAACATAAAGTAGGCTGGCCTTTAAAGTTAATTTAGCCCTTCTTTTTCATTAGTAATGCAGCTTCTTTGGCAAAATACGTCAATATTCCATCTGCTCCGGCACGTTTAAAGGCGAGTAACGATTCCAATATGACCTCATTGCGATTGAGCCAGCCATTTTCAAACGCAGCGCAATGCATTGCGTATTCACCGCTAACTTGATACGCAAATGTAGGCACGCCAAAGGATTGCTTACACCTGTGAACTACATCCAAATAGGGCATACCCGGTTTTACCATAACCATATCTGCGCCTTCTTTTATATCTAGCGCAATTTCAGTTAAGGCTTCATCTGTATTTGCCGGATTCATTTGGTATGTGGTTTTCTTTCCGCCTTTAATATTACCGGCAGATCCCACCGCATCTCTAAAAGGTCCGTAGTAACTAGACGCATATTTCGCTGAATAAGCCATAATACAGGTTAACTCATGCCCTGCATTTTCGAGTTCACGGCGAATTTCACCAATACGTCCATCCATCATATCTGACGGTGCGACAATATCGGCTCCAGCTTCTGCATGAGATAGTGCCTGCTTGACCAATACATCAATAGTTTGGTCGTTCAGTACATAGCCAGATTCATCAATAATACCGTCTTGTCCGTGAACAGTGAAAGGGTCTAATGCAACATCAGTAATTACTGCAACATCATTGCCAAATTCCGCTTTTATCGCCCTTACCGCTTTTTGTGCTATGCCTTCAGAGTTAAATGCTTCTTCTGCATGTAAAGATTTACACTCGAGAGGAGTTACGGGAAACAAAGCGATAGACGGGATACCTAAGTCAATACAGGATTCAACTTCTCTGAGCAACAAATCTTGTGATAAACGAGACACCCCAGGCATAGAATCGATACTTTCCGATGTATTTTGACCTGGTAATACAAACATAGGATAAATTAGGTCTGAAGGCGAAAGGGTATTTTCAGTGACCATATTTAATATTGCGGAAGATTTTCTCAATCTCCTCGGTCGCTGAAACGGAAAATCACTCGATGTGTACATTTACTTCTCCAAATCGGCCGCAGTACAAATTTGATTACGGCCACTTTCTTTCGCTAAATACAAAGCTCTATCGGCTAATTTCAATATATCTTTTTCACCATCTTCATGGTTTACAACACCTGATGCCACGCCTGCACTTATGGTCATAGCGACACAAGTATTGCCATCGTTATAGGGTGTAGCTTCAATTTTCTCTCGAATAGAGTTAACAAATTTTTTCGCTCCTTCTTCAGGAGTTTGAGGCAGAATAAACGCAAACTCCTCCCCCCCATAACGGCAAATGTCATCACTGGGCCGCTTTATAAAGCTCTTAGCTAAAGTAGAAACGTGTTTAAGGCATTCGTCACCCACATCATGACCGTATTCATCGTTTATGCGCTTGAAAAAATCGATATCTAACATGACTAAACACAAGGTTGTTTGTTCCCGACGGCTTCGCCTACCTTCTGCCACAATACGCTTATCAAAATAACGCCTATTGCGAATACTAGTGAGAGGGTCAATGGTATTCAGCTGCTCTAATTCGCTGTTGGCTTCTGATAACTCTCTCAATGTAATTTCCAGCTCTAATGTGCGCTCTTGTACCTTGTATTCGAGGTCATCTTTCGCTTTTTGCTCTAAAGCAATAAGCTTATCTTTGGCATCGGCTGACTCCTTACCCACTCGAAGCGCCATTTTTCGTGATTCATCTAATGCTTGTCGTTGGCTGCGATAACTAAGTGCTAAAACAAATGCCAAGAAAAAAGTTTCACCTGAAATACCAAATAATAAGAGTCCACTAATTCCCCCAGGTAAATTTAAAATGCCTATATTTTCGAAAATCGCTCCCACACCACTAATAAGAAGCAATAGCCAAGCGATAGAATAATAACGCGCTACCACCACTTTTTTCCACGATAACCAAATACAAACAGAAAGTATGAAAAAAACAGACAAAACTAAAACTAAGAAAAAAATAGACATTAATAAATTTAAAGGTAGAAAGAAAGACAGCAGTATATTGACAAAAAAGGCCGCTCCCATCCCTTTAGCAATAGCAGATAGGTGTGCACTGTGATTTTTTAGATCTAACAAAACGTTAGAGAAGAGCATTGCAAACAGCATAGCTCCACTTGAAAAGATACCTATTGCTCTTTCCTGAAGCCACACTTGATTTGGCCAAATGTATTCGTAACCAAAACCAAACAAAGCAGCACAAACCAAAGAAAAACAAAGGACATGTCCAGTATAAAAAATAAAACTAACACTATTTGTTGTGACAAAGAAAAAGAGATTACTCAATGCCATAGCTACAAGAAAGCCAAACAAACACCCTACAACCAGATGGTGATGAGATGAAAATTCGATGAATTCTTTTGGCTGCCACAGGCGCATAGGCACTTTCATGCTTCCGGATGCATGCACTCGCATAATACCAAAGCGAGGTGAAGTTGCGTACTTTGAAAAATCAACAATAAAGGATTCGTAGTCAAACAAACGAGAGTCAAAAGGGTAACTATCTCCAAACGAAAGCACATCTAAACTCACATCACTTTCAGCTGATGAATAGAGCCATATGTCGACTTTATCTAATAACGGGTAAGTAATCTCAAATAAACGATCATCGTCGTCACTGGAATTCTCGGGGATGTGGAACTTTAACCAATAAGTGCCTTGATTCATACCTAGGTTCACTGGGGTAGCAACCATAGCCCAAGACTGACTTGGTACTTGACGCACGTCATCAATCCCCAGACTCTCCGACTCCCCATGTAAAATATACACAGAGTCGACATTATAAGATTCAACAGGAAGGCTAGTTAAAGCGAACGTGAATAATAAATAAATAGAAAGTACGAATACAGCAGCAAATATAATCCACTTTTGACGTATCTTTTCTCGAACGACGGGAAACTGCATTAAGCTAATTAGATCTCAAAAACATGATTACAATTAGTGTAGCTGATTTGTTGCAACATGGAGATATTTTGCTGGGTAATTTCTGCGAATACTTCAGCAATATTAGGAAGTAAGCTAGGCTCATTTATTCGTTTTCTCGGCCTCACATTTTTGGGAAAAAGATAAGGGGAATCTGTTTCAAAAATCAATCTGTCTAAGGGTAAATGAATAATACTTTCCCTCAAATCATTACCGCGCTTCGGATCACATAACCAACCTGTAATCCCAATGTATAAACCTAAATTTAAATAGGTATTCATTTGCTCTGCACTACCAGTAAAGCAATGGGCAAGGCCGCGAATATTCGCAGTGTCAAAAACCTGTTTGATACTCGAAATTTGCTCTTCAAATGCATATCTTTCATGCAAATAGACCGGCTTATTCTGCTTTTTAGCTATTGCTAATTGTGCTTCAAAAACTTTTATTTGTATTTCTGGAGGTGAAAAATTTCGATTAAAATCTAACCCACACTCTCCAATCGCAACAACACCAGGCTTATGGACTAGAGTTTCCAGCCGACTCAGATCGACGTCTGAGACATCTTTTGCATAGTGGGGGTGAATGCCTAGTGTATAAACGATAGATTCGGGGTAGCTTTCATATAACTTTGCTGCAGTATCCCATTCGTCTGGAGACGTAGTGATCACACACAGTTTTTGTACATCCGCGTTTTTGGCATTCTGAATTACCTCAGCAGCATCAAAACGCGCATCAAGTAAATTAACCCCAGCATCAAACCAAGGCATTAGTTAATCCGCTTTACCCTGATACGTCGCTTACTGCCCTCAACTTTCATGAAAAACGAGCTTAATGCGCCATTTGTAATAACCACAGTATCGCCTGTTTTAGGTTGACCCACTTTTTCAGAACTTGTTTGTAACCATTCTTGCCCATCATCCAATGTTACAATCACTTTTTTATTGCCCAGTTTTTTAACTGCGGAGACTTTGCCTATTAAGGCATCGCCATCAATGTACGAACTTGTTACGCTAGGCTTTGGTTTACCAAAATTTTCTACTTCATCATTTTTGGTACGTTTTTGAGGCGCTTGTTTGGTGTTTTCTTTTTTCACAGTAGCGACTGATGAAGGCGCTGCTTTTACTGTCACTACTGGTAATTCTTGATTTTTCTCAGAATAACCATTCAATGTCTTGGCAACGTTATCAAAGCAGACTAAACGCTTTAAGCTGTTATCGACGTCAGTGCAATCTTCAATTGCTTTAGAAAGTGTTTTGGCCTGCGACGTAAAGGAAACAAGGCAAAGGCATAACGCTGCTTGAATTATTAAACGCAATGAAATTCGTAACATAACTTAAATTATCCTATTTTTTGTTCTGAATTATCTGATGATTGATTTCGACTAGCATACATACTACCAATCACAATCCCCACTTCAAACAGTATCCACATGGGTATAGCTAGTAATATTTGAGAAATCACATCTGGCGGTGTAAGCAACATACCCATAATGAATGCGCCTACAATAACATAGGGCCTTTTAGTTCTGAGGCTTTCAGCCGACGTTACACCAGTCCAGCAAAGCAATATAATCGCTACTGGAATTTCAAATGACAGCCCAAATGCAAAAAATATTTTTAATACGAAACTCAAATAACTATTGATATCCGTATTCATCACCACTCCTTCAGGAGCAACATTTGCGAAAAAAGTAAAAGCTAATGGGAAAACCACAAAATACGCAAATGCGACACCTGCATAAAACAATAACGTACTCGAAAACATCAGAGGAGCAATGAGTCTTTTCTCATTTTTATAAAGGCCCGGAGCAACAAAACTCCACACCTGGTAAAGCACATAAGGAATTGCGACAAAAAACGAAACCACCAACGTTAATTTAAATGGCGCAAAAAACGGCGAAGCAACATCAGTTGCTATCATGGTCGCATTTTCAGGCAGTGATGCCAAAAGAGGCTCGGCCAGCCACTGATACAAATCTTGAGCAAAAAAAGCTAAGCCACAAAAAATAACAAGAATACACCCAATACCTTTTAGCATACTATTGCGTAAATCAATCAAATGAGAAATTAACGATTGAGAGTCAGACATCATTTTCTTTTTTATAGGGTTGGGTCACCGATTCGGCCGCTTCTTTGAGTTCTTCGACACTGCGTTTTAAATCTGGGGAAAGGTCTTCTAAGCTTTTTTCTTCGGCTTGCTTTAAGTTTTCATGAAGTTCATGTACACGCAACTGACGCTCTACTTCGTTTTTAAAGCCATTTGCGGTGTTTTTAACAGTGCGTATCGCTTTTATCGTACTTCTTAATGCACCCGGCAAACGTTCTGGTCCAAGTACAACCAAAGCTAAAACGCCAATTACGAGTATTTCCCAAAAACCTACATCAAACATAAGGGCTAGTCTTCTTTAACTGCCTTTTTTTCCGGCTGCTCTACACTGTCTGAAGACGCATCACTGACTTGCTTTTTGTCTTCTGAAAAAGTGGCGTCTTCGTCGCTTACCGCTTTTTTAAATCCTTTGAGTGCTCCGCCTAAATCGGTACCAATAGACTTCAAGCGCTTTGTTCCAAACAACAGCACTACGATAACGAGAATAATAATTAGACTTGGCATACTGATGCCCATAGGACGTTCCCCGTATTTAAATTCACTAAAACAGCGATGAGTTTACCGCATTTTGTTAATAATGATATAAATTCGAGACAAATAAAAAAGGCCAGCAATAAAAATTAGCTAGCCTTTTTCAAAACAGTTTTAATTAAAAACTTACACTCTCAGTGCTCGTTCGCCTCTAGCAAGACCACATACACCCGTTCTTGACGACTCAATAATCTCTGCACTTAGTTTCATCGTATTAGCAAACGCATCTAATTTCTCAGATGTCCCCGTTACCTCTACGGTATAATTCGCAGCGTGCACATCAACAATACGTGCTCGGAAAATATCCACATTGCGTTTTACTTCTGCTCTTATTGCATCAGAAGGGGTTGCCACTTTAAGCAACATTAACTCACGCTCGATATGTGTATTTTCAGTCAGGTCAACCACACGAAGCACGTCCACAAGTTTATTCACTTGTTTAGTGATTTGCTCAATAGCCTTGTCATCGCCATGAGTAATAATCGTCAAACGAGATAAACTTTCGTCATCTGTTGGTGCAACACAAAGCGAATCAACATTGTAAGCTCTTTGTGAAAACAACCCTACGATACGAGAAAGAGCACCTGGTGCATTTTCCATTAAAACAGAAATAATTCGTCTCATTATGTTCTCTCCGTTTTACTCAAGCGTATATCATCCATAGCACCAAACTTAATTTGCATGGGGTAAACATGTTCATTTTGATCTACTGCGATATCCATAAAGACCAGTTTATGTTTATGAGAGAAGCACTCTTTCATTGCTTCATCTAGTTGATCGGGATGCTCGACACGAATACCAATATGGCCATATGCCTCAGCTAACTTAACGAAATCCGGCATTGATTCCATATAAGAAGATGAATGTCTTCCTTTGTAAATCATATCTTGCCATTGACGTACCATACCTAACGCACGGTTATTCAAAGAAATAATCTTAATTGGCAAGTTGTACTGTAAACAGGTAGACAATTCCTGAATGTTCATTTGAATACTGCCGTCACCGGTCACCACAGTAGATACTGCTTCTGGGTGCGCAAACTGAACGCCCATAGCGGCAGGTAAACCAAACCCCATGGTTCCTAAACCACCAGAATTAATCCATTGACGCGGCTTGGCGAAAGGGTAATACAAAGCAGCAAACATCTGGTGCTGACCAACATCAGAACTCACATAAGCTTTGCCGTCAGTATGCTTATACAGTGATTCAATAACTTGTTGCGGTTTGATGATTTCATCGCTTTTAGCGTAATTCAAACACCCTTTAGCTTTCCACTCATTAATTTTTACCCACCAATCGGCAAGCTTTTCTTTTTGAGCAGCTTCGTCTATTTCAGGCATAGCAGCATTAAGTTGCTCTAGTACGCTATCAACAGAACCTACCACTGGAATATGCGCTTTAATTGTCTTAGAAATTGACGCAGGGTCAATATCTACATGCACAATGGTGGCATCAGGACAAAATTTAGCAACATTGTTAGTTACCCGATCATCAAACCTTGCGCCCAGTGCAACGATACAATCGGCGTTATGCATGGCTTTATTTGCCTCAAACGTGCCGTGCATTCCTAGCATGCCTACGCATTGTTCATGTTGGCCTGGAAATACACCTAACCCCATAAGGGTATTCGTCACAGGTAGGTTCAATTTTTCTGCAAGGGCTATAACACTTGATTCTGCGTTTGCGGTTATTGCTCCGCCACCGACATAAAGGATCGGTTGCTTTGCTGACAACAGAGCATCAAGCGCTTTTTTAATTTGCTTAGGGTGACCTTTGTGTGTGGGTTGGTACGAGCGCATTGTTACATCATCAGGAAAAACATAAGGATGAGAATCAGCAACATTCACCAAATCTTTAGGCAGGTCAACTACAACAGGGCCAGGTCGACCTGTGTTTGCAATATAGTAAGCTTGTGCAATGGCTTTAGGAATATCAACAGCACGCTTAACTAAGAAGCTGTGTTTTACTATAGGTCTAGAACAACCCACCATATCAGTTTCTTGGAAAGCGTCCTCACCTATTAAGGAAGAAGGTACTTGTCCAGACAAGACAACCATCGGAATAGAGTCCATATAAGCAGTAGCGATACCTGTTAGCGTATTCGTAGCACCCGGGCCAGAGGTGACCAGCACGGTCCCTGTTTTCCCCGTCGAACGAGCATAACCATCAGCCATGTGAGCAGCGGCCTGCTCATGGCGTACCAATACATGTTTTACGTTATCTTGTGCAAAAAGCGCATCATAAATGTCTAGAACAGCGCCTCCAGGATACCCAAAAACAAGCTCAACACCTACGTCTTTTAGCGCTTCCACAACCATGGCTGCACCGGACATCATCTTCACGGTAATTCTCCTAATATAGGACTAAATTAATATAGGAGCGCATAATAACGGACAGATTAGTAGAATTAAACAAGTAAAACAGAAAAAGCGAGATATTTATCCTATATATAGTAAAAGTTAGGATGAAATAACTAAAATCAAACTATTTATTTCCTTTTTTAGGAATTTTCACTCAAAAAGAGAAAGAACTACATTAGGGAAATATTTTTATAGGTACAATTTCTAAAAATTATGAGTGTATTTCATTCAAATAGAAACTAATTAAACTAAAAATGAATATAGTTTAGCTTGATAAAGCTAAATTAAGAGATTTGGAGCGGGAAACGAGATTCGAACTCGCGACCCCAACCTTGGCAAGGTTGTGCTCTACCAGCTGAGCTATTCCCGCATAAGATTCGTTCGTTAAAGCAAAATTGTTTCTGCCTCGTCGAAGAGTGGAGCGCATTGTATAGAAAAGATTTCAACACGCAACCCCTATTTTAAACTTTTTTTCTACTGGGCTAAATATTGAACACTTTTTCGCGATAAAAGCGCATTTCTTCAATAGATTCCCTAATATCATCTAGCGCTAAGTGCACTCCTTTTTTCTTAAACCCTTCAGCTGCTGAAGGCTGCCACCTTTTCACCAATTCTTTAATTGTGCTTACATCTATATTGCGATAGTGAAAATATTCCTCTAATACCGGCATGTATTTGACCATGAAACGTCTATCTTGCCCTATGGTGTTTCCACACAAGGGGGACTTCCCCTTGCCCACAAAGCCTTGTAAAAATTCAATAGTCTTAGCTTCGGCTTCGGCTTCACTAACAAGGCTGTCACGGCAGCGCTGTGTTAAACCCGTTTTACCATGGGTTGCAGTACACCACTCATCCATTCCATCTAAAATTTCGTCGGGCTGATGAATAGCAATGACAGGGCCTTCTGCCAACACATTGAGCTGAGAATCGGTAACAATTGTGGCAATTTCCATAACAACACATGTTTCTGGATCTAAGCCCGTCATTTCCATGTCTATCCACACAAGGTTTAAATCGTTTTTCATTGAATAAGTCCTATGTCCATTTCGCTTTGCTGGCGCGTTGTAGAGTTGACGCGTATGATACACCTAAGTTCATATAGAATGGCAAATTGTGGCTAAAAAACCCAAACTTACACGGCAACAAAAGTTGCGTGTTGCTCAAAACAGAAAAAAACGCCTATCTAACGATGCATCGAATTTAGACGATGCAATCAAAGGGCGGGTCGTTGGCCGCTTCGGAAAACAAGCAAATGTTGAAACCGATAACGGACTTATGCGTTGCCATATTCGCCGAACCATTGACTCAGTTGTCTGCGGTGATAGCGTTTTGGTGTCTCGCGAAAATGATAGTGACGCAAAAATACAAGGCATTATTGAGCTTGTTCACGACAGAGTAAATGTATTGTCTCGCCCTGATTTTTACGATGGTGTAAAACCCGTAGCGGCAAATGTCGATCAAATCATCGTTGTCAGCTCGGTCTTACCTGAGTTTTCTCCTCACATCATTGATCGTTATTTAGTGGCATGTGAAGACATTGGCATTTCCCCAATTTTATTGGTGAATAAGTTTGAGCTTGCCAATGAAGAAGAGCAGCACAGCATTAAAACAACAATGGAGAGTTATCAGTCTTTAGGCTATCACGTGGTAATGACCAGCTGTAAAACCAAAGAAGGTTTGAATGCTTTAACCGAATTACTTGATAACCAAACCAGCATTTTTGTTGGTCAATCAGGTGTTGGAAAATCCAGTTTAATCAATCAAGTATTACCCAATGCCGATGAACTCGTTGGCGATATTTCAGACAATTCAGGTTTGGGCCAACATACAACCACTGCTTCAAAATTACTTAGCCTGCCTTCAGGAGGTGAATTAATTGACAGCCCCGGCGTAAGAGAATTTGGCTTGTGGCACCTCCCCGAAGAAAAAGTGACTTGGGGATTTCGGGAATTCAGAGATTTAGTCGGCGGGTGTAAATTCCGCGATTGTAAGCATTTAAATGATCCCGGCTGCATTATTCGAGCGGCGGTGGAAAAAGGGGAGATTAGCCAACAGCGCTTCGACAGCTACCATAGAATAATCACTTCCATGTCTGAACAAAAACCCTCATATCTATGACAAACGTTAATTTCTGCCATTTACATCATGTTCTAAGGTACACTATCCGTGTTTTTATAATGGAGGCGGTCGGTGCTCAATTGGTTCAAGGTTAATCTTCAATACATTCTTCCTAAGCATGCTTTATCTAGGCTAGTTGGATTACTCGCCAGTGCTAAATGTGGTGCATTAACCACAGGGTTAATTAAAGTTTTCATAAAAGCCTTTAAAGTCGACATGACGGAAGCTGTGCATGAAAACGCCGAAGACTACGACACTTTCAACGCTTTTTTTACTCGCCCATTAAAACCCGAAGCCCGTCCAATAGACGACAATGAACAGTCTATTATTCACGCGGTAGACGGAGCAGTGAGTCAAGCTGGACCCATTGATAATGACAGTGTATTTCAAGCAAAAGGTCATTCGTTTAGTCTAACAGCCTTACTCGGAGGCTTTCCTGATTTAGCAACGCCATTTAAAAATGGTCAGTTTGCTACGATTTATTTATCTCCCAGAGACTACCACCGTATTCATATGCCAGTCGATGGCACGGTTACAGATATGATTTATGTACCCGGAGAGCTTTTTTCAGTGAATCCGCTTACCGCCCAAAATGTACCCGGATTATTTGCTCGAAACGAACGAGTTGTGGCCTTATTTGACACTCCAGTGGGTAAAATGGCGATGGTACTCGTTGGCGCAACTATTGTTGCGAGTATCGAAACTGTCTGGGCAGGAACAGTTACACCACCTGCAACAAAACAAGTGGTTCACTGGCGTTACGACAAAGAAGAGCAAGTTTCACTTAAAAAAGGCGATGAAATGGGACGCTTTAAATTAGGTTCAACAATTGTAGTGTGTTTTGAACCTGATGCTGTCACTTTAGCCGCACTTACTGAAGGCCAGCCTACCCGCTTAGGCACTCATTTTGCGACCATAAATACTGCGGAAAATAACTAGCCTTATTTATGGATCCCATTAAAAAAAGCCTAATCGGCTTACATATTACAATGGTCTTGCTAGGGGGTACGGCGTTATTTTCTCAAATAATCGCCCTGCCTGCGCTAAACATCACCTTGGGTCGTTCTCTCTTTGCATTTGGTATATTGTTGTTCATTACCTTACTCGGAAAAGAACGAGTAATGCTCGATAAGCCCAAAGACTATGGATTTGCCTTCTTATTAGGTAGCTTAATGGCCGCTCATTGGGTGACATATTTTGCTGCAATGCAATACGCTGGTGTCTCTGTAGGGATTATTGCGCTATTTACTTTCCCTGTTATTACCGTTTTCTTAGAGCCTCTATTTGAAAAAAAACGTTTACACCTACGGGACGTTGTAAGTGCCATAACAGTATTAACCGGTATCGTTTTAATTGTTCCAACGCCAGATCTAACCAATGAAATCACACTTGGTGTAACAGTAGGTGTTGCTTCGGCTATTTTGTATTCACTTAGAAATTTACTTCACAGAAAACATTTTTCACACTACAGCGGTGTGAAAGCCATGACATGGCAAACCGCAGTAATCTGTGTAGTTTTACTGCCTTTCGGCAGCGTAGAGCTGATCGATGCAAAGCAAATAGATTGGCTTTATTTGCTAATTCTAGGTACCGTTTTCACCGCACTACCCCATGCCTTGGTCGCCCATTCTTTGCAACACCTAAGAGCAGCCACATTTTCTTTGATTGCCTCAATGCAGCCCTTTTATGGCGTGTTACTTTCAATTTTAATATTACACGAATCGCCTAGCATTCAGACTTTAATAGGCGGTCTACTAGTGACTGCGGCTGCAATTTATGAGACCGTAATCACACACAAATCAAGTAAGTAATCATGCATGTTGATATTGGGTCACAGAGGTGCCTGTGGAGATGCGCCTGAAAATACGTTGCAAGCATTTCAACTCGCCATAGAACATGGCGCTGACGGTATAGAGTGTGATCTCATTCAGCACGACACCCAATGCTACATAATCCACGACCATAGGTTAGACAGAACAACCAATGCCACAGGAAAGTTAATCAACTTCAGTCATCAAGAATTAATGGTATTAGATGCCGGAAATAACGAAAGCATACCTACAATGGATGCGTTGTTAAACTGGCTTCCTGCAAACACGCTTTGCAATATTGAACTAAAATACCTTACTGACTCTGTTTTATTTTGTAGCCAATTAAAACAGATAATAAGCAACCACAATATCGATATCAGCCAGCTGCTTGTTTCATCTTTTCATCATGGTTGGTTGAACCAAATCTCTCAGCAATTTCCAACGCTCCCCTTGGCTTATTTAATTGCTCATTACCCGCAAAATTTAGATAGCTACATCCAATCAATACCCGCCTCGACATTAAATGTTGCACTAGATGTATTAGATAAAGAAATGGTGCTAGCTGCCCACAGAAACAATAAGAAGGTGTTGGTTTATACTGTAAATCACATCGATGATATTGCCGAATGTAAAAAAATGGGGGTAGACGGTATCTTTACCAATTACCCTTTAAGAGCAAGCCGTATTCGTTGATTCAGTTTTTTTTACTAACTTTGAGTCATTTTCGCTAGTTTCACACCCTCTACACTGGCGCATCAGCTTGATGTTACGAGTGTGCCCACTAATCAGCAACATGGCACCGACGAAAATAGTAAAGGGCTCACCCATGGGGCCAAAGATATCTTTATACCAATAGATTACACCGCCTAAACACAGCAAAATTAAAGGAATAGCACTACCGTGATGACGTAAAAGGCCTATTGCCATAGCTATCGCCCCCATGCTCATTGAACTAACCAAAATAAGTCGTTCAAACCAGACTTCTGCAAAAAAAGAACTGGCCACAAGAGGAAGTAAGGGTATTAACACGGGTAAGGATAAGCAATGGATTGCACACAAAGTGGAAATCCAAATACCACAGCGGTCAAGGAAGTTAGATTGTGCCTTTGCTTCGTGCATACATTACTACGTGTAAAAATTTGGGGCGAGATAATATAACATTACTGTAATGTTTGACAGCATTATATTGATTAATTGTTACTCAGGCGCAGTCGCCACTTCTAGGTCTAAGGCAAGGCTTTTCTCATTCGTGGGTAATGAAGAAAAGTAATCACTGACGGAGTAAAGCATAACCCCTTCATCTTCAATGTTTTTTAATGCTTCAGCCAAATAGGCTACTGAACTTGGGTAAGGATGAGCGATGCCAATAGCGCGTCCGTGCTTTTTCGCAATTCTTATCAACCGCGCTAATTGCTTCTCATAAAACTCGACGGATTGTTGATGATCTAAGAATACATGCCTTTTATCTGTCGGTATCCCTACTTCTTTTGCCGTTTCATACGCAATAGAACTAGCGCTAGTCCGGCTGTCTAAAAAAAAGAGTGAGCGTTGTTTTAATGCGTGCATTAAATCTGACATGGTATCCGACTGCGCAGTAAGGTAGCTACCCATATGATTATTCACACCAATAACATAGGGAATATTGACCAGCGCGTCGGAAACTTTGCGCTCGATATCCTCTTTGTACATATTCACAGTGAGGCCCCCAGGGCCTTGATTTGCATTGCGATTAGACGACATAGGTAAATGCAACATCACATCTCGCCCTTGTTCATGGGCTAATTTGGCAAACAATTTTCCGTGGGGTGTTTGGGGCAATACAGAAAATGCAACTTCCACGGGTAGTGATAGTGCATCGACTTCACTAAGATTATAGCCAATATCATCTAATACGATAATAACCTTGCCAAGGTTAGCATCAGAACTAGCAGAACGTTCACTGGCGAACAGAGTTGTTCCACATAAAATAAACAAGAAAAAGAACAACCTAACTGGGCTCAACAAAACACCTTTATTACTGTTTATTAGATAACTTCAAAATGAACAGAACACGTGAATCACACCATCGTGCCCATGATAAAAATCTTAACAAATTTCACATTTTAGTGAAACTAAAAGTCGACCCATTGCATTGGATTTAACGCTTTGCCTTTGTGTCTAATTTCAAAATATAAATTGGGATAAGCTTGACCTCCGCTTTGACCCAATAACGCCATTGCTTCACCTGAGCGCACTGTATCACCGGCTTTCTTGAGCAATGCTTGATTGTGCCCATATACGCTCATATAACCTTCGCCATGATCAATAATTATCACCAAGCCAAACCCTTTGAGCCAATCCGCATAGAGCACGCGACCTTGATGAATTGCATTCACAGCCCCACCTTCAGCACCTTCAATAATAATGCCCTTCCACCTAACTTGTCCTTGTCTTCGCTTGCCATAGAGCTTTTGAACTCGACCTTTAGCAGGTACAAGTAAAGTGCCTTTGAATTTTGATAGGCCGTTGAGAGACAGGTCGTTTTCACGAGCCCGCTGACGAGCTTCCTCGGCTTCATTTATCGCTTTGATTAACGCTTCTTCATTTTGTAGTAATACTGCTATTTCGTCAGACTGAGATGAAATGGCAGAGTTAAGTTTTGCTAACGTAATTTGTCTATCTTCCTTTCGCGCTTTTAACTCTTCTGTTTGCGACGTTTGTGCTTTCAATAACGCCTTAAGCTTTACAGCAGCTTCTTCTAATCTCTTATTAATAGATTCTAATTGTTGAATATCGCTTCGAAATTGAGAAATTGCGCTTTGTCTGGCTTTATTAAAATACTGGTAATAGGTAAGGACTCGTTCGAATCGAAGCGCATCATCTTGGTTTAAAACCATTTTGGCATAGTCATAATTACCCGCCATATAGGCACTTCTCACTTGGGCAGCAAGTTGGCTTTGCTGTTGTGCCACTCTTTCCTTTAAATTCTCAGCTTGTACCTTTAGTGAAGCTTGTTCTTTACTGTTGTGACTCAATTCATTTTGGGTATTGTTCAACGCCTTAGCTGTGGCAGCAATGGCTAACTCAGACCGTTTTAAAATCGCTTTGAGTTCTTCAGCAGACGTTAAATTAGATTGAAGTTTTCTTTGACGCTCAGCCAATTCATTTTGTAATGCTTTTAGTTTTTCAGACTGTGATGCGTCGCTGGTTTGCGCTTGAACACAAAAAATAGAACTGAAAATCAAAAGTGTTAGCAACACAAATTTCAAAATAGAGTCAGCCTTGAATATAGAATCTGTTGTCAATGAACCTCAGTGTAACAAAGCAAGACATCAATACCACTGGTTTTCATCATCAAAATCGCTATACTCTGCGCTGTTTTAGGTTTCAGTGAGAGATATGAAATGCAACAATTTATGGAATTTATAAGTAACCATTTACTTCTATCTGCTGCTTGGATCGTCATCTTCCTGCTAATAGCATACAGCTATGTCACCGCAGCTATGTCACCGGTAAAAGCACTAAGTACCCATGAAGCAACCTTACTCATGAATAACGAAGATGCTGTTATTTTGGACATGCGCGAAGTAAAAGCGTACAACACAGGTCATATATTAGGTGCTAAGCACTTAAAACCGGAAGTGATTAAAAACAAACAATTTGGATCGCTTGAAAAATTTAAAGATAAACCCATTATTCTAGTATGTGCATTAGGCAATCTATCTAAAAGCACTGCGAATGAGCTTATACAGCAAGGGTTTGAAAAGACCAGTATTTTACAAGGTGGCATGAGCACTTGGGAAGCTGCTGGTCTTCCTGTCAGTAAATAGGATTATTATGAGTAAAGTAGAAATTTACAGCAAAGGTTATTGCCCATATTGCATGAGAGCAAAAGCGTTGTTAGCAGATAAAGGCGTTGAGTACATTGAGTACCCAATCGACAAGCAGCCAGAACTTAGAGACAAGATGATTAAGCGAGCAAATGGCGGTTCAACCGTTCCTCAAATTTTCATCAACGATAAGCACATTGGTGGCTGCGACGATATGTTCGCACTAGAACAAAAAGATAAATTAGACGCTCTTCTTAACGGTTAAGAGCAAGAAAAAAGGAAAACAGTAATGGCTGAAGAGCAAAAAGCAGCACCTGAAGGTGCAGTACAACAACAATTTCAAATCCAGCGTATTTATACAAAAGATATTTCATTTGAAACTCCAAATTCTCCGAAAATCTTTTCTAAAGAATGGAAGCCTGATGTAAAGCTTGATTTAGACACCCGTTCAAACAAACTCGATGAAAACGTATTTGAAGTTGTTTTAGCCATTACTGCAACTGCGACAGTTGAAGGCGAAACTGCCTTCTTATGTGAAGTTCAGCAAGCGGGTATCTTTGCTATTGGCCAGATGCCAGAGGCAAACATTGCACACATGATAGGTTCATACTGCCCTAATGTACTGTTTCCTTATGCTCGTGAAACTATCGCTAATTTGGTAAATAAAGGCACTTTCCCTCCTTTAAACTTAGCACCGGTTAATTTCGATGCGATTTTTGCAGCTTATGTACAAAAACGTAAACAACAAGCTGAAGCTCAAAAAGAAGCTGCCCCTAAGCTAGACGCATAAGGTTTAGCCATGAGTAATCGCGATATTCAAAGATCGGTTGCAGTTTTAGGAGCAGGTTCCTACGGCACCGCATTAGCATTTTGTTTATCGCGAAATGAGGTCCCTACGTTCTTGTGGGGGCGCTCAGATTCACATGTAAAATCACTTCAAGATGAACGAGAAAATAGTAAATACTTACCCGGATTCAAATTTCCTGAATCGTTAATACCGGTTTGTGATTTACAAGAAGCCGTCTCAAAAGCCAATGACATTTTGATTGTTGTACCTAGCCATAGCTTCAAAACAATGTTGGAACAAATCAGCCCATTTCTTACCCCTCAACATACCATTACTTGGGCGTCCAAGGGGCTAGAGCCGGGAACCAGCCGATTACTTGAAGAAGTCGCACAAGATGTCTTAGGCACAGCTTACCCGTTAGCGGTATTATCAGGGCCGACGTTCGCAAAAGAAATGGCCGCAGGATTACCGACTGCGATTTCCCTGTCTTCAGACAATCAAGAGCTCATTGATAGCCTTGCTAAAAAATTACACTGTAAACAGACGTTTCGGGTATATAAGAACGCGGATATCAAAGGCGTTCAACTCGGCGGCGCTGTTAAAAATGTTATTGCCATTGGCGCAGGCTTAGCTGATGGCTTAGGCTTTGGTGCAAATGCTCGTACAGCGTTAATAACCCGTGGCCTAGCAGAGATGGTACGTTTAGGAAGTGCTCTAGGTGCGCAAGCTGAAACCTTTATGGGTATGGCGGGCTTAGGCGACTTGGTATTAACCTGTACTGATAACCAATCTAGGAATAGACGTTTTGGTTTAGCTCTAGGCAAAGGTAATAACGTTGAACAAGCCATTGAAGAAATTGGCCAAGTAGTGGAAGGTTATCGCAATACACAACAAGTAAAAACACTATCCGAACGCTACGGAATAGAAATGCCGATTTGCGACCAAATATATTCTGTTCTTTATCAAGATAAACCGCCAAAAGAAGCTGCACTGGCTCTTTTAGGTAGAGACATGAAAAGCGAATAACACCAATCTACTAGGTTCCCGAAGGGTAACCTAGTTGTCTCCACGCTTCATAAACACATACAGATACTGCATTCGATAAATTCATGCTTCGACTTCCAGCTAACATAGGAATTCGAACTTGATGGTCTGTGGCCATACTATCAGTTAGTGATTGCGGTAACCCTCTAGTTTCAGGCCCAAATAGAATCGCATCACCTTCTTGGTATTGTGCATCAGAATGCGCTAAGGTCCCCGTTGTTTCACAGGCGTATAACGTGCCTTTTAAATAGTGTTGAACATAGTCCTCGAGACACTTATGGCGCACCACATTTGCAAACTCATGATAATCCAAACCGGCACGGCGCACACGTTTATCGTCCCATTCAAACCCTAAAGGTTCAATCAAGTGAAGGTGAAAGCCCGTATTCGCGCAGAGGCGAATAATATTACCTGTATTCGGTGGAATTTCAGGTTCATACAATACGATATCTAACATTTATGAAAATGACTCTGTAAAAAATTGCATACTCTTAAGCAAGGTATATTGCCGATAGGAGTCTGACTCGCATAGTAATTCATGATAAGCACCATCAACGACCACATACTCTGCATTTTGAAATTGATGAACTACGCGATGTTGACGTTTATTGTCTATCACCTTATCGTCTCCAGAGCTTAATACTAACATGGGACAGGTGATACGTTCAGCATTGTTCTCAATGGTATCCATTGCCTGATACGCCGCAGCTAACCATTGTGATGTAACGCCACCTAAGCGTAAGTGCTTTTGTTCAGCATATAAACTTAAGATTGACTGATATCGTACTTTACTGTGGGTCAGCACATTGAGCTTAAATGGGTGAACTCTATAGCGACCTTGACCGAAAAAATAATCACTGGATTTGTTTTTCAGCTGGCTTTTTTTCAGCCCAGCACGTATCAATATATTTGCCAAAGTGTTCGGTAACGCAGGGCGAATGCCAAACATGGGTGAACACAGAACAGCAGACTGAAATAAATGCGGTTCCCTCAATAATGCCAAAGTACCAATGGCTCCACCCATAGAATGACACATCAAGGATAATGGTTTGTGCCAATACTTGATGACATGTTCTTGTATAAAGCAAAGCGCATCATCAACGTAATCATCGAAGTGTTCAACATATCCTTGTTGTGTATCTGCGGTCATTCTTCCAGAAAGCCCTTGGCCTCGGTGATCTAAAGTAAATACGGCAAATCCATTATTAAACAAATCAAAGATAACATCTTTGTATTTTAAAAAGGTTTCAACTCTGCCATTCAACAATACTATTGCGCTATGAGCATTGGCTGGAATAGTCCACGCGTAGGCAATCGGTACGCCGCCTACACCAGAAAAAACGCCCATATTAACAGAACTAGCCCAAAAACTTTGGGCTTCACTATCAAGAGAGTGAACACCTTCATTTTCACCGCTCACTTTCCATGATTGCTTCGTATTTATCACAGCGATAATACCGGTATCGTCACCACCACTTGCAACCCTTTTTCAGGGTTGTTTTTTGCTTCAATTTGCCCGTCGTGAATACTCACTGCGGCTTTTGCTATAGCTAGCCCTAAACCTATACCACCAGTTTCACTATTTCTAGCACTATCAGCGCGGAAAAACGGAGCAAAAATCGCGGTTAAATCACTTTCTGGCAAACCCGGGCCATCGTCAGATATTATGAATTTCAAGCTCGATGAACTATGAATAACACTGAATTCAACGTGGGCATAAGCATATCGAATAGCATTTCTTAGTATATTCTCAATCGCACTTTCCATCGCATCAACTTGTACCAAAACATCCATTGTAGGCAAACCTGCGACCTTAAGCTCGACGCCAGTTTGACTGGCTTCAAACTTTCCATTTTGAATAACTTCATCGAGTAACGCTTCTACACTTATCTTAGTTTTTGCAGCCATACCGGCTTCTGTCCTCGATAAAGTAAGGACATCCCGAATAAGGTAATCCATTTTTTGGGTTTCTTTTTCAATTCTTTGTAAAGACTGCTGGGCAGAAGTAGATTCTTTCGTAGCATTTTCAGCTAAGGCCACTGCCATATTCAATCTCGCTAACGGAGACCTAAGCTCATGAGAAACATCGGCTAATAATCTTCTTTGTGAATGCCAATTATCTTCAATCTTTTTAGCCATAGAATTAAATGTATTGGCCAACTCGCCTAATTCATCACTTTGAATGACTTTTTCATCAACTCTCGCATCCCACTGCCCATTCGTTAGCTCTAGGGCGGTATGCCTTAGAGCACGAATAGGGCGCAATAACGACTTGGTAAAAATAACACTAAAAACCAGTGACAATCCAAACAATGCTAACAATAGCGCCGCAATCATAAAATTCGAATTACGCCGATTTGGTGTATTTTCCAAAATAAATAAAAGGTAATTATCGCTACCTAGCTGGACTCGCTGTGGTCCAATAATAGTGTACTGCCGTCGTTTAAGTACTTGAGGGAGAGACTGACCTGACAAAAGTGAAACGTCTCTTTGAATACGCTCGCGAAAAGGCCCTCTTCTGCCTATCACTTTGTCTTTTTCAATATCCACTAAAACAGCTGACGCATCGCCTCGCCCTCCTATAGGACGAACTAACCTTGCCAATGGCATATGCTGAGCGTATTCTCTTTCTACTCGTTTCACTACTCGAGATAAACGGTCAATATTGTCCTGTTCTGCATTGGCAATCCCTAGTTCCAGTATGGACCAACGACTAATTAACCATACGCATAATAGAGCCAGAGCAATTGTTACCCAAAACCCTGCTAGTAAACGAAATCCAACACTTGAAGCGAGTTTAGCTGTTAGTCGCATAATAAAATATACCCAGCGCCTCGTACTGTTTTTATTTTGTTTTCTTCGTTGATGGTAGACATTTTTTTCCTAATGTTACTAACATGCATATCAATGCTTCGATCGTATTCCATTAATTTTTTACCTAGCACATCTTCGCTGATTTGATTCTTACTCACTAATGTTCCATGGTTCTGAGCAAGTAATTTTAACGTCGCAAACTCGGTTCCAGTAAGGTTAAGTTGTTCGCTGCAATAATGTGCACTGTGAGAAGCCACATTAATAGTAATCTCCCCTGCCGTTATTTCTGAATTTGCTGCTTTATCATCATATTGAGTTCTACGACGTATAATTGCATTAATTCTAGCAATCAGCTCTCTGTGGTTAAAAGGTTTAGGTAAATAATCATCCGCGCCAAATTCTAAACCTAGAACACGGTCATAATCATCGCCTCTCGCCGTTAGCATAATGACAGGGGTAACTTTGGTTTCTCGGAGTGATTTTAAGACTTCAAAACCATCTTTTTTAGGCATCATTACATCGAGTAAGATCATATCAAAAGAGTGATCTGACAACGCATGGGCTAACCCCTCCTCCCCATCCGAAGTGACTACCACATCAAAATCCATTGAAGATAGATATTCTTCTAACATGGACGTCAGTTCAGCGTCATCATCAATAATTAATATTGTCGCTTTAGCCATTTTTTTACCTCTACATATTCGACACATCGAATCATAACTAAGACTAATGCAGTAACAAGATCACTTTACATAAACTTTACGTGTTACACACACTCCTTTGCACTGCATTGTGTACTATTTATTTGAACTCAAAATAAAAGGTACCATTGTTATGTCGTTATCCATTAAGCCAATCTTACTTACAGCATGTATTAGCTATACACTTTTGGTTTCTCAAACCGCATTTGCAAAGGAACATCAAAAGCGCAGCCATGCTAACCCTCTACAAAGTCTATCGTTGAGCGCCGAACAAGAATCACAGATTAACGATATTGGTCGCTCACCAATGAAGCATAAACGTAAAGGCAGCCCATTCAAGTACTTTGCTCCCATTGCCTTCACTTCTGAGTTAGATGAACAACAATTAGTTCTGGCTGTTGAGGCAAATATTGCAGTTAAAAAGCATCAGGGGCTCGCTTCTGCTAAAAGAAAGCATGCTGTGCTTGCCATTCTCACTGATGAGCAAAAACAACAGCTAGAAGAAAAACAACTGGAAAAACGAAGCTCTCGCTCTGAAAAGTCTTCTTTAGAGCAAAAACTTACGAAACGGTTAGCGCTGACTGAGGCACAATTAGACTCAATACAAACTGAGCTAGCTGAACTCGACGCCCTTCATCAAGTCGCTCGAGAGCAACGTAAGACGTTTAAAGAGTTCGAAAAGAACTTACTAAATCAAGAAACATTTGATGCCGAAGCCTGGTTAACGCAATTCAATACTAACGCAACGCAAATGAAAACTAACGCCACCGCATTTGCAACAAATATGCATCAAATTTACTTAGCACTGGATGAGCAGCAGCAACTAAAAATTAAACGTGGAATGCAGAAAAAGAAACCAAAGAACAAAAAACACAGTTAGAACATTTGAGCTAGGGCGTATTGAACTTGTTTGTGTATTCTCACAGCAAAGTTCAACACGCTCAGGGCTCAATCACTATATTTATGAGCTAGTGCACTACGCAAAGTTTAATTAATTTGCATCGGCTACTTTACAGATTTGCATAAAGTGTTCTGCATCTAAGCTCGCGCCACCAACCAGCAACCCATCAATGTCCTTATTTTTCAACAAATCTGCTGCATTGTCTTTGTTTACACTTCCGCCATACAAAATACGCACTTTTTCAGCAAAATCTTCCCCTTTAATTGATGCCAATTGGCAACGAATATAAGCATGAATATTCTGCGCATCATCAGGGCTAGCGGCCTTACCTGTGCCAATGGCCCATACGGGTTCATAAGCCACACAAAGTTGCTCTCCTGAACACTCAATTTCGCCCAAGGTTTCTTCTAATTGCTTGAATAAGACATCTTTTGTAACACCTGCGTCTCTTTGCTGTAGATTTTCACCAATACACAATATTGGCATTAAATTGACTTCAAGAGCTTGGTTGACTTTAATCTGGCAACTCGCATTGCTTTCACCAAACATTTGGCGACGCTCAGAGTGACCAATCAAACACAAACCACCGCCGGCTTGTTTTACCATTTTTGCTGAAGTCTCTCCGGTATATGCCCCAGAAGCGTATTTACTGATATTTTGACTACCAACAATAATTTCTGAATGCTGAAGAAAATTCAGCATGTCTCGCATATAGATATAAGGCGGGCATATCGCGATGTCAGTTTCAAAATGTTTACCAATAAACGCCGCTACTGACGTACAAAGTAAATCAATACCGCCATTCAGTTTCCAATTCGCGATAACAAGAGGGTTACGTTCTGCCATTAAATAAAGTCCTTTGAATTAAATTCTAATAAAAGTGAATGAAAAATCATTAATCTGCCAAAAATAAGGGTGAAGTCACAATTAAATTTGCTGTCGCCCGAGAGCAAGCGACGGGTGTATCGTATACAGAACAAAGACGCAAAAGCGCTTTTACATCAGGATCATGTGGTTGAGCACTTAGAGGATCCCAAAAGAAAAACAAAGCTGATAGCTTTTCCTCAGCGATAAGTGCGCCAATTTGCTGGTCGCCACCTAAAGGTCCACTCTTTAACCGAGTTACCGTAAGCCCTACTTCGTCTTGAAGCCGTTTACCCGTAGTTCCGGTGGCTATGATATTGTGTTTTAACAACATATCTTTATGTTGGTTAGCCCAGTCAATTAACGCTTCTTTTTTATGATCGTGGGCAACTAATGCTAGTGTTTTAATAAAACCACCTCCCATTGAAAATATTTATACATTTTTATTGCATAAATATTCTATAAGGTTAAACTCGTCTGCTTATTTTTAATTGCCTATAGCATAAATAGTTTTTCATGGTTAAAACAGCAATATTTGGTGCCAGTGGATACACAGGCGCAGCACTCGTAGAAAAAGTCATTCAGCACCCTTTTTTAGAGCTGAATAATCTTTATGTATCTACAAACAGTAACGATGCAGGGAAAACTATCGCATCATTGCATCCTAGCTTGTCTCATTTGTCGTCCCATACCTTAATTGCGGCTGATGAATCGATGCTAGCCGATATCGCCAATGAAAACGACGTTATTCTGCTTGCGACGCCTCACGAAGCAAGCCACGACTGGACCCCTCATCTTCTCAATGGCAAGGCCAGAGTTTTTGATTTGTCGGGCGCGTTTCGTCTAGCAAGTAGCGAAGATTACGAAAACTTTTACGGTTTCAAACACCAACACACACAATGGCTAGACAAGGCTATATATGGCTTAGCGGAACACAATACTGATGCTATTGCTAATGCAAAGTTAGTTGCTGTTCCGGGATGCTACCCGACAGCTTCATTGTGCGGCTTATTACCTCTAAAAAAAGCCGGAGTACTCGACAGTACTATTCCTCCTATTATTAACGCAGTGTCCGGTGTTAGTGGAGCAGGAAGAAAAGCAGCGCTTAGCAATAGCTTTTGTGAAGTTAGCTTGCAAGCTTATGGTGTGTTTTCACACAGGCACACGCCAGAAATATCTCAACACTTGGGTCAAGATGTAATTTTTACGCCTCACTTAGGTAACTTCAAACGGGGTATTTTGGCTACGATTACTGCAAAATTATCACCGGATGTAACAGCCGAGCAGGTAAATGAGATATTTACTCAGTATTATCAAAATAATCCCATTGTTAGATTACAAGCCACTAACCCTAAATTGGACGACGTGGTAAATACACCGTTTTGCGATTTACATTGGCATATTGATACATCAAAAGGTTATATCATTGTGTCTAGCGCAATCGACAACGTGTTAAAAGGCGCTGCTACACAAGCAATTCAGTGCGTTAATTTAAGTCATGGTTGGCCTGACCAAACCGGTCTCGTTGGCGGTGTTGCATGACAAAACCGATTATTATAAAAGTAGGTGGCGCGTTACTAGAGTCAGAATCAGCTGCGTCTCAATTTTTTACCCAGCTTAGTTTACTAAAAGGTGTAAATCCCATAGTTGTACATGGTGGCGGCGCACAAGTACAAGCCATGTTAAAAGACCTTGGCTTTACTTCACAGAAACACTTAGGCATGCGTATCACTCCCGATGCACATATGCCTGTAGTTGCAGGTGTTTTAGCGGGTTCAGTCAATAAACAACTTGTTGCTATGGCTCAGGCTAAATCGTGCAAAGCCGTGGGAATTAGTATTTTAGATGGCAATTTAATGCACTGTGAGCGAGTAAGTGAATCCCTTGGGTGCGTTGGCGCTCCGACCACAGTAAATCCTAAACTTGTATCTGAGCTCGTTGAAAATAATTGGCTTCCTATTGTTTCTTCCATTGGCTCTGACAGTAAAGGGCAACTATTGAATATCAATGCCGACCACGCAGCGTCAGCGCTAGCTGTAGCCATGGTATGCCCGCTAGTTTTGTTATCGGATGTATCGTCGGTGCTAAACGAAAACAAAGAGCGCATAGCCACTATTTCGCCCAACGATATGCAAGAGCTAATTAATGCAAAAGTTATCGTTGAAGGAATGAAAGTAAAAGTTGAATCGGCTATGGACACAGCGCAAAAAACCAATAGAAGCGTTACAATCGCGGGTTGGAAAGACAATATAAATGACATTATCAATGGGCGGCTTGGTACGCAAGTTCATGCTCATAAAGGACCTTTAATATGAACAGCTTGCTTACATTTTCAAATTGGACGCCTGAACAGGCGCAATCATTGCTGGAGCTTGCATTAAAAGTAAAGCAGCAGCCCCAAGATTACACTGACGTTTTACGTGGTAAAAATATCATTGGTTATTTTGAAAAGCCATCACTGCGCACACGTCTCAGTTTTGATATCGGTGTGCAAAAACTAGGTGGTCATTTTATTTATGTTGATACTGCATCAAGTAAATTAAGTGGGCGTGAAGACGCTGTAGATATGGCTGCCAATATGAGTTGCTGGGCCGACGGTATTGTAGCCCGTGTATTTTCCCACACTACGTTAGAAACCTTTGTGGAAAATGCCTCTGTACCTGTGGTTAATGCGCTTTGCGACAAATACCACCCGTGCCAGGCGATTGCTGATTACCTGTCGATGTATGAAACTTTTGGCACCGTAAAAGGGAAAACCCTCGCATACGTAGGCGACGGTAACAATGTGACTCATTCCCTTCTTCTATTAGGCGCACTATTGGGTTGCCATCAAGTCGTGGTAACACCTGAGGGTCACGAAGTGGATGAGGATATTCTAGCTCATGCTCGTTCATTAGCTGAACAAACCCAAACAACAATTACAACAAGTAACGATGTCGACGCCGCAAAGGGCGCAGATATTATCTATGCTGATACTTGGTTATCAATGGGTGACGACACCCCTCTTGAAAAAATTAAGGCGCGTTTTATGCCCTACCAAGTCAATTCAGCCATGATGAAGTTAACCGGGGCGAGCCATGTTATGCATTGCCAACCCGCCCATAGAGATTTAGAAATTACCAGTGAGTTGATTGACGGCGAGAAGTCTTTACTTATGCTTCAAGCCGAAAATCGCATGCACGCTCAAAACGCTGTACTCACTACATTATTCGCTTAAAGGAAAGTTTATGTCTGATATTAAAAAAGTTGTTCTAGCCTATTCTGGCGGACTAGACACCTCGGCGATCGTGCCGTGGTTAAAAGAAAACTATAACTGTGAAGTTGTTGCTTTTGCCGCTGACGTTGGTCAAGGTGATGAAGAATTAGAAGGTCTTCACGAAAAAGCAATCGCATCAGGTGCATCTGAGTGCCACATTGTTGACTTAAAAGAAGAATTCGTAAAAGAATACATCTATCCAACCATTAAAACTGGTGCGGTATACGAAGGTGAGTATTTATTGGGTACGTCTATGGCTCGCCCTGTTATTGCCAAAGCACAAGTAGAAATAGCACGTAAAGTAGGTGCTGATGCACTCTGCCACGGTTGTACTGGTAAAGGTAACGATCAAGTGCGTTTTGAAGGTACTTTTGCAGCCCTTGCTCCTGAGCTTACGGTTATTGCACCTTGGCGTGAATGGGATATGGTTTCACGAGAAGACTTACTGGCTTATTTAGCAGAACGTGACATCCCAACAACCGCTTCAGCGACTAAAATTTATAGCCGTGATGCAAACGCATGGCATATTTCTCACGAAGGTGGCGAGCTAGAAGATCCGTGGCAAGCACCTACTGACCAAATCTGGACAATGACGGTATCACCAGAGCAAGCACCTGATGCCTCTGAACTCGTGAGTGTGTCATTTGATAAAGGCGAGCTAGTTTCAGTAAACGGTAAAGCCTTATCTCCCTATCAAGCATTAGTAGAACTAAACACCATCGCTGCAGCCCACGGTGTTGGCCGTATCGATATTGTTGAAAACCGTTTAGTAGGAATGAAAAGCCGTGGTTGTTACGAAACACCGGGCGGCACAGTTATTATGAAAGCCTACAAAGCACTAGAAGCACTAGTACTTGATAAAGCGGCACTGAAATACCGTGAACAATTAGGTTTAGAGTTCTCTCATGTAATGTATGACGGCCGTTGGTTTACTCAACTAAGCCAAGCTTTGTTAGCCGGTGCTGAATCGCTAAGTGCAGGTATCACTGGTGATATAGTGATTAAACTATACAAAGGCAATGCTACCGTTGTTCAACGTCAATCACCAAATAGCTTGTATTCAGAAGATTTTGCTACATTTGGAGCAGACGACGTATACGACCAAAAACACGCTGAAGGCTTTATCCGTTTGTTCAGCTTGTCTAGCCGTATTGCGGCAATGAAAGGCGAGGAGTCTAAGTAATGGCTTTGTGGGGTGGACGTTTTAGCCAAGGCAGCAGTGGCCTTTTTCGCCAAGTAAATGATTCTTTACCGTTTGACAACGTCATGGCAGTCGATGACATGACCGGATCTATCGTTTGGTCCCGTGCATTGTTATCAGTGAATGTGCTTACCGCTGATGAACAAAAGCAGTTGGAAGACACGTTGACTGATATGATCGCACAAGTCGAAAACGGTCAGTTAGACGTATCAACCGTAGACGAAGAAGATATTCATTCTGTAGTAGAGGCTCTTCTCACCGAAAAACTAGGTGATATCGGACGAAAACTCCACACAGGTCGCAGCAGAAACGATCAAGTTGCCACAGACTTTAGATTGTGGTGCCGTCGTCATGCTGAAGAGTTGCTAGAAGACTTAAACCATTTAACAAAAAGCTTATTGAACTGCGCAAGCAAATATCAACAGGCGATTTTACCGGGTTATACCCATTTGCAGCGGGCTCAGCCTGTTTTATGGCCCCATTGGTGCTTAGCCTATGTTGAAATGTTTAATCGCGATATTTCTCGCTTAACCGATGCTATAAAACGTTTAAACCAATGTCCTTTAGGCAGTGGCGCTCTAGCCGGTACCACCTACCCTGTAGATCGCCATCAAATTGCATCAGATTTAGGCTTTGACGGACCTTGCTTGAACAGTTTAGACGCGGTTTCAGACCGAGATTTCGTACTGGACCTTTTGTATTGTGCCAGTACCAGCATGATGCACATGTCTCGCATGGCAGAAGATTTAATTTTCTATAACACAGGTGAAGCTGGGTTTATGCAGCTAGGCGATACAGTGACCTCGGGTTCTTCGCTTATGCCGCAGAAAAAAAACCCCGATGCACTAGAGCTAATGCGAGGCAAATGTGGTCGTGTATTCGGCCACCTGCAAGGTATGTTAGTTACCCTTAAAGGCCTTCCTCTTGCGTATAACAAAGACATGCAAGAAGACAAAGAAGGGGTAATGGACGCAGTGACTCAATGGCATATATGTTTACGTATTGCCGCTGACGTTTTAGATAGCGCTAAACTCAATACGGAACGCTGTAAAGAAGCTGCCCAACAAGGTTATTCTAACGCAACTGAGCTAGCGGATTACTTAGTAGAAAAAGGCATTCCATTTAGAACCGCTCATGACATAACGGGCCAGCTCGTGATGTTAGCCATTGAGAAATCTTGCGCACTTGAAGCATTGCCTCTTGCTGATATGCAGTCTGTTAACAGTAATATCGGTGACGATGTATATGCTGTATTAGACATCAACTACGGTATCAGTAAACGCAACGCGTTAGGCGGTACATCGCAAGAAACGGTTAACCAAGCGTTAGACGCGGCACTAAAAGCCCAAGCTAAATAAAGGACTCAGTAACACCATGGCAATGCCTGATTTTTCACAATCACAAAGTGTACGGTTATTTCGCAGCTCAGCGCCTTACATTAATGCCCACAGAGGGAAAACCTTTGTATTAATGTTTGGTGGTGAAGCCTTTGACCATAATAACTTTGCCAATATCATTCACGATATTGCACTGTTAAGCTCTTTGGGTGTTCGCCTGGTGTTGGTACATGGCGCCCGTCCACAAATTGATGAACGTGTTGCGTTACGCAATATGGTGTCTCGGTTTATTGATGGCGTACGTGTTACTGATAAGCCCACATTAGAAGCGGTAAAAGATGCTGCAGGTTCAGTAAGAGCACAAATTGAAGCTCTGCTAACCATGGGCTTGCCTAACTCCCCTATGCACGGCGCACAAATTCGCGTTGTGGGTGGCAACCACGTGGTTGCTCAGCCTATGGGAGTTAAGCAAGGGGTTGATTTTGAAAATACCGGTGTAGTCAGACGCATTGACACTGACGCTGTACACGATCATTTAAATGACGGCTCTATAGTTCTGCTGTCACCTATTGGATATTCGCCAACAGGCGAAGTGTTTAATTTAAGCCATGAAGATGTAGCCGCACAAGCAGCCATCGCTCTTGATGCCGACAAATTCATCGCCTTTTCTGAACACGTAGGCGTTTTAAAAAACGATGGGAAATTGCTGCGTAATGTAGAAATCCCTATATTTAATTCCCTTGTACACAACAACGAATTAGAAATAGAAAAAACCGTCAGTTATGCGCTATCCGAAACCGTGAGTGCCGGTATTCCTAGAGCACACTGCGTGAGTTATCAGCAAGATGGGGCATTGTTGCAAGAGTTGTTTACCCGAGATGGCGCTGGTTCGCTTATTTCTCAGCATGATTACGAACAATTGCGCAGTGCAACCATTGACGATGTTGGTGGTATTTTAAAATTAATTAAGCCGTTAGAAGAAAGCGGTATTTTGGTGAAGCGCTCTCGTGAAAGAATAGAACGAGAAATTGAACAATTTATTGTGATAGAAAGAGACGGAATGATCATTGGTTGTGCCGCACTCAATTTTTATCCAAAGGATAATTGTGCCGAGCTCGCCTGCGTGGCAACACACAGAGAATATCGCGGTGGAAACCGTGGTGAACGCATACTAGAAGCCATAAAGTCTCGGACTTTAGCAGAAGGGATAACCCGTTTATTCGTACTGACAACAGTCACCGCACACTGGTTTTTAGAGCAAGGTTTTACACCGGCGAACATCAATTCCCTTCCTCAAGGGAAACAAGAGCTCTACAACTTCCAGCGCAACTCCAAAGTATTTGATATGCAATTGTAGTTGGTTGATGGTGACATAGTCTGTTTGACTGACGCTTTTCATTCATTGTTCGAATATGCCACCACAGCTTTAGATTAAGCTAGCCTTTATTCATGTATCTTTTGAAGAACTAATCAGCTCACATTGAGAGTTCACATTGGCTATATTTACTAAATGTGGATTTTGATTCAATAGTCCATTACTGGATACGAGATTTCCAAACGCAAAAGCTATTGTCAGGTACCAACACCTTTTTAAAACTCTATACTTCAACTCATTAGCGATCTTGATAATTCGTTTTATACGTTTGTGTTTTTTCATAATGCATTACTTCTCATTTGATTTAAATAAGATTTCATATTGTTGAAGTATAATTGAGAAGACAAGTTCAAATGTTGCTAAAGTCAGGATAGTTTTAAAACCTTTCAGGCTGAACTAGAAATTCACCACTTAAATAGTGAACAACCATGGCCTTCACATAATCAACATCCGTTGATTTCAACCAACTTACTGAACTACCCTTTTCTGCATCAAGATAAGTTTGTCCCGCGTTTGGCGTGTTCACGCTAACGGAAATAAGGCTAGTTTCAATAGTCATTTTATCTTCCGGTATGGTTAACACTGCCGTAGACAATATATCCCATAAAAAATAGGTAAATTCATAGGATGGAATAGCCGTTGTGGTTGCAGCCCAAAACTGACCTACCAAATCGGAAACAGGCGTATTTTTTTCTGCTAGTGTGTGTAGCAATGACCTATCAACAGGAAAGGCATTGGTCGCATCTAAAGGCACCATACACACCTTTACACCGCAAGATAATAGCTCTTTTGTTGCCTGAGGATGCCAGTAAGCATTCCATTCAGCGGAGCGGTTATGGTCGTGCATGGCAACGTTACCGTTGACTTCAACAGCACCACCCATCCATACTACCTTCTCTACTTTCTCAATCAAATCAGGTCGTTCTTTCAAAGCTTGAGCGAGGTTAGACGCAGGCCCGGTCATTAAAACTGTTACGGGTTTATCACTTTGCTCTAATTGTTTTTGAATAAACACATGAGCAGGATCTGTACTAACCGGCACGTCCGTTTCATCAGTACGCAGCATGACAGGCATAGCGTGACACATCTTAGGCTGAGCTCGCCATTCAGGTGGAAAAGGGTTCGGACCCGCTATGGTTCCTTCGCTAACAGGTACATGACTATTCCCTGTCATCGCCAGCAATTTTCTGGAGCTGATTACCGCGTCATCGGCATAACAATCGGCAGGCGTAATAGTTACCCCTAACAAGTTGATGTTAGGCATACGCACAAGTAATAAAAGAGAAAGTAAATCGTCTATTCCCCCGTCGTGATCAAATAATACAGGGCGACATTGTTCGCTTTTCATAAAGTACAACTTCCTTCTTTGATGAAATATTAAAAGTAATTTAGTGAACAGAATCCGCTACAGCAATAGCGAATCGTCATGAAACTTTAGCGAGGGATCTCAACGCCTGCATATCGGTGATGATTATGTCTTTCATTTTGATCGTAACAAGCTTCTTTTTTTGGAAATGACTGAGAATACGACTGACTGTTTCTATTGTCACCCCCAAATAACTCGCCATATCTGTGCGAGACATTGGTAAACGGAAATCTGTACCCGATAGCTGACGGCGGTGATTTCTAGACGAAATACTAATTAATAATGCTGCCACTCGTTCTTCGGCAGTACTTGTACTTAAATGAGTAATAAGCGACTGCTCAGAAGCAATTTCTTGACCTAGAACTTGGAAAATGTGTCGCTGGAGACTAGGTATTTTTATTGTCAGCTCTTCTAGTCTCGAAAATGGAATTTCACAGATTGCTGACGTTTCTAGTGCAACTGCAGAGTTAGTATGTATATTATTGCCTAAACCATCTAAACCGAAAATTTCTCCAGGCAAATAAAAACCTGTCACTTGCTCTTGCCCATCAACAGTTACATTTACTGTCTTCAAGCTTCCAGATCTCACCGCATAAATAGCACTAAAACGCTCGCCTAGGTGGAAAACAGCATCCCCTTTACCAATAGGCCTCTTACGTTTAATAATGGCATCTAATTTATCAATTTCATTGATTTGCAAACTGATGGGTAGACAAAGCTGATTTAAACGACAATTTTCACATGAGGTCTTATTATTAAAATGGCATGAAATAACGTTAGAAGGTAAATGAGCCATATCGCCTGTATACAGTAAATGAATGATGCTTTATTAACATGATAATAGACTATTCCTTTACTTAGGATCAAACAGAATAGAATAACTTCCGCTAATATAATCTAGTTTCAAAAAAATTTTCGGAATTAGAGACTCACATTAATAAATATGAGTCTCTCTAAAAAATTAAATACTGACACGTTTATAAGGTCGGTATTCTGCTAGCCAAAATGTGGACTCAATTTTATCACGCAGTTTTTCGTCAGAAATAGGTAACGCCAAGCCTTCATCAATTGCAACTTTACCTACGGCAAACGCAATTTCTTTACTGAGCTGAGCTATGTTACCTAAACTTGGCAGCAACTCCCCTTTTCCCAAATTAGCCAGAGGCGAGCTATCAGCCAAGGCGTTACTCGCAGCCATTAGCATATCATCACTAATTAACTTAGCCTTAGATGCCAGTACACCTAAACCTATGCCAGGGAATATGTAACTGTTATTACATTGCGCTACTGTAAAGGTTTCACCTTTATATTCTACTGGTTGAAAAGGGCTTCCCGTTGCAATCACTACATTTCCATCTGTCCATTCAATAACTTGCTCGGGACGGGCTTCGACTTGTCTCGACGGGTTACTTAATGGAAAAATAATAGGCTGTTTACAGTGCTTGCTCATATTGCGCACAACTTCTTCTGTAAACAGTCCAGCCTGACCTGAAACGCCAATAAGGATATCCGGTTTGGCGCAGTTAACCACATCGTTCAAACTGGCATATTCACCACTAAAAGACCATTCTATTAAGTCATCTTTATTTTGCTGTAACGCTTGTTGGAAGTCTCGTAATTCTTCCATTCCTTCTGTCACTAAACCATGGCGATCAATCATGAACACCTGTTTACGTGCTTCGGAATCATCTAAGCCTTCTTTCACCATTTGTTGGATGAGCATTTCAGCAATACCACAACCAGCCGATCCTGCACCGACAAACACCACTTTCATAGTCGAAAGCTTACGGCATTTCACTTTACACGCAGCAAGTATAGTCCCTAGAGTGACCGCTGCCGTGCCTTGAATATCATCATTAAAACAACAAATTTCTTCTCTGTAGCGTCTCAATATTGGCATTGCATTGGGTTGTGCAAAATCTTCAAACTGCACCATAACTTCTGGCCAACGTTTACGGGCAGCACGAATGAAAGTGTCTACAAACTCATTGTATTCGTTGCCTGTAATACGGGGGTGCCTTGACCCCATGTACATAGGATCATTTAACAACTTTTCATTGTTTGTTCCCACATCAAGCATCACAGGCATAGTGTAGGCAGGGCTAATACCGCCACAAGCTGTGTATAAGCTCAGCTTTCCAATAGGAATGCCCATGCCACCAATTCCCTGATCTCCTAAACCTAATATGCGTTCACCATCAGTAACCACAATGACTTTTACTTTCTGCTTAGTGGCATTACGTAAAATATCATCAATTTGATGGCGATTTTCATAGGAAATAAATAGGCCTCGCGAACTGCGATAGATATCAGAAAATTGTTCGCAAGCATCCCCTACTGTTGGCGTGTAAATGATAGGCATCATTTCATCGATATGATCGTGAATCAATCGATAAAAAAGAGTTTCATTGGTGTCTTGAATCGCTCTCAAATAGATATGCTTATTGAGTGTTTCTTCGAAGCTACAGTATTGCATGTAGGCTCGCTCTACTTGCTCATCTATTGTTTCGTATCTCGGTGGAAGCAAACCGTTTAGATTAAATGCTTCTCTTTCTCTGGAAGTAAAGGCACTACCTTTATTAAGTAATGGAGTTTCTAATAGTGCCGGACCTGCATGAGGTATATATAAAAACTGATTATTATTTTTTGACATTTTATCCTCATTTACACGTTAAAAGATATCATCCGACTCTTCGGTTTTCTGATCGCCAAGGGTGGCAGGATCAATAATATCTTCTTCTTTTACAAACTGCGAAGGCTCAGTGCCACGACGAAAGTACTCAAACAGTGTGGTATGGTCACTGCGTCTAGTCAAGAAGCCACTATTTCTATCAACGCGTACCTGAACAATATCTTCTGGCACAATTAAAGGCTGGTTCGGTTTATCAGCTAACACTTGTTGCATAAAGCGAATCCATGCAGGTTGCGCTGCTTTAGCACCGTCTTCCGATCCAATTAGACCATTCCCAACCCAATTAAATTTCTCAGGGTTTCGATTTACAATATTTTGGTTTCTTGTTGCCCTGCCTAATTGACGACTTGGGTCGTCAAACCCCACCCAAGAGGTTGCCACTAGGTTATGAGTAAAGCCACTAAACCAAGTGTCTTTAGCGTCATTTGTTGTCCCTGTTTTTCCACCTATATCTGTGCGACCTAATATATTTCTAGCGCGCCATCCGGTCCCTAACCAATACGTTTTCTTATTCCAATTTCCATTTGCTCTTACTGCCGTACGCATCATATCAGCCACTAAAAATGCTGTTTGCGGTGAAATAACCTGAGGTGCTGGTATTCGCTCATCCGCACTTGCTTCAAAGCTAACACCTTCAAGCTCCGCTGCTAATTGAGCTTCTATATCTTGAACTGTTTCAACTTGGTTGCACGGGTTACAAGCCTCTACGGGGTTTGCTTTCCACAATTCTTCACCCAGCTCATTTTCGATATGAGAAATAAAATGAGGATTAACTAGAAACCCTCCATTAGCAATAACACTCATTGCTCTAACAACTTCCAAAGGAGTATGGGAGCCTGAACCAAGAGACAGGGTTTCATCCCTTGGAATTTCATCCCTAAGAAAACCGAAATTCGTTAAGTAATCTACAGTTCGATCAAGACCAACGCCTCTTAGCAGTCGAATTGAAACGACGTTTTTCGATCGTCCCAGAGCCTTTCGCATGCGTATTGGGCCGTCGTATTCATTAGGAGAATTTTGTGGGCGCCATGCCACACCGCTCCGAGCATTCCACTGGTTAATTGGCGCATCGTTGATCACACTCGCAACGGTATACCCGTTGTCTAATGCCGCAGCATAGACAAAGGGTTTTACATTTGAGCCAATTTGCCTTTTAGCTTGAGTAACACGGTTAAATTGACTCTGATAATAATTATACCCTCCAACAACAGCTTGCACTGCTCCATTCCGTGGGTCAATCGCCACAAAAGCACCGCTTACACTAGGTAATTGTGAAAGGCGCCATTGTCCTTCTTGTTGACGTATCCAAACAATCGCCCCTTCTCTCAAGATATCGTCAGCTTGTTTAGGTGCATTTCCTTGTCGACTGTCAGTAATGTATTCTCTCGCCCAATCAAGGCCTTCCCATGAAATTGTGATCCGCTCTCCTGAGCCCACTAAAACGTCAATACTTAGCTCATCAACCTGAGTCACTATTCCAGAAACAAGTGGAGTTATGTTTTGAACGGCTTGTAAGTATTCTATGATTTCGTCATCAGGTGGTACCTCAATGATCGTTTGCTCATCCTCGTTGTTCTCGTCTTCAATTGGCGCATTCCAAAGGTATCCAATCGGCCCACGATAACCATGTCGTTCATCATAATCGTGTAAGTTTCGAATAGTCGCTTGTTGTGCTGCTAACTGCATAGATGAAGTCGCTGTCGAGAAAACTTGGTACCCCCCAGTTTCAGCTTCTTCTTTACCATATATGCCAACCATTTCTGTGTAGATAATATCTGCTAAGTAGGGCGCATCTACTTCTATTTCAGCACCGTGGCGCTTTGCCGTTACAGGTGCATTTAACGCTTGAGTGAATTGTTCACGATCAATAAAGCCTTCATCTAGCATTCTCAATAAAACAATTCTTCTTCGCTGTTTAGATCGCTCTGGCCGGCTAATCGGATTCAACACCGAAGGCGCTTGAGGTAAACCCGCTATTGTGGCAATTTGAGCTAGGGTTAATTCTTTTAGAGGCTTTCCATAATAAACTTGGGCAGCCGCACCAACCCCAAATGAGCGATGACCTAATTCAACTTTGTTCAAATAAAGTTCGAGAATTTCATCTTTACTTAGCTCACTTTCCATATGCAACGCAATAAAAATTTCTTTTATTTTTCTTATGTAAGTTTTTTCTCTAGATAAGAAAAAACCACGTGCCAACTGCATTGAAAGGGTACTTGCGCCTTGTTGTTTTTCGCCAGTGATGAGGAGATTAATTACGGCCCGAGTTAAACCAATAGGATCTATACCGACATGCTGATAAAAACGACTATCTTCAGTTGCAATAATCGCCTGAATTAACTGCTCTGGCACTTCGTCGAGTTTTACAGGAATTCGTCTTTTAACACCGTATTGCGACACAAGCTTGCCATCATGAGTATAAATACGCATGGGCGTTTGTAATCGAACTTCTTTTAATACATCTACACTAGGTAAATCCGGTTCTATGTATCGATACAAGCCAAAAAGTGCAGCCAAACCAATCACAAAACTTATCAGTGTAAAAATAAAAATCGCTTTTAAATACTTCACAAAATTGACGAATGCCGTGTAATGTTGCCAGAATGGTATATTCTATACTTACAGTTGGTTAAAAAAACTAAAAAGTTCGAAAAAATCCAAATTATATAGACTTGAACTATCCTAAGTAAAAAAGAGCGGTATTTATATGAAAGGATTGCTGTCCAAGAAAGTTCCATTGATGATTGGCCTCGATATAGGGACCCGTTTTATAAAAGCTGTGGTAATCGAGAAGAAGAAAGACGAATACACTGTTCACTCAGCGGTCTGCGAACCTATACATAAAGAAGCCTTTGCTGAAAGAGAAATAAAAGATTTCGAAGCGGTTAGCTTAGCCCTTAGGAAGGTCCAAAAATCTTTGAGAACAAAGCTCAAAGACGTTGTAATTGGGGTGTCTGGGTCGTCAGTTATCAGCAAAATTGTATATATGAATCCCGGTCAAACTGATTTTGAATTAGAGTCACAAATTGAGATCGAAGCAGATAGCCTTATTCCTTATCCACTAGAAGAAGTTTATCTCGACTTTGAAGAACTTGGGCCAAGTAATACCCATGTTGGGAAAGTTAATATTCTACTCAGTGCAGCACACAAAGATATTGTTGATAGCCGCTTAACTTTAGTCAGAGAAATTCCATTTGAACCTAGGGTTGTCGATGTAGAAGGTTATGCTTTAGGTAATGCAATATCCCATTTCTATGACAAATCATATTCAGGTCAAATATGTTGCATAAATTTAGGCGCTTCAGCATTGCAAGTTAGTGTAGTTAAAGACAATGAAGTCCTATATTCCAAAGAACATAATTTTGGGATGAATATGCTACTACAAGATATATCCATGATGCATATGATGGAAAAACAAGATGTTGAAAAAGGGTTAATCGATGGTTCTTTATCAGATTCTTGGAAGACAGATACGCTACCTATTTTCCTTGCTAATTGTCAGCAGCAAATAAACCGCGCAATACAAATGTACACAACAACAACACATTCACCTCCCCCAGAAAAGATGCTACTTACTGGCGGTGGTGCTTGCATTCCAGAATTAGTAAGCGCATTGGATAAAGAGCTAGATATGGAAGTGAGTGCCTTTAATCCCTTTAAAAATATTGCTATTGGTAAAAACATTAATACAGAGCTAGTGAATAGTTTAGCCCCTCAATTCTGTATTGCCGCAGGTTTAGCTACGAGGAGTTTTTCACCATGGCACATGTAAATTTATTGCCTTGGCGAGAGTCTCTTCGCCAGAAAAAAAAGCAAGATTATTTAGTCATTCTGGCAAGCACTGCTATTATTTGTACAACAATATTCTGGTTAATTGGGCAAGCGATTGACCAACAAATTGGTAACCAAAATGCGCGAAACCAATTTTTACAAACAGAAATTGCCCGTCTAGATGCAATCATTGGAGAAATCCAAAAAGTTAAAGATAGTAAAGAAGAAATTGAAAAACGCATGTCGCTTATTGAGCAACTGCAGCTTAGTCGAAACCTAACTCCAATTATTATGGATGAGTTGGTTAGGCTTATTCCAAATGGCGTATCTTTTGTAAAAATGCAACGCAGCGAAAACAATATTGAAATTGACGGTGTTAGCGATTCCAACAATCGCCTTTCTGAATTCATGAGACAACTAGATAACAGCAAAGTATTTATTAATCCTGAATTATCGTCAATTGTTGCAGATACCAGCGCAAGCGATGCAGTGAGCACATTCAGATTAACAGTAAGGCTCAATAACAATGCCCATGTTGAGAAGGAGCAAGCTCAGTGAAGTTTGATGTAAAAAAGCTAAAAGAGCTCAACGAATTAGACTTCGAGCAAGCAGCAATTTGGCCTTTTGAAGTAAAGGTCGTTGTCGCTTTATTTGTAGCTATTGTAGTGGGTGCACTAAGTTATTATTTAATAGTGACTCCCAAATTACCTAACTTAGAAGCCGCCGAACTGCAAGAAAGTGAGCTCAAGCTGAAGTTTGAAGCGAAATCTCGAATCGCGAGTAACCTCGCTGGTTACCAAGAACAATTACGCAGCATAGAAGAAGACTTTTCTACTATGTTAAAATCGTTGCCAACAAGTAATGAGACTCCTGGCCTTTTAGACGATATAACCTACGCAGGAACGAGCTCAGGCTTAACATTTAAATTATTGAATTGGCAACAAGAAGTACCTAAAGAATTTTATACTGAACTGCCTATTCGCATAGAGGTATCTGGGACTTATCATGAGTTTGGCGAATTTGTTTCAAAAATGGCAGATCTTCCTCGTATTGTTACAGTTCACAATTTTTCAGTAGCCAAAGCGGGCACTAAGCTATCTTTGGAAATGCAAGCTAAAACTTATCGAACAGCGTCCCGTGATAGTGAACTACTCACTACTTCTGAAGGAGGCCAATAAATGCGTTATCCTCTGATGCTCCTATTGTGTGTCATAGTGACAGCTTGTACGCCAAAACTAGACGACCTTATCGCCTACACCGAGGAAGTTAAAAGTCGGCCTAAAGCAAATGTAGAACCTTATCGAAAATTTCAACCTCAACCTGCTTTCGTTTATACATCAGAAGATAAACGAAGCCCGTTTAACCCAAATGGAAAATCAAATACCTTGGTTGAAACACAAAGTCAGTCAAGCTGCTTACAGCCAAACTTTGACCGAAAAAAGCAACCATTGGAACAGTTTGGTATCGATGCTTTGTCTTTAACCGGAACCTTCACCTCTAATGGAGTTCGTTGGGTATTATTTAGCTCCAACGATGGTGCGTTACACAAAGCAACTCAAGGAAGCAGATTAGGGTTATTTTTTGGAAAAATAATTGCAATTGACGGTTCCAAAGTAACAATAGAAGAACTTGTACCTGATGGCGCTGGATGTTGGCAACGCCAAGAAACAGTCTTGGCAATAAAGTCACGCGTTGGAGAAAACAATAATGTTTAAGCGATATACGTATAATAATTTAATATGCAAAAATGTGGTACGGTGCTTGGTTTCTTTCATTGCACTTTCAGGGATAACGGCAACAGCGCAAGAGACATTATCTCCAGCTCTGGTTGACCCTTATGAAAAAGTGAATAGTGCCTACAACAATACCCTAGACAATATTGACTTTAATCGAAATGCCAATGGCGGCGCAGAGACTAAATTAACCCTTAGTGCTGGTACTGTTAAACCCCAGCTTATTGAAGCTAAAGGCAAAGTAACCCTAACGCTACCCGCCACGGCACTAGCGGAAGATCAGTACGTAGAGTTAGACGTTGTAAATTTTGCAACGCCAGTGTCAAAAATCGAAACATTTCAAGAAGAAACAGCATCCAAAGTCGTTTTTACTTATAGCGGAAATGTCTCAGCAAGATTTATCCAATCTGACAATGAAATTCTTGTTTCTATTACTGAAATAAATCGAGAAATTGAGCAGCAAGCACTGGAACAAGATGCCTATACTGGTTCTCCAATTTCCCTTGATTTTCAAGATGTTCCGGTTAGGCAAGTCTTACAAATTATTGCTCAGGTCAACGGCTTCAACTTAGTCACTACTGACACAGTTTCAGGCAATATTACTATTAGCTTATCCGCAGTGCCTTGGGATCAAGCACTTGATATGATTTTACAAATCAAAGGCCTTGGTAAGAGACTTCAAGGTAACATTTTACTTATCGCGCCTGCAGAAGAACTAACCGCAAGAGAAACCCAAGAACTTGAAGCTAAACAACAAGTAGCTGAATTAGAGTCTTTAAGAACCACAACAATTACTGTGAACTATGCAAAAGCAATAGATTTAGCCAACATTCTAAGCAGTGAAGACGGTGGGATCCTTAGTGGAAGAGGGTCTGTCACAGTAGACGAAAGGACCAATACTATATTACTTCGCGATACACTTGAATCTATTGATGGCGCTAGGGCAATGGTTGAACTACTAGACGTGCCCGTTAAACAAGTGCTCATCGAATCAAGAATGGTCACGGTTAACGACAGCGTAGATGAAGAGCTAGGCGTTCGTTGGGGGTTTACTGGCCAGCAAGATGACTTCGCGACATCGGGCTCCTTAATAGGGGCTGATACTGCAAATACTGGACTCGTGGGGGACTTAGATAATCGCCTTAATGTGAATCTGCCTGTTACAAATGAAAATGCGGGCTTTTTAGCTTTCCAAGTTGCCAGTTTGGCGAACGGTACCATTCTAGATTTAGAACTGTCTGCATTAGAAGCTGAAAATAAAGGCGAAATCATTGCCAGTCCAAGGATCACTGTTGCCAATCAACAAGAAGCTTACATAGAACAAGGTACGGAAATTCCCTTTGTGTCAGCAGCTTCAAGTGGTGCAACAGCGGTTGAATTCAAGAAAGCCGTGTTGAGTTTGTTAGTTACACCACAAATTACACCAGATAATCGAATTATCCTTGATCTAGTCGTTACACAAGATACTCAAGGCGATACTGTTTCCACCTCTACTGGTAACGCAATTGCGATTAATACCCAAGAACTTAGAACCCAAGTTCTGGTAGAAAACGGACAAACAGTTGTGCTTGGTGGTATTTTCCAACAAATTACAACCAGTGATGTAAATAAAATCCCCTTGTTTGGCGACTTACCAGTTGTAGGTGCGTTATTTAGAAATTCATCAAATACGGTTGAAAAAAGAGAATTACTGATTTTCGTTACACCTAAAATAATGACAGAATCATTATAAATGTTGTCTTCGACCATTAATTTTAAAGAAATTAATGGTCGAGTTAATACAAATTTACATATAATACAAACAACAAACTTGCATACCAGCTGCATTACCTGAGATAATCCCGCCCTCGAAAATTTAGCGAGGCTTTTTTGGGTGCTTATCTGCAAGTGTTATAGCAGTGATAAAGCACATAGTCGGGCGGATAAAAACACTGCACATCCCCCTAAACATCAATAGTTGTGATACAAGCAAATATGGCTGAAAAACGTAACATCTTTCTAGTAGGTCCAATGGGCGCCGGTAAAAGTACCATTGGTCGCCACCTAGCAGACGAACTTCATTTAGAATTTTTCGACTCAGACCAAGAAATAGAAAAGCGTACAGGCGCTGACATTAGTTGGATCTTTGATCTTGAAGGCGAAGAAGGTTTCCGTAATAGAGAAGAAACCGTCATTAATGATCTCACTGACATGCAAGGCATCGTTTTAGCAACCGGTGGTGGTTCTATTGTCACTAAAGCTGTTAGAAATAGACTCTCTGCTCGTGGCATTGTGGTTTATCTTCAAACGACAATCGATAAACAAGTTACACGTACACAAAGAGATAAGCGACGTCCTCTTTTGCAAAACGATGATCCAGAAAAAGTATTGCGTGATCTGGCTGACGAACGCAATCCAATGTACGAAGAAGTTGCAGATTATGTTGTTCAAACAGATGACCAATCAGCACGTTCAGTAGCAAATCAAATAATTAGTAAAATCGGCCTTTAATATTTAGGAGTACGCGCCCATGACTAGACTAACCGTAGAGCTAGGGGCGCGAAGCTACCCTATATATATTGGTGAATCAAATCTCGATAAATCAGATCTTTTCACGCAAAATATCTCACATAAAAATCTGGTTATTTTAACCAACGAAACCATCGCTCCCCTGTATTTAGATAAATTAAAAACATCATTGAGCGAATTTAGCGTCAAAGAAATAATCATCCCCGATGGTGAAGAGTACAAAACGCTAACCCAATTAGAGTCTGTCATAGGCGAGATGCTTAAACTTGGTTGCGCCAGAGATACAACTTTAGTTGCTCTAGGTGGCGGTGTAGTGGGCGATTTGTGTGGTTTTGTAGCATCGACTTTTCAGCGAGGTATTCCTTTTGTTCAAATACCGACAACCTTGCTTTCTCAGGTAGACTCATCAGTGGGTGGGAAAACCGCAGTCAATCACGCTTTGGGTAAAAACATGATAGGCGCATTTTATCAGCCTAAAGCCGTTATTATTGACTCAACAACCTTATCAACATTACCAAAGCGAGAATTTGCGGCAGGTATGGCCGAAGTCATTAAATATGGCATCATTTACGATAAGGATTTTTTTAGCTGGCTAGAAAACAATACCAGTGAATTAATTGCACTTAACCCCGAAGCATTAAATTACGCTATACAGCGTTGTTGTGAGATTAAAGCTGAAATTGTAGCTCAAGATGAAAAAGAACACGGCCTACGTGCGCTCTTAAATTTAGGACATACCTTTGGCCATGCCATAGAAGCAGAGATGGGGTATGGCAACTGGTTACACGGCGAAGCCGTCGGTGCAGGTATGGTTATTGCTTGTCAAGTATCAGAACAATTAAATTGGATGACAGCGTCAGAAGTTTGTCGCGCCACCAATTTAATCGACGCATTTAATTTACCGATTTGTGGCCCGAAAAACATGGGCTACGATGACTATTTAAAACACATGCAACACGATAAAAAGGTTCAAGCAGGCGCAATTCGCTTTATTATGCCACAAGGTATTGGTAAAGCCTGTGTCACAAGCGATGTACCTAATGATGTATTAAAAATCGTGTTAAATTAATGACGAGTATTATACGTGGCAGCAAGTTTGCAAGAGAAACTAAACTATTTAGTTAATTATTCATCCCAACTTATATTTGTGGGTGGAGAAACGCTGTCATCACAAACAAAAGCATTAGAGGGCTTTCTTTTTCAGCAGGGAGAAAGCACCGAAATTGCCTATATCGCTGCAGAGCCCAATATGGAAATTAGCGATGTAAGACAACAGTTATGTCATCAGCTTCTAGGTGAAAATTCCCATTTTTACCATCGCCCTTTAAATGAATGCTTAGCCTCGCTAAACAGTTTTGAGGGGCCTGTAATGATAGCCATCACTCGAGCAGAGCGACTACCAAGACAGTTGCTGCAAGAGTTATGGGAACTCGTCCTTCAATCTCGCTTTGCCGGAAACAAACAACACCTAAATGTTATTTTATTCGGTGAAAAACAATGGGCGAAAAAAGCCAAAGGAAAACTCCCCGAGAACAACTCAGGCTCCCCTTTACTTTTGAGTACGCAACAAGCGTCATTGTATCAGGCTGATCACGACACTTTTACTCCCGAAGCTGAAACGCCAGACCCATTCATACCAACTGAGCGCCATCAAGAACAACAAATTGAGCAACGCCCATTGCTGGCAATGGGCGCGTTTTGGGCTGCAGTGGTATTACTTTTATTGTGTGTGCTTATTGGGGTCGCTGTGTGGCAACAAGGTGACAAATTGTCCGCCTTGTTTGCGCCTTTAGATGAACAAGCCTCAGATATTGCAAATGTAATACCTAGCACAACAAAAGTCACTGTAACTCAGTGGGACAATCAAGGGAACACACCATCACGCAACAATGTAATCGAACGAACCAAAGACCCCTTAAATGCTGAAGAGATAATAGACTCAGCAGCAGTGGTTCTAGAAGTTCAACCCGAAACCGCATTGCCTCAACCTCTATTAGAAGTAAAACCAGAGATTGTAAATCAAGAACAGCCTCCATTAGAGGTTGAACAAACTCCTAAGGATGTAATGTTAACAGATACCAAATTGTATCCTTCGGGGCATTTTGTCATTCAATTTGCAGGTTTTAAAAATAAAGATGCGCTTGTGACATTTCGCCGTGAAAATAAACTTGAAGCTATTTCCCTTGTTTACACAACAAAACGATACGGCGGGAATTGGTATGTGCTCACCCACTCTACATTATTCGATTCAACGCTTGAAGCTCGTGAAGCCATTACTACACTGCCCGATTTTGCAAATAAAAATAATGTCTTCATAAAATCGACTGACGATATCATCAAAGAGTTGAGACTCGCTGATGCAACAGATACACTCTCCTCTGCAAAATAATACGCGCAGCGGCAGCATTGAAAACTAAAAAACATCGAGCATTTCTAAAGTGGGCTGGAGGAAAGTACAGCCTCGCTGAAACTATTAATAAAAACTTACCTAAGGCAGATCAACTTGTTGAACCTTTTGTGGGCGCTGGCTCGGTATTTCTTAACACCGATTTCGATAGCTACATATTGAATGATATCAACCCCGATTTAATCTCTCTTTACCAATTCATCCAAAACAAGCCTGCAGAGCTAATAAAGGCAACAAAAGTACTTTTTTGTTCGTCTAACAACCAAGAAAATCAATATTATTTGTTACGCGAAGAATTTAATACAACTCAAGATCCATGGACGAGAGCTGTTCTTTTTCTCTATCTAAACCGACACGGTTACAACGGGTTGTGTAGATATAGCTCAAAAGGACGTTTTAATGTGCCATTTGGGCGTTACAAACGCCCCTATTTCCCTGAAGAAGAAATGTGGTATTTTTCAGAAAAATCAAAGTCTGCGACCTTTACCTGTTTGCCCTTTGAAGACATTTTCAAACAGGCTAGAAAAGGTCAAGTGATCTATTGCGATCCCCCCTACTTCCCTCTAAGTCAATCTGCCTCCTTTACATCATATGCTAAAGCTGGGTTTAACTTCGAGTCACAGTCCAAACTTGCCAATCTCGCAAAAAAAACGGCTTCAGAAACAGGTGTACCTGTATTACTTTCAAACCATGACACGCCAGATGTTAGAAAGCTCTACACGGGAGCGAAAGTTAAAAGTTTCGAAGTAAAAAGAACGATTAGTAGAAATGGTGCTAAACGCACGCGGGTAAAGGAAGTGTTAGCGCTTTTCTCGCCTATTGACCTAAACGAAAAAGTAATTCGACCAAGTCCAAATAATGAAAGTCCGAGGACAAAGACTGTCCTGTAATCCATGAAGTCCAATTAACTTGAGTAGGCTCATTGACAGAACTAACAACCAAAAAAACGCTAACTAACAATAAGCCAATAAAAAAAAGTGACGTTATGCGTCTTTTGTTGCTTAAGGGTAAAGTTTTATTGTGTTCGTTCCTAAACATCGATTTTCCTTTCTAAAAGCGACTTTACTGAATTATAAATCACAATTCTTCATCTGTGTAGTACATTTTTTATCCTCACTCTTTTTTCATACCTTACTTTTCGTTAAACTCCGCGTTTTATAGCATCCATTAAGGCCTTTTATGTCATTTCTAATAGCACCGTCTATCTTATCAGCCGATTTTGCTCGTCTTGGAGAAGACGTTGCTTCGGTGTTAAACGCAGGTGCCGACATAGTTCACTTCGACGTGATGGACAATCACTATGTTCCAAATCTTACTTTTGGCCCTATGATTTGTTCTGCACTGCGAAATTACGGTATTGAGGCTCCTATAGACGTACATTTGATGGTCGAACCGGTAGATGACCTCATCCATTCATTTGCCGATGCTGGTGCGACTTACATTAGCTTTCACCCGGAAGCTTCGAAACACCTTGATAGAAGTATTCAACTCATCATTGATAAAGGTTGTAAGCCAGGTCTGGCATTGAATCCAGGTACACCGCTTAGCGTATTAGATCATGTCATTCACAAGCTCGATTTTGTATTAATCATGTCGGTTAACCCCGGTTTTGGGGGGCAAAAATTTATTCCTCACATGCTTGATAAAATTCGTGAATTGAAGCAATACGCCTTCGACAGACAGGCGAATATTGCGATAGAGGTTGACGGAGGCATAAAAGCAGATAATATCCGCGACGCAGCAGACGCTGGCGCAACAATGTTTGTTGCAGGTTCTGCTATATTCAATGCTGACAATTACACTACTGCTATCTCAGATCTCCGCAATGCCCTGAGTGAGGCTAAGGACTAAAAATGCAAAAACCAATCGTACTCAGTGGCTGCCAACCTTCAGGTCAACTTACTCTCGGAAACTACATGGGCGCACTAAAACAGTGGGTGTCAATGCAAGACACTCACGATTGTTTATACATGATTGTAGATCTTCACGCTATTACAGTTAGACAAGACCCTAGCGCATTACGAGAAGCGTGTTTAGATGGCTTAGCCCTTTATATGGCTTGTGGTATCGACCCAACTAAAAGTACATTGTTTTTACAATCTCATGTGCCAGAACATGCTCAATTAAGCTGGGTACTCAATTGCTATGCGCAAATGGGTGAGCTAAACAGAATGACTCAATTTAAAGATAAGTCAGCTAAAAACGAAAACAATATAAATGTCGGCTTATACAGTTATCCTGTACTTCAAGCTGCCGACATTCTGTTGTATCAAGCCAATCAAGTGCCTGTAGGCGAAGACCAAAAACAGCACTTAGAATTAACGCGTGATATCGCAACTCGATTTAACAATTTGTATGGCGACGTACTCACAATGCCAGAACCTTTTATTCCTAAGCAAGGCGCGCGCATAATGAGCCTTCAGGAACCCGATAAAAAAATGTCTAAATCTGATAGCAATCCCAATAATTTTATCGGTTTATTAGAAGATCCTAAAAAAATAACAAAAAAAATAAAACGCGCGGTTACCGATTCAGATGAGCAAGCCCGCATTTACTATGACGAAAAAGAAAAACAAGGCGTATCTAATTTGTTGTCTTTACTGTCTTTAACAACTGGAAAGTCGATAGACGCACTAGTACCAGAGTATGAAGATAAAATGTATGGCCATTTAAAAGGCGACGTTGCTGATTCTGTTGTCGCCTTGCTTGAACCGATTCAAAAGAAATTCAGTGAATTGCGTTCAGATCGCCAATACTTAGCCGATACAATGAAAGTAGGTGCTGAAAAGGCAAGTTTACGAGCAAATAAAACCCTTGCATCTGTATATGAGTCAGTCGGATTTATTCCCAAATAACAATAACATTAGCGAAATTATACGTGCTACTACTGATTGATAATATTGATTCATTTACTCATAACCTTGCTCGTTATTTCGTAGAATTAGGTGAAACAGTAGAAGTAATAAGTAATGACGCTATATCAATAGACGATATCCGTGCTTTGTCACCTTCTAAATTAGTGTTCAGCCCAGGACCTTGCACCCCCAATGAAGCAGGCATTACTTTGCCTGCAATTAAAACGTTTTCTGGGCAAATCCCAATGTTAGGCGTTTGCCTTGGGCATCAAGCAATAGGGCAAACCTTTGGAGCAAACGTTGCTCATGCCACAGAAATAAGGCATGGTAAAACAAGCCAGTTACAACACAATGGTAGCGGTCTCTTTGAAGGCCTACCAACTCAATATAATGTTACTCGCTATCATTCGCTTGTATTGGAAGAAAGAAACTTCCCAACATGCTTACAACGTGATGCTTGGTGTATTTCTACGGAAGGGAAAAGAGAAATAATGGGTATTTCTCATCGAACTCACCCCACATGGGGTGTACAATTTCATCCTGAATCTTTGTTGACAGAATACGGGTATGACGTATTACGCCAGTTCTTAAAAAAATCGACAATGGCATTAGCGTAAAACATGGTCTTAAGGGGTAATAGCTAAAATATGAAGCAATTTGCTAACAGCAAACCGACGTTACAAGAAAGGTTTGACGCACTACTCATTTCTACCGAATTTGCTAATCAGGTTATCGGCAAACTCCCTCTTGGAGAAGTAACTTATGAGGAGTCGGAACAAGGTGATGCTCGCAGACGACTGTTACATGTGGAAAAGGTTACTGCAGAGCAAAATGCACTTTTAGCAGAGACTCAAGCAAAAAAACACAAAGCAGTAAGCGACGAACTAAACAAAAGAATCATTGAATCCCTCATTCCCCAGTTTTCTAGTCATCATAATGTAGCTGTTAGTATTCTAGGTCTAAGTGAAGATATTACTCATTTACTCGATACACTCTCAACTCGGGCCTGTTCTGTTTCTCTGTTAGAGCCAATAGTTGCTGGCCTACCTTGGTTACACGAAGCAATATTAAAAGATATAAATTCACCTCAGAATAGACGTATAGATGGCGGCGGTAAGCCTATAATCGTTGATTCTATACGCACAGCATTAAGCACTATAGGTATTGAAAACTTAAAAATGCTCATCCCCTATTTCCTGTTTCGTTATTGTATTCCTCAAATTACCGACCCATACCCTGAAATTAAAGTAAAACTCACCGAATACACTCTTGGGGTAGCTAACGCTATGCATAATTTAGCTGGAGTGGCAGAGCTCAAAAAATTCGATGCGTATTTATTGGGTATGTTAAGTAATTTAGGCATATGTGCCAGTACTCGAGGCTATTTTAAAGCTTATGATAAAATTCACCTCGAATATTCCCAAGAAGTCATGACTGCTAAAGATCAAGAGTCTTATAGCGCGCTACAAACTACTAAAGCATCGCCTGTAGACCTTGCGCAACTTTATAAATCGCATGCTCCGGCTCTCACGGTGAAAGCTCTAGAGCTTCTTTCATTCAAGCGGTTAAACTTGTTACGACCTTTAGAAGACCGCGAAAGTACAGACTATCAAGCATTATTGTCTGCTCATCGTTACACCAAATTAAAGATGCTCATTCGTTATCGCCTAATTGATAAGGATGAAGCAAAAAACTACTTAATGAGTTTAAATCTCCCTCTGCAATGGTTAGAGGAACTAAACAAGACAGATCTGTTCAAACTCGCAGTACAATATACTGGACATTGAATGTTCACCTTTCGCTATACTTTAAAGCGCTCAATCAGTTGATGAGAGCTTTGCCCAAGGCGTTGAAGTTCGGTCGCTGACTCATTAATTTCCGAGGTGCTTTGTTCAATAGCCACTGATAAGCCATCAATCGTCACAACATTTCCTTCTACAGCTTTAGATGTAGCTGTCTGTTGCACTACCGCTTCTGAAACATTTTCAGTCAACACGAGCATTTCGTTCATTGTTTCCATTAATTCGTTCATTGCAGTCGTTAGCACGTCCACTAAGTGCACGCCGCCATCAGCAGCTTGAGAGGCTCGTTCCATAGCACCAACCGAACTACTTGATGACTGGTTCATACCCTCAACCACTTTACCAATTTCCTTGGTATTTTCTCGAGATCGAGTCGCTAGTGTTCTTACTTCATCAGCAACAACGGAAAAACCTCTTCCCGCTTCACCCGCACGGGCAGCTTCAATAGCAGCATTTAACGCCAGTAAGTTGGTTTGATCGGCAATACTCGTTATCACTCCAAGGGATGAAGTGATTTGATGCACTTCGCCTTTTAGTTGGTCAATAACATGACTGGACTCGCCAACTAATTGAATGAGTAATTTAATATTCGACGCAGCTAACTCAGCTCGTTCCATATTCTCATTCAAACCATCTAATGCTACACCACTTTGTTTGCGTGAATCTGCTGTCGATTTTTGTACACCTTCACCTGTTGCAACTAATTCACTCATTGCAGCTGACACACTTTGCGTTTCCTGTTTTTGCTGCTTAGTTACTTCAAGAGTTTTAAGCGTAATTTCAGAAAGTTTACCTGAAGACACTTTTACTGCATTGGCATTATCTTTCATCTGTTTGACGATGACACGTATTTGCTCAATAAATTGATTAAATTCAGTGGATATATTGTCAATCTCGGGAATTTTTGAAGATTGTAATTTAGCGGTTAAATCCCCTTCGCCTTTCGTTAAATTATGACACGCTTTCGCTAGCTGATTTAATGGCCGAATTATTTTTGCTGAAAACCAAAACGACAGTAATACACCGACAAGAATTAATATTAATGATTGCTTTATCGCATTAATTATTAGGTTACTTCCTAACGCTTTCGCAGGGGCTAATGCTTCTGCTACATCCACTTCAGCAATCAAAGCATAATTCACTCCGCCAATAGTTAGTTGAGTATAATTTGAAAAAACCTCAATATCTCGATAATCAAGAATAGAATGAAACCCGCTTTTTCCAGCAAGTGCATTTTTTGCAGAACTCGATTCTACGGGCTGTACTCCCACCGATGTATCTAACGCATTTGCTTTGTCAGCAGCCAAAGGGTATTTGTTTTTAATCGCATTTATGTAACCTTGCTTATCTTCTAGGAAGAACCGGCTTTCACTGAGTAATTTACCTTCCTTCGTCACAAGGTAAGTTTCTCCTGAAGCACCAAACCCACTATCCGTCCACTTTCCTTCATGGGTCATAATACGGCTAATTCGGTCAAGTGGCATTTGAAAAATCAACACGCCTGTAACTTCACCATTCTCAACGATTTGAGTTGACGCAAATCCGGCTAACGCATCATAAGAAGGTCTGTACACCTTAAAGTCACTAAAGAAAACAGCACTTGGATCTGAGGCAGCGACAGCAGATGCGAATACTTGACCTATTCCTGTATCGGCATAAGGCCCCGATATCAAGTTAGTCGCAAAATCCAACTCTTTAAAAACGCTATAGACAATATTGCCCGTTTTTGCATCAACAATAAAAATATCGTAATAACCAAATTCTTGTGAAAATTGTCTAAAACTATCATGGAATTTATTGTGATGCTGGCTATACAAGGTATCATTATCTAGGTCTATCAAACTGTCTTTTTCTCCCAATGGATAAGGAGAGGCTGCAATAAAATCATGTTGCAAGGCTTGAGCTGTAGATGTGAATTGGTCGATTAACCCAGAGACACCTGCCAATTTAATTTTATGGCTGCTGTTATATTGGCCGGTAAAATCAACATCGTAGTAATCCACTAATGTTTGCATCTCACTATTACTCAATTCTTCCCTTTCGTCTTTATATCCCGAAAATGACAGACTAAATGCAGACGACGCTTCAACAGTATCTAAGGCGTAAGATTTTGCTCTGATCTGTGATTCAATAAACGAAAAGTAATCGGAAATAAGTGCTTTGGTTTGAATAGTTTGAGAACTTAGCCTTTCAGAAACTGAATTAGTTAATGCTTCGGTAGAGCCTTTAACTGCGATAGAAACTGACATATAAGCCATTACAACTAGAGCGACCACGATAGTCGAGACCATAGTAAACAACAAACGTAATTTTAGAGACATCCATAATTCCTTTAGAAAACGTTAAATTAAACCTCATGCAAGTCTAATCATTTCAGTGCTGCTATGTATAAGCCTAGTCAACTCCTGTAAATAATGTAAATAAAATAGTACGAAAGTTAACGACTTTTCCACTACCCTTTTTATAAACGCATTCTAATATCAAATATTAGAGTTTTGTTCGCCGAACAAGTTTCTGGCATACTCGCCCATCAGTTTATATAGAGGTATTCGACATGAAAGTAACACGCGCAACATTTAACGATGTAATGGTTCCAAACTACGCACCAGCTGAAATTATTCCAGTCCGAGGTGAAGGTTCTCGCGTTTGGGATCAAAACGATGTCGAATACATTGACTTTGCTGGTGGTATTGCAGTTAACGTACTAGGTCACTGTCATCCTGAACTTGTTTCGGCGTTAGAGGAGCAGGGGCGTAAGTTATGGCATGTCAGTAATGTAATGACCAATGAACCTGCTTTAAGGTTGGCAACAAAACTGAATGATGCCACTTTTTCTGAGCGTGTCTTTTTTGCTAACTCAGGCGCTGAAGCCAATGAAGCAGCACTTAAGCTAGCTCGCCGTTTCGCACTGGGTACCTATGGCGAAGAAAAAAATCAAATTATTGCGTTTAACAAAGGATTTCACGGTCGCACCTTCTTCACAGTAACTGTGGGTGGCCAAGCTGCGTATTCAGATGGTTTTGGTCCCAAACCAGGACAAGTCGACCACTGTGATTATAACGACTTAGCTCAACTTGAAGCCCTCATGTCGAGTAAAACCTGTGCCGTCATGATGGAACCTATGTTAGGCGAAGGCGGTATTGTTCCGGCAACAGAAGAATTTGTAAAAGGCGTTCGGGCGCTTTGTGATAAACATAATGCCCTACTGATTTTTGATGAAGTACAATCAGGAGCAGGAAGAACCGGAAATTTATTTGCCTACATGGGGCTAGGGGTAACACCCGACATTCTAACTAGTGCAAAATCTCTTGGCGGTGGTTTTCCAATTGGCGCGATGTTAACCACAGAAACCATTGCATCTCACCTGAAAGTAGGCACACACGGTTCTACCTATGGTGGAAACCCTTTAGGTTGTGCAATAGCTGAACGTACCCTAGACATTATCAACACACCAGAGATCCTTAATGGTGTTAAACAAAAAGAAGCACTTTTCCGGGCTCGACTGAACGAGATAAATGAAAAACATAACGTTTTTGAAGAAATCAGAGGTAAAGGGTTACTGCTTGGCTGTGCCTTGAATGATAAATACAAAGGCAGAGCTAAAGACTTTTTAATTGCGGCAACCAAGGCAGAATTAATGTGCCTTGTAGCCGGTGCTGATGTTATACGCTTTGCTCCGTCTTTAGTTATTCCAGATAGTGACATTGAAGAAGGTTTATTGCGCTTTGAGCAAGCGATAAGTTCAGTCATTGGCGAGCAATAAAACAATGAATATCATTCGACCCATTTCAGAGGCCGACTATTCGGCCTTATACGAAATTGCGAACGAATCTGGAGTGGGATTTACGTCCCTTCCTGTCAATAAGAAACTGCTTGAAAATAAAATTAGTAATGCAGTTAGTTCTTTTTCTCCGTCAAATACAGAATTAAAACAGGGCTCCTACCTGTTTGTAATGGAAGACGAAAAAGGCAACGTTGTAGGGACTAGCGGTATTGAATCATCGGTAGGTATCGAAGATGCGTTTTATCACTATCACGTGGGTAAAGTCGTACACGCTTCACGAGAACTAAAAGTGCACAATACCGTAGAGCTGCTAACCCTCTGCAATGACTACACAGGTGTATCGGAAATATGCACCTTGTTTTTAAAAGAGTCGGCCCGTTCTGGTATCAACGGTCGATTTTTATCTAAAGTAAGATTCTTGTTTATGATGGAACATAACCAGCGCTTCTCCGAAACCATCATAGCAGAAATGCGTGGTGTGAGTGACGAGCAAGGCCGGTCGCCTTTTTGGGAATGGTTAGACGAGCACTTTTTTTCTATGGATTTTCCTACGGCCGATCACCTTACCGGAATTGGAAACAAGGTGTTCATCGCCGAACTTATGCCTAAATACCCAATTTATGTCAACTTGTTGAGTAAAGACGCTCAAAAAGTAATTGGTAAGGTACATGAGAAAACCAAACCTGCTCTACGCCTGTTAGAACAAGAAGGCTTTGTAAATAGGGGTTATATCGATATCTTTGATGCAGGCCCAACAGTGGAAGCTAATCTTTGCAATATTCGAACGGCTCAGCAAAGTCAGCGTTTACCAGTAACAATTAACGATGACGCAGCAAGCGAAGGTAATTTATTTTTTATCATTAATACCAGCGTTGAACATTTCCGTGCAGTTGCAGCAGCACTGTCTATATGCAAGAAAACACAGCACGCCATTATATCAAACGAAACAGCCGCAGCGCTAAATATTCAAAACGGTGACATAGTACGATTCTCTGCCGCCGTTCGATTCGACTAAGGATTACTTTATGCAAACTCAATACATCAACGGCCAATGGTTGGAAGGTGAAGGTTCTTCATTTCAATCAATAAACCCTGCAAAAAATACCGTTTTATGGGCAGGCAAAAGTGCGTCTGCGGAACAAATTGAAAGTGCAATTCAAGCGGCTAGGGCCGCTCTTCCTCAATGGGCAATGCTGGATGTCGAATCTCGCTTAGAGTACATCAAAGCCTACGCGGAAAAGCTACAAGAAAAGAAAGACGCGTTAGCCAAATTAATCGCTGAAGAAACAGGTAAACCTTTATGGGAAACGGCGACAGAAGCTGGAGCCATGATTGGGAAAGTAGGGCTGTCTGAAAAAGCCTACTTCCAAAGAACAGGAACAACTGAAAATCCAATGCCCGTCGGACAAGCTTTTATTCGACATAAACCTCATGGTGTTGTTGCAGTTTTTGGCCCTTATAACTTCCCAGGGCACTTGCCGAATGGTCATATTGTTCCCGCCTTAATCGCAGGAAACACTATAGTATTCAAACCCAGTGAACTAACGCCAGCGGTGGCTGAATTTATGGTTCAACTATGGGAGAAAAGTGGTCTTCCAACAGGCGTTCTAAATCTTGTTCAAGGTGAAGTTACTACAGGTAAAAGTTTAGCGTCTCACCCTGATATAGATGGTTTGTTTTTTACAGGGAGTTCAAGAACAGGGCAACTATTGCACGAGCAGTTCGCAGGTCACCCGGGTAAAATACTCGCCCTTGAAATGGGAGGTAACAACCCGCTTATCGTCTCTACCTTGAATGATATCGACGGCGCAGTTCACGACATAGTGCAATCTGCATTTATTAGTAGTGGCCAGCGCTGTACTTGTGCCAGAAGATTATTCTTACCTAAAGGCGCCTTTGGAGATCAAGTTTTAGCTCGTCTTGTTGAAGTCACTAAAAAAATAAATGTGGGCCATTATGATGCGACGCCTCAACCTTTTATTGGCGCAATGATTTCCAAACATGCCGCAAAACAAATGGTTGAAGTACAAAATGAACTGGTCTCTATTGGCGGCGAAGTTCTAGTCCCTTTACGCCATATTGATGACTCAACAGGGTTAGTCACACCAGGTATTATTGATATGACCTCTTGCTTATCGCAAATGCCTGATGAAGAGCATTTTGGTCCTTTGTTAAAAGTTATACGATACGATGATTTTAATGATGCCATTGCTGAAGCGAACAACACAAAATTTGGTTTATCAGCTGGGTTGCTCGCTGACAGCGAAGAAGAGTACCGCTATTTTTACGCTCGAATTAGAGCCGGTATCGTCAATTGGAATCGACCGATTACTGGTGCAAGTGGCGCAGCTCCTTTTGGTGGTATCGGCGATAGTGGAAACCATAGAGCCAGTGCTTTTTATGCCGCCGACTATTGCGCTTACCCAGTAGCATCTGTGGAATTAGACGCTGTTTCGCTGCCAGAAAGCTTAAATCCCGGATTAGTTTTTTAAAGGAGCTATTATGCACACCGATATCGATACGCTATTTACCCATTTATGGGATAATTACGTTACCATTACGCCCTCAGCGGAAAAAATACATTCCCTGCTGAAATCGGTATCTGGTGATGCAGAACTGATCAATGACCATGTTGCATTTAGGACATTTAACCTAGATCAAACCAAACTCAGTAAGCTGGCTGCACATTTTGAGTCACTTGGATACGAAGCCAAAGGTGACTACAACTTTGAAGCCAAAAAGCTCACCGCCAAACACTATCAACATACAGATCTAACTAAGCCTAAAATATTCATTAGTGAATTGCGGGTTGAAGAGCTGTCAGCTCAAGCTCAAACTATTATTAAAAATATGGTGAAAAGTATTGATCAGGCAGTAGTTGAACAGTCTAATTTCTTATATTCTGGCCCCCACTGGAATATCAATAAAGCAGATTACGATACGCTACTGAGCGAAAGTGAATACGCTGCTTGGATGGCAGCATGGGGGTTTAGAGCCAATCACTTTACCGTTAGTGTGAACCATTTAAGCCGCTTTGATAACCTTCAAGCAGTGAATAATTTGCTAAAGCAAGAGGCTTTTCTTCTTAATACAGCTGGCGGAGAAATAAAAGGCAGTAAAGCAGTTCATTTGGCACAATCGTCTACCATGGCAGATAAAGCATCTGTGAAATTTAACGATGTCAGTGCAGATATACCCAGTTGCTTTTATGAATTTGCAGAGCGCTTCGAAATGGCCGATGGTAATTTATACCAAGGTTTTGTTGCAGCATCTGCTGACAAAATTTTTGAAAGTACCAACGCGAAATAATCACATATTATTAAGCTCTGATTTAACAAAATACTAACCGATGAAATCCCCCAATAGTTGAATGTTCCAATTACTGGGGGTATTTAGATTCTTAATTAAAGGCCTAATTCACTCAAACTTGCATAATCTTGTGGTCGAGGGCCCTCTTCCCATACAAGTAAACGCTCTGATTCCTGAATAGCTAAATCATTAATACTGGCATATCTGCGAGTCATTAACCCTTCAGCATTAAATTCCCAATTCTCGTTGCCATAGGCTCTGAACCACTGTCCAAGTTCATTTTGATATTCGTACGCATAACGCACTGCAATTCGATTATCGGTAAAGGCAAAAAGTTCTTTCACTAAACGATAATCTCGCTCGGTATTCCACTTATTTGTTAAGAACTCAACAATTTCTGCTCGGCCAGAAACAAACGTATCTCTGTTACGCCAGACACTGTCTTCACTGTAAGCTAATGATACTTTTTCTGCATTTTTACCATTCCATCCATCTTCAGCCGCTCTCACTTTTTGTGCAGCTGATTCTTTGGTAAAAGGGGGTAAAGGTGGGCGCATTTGATTTCTCCTAATAGATTAAACGGTAATTACTTCAATACTGTCGACTCTCTGTAGACCTCTGGGCAATTTATTACCTCTACGTCCTCGTTCACCAACATAATGTTCTAGGTCTGATGATGATAATGTCATTGCGCGTTTACCCGCAGCAATCTTCACCGATGCGTTTTCAGGTACGACTAAAATTTGCGTAATAAACTCTTCTCTGGCTTTCGCTTTTGCTGAAGGAATACTGATTAATTTGTTACCTTTTCCTTTACCTAACGTAGGTAAATCAGCAAGAGGGAAAAGTAACATACGTCCTTCATTGGAAATACACAAGCATTTGGCGTTGTCGACTTTCGCAATGGCTGACGGTGATAACGCTTTGGCTCCAGCAGGTAAACTTAAATACCCCTTGCCCGCTTTATTTTTACTTACCATGTCACCAAACTTTCCAACAAAGCCATACCCAGCGTCAGACGCCACTAAGTAAAGTTGTTCGTCATCGGCCATTAAAACATGCTCTATGTTTTCGCCACCGACAATATTAAATCGGCCGGTAAGAGGTTCGCCTTGGCTTCGGGCGGAAGGTAAGGTGTGTGCATCGCACGCAAAAGTGCGGCCAGAACTATCAATGAAGACGGCAGGTTGATTACTTCGACCCGTTGCACTGCCTAAGAATTCATCACCTGCTTTGTAACTTAATTTTTCAACATCAACATCATGCCCTTTGGCACAACGAGCCCAGCCTTTTTCCGACAACACCACAGTAACGGGCTCTGATGGCATTAGGTCTTTTTCGCTTAACGCTTTCGCTTCCACGCGAGAAACAATGGGCGATCGTCTGTCGTCGCCGTATTTATCTGCATCACTTAATATTTCTTTTTTAATCAGTGTTTTTAAGCGGCGGTCTGAACCCAACAACTGTTGTAACTTATCACGCTCTTCGGCTAATTCATTTTGCTCGCCTCGGATCCGCATTTCTTCTAGTTTGGCAAGATGCCTTAATTTTAACTCTAAAATGGCTTCCGCTTGGGTGTCGCTTAAACCAAAGCGAGACATCAATTCCACTTTCGGTTTTTCTTCGTGGCGAATAATCTCAATAACTTCATCAATATTCAAAAAGGCAATCAGTAAACCTTCTAAAATATGTAAACGAGCCAGCACTTTGTCTAAGCGATACTGTAACCGATTAACAACGGTTTGCTTTCTATAAGTTAACCATTCAGTAAGGATTTCTCGCAAGTCTTTTACTCGCGGACGCCCATCTAACCCAATCATGTTCAAATTAACACGATAACTTTTTTCTAGATCAGTGGTCGCAAATAGATGTTGCATTAATTGCTCTACATCCACGCGATTGGAACGCGGTGTAATCACTAAGCGAGTTGGATTCTCATGATCTGATTCATCTCGCAAATCGGAAACCATTGGCAATTTTTTGGCTTGCATTTGCCCTGCAATTTGCTCCAATACTTTTGCGCCACTGGTTTGATGAGGCAAAGCATTGATCACAATGTCACCACTTTCATCAAAATAGGTTGCACGCATACGTACCGAACCTCTACCGGTTTTATAGAGATTGGCAATATCATCTGTAGGAGTAATGATCTCTGCGTCTGTTGGGTAATCAGGCCCTTTGACATACGTTAATAAGTCACTGAGCTCTGCTTTACTGTTATCAAGTAGATGTTCACATGCCTTTGCAAGTTCCCGCATGTTATGCGGCGGAATATCCGTTGCCATACCCACAGCAATGCCGGTTACGCCGTTTAACAGAATATGCGGTAAACGGGCGGGTAAAGTTTTAGGTTCTTGAATAGTACCGTCAAAATTAGGCTGCCAATCAACGGTTCCTTGGCCTAGTTCGCTTAATAGTAATTCACTTATACGGCTTAAACGTGCTTCGGTATAACGCATTGCGGCGAAGGACTTAGGATCATCTGGCGCTCCCCAGTTTCCTTGCCCATCCACCAGCGGATAACGATAAGAAAAAGGTTGAGCCATTAACACCATAGCTTCATAACAAGCTGAATCACCATGAGGATGAAACTTCCCCAATACATCACCGACGGTACGTGCTGACTTTTTATATTTTGCTGTGGCGCTCAAGCCCAAATCAGACATAGCATAAATAATACGACGCTGAACGGGTTTTAGCCCATCTCCGATATGAGGCAATGCCCTATCCATAATGACGTACATGGAGTAATTCAGATAAGCATCTTCTGTAAATTGTCGAATGGGAAGTTGTTCAGTTCCATCGCGGCTAATCGTTATATCAGTCATAGTTCAGCGTAGTGTCTTGTTTATTAAATAACATTGTGTCGGAAAGAAGGTTGGCTTGCAATCTTAACTATTCTATCTACAAATGTTATTTTGGCATCATTTAAGTTACTGTGGTCCAGTGGACGATAAAGGGTATAGGTTTAGCTTGTGTTAAATAGATGGATAGCCGTTTTGTATATTGTATTGTTAGGTGCAATATCGCAAAGCAGCGCATTGGGGCAAACATACGTACAATATTATAATGAATCGAACAAAGTCCCACTGTCATCACACTTCGAATACCTCTGGGAATCAAAGGGAAAGCTCACCTTTGAACAAATGCTAAGTCAAAGAGGCGAATTTACCGCTTACACAGACAACAACGCTAACTTTGGCTTATCAAAACAGGGCCTTTGGTTAAGAGTGACTATTGACAACTTAAGTCAGCTCAACCAATTTGCCGTGAGTCTTAATTTTAGCCAAATCGACTATGTGGATTTTTACATACAAAGAGAAAACGGCTCAGTTACCACCAGTAAACAGGGAAAGTCACAAGGCGAACAAGGCTTTAGAATGCCCGCTGTACTATTTTCGTCTAACCCTGGGGACTCTATAAATTTATATCTTCGTGTTCAGAGTGACTCTTCACCACTTATCGTCCCCACCTTTTTCCAATCCATCGATACGTTTTCTTTTGCAGCACAACTAGATACTATTATCTGGGGTGCTTTTTATGGAGCATTATTGATATTAGCCGTATATAACCTCGCGCTATATTATAATGTCAGGCACATCAGTATACTTTGCTACATCGCCTATATTGGTACCATAATATTTTGGCAGTTTGTATGGGGTGGCCACATACAATTAATTTTTACAGATGGTCAACCCCTCTGGTTTGTTGCCCATACTGAGTGGATATTTATACTCATCGGTATTAGTTCTGGTTTTTTTACTCTGTCATTTTTAGATACCGATAGTAATGCGCCTAAAGCGTCCTTAGCAGTCAAAATTTCTATTTTTTTTTTATTTGTATTAGGCGTGATTTCAGCCTTCGACTTTATTCCCCCAGTAATAAAACATAACCTTGTCTACTATATAGGCTCAATTGCATCGCTCACTTATATTTCAGCTGGCTTTGAAGCTTTCTTTAATCGCTTTAAACCCGCTTTATACTTTATTGTTGCATGGTCTTTTGTTGTTACCGGCCTCATTGCAGGCATGTTCAGCTTAATTGGCGTTTTACCATCGAACAACATTACTATTAATTGCTTTCAAGCAGGCGTGTTTTTTGAAGTGCTACTGTTTTCATTCGCCATTATGGCTAAAACACAAAGTGAACTGCAAAACGACGTTGAACACGCCACCAATGATTTGCGTAATAATATGGAAGTCATAGAAGAACAAAATGCGAGATTAGACATAGCGCGAAAAGATGCAATAAAAGCCAGTAATATTAAATCTCAATTTTTAGCGAATATGAGTCATGAAATAAGAACCCCGCTCAATGCTATTTTAGGCTTTGGCCGTGAATTGGAAAATGCTGGGTTAGCACTAACAGAACACGAACAAGTTAAAATAGTAAACTCCGCAGCGCAAAATTTGTTACTAATTGTCAATGACGTGCTCGATTTCTCAAAAATAGAGGCAGGGAAGTTACACGTCAATAACTCCCCATTCTCTCCTCTTGAAGTCTTTGAGGAAATGGTCGCCATAATGGCCAAAACGGCACACTCAAAAAACCTTGATTTCATATTCGATTCATCGCCTTTACCCGACAAAATAATCAGTGACAGTATTCGCCTCAAGCAGGTATTAACCAATTTGATAGGTAATGCACTTAAATTCACTTCTAAAGGTAGCGTTACATTGACTGTGTCTGCTAAACATAGACAACACGGTGTTATCGAACTCTTTTTTGATGTTACCGACACGGGCATAGGTATAAGCCAAATAGACAGGAAGAAGTTATTCTCTGCATTTTCCCAAGTCGACGACTCAACTAATCGAAGCTTCAGGGGCACTGGTTTAGGCTTAGTCATTAGCCAACAACTAGTAAAATTAATGAATGGTTCCATCGAATTAAAAAGTGAACCCGGCGTAGGTACGACGTTTTCCGTTATGGTCAGGGCCAGCCATATTAACCAACGTTCTGCGTTTTCATATCCTTACAAAGTATCCAATATTAACGTAGTCATCTTCGACCCACACCCTACATCAAGACAAGCAACAACCAAGATGCTTGAAGCATTAGGCGCCTTTGTTGTTCCTGTGAGTACACTCGATGATTTGCAGAAAATACAAACAGCCCCCAATTTTTTAATGGTGTTTTTACCCAACCAATCACCTTTCAGTGAAATAGATGTTATGCGCTGTGCAATGAACATAAAGGCAAAAGCGAAAATTGTATGGTATTGCAACGACGACCCACTGAAGACAGTCTCCCATTTCAATGAAGAGTTTGATAAAAGTATGAGCTTACCTGCGACACCGAGCAGATTGGCCCAAATTATTGCGATTGATTTAATGCCGACTAGCAAGCATCAATTAATACCTACACCTAACAATGTAAGCTCCCCTCAAGACGAGCTACCAGCAATATCCTTGCTGGCCGTAGATGACATGCCTATGAACCTGTCTCTTTTGGATGCTTGGTTGAAATCATCACCTATTTCATTAACTAAAGCCTACTCTGGAGAACAAGCTGTAGGCTTGTGTCAACAGCACGTATATGATCTCATTCTAATGGATGTACAAATGCCAAATATGGATGGGGTCGCAGCAAGTAAAGCGATTAGGAAAATAGATCTAAACATGGGTACGCCCATTATTGCCGTCACCGCTCATGCATTTAAAGAAGAACAAGACAGACTACTATCATCTGGCATGGACGACTATTTGCCCAAACCTTTATCTTTAGAAGCACTCATCGACACAATCAAACAATGGTGCGACGGCATTGACTCTGATAGAGAAATTAAAGAGCTAGCAGTCAACTGGAATTTAGCCCTTTCCCGAACAAATCAAAATACAGAAACTGCAATGAAACTAATGCATGATTTTCTGCATTATTTACCTCAGGCTCAGCTCGCTATTGAAAACGCAGTAGCCAGTTCTGATATGAAAAGTTTAAAAGACGAAGTTCACAAACTACATGGTGCCAGCTGCTACACAGGAGCACCGGTAATTCAGTCACTGGCTGAAGCAGTGGAAATAGAAATAAAGCAAAAACAACATGACAAGGCCATTGCTTTACTACCTAAACTATACAATGCCCTTGCCGATTTCAAAGGGGAAAGTCAGAATTTACTCTCTTAAATACTCTATTTAAGAAGGTGACATGCGACTTTGGTGGCATTCTCTAAGTAACCCAATGAACGCAGCGGGTTCGCGATCTAGCTCACTAGCAGAAATAAAAATATCGTAACCGAGTGTATCTCGAAGTTGTTTCATTCTATTCGCTAGCATTGCTTGAACACCCGTTAAAACCTTACCAGAAGGTAAAGTAAACTTAGTATGGTGTAAAATATCGTCTCCGGCACAACTACCGGACGTGCAAGCTCTATCTGGTGCTTGAAATAATAGTGGTCGTTGTTCCATCAAAAGGTGGGTCGCTAAACGAGGAGAAATACTCTTTAGAAACCCTTCGTAATTACTTATTTTAACACCCACTACGTCTAACTTTTTGTACTCAATTCCGTGGGTAACGGTAGGTTGATCAAAACGAACGATATCATCCCATGCCACCTGCCATAAGCCTAACCTGTGGTGGTAGGTAATGTGTTGAGGGGTTATTTCTATACTGTAATCTGGCTCTCTTAATTTAAACCATCCAATCAGAACGGTGACTATCCCTGCACTGCAAAGAAAAAAACCGGGTAAATTAAGAGCATTAGGTCCATAGGCTAACCATAAGGCACTCACTAAAATAACTCCAAAACCAATTAACAAAGTGGTTAATCCATTGCGTTTGGCATTGGCTCGAACTTGTATTACTTGCTTTTCAGAACCCGACATAATCGTATAGCACCACGAACATAATAATTGTCCAAATAACATACAACCTCATCCGACGGCAACGAGGGCACTCTGTATGCAAAATCCGACCTAGTATTTTGAATATATTATTATTACGCACAAGCTTTAATTTATCATTGAACGGTTTTTTTACTACCCGTTATCAAGGCAACAACCGCAGGTGTGAAAAATAAAGATAGAATAACAGAAAAACCTACGCCACCGGCAATAACAACAGCAAGAGGAGGCCAAAACGAGCCTTCCGCAAACAGTAGCAAAGGTATTAAACCGCCTACAGTAGTTAGCGTTGTTGATAAAATATGGCGACTACACCCCATGGTTTCTCTTACAATTTCCACATGATCGCCGCTGTTTGCTACTTTATTCGCTTTAATAGCAGCAATCACTACAATCGAGCCATTAATGGTTACCCCAATCAAACCTGCACTCCCCAGTATTGGATTAAAGCCTAACGGTAACCCAGATAGCCAAAGACTGAAAAAGCCCAAACCCACTGACAGCACAGCAACTGAGCCAATAACTACAGCAAGTCTGACACTGGAAAAGGTAAGAATAAGTGTAGTTACCATTAAAATAAGCAACACGGGTAAATAAGTTGCGAGCTGACCAATAGCTTGATTTTGCTGATCTGCGTCTCCAGACAATGACAAATGATAACCCGGAGGCAACGCCAATGAAGTGCGAAGCTCTTTTTCCAAATGATTACTAACGTCAATCACAGGAACGCCTGGCAATAAATAAGCTTGAATTCGATTTAAGCGCTCTCCGTTTTCTCTGGTTATGCTACTAATAGACGGTCTTAAATCAAGCTGGCCAATCGTATCTATACTTGCCCATTGAGCCATTCTTTCAGAAGACAAAATAGGTAACCCACCTATGGAAGAAGGTGCGCCTCTTTCATCATCTGAGATACGCACTCTAACAGGAATATCTTCGGTACCTTGCAACACTGACCCATTGGTTGTTCCTCGCAATGCAGTATTAAGTTGTTGTGAAATTTCAGTGAGTCCTAAACCTAGGGTTGCAGAAATGTCTCTATCGGTCTGCAAAACAAATTCGGGTTCAGAAAACGTCACACTCGCCACTGATTGTGTTATTCCTGGTATTGCTGACATAGCAAGACGAACTTTCTGTCCTAATTCGTCTAGAACCGCTAAATCAGGCCCAAATATTTCTATTTCTATTGGTGCGAATATAGGAGGTCCTTGACCAAACCCTCTTACAACAATGCGCAACTCCGGGTGTGTATTTTGTAATTCATACTGCAATTGGGCCGTTAGTTCAGCAGCTCTTGAAACAGAATCAGTGGTAATCACACCATTTGCGTAGTTAGCTTGGTTCTCGGTGGTCATGACTTGGTTGTAATAAATAGTAGGTGCAGATCCACCAACCAGCCAAGTCACTTGCTCGACCCCCTCATACCCTTCGATCTTACTATCCAGTTTTTTAACCGCTTCGTAAGTTTCATGGATACTCTGACCTGCGTTACTCCACACATAAATTTGAAACTGATTTCTATCTGCGCTGGGGAAAAACACATTGGCCAACTGCGTTGCTAAAAAGAAGCCACTTAAACAAAATAAAAGAATAACTGTAATTACCCGTTTAGGATGTTTTACCGCCCAGAGCACACAAAATTCAAAGCCAAAAGAAACAGAAGGTAAATCAATTCCCTTAAACAGCCATTGCGCATTAGGATTCCGCTCTCTTGCAACGTATTTCTCTCTCGGTGAAAACTCAGATTTAGGCAAGTAGCGCGCGGCTAAGGCTGCAATGATCGTAAGTGATATCACTAATGACCCAAGCAAGGCCATCACTACACTGATTGCAATGGGCCCAATAAAGTCACCTATGTTGCCATTCAAAAGGAATATAGGCATAAAACCAAGAACAGTAGTAATGGTTGACGCCGACAAGGGAGCAAATAAGTGACTCACACTTTTTTTCATTGCATCAATACGGCTCGTTCCGGGAATGAGTAAGTTAAGACGTATTTCATCAGTGATCACTATGGCATTATCAATTAACAAGCCCACAGCGATGATAATGCCGAAAATAGACATTTGATGAATTTGTTCGCCAAAAAAGCTCAGTGAAAACAACGCAAAAGAAGCACAAAGAGGAAGCGCCAAACCAACAATTAACGACGCTTTTAACCCCATAAAAAACAGAATTACCACCATTACAACCAAAGAACCTAATAACAAATTGTTAGTTAAGTCCTGTAGACGAGTTTCGGTATACTCGTTTTGTTCAAAGGTAACCTCGACTTCTACGCTATGGCCAAATTCTTGCTGAAATTGCGCTATAACTGCATTTGTCTTTTCAGTCCATTGATCTACACGAACATTGGTTTGCATTCTGGCAGATACCGAAATTGCACGAGTGCCATTAACTAACATAATGCTACTTTCTGGCATTAACCATGACTTTTTAATATGCGCAATATCTCCCAAGCGCAATGTGTCACCCTGCTGGTTAACTAAAGGAATGTTTCTAATGGTGTCTAAGGTATCCAAACTTTGGGCGACTTGAATACGAATGTCATAGCTTTCACTGAACACGGAACCCGCAGGTAGTTTTGGGTCTGCTTGCCCAATTAATGTACTTACCTCAGCTAATGTCAGCCTTGCCATAGCCATTTGTTGTGGATCAATTTCCACCAGAATTTCTTCTTCAGGCGCTCCAAAAATACGCACTAATTCAGTACCTGAAATATTCCTTATCCTATCAGCTAATTCATCAGCCAAACGGGATACAATACCCAATGACAGGTTATGCTCAGATTTAGCTTTCAATGCAACGACTTGAGTAAACGCAGTAGCCCCACGCTTATCATCTAAAACGGGCGTTGACGCCCCTACGGGGAAATTAGCCGAAGCCTCACCAATAGCATCTCGAATCTTTCCAAAAATTTGCTGGTTCGTAGAGTTATCAGTCCAATCTTGCAACTCGATAGAAATAGAAGAATAGCCAGCCGTTGAAGTTGAATCAATTTTCTTAATCTCATGTAGCGTACGCAATTCATCTTCAATGACATCGGTGATCAGGGCTTCTACCCTTTCAGCTGATGCACCGGGATAAGGCGTAAGAACCAATACATTACGTAAATCTATTCTAGGGTCTTCAAGTCGAGGTAAATTGGTAACCGCTGAAAATCCGGCCACTAATAGCACTAAAATGCTCAAGACAAGTAAATGCCCATGTCGGAAGAATAAAGACGCACCCATTAATTATTCTACTTCCATTATGCGTACACGCTGTCCTGGCACAATGCGCTGTGTGCCCTCAATGATAAGTTTATCCCCATTTTGCAACGCGCCACTAACAAATGCTCGTTGCTCATCAGAGTAAACAACTTCTACAATACGAGGGACTACATTTAGTTCATTGTCGCCTTCGGTAACATATACCGTCCACATTCCTCGAATACCACCACTTAGTGCTGATACGGGTATCCAAACACCATTAGCTGATTGGCTAACTGGCACGACTAAATTAACAATTTGCCCTGACCTACCTTCCCATGACGATGAATTCACTCGAAAAAAAGCATCTTGAGTTCGAGTTTGCGTGTTCTGAGACGTAATAAACCGGTCCAATACAGCAGATTGTGAGTTATCTGCGAAATCCACAAGGTCGCCGCGCTGTAACCAGTTCACTAAATTTATTGGTAAGCTGGCTCTTAATTCTAACTGACCATCACTTTGAATCGAAACCACCGCTTGCCCTGCAGTAACGCTAACGCCTGGGTCTAGGTGACGCTGAATAATAGTGCCATCAAATGCCGCAACTAAATTAGATTTTTCAATATCAACATTCAAACTCAAAAGCTGAGCATTAATTTGTGCGACACTGGCTTTCGCAACGTCTAGATTAACCATTGCCTCATCTAGCACTTGTTCAGGCTCTAAGCCTTTTGCGACAACTTTCGATAATCGATTCTTCGACAATTCCGCTAACCGTTGCTCAGCTTTTGCCCGTGCAAGGCTGCTTTTTATTTCATTCTTACTAGCTTCCAACCGTTCAATATCAAGTCTTGCTAAGATATCCCCTTTTTTAACAACACTCCCTTCATCAACATAAACATGAGTAACAAGCCCGCTTAAATCAAACCCTACTGCAGAAGATTGCAGTGCTTCAACTCTCGCTAAAACCCGTTGAGAATAACTATACGAAGGTTGCAAGACCACATTTTTAACTGTAACTGGGGCAACCTGCAAAGGAAGGTTGATCGATTGCGCATTGCCTAGACCAGCAGTTACCATTAATCCTGCAAGTCCTCCGAATCCAGCTAGAGTAAGCAGTATCAATTTGAAATTTATAGGTCGTTTCACAGAGCACGATCCTTTAATTAGCCACGAAACTAGAAAATAAGTAGACTATAGATACTAGTCGATGCTCACGAGTTGGTAAATTACAACAGGTATCTATTTGAATACCATGACTGTAAAGTTCAATCCTCTAACTATTCCTATCAATAATCTACAGCATAGCGTCAGCATTTGTTAAACTATACCCATAGTGTATTTATCGGCGTTTAAACCATGAACCAACTTGTTGGCCAACACGTATTGTCCGTTGATCAATTCGACAGAGAAACACTCAACCATATTTTCCATGTCGCTCGTCAAATGGAGCCCTATGCGCTCAGGCAAAAACGTACTACCGTTTTAGATGGCGCGATTTTAGGTAACTTGTTTTTTGAGCCCAGTACTCGGACGAGAGTCAGTTTTGGTACCGCGTTTAATTTACTCGGTGGTCATGTTAGGGAAACCACAGGTAAGCAAAATTCAGCCCTTGCAAAAGGAGAATCATTGTTTGATACCGCACGAGTATTAAGTGGTTATTCCGATATTATTGCCATGCGTCACCCAGACGCGGGATCCGTATCAGAATTTGCCAAAGGCAGCCGTGTTCCCGTTATAAACGGTGGTGATGGCGCCAATGAACACCCTACTCAGGCATTATTAGACCTATTTACCATTGAAAGGGAATTAGCTTTTCATGGGAAAGGCATTGATGGTCTGCATATCGCCATGATTGGTGATTTGCGTTACGGAAGAACTGTACACTCCTTATCGAAGTTATTGTGTCTATTTAAGAATATTACGTTTACCCTAATAGCGCCAAACGAGCTTTCAATGCCGCAAAAGGTATTGGACGACATAGAAAATGCAGGGCACAAATGGCATATTGTAGAACAAATAGAAGGAAGCCATGATGCCGATATTTGCTATCAAACTCGCATCCAAGAAGAACGCTTCCCGTCTCAACAAGAAGCCGATAAATTTCGTGGGAAGTTTCGTTTAAACCAAGCCATTTATACCCGTCATTTTCAATCCAAAACTGTCATTATGCACCCGCTTCCAAGAGATTCTCGAATGGAAGCCAATGAACTAGATAATGATTTGAACGTAAACCCTAATCTTGCCATTTTCAGACAAACCGACAATGGTGTTTTAGTACGTATGGCATTATTTGCCCTAACCCTAGGGGTTGAGAATTTAGTCCAACAATACGATAAAGATGTCGTATGGTTTAACAATAAAGAACAAGGTTAATATGACTCAGTCAGAAACTCTTTTTGCTCGTGCCCAAAAAACCATCCCTGGAGGCGTAAACTCTCCTGTTCGTGCATTTAAAGCTGTGGGTGGAACACCCCGATTTATCACTAAAGCCGATGGCCCCTTCATTTGGGATGTAGATGGCAATAAATATATTGATTATGTGCAATCATGGGGGCCCATGGTGTTGGGCCATAACAACAATGACATACGAGACGCTGTCGTTGCGGCGGCACAAAATGGTTTGAGTTTTGGCGCACCTACTGAAGCCGAAATTATCATGGCGGAAAAAATTACCGATCTAGTGCCTTCAATGGAAATGGTTCGCATGGTGAACTCAGGAACCGAAGCCACCATGTCTGCAATCCGGCTTGCTCGTGGCTATACAAGTAAAAACAAGATTTTGAAGTTTGAAGGGTGTTATCACGGCCATGCAGATGCGTTATTAGTAAAAGCAGGCTCTGGCGCGTTGACATTGGGTGTTCCAAGCTCTCCTGGTGTACCTGAAGATTATGCAAAACACACCTTAACGGTGGAATTTAATAATTTGGAATCAGTACGGCACGCTTTCAATGAACACGGTGACGATATCGCCTGTATTATTGTTGAACCTGTTGCTGGAAATATGAATTGTATTCCTCCGGTTCCGGGCTTCCTCGAAGGCTTGCGCAGTATTTGTGACGACTACAATAGTGTACTTATTTTTGATGAAGTCATGACCGGCTTTCGCGTCGCCAGAGGTGGGGCACAAGAAAAGTATTCGGTTAAACCCGACTTAACCTGCTTGGGTAAAGTTATTGGCGGTGGCATGCCCGTAGGTGCATTTGGCGGAAGAAGAGACATACTTACCCATATTGCTCCAACAGGCCCCGTTTACCAAGCGGGTACACTATCAGGTAACCCTGTTGCCATGGCGGCGGGGCTTGCAGCACTAAATCAATTACAAAATGCGTCGCTGTATGACAGTATTTTTGAAAATACTCAGTTACTCGCTGAAGGTTTCCGCGACCTTGCCCATAGTCATAATATTCCAATGACAATTAACATCGCGGGAAGTATGTTTGGGCTATTCTTTACCGGTGTTGAGCAGGTTACTAATTACCAACAAGCTATAAATTGCAATACAACGCAATTTAATCAATTTTATCATGGTATGCTTAATGAAGGTGTTTATTTGGCACCAGCGTCATATGAAGCTGGCTTTGTATCTAAAGCCCATACCAAAGAAATTGTAGAGCTGACCTTACGAGCTGCAGATAAGGTTTTCAGCACGCTAAAATAACGGATGGACATACATGGACGCAACCGCGGTCATAAATTTTATTGTATTACCTTTAAGTGTTTACGCAATAGGTGTGACCGCAGTATTGATACGCTGTGAAAAAGTAAAAAAAGCAAAACGCGCTCGAGCTGAGCTAACGCTTTCAAATTCATTATTAAAAGCGGCAGAAGACGAAGCGTTTAAACAAAAAACAGATGAAGCCCTGCGCTTAAGCAATGTCATCCAAAAGTTTGTACCTCGCCAATTTATGGACCATTTCGAACAAAATGGTGTGGGTAATCTGGAGCTAGGCTATGCGGTAGAAGACGAAGTTGCCATTCTGTGCTGTGACATACGAGGCTTTACCAGTATGTCTGAGATTCTTACGCCTCATGAACTTATGCGTTTTTTAAATTCGTATTTTTTACGTATGAATGGCCCAATTCAACAAAACCATGGTTTCATAGATAAGTTCATTGGTGACGCCATTATGGCACTTTTTGATCACCCTGGGGGAACTGAATCTGATAAGGCCAAAGATGCGATTAATGCAGCAATAGCCCTGCAAAAAACGGTCAATTTGTACAATGAACATAGAAAAAATTGCCACTATGATCCCGTATCGGTTGGGATTGGTATTCACTATGGTTCGGTTATCATAGGTACAGTGGGATCCGATGATCGTATGGACACAACCGTTATCGGCGACAATGTGAATGTTGCATTTCGAATAGAGTCTTTGGCACCAAAATATCAGGCGGGAATTTTAGTCAGCGAACAAGTATTAAAATCTGCAGGAGATGACTACCAAGTTGAGCATCGAATGTTAGATTTTGTGCGAGTAAAAGGTCGGTCAAAACCCGTAAAAATTTATGAAGTTCTTGAACATCTCAGTGACGCTCAAAAACAAAGCAAGCTCTGCACGAAAAGTGATATTGAAAAAGGACTCGCATGTCGCATGAAAAAAGACTGGGAGCAAGCACTCACTTACTTCAGTGCAGCGTTAAATAAATCTCCTGACGATCGCCTGATCATCCATCATATCGAAATGTGCCATCGGTGCCAAAGCATGGCACTACCGGATAACTGGGATGGCGCGATGACTTCCCCTGCTTAAAACGACGCTAATTAGCAGTACAAATTCACTTAACACTGAAAGATAAATAAAAAATATCAAAGATCTATGGAAGTTTCCTCTATACTTTATCAAAAGTATTTTCATTGAAAAAAGCTGTGTTTATGAAATTTGTAACAGATATTTTGTCGCAATTAAGTCAATGGTGTCAGCCTCATATAAGCCAAATTGCACTCACCTTACTAGCAACCTTATTAGTTATTTATGGAGATGTAATCAACAAGCATATTAAACGTATGGTCAGCCCCTATCATTTTATTGTGCGAACCTTTGCTTTTGTAATCATGTGTGCATTTGGTTATGGTGCGTTAATGCTTTTTATCACCCCTTTTATAAAAGATATTTTACTGTTAATCCCTTACCTTTATCGTGGTATCAGTATTATTTTTAGCTTTTTATTACTCGGTTTTTTAGCAGAAAATAGACGATATATATAGTCATTTAAATTTATACCTAAGTATTACAGCCTAATATTGCAGAACTTACTTTTGTGGACTAAATTCTTTTTTTTAAATTATCACAAAAAAATCACAATATGAAAAACTGTACACTTAAAATAATTTCACTAACCACTCTTTTTCTTATCTCAAGTATTGCATCCGCCGCATCTCTAAAGAAGAACTCGGATTATAGCTTTCCTCTTGAAGTTGATGCGGCAGCTCCCGCCATCATCTTTCCAATCACGCTCCACGGCGTGCCGGGCGACTCACAGGAAGTTGGTCTTGCAATTACAGCAGGCGTCGCCTCTAAGCATGGTAAATCCGTGATTTCATCACAACAACTTTACAGTATGGTTGGGAACATGTCTTACTCATTAGCTGAAGGCATGCGCAAACGAGCTAAGAAGAAAAAATATTCAATGGACAGTTCTGCCGATGAATTAACATCATCCATTGATGAGTTGACCACAGCACTAAAGAAAGTCAGCGCGGTATCAGACGATTATCAATTTAAATATGCTATTGTTTTACACGTTGATTCAGCAAAAGGCAGCCTTTCTATTCCAGGAACTAAACTAGGTGTTAAAAAGGTTGTTGCGTTTGGTGGTATCATTGACATTGAAAAAAATGAGATCGTTAATTTTATTGAAGAAAAAGTAACACTAGCAAATAGTGATCAACTTATTCTTGGACAAATGCCTAAAGAAATGAACGATATCGTTGAAAAGCTACTAGGTGCTTAACAAGCATAAAAAGAATAAATGGACCAAGCCATTGGTCCATTTTTTAGAAACGGCTAACACTTTCCTGAATAAAGGTAACCGAGGGCGCAAAATAGGCTCCACCGGATTCAGCACTTGTAAAATCTAACCAGCGATCATAATCCCCCTCACTGGTCCCTACTACTTGAGAGTAAAGACGGGATTTAAAAATACGAGGAGAGTTTGCACAGCATACGAAAAACAAACCTTGGGTGGTCATATCGCCATAAGGCATCCCTTGTAAAATTAAATTTTCATGGGATTCATCGCTCCAATTCGTCGCCGCTCTAATGACATGAGAAGAGTCAGAACATTCAGGACTAACAAGGTTATGCTCTTTGGTAACTCCCATTACTTGTTCTTGTTGTCGCTCAGACAGACTATGCCAACGCCTTAGATCGTGTTTATAACACTGAACGTGAATGTAACTTCCTCCAGCAAACAAAGGGTTTTCGTCACCAATAATCGCCATTTCTCGCCTTTTAAGGCCTCGAGGATTATTGGCTCCATACACAAAGCCGTTCAAATCTCTGCCATCTAAATAGCGAAAACCAGACACAGACTCCACTAATTCGGCATGAAGTCGCATTAATTCCATTACTTCTAAACCGATCGCATAACATATGTCTACGCGATCAGTTCTAATTTGTATGAATAAATCACATTGAGTAACGGGTGCACTGCGATCGTCACATTGCACATCAGGAAACGCACTTAACTCTGAGGGAACAGGGCCTGGATACAACTCTTGCCAATACGATTCCCCAACAGCAATCATTCCCGTCACCATTGCCTCATAATGCTCTTTATCGTAATGATCAAAGATATCGAGTATACGTGCTAATTTCGCCCTAACTTCGGTTGCGTCATCATCTGAAACATTAAAAAGCAAATATTGCGCATGAAGGTTAGGCTCAGCACATACACCTTTTTGTGGCTGAGACATTAATTAATACCCTGCAGCATATCCATCTTTCCTCGATTCAGACGCACCAATATAAACCTGTCTTTCAGCATCATAGCGAATAGCTTGGTACCCACCAAACACCCCAATACTCTCTTCGACTTTATGCCCTTTGTCTATTAGTTCACGTTTGGTTTGCATGGGTATTTGAGATTCAATATGCACTTTCCCACCTGAAATCATCATACCGCCAGTTGGGCTAGATGAGCCTGAATGTATCACTCGAGGTGCGTCGCCAGCTTCTTGCACATTCATGTCAAAATCTATCATATTTATTAAAATCTGTGCATGCATTTGGGGCTGTGTTGCGCCTCCCATAACACCAAAACTCATCCACGGCTCACCATTTTGGGTCACAAATGCTGGAATAATAGTGTGAAAAGGACGCTTACCCGGTGCATAAGTATTGTAGTGACTTGGGTCAAGGATAAACAGCTCCCCCCTATTTTGAAGCATAAAGCCCAATTCTGGTGGCACCATACCTGAGCCCATACCGCGATAATTGCTTTGAATTAACGACACCATATTGCCATCTTTATCCGCAACGGTAAGGTAGATAGTATCCCCATCTACTGGTCCCGCATTAACAGACAAAGCCGCTTTCTTTTTATCAATAAGGGCACGACGTTCATTGGCGTAATCTTTTGAAATCAACGACTCTACGGGGAGATTATTAAATGCAGGATCCGCGTAAAACTTAGCTCTATCTGCAAATGCGACTTTCTTAGCTTCAATAAAGGTATGGATATACTCAGTACTTCCAAAACCCATGTTACGGATATCAAACCCTTCAAGCAGATTTAGGATCTGTAACGCTGCGATCCCCTGCCCATTTGGCGGCAGTTCCCAAATGTCATATCCTCGATAATTTGTTGAAACCGGCTCTACCCATTCTGACGTATGAGATGCGAGATCTTCTTTAGTTAAAAACCCACCTTGTTCTTTCAAATGGGCAGCAATACGCGCAGCGATGTCGCCTTTATAAAATGCATCCCGCCCCCCCGTTGCTAACTTTTCATAAGTTGCAGCTAAGTGAGGGTTTTTAAATATGTCTCCTGTTTTAGGGACTTTTCCATCAATAAGGTAGGTATCTGCAAACCCATCGTAATGGCCAACTCGTTGTGCATTTAACTTCCAGTAATGAGCTACGACTTCGCTAACTGGGAACCCATTTTTAGCATAATGAATGCTCGGTGTCAGTAGCTCTGCCATAGGTAAATTACCGAATTTACCGTGTAGTTCGTACCAACCATCTACAGCGCCAGGTACAGAAACTGGAAGCGGGCCAAAAGAGGGTATCTTAGTCAACCCTCGCTTAGTTAATTCAGTAAGCGTTAAAGACTGTGGAGAGCGACCTGATGCATTCAAACCGTGAAGCTTTTTTTCTTTTGCATCCCAGACTATAGCGAATAGATCCCCACCAATCCCTGCGCCAGTAGGTTCAACTAACCCTAACATTGCATTTGCAGCAATTGCTGCGTCTACCGCAGTACCACCTTTTTTTAAAACATCAATTGCTGTTTGTGTTGCCAGTGGATGACTTGTTGCAGCCATTCCATTTTGCCCATAAACCTCTGAACGACTAGCAAACAACTTCCCCGATACTCTGTCATATGCATAAGCTGAAAATATGTGAGAGATAAATAGTAAAACAACAAGAGCTTTAAACATGAAATACCATTGGATTGAGACGAATAAACTTAAATATAACCCGTATCGACTTGGCTTTGAAGGTATATAGAAAGATAAAAAAAAGCCCCGATAAATCAGGGCTTTTTCAAAACGTATTTTACGAAAAGTAAAATCTTATTTAGTGAAGTCTGGGTATGCTTCCAAACCACATTCGCTAATGTCTACGCCTTCGAATTCTTCTTCTTCAGAAACACGTACACCAATAAGCATTTTAATCGCTATCCAAACAATCAAGCTCGCTACAAACACCCAAGCAAAAATCGTAAGCGCACCAATAATCTGACCACTGAAGCTGGCATCACTGTTTGTAATTGGTACTAGAAGTAGACCTAGTAAACCCACTACACCGTGAACCGAAATCGCACCTACTGGATCATCAATTTTCAACTTGTCTAAAGTAATAATACTAAATACAACTAACACACCACCTAGCGCACCAAATAAAGTAGCTAGACCAGGAGTTGGTGTATCAGGACCAGCAGTAATGGCAACTAGACCAGCTAAAGCACCGTTTAATGCCATTGTTAGGTCAGCTTTACGGAACAAGATACGCGCAACAATTAACGCCGCAATAGAACCACCTGCCGCTGCCGCATTAGTATTCATAAATACTACGGCTACCGCATTTGCACTTTCAACAGTTGCTGTAGCTAAAACAGAACCGCCATTGAAACCAAACCAGCCCATCCATAAAATGAATGTACCTAATGTAGCTAAAGGTAAGTTAGAGCCAGGAATTGCATTTACTTTACCGTCAGCAGTGTACTTGCCTTTACGAGCGCCAAGTACAATAACACCTGCTAACGCAGCCGCTGCACCAGCCATATGTACAATACCTGAACCCGCGAAATCTAAGAAACCAAGATCACCTAGTGTGTATAAACCAAATACGGCTTCGCCACCCCAAGTCCAAGAACCTTCCATTGGGTAAATGAAACCAGTCATTACAACCGCAAATGCAAGGAAAGCCCAAAGCTTCATACGTTCAGCAACTGCGCCAGACACAATTGACATGGCTGTTGCGACGAAAACTACTTGGAAAAAGAAATCAGCTGAAGGAGCATAAGTTGCAGCATCATCAGCTGCAACGCCTGTTGCGCCGTCACCAGTAATACCGCCAAGGAATGCAGTCCATTCACCGCCACCGTACATGATGCCATAACCGCAAATCATGTACATTGTGCAAGCGATTGCATACAAAGCAACGTTTTTAGTAAGAATCTCTGTGGTATTTTTAGCTCTTACTAAACCCGCTTCAAGCATTGCAAAGCCCGCAGCCATCCACATTACAAGCGCACCACAAACTAAAAAGTAAAAGGTATCTAACGCGTACCCTAGTTCAAATGTTATTTCCATTATTTCTCTCCGGTTGGAAACTGTGCCTAATTACAAGGCATCACTGTTGGATTCGCCGGTACGGATACGTACAGCACCTTCCAAATCAAATACAAACACTTTACCATCACCGATTTTTCCGGTTTTAGCAGCGCTTACTATTGCTTCTACAAGACGATCGACTTGCTCGTCTTGAACAGCGATTTCCAATTTAACTTTAGGCAGGAAATCGACTTGATATTCCGCACCGCGATATAGCTCCGTGTGTCCTTTCTGACGTCCGAAACCTTTAACTTCAGTAACAGTAAGACCTTCTATACCTATTTCTGAAATGGCTTCACGGACATCATCTAGCTTGAAAGGCTTAATGATTGCTGTGACTAGTTTCATTATTTACTCCAGTGTGCACTTGTAGTTATGTACTAATCGAGTCTAAATGCAATTATCAGTCCATAAATGCAAGCTGTAATATTACGTAACTTATAATTTACAATGTTGAGAATGTCGCACCATTTTAACTCCACCTCAGTGCAAAATTAAAATTTTGCACCAAAATAGAGCATGGCGATTATGGTTCAATTCTTTGAACTTTTCATTCATATTGCGCTCTCCTATTAATAAAAGTTTAAGGACAAAGTTAAAATGAAAAAATGGGTTCCAATTACCCTTTCTCTCTTGTTTCATGGGGTAGTTCTTTTTTTCATTGCGAAAAGCGAACTTACGATACCATTGGAGCCAAAAAAACCGTCTCCTTTAAAAGCAGTTTTATATTTTCTTTCAGTGCCAAAAGATATCCAAGAACCTCCTGAAACTATTACAGAGGAAGCCACCTTTGATATTGAAGAAGTTCCCTCTAATACTGAGCTTGTTGTACCTGAAGCTAAGGCTAAAGCTGAAACTCCAATTGAAACTGTTTTGCCATTACCTGAAAAAATCACAATCGATGAACCTTTTGAGCAAGAACAAATTTCAAATGAAAATTCAACTGCCGAGGTGACTGCGCCTTCACCAGTAAAATCCAAATTAAGCATTGCTGATGCAACTAGAAATGCGCTTTCTGTTTTGCAAAGCGAATCTATCGAATCAATCTACCAAGAAGAAAAGGCTGAATTTGATAACCAAGATACGCAAATTATCGAAAATGCCCCAAGGTATACCCAAGAGCAATTAGAAAATAGACATCGTCCGCAGCCTGTTGATATAAATTGTCAGAGCAAAGCCAAAAAAGCATTGGCAATTGCATCTAATTTTACGGGAGGTAGGTTGAAGTGTCGTAAGAACAGCAATGAGCAAATTAATAGCTATATTAACAAGCATTTAAACAAAGAAACCCAACAAAGAAGAATAGATGATAAATTTGACCAAAAAGCTAAATAATTCGCCAAATTCCTGACGAAAAAACATCAGCTTTAAAATTTGAGAATAAACAAACTTGTAATTAGCGTTAAATATCAATAATTTAGAGAATCTTCTCATCATGGCATAACTTTCGCTATATACATATTACTAGCATATGCCTCCCTGTCGTTACGCTAGCTTTGGCGGGTTTTTCAACCCGCCTTTTTTTAACTAACCTGAATCCTGTTTAAGAAACGGCGCTCAATACTGCTAGAATTGCGAATTACTGCGTTGTAAAAGCCAGCAATAGAATAACTATTACGTGACTTTTACGCCTTGCACTTCACAATTCTAACAGCACCGAGTGTCAAGATTAAAATTAGCACTTTCAAACAAACACTTGCACCATTCCTTAAACAGGATTCAGGTTAACTAATTTCCAAAAATTCTTTCCCACCACGAAACCTTCTCTTCTTTCTTTGCATGATTAGTGCTCGGTGATGAAACATTACAACTCGTTGCCTCAGTGGGAAGAACATCTAATATGGCCGGCACACTTAATGTGGACCCACACCCTGGGAAAATACGCTCGCCGGTGTGTGAATCAAAATGTGCAATGCCCAAGCTACTAGGGAAGCGCTGGGTTAGCGATTTGGGCTCTTGCAGCTTCTGGTATGCAATAAACACTGGCATTGCACCTGACGCGCCGGACAGGTTAATTGTTTTGTTATCATCATTGCCAACCCAAACGGTGACCACATTTCGGCGGTCAAAGCCTGCGAACCAACTGTCTCTATAATCGTTAGTTGTGCCCGTTTTACCCGCCATAAAGGTATTACCAAAAGTGCTCCCAACGCGTTTTGCAGTGCCTGTTTGAGTCACTTGGTGTAACGCATAATTTGTCAAATATGTTGCGTCTTCATCCACAACTTGAGCTTTGAAGTCAGCGTGTTTCCACAATAATGCATTTTTCGCAGAAACAATGGAATTCACCGTATGTAATGGTGCGTATTCCCCTGCATTCGCAAGCGTTTGATATACCTGATTAACTTCAAAAACTGACAGCGCCATGGCCCCCAAAGTAATCGAAGGAACGTTAGGAATGGCGCTTTTCACGCCCATACGATAAAAATTATCAATAATCGGTTTTAGCCCAATTTCAACACCTAAACGCACCGTAGGTACATTTAAAGAGTCAGTCAGTCCGGTTATCAGAGGAACTCGCCCCCTGAATTTTTTATCTGCATTTTGCGGTTGCCAAGTTCGTCCATCTTTATCAGGTAAGCTCAAAGGCGAATCGGTTAAAGGTGTTGCAAGGTTATACTGAATAGGATCTTCAAGCGCGGTTAAATATACAATGGGCTTAGCCAAAGAACCGATAGGTCGATATGCATTTAAGGCTCTATTAAAGCCTTTAAAGCCAACTCTTCGACCACCAACCATAGCGCGAATTTCGCCTGTTTGATTGTCAGAAACGATTATCGCCCCGTTTAATTCCACTCCAACACTGCTTTGTTTGTTATCTAATGTAGATACCAGTGCTTTTTCTGCCCTACGCTGCGCATTGATATCGATAGTGGTAAACACTTTCACTCCTGATTCCCGAAGTGACGGCTGGGCTAATATATCTGCCAATTCACTTCGAACCTTTTCCATAAAAGCAGGAAATTTACCACTGGCTAGCGTACCTGAAGGGTCTAAACCTAAAGGCGATAAAATCATTTGCTCATAATCATTTTTAGCAATGGCATTGTTCTCGAACAAAATACGTAACACTAAGTTTCTTCGTTCTAATGCTCTTTCTGGGTAACGCAGAGGATTATAATAAGATGGCCCTTTCACCATGCCTACCAGTAACGCTAAATTTTGAATGGGCAACTCATTTAAAGGTCGGTCAAAGAAATAATGCGCTGCTAAACCGAAACCGTGTATCGCATTATCGCCATTTTGACCCAAATACACTTCATTTAAATAGGCCGTAAGAATGCGATCTTTACTGTACCTAGCATCAATCGCTATGGCCATCATGGCCTCTTTCGCTTTTCTTACTAACGAGCGTTCTCTGGTAAGAAACACGTTTTTAGCTAATTGTTGAGTAAGCGTACTTCCTCCTTGAACCGTTTTACCTGCAACCACATTAGCCACAAGTGCACGTAAGATAGATTTCGGTGCTATCCCATGATGATGATAAAAATCTTTGTCTTCAGTGAGTGTTAGCGCGTCAATTAACGTCTCGGGAACACTTTGTTGATCTAACAACATCCGATCTTCTCTGTTACTAGTAATCAGACGCGAAACCAGCCAAGGTTCCAGTTGAGTTTGTTTAATAGACACCTGAGAGGACAAGTCAACAATACTGACAATACGATTTCCGTTCCAGGACACCTTTAAACGTCTTGCTGATTCGTAGCCATTCGGAAAATGAAAAGCTCTACGATAAATAACTAAGGTATTGGTCGTAAAAAAATAAGTGCCGCTACTTGTCACATCTGATGCTTTTCGATACCCCAATAATGCCAATTCATCTTTAACTTCAGTTCGGGTAATTTCGGCATTAACCGACAATTGCATTGGTCGAGCGTAAACCTGCGCCGGAACTTGCCAAATACTGCCACTAAAGCGATGTTTAATTTGTGCGTCTAAATACAGTCCGTAGGCACCCAACAATGTAAAACCGACAATACACAATCGAACAAACAATTTTCGCTTCCAAGGCTTTTTACTCAAAATATTTCCTTCCAATACATCTTGTATTACTTCACTGACGGCGTTTATTTGCTTATGATAAACGGGACTCTAATAGAACCACAATGGTTCTATATTATCAGGATTATTTATGCGTCATTATTTTTCTGCCATTGTTGTATCTTTTATCTGCTTTTCTGTTAGTGCGGAGCAAACCGAAGCTGAACTCGCCTTCAACACGTGTAAACCTGAGCTATTATCAAAAGCCACTCAGGCTGGTGTAAATGAACAATTAGCAGCACCCGTTATTGATGGTTTACAGTACCAAGCTAGAGTTATCGAGCTTGACCGCAAACAACCAGAATTTGTACAAACCTTCCCTTCTTATTTTTCTAAGCGAGTTAATGACTGGCGTATTAATAAAGGAAAAGAAATGTACGCCAAACACAAATCCTTTTTGGCTTCATTAACTCACGAGTATGGCGTACCTGCCCATTACATACTGTCTTTTTGGGGACTAGAAACAAATTTTGGTAATTATAAAGGAAAAATGCCCGTTCTCGATTCACTCGCGACTTTGGCTTGCGACCCAAGAAGGTCGAGCTACTTTACTCAAGAGTTTGTTGTGGCGCTGGAACTTATGCAACGAGAATCACTCACAACCGAACAAATGGTGGGTTCATGGGCGGGAGCAATGGGCCACACGCAATTTATGCCATCAGCTTACAAGCATTACGCAATAGATGGTGATGGCGACAATAAAATAGACTTGTGGAATAGTGAACAAGACGCACTAGCAAGTGCCGCTCACTTTCTCGCTAACCTTGGCTGGACGCCCGGTTTGCGTTGGGGCAGAGAAGTACAACTGCCAAAAGAATTTAATTACGGCTTAATGGGCAGAGAACACAAACAAAGCATTACCGAATGGGCCAAATTGGGACTAAAAAAAGCGGATGGCAGTGAACTAGGTAATGCCGACGTTGAGGGTTATCTAGTTGTACCAGCTGGGCATACAGGTCCTAAATTTCTAGTCTATAAGAACTTTCGAACGATCATGCGCTGGAATAACTCGGAATTTTACGCAATTGCTGTAGGTAATTTGGCCGATCAGCTTATCGGTGGTTCACCTTTGAAAGCTACATTGCCAGACTTACCTGTATATACCCGTCAAACCATTAAATCTCTACAGGCTTACTTGAATACACAAGGATTTGAAGTCGGTAAGCCAGACGGCATAATGGGTCCAATGACACGAAATGGTATACGCCAAGCACAACAGAAATTGAATTTAACCGCTGATGGCTTTCCATCGAAAGATCTTATGGATGTTGTAACCCAAACTCGGTAATCGTTTATTTTCCATGCTCATATTTTTTGAGACGCATGCAAAACAAGAAATGACTTTAAGTGACGTTAAAAACGCCCTTCTTGCTAAAGCACGAAGGGCAGTCTAATTCACAGTTTATCTGCTGCTATTTCACGAATTTTTGGCCATGCCTTGTCTGCGTCGCCAATAAAACTTGATTGCTTTCCACCCCATAGTTTTGCGACATCTTCAGTGGCATTAACATAAAGCTTGCCATCAACAACTGCAAACACAGAGGGATTAATTGGAAACTTTTTATTAATGGCAGCACCATAAGCACAATATCCGCCATATTGAGGCGCATACTGAGCTGGGTTTGATTTAAACAAGTCTCGGTTTTTTTCAGAACTAAAATGGTAAATAGCACCATCATATAGCGCAGAAATACCTGCATCCCCTTTAACTGGCTCGTTTTTAGTAAAATAAGCAACGGTATCATATCCTTGCAAAATCACCCCATTTTCATCTAGCAGATTTTCCTCAGCTGCAAAACTCATTGGGCTAATCAGCATGCTTATGATGTACACCAGAATACAAAATAGTTTTAACGTCTTCATAATTACTTTCCTATCAAATTTAAATATATGTTTGTTTGAACCATAGTTCTAGCAGAGTGTTAACTCGGCTAATATCCCATAGGCAAAGTTCACTTCAAATGGCCCTAAATGCATTTAACTTGTGCGTATTTCGCATTAATTATGGTCGTGATGATTCCGAAATTCGTTTTAATAAGAACGACGGCTCATCTAGGTGTATAAAAACCTCTTCAATAGCTTCTGGTATTTGTCCCATCGCTCCTTGATAAACTTGTTCGTTACTAAATGTGATTTTTACATTCGCTATTTCACCACGTCCTAAAAATAGCGAATCTTGGTTGTCTTTAGATTCGAATTGGCCTTTCTCTACTTTTTCACATTGTGCTATCGGTACACACAACAAGCCCCAAACAGAGTTATTGATAACTAGCTGCTTATCTTGATTGTCATATTCCGATATATAACAACTGAAGTGACGAGAGATACGGTAGTTGGCTGTTAGCAGTACTAAGCCATAAAGAACAAATGCCGCCAGCGCAACTGCTCCCCATTGACTAAAACTAGAAACAAGCCAGTACGACATAAAAGTGATAGCCACTAAAGCCAAACAAACTCCCAAAAAATGCCAACGCTTTGCTGACAATAAGTTCAAATTTGCTAAGGCTTCAGGGTGATTTTTTGAAAAGCGCGGAATGGCGTAAAACCAGCTGGCAGGCTCCGTCGCTAACATAAATGCCATACTTCTTTTTTTATCGTCAGAATGCTGACTTAACGCAATAATTCTAGGGTCGCCTTTTAAGTGCCTTGCCTGCCACAACCCTTTAATAACAACATACATAAGATAAAACTCTATGGCCAAGAGCATTGCCATTAAAGGGTATCTTAACCAAGTAATAAATTCGAAATAGGTCGCTATTTCTTCTGGAAATGTATATCGAGCAACGAAAGAACTCAGCGAAAAGGGTACGATAGTCCGCCACAGCTGTTGCTTTCCAGTTTTAATTATACAGAACCAATGTGCCACCGGAATAACAAGAAAAAAGGCAATAGAAAACAAAATAAAAAGTAGTTTTTCTGATTGAGCTTGAATTTCAGTAGGCATATATTGAAAGCCCAAGGTATAAATAAAAACCACAAATATGAGATGATACAATCTAAGTTTATTGGCTTTTCGCATTCCGTCGTATTGCTCCTGAAGTTAACTATTCAATATTAGTCTTTAACTTTCTTTGTTTATTACAAATAACGAGACAAACTTTCATCTTAATCTTCGCTTAATTAAAGCATTAATATTAAGCAGTGTTATAAGCTCTAAAAGCCACACCTCAAGGAGATATAGATTGAATTCAAAACTATTCTGAACTAAAAAATCATACGAAATGAATACCCCCTAATTTCACCTATCGCTTTGCTTTTGCATAATGGACGCTAGGGCTATATCGTTTTATTTGTTAATATAATTCTAAGAATATTAATTTGACTTGTTCCAAAACTAAAAAACGTAAATGAAGTGTTCAATGTATTAACTCAAACAAATAAATGAGGTTTTATGAGGTCTTTTTCTAATTACCTAAAGCACAGTAAAATAGCAGTTTCCATTGTGTTTTTAACCAGCGGGATTGGAACAGCAATTGCCGATGTTCCTGCAGATAAATTTGATTTGAGCGAATGGAATATCACCTTACCCTCAGACGATAATAACGACGGTCAGCCAGATCAGGTTTCTGTTAAAGATATCAAAAAATTTGAACATTCGGATTTTTTCTATCTAGATGAAAATGGTGGGATGGTCTTTTCTACTCCAAATAAAGCCACAACTACTAAAAATACAACGAATACTCGTAGTGAACTTCGTCACATGCTTCGTGGCAAATCCTCACGGATAAAAACCCACGATCCAAAAAATAATTTCACCATTGCAAGTAACCCTATCGCAAAAAAATTCAAGCGAATTGGTGGAAAGATGGAAGCCACTTTAAAAGTGAACCATGTTTCATTAAATGCAAAATACCCAGAGAAAGGCCCAGCTTACTCTGTAGTAGTAGGGCAAATACATGCAACTAAGTGGAAAAAACCCATTAAAGGCTTTGGCTGGGGAAACGAACCTCTCAAAATTTACTTTAAAAAGCACCCTAACCATGAAAAGGGATCGGTTTTTTGGACCTACGAGCGCAATCTTCCAAAATCCGATGAAAACCGTATAGACATTGCTTACCCTGTTTTTGGTAATACGTGGTTAGATCCTAACGAACCCGGTGAACAAGGTATCTCGCTAGGCGAAGAATTTAGTTACGTTGTAAACGTGCACGAAGACGTTATGTATTTAACCTTTGAAGCTGAAGGCCATGAGACTGTGAAATACAGAATAAACCTAGGCAACGCTATTGATGCCTATGGCGATGTAGATAAATACGACCACCCCTATGGATACACACTGGACTATAATTACTTTAAAGCTGGTGCGTATAACCAGTGCAGTACAAAAGACGATCCCGGCTTTTGGTATCCTGCTTGTCCTGGAACGGGTAACTGGGAAGAAGATAAAGCCAACGGCAACTATTCAAGTGTCACCTTTTCTCGTTTAATAGTAGGCAAAAGCGTAGCCCCAGAACCTGGCCACGGAGAAAACCAAAAGAGAGATAAAGGATAATAAGATTTATTTAAACGAGTATCACTTGTGAACCAACTCCAACGCCCCCTATACGGCTTCCTGTTATCTTTACTAACCGCCGTTTTGTGGGGCCTTTTGCCCTTGGGTTTATTGTTATGCTTATCCGGCATGGACAGTATAACAATCACCTTCTTCCGATTTGGCTTTGCAGCTTTAATTGTATTTATAGTATTACTTTCAAAACGCTCATTGCCAAAAAAAGAAATCCTCACTAAACGAACTTTGTATCTCATTACAGGTGCAACGGTTTTCTTATTAGCAAATTATATCTCTAACGTCATAGGCCTTCGCTTCCTCAATGCATCGAGTGCTCAAGTTGTATTACAACTCGCTCCTTTTTCTTTAATGCTCGGTGGCATAATCCTATATAAAGAACACTTTACTCGGCCTCAACTTATCGGCGCTTTGATGTTAATAGCGGGTTTAGCTTTATTTTTTAACCAAAGACTCCCTGCTATTTTTGAATCAGAAACTGAAAGCGTACTAGGCATTGTTATTTTTGTAGGCTCTGCCATCGTTTGGGCATGTTACGCTCTTATCCAAAAACCACTATTAAAAACATTAAGCGCGCAACAGTTAACCGTTATTATTTATTCTATCGGCGCTTTAATGCTGCTTCCATTCAGCCAGCTTAGTAGTATTACATCACTATCTTCCATACAATTTTACGCGTTAGTGTTTTGCTGTCTAAATACCTTATTTGCTTATGGCGCATTCACTGAAGCCATTCGCGTTTGGTATGCGTCCAAAGTCAGTGCTGTTTTGGCGACCCAGCCCATTTTTACTTATATCAGTATGCGAATTGCAGAAAACATAATGCCAGAAAGTTTTCACCAGCCAGAACTGGATATATGGGCTTATTGCGGTGGTTTGTTAGTCGTATTTGGCTCGATAATATCAGCCCTGGGTAAAAAGCAATCTAGTTAGATTACACGAGACAAGCCAACCTTGGACATATGCCTCATAAATCCGCAAATCTTCCAGCTTTTCGGATTCCACCCAAGAAGAAAGCGATAAAAATCAGCCCAAGCGATTGGATACAAAAAACGCACCTCCTGTTCTAATTCATCAATATCGAGATTTATATTGTAATGTTTCACAGCCAGTTTTAGCTGATGAATATATTCGTTTAAAATTCTATCTCCGTAAACCGCAAGGTCATCCTCATGTAAAGCACTGCCTACTAAATAAGCGAGATCTTTTACGCCACATCCGCGACCTACATATTGAAAATCAACCGCTGCCACGTCTTTACTATTTGTGTGATAACAAAAATTAGCCAACTTGCTGTCGCCATGTACCAAGGTTTGGAATTTCGCATTATTCAATGCACTATCAATATCAGCAGCATATTTTTTAAATGGACTATCAGTCATAGATTGCCATTCATCTCGCCTAGTCGCCAAATGCCAATAGGTTCCTACAGGCCATAAGCCATCGGCATCTGTATTCATAAAACATCCATGAAAATACGCTAACCAACGCAGTGTTATTTTTAGTTGTGACCAGTTTGCCTCGGCTAACCGAATTGAAAACCCAGCGGCATCTAAGTCATCCATAATAATTAATCGAGTGCTGCCACAGACATCATGAGCGTGTAATTTAGCGACCTGACAGTATGAATCAGTATGTGGGGAATAATACTGATAAAAATGACTTTCCATCTGATAAGACGTTACTTTTCGGTCATGACCCACAGCCCCATCCCACCCACGAGGGTGTTCTTCAGCCCCATCGGGAGCAACCCACTTTACAATGTAGCGCTGTTTCGAAGTCGGGTTTACAAGCTTTACGATTTGCCCATAGCCGCTCCACAACGATTGAACATGCTGGTCAAATTCCAGTTCATAACAATCAAGTAAAGTACGAATTCGTTCAATTAGTGCAATATCTGGTGAGTTCATTGATATGGCTTATTGGTTAAATAATATCCCGCCAAGAAGTTAGTATGCCCTAACGAATAAAATAAGGTTTAAAGTATGCTTCACAAAGAGATTTAAAAAATTATCCCCTTAAAGAAGAGCAACGTCGCAATATTGGCATAATGACAATTACTCTTCTTCAATCCCTTTCTCTACCACTTTGAAAATTGATCACTCATATGGCGATCGAAACGAGCAAGATTTTGTAAAGCACTAAACTCATCGTTCAAAAACGAATTTTGACACATTTTCTTCTAAGTTCTTAGCAATCGCTATTTGAGATATAGCTTCATTTTTTGCCGATTCTGCTTTGTTGTTGGTTTCATCAGCCAAGCACGCAATTTGATTAATATTCTTATCAAGTTCATTAACGGTCGATGCTTGTTCTTCAGCAGCAGTTGAAATTAAAAAACTAAGATCCTGCACGTCTGACATTTTACTTTCGAAGTTAGCAATAATCTCATCTGCAAGTTTAGCTTGCTTCAGGCTCTCATCTACCAATACCTCACTTTTTTCAGTCACTTCTACTGCCAATTTAGAATCCGACACCATTGAGGATATTTTTTGCTGGATCTCTAAAGTAGATGTTTGGGTTCGAGTCGCTAATGTTCTTACTTCGTCAGCAACGACAGAGAACCCCCTACCTTGCTCCCCCGCACGAGCTGCCTCAATAGCGGCATTTAACGCCAATAGGTTAGTTTGTTCGGCGATTCCGGTAATTGTATCAACCACACTTTCGATGTTTTTAACACCTTCGTTCAGATTTTGAATAGCTAAAAGCGTCTCGTTTGTTTGTGAAGATACTTGCTCAATGCTGTGGTAGTTTTTCTGAACTTTGTCACGACCATCGTTTGCTAAACTTACTGCCTCGACGACTGATTCATGTGTTTTCTCAGTGTGTTGAGCAACATCACTAGCCGTAGAGCTCATTTCTACCAACGCCGCAGCAACCATATCTAACTCTGTTTTCTGTTGATTTACTATGGTAAGAGTACTTTTAGAACTATTTACAACTAAATCCACTGACGCCTCAACCTTCTGGGAAGAGCTTTCAATGTCTAAAACAGTTTGCTTCAAACTATTCACGACCTGTATCAGGTATCCATTTAATTGACCAAACTCATCATTCGATTTAGAAGGCTCCATTGTTCTTAAAACCCCCTTAGATAGCGCATCTAATTCATCCATGAACTTACTAATTGCTTTTTTAATAAAGCGAGTCATAGAAATAGACAATGCAATAATACCCAAAAGAATACAGATCCCAACAATAGCCGCTAAGTTATTCTGTTCTTTTGTATTTTTATTGATACTCGTAGAAAGCTCTTGGTTTTGAGAAAATGACTTTTCTAATAGTAGCCCAGTTAAACCACTCCCATTGCTCGTTAACGCTTGTAATTTAGTAAAGTCTTCATTTTGCTGCTCAATTAATTCTAATCTGCTTTTTTGAATTGCTAGTAATCCATCATTACCTTCTACTGCGTTCAACAACGACAAAGTTAGTTTCGATAATTCACGAACGAAATTTTGAAATTGGGCCTCTTCAGATGCAAAGATAAGTGCTGGTAATAAGTTTGAATGTTGATTTTGCCAACTCACAAATTGACTTCTACTTTCGTTCAACGTAGCTATTGATTCCGCATTCGCTGTTCTCTCAATAACCAACATTCCAGAAATAACTGACGCGTTTATTTCATTAACTACAGACAATACCGACTCGTCTTCTAGTTCAATTAGAATTCCTGAAAGGAGTGGCGAAATTTGTTCTCTTAACGTATCAAGAGTCGTAATTATTTTCTGTGATTTTTCTATAGCATTAACTATGTCTAGTTGAGTTGCTATCATCAGCTTTGTGCTTTCATCAACACTGTCCATTTCCACTTTCAATTGTGAAACAGTGCCATTAACTGTATTAGCAAAATCACCATGTAGGCTCAGACTTTGAAATTCCGACAACGACAAGCCAATGCGTTCGTTATTCAAGTTCAACTGCTTTGCTGCTATGTCGTACTCATCCGCTGATTCACTTGATAATAACTTTAGCACTAATGGTTCTGTTGCTTTAACTAACTCGTTTGTCTTAGATGAAAAAAGAATAACTGGAGATGATTCGTCGTTAATTAGTGTAAGGCCTGAAATAACCTGCTTACCATTAATGTAACTGAATAACACCATAGCGATGAAAAGAACCCCTATTAGAGAAAAACTCAAGGTGATCTTGGTTGATAAATTAATATTGAATATACGGCTCATAACGTTATTTCCCATCTAGGTGTAATAATTCGGCCAATCAGTGGCAAAAAAATAATTCTCTCTTAATATTAGTATTGATTATTTAATTTGACAGCTTTTGAAAGATCAATAACTTAGATTATTTATCAAACGTTATCTAAAAAACATATTATTTAGATGTATATTGCTCTTTTTTGCTATCACAAAATACATGCTTGTTAAGCCTTTAGGATTGAAATAATGAAAAAAACATCTGCTTATATCGCTACATTTTTGTCCATTTGGCTTAGCAAACCGGCATTGTCCACAGAACTAAATATCGCCACTGTTAATAATGCGCATATGATAGAAATGCAAAAATTAACACCTGAATTTGAACAGGAATACCCTGATATTAAGCTAAAATGGCATGTCTTCAACGAGGGCAGTTTACGTATGAGAGCTGTGGCTGATATTGCTTCTGGGGGAGGCAACTACGACGTAGTAACAATCGGTTTGTACGAAACCCCAATTTGGGCTAAGCGCGATTGGCTTATTCCGCTACAACTGGAAAAAAACTACGACGTAGGCGATTTATTGCCAGCTATTCGCAGTGGTTTATCATATAAAAATGACCTCTATGCCGCGCCCTTTTACGGTGAAAGCTCAATGCTAATGTACCGTAAGGATTTAATTAAAAAAGCAGGAGTTTCTTTTGATAGTAGACCTACTTGGACCGAGGTCAAAAAAGTAGCCGAAGCAATACACGACCCAACCAATGGCGTATATGGAATTTGTCTACGGGGCAAGCCAGGTTGGGGAGACAATATGGCATTAATATCGACTATTGCTAATAGCTTTGGGGGCCGCTGGTTTGATATGAGTTGGCAACCCGAAATCAATAGCAATGTATGGAACAAGGCCGTTAACTTCTATGTTGACCTACTTAATCAGTACGGTCCACCAAACCCAGCACAAAATAGCTTTCCAGAAATACTCGCGTTATCAAGAGAAGGTAAATGTGGCATGTGGGTCGATGCGTCAGTAGCGGCTTCATTCTTAACTGATCCGCAACAAAGTAAATTTGCCAATTCATGGTCATATGTTGAAGCTCCGTATCAAGAAACAACAAACGGAGCAAGTTGGCTCTGGGCGTGGTCTTTAGCTATTCCGAAAAAAGCAGCACACGTCGACGCAGCACAAACCTTTATAAACTGGGCGACGTCAAAAAATTATATACAACTAGTTGCCGCCAATAATGGGTGGGAAAACGTGCCTACAGGTACCCGTTCATCTACCTATAATACACCTGCTTATGTAAATACGGTGGGGGATTTTGCGAGTGCTGAACTGGCCGCTCTTAATAGTGCAGATCCAAATAAAAATACGCTTAAACCCTCGCCCTATTCAGGTGTTCAATTTGTGCCTATTCCCGAGTTTGTTTCTATTGCAGGCTTCACAGGGCAGCAAATAACTAAAGCGTTAGAGGGTGAAATCACTGTCGAGCAAGCCTTAGATCGGGCGCAAAAAATAGCGACACGAGAAATGCGCCGCGCAGGTTATTAACCTTGTGGGCTCATATACCGTGAGCCCGTTTTGTTCCCATCATAGCTTTAGTTTCTGCTGGGTTTTCCGGCCAAGGGTGTTTTGGATAGCGGCCGCGCATTTCTTTTGCCAGTTCCTGATAGCTACCTTGCCAAAACGCACCTAAATCTTGGGTTGTTTGTAGTGGTCGACCTGCTGGAGACAGTAAATCCACGGTAAGTGTTAATTTGCCATTGGCTAACATAATCGGCGCCCTAACACCAAACATGGCCTGCAGCTTTACCCCGCAGCGTGCTGAAGAGTGCACTGAAAAGTGTGCCTGTTCTGTTTGAGTGTGAAGGCGGTATTCAATGGCGTGTTGGTGACCCGTTGGTCCTTTAAAAGTCAAGGGCAATTGGCTGTCGAGTACCTGTTGCTGTTGCCATGAAATCATATTATTTAGCATACGATCCCAAGGTAATGCGTGAACCTGTTTCAAGGTTTTACAGTGTGACAATGAGTGATTTAGCCACTCTTCACTGCGATCTAACAGTGTTTGATTTGAAAAGTCTTCGTTCTCAAAACCTTCCAACGTTAAATTCACCGCTATTTTAGCTCTATACAGCCATTGCTCTCCTGCTGAATCTAGCGGCAGTTCACCGGGGACATTATTTAGCGAGCCCGATTGAATTGCTTTTATCCATGCCCCAGCCCAATCGAAATCAGGTGTAATTTGTATCGGCTTATGTAAATACTCACTTTCACCAAACTTACTAATTAACCTAGCTTCTATAGTACCTTTTTGGGGGTTAACAGAAAGTGACTGATACTCTGAAAATAAAGTGGGAACTCGCTCTTTTAGTGTCGTTTCATCGCAAGGCAGGGCTTTAAAAGGCAATAACGAGCCAGTAGATTGATATATACCTTCTACTAACACACACCATTCACTGGTTAACGGGAGATTTTCGCTATTGAAACGAGGCCCAAAAGCCAGTTTGTATTGATTGCCTTTTTGTCGAAAAGCCACTCGCTCTGGATAGGCCATAGCAAAACTTGCAGCAATATCACTAAGAGTTAAATTTTCTAATATCGCTTGGGTATTTCCATCGAATACTAACTTACAAAACCCAATACTTTTTAATAATGTCCTGCGCTGCACAGTCCCTTTTAACTGCACCCAATTAAGCAAAGAAACAACAGAATCAAGCTCAATATTCACATCATTGCCGTGTTCAATTAAACAAGCTGCAACACAACTTGCCACTATCACTTCAGGCGAATGATGTATGGAAGCTAACAACATAGCAGCCACTCGAGGATGAAATCCAGATTGATGAGCGGCTCGTCCCGCAGAAGTCAGAACATTGTCGCAGTTCAAAAAGCCCAATAAGGACAAAATATGATATGCACGGTCAAGCTGTGCTTTATCAGGTTGGTCAATCAAGGCCAACTGGTCAAAGTGTGTTCCCCACACCAGCACATCTAATAAATGGGCCGTAATATCCACTTCTTTGATTGCTGGACGCGTAGTCCTATTTAAGCGTTCTTGACTTGACGCTGACCACAACCGATAGCAATAACCGTCGCTCAAGCGCCCTGCTCGTCCCATGCGCTGAATGGTTGAAGGCTGAGACACCATTTTCGTAGTTAAGGCCGTCAACGCAGTTAGCGATTCAAATTTTGCTTCTTGCACTCGTCCAGAATCAATCACCACAGTTACACCTTCAATGGTTAAACTGGTTTCAGCAATATTGGTCGCTAAAATCACACTTCGGAGGTTAGCCTGGGGTTGAATAGCAGCGGACTGTTCTTGTAACGACAAGCCCCCATGCAAAGATAAAACAAGTACATCTTCATTCAATAGTAATCGCTGGCATTGACGAATGAACTTTGCGGAGGGCAAAAACACTAAGATATTGCCTTTGGGGTGTTGCAATATTGCATGGCGAACTGTGCTCACAACACGATGGCATAGGTCGTCTAATGTGCAATCACCTCTGTAAGAAACTTCCACTGGGAACATTCGCCCATCACTTGAAAGTACTTGTGCACTGGGCATTAAAGACGTCAGTGCATTAATATCCAAAGTGGCAGACATAACCAAAAGGCGTAAGTCTTCTCTCAGCTGTTGCTGGCATTCAATGGCAAACGCTAAGCCTAAATCTGCATGTACACTGCGCTCGTGAAATTCATCAAATACGATACCATCGACGTCCGGTAATTCGGGGTCGTCTTGCAACATCCGAGTTAATACACCTTCGGTCACTATGGTTAACCGTGTAGAGGACGAAACATTAGACTCGCCGCGCATACGGAAACCAATAGTTTTGCCTAAAGGCTCATTTAATTGCTTTGCAAGAAACTGGGATAAATGTTTTACCACCACTCGCCTTGGCTGAAGTAGTAAAAAACGCTTATTAGGAAATTGCTTTAACAACGCCAGAGGTACACGTGTTGATTTACCAGCACCTGGCGGCGCACTCAAAACGATATCTTTATGCTTAAATGCTTCACATAATTGAGGGCAAATATCATCAACAGGGAAGTGTAACGTCACTACTATATTCTTGCGTAGAGTTATTCATTACAAGGAGTTTAGCATTCTCTTGTACGAGATTCAGTTTGGCATTTCTGCGTTTTTTACATAGTTTTGACACCGACCTACCGAAAATTTCCATTAAAAAGCGAGATCATGACCAAAATCGCTAATTTCAGTGTTAATCAGCTTTACATTACCGCTGTCAGGCGTTAAAAAGACAGACCGTAAAATAAAACACGAATTGCTTTTTTGCATGTCACAAACTTACCGCCTTGTTATTGATTGCCCAGACCAAATTGGTCTTGTGGCTCACGTTTCTCAATTTTTAGCTCAGCATAACGCTTCCATCATTGAAGCGAGCCATCACACCGACTTAAAAACCGGTCAATTTTTTATGCGCCACGAAATTAACGCCGATGGTTTAGCATTAAATTACGAACAGTTTGTCGAAGCCTTTGCTGTTGTCGCAAATAAATACAACATGCAATGGAAAATTTCTGATTCAGGTAACAAACCCAAAGTTGCCCTACTCGCTAGTTTAGAATCTCATTGCTTGGTAGACATTCTTCATCGCTGGCATACCGGAGAGTTGAACTGCGACATCCCCTGCATTATTGGTAACCACCCGCAAATGAAACAATTTGCCGATTGGTACAAGGTGCCGTTTCATTGGGTCGACTTCAAATCTTTAGGTAAAGAGGCGGCTTTCCAACAAATTGAAACCTTAATTGAAGAATACAAGGTTGATTTAACGGTACTCGCTCGGTTTATGCAAATTCTGCCTGATTCTCTGTGCAGTAAATTTGCGGGTAAAATTATAAACATTCATCATAGTTTTTTGCCCTCATTTGCTGGAGCAAAACCCTATCAACAGGCCTATGATAGAGGTGTTAAATTGATTGGTGCAACCTGCCATTATGTGACTGCCGATCTAGACGAAGGCCCTATTATTGAGCAAAGCGTTAAACGCATTAGCCACAATGACAATGCGGCAGACATGGTACGCAAAGGAAAAGACTGTGAAGTTAACGCCCTTGCTCATGGTGTTCGTTATCACTTAGAAGACCGCGTTATTATTCATAAAAATAAAACCGTTGTATTTGCGTAAAATCACCTATCGCTTTGTTCTCTTTAACAAATAGGGCAAAGCAATTGGCGTTCGTTGTTTTCTAGATTGAGGCAGCTACAAAACCGGAAAAGTCGGAATTATAAATATAAGTGAGTTCTTGCAACACTTAAGGTAATTATTGAATAGGTTTAGAGGCTCATTTATTCTAATTATCTATCAAGGAGAGAGGCCATATGGAAATGAAGTACGTTACCTTTTATCAGCTTATCATCATCTTTTTAGTTTGCCTGTGTTGCATTCCAAATTCATTTGCAGCGTCATGCCAAAAAGAGAAAGAAAAAGCTGATTATTGGAATAACCTTATGCGTCAAGATAAAGTAACTGAACGGCGCAGGGAACGACATAGAGAAGCCAAACAAACCTACCTACACTGTTTAAATTCAGCCAAAAAATCATCATCGCCTAAAAAAAACAACCTTGTAGTGGCCAAATCCACTGTTAATTCTGAGTCGAAAAAGAAGAAGAAACAAAAACGCTACACTATCACTCAAGATATCAAGGTAAGTAGCTATCACAATTTCAAAGGCAATAAGCGGATTGCGTGGGAGAGTTTTTTCCAAGAATCGCCTGAATGTATCCACAATACGACCAATGAAAAAACCTTTGTGAAATGTGCAGAAGAACGCAAAGTTGCGTTAAGTTATTTCAATGCTCGTTGGAGCGATTCACAGCAAAAACTGATAACGTTAATAGAATAGCCGATAGTCATTCATTGCATTTAAACCCATTAACCTTTCATCAAATGTTCCAATAATTGCTTCAACGTACGGACTTCTATCGTAGGCGTTATTTCCTCTGAACATGTAACATCATTGTGATTTAACCAACAAGTATCAAACCCAAAGTTGTTACCACCCAGAATGTCCGAAGCTAGAGTATCACCAACCATAAGCGTTTTGTTTTTATCCGGCGATCCCATTTCTTCATACGCATATTGAAAAATAGTGTTATGGGGTTTCGCTACGCCTACTAGCTCAGAAATAACCAACAAAGGGAAGTAGGTATCTAATTCGGTACGGGCCAACCTGAGCTGTTGCAACCGGGCAAACCCATTCGTAATAATCCCCATGTTAACGTTATTCTGATGAAGAAAAGCAATCAGCTCTCGCGCTCCCGGCAACGGCGTTGATATGTTCAACATAGAGTCTAAAAAATCCGCATTCAATTGCTTGGTGCTTATATTAAGTTTCTTGCTCCAATATTCAAAGCGGCGCGTTTGTAATTCTTCAGCGTTAATTTGATGGTTTTGATATTCAATCCATAACGGCTTATTTAAGTTTTGGTATTGTTCAAAATCCTGTTCGTTAAAGCCAATACCGTACTGGGCAAACATGTGTTTTAACCCAGATAAATTGTCAAAATGAAAAAGCGTTTCATCCGCATCAAATAAAACCCATTGGTATTTCATTGTGTTTTTTGTTCCAAAATTACTAATCTTGACTTTAGTTCTTACTCCAAGAAATACTCTTTTTAAGTAACTAAATATTGCGTCCGACTTTTTTAAATTAAGAAGCTTAAAATTGTCGTTGCTAACCTTTAAAAGCTTAGTCTGATATAAACCGTCTTACACCCAATCAATCAAGACCAAAGTTTTCATGTGTAGATGATAAATTCTGATTGTAAGCTGGATCGGCATTTAAAAGATCACCCCACGTTTCTTTCATATAGTCACATTCTTTATTAAAGCGACTTATCTTTTCCGGGGTATCTTCTTCTCCACGACTGATAGATTCATGATGATAAAGCTCTGCCCAAGGCGTAAATAAATTTCTATAACCCGCAGCATGTACTTTTAAACAAAAGTCTACATCATTAAATGCTACGGTTAGATCTCGCTCATTTAAACCGCCCACCTCTTCAAAAATAGATTTCCGCACCACTAAACAAGCTCCAGTCACTGCAGACATGTTTTGAACTAACTGTAAACGGGTAAAGTAACCGGGTTCACTTCTGTGAAAATATTTGTGAGAATGCCCAGCCACACCACCAATACCAAGAATAACACCTGCGTGCTGTATCGTATTATTCGGATAGTAAAGCTTAGCTCCAACACAACCTATTTCCGTTCTTAGTGCATGAGACACCATCTCGCTAAGCCATTCGCGGTTGATAACTTCAATGTCATTGTTAATCAGCCCCACAACCTCGCCTCGAGCCTGTGAAACAGCAAAGTTGTTAATAGCAGAATAATTAAAAGGTTTATTCCATTTTAGTAATCTGAAATTATCTTTTTCATTCGAGTATTCAGAAAACAACGATAAGGTTTTTGGGCAGGTAGTTTGGTTATCCACAACAATAATCTCTATATTGCTGTACGACGTTCTAAGGTATATAGATTCTAAGCATTGCTTGAGGATGTCATAACCATCTCTAGTGGGAATAATTAAGCTAACCAGAGGAAGCGCTTTAGGTAAACGCCAATTCACTTTGTATGTGTTCGGGTACGTACCCATCTCTACTCTAGCATCTTTATGATACTCGGAAATGAAGTTGTTAATGGCTTCAATTCCCGCATCAGTGGTGTAGGGTTTCGCAGAAGCGTCAGACGCAGTGGAATTTTCAATAACTCGCCAATGATAAAGAATATAAGGAAGATGAACAATTTGTTCACGACTAAGTGAAGCCGTCGCCCTTAATAATAAATCATGATCCTGAGCGCCCTCCACTCCAAGCCTAAATCCTCCAATCTCCTTCAACAAACTGGTTTTGTATACAACTGGATGACAAATGTAATTTTGGCTCAATAGTAAATCTAGGTTCCAGTCAGGTTTAAAGTGTGGCTGACGTCTATTGCCATGTTCATCTATTTTGTCTTCATCACCATAAAACATCTCTGCTTTTGGATTGTCAGATATTGCCTGTGTAAAAAATGACAAGGTATGCTGTGGTAGAGTATCGTCATGGTCTAGCAATAAAACATAGTCATTACTGACCATACCTAAAGCTTCATTGCTTGATTTGGAAATATGTCCGTTTTGTTTAAGAAATTTGACTTTGATATTCGAGTACTTTTCTTGATATGACTTCAATACATCAATGGTTTGGCTATTGGTTGAAGCATCATCTACGATACATAGTTCCCACTTGCTATGGGTTTGATTTATGACTGAATCAATACACTCTTTTAAGTAAATAGGGTCGGTATTATATGTTGGCAAAACAATAGAATATGCGACATCAGATTGCTCGGAGTTAAACGACTGCTGCATTTCTTGTATTGCTAACGGTTCATCATGTTTCACCCAAAATGGATAGCTTTTCTCTATCACGCCACTACTAAATATTTTATTGTATTCCTCGTAAACAGTATCAATACGGGCCCCTCCATTTAGTTTGAAGTGCGCTGACAGGTATTTTTCTAGATTGTCTACGTGATTGAGGTGTACCGCTAATTGCTGCTTCATATACCTCATTGCAATAAATGAAGGTACTTTCGAAACCATAAAGCTATTCATGGTGAACTCTGTTTCAGTCTCACAGGGATCAAACCTAAGCATAGCGTTTGGTTTATCTAGATAGAAAAGCCTGTTTACAAACTTGGTACTGTGCCAAGGTACATCAACGCAAGTTAACTCTCCTTTTTGTAAATTGGAGTAAAGCTTAGCTACATGCGTCTGGTGATTAACTTCGTTTATCTTTATTCGTAAAAGATACCAGCCTTTGTTAAAGCGCCGTTTAGGAAAACGCCTTGCAGGATGAATAATAAACTGTGGGTCTTCGCCCGTGGATAACCAGCTAGAGTCAATGTTTTTTAGAGTGACTTTTTCTAATTGGTTATGGGGAACAATGATTAGCTTTTTCGCCAGCCGGTATGCTAGGCGTTTTAAGTTAGCTGGTTTGAGTATTTTTAATAAGAAAATGCGTAAACACCTTATTTATAGGTAATGCTGGACTGTTTTTTACTGAGTTAATTTCGTTACCGTTTATTTAAAACTGAGAAATCACACTAGTAACGTGGATTATAAGGCATATTAACGCTATCGACTAGCCTATGTATTTTAGAATCATCTTTAAAAAAGAAGAGAAGATAATCACTCGCTTCTCTCGTTTATATTCGAATTAAAACCTTTGAATAACCAGCGTCATTTCCCATCGAATGTAGATGGTTCAATTCCAGGAGGGTTATTGTCTGTGTCGTAGATTAACTTCCATTCGCCTTCTGCATTTTTGTACCACACCAATGCTACTCCACCAGTGATCACTGGCATATCGGCAGGCGATTCTGCGTTTGGTTGCAAATAATATTCACCTAGTTGCAGAACCATACGCCCATCGTGAAACATCCCCTTTTCTTTAAATAGAAGATTACCTTTGAAGAAGGGAAATGCCTCTGTGTACCATGCTCGGACAGTTGGCACACCGTACATGATAGAAGACTCCGCAGGCGCATAAATGTGGTCATCATGATAGAGATCGAAGAGCGCATCTGCGTCCTTCGCATTGAATGCTGTCAACCATAAGTCGAGGCGATCACGGATTTCTTCCAGCACAGCAGGGTCACCACGTACACCATCAGAAAAATCTGTATCGACTTCAGCTAGCGCAGGCACCGCAAAGCTCATAGCTGATACAAAAGAACATATAAAAACAATTTTCGCTAAGGTTTTTCCTAGTTTCATTCTTTTGATTCCGTTTATGGAGGTAAAAAAATTTAGGCCGCTATTTCACGGCCATTAAGTGTCGCAACTACTTATTTAACAATATGCTTAGCATACGGCGTAGAGGCTCCGCAGCTCCCCAAAGCAATTGATCGCCAACAGTAAACGCTGACAAAAACTCAGGTCCCATGGACATTTTACGCAATCGACCAACAGGTACTGACAAAGTACCTGTGACTTTTGTGGGAGTCAGCGACTGCATACTTTGCTCACGATCATTGGGCACAACGCTCACCCAATCGTTAGCTTGAGCGATGATTTGCTCTATTTCTGTTAGCGGTACGTCTTTTTTAAGTTTCAACGTCAATGCTTGGCTGTGGCAACGCATAGCACCAATGCGCACGCAGGTACCATCCATAGGAATTGGCGCCCCATCAGACCCTAAAATTTTGTTACTCTCCGCTTGCGCCTTCCACTCTTCTCGGCTTTGGCCATTGTCGAGCTGTGTATCAATAAAGGGTAACAAGCTACCGGCAAGTGGCGCGCCAAAACGTTCGATAGATAAATCTTCACGCATAGCAGCAGTGATTTTGCGATCGATATCCAATATTGCAGAGGATGGGTTAGCCAATTCGGGAGCAACGCTTGCGTGGATTTGCCCCATTTGCGTCACAAGTTCGCGCATATTTTGCGCACCAGCTCCACTGGCTGCCTGATAGGTCATAGCGCTTACCCATTCGACTAAACCTTCAGAAAATAATCCTCCTAGTCCCATCAACATTAAGCTAACAGTACAATTACCACCGATGTAATTTTTAACACCGCGATCTAAGCCCTGCTGAATCAGCTTACTATTCACTGGGTCTAAAACAATGATCGCATCATCGTTCATACGCAACGAGGATGCAGCATCAATCCAATAACCATCCCAGCCTGCTTTTCGCAAAGGAGCAAACACTTTCTCGGTGTAACCACTCCCTTGGCAGGAAATAATCACATCAAGTTCGACTAGTGCTTCAATACTATACGCATCTTGTAAGGCCGGAGCCTGAACACCAACATCAGGGGCAGAACCTCCAACATTGGAGGTAGAAAAGAATACAGGTTCGATTGCTGAAAAGTCACCTTCTTCCAACATCCGTTCCATTAATACTGAGCCAACCATTCCACGCCAGCCTACAAAACCTACTTTCATTTTTAACTCTCAATATCTTTGTAAATGAATCTATTAAAACACTATCTATACAGGTAATTAATCGTTCAACCCCTACCCGCTAATTGCATCTCAGGGATATCAACATACATGTGTGTTTCTTCAACATCTGGGGATTATAAGCGAAATTAACGCTATCGACTAACCCTTGTGGCAGCAGTTATTGTCATTGCTCAAGTTTTATCTTAGCCACAGACATAGCATGCTCGCGTAGGGCCTTTAACTGAGGGCTTTCAGTGTGCCAATAATGCCAAAACAAAGGTGTATTAATCACGTAGTCAGGTTTTAAATCAATTAGTTCACCTCTATCTATCAAATCACCAATTTGTAGCTCGGGTAATAAGCCGTAACCTAAGCCTGACAAAACCCCTTGTTTAAACCCCTCAGAGCATGGGAAATAATGAATATATTGAGGTGCAGAGTAATTAAAGTCTGCCAAAAATTGGTGTTGTAACTTATCATTTTCGTCAAAAACTAGGCACGGTAATTCGCCTAAATCAGTATCCAGTCCGTAACGATCCACCCATTTCGCGCTGGCAACAACTTTATACTTAAGGGAACCTAATGGAATAACAGCCGCGCCGTTCACAGGCTCGCCATCTGAAGATATACACACCATCACCTCCCCCGCTTTCATACGCTTGAGAGTGACAGATTGGTCTTCTACAACTAGTTCAAATTTTAACTTATCGCCAACGGCCAACGCTTCTGGCAACCAAGTTGCCAATGAATCTGCATTAGTTGCTAACCTTATGGTTAAGGGCTGATCATAACCTTCGCTTTCAACGAGCGTATTCATACCTAAAGCGACTTCTAACTGCCTTACTTGTTGTAGGTGATTCAGTAAACGTTTGCCAGTCGCTGTCAATATAGGTGGATGAGAGCGAATTAACACGGGCTCTCCTACAATGGATTCAAGCTGGCGGATCCTTCTGCTTGCAGCAGACTGAGTAATAAAGAGTTTTCTTGCAGCTTTTTCAAACCCCTTTTCCGAAACGATCGCAGCAAGCGCTTCTAATAATTGATAATTAATCATGAATATTACTCATAGCCCCATAATAATATTCATTATACTACTTTAAATATTCCCAGTAGTATTTACGACAACACGACATCAATGTCGATATTTGGATGGAATATGGTTTCTTTTTTCTCTGGTATTTTTCTGGGTTTAAGTTTAATAGTTGCGATTGGCGCGCAAAATATTTGGGTGCTTAGCCAAAGTATGGCAGGTGCCAACCGCTTAGTTATCGCTACAGTCTGCATTGCATGTGATGCCAGCCTAATCATTGCTGGGGTATTTATCGCGAACGAAGTTAAACTGCTGCTACCTTCGTTAGTTCCTTGGCTAACCTATGCTGGAATCGCAATGCTTTTATATTTAGCATTTGGCGCATTAACTAGAGCAATAAAAGGAAGCTCAGGGTTAAATATAACTCATAGTTCGAGGCAACATTGGCGTGTAACCGCATTGTCGGCTTTGGCCATTAGTTTACTTAATCCTCATGTTTATCTTGATACTCTTGTGTTATTGGGCAGCTTAGGTGCTTTGCAAGCTCATCCGAGCTACTTTGCTGCAGGGGCATGTGTCGCCTCATGTTTTTGGTTTGGTAGCTTAACGACCTTCGCTCCAAAACTTCGAGTATTACTGAGCTCACCGTTACGTTGGCGGATATTTGATACCAGTATTGGGTTTATACTGCTATTTTCAGCAACGCAGCTTTGGTTTATATAGAAGCAAGCTATTCGACCAGCATGACCGTACCTTCAACAGCTTTAATAGTCACTGATGTACCAACATCAATATTGGTTGATTCGTCTTGGTTAAAACACTTTGCTTGCCAATCAATACCCGAATAGCGAATTGCACCACTGGTGTTTGTAACAACCGCGCTCACAACCACTTTCATACCAATCATGTCACTGCTTGTGTCTACAGCTTTATCGGTTCCTTGGAGTTTTTTTAATGGAGCCCACAAAACCCCAGCCCAAACGGTTGAAATTAAGCCGACAAGGAGTACTTCATACTGCCAAGTCGACACAACACCTAAAGAGACTAATACACCTGTACAAATACAGCCCAGTGCAAAAAACAACAAGGTACCCGATAACCCCATTATGGTGAGTTCTATAACTAAAGCCAAACCGCCGATTAAATAGAGTACGTTGTCGTGATTATCGAGTATATATTCCATAGTATTTCCTGATGTAACCTTATTACTAGCTGTCTTTTAATGACGTTGCAATGGCAACTGATTGCGCCACTGTGTTCGCAATGTTGTCGCCAGTTCTTCCATCTGAAAGCACCACAGTACTGTCACTTGCGATAGCTTGATGGGCTTTAATTGCTTCTTGCGCAAGGGTTAATCTTACTGCAGACTGGCCACTTTCAGTTTTTGCTTCATCTCCGACCATTTTCAATGCTTCAGCTTCAGCGATTGCCACTAATCGAATCGCTTCAGCTTTACCTGCCGCGTTCAAAATTTGTGATTCTTTTGACGCTTCTGCCGCGAGTACTTGTTCCGCTTTTGCTGCCTCGGCATCTAATACTCGAGCTCTTTTTTCACCCTCGGCTCTGGTGATTGCCGCGGTTTTCACCCCTTCTGCGGTAAGTTCAACAGAGCGTTTTTCACGCTCGGCAGTCATTTGCTTTTCCATATCTTCTTTAATTGACTGAGGGGGAGAGATATCTTTTATTTCATAGCGTGTAACCATAACGCCCCAAGGCGTTGTTGCCTCAGTCATTGACGATAAAATTTTGGCATTAATGATATCTCGATTTTGAAAACAATCATCCAACTCCATTGAGCCAATAGCGTTGCGCATTGATGTCATAGCCAATTGAATAACCGACATTTTATAATCAGTAATTTGGTTAGTTGCCGCGGCAGCGTCAGTGACTTTCAAAAATAATATACCGTCGATATGCAAAGAAATATTATCTTTTGTGATGGCTGACTGTGAATTTACTTCCAACGCTTGTTCTTTTAGATTTCTATCTGCGGCAATAGACTGAACAAAAGGTACTAAAAAATTCATACCTGCACTTAGCGTTTTTGTATACTTCCCTAGTGTGTATATAACAAAGCCTCGATTTTGTGGCACAAAAACAACACTTTTCCGCAATGTGTATAGTGCAACTATTGTAATCCATAAGGTTGGGTTGGTTATATAAGGTAATATTACGTCCATTTGATATCCTAAAAATTAATGAGCTGTGTTTTCAGCACTGTTTTATATAAAAGTACATTGTAATGCAAAGCACCTGAGTATTTCTGTTTTTCATACATATTAAAATACAACCACAGCGTAACATTTTCGGTGCCTATTCATAACAAAGCGTTAAAAGGCCTGTTTATGGTTTTTTTAGAGTGGTATAAATGTTAGCGTAATATAAAGTTGAAATACTTAAAGGGTAGCGGCGTTTCGCTTCTAAACTTCGGTCAGAATCGAATAAATGCAAGGCGGAACATCCCCTTTCATTACTACAATAAAAACAAGGTATTATTAATGTCTACGACAGAACAAAAACCCAAAGATTTTTTGGGTCATCCTGCAGGATTACAGACACTTTTCTTTACTGAAATGTGGGAACGATTTAGCTATTACGGTATGCGTGCGCTGTTAGTGCTTTTTATGACAGCCAGCATTCAAGAAGGCGGCTTATTCATTACAGTGGCATCTGCAGGTGCGATTTACGGCTTATACACTGGTGCTGTTTACTTCATGGGTTTACCCGGAGGATGGATTGCCGACCGTTTATTAGGCAGCCAAAAAACCGTCTGGTACGGTGGCATTATCATTTTTATTGGTCACTTAATATTAGCATTACCAACTGACAACACATTTTTCGTCGGTTTAGTCTTTGTTGTACTGGGTACTGGTTTATTAAAGCCTAACATTGGCGCCATGGTGGGTCAGCTTTATGAACTCAACGACAAACGCCGTGACGCGGGCTATACCCTTTATTATATGGGTATCAATATTGGTTCTTTCCTCGCTTATTTATCCATAGGTCCAATTAAAGAAGCTGGCCACTGGCATTGGGCGTTTGGTTTAGCGGCTGTAGGTATGTTTGTAGGTTTGATTCAATATCGCCTTACCCTTCACAAGTTAGGCGGCGCAGGTGCCAAGCCGACAATAAAAATGTCTCCAAAAGCAATCAAACTAAGCTGGGCCGTTATTGCAGCATTTTTAGTGGTTTTATCGGTAGTCACCGGACTTGCCGTTACCGGAGCAATTTCCTTTGACCCTGTAGAGCTTGCCAAACTAGTAACCAAAATTATCGCAATATTATTTTTTGGTTCTTACGGTTATATTTTCTTTTTTGGTGGATTAAGCCCTAGCGAAAAACGCAACTTAGGGGCGCTTTTTTGGGTGTGTATTGCATCAACCTGTTTCTTTGCTGGCTTTGAATTAGCAGGTTCATCCTTAAATTTATTTGCACAAGATTACACAAATCGTTTACTGGGCTCGTTTACCATTCCGACTATATGGTTCCAGTTATCTAATTCTGGTTTTATCATTTTATTATCCCCATTTATTGCTGCACTTTGGATAAACCTAGCTAAGAAGATGATCACACCAACCTATGGCGTAAAAGCAGGCATTGGTCTAGTGATTATGGCAACAGGGTTTATTGTTATGTTTTTCGCATCTCAGCTAGCAGCAAGCGGTTTAAAGGTTGCCCCTTATTGGCTTGTTGCCACCTACTTCTTGCATACAGTGGGCGAAATTTGCTTAAGTCCAACAGCATTAAGTGCGGTAAGTAAGCTATCGCCTAAACGCTACGCAGGGCAAATGATGGGTGTATTTGTATTAACCTATGCTATGGGTAATCTAGTTTCTGGTTTACTTGCAGGACAGTTTGACCCGAATAACGTTCAAGACATGCCTGGCCTTTATATGCAAATCAGCTTATTTGGTATTGGCATTGGTATTGTGATTGGTTTACTCAGTTTTGCGACCAAAAAGTGGGAAGTCACTGAAAGCAAAGAAGAGCAATCAGCCTAGCCCTAAACCTATTAAGTTAATAAAAAAGAGCAAGTTACCCTTGCTCTTTTTTTATGCCTAAAGCCACCCATTTTGATGAGCAATTCTAGCCGCTTCCACTCGATTACTGGCATTCCGTTTATGAGATACCAACAAACAAGTGAACTCTTTAGATTCAAGTGTCATCAATATGCAGTGACATTTGTCACGTTTCTCAATAAAAAAACCAAAATATAGTCAAAATAATAAATTCAATTGGTCATTTTCACAAAAAGAATTTAAAAAGATATCACTGAAAACATAACTATTTGTTTTAAAACAATAAAAATAATTGGCATTTCATTTGCTCTAGTTAATACAAGTCACAATGACTAAACATTTAAACTGGAAATAAAGGAAGAACACTATGAAAACATTGACTAAAGTAATCGCAACTACTGTTTTAACTCTTAGCACTATCGGTTTTGCTAGTGCTTCTGAACAGCTTGTCCCAACAGACAGCTTCGCTGGAACTAAATTATGTGTAGTTGCAGCCAAAGGAAACAAGCTTTCTCTAAATAAAGAAATCCGTGAATCTCGTGTAAGTAAGCAGTACTTAGTTGAGAATTTAAAATGCAATGGCATGGACTTAGTGTCTTTTGTTGAGCAATACGGAAGTAATCCACATAACATCAATACATTTTTAGCCGGTAAAGATTACAGTAAAAATAGCAGTACAACAGACATCGCATCTTTGTAGTTTACCGATTATGTTGAATCCGCACACATCCTACCTACATTTAGTCTTTGCAAATGTAGGTAGGAATCAACACTATTGAGAAGAAACCTCATACAATTCATTTGACGTTTCTTCTTTTGCTTTTCCATCTCTTCCTTTTATTTAACTCCATATTTACGATATATATTCAACTCATAATCTATAAATTTATGTAGTCCCCAAGAATGCCTCGGTTTTACCTACGATTATGATTTTTACCTAGCTCAGTGGAAATCATAAAACGTAACACTGGCACTGAAAGTTAATTAGACCATAATGGGTCTAAGGTACTTTACTATTTACTGAATAAGGCTGACACTATTTTGGAAATTAGCAGCGAGCTTGGCATACTGATGCTTTTGTTTTGCGTAAGTGGTTACACCATGCTTGCGAAACGCTTATCAACAACCGTCATTACCGCCCCTATCGTCTTTATTACCATAGGCTTAATATTTTCCTATGTGGGCTTTTTTACTGATATAGAAACGGAAGAAACCATACATTTAGTAGCAGAAATTGCACTAATTATTCTGCTATTTCTAGACGCATCCCAAATTAATTTAAAACGATTAAAATACCGAAATAGCTGGCCGCTAAGAATGTTGCTTATAGGGCTTCCACTTTGTGTTGCTATTGGCACAGGTGTGGGTTTGTTGTTCTTCCCAGAATGGCCTTGGGTATTTGTAGCATTGGTGGCCGCAGTTTTAGCCCCTACAGATGCAGCTCTAGGCGAAGCCGTTATTCAAAACAAAGCCGTTCCAGTGAACACACGCCAAACACTGACTGTAGAGAGTGGCTTAAATGATGGACTCGCACTTCCCTTTATTTTGTTCTTTGCTGCTTTATTTGTTGCGTCATCAGCAGAGGATACAAGTACAGTACATTGGTTAATTTTTGGTGGTAGCCAAGTACTCATAGGCATTGCTGTTGGGGTGGCTATGGGATGGACCAGTGGTAAGTTATTCTTATTTGCTGAGTCGAAAAATTTGACCTCAAATGTATATGAAGGCATTGGTGTGCTCGCCTTAACAGGCACGTCTTATTTGAGCGCCACCATAATGGGTGGAAATGGCTTTATCTCCGCGTTTATTGCAGGCTTGGTATTTGGTAATCAAGTTAAAGGCCATTGTCGATTTATATACCAGTTTACCGAAACTGAAGGTCAGCTTTTGGTATGGTCAGCGTTTACGGCTATCGGTCTAGGGCTATTACCTGAAGCACTTCACCACATTACGTGGGATATAGCTCTGTACATTCTGGTCAGTTTGTTCTTTGTAAGGCCACTCGCTATTTACCTTTCTTTACTAGGCACCAAAATGCCTTTAGTGTCTAAGCTGTTTTTAGGATGGTTTGGCCCAAGAGGGTTAGCTACCGCCCTATTTGCTCTTGTTGTGTCAAAAGATTTAATGAGCGAATACAGTCATAGCTTGTTAGTCGTATCTATCAATGCAGTATGGATTAGTGCTTTACTGCACGGTATGAGCGCCGCACCTTTAGGGCGTTGGTATGGCAACTACATGCTTAAGTTTAAACAAAAGAAACATAATTAACGTATTCAAAGCCAGTTAGCCTTTATTGTATATTTTCAGCAATATAGGTTAACTGCCCTTCTTTACAACCACATTGTTTCTTATTAAAGAACAGCGCTACGCTCAAAAATGGAATTGGATATCATTGCTTATGGATAAGAAAGGTAAAACATCCCTTGTGAGTACAGAAGACATACAAGAGATAGCCAGTCAACTGAGTTGCCCATCAGGTAGTAAAGGAAAAGAAATAGGTGAGCTGCTTCATTCAACCAATATAGATATGATCCATGAAAGCATTTTGGCACTTCAATTGAAGGATCACCACAATGTATTAGAGCTCGGTCATGGCAATTGTTCTCACTTATCGTATCTAATGAAAAAAGCGACCGATTTAAAATACGTAGGGATGGAAATATCAGACGTCATGCAGCAAGAAGCAGAGCGTATCAATGAACCCTTCATAAACAAAAATCAGGCTTTATTCAAAGTTTTCGATGGCATGAACATACCGAATACAGACAGTTTTTTCGATGCGGCTTTTTCTGTTAATACACTGTATTTTTGGGAGCAACCAAGAGCCTTTTTAAATGAAATATACCGGGTATTGAAAACCCAAGGCGTACTTGTTGTGACCTTTGTAAATAAGGCTTCTATGGAGCTATTACCCTTTGTTGCACAAACCAATGTATTTACATTATATGATCAGCAAAAATTCTTGAGTTTGGTAAGTGACACTAACTTTCAAGTTACCGCAGTAGAAACAACAATAGAGCAAGTGAAAAGCAAAACAGGAGAGTGGGTTAATAGAGAATACTGTATCGCTATATTGACTAAATAACCTGAGCTTTAGCGTCCTGTATCTCTATTAACTTTAAAAATACCCATCTTCGTGTACCGGCTTCAGATTACATAAAAAAGGCAAAGTAAATACTTTGCCTTTTTTGTTCAATGTTCTTTTTTACTTTTCTAATTTGAAAAGTTTATCTAGTGACAATCGACCTGGGCCAAATGACAATATTGTTAACAAGCTTAAGAACCACCATACCGCAGGGTTCCACCAATGATCCCATTCAGGGAATACAGCCAGTTGAATAAACAATGTCATACCGATAAGGCCGGCAGCACCAAGTCTAGATAGAAGACCGAGAATCAATAAAATAGGAAGTACAACTTCCATTACCCCTGCAGCTATTGCTAACTTCTCGATAATTGAAACAGTCATTGAGCCTTCAACATAATCTAATGTATTTGGATCACATAACAGCAACGCGCCTTCTCTAATTGGATCTGGACAGAAAAATTCGTAAAGAAACAGGTCGTACTTTTCTTCATTGAATTGTAAAAAACCATTCCATTTCGTCAAGCCAGAATTCAAGAACACTTTCGCAGCCATTAAACGAACCAGCAACAAAGCGATATCTTGAGAAAAACGGCTCACTAAATTTGTAAAACTTTGATATAAAGAAATCACAGTATTACTACACCTTTTCTGTTAATAAATTATTAGTTATCAGTTGAGAAAAAATAGCGCTTATGTCTATTTCCTCATGTTGTGAAGCCGCTTCTGCAGCTTCAGTAAGTGGCTTACCTGAATGTATAGAATAAATAAATTCATACTCTCCAGCTAATAACGACCGATGCAGTATAATGCCATTCGCGTCTCGCCACATTAAAATAAACTCTTTCTCAGGGTTAATTGCATGTTGTTGTGTCAATTCCCCCTCTTTTAACTCAGACCATACTGACGAAACTGACCATTCAGTTACCACCAAAGAGGCACTCGACGCTAACCCCAAAGACACTTCATCAATATTTTCCATCCAGCGAGCCAAATCACTTTCGCTAGGCGCTGTACTGGATTTGGCAAAATAAACCTGATTCCACGTATTGTCTAATTTAGCTAAATCACTCACGTAATCAAGATTTTGCTCTTTTAACATGTTCAACAAAAATGTCGGCATGTCATTGCCATAATCCGCTAACACTTTAGAACTCGGTGTATTGTGATCAACATACTGCCTTGCAACATAGTGAAAATACTCTTCACCCAATGCAGATACACAAGATTGAAAACGACGTTTTAATGTATCAACACAAGAAGACAGAAAGGTATTTCTAAAAATAGCTAATTTATGCTCGTCTTCATCGCTGGACAAAAACGGACGCATGACTTCGCTATTTCCATCTTTGACATAAGATGCCAATGCAGAAAAGTAATCAGCCATGAGCCAACTCTTTATGACTTGACTGAATTATCTGTGATGCAAAATCTCTCTCTTTCATTAATTCAGCAAGAGGAGGCAAATTTGCATCTCGCTCGATCAAGACAGGTTTTTTACCTGTTTGAGAGATAACATCTCTTAGCAGCTCCCACACATTATGAGACACAGGAGCATCGTGAGAATCAATCAGTAAATTCTTATCATTTGGATCATATGAATGACCTGCCACATGAATTTCACCTATGGCGTTGGCGTCAAGTATTTGAATATATTCATTCAAATCAATGGCAATATTTTTACTACTAATAAATAGGTTGTTTACATCTAAAAGGACACCACAACCCGTTTTGTGAACTAATTCCATCAAAAATTCAGCTTCACCGTAATCAGAGGCCATTTCAATATAGTTAGAAGGATTTTCTACCAATATTGGGCGTTGAATCGTATCTTGAACTCGATGAATGTTATCAGCCGTAAAAGCTAGACTCGCTTTTGTTCTAGGAACAGGCATTAAATTATTGAAATAATGACCTTCTAGACCTGACCAAGCAATATGCTCGGAAAAAGAAGCGACCTTAACCGAATCACACAATTTTTTAATTCGAGCGAGATGGTCTTTACATACAGGTTCTGGACTACCTAAAGAAGCGCCTACACCGTGAATACTTAAAGGGATTTTGTTGGCTAACTCTTGGAGAGTTTGGAGTCTTGGACCGCCATCAATTAAATAATTTTCGGCGTGGATTTCAAACCATAATCCAGGTTGATTGAAGTTATGTAACTCTGAAAAAAACTCTGGCTTTAAACCAATGCCGGCATCAGCCGGCAATGAAGTGATCATAACTCAGTCAACGATTATGCAATCGGAGATTTTGAAGCTGGACCATTTGGAGTTACGATGAACTCACATGAACCTTTAGGCGCATATGTCCAAGCATCTTTTTGGAAATCAACAGTAGAAGTACCTTCACAGCTTGTACCTGCACCGGCTTTACAATCATTTTCACCAGCTAGTGCGATACCGTAGCACTTATCTTTACGACCACGTAAACGCTCGCCACCTTTCCACTCTTGGATAGCTGTTTGTACCGCTTCTGGCGCGCCTTCAGCTACAGTAAGTTGATCATTTGGAGCAGCCATCGCGCCTTGAGAAGCCGCAATTGCACAACCTAAAACTAATGCTAATTTTGTCTGTTGCTTATTCATAATAGTGTAACCTTATAGTTAAAATTTAGTTGCCTAGATGACATATCAATTTAGTCTACTAAATTTCGTTGTCAACGTTGGCGTTCGAAAAATAAGACCTCGTCACATTGGACAAAATTTCAATTTTTTTTACATTTTTCTTTTCAAGCCGATTTCGTTTTATTAAAAACTACGGCCAAAAGCCAATCCGAATACGACGGCATTGTCTGCTCCAGCATGTATATCATAATGTAATTGGGGAGACAGGGTAAAACCGTTTTCAAACTCAAACTCATATAACAAACCAACTCTGGTAATAAAAATCTCTTCATCAGAAGTAATTTCAATTCCGGGGCCAATTTGTGCCATAAAACCTTCAAAGAAATGAATATCTGCCACGGCTAAAACAGACCAGGCATCAATATCACCAGCAGCATATTCTATTACAGTCCCTAAACCAAGTAGTTGATTAACTCGATACTCATAATCAACACCGGTACTAAAACCAAATTCTTCCCCTTTAATATTTGTTCCACCTAAAAATAAAGAAAGATGATGGGGGCTATGTTCAAAATGGTTTTCTGCTTCCACCAATGGCACTATCGAAAATAACAAAATAAAACTGTAAATTAACTTCATTTTACTCAACCTTATTTTAATTACATGTAAGTAGATGTACTCATAGCTAAAGACCGCATAAGCAGTTAGTTTATTGCGATACTCTAAATATAGCCATGTAATGCACCATTTACAAAAAATGTAAACACGATGCTAAACTAAGATTTGGAGAAAAACATCCGGTGAAATTTTAAGTCTCTTCCCCCTTTCTCATGCATGTAGTGAATAAAGTTAATTCCTAATAATTATAAAAAGGAGACATGAATGACCGTACGTCAAAAGTTCGTGCTATTTATATTTAGTTCTAGTTTATTGATAGCCGCATTTTCAATACTGTCTATATACGCCTTATGGGCGTTTGCGATAGTGGGGCCTATTATCGCAATGGGTCTATACGATATGTTTCAAGCAAAACATTCTATTCGACGTTTATATCCAGTACTCGGAAGATTTAGGTATCTATTGGAATCATTTAGAGACGAAATCCAACAGTATTTTGTTGAATCAGACACCAGTGGCGCCCCTATTCCAAGAGAATTTCGCTCTTTAGTATATCAACGGGCAAAAGGCGCTAGGGATACCCGTCCTTTTGGTACTATATTCGATGTAAACCGTGCGGGATATGAGTGGGTAAACCACTCTATGCAGCCGAAACACCTTACTGATTTTAATCCTAGAGTGAAGTTTGGTGGCCCAGATTGTAAGCAGCCTTATATGGCTTCACCACTGAACATTTCAGCAATGAGTTATGGCGCGTTAAGTAAGAACGCAATTATGTCGCTAAACCGCGGAGCAAAACTGGGTGGTTTTTCTCATAATACTGGCGAGGGTAGTCTCAGCCCTTACCATTTAGAACACGGTGGTGACATTGTGTGGCAAATAGGTACAGGTTATTTTGGTTGCCGTGACGATGAAGGTAACTTTAACCCAGAGACATTTAAAACCAATTCTGCACGCGATGTAGTTAAAATGATTGAGATAAAACTTTCTCAAGGTGCCAAACCTGGTCACGGTGGTATTTTACCAGCGGCTAAGTTAACCGAAGAAATAGCGGCAATTCGCCATGTTCCTATGGGAAAAGACGTGGTATCTCCACCAGCTCACTCTGCTTTTAGTACTCCAATTGGGTTACTGAACTTTGTTAAGAAATTGCGAGAACTTTCCGAAGGTAAACCTGTTGGTTTTAAACTCTGTATCGGTCGTAGGGATGAATTCCTCGCAATTTGTAAAGCCATGATTGAAACAGGCATTACGCCAGACTTCATTACTGTTGATGGCGGCGAAGGCGGCACAGGTGCGGCACCTGTAGAAATGACAAACTCGGTGGGGACTCCCATTAAAGATGCATTAATTTTCGTAAACAACGCGCTTATTGGATTTGGTTTAAAAGACAAAATTCGTATTATTGCCTCAGGCAAAATGCTATCTGCTTTCCATATTCTTAGAGCGATTGCGTTAGGTGCTGATGCAGTAAATTCAGCGCGAGGAATGATGTTGTCTTTGGGTTGTATTCAAGCCAGAACATGTAACTCTGATCACTGCCCTACTGGCATTGCGACGCAGAATCCATCAAGAAACAAAGCGATTATTGTGACCGATAAATCGCAACGTGTTGCGAACTTCCACAAAGAAACCATCACTAATTTAGTAGAACTTGTTGGTGCAGCAGGCTTAGATAACTTAGATCAATTAGAGCCTAGACATATAAACCGTCGTGTACAAGGTACAGATGTGCAAAACTATGCTCAGTTATACCCTGTTGTAACAAAAGGCTGCTTACTTGATCCAAGTACAATTCCAGAATCATTTAGTTACGATATGGAACACGCAAACGCTGCGTCTTGGTAAGACACTAAACAGTAGCTTAGCTTCAAAGCTAAGCTACTGATTTTACGTTATCCGTGAGTCACCACAATTTTGCCCAACGCAGTATTGCTTGCTAATAGCTTATGGGCTTCTTGAATATCACTGGATTCAAAGGTTTTTGCATGGATATTGGGAATTTCTCCTTTCGCCACTAAATCTGCAATTTTGGGTATAGGTGAATGTTTCAATTCTAATTCATTGTTCCCTAACAAACCGCTGCCGAAAAAAGATAACTTGATCGTATTAGGCAAATCATTCATCAAATGAAATTGCTCGATAACGGGTGGCCCACCTAAAAAGCCGACAAACACAGTTTCTCCCCACCGGCGCAAAGATGCCATTGTATCTTTAAGTGTACCTGCGCCAACGAGCTCAATAGCCTTATCGGCATGTTTAAATTTAGATTCACTAATGATTTGCTGAACATTTCCATCGTCGATCACCACTAAATCTGCACCCATTTCTAATAATTTAGCTTGGTTCTCTTTTTTGCGAGTCATTGCGATAACATTTGCGCCCTGCAATTTTGCATAAACCACAGCGGCTAAGCCAATACTCGACGTTGCACCACGTACAAGTAAGGTTTCACCTGCTTGTAATTTCAAACTATGGTCAATGGCTCCCCACGCAGTTAAATACGCTTGGGGTAAGCTAGCTAACAACTCATAGCTAATATTAGTGTCAATGGCTTGTATATTTGTGCGCTTTACGCAGATGATTGGGGCATAACTACCATGGCGACCAAACATCATTCCCCCCATGGCTGTAATCACTTTTTGACCTGGTTTAAATTCTCCTAGCGGATCATGAATAACTTCGCCTGCCGCTTCAATACCTAGAGCAAGTTCACCGGAGAAAGGGCCGTGGCCGCCTTTTAAATTGTACATTTCAGCTTTATTTAAACCAAATGCACATACTTTTATTTTAATTTCACCCTCATTTAATGTGGGTTCATCCACAGTGTAAAATTGTAGATTTTCAGGGCCGCCTTGGGATTTTGCAATTATCGCTTTCATACATTTCTTACCTCTTTGCTATCTGCTTACTGAGTAGGCAGTGAATAAATAAAATTAATAATGTGCTTTGCAATATCCACAGGTACTTCTTCCATTGCAAAATGACCAGCATCAAGTAAATGCAATTCGGCATTTGGCACATCTTTTAAAAACGCTTTTGCACCCTCAGCTATAAATGCCGGATCATTTTTCCCCCACACCAATAAAGTAGGAGGCTGATTTTCACGTAAAAAGGCTTGCCATTTGGGGTAGTCCAACAAATTATTGTAGTAATCCTGAAGCAATTGCACTTGAATTAGGCGCTGCTCTTTTGTTTGCAGAAAGTGCAAATCATGTGTCCAACTGTCTGGGCTCATAATGCTTTCTTTGCCTTTCACATCCCTCAAATACTGCTTATCACGAATACCTTGTAGCCCCGTAAACTCATAAAGAACCTGTTCCATTTCTTTTGACCTGTCTTCGTGAGCTCGTTTAAAAAATGCCTGTCTGGGTGGTGTTAACCCTTCTAAATAAGCATTACCATTTTGTGAAATGATCCCCTTGACTCGCTGAGGTTGACGCATCATTAGTCGAAAGCCTACGGGTGCGCCAAAATCTTGCATGTAAAGAGTGTAAGACTCCAAGTTCAATGCTTTAACAAACCCTTCCATCACGTCAGCCAAGCCATCAAAGGTATAGGTATAGTCACTTGGATTGGGTTTATCGCTGTAACCAGAACCTAAGTTATCAGGTACCACAACGTGAAATGATCCGGAAAGCAATGGAATGAGATGGCGATACATATGAGATGAAGAAGGATACCCATGCAAGAATAAGATAGTGGGTTTTTTCGGGTCTCCAGCTTCGCGGTAAAAAATGCTGTGGCCTTTGACCTCTACATTTTTGTAAAACGTCTGCGCTGGCCAAACCGCTTCTTGTGCTTGAACCTGTTCCACATACACAAAAATAAATAACCAAATGATAGATAGCACGCTTAAAAAGTTTTTCATTTACATTCTCAGTTGAAACTTAAATTAAAATTATTTATCAGCAAAAACCTGTTTTGTTTGTTGCAAGCTATCAACAAAATTCGTTAATTCATTTGCACCCATTGACTCTTGCATTCTTGTAAAAAGTGCAGTCATTAGCTCTTTCGATTTTGCTGATACAGCTAGCCCTTCCGCAGTCAAAGAAAAGGTTGCCCCTTTACCTACAGTGACTTTTTCCACTAACTTTTTTGCATTCAACACATCAATGAAACGTGTGATGGTAGACGCATCAAGCTCCATAAGTTCACTTAACTCTTTTTGCGTAGACATTGGCTTTTCCGCCATGGCAGACAATAAGTACCCATGTGACGGCGATAATCCAAGACGATTAAATTCGTCTTGCCAAATCTTAGTTATCTTGCGGTTTAACGTAGATAAATTGAAATAAACACATTGTTGGTACATATAACCTCCATCTTTGCATGTACATACAAATACAATAGACATGGAATACTTAAAAAATATTTCAACTGATTATGTAAGCGCTCAGAGTAAAGGAGTGAAATTTTTACCCCGCACCGCTGGTCTTTTAACCAACAATGATGAATTAAGAGTGTAAGAAATATGTGCAGTTCACCTAAGTCTAGCGGCCTTAAAAAACGAGCAACAACGTCTAGTATCTTTGCCTCTATGGACCCATCAACTCGCGCTAAATTTGTAGAAAAGGCAAATCAGGCACAAGAAAGAAGAGAAGCTCGCATTGCTTTGAACGCTGAGTATAAGCGGAAAAAGCCGGGTACTCGGGGACAAAAAAATACACATCAGCACTCTGTGTTTTTATCACTTTTATCCAAATTAGGCTTTGCTGTATAACCTTAGATTAAAAGCTAACTTGAACTAATTTTGCTGGTTTGAATGGGCTCTTTTCTTGTGTAAACCAAGTTTTTCCATTGTGTACGCACACAGCTTCTACCTGGCCATAATTATAAAGCTGGTCCACTTTTATCACCTGAAAATCTTTAGATAACTTAGCGATAAATGGAAGTACAAAGCCAAATCCTCCCATTTCATATCCCACTACAGTATACGTATTTGTAGTATCGTCAAAATCAGCTCCCGTGATCACACCAGGAAGTCCTTCCATGCTAACTTGGACTTCTAATTTTTGCTGCTTCTTATCAAGGTCAACAAAATAGACTTTGGCAATCCTACTTTTCCAACTTTTTGAAAACAAAACTAGCTTATTATCCACATAGGTAAGCGCTTCACCGTCAAAATCATGGGATAAACTAACATTTTTTGACGGTTCATTATTTTCATACTGAAGCTCTATTTTGCCCTCTAGTTTTAACTTACTTCTTTCGACGGCATAAATAGTTAAGTATTTGCGCTTTCCTGCATTGTTACCAATATCGGCTACATAAAAATGAGAGTTTGAAGCTGCCAAAGCCTCCCAATCTGTATTCTTAAGTGCAAGAGAGTGAGCCTTTGTTTCGCCTCTTTCATTTAATTCGTATAGTTTAGGTTTATTTCCAGAATCATTTATGCTGAAAGTGCCTGAGGCATCACACACCAAGCCCGATGTTTCATGCAACTCTTCACCTAAAAGTATATCAATATTAGCAACTAATACAGAGTTCGTTTGCCCATTCGCGGTGCAAGATGTAACGCTAAAGAGACTAATAACAACAAAAATAAATTTAGCTAACTTGATATCCATTATTGATAAACTCAACTTCTATCTTAAAAAGAAAATAGCAGTGATCATACATGTTTAATTACTTCCTGCTATATTAATCAAACTATTTTACAGGAAGTTTTTCATGTTTGATCCCATGATATCTTTAGTTCTCGTCGGTTTATTCTCGATTGCGTGCCAGTTTTTAGCCTACAAAATAAGACTACCCGCTATTTTACCTTTACTCGTTGTAGGTATTTTAGTTGGCCCAGTTTTTAACATACTCGATGCTGATACCTTATTTGGTGACCTACTCTTCCCTGTTGTGTCATTGTCGGTGGCGATCATTTTATTTGAAGGGTCTTTGACCCTGAAATTTAGCGATATAGCAGGCCATGGGAAAATGGTTCGAAATCTATGCAGTGTTGGCTGTATGACTACTTGGACAGTTGCCACTCTAGCCGCTCACTATTTTACCGATCTTTCTTTTCCTGTTTCATTTTTATTTGGAGCAATTGTTACTGTCACGGGACCCACTGTAATTGCTCCAATGCTAAGAACGGTCCGCCCGAACCAGAAGATAAGCAACATACTGCGCTGGGAAGGCATCATTATCGACCCTATAGGCGCATTACTAGCCGTATTAGTTTATGAATTTGTAATCTCGTCACAGGATGCTGTCAGCCATACGCTTTACGCTTTTGGTCTAACACTAAGTGTCGGTGTAGCCTTTGGCATAGGCACTGGTATAGCCTTGGGATCTGCCCTCAAAAAGAACTGGATCCCCCTTTATTTAGAAAACACCGCAGTGCTTACTATAGTGCTCGCTGCCTTTGCGATTTCCAATGCCATAGCTCATGAATCAGGGTTACTCACTGTCACTCTTATCGGCTTAGCTCTAGCAAATATGAAAGACGTAAAGGTTGACGACATACTAGAGTTCAAAGAAACACTTAGCGTACTTCTTATCTCTGGACTGTTTATATTATTAGCAACACGATTAGATTTAAATCCTATATTGGAGTTAGGTTGGGGTGTGATTTATGTTGTACTTGCAATTATGTTTGTAGCGCGCCCCTTATCTGTGGCGCTATCATCTATCGGTACTAGTCTCACAATCCAAGAACTCGGGCTCATAAGCTGGATTGCCCCAAGAGGAATAGTAGCTGCAGCCGTTTCGGCCTTGTTTTCATTAAAACTAGAGGCATCTGGTTATCCTGAAGCCGCTGTACTCGTACCTATGGTTTTTATGGTTATTATCATAACCGTAGTAGTACAAAGCCTTACATCGGGTACCGTTGCCAAACTGCTAGATGTCAACGCGCCCCCAGCAACTGGCTACCTACTGTTTGGTGGTGGTAAATTTAGTCAATTATTAGCGTTAGAAATGAACAACTTGGGTATTGATACCCTAATAGCTGATACGAATTGGGATACGATAAAAGACGCTCGAATGAACAATATCCCTGTTTACTTTGGCAATCCAATATCTGAACACGCTTCTCGCCATTTAGATATGAGTACTATAGGACAAGTACTTATATTATCTCCTTACCGACAAATGAACCCTTTGGTCTACCTCCACTTCTCAGATAGCTTAGGGGCAGAAAAAGTGTGGGGATTATTCGATAAAAAACAATCATCACGGCCTAGCCATCAATTGTCAGAAGACTATCAAGGGTCTTATTCTTTGTTTTCTGAGGGAACGACCTATGGTTATTTGTCTTCAATGGTAATTAAAGGGGCAACAATAAAGACAACGCCACTATCAGACAGTTTTACATATGAAGATTACAAAGCGCAATATGGAGAGCAAGCACTACCATTGTTGATTATAGATAAGAATAACAAAGCAAAAGTGTGTTTATCGGATAGCCACAATGAGGTTAATAATGAAAGCAAGGTCGTAAGTTTAATACTACCTGACAAAGTAAAAACACACCCCTAACCTATGTTAGGGGCATGTCTCCCTGGAGTTTGTGCAAGAACGCTTACGCGTGTTTGTTATCATTTTATTCTTTTGCACAATTGCCTAATAGTATAAGCAAAAATGCTGCCAAAAATAAATTAACAATACATTTCAATTGGTTAACCAATTTTCAGTATAAAAATAAAACAGTTCTAAAGTCGTGTTTTTTGATGTCTCTTTTTTATTGTGCAACTGTGCGACATCATAGTGCAAAAAGAATGGGACTTCTGTTAGGTATTGATAAGGTAATCTTGAAGCACTTTTAATGTCTTACCAACAGCGCCTGCATTTTCTGTAATGACTGCTTTCCCAGCTTGTCCTCTGCGTTTTCGCAACATTTTATCTAGCACTAATGGTTCGACAACAGCATACATGTCGTCAGGGTGTTCAATAACTGTGAGTGCACCGGCCTGTTCAAGTGCTAAACTTATGTCGGGATTGTTGTATAAATGAGATCCCATGATTATCGGTAAAGAATGAACAGCTGCTTCAAGCGCATTGTGCCCACCTCTATCCGCTAAGCTCCCCCCAACAAAAGCGATATCAGCATCGCTATACTTTTCATTCAGTTTCCCCATTTCATCAACTAAAGTTACAAAATTTGAGTGGCTACGCTCTTCATTTTTCGAACTTCGGGAATGCTCAATATTATTGGCAGTCAACCACTTAGACACAGTGTCGAACCGTTCAGGATGCCTAGGAACTAAAACGAGCTGAATATTGTGATTTTTCTCTTTTAATTTTAATACACATTTCAATAACGCGGCTTCTTCCCCCTCATGAGTGCTTGCGCCAATAATAGAAATAAAATCTTTAACATCGTTTTTTGTCTCAGCAAGCTTTTCTTCATCATTGAATTGCGCTAAATCAAACTTCACGTTATTTGTCATAGTTAGTTGGTCAGAGAGGGCTCCCAAAGAAAGGTAGTTTTGATAATCCCGCGTTCCTTGAGCACAAATATGAGTGATTTTTCTCAGCATAGGGGTAAACAACAACGAGATTTTTGAATAGCTGTTTGCACTTCTGTCGGTCATTCGTGCATTGAGTAACACGATTGGGATGTTTTTTTTCCAGCCTTGATCGATTAAATTAGGCCAAAGCTCGACTTCAGTTATCACAATGAGTCGTGGCGAAACCCGTTTGAGCATTAACGCCATAGAAAACGGTAAATCAAACGGTAAATAAAAATGGGTAACAGAGTCGCCTAACAGTGCACGTACTCGGGCTGACCCTGTTGTTGTTGTTGTTGTGATAACAATATGTTCATTGGGGTTAGCTGCCAGTAAGTCATAAATAACACGAGATGCAACATTCACCTCGCCAACCGACACACAATGAAACAGTACTGTTTGAGGTTTATTAACCTTCTTGACTGCACCATATCGCTCCCACCAAGGACCGCTATAGCTTCCTTCTGCGTTTTTCTTTTTTAGCGAAACAACAAGCACGTATATAGGCGCAACAAAAAACATCACGAAGGAATATAAAAGGCGACAGGTGTGTTCTAGAAAAGAGGGTGTATATGTCAAACGAAACTCAAAACCAATTTTAGTTGGTTAATTATGACAGAATTCTTAAAAGTTAGAATTAATGATTGTTTTAAATCTTAGCTACCTTGAGCTGAACATAAGTAAAATTCAGTTCACCGTTAACACTCAAAAACATTAATATTTCTTCAAAAAGCCATTACTCAATAGTAATGGCTTTTTGAATTAACCGAGGTTGAGCACCACAGGCATTATATTCCTATTTTGCTGACACGGTAAATTTAGTATCTAATGCTCTAAGCATAAATAGCGCAAAACATGCTCCCCACATAGGCCAAGCAGCAAAAAACAACAGGTTATTGAACGGGTCAAAATATTGCGGGAATGAAGACAAAGTAGATGCGCCGTGTAACAGAAATATTGCTCCATAAGTTATGCGCTTTTGAAAGCCCGCCAAAAAAGCAAGGGCAAGCAATACCTGTATAGCTCCCAGTACATAAACCAATGTATGAGCAACGCCCTGCACGCCATAAAAGATTTCAAATATCTTAGATGCATGGCCAGGATTGAAGAACTTATCTAAAGACCAAACAAAAATGACGACAAAGATCGAAACTCTAAGTGCAAGCAGTGACCATTCTAGTCGTTGTGTAATTTGGGGGTTTTGTATTTCGTCGTGTGTCATATTTTCAACTTCTTAAGTTTAAGATAGAACAAATAAGACAGAAAAAGATATCTAAAAATTTCATCGACTAAGCGATGTTCATCTCTGAGAAACTAAATTTCATCGAAAAAAAAGCACAGTCCTCTGACTGTGCTTCGGTCATAATTTCTTTTGATTACTTAAGTGAATTCACCCAATTATTGACTTGTAGCTCTAGTACATCTAGTGGCACTGCACCGCCGCCAAGCACCACATCGTGAAACCCTTTAATATCGAATTTATCACCTAGTTCTTTTTCAGCACTAGCGCGCAATTTTTGAATTTTCAGCATACCAATCTTATAACTGGTGGCTTGTCCTGGTATCGCTAAATAACGCCTTACTTCTGAAATGGCTTGAGTTTCAGTGACAGCTGAATTTGCCTTGAAGTAATCAATCGCTTGTTGCTCGCTCCACCCTTTCGCATGTAATCCCGTATCGACTACAAGACGAATAGCACGCCAAATTTCAGAACCCAAACGCCCAAAATCTGACAATGGATCGCTAAAGGTACCCGGCATTTCAGTTGCTAACCATTCTGAATATAACGCCCAGCCTTCTATATAAGCAGTAAAGCCAGCTTGAGTTCTAAATGTAGGCACACTTTCAAGCTCTTGCGCTATCGCAATTTGCATATGATGACCCGGTAAACCTTCGTGATACGCGATAACTTCTAACTCTCTTTTAGGCATGGCTGTCATGTCTGAAAGATGAGCATAGTAAATACCTGGGCGAGAGCCATCTAACGTAGGAGGGAAATAATGCTGAGCTGCGCCATCTTGCTCTCGAAAGGACTCAACCCGTTTCACCACCATGTCCGCTTTTGGCAAAATACCAAAGTAGTCCGGTAATAACGTTTTAATATTATCAATCGCAGCAGTAGCATCATCTAAATAACCTTGACGCCCTTCATCGGTGTTTGGGTAATACAAACGGGTGTCATCTTTAGTATCACGCAAGAAAACAAAGAAATCGGCTAAGTCACCCTCAAAACCAAACTTAGTTTTAATTAGTTCCATTTGTGCGCGAATACGCTTAACTTCGCTTAACCCAATATTGTGAATTTCATCTGCGGTTAACGATGTAGTGGTTTGGTTAGCAAGGCGTTCATTGTAATAATCGATACCATTAGGCAACGCGCCTACACCAGAGGCTTTATCTCCTGCATTCACTCTGTCTTTTTCTTGCCATGCAATAAGTTTCTGGTAAGCAGGCAAAAAGTCATTCAGTAAGTTAGCTTTTGCGACCTCGCGCAATGACTCCGCTTTTTCAGCATCAATAGTACCTGCCTTAACCAATGCAGCAATTTTATCTTTCGCACTAGCCCAAACAGCGCTGTCTTCACCCTCGGTAAAAGGCGCTCCGGTAATGATGGACTTTGATTCGGAAATAACCGCATCAAAAGCAAAATACGGTGGGCGAACCCCTTTTTCCGCGACTAATTGCGAAAACTCAATAAGCTGGTTCAATGCCCGCCCCGTTTCCTTGATACGAGAGTTAAAATCAATCATATCTTGTTCGGTAGTTACACTATGAAATGCTATTAGCAACTGAGGAAAGAAACTGTGTACCGCTTGCATTTGCTCAAAAACATAACTGTTATAACGGTATTTATCTGATTCGAGTTCGGCTTTTGCCTGATAAACCCAAATATCATATGAAATCTTAGCGTCATCGCTCAATTTGTCATAATCAAAAGACGACGTTAACTCAGCAAGATTGGCTTTTGTAATAGCAAGACTTTCATCTATTGCCGCTTCCGACATTTGATCGATTTCACCTTTGCGCTCTGGCCTTCCTTGAAACGTTAAAGCGATAGGGCTTCGAAGAATATTTTCTTCGTATTTAGTTTCAAACCACTCATTTAATCGTGCGGTTTCTTTTTCTATGACTTCAGCTGAGATAGGCGCAGTAACACTTTGCTCAGAAGAGGCGGATGTATGAGATGTACTTGTTGTTTCTGTCGGTTTGCAGCCTGTCAAAGCTACGGCTACTAAAGTGGCTAAAATACTGTAACGCATTTTATTTCCTTTTTTGTTTATAGTTGTTTGCCGAAGAACATACCGCAAACTAAAAACAGATGGCAATAAAATTTGTTACAAAAGACTAATAGGTACAAAAAAGCCGCTTTAAAAGCGGCTTTCATATTCATAAGTTAATCAGCTAAAGATTGAATGACAGTGCTCTCGTTGCGGTATCTTTTCGCAAATGTCGCCATTTCTTCGTAGTTACAAAACACCGTTTCACCCTCTAAGCCATATTTAGCTTTTGCAGCTGTTTCACCTAATTCAATAGCAGCCAAACACGCTTGTGATTCAACATTGCTACTTTTAGCAACCAAAGCAACGGTAGTAGTCTCACTACCTTTGTCGTTAATTTCATATAACTCAGCAAATTCTTTAATGCTAACACCATTGCAGCTAACGCTAGTTCTAATGTCTGTGAAATTTACATGCTCACGGCGAGCCAAACGTTTAGCAGCGCTATAGCCTTCTGTCGCAGCGGTATAGCAAATTTGAGTTTCAAAATTATCACTTACAGGTTTAAGAACCACGTTTTGTGCCACTGCCTGCAACGATGCAACAGAAAAAGTAATTGCTATAGCGAAGGTAGATAGTTTCATAATGATTCCTCAAAAATGTAATTTAATAAGATTATTGCTAACCGATGAATACATTATGCACTAAAAAACCAAAAATGAAAGTATTTTTCGTAATTAAATTACAAAAAATACTTTATTTACGATATCGAACTTTATTTTGTGAAAGTTAATTACACTTTATTTGCTAGCTGCTACTGCAAAATTATTCAGCGCGCCGGCTATTTTTTTCAATACCGCTTCACAGCCTTTTATATCATGTCGCGATTGCACGTAAGTGATATCGTTATAACTCAACCACACGCCTCCTGACTCATCCTCCCAAATTAGCATTTTTTGTGGAAGGTCAATAGCCGCAGATTGAGCGCATGCCATAACAGGCGACCCTACTTTAGGATTACCAAATAACACTAATTCCGTTGGTCGTAATGCAACGCCTACGTTTTTTGCACCTTCAGCATGATTAATACGGGCGAAAACCGTCATGCCTTTATTGATTAAAGCCGATTCTAATTTATCTGCTGTTCCGCTGACGGAATGGATACTCGGTACCGATACCATTCCTTCTGGTTCGGCATAAGTGAAGCCTGTGAATAGAAAACAAAGCAAAAAAGCCTTACGAAAAAGAATAAACATAATAAATTTTCCAATTAATAAATACGTTAGAAGCGCAAGGCCATTGGTTTTGTGCTTCTATTCTATTGTGTACTGCGGATACTTTCTAAGGTATGGATAACACCGCGAAGTTCTGCCAACGATTTCATCCTACCTGCGTATGAGTAACCTGGGCGCACATCTGGCCGATCCATTTCTTCATCCATTAAATGCCCGTGATCTGGTCGCATAGGAATACTATGAGCTTTATCTCGAGCCCCTTCCTCGTCAAGTAACGCATTGATTAGCCCCAGCATATCGTTGTCGCCATCTAAGTGATCCGACTCATAAAATGAACCATCAGCTTCCCGCTTTACGTTGCGAAGGTGAACAAAGAAAATATTAGGTCCAAACGCTTTTACCATATCAACAAGGTCATTGTCTGCTCGCGCCCCGAAAGATCCAGCGCACAATGTAATACCATTTGACGCACTTTCAACAGCATTAATAATAGCTCTAGCATCATCTGCAGTAGATACAACTCTAGGTAATCCGAAAAGAGAAAAAGGAGGATCGTCGGGATGAATACACATTTTCACTCCCGCGGATTCAGCAGAAGGAATAACACCTTCAAGAAATTTAAACAAATGTTGACGGTAGTTTTCTGTGCCTATTGCAATAAACTGTGCAATCGCCGCTTTGATCCCTGCTCGATCATATGAACCTTCACCGCCCGGTAAACCTGCAATGATATTCTTTTCAAGTAACACACGCTCTTCATTTGATAATTCATCGAAACGTTGTTTGGCTGTCGCTAATTGCTCAGGGCTATAATCTTGCTCAGCATTATCTCGCGCTAGCATATATACGTCATAAGCAATGAAGTCTGTCATTTCAAATCGCAACGCTTGAGACGCATTTGGCATGGCATAACTTAAATTAGTTCGAGTCCAATCAACCACCGGCATAAAGTTGTAGCAAACGGTATCAACACCGGCTTTACCTAAGTTAACCAGTGTTTCTTTGTAGTTTTCAATGTACTTTTCATACTCACCCGTGCGGGTTTTAATATCATTGTGCAGAGGAACGCTTTCAACCACGGCCCAATTCATTCCTGCATCTTCAATCAGCGCTTTATGCTCTAAAATTTTATCTAGAGGCCATACGTCCCCTGTAGGGATTTCATACAAAGAAGAAACAACACCCGTCGCACCTGCTTGACGTATTTGTCGTAAAGAAATTGAATCGGTAGGGCCGAACCAGCGCCATGTTTCTTGCATTTTTTAATCCTCGCCTAATATTTCATTTACTTAATAGTAACAAACTATGTCGCTATTCTCATAACACATCTGTAACAATATGCTTTACGGTATTTATAGGTATAATTCTACTGATAATCGATTGAAAGAATCATAATAATGAAAGACACTCAAACAGCTTCACTCCCCATTATTACCATCAACTCTAATTTTCACTCAGTATTCAAGACATTCGAGCTACCATTAGATGACATGAATGGTATGTTTATCTCAAATCGCCAAAACGCACTCAACTTTAGACACAGAAAAAGTAAGCCGGGCTATCAAAGTGACTGGCACGTTGCTGGCGACCCGACATTATTACTGATTCAACAAGGCTGTCTTGAAATTACGTTACGTAGTGGTGAAAGCAAGTTGTTCAATGCGGGGGAGCAATTTATTGCGGCAGACTTTTTACCCGACGGGGTAAATTTTGGCACTAGCCATGGGCACAGCGCAAGAGTCGTCGGAAAGACTTCCTTGCAAGCTGTACACATTAAATTATCGAATAACCCTCAAAGCTGGCTCGAAGAAAATAGCGCCTTCCTTACGGTGCAGGCCTAGGATCAAATGACGTATTGGCCAAATATGCCGTTACAATAGACCAGACTAATTGGTTTTGACGAATATCTTCAGGGTGTATTTTATCCAACGTATCATTGGGCGTATGGTGATAGTCGAAATAGTAGGTACCGTCTTGTTTCAACGCAAACACCGGCACTCCTAAAGCGGGTAATACTGACACATCAGGCCCACCACCGCTTTGATTGTTACCGTATTCAACACCTAATTCGGCTAGCGCTTGATACAACACCCCTGCACTTTTTTGCACTACTGGATTAAATCGCGTATCAAATTGATATATTTTGCCAGCACCAAAATCAGATTCAGCGGCCGCAATAATATTCTCTAAACTGCTTTTGTTCGCGCTTACATATTGTCTAGCGCCGACAAGGCCAATTTCTTCTGCGGCATAAAGTACAACCCGAATAGTGCGTTTAGGTTGACCTAAAGTGTCTTTAATTGTTTTAGCCGCAGCGGTCACTATGCCCACTCCAGCACCGTCGTCAATTGCACCTGTACCTTCGTCCCAGGAATCCAAATGCGCAGAAATAAGCACAACTTCATCAGGGTGCTCAGATCCAGTAATTTCGCCAATAACATTGTAAGACGTTTGCCATCCGGCATCTTTTGCCTGCATATCTACATCAATGATCACCTTTTTATTTTCAGCAAACATGGCTTCTAAAGTATCGGCATCAGCGGTTGAAATAGCCCCAGCTGGAATTTTACGTACGCTATCGTCATAGCGCATAAGCCCGGTATGAGCAAAACGAGAGTTGTCGGTACCTACAGAGCGAATAATCACGGCTTTCGCACCTAACTTAGCGGCTTCTATAGCCCCGTTTACACGGTTTGGTACTACTTTTCCGTAAAACTTTCCTTCACGGTTGCGCTGCATTCGGGTATTTAAAAATACAATTTTACCTTCAACCTCAGCTTTAGTACTGGCAGACAGTGCCTCTAATGAAGGAAACATCACCACAGCTTCTTGAATTCCGCCTTCAGGCGTAGCTATAGACCCACCTAGAGCAGTAATTACTAGCTTTTGCTCAAAAGGTAAAACAACACGGGCATCAGCGAAACCACGCTCCCAATTACGCACTTTAACCGGTTGCTTGTAAACTTTATCAAATCCCATCTCACTCAACATAGCTTCAGCCCAAGCCACAGCTTTTTTGTCGCCACTAGAACCAGCGATACGAGGCCCAACTTCCACCGTTAGCGATTTGACAATATCGTATGCAAGTTGACTGTTTTGATTCGCTTCTTTCAACTTCACCACATCAGTATCGAATGTAGAGGGGTGCTGATGGTCATTGTGCCATGCATAACTAACAGTGGAATACAGACAACACAGCGAAAATAAAGGCACACCGATAGTGCGAATAGAAGGCAAACTGAATAACATGATGAAAAGTAACCTCAATTTAAGAAACGTTTTGATGTTGCGTAAACATAATCGATTCGCCCTGCAAAACCAAGTTTTGAATAAAAATTGAGGTCTATACATTCACAGAATAGCTAGGCGCTTACGTTAAATTTCCCATTCATAGAAAAGTAGTGCCCAACGAAGGAACAGAAAAACGTATAATCGCCACCGGCTTCTAATTCTGCTGTATTGAATTCTACAGATGCCGACTCTCCACCACCAACAACTGAAGTATTAGCGATAATGCGCTGATCACCTTTTTGCAGGTAGTTATTTTCCAGACCTTCAGACCAACCCGTTTGTGCCACGTTCTGTGCATCTGCTGTTTTCGATAACACCCAGTTGTGACCCATTGCAGCCTTGGGAATTTTCCCCGAATGAGTCAGTTTAATTGTTAGTGTTGAACAGGCAGATTTTGAAACATTAATAGACGAAGGGGTAAACGCCATAACATCGCCTACAGTAACATCAATAGCGCATTCATCAGCATAAGCAGTACTTAGCCCCACCAATACCAAAAACAGTGCTGTTATCTTTCTCATCGAAATTTCCTCTAAAAATACTTTTTTTAACCATAAAATTCTATTAGCCGATAATACAGAACGGTTTAGTGCATAACTAGTTGCAAAGTTAGTGGTCGGATCTGCTAAACTTAACGTATTAATAACAACTATAGGTGTATTTTATGTCTTTCGTGCGTAATTTTTTATTTGGTATAATCATTATGCTCGCGGTTGTGTTTACCGCTGCACAACTTGTAGCAATAAATGCACTTGATACGTTAATTGAAGAAGAACAACAACAAGACTCAAATACATCATCTTGGTTTTCCAAGTTAGATAATCTCTCTGAATTCACACAGCCAAACCCGATAGAAGTGGTATTTGTTGGCAACAATTGGCAAGGTACTATTACTGTTATTGCCCTCGACGGTTACAAAAAACTAGGCGTTATAAATGGTATTCCCGATAAACTTGAACGGTTAAAGCAGGTTCGCAACCAGTTTTTAGGTAGAATTTTATACTACGGTATTCGCAAGTTAGTTGGTGAAGGTCACGACCAATTTGTGGATGACATGTATAGCTCCATAGACGGAACAAAACTCATTGTTTCTCGTCCAAGTTTTGCCGATGTAGTTGCTATAGATACACTCTCTGGCGAAATAATTTGGCGTTTTGAAGTAGCTGGCTTTCGCTCAGATCATATGGCTATGTCTCCTGACGGCAAGCATGTAGCAGTGTCAGCATCAACAGGAGATCTTGTACACATCATTGATGTAGAAACGGGTAAAGAACACGGCCAATTTCCAAGTGGTGACTCCCCCCACGAAAATATTTATTCTAAAGACGGAAAGCACATTTTTCACGCCAGTATTGGCAATGTATTTTCACCTTTTGATTTTGATAGTGGTGGTTTGTTAAAAGGCAAACGCGTAGTACAAGTTGTTGAAACTGATACCTACACCATTACCGAACAGTTTGATATGCGTGACAAGTTAGACGACTTTGGTTTACCAGAAGTCAGCCCATCTGTTAGACCTATGACTCACACCAGTGGTGAAGATTATTTTTATTTTCAACTTTCATTCCTACACGGGTTTGTTGAGTATCACATGCCGAGTGGCAAAATTACCCGGAAAGTCGATTTGCCCAAAATCACCACACTTCCTAGAACACAATACGTAAACGATTCAGCTCATCACGGTATCGCTATTAGTGCTGACGACCAAACTTTATGTGTTGCCGGTACAATGGACAATTACGTCGCTATTGTAGATATTGCATCGGAAAACTACACCATACTTGATGATTTAGGCAAAAAGCCCTATTGGGTTGTTACTGACAAAACGGGAGAGCATTGCTTTGTATCCTGGAGTGAAACCGACCAAGTTTCAGTTATCAATTACGCAACAGCTTCTGAAGTTGTAAGAATTGACGTTGGTGATCATCCTCAGCGAGTTAGACAAGGAGTGCTAATATCACCGCACAACTAGCTGTATTAACATTTAATTTACTTGAAAAGTCTTTTCTCACAAGTTTTTTTTGCGTGGGATTGGACCAGTTTATGTGTATTATTGTTGAGGTGAACTAAGCTTATTATTACACACATTTTTCAATCCCTTACTGACGGAAAATAGCAATGAATCAAAATGTAATCGTTCTTAACTGCGGCAGCTCATCAGTTAAGTTTGCGATTGTTGACGCGCAATCTGGGCACGCTAATTTAACAGGCCTTGCTGAAAACATGGGCAGTCATGATGCCCGATTAAGTTATAAAGTTGCTGGCGAAAAACATGCCCTTTCTCTTCCTTCTGGTGCATCTCATCAAGTCGCACTGGCCGAAATTCAGCGTATTATCAAAGCGCAGCCTGGTGAGCCTATAGGTGTTGGTCATCGTGTGGTTCATGGTGGTGAAAAATTCAAAGAAGCCGTCGTGATTACTCAGGAAGTCAAACAAGCTATCGCTCATCATGCGATTATGGCGCCACTGCACAACCCAGCGAATTTAATGGGAATAGAATCAGCAGAACAAGCCTTTCCTGGACTCACTCACGTTGCGGTATTTGATACTGCTTTTTTCCAGACCATGCCTGAACATGCGTATCTTTATGCCTTACCGAAATCACTGTATCGCGATCACGGTATTCGCCGTTATGGTTTTCATGGTACGAGCCACCAATACGTGTCTGAAGTAGCCAGTGATACACTAAATATCCCATATGAGAATATCAATTTGATCACTGCTCATTTGGGTAATGGTTGCAGTGTTGCAGCCATTAAACAAGGCCAAGCAATTGATACAAGCCTAGGCTTCACGCCTTTAGAAGGCTTAGTCATGGGGACCCGTTGTGGTGACATCGATCCTAGCTTGCCAAGTATCCTGAGCAAGCAACTTAACAAAAGCATGGATGAAATTGATTCCATGCTGAATAAGGCGTCTGGATTATTAGGTATATCCGAAGACAGTAACGACTGTCGAACATTAGAAGAAGCCGCCCTTGAAGGTGACGCCAATGCTCAATTAGCACTACAGATGTTTTGTTACCGCTTAGCGAAATACATTGGTTCGTACCTGGTTGTCGCAGGTCCTATTGATGGCTTAGTCTTTACTGGTGGTATAGGTGAAAACTCCTCTTATATTCGCACCACAACCCTAGCTATGCTTGCTCATTTAGGTTTTACCTTAGATGAAAATAAAAACCTTGATGCGCGCTTTGGTAATTCAGGTAATATTTCAGCTGAAGGTACACCAATTTTAGTGATACCCACCAATGAAGAGTGGATGATTGCCAAAGATACTCAACGCCTAACTAGTTCTACTGGAGCCTAATTTATGTCTAATCGAATTATGCTAATTCCAGTTGGCAGTGGTGTTGGTCTGACATCTGTAAGTTTAGGTTTAGTAAGGGCAATGGAACAACGCGCGGTTAACGTGCAATTTTTTAAGCCCGTCGCTCAACCTAGACTTGGAGACACGGGGCCAGAAAAATCATCTGTGATTATTCGCCAATATACGAACGTCGATCCTGCTGAACCTTTTTCTAGCAACCATGCTGAAAAAATGATTGGCGAAGACAATATGGATACTTTATTGGAAGAGATAGTTGCTCGGTATGAGCAGCATTATTCTTCTGATGCGGTCTCTGTTATTGAAGGGCTAGTGTCCACTCGTCGTTATCCTTATGCAGTGCGCTTAAACTATGCAGTAGCCAGAGCGTTGGATGCGCAAATTGTATTTGTTAGCATGCCTCGCACCGATAGCCTAGATGAGCTGAATCACAAATTAGAAATTGCCGTAGACAGTTATGGCGGTCATAAAAGTAAGCGCTTACTAGGTTGTATATTTAACAAAGTTGGTGCGCCGTTAGGCAGAGATGGCCGAATTCACACCGAAATAGATGGCAGCGTGTCTCAACAAGATGTTCAAAACATTAAAGAACAACTTCCTACATTACCTATTTTTAAGAAATCTTTTGCCTTTCTTGGTGCCGTGCATTGGGATATTGAATTGGTTGCTCCAAGAGTCATTGATATTACCAACCACATGGGCGCAGAGTTCATTAACAAGGGCGACGCTGAATACAGACGATTACGCAGTGTGTCATTATGTGCCCGAGAAATAAATAATATGACTCACGTGCTTCAACCCGGCGCGTTATTGGTGATGTCTGGCGACCGTAACGACGTATTTATTGCAGCGTGCTTAGCCGCATTAAACGGGACAAAAATTGGTGCAATACTGCTAACCGGTGGTTATAAGCCGTCAGAAAATGTGATGACACTTTGTCACCAAGCAATGGACAGTGGTTTACCTGTTATGTTGGTGAAAGAAAGTACTTGGCAAACGTCTCAACTCTTGTCTTCGTTTAACCCCGAAGTCCCTGTTGACGATCAACAACGCATCGAAAAAGTCATGTCTCATACGGCCGATTGTATTGACGTTGAGTGGGTAAGATCCCTTGCTAATAACGCCAGTAGAGTGAACAAGTTATCACCACCGGCATTCCGCCACTTCTTAATCAAAAAAGCACGGGAAGCCAATAAACGCATTGTTCTTCCTGAAGGCAATGAACCCCGTACCATTAAAGCAGCTGCTATCTGTGCCCGAAGAGGCCTAGCCAAAACGGTTTTACTGGGTGATGAACAAGAAATACAACGTATTGCCGAGCAACAGGGCTTCGAATTGCCTGAAGGTATTGAAATTGTTTCTCCTGACGCCGTACGTGCAAATTATATCAAGCCACTAGTAGAGCTTCGCAAGCACAAAGGTATGACCGAACCTATGGCCGAAGAAGTGCTTCATGACGACACTACACTCGCTACTATGATGCTTCAACAAGGTGATGTCGATGGCTTAGTGTCAGGTGCTGTAAATACGACAGCCAATACTATTAGGCCAGCATTACAGCTAGTTAAAACCGCCCCTGATGCAAAACTGGTTTCATCTATCTTCTTTATGTTGTTGCCTGATCAAGTGCTGGTTTATGGTGACTGTGCAATTAACCCAGACCCCAATGCTGAGCAACTGGCAGATATCGCGATTCAGTCAGCTGACTCGGCGGCAATGTTTGGAATTGAGCCCAAAGTTGCCATGATAAGTTATAGTACAGGTGATTCTGGCGCAGGCTCAGATGTTGAAAAAGTGCGAGAAGCCACAGCTATCGCACAACAGCGACGTCCTGATTTACTGCTTGATGGCCCAATGCAATACGACGCTGCGGTTATTGAAAGTGTGGCCAAGAAAAAAGCCCCCAATAGCCCAGTTGCAGGACAAGCCAATGTATTTATTTTCCCAGACTTAAATACTGGAAATACAACTTATAAAGCGGTGCAACGTAGCTTTAATCTCATTTGTATTGGTCCTATGTTGCAAGGCATGAACAAACCCATTAACGACTTAAGCCGCGGCGCTTTAGTTGACGATATCGTGTTCACAATCGCCTTAACCGCCATTCAAGCTGCTAACGGCGCTTAAATTTAGGTTTGGTTGAATATATAAAGCTTATGCTCCGGTCTTGTACCGGGCATGAGTTTTATTTCATATTTACTGGAACCTATTTAATGTTGATTCGTAACAGCTCTATTGCCATTTTTCTCTTTCTTTTGATCGTACCCAATGCATTTGCCAAATTCGTTGTCGTAAACGAAACTAGGCTTGCAGAGGTGAAAACACGTTTACAAACCAATACGGCTCCAGAACCGTTAATGGAAGCCTACTCTTTACTTATCGAGCATGCAGACACATTGTTAACAGGTCCCAATTATTCCGTTATCAATAAAAAAATATCGCCGCCATCAAACGACCCTCATGATTATTTAAGTATTAGCCGCTATTGGTGGCCAGATGAATCAAAACCTGATGGTTTACCTTGGGTTCGCAAAGACGGCATAACAAACCCTGATACGCAAACAGACCACGTAGACAGAAAGCGATTAGGGGCAATGACCCACGCAGTTAGGACGTTATCTCTGGCGTATTATTTATCGGGAAATGAACACTATGCAGAAAAGGCTGAAACCTTAATTCGCACCTGGTTTTTGGATAAAAAAACCAAAATGAATCCCCACTTGAGTTATGCGCAAAGCGTACCTGGCAATGACAAGTTACGTCGTTCAGGCATTTTAGATGGCCGACTCATTTCACTGCATATATTAGACAGTATTGAAATGATTTCTACATCAAGCCACTGGAGCAAGAAAAACAACAAGGCAATGAATCGTTGGTTGAAAGATTATCTAAAGTGGCTAAACAAAAGCAAACTTGGTACATCTGGTGCAAAGCAAACCAACAATCATGGCGCATGGTATTTCTTTCAGGTTTCGGCAATCGCTTGGTATTTAGATGATACGAGTACGCTAAAAAGTGCACATGAAAAAACCCAGAAGCTGATTCAAAAACAGTTTGATGAAAACGGAGCTCAACATCATGAGCTCGACCGCACCCGCCCCTACTTTTACAGTAATTTCAATTTGCAGGCACTCACAAGTATCGCCATTGTTGATGCAAAAGCAGATCTTCCCCTTTGGTCTTACCCTTCAATACAAAGCAGCACGTTGAGCAAAGGCGTAGAGTTTTTAATTCCACCCGCATTAGGGCAACCGTGGACATATTCATCGAAGCCAATAGACAAGAATGATCTCCTACTCGTGCTATCTCGATATTTAAAAAACGTAGAGCTAGCTGCCGATAAACGAATTGAATATCAAAAAATAATAAATCAAGGTGTTGAAAAGGTATCAACACAGCAAAAAAAGAAAGGGCCTAGCCAGATTCAATATCAATTATTGTCTGGAGAAATATTCATTCAGTAATTGCGATATAATGTATTTTTACAATTTTTTAATCGTTTTTTTGTTTCAAACTTGAAGAAGACAATAAATAATACATACTCTTTTAATCCGAGTTGTATTTTTTTCTAACTTGGCCGTTTGAAAAGTAATTGAAGTAGATGTAATGGGTAAAATGGATATGAATCAAGAAGCACCTAAAGAGAATTTCGTAATAGAGCAACTAGATGAAGCTTTAGAAGAAAGACAAAACCCCGATCGCAGACAAATCATCATTGATGAAGAAGAGTTAGGTCAGCCCGATCGAAGAAAATCAGATCGACGCACTGAAAGTAAATAAAATTACCACGCGTTTACCAAAAAGCAGCTCTTATGAGCTGCTTTTTTCTTTTAAAAAGAAAAATACTCTTGCCAATTCTCTGTGCAACAACTAAAGTGATGTCAAAATGATATCACTTTGGAGCATTTGATGATCACAGAAAAGAAAGGTTTTTCAATTAACGGTTATATCGCCGCTTTATTACTCCCGTTAATGCACTTCGGTTTATTTTTACTTTTTGCCAGTCAGATTGTGCTTCTCCAAGTTATTGCAGTCATTGGCACCCTGCTTACTGCGCTTTCTTGGCTTGGCTTTTTTATGGTGCAGCCAAACCAAGGCAAAGTAATGACGCTATTTGGCAGCTACGTGGGTACGGTAAAAACAAATGGATTACGTTGGACTATTCCATTTTTTATACGCAAAACACTTTCAATGCGCGTAAGAAACTTTGAAAGCTCGCAAATTAAAGTGAACGATAAATTGGGTAATCCCATTGAAATAGCGGCTATTGTTGTTTGGTCAGTGACGGATACTGCTGAGGCTGTATTTGAAGTAGAAGATTACGAAAATTACGTTACCATTCAAAGTGAGTCTGCCCTTAGAAACTTAGCCAGTAGTTACGCTTACGATCCTCAAGATACCAATGAAATTTCATTACTTAGCCACCCGAGCGAAATAGCAAGTCAACTGAAAATAGAAATACAGGAACGACTCGGACAAGCAGGTGTAACCGTTCAAGAAGCAAGAATTAGCCATTTAGCTTACGCCCAAGAAATCGCTAGTGCCATGTTACAGCGCCAACAAGCTACTGCAATTATTGCTGCTCGTAGTAAAATAGTAGAAGGTGCTGTAGGCATGGTTGAAATGGCCTTAGAGCGACTAAAAGAGCAAAACGTGGTTGAATTAGATGAAGAACGCAAAGCGGCGATGGTCAGTAATTTGCTAGTGGTTCTCTGCGGTGACAAAGCAACGCAACCTGTAGTCAATACCGGAACGATTTATTGATGACTTCCAACTTATTAATAGTGAATTAATTGTGGCAAAAAAAGCCTATCCATTAAGAATAAGTCCAGATGTTCTGGCGGCGATGCAGCGTTGGTCCGACGATGAGTTACGCAGTTTAAACGCGCAAATTGAATATGTGCTTAGAGACGCATTGGTAAAAAGTGGCCGAGTAAAAATAGTCCAAAAGGTAACTACAGAAGTGCAGGATATAGAAGAATAATTCTGCACTTCATGTTTTATAACAATGAAATACGTTACTATATTTGTAGTCCTTAAATTTAGCATTTTTGCGTATTCATATATCAAGCACGCAAACAGACCTAACGTAATGAGCAAAGTATGACGAACAAATTAGTCAGTATTGTCTTACCTACCTACAATCGAGCAGCCTTCCTAGAAGACGCGTTTAATTCTATTTCGACGCAACAGTATGCGCACTGGGAATTGATCATTGTAGATGATGGCAGTACAGACAACACGTCTGACATTGTTGCTGCCTTTGAGCAACGAACAGCTAACAAAGTGACCTATATAAAGCAGGAAAACCAAGGGCCCGCAGTCGCTAGGAACACTGGAATTGCCGTTGCTACCGGTGAGTTTATTGCGTTTTATGACAGTGACGATATTTGGCTGCCTCATCATTTACAACAATCTGTACATATTTTAGAAGAACACAAAGATGTCAGCTGGGTTTATGGCGCTTGCCAAAGGCAAATAAAAGAAACCAGCGAAGTCATTCAAGAAAGCACGTTTTATTCCGACGGAAAACCTAATCTTCTGTTTAACCTAAAGACAAAGACAACGGGCAAGCTGCATATCATTGACGATACACATGCTGCGCTGTTGCAAATTACTGACGGCATAGACAGTGGTTTACAAAATTCAGTTTTAAAAAGAGAAATATTCGATGTTATTTCCATTCCTGAATTTCGTATTGGGGAAGACCGCCTCTTTATTGCTATGGCCTTAAAAAGTGGTTTTACCTTGGCATTTCACGACGACATTCATGTTCTTTACATGGTACATGGCGGCAATATTAGTGACACCAATAGCAAAGAAGAAAATATTCAAAAGCGTATAAACGTAACTCAGCAGCTCATCGACTGTTATGAGAAAACCCCAGACTACATCAAAAATTTAAACCGCGCAGAATTAACCGCGATTAAACATAAGCTAGCATCGGAATATTTTTGGATAATGGGCTATGCGTTACAGTGGCAAAATGGTTATAAAGACGATGCAATTCAATCTTTCAAAAAAGGCATAAGTTATCGACCTTTCCATTGGAAATTTTGGAAAACGTATTTAGTGTCGATACTGAAAAAATAATCTAGAGATAAACGGCAACACAGTAGTAGTGTTGCCTTCTACACAGAAAAGCAACCCCCAAAGGTCAACAAACTAGGCCTGTTTTTTATTTCTATACAAAACGATTGATAAAAATAACAAGACCAAAGGCAAAGGCCATTTCAAGGCGTAGCTTACTTTTTCGAAGTAATACTTTTTGGTGATAAAATGCTTTACTCCTTCCCATACTTGGTACTCCGACTGAAACATTTTTTCAAAAAAGAGCCTGTCGCCCTCGGTGTAACCCTTATCAGTGTATAGCTGTGCAATTGATTGATAATGATTTCCCGTAACTTCTTTTTCAAAAGGAATAGCAACACCAAAATCTGCATCAAGTAAAACACGTTGTTTACTTGAAAATGATGCTTCAACTAATACATGTCCTGGGTAGGTCAAAATAGTATTATCGATACCATTGTTATTTAGTACTTGCGATAAAATCATCGATGCATCACCGCATATACCAATCCCTCTTTGTAAACTGCGTTGATAATCCGCAAAGTGATATCGATTAAACTCAGGAATAGTGGTGAATTTTCCCATCAAATACAAAAAATAATTTTCCCAAATGGGTACTAATTGGTTGAATTTTTCTGGTTGAAATCGTTCCCAATGAATATGGGCTAGTCCTTTTGAAATCAAGGTCGTGGCGCGATAAGCAAATTCAATATCGGTTTCATCAGATTTCATGTTTAGCTGTGACATAACCCTTTCAAAGGGTAGTGCGTGGTCGTTAACGAAACGCAAGTCTTCATCCGTTATTTTTGCAGGTCGAATGTCTTGCGTTAACCCATACAAATTTACAGTTAATAAACTGAAACCAAAAACAAACAAAAAAACAGATAAAAACGTCTTCAAATTAAACAGCTCCGCGCTAGGATTTAATGACTTTCAAGTCATTCATACTATCAATAAACATAGAGACGCTAAAGACCATTCGGTTAAGTTAACAATTCCATGGTATGACTGCGAAACAATCAGCCAGCACCTATGATAGAAATCAGTGATAGAATGTGAGCGGACACTCCACTTAGGCCAATCCTATGAAGAAAATAGCAATATTTGCAGATGTGCAAAATATCTATTATACAACAAGAGACACCTACCAGCGCTCATTCAATTACCGCGCTTTTATTGAACGTTTAAAAGAAACCTACACCATTGAATATGCCTACGCTTATGCAATAGACAAAGGCGATAGCCAGCAAATTAAATTTCAAAATGCATTGCGTCATATTGGATTTGAAGTGAAACTGAAACCCTTTATTCAACGGCAAGATGGAACCGCTAAGGGAGATTGGGACGTTGGTATTACAATAGATATGCTAGATAAGGCCCCTGACGTTGACGAAGTATTGTTGTTATCTGGAGATGGTGATTTTTCAATTCTATTAGACACAGTAAATAAAAAATATGGCTGCAGAACGTCTGTATACGGGGTACTGAATTTAACCTCAAACACACTCATTAATAGCGCTTCTGAATTTGTAGAAATAGATCCTAAGTGGCTGTTGTAAAAACAAATAAATTTACTTACCCGCAAGGAGTGTGACAAGGCTCACTAAAATGATTACTGCAAGTAAAAACAAATTAAATCCAAAATCGTCGTTTTTTCGACGCGAACGTCTTGCTCTTGCTACAATTGAGACTAGCGTTAGCCCAAGAGATGCTTGCAGCAGAACGATTAGCGCATCGAAATATTCCTGCTTCCACGTTTCTCGTACGGAAACGCCTAAGTATTTATAGAAACCTGCCGACAATTCCGGTCGCCCATAGTGATAAAGCCACAAAGCAACGATCATCAATCCCCAAACTAGTAGGTTTATCCCTACTACCATTTTAAAAAATAAATCTTCACTACGAGGCTGCTTGCGTCGATCTTCACTAATATTCGTCATGCTCTACACATTGTTGGAAAATTACTGACATAAATATGCCAATCGCCGTATAAGCTTACTTTAGGCGCACTGTTGTTGAGTTTAGGCTAAAACCCATGATTTTTCACCTTTCTCGTTATTTCCTTTTGTCTTCACCCAAAGTTTCAATTATTACAATTTCATCCCACTTGTAACTAACCATCTATTTCATCGTTCTCTATTAGCTACATATAATAAAGGCTAATGTTTATGCACCATTCTTTTTTAAAACAATTCACTACAGCTGCTTTTTTACTTGTTTGTTCGTTTTCAGTTTTATCTCAAGATAAAACGTCAGTCTTTGAGCAACTCATAGCGGCAGAAAGTAAAAAAGAAATAGACGTCGCATTAGCTGAAATTGATGCAAATTGGAGCTCTGAATTCATACCTCAATCCCTTGAAATGCTGAGCTTAACTCGAGATTACTACACCTCTCAAAGCTTACTTGATGTACTAGAGCGTCATACCAAACAATCTTTTGGGTTTCATTTAAATGACTGGTTTTTTTGGTTGTGGAATCAACCACAGAATATTTCTTCAAACTACGCACAATTTAAAGCTTCTCTATACGTTAATATTGACCCTAGATTTCACCGTTACTTTGACCAACGCCAATCTCAAGCGAAAATACGCTTAGATGAAATTAGGTGGGGCGGTGTTGTCCAAGATGGTATTCCTCCGCTGCGTAACCCTAAAATGCTTAATGCAAAATCGGCCACCTATCTCAACGATGATAATGTTGTATTTGGTATTGAAATTAACGGTGACGCAAGGGCCTATCCAAAACGGATATTAGCTTGGCATGAAATGTTTGTAGACACAGTAGGCGGTGTCGATATTGCCGGTGTTTATTGTACTTTATGTGGAACCGTTATCCCTTACAAAACAGAACTTTCTGGCACAAAGTATACATTGGGAACCAGCGGCTTCTTGTATCGCTCTAATAAATTAATGTACGATTTAGACACCCAATCTTTATGGAATACACTAACAGGCAAGCCAGTAGTCGGTCCGCTAGTCGATAAAGGCATTGAACTTGAACACTTAAGTGTGGTGACCACTACATGGGGTGAATGGAAGCGCCGTCATCCAGACACCCGTGTACTGTCTCTGGAAACCGGACACAGACGAGATTATGACGAAGGCGTTGCGTATCAAGATTATTTTTCCAGCGATAGGCTCATGTTTAATACACCATTTGCTGACAAAAGATTAAAAAACAAACAAGAAATCCTAGCGCTTAGATTCCCAGGAGCACCAAATCAACAACTCGCCATCGATACCGAATTTTTACGCAAAAAGACTCTGTATAAAAACAAAATAGGACGACAAAAGTTCATCGTCCTAACCGATAAGTCAGGTGCAAACAGAGTATACGACCCAAAAAACATCGATTTTGTTAGTTATGATAATGATTCTACCCTGACAGATAACAAAGGAATTAAATGGCAGTTAGATGAGCAACAGCTGATTAACCAAGATACAAAAGAAACACTCGACAGATTACCTTATCATCGTGCTTTTTGGTTTGGATGGCATGCGGCCTTTCCAGAAACAAAACTGATAAAATAATCTCAAAATATCGTGGTGATGTTACTTAATGAGTGTAATGTCACCAATACGAGAAAGCGCATTGTTTTCTAGCTCAGACGCATACAAAGAATAAAAAAGGTAAGGCGCGTACAAATGCTCCACAGCATTAGATAGCTCTTCCGTTTGTTTTGCGTAAGAAGAGTTATTTGAAACATGTAACCACGTTTCTTTATCAGACAAATATACGGGCTCGCCATGATCTGTTTCAAAAACGCCCGCTTTTCTAAAACTATAATCCAACCCTTCTAATGCGCCAATAATCCCCTCTGCTCGTTTTCTCTTAAACATTTTCACACCTTGGGTGTAATCCCTCACAAAGTATTTATCTAATTGCTCATCATTATCGAAACGGTTATCGAAATTGGCGCCTCTAACAACGGCAATAGAATTCAGCGTATGTAAATCTTGATACGTTCTTATCGGCCTGTTTTTTTCTGGGAATATCACTACCTTAGAGCTAGAGACTGGACCAATATATTGAACTTTGTTCTTCGCGTCTTCATTCTTAAACATAATTGCGCCGTCAATTTCTCCTTTTTCTAAGCTACTCGAAATCCTTGCATAGGGGATAAGTACGATTTGAATAGGAAAGTTAACTTGCTTAGCGAGATTCTCCACATATAAAACCGAGATTCCCTTTCGGTTAAATTCTCTCGCTTCAATTGAATGAGGTGGAAAATAAAATGGAGGAAATGAAGGTATTGCCATTAAAAATGGTTGATGTTCTTTGGCTTTTAACTCACTACTTATTATTAAGATAAAGGTAAAAAAAAAGACAGATATAAAGGTATGATAAAGCTTCTTAGACACGACTATACTACATGTGTGATCTCTTAATTACCCAGTATAGTAAAAAAAATCAAATCTGAAAAGTTACCGAGTTTGCAATCATGAAATGACGCAAACTCATAATTAAGAGCTGTTCTCTAACTAGCTTTTACGGCGAACAACAAAACCAGTCAAAATTAAACCTAAACCAATCAACAAAGTGCTCGATGGTGCGGAAACTGCAACAGAAGGCGGGTTAACATCATCAGGATTCCCCCCTCCCAAAGTGGCTACATCAATAGTCAGAGACGTAATGCGAAAGCTATCATTGTTTTCTAATGCACCAAACCCAAAGAAGCTGGCATCGATACCGCCATTACCCAGTACAAACAGACCGTCATCCCCCTCAATATTAGGAACATCAATTAACGCAGCTAAAAAGTTAACCCCACTCCCAAATACCTCGTTGGCAGCAAAGCCTATAAAGTCATCAGCGTTCCCAAGGATATTATCAAAGCCAACGGATAATAAAGTAACTTCTCTAGAAAAACTAAAAAGTAAAATATCATTGTCACCAAAACCATCAATGTCATCATCGCCGTCGTTGAAGTCTCTAGCTCCCAGTCCTTCGTCACCAAAAAATTGATTCGTATCAATTACTGACGTTCTGTCATTGTTTAAGCTAAAGGTAGAAAAGGGGCCAAACGGAGCGAAAGAAACAAGGTTAAAAGTATCGGCATCAATGCCTAATGAAAGCGCTCCAGCATCAGGTGCTAAATCATCAAGGGAAATTGCACTAGCGCCATTCTGACCGCCTAAATTACTAAAATCTATAGTAACAGGAACCGCTAATGTGGGCCCTGAAACAATTCCACACAATAAAAATAGTCGTGCAAGTATTAGCTTCGTATTCATCACATTTCACCTTAATCAAGTAACTTTAAGCCAGCATCAATTATAGAATATAAAAGACGCAATAATAGTAATATAGGTATAAAGCAGAATTAATGCCAAAAACGATGTGCTTGTAACGTATGAAGAATATTTAAACCAACTAGAGCATTGTAAATATAGCTGACATTATAAAAAGGCAAAAAAAGACCGTGTAAAAACACGGTCTTTCGTAATTCAAAACCAGATAGGTCTTAAGAGAACGCTAAGCCACCATTGATATCAATGTTGTTACCGTTAACAAATGACGCTTCGTCAGATGCAAGGTAAGACACTAAATCAGCAACTTCTTTAGCTTGACCTTCACGACCTAGAGCAGTCATACCAGCTAGCTTAGTACGAACTTCATCTTTAGAGAAAGTATCATGGAAAGTTGTGTTGATTAGACCAGGAGTTAGTGAATTAACACGAATACCTTTAGAACCTAGTTCTTTCGCCATAGAGCGAGTGAAAGTCATAACCGCACCTTTAGACGCAGCATATGCCCAAGAACCAGGGCCACCACCGTCACGAGCAGCTTGTGAAGAGAAGTTAACAATCGCACTTCCCGCTGGCATGTGAGGAACAGTTGCTTTAGTTGCTAAGAAGCAAGAGTTGAAGTTTATGCGCATAACCAAGTTGATGAAATCTTCGTCCATTTCGTCAAGAGATTTACGTGCAACCAAACCACCAACAACGTTGATAAGAGCGTGGATTTCACCACCAAATGCATCTGTACCTGCTTTAACAAGTTTTTCTACGTCTTCGCTCTTAGTCATATCGCCTTGAACGATGATACCTTCACCGCCAACTGCTTTAATTGCTTCAAGCGTATCAAGACCGTCTTGTTCGTTGTCGAAATAGTTAACTACAACTTTGGCGCCTTCTGATGCCATTTTTACAGAGATAGCACGGCCGATATCACGGGCGCCACCAGATACGATTGCAACTTTATTTGCTAATTTCATTTTGTCTGTTCCTTTATATTACTAGTTCAGGCGATATACATGTACATAATAAGTACAATAAACGTAAAATACGCGTATCACTCCATTATATACAATTCCAGTTTGGTTTACTCGATTAATTCAAGTGGTAACCCAACTTTTTTACCAAATTATGTTCAATTGGTAAACATCAAGTTAATACCATTTGTGTTTTTTGGGCAACACAAGGAAAGTTTCATTCTTAATTTGTATCGTTTACGCACAATAATCAGCTAAATAATACAATCTAATGGTTTTATTCAATGCCTCTATAAAAACACTACTTTCTCCTTATTTTTTGCACAACTTTTAACCTTGTATTTTCACATTGTTTTTAAAACCTGTGAGTATACTCAGTATTAACATATTTATATTCAATAGTGGGCAAACACAGCATGACAAAAGCATCAATTTCTTCTTTGATTATCACGGGATCCCTTGCCTTTTCTGGCTGTGGTGGAAGTAGCGAAACAATAACAGATGATGAAACCAGCGAAACTCCTAGTACAGACATTTTAGCTGTAGATACAACATTATTTGATTCTGCTGCGGTAGTATCGGTTGAAACAATAGACTGCACTTTATCAAACGGCGATGATAGTAGTTGTTATGCTATTACTGTTACAGGATTTCCTTCAGATAGAACTGAATTAGGACATTTTTGTCCAACAGACATTAATACTGAAGCTGAAAGCGCTGGAAAATGGTTCGACGACGGAGTCTTGTACGATTTGACTGGCGAATTTGTATCGAATTTAGACTTGTTCTATGGCAATAGTGAGTGGCAACTTTTTGATGCAGACACTGGTGAAATATTTATTACTGATACACAAGTTTCTTGCGAAGCAGCGGCTCGTCCTGACGTAGCAGAAGAATATCAGAACCACTGCGTACAATGCGAACTTACATACTATGCTGATGAAGGCCAAGGTGTGGAGAGTACATTCCTTTTACCTATTAACCCAGTATTTCGCGAAACTTCGGGAGATATAGGAATGTCTAATATTGGCGTCTCATTAAATGGTGTGAATCTGGCAGCCGCGGCGCCGACACAAGCAATTTTAAGTGCGTTTACAATCGCCGCTTTTGATGATTGTGTTGGCCATGTAAATCCCATTGATGGCTATCACTACCACGGAGCCAACCATGGCGACGGTGAGTGCCCAGCAGTTGAATTTGAAGCCGACGGTCATGCAGGTATATTTGGTTATGCCCTCGACGGATTTGCCATTTACGGGATGCTTGATGAAAATGGCGAAGAAGCAACCGATCTTGACGAGTGTAGAGGTCAAACTGACGAAGTCCGCGGGTATCACTATCATTCAGCTGGTCCAGGTGAAAATGCGTTTATAGGTTGTTTCTCTGGAGAAACTGCAAATTCCACGGACATCTAACTATGAATACCTTTAGTAAAATTGTAGTTATTGTATTTTCAGGCTTAATTAACGCAATAGCACAAGCACACAATGGCCACGGAGACGAACTGCCTTGGCAAGCGTGCAGCACCTCAGAAAAAAATACACCTTGTGAATATACCAACAGCCATGGTGATATCTATCAAGGAAATTGTAAACTCTTTGGCGAGGCATTAATGTGCGTACGAAACAAACCAATAGTTCGTGCAAACATGTCAAAAATGCTTACACCAATAAAACTAGATAACAGCAACCAAGGTACAAAATAGGGTTCTCGAAAACCACAAAGCAAGCGACCTTAAAGGCCGCTTGCTTTATCGTTTATTACCATAGCCAATAAATTAATGCGCCTCGTTCAACACCTCTATTCGCTCAACTAAATCTAACTTTGCTGATTCAGTATCAATTTTAAAATCCAATTGCACAAGTAAGTCTTTAAAACCGTTTTTAGAGGGCTCATATTGCCATTTTGCGAGTGCATTTTTGGCAGACGTATTAAACATGCTATTCGGTGTAGCACTCACCACTGAAATATTTGACGTGTTACCTCTGGCATCAATGTCATATTTCAATACAACGGAACCACCAATGCCTTGCTGGGCTGCTTCACTTGGGTAAAGTGGTTCAACACGTTTAATAGGTGAAATATGATCTTTATCACTTCCTCCTTTCATTGGCTGCTTAGCAAAAGCTAACCCACTCAACATGCACGCAGCAATAAAAAGTAGACTTGTCTTTGCTAACACTGAGGGGTTACCTTTATGTTGAATGTTGCTCAATCGTTGTATCATCATTTTTTTATCTCCGTAGTGTGAAAAAGCTATCAGGCGGGCAAATTTATGTTCTGCACAATGCACCAAGGCTTTACTGTATAAAATGTGTTCTTGTATGGATTTATTTGCCAGTACTTGATCGTCACACGTCAGTTCCTGTAACCGTCGAGCATAGGCATAAGTCATCCAAACTAAAGGGTTGAACCAAAGTAAAATTGCACCTCCCAGCAACAGTGTATTAATGAAATTATCTTTGCGTTTTATATGAATATTTTCGTGCTCAACAATAAGACTGAGCATGTTTTCGTTAAACTGTGATTTATAATCCCTAGGCAATACCAACTTACTGTTAAATATCCCCACTACCATAGGCGTAGAAATAACGTTACTGAGGTACACCTTAGCTGGCGTATTCATGGTAGTTTTTGGATGCTTAGCAAGCTTGAGTCCCTTAACATAGCGAAAGTGTATGCTGGCGATAGCAACAAGCATCAAGCCAGTTATAGTAAAGTAAACACTTGCCCAATCGACGCTAAAACTCGTCGTAATAGACGTGTCAGACGTAACAATGTAATGGCTAATAGCCTTATCTGATAGGGGTTTAAAGGTACTTGGCAAATTAACAACTAAAACTGCTAACGGTGCCAACCATACTAGCCGATACACAAAACGCGCGCCGAATAGAGATAAACCGAAGCGCGCTGACAAAACAAATATGATTAGCATTAAGCTAATTAATAATTGCTGGCTAACCAACCAACTGAAAAAAGACTGATACAGCATGTTATTCCCCTTGGTTTTTTTCCCAATCAGCAATAATTTTTTTCAACTCATTGATGTCTTGCTGAGACAGCTGTTCTGACTTAGCAAACCCACTCACCAATGGTGCGATGCGACCACTAAAAAAGCGCTCAATAAAATTCTGACTTTCTTTCAATGTGTAATCAGCTCTTTCAATACAAGGGCTATACAAGTATTGCCGCCCCTCTTTTTCAAAAGAAAGAGCTCCTTTTTTCACTAACCTCCCTAACAAGGTTTTGATTGTTTTTTCATGCCATTGTTTATCACTGCTTAAACGCTCAATGATATGTGTCGCATTCACTGGGTAGCTCACCCAAACCGCATCTAGTACTTCAAATTCTGCTTTAGATAATTCAATCATCATCATTGCTTACAAATGTAATCGATAATTTAAGATTACACCTGTAATTTAAAATTGCAAATCTTTTTTACTATTTGTTTATGACCGTTCAGTAGGGTATTTTTTTATATGTTGCGCCTTTTTCGACTAACCGCTTGGATTAACCGTTAACTTACTGCCGTTTAAAAAGCACAAAGCTAAAATAGGCGGCTTTATACAGTAGAGAGAACATCAATGAGAGTTTTGCAAATAGGTAACCCTTTACTCACTCAACGTTCGCAAGAGCTTAGCTTGGACGAAATACAATCAGAAGCTATACAAAATTTACTGTCTAAAATGAAAGAAACGCTAAACGGCATTCAAGCTATTTCCAGCGAAAACGGCAATGCACTTTCTGCTCCTCAATCTGGAAGTTTAGTGCGTATGATTTTACTGCGAATTGATGGTGAATTTGTGCCAATGATCAATCCAGTGATACAAAATCATTCAGAAGAAAAATTCGAATTTCAAGAAGAGTGTTTTAGCATGTATGACATACGGGGCACAGTGTCTCGTTACGTGGAAATAGCGGTCTCTTACCTAGACGAATATGGTATCGAAAAAAGCACAACACTTAGAGGTGAAATGTCAGGTTTAGTGCAGCATGAAATAGATCATCTCGATGGCATACTCTTCATTGATAAATTAAAAGAAAAATCCCCCAAACACATTGAACAAGTATTCAAACAATCTCCCCAACAGCTTTCTAAAATTAATGAAATGATCGCGTATATGAAGAGTGAATAGGCCCTATGAAAATTCTATTTAATTTGTAAAGCACACCAAAATCAGTTGTAAATATAACTAAGAGTTTGTAAATTAAAGAGAATAGTAATGAAATACTATTCTCTTTAATTTGTTTTATTTACAAGGATTTTTATGAGACATTCAATTGTAGTCATACTATTTTTTATTTTAAGCTTTACCACCCTAGCTAAACCAATTCCTATAGAAGCATTTACCCGTCACGGCGACTACTTAGACATGTCCTTGTCCCCTAGTGGTAAACATATAGCTGCCAGACTGCGTGTAGCTGATAGAGTTAGCTTTGTTGTTCTTGAAGTCCCATCAATGAAAGTAGTCGGTGGTGTAAAAGCACAATCCGGGGACGAAATTCATTCCGTAGAGTGGATTAACGACGAAAGACTTGTATATCAATTTGCGGAGAAAAGGTGGAGCCACGACACACCAATTCCTACCGGTGAATTGTTTGCAATAAATTTTGATGGTTCATCAAATAAAATAATATTTGGGTACAGAGCGGGTGAATTTACTACCGGCACAAAAATTCAAAAACGAAAAGCAACGCTTGCTTCTGCAGAAATTATTAGTTATCTGCCAGGTGACAAAAAAAATATACTAATTGCTGAGTACCCTTTCAATATAGAAGGAGACTCTTATTACAATAATAAAGAAAAACGTCCAAATATCGTTCGTTTAAATGTGTACAGCGGAAAGAGAAAGAAAATCGATAATATTCCATTTAAATCAGCCACACCTTTAGCAAATAATAACGGAGAGGTAAATTTCGTCACCTACATAGACGAAAATTATATTAGCCAGGCTGCCTACCGTCCATCTGAGGACGACGAGTGGATGGACCTTTCCGACAAATTAAATGGTGATTATTTTCCTATTGATCTTAGCAGTGATGGAAAGCGAGTTTTTCTTACTGGGAGAATAAGTGAAAACCAGCTTCTGACTATGTATGAATTTGATTTGGACACTCAAGTACTTTCCCCTCTTTTCACAGATCTACAGTCAGATATAGAATTCTATACTTGGGATCCCAAGTTAGAAACGCCAGTAATTGGCACAACCTTTACGAATAATCATGAATATATCTACACATCGGATAAAAGCGATACGATAAAATGGCACAAGGCACTAAAAAACAGTTTTGATGGTCAGCGCGTTACAATTGAAAGCCAAAGTAAGAACGGCGATTTATTACTCATACATGTTAGTAGTGAAATAAATCCAGGTGAATATTACCTTTTTGATACTAAAGCGAAAGGAGCTCAATTTTTATGGGCGAACCGTTCATGGTTAGATCCCAGAACATTATCTGCGACTAAGCCATTTAGTTTTGTCACAAGTGATAACCTAACAGTTTATGGCTATGTCACTCTTCCGGCTGATTTAAAGCCAAATGAAACAACACCCTTTGTAACTATGATCCATGGCGGTCCTCACGGCTATCGAGATTTTCCATTTTTTGATAGTGAAGTCCAGTTGTTAGCCAATCGCGGTTACGGTGTTGTGCAGATAAATTATAGAGGCAGTGGTGGTTATGGCAGTAATTTCCAACAGTCAGGCTATAAAGAATGGGGTGGAAAAATGATCCAAGACATTCTAGAGGGAACCCAAGCCGCAGCTAAGCAGTTTCCACTCAATATCGAAAAGTCCTGTGTTTATGGCGCTAGTTATGGTGGCTACGCGGCAATGATGTCGGTGGTTAGGGCACCTGAGTTGTTCAAGTGTGTTATTGGCTATGTCGGCATATATGATTTGAACTATACCTTTTCGGAAAGTGACACAGCCGAAGCCTATGGTGGTTTAGCTTACTTAAAACGAGTACTAGGCGAAGATCAAGCGGTTATTGATGAATTTTCGCCTGTTAATCATGCTTCAGAAATTAAAGCTAAGGCCATGATTATTCATGGTAAAAAAGACGCACGTGTACCGGTTATCAATGCAACAGCAATGGTTAAAAAATTAACCGAAGCGAATAACCCTCCCAAATATTTAAATTTTAGCAATTCTGGTCACGGTGTTTATGGAGAAGAAGAAAGAAAAGAACTTTATACTGCACTGATTGAGTTTTTAAACGAAAATCTTCAATAGTTTCAACACATTTTTCAATGTAATAAAAAAGGCTTGGTAGAAACTACCAAGCCTTTTTTAAAACTGCTAAGCCTATTAACGTATTAAGTTGTATGGACCTTTCCACTTATACGTTTTGCCTTCTATTTTCAACTTATGACTAGAAGATTTCTCAGCATCTTTATTTGCTAATATAAAGATTAACGTTTTATCTTTTACTGTCGTGATTTTCACTGCAGTATAGTCGTCACTATTTTGTAATACCTCTAGGCTCTCGATGTGACTATTTGCATTTAGCGACGCTTCAGTAACAGGGCTATACGAACCATGTGGCTCAATAACAGAGGCAAACAAGGTACTCTTATCGTTACGGCGAAGCATAATACCTGCGTCTCTTCTAAGGTTGAACTGTGGATCGTTCGCACCTAGTCGCGTGAACATGATTTCATCAGACTTATTAGTAGCGGTTGTTAACGTATAGTACTTACCTGCATTCAACCAGTTAAACTGCGCACTTTCTTCAGTAAGATCATTACTTTTCCCTTCAACATATAAATGTTGATAACCATTTTCCTTACCTAATACATCCAGTGATTTCGGCGTATTAAATGCAAAGCTAGTGTCGAGTACTTGCCCCATAAAATAGTAAGGCAAATCGTATTGGTGTTTTGCTTTAGAGGTTACCTTAAATAAATCTAATAAAAACGGTTTTTCAAAATCTTCATCTTTAATCACAGCCATGGTTCTATGCAAAACACTATCAGAGTAAGCATTCACTTCTTTTGCACTGACTATTTGAATATCATCAGAACTAGACTCGTAAAAATGCAAGTCAGAGTGGTGCTGACTACCAATTTCATATTTTCCCTTAAAGTGAGAAGTCTCATCTAACGTTAAGGTATTATGAGCAATAGTTTGCTTCGCCCACGTCTTGTTTTCCTTAAGGTAATTTCCACCGCCTTTTTTCTCGATATTTACAAAACGAGAAAGGCCGTAATCTTGCAATACTTCGTCGCCATTTTCGAATAATGAAAAAGACAACTTATCATAGTGTCCGTGACTTAAACCTTGGGCCGAGTACTTAAACACAAGTTCTAAATTATCTGCACGAACCACTGCTACACCGCCTTGATCGCCATTAGGGCCATCGCCGTAGTTAGCCGACGTTTTTTTAAATTCAGTGGCTTTGCCGTCTTGGATACCAAGGGCAACAGCTAAACCTGTTTGGTCAAGCAATACCGTATTTTGCTTACCGGCAATACTTAGCAAACTTGGGTCTTTGCCGCCGTAAAAATAGGCCATGTCTACCGCAGTAACCAATTCTTTTGCCAAGTAAGACATGCCTTTTTGGCCGTCATTCAACGGGAAGAATTCTCCGTCTTGGTCAGACAAATTCAACAACGCCGTTACGGCTTTCATTAGCACGTCGTCTTTGTGTTGTAGCACCTTCATATCTGGGCGGTTGTTTTCCATTGCCACAGCAAACACTAAAAACGGGTACATAGCGTAACGTTGGTAATACGGTCCTTCGGTAAAGTAACCTTCAGGAGAAAACGGTTCTTCCAAGTTCGCTAAAAACCCAGCTGACTGCCCTTCTACTTTAAGGAAGCCACCATCATCATCTTTGGTTCCGAATTCAATGCCATCATCATCTAACCCATATAAGGCTCTTTGGATCAGCTCTTCATCATTCATCGCCACACCAATCATACCTACAGCGGCATTACCCCATGTACTGTGGTTATGAATGCGATTGTAAAACTGGGGGTTAGTGGTAGAAATAAAATCTGCAAAGGGGCGAAACAAATTATCTTCTAGAGTTTTGCGTTCTTCCGCTGATAAAAAATCGTAAATGGTATCGTAGGCTTGCGCCATATAAACCAACCAGTTGCTGTCGTTTAAACACTGCCAAAACAATTTTCCACGAGCATAAGAGCGAGGCTTAGGGTGAACGGGCAAGTCTAAATACATGGCTTCATATTGAAAGAACATGTCTTTCACGTAAGTAGCGTATTTATCATCTTGTAAGATTTGGTACAACATCCCTGCTTTTTGGGCCATAAAGAAGTTTTTCTTATGGCGAGAGTGGGTATAGCCCCCGGAGTAATCAACAGGAATAGGCGTATCGATACCCAAGGCTATCTCAGCGTCTACTTCTTGCTGAATAGCAGCTAATGCCTTATCAAATACAGGTACTTTTCCCAAATTAGCACGAATATCTTTCACACCTTGCTTAGTAAGAATAAGATTTGGATGTTCTTGTGCCTGAATTGGTGAAACCATAAGAAAGCAACTAGATACGATTGCAACATAGGAGACACTTTGCTTTCGAACAGTGCCAAACGCGCTTTTAATACGAGAAATATTTAACATCTTAGATAGACTCAAATGTATGTAATTTGTTACCGAAAGCTTATCATAATGTTTTAATAAAATTAAATCTTCGTATTCGTACTAGAATTATAGAGATTCATCTATTTTATCTCGTAGTATTTCTATAGAAAATTATAATTCTGTCCAATCTCGCCAATAACAACTACAGAGCAAAATCTAATGAGTAATGGAATAATAAGGCTAAATCACAAGTGGTTTGAAGATGTGATGGCACTTGTTATTGGCACCAGCTTTGTGTCCTTTGGTTTGTTTTTCTTAAAGCATGTAGGCATGGTAACCGGTGGTACTGCTGGGCTGTCTCTTTATATTAACTACCAATTCGACACTAATTTTGGCCTCACCTATTTTATCGTGAACCTACCTTTTTACTATTTGGCAATTCGTAGAATGGGCATTGAATTCACACTCAAAACCTTTTGCTCGGTTATATTAGTTTCGGTGTTTTCTAACTTACATGGCCACTTTATTACCTTGAATTACTTAAACCCTGTGTATGGCGCCATTATGGGAAGCTTCTTCTTTGGCATTGGCTTGCTCGTTATCTTCCGCCATAAAGCCAGCTTAGGTGGCGTAAATATTTTAGCCCTCTATTTGCAAGAAAAAACCGGTATTCGAGCTGGTTGGCTAATGATGGGCGTTGATATTTCCATTATTTTAATTTCAGCAACTATCGTTAGCCCATTAGCACTCATATTGTCGGTAATATGCGTAGTGCTACTCAGCTCAATAATCGCACTGAACCATAGAAAAGATCGTTATCTAGTTTAGAACAATGCGATTTTCGTATTTCGTTGAGTGCTATTTGATTTTAAATGTCACTGAATAGTCACCTAAACCGTCGTAACGAATTACGGTTTTTTGGTCAAACTCAAGAGGCACAATGCCTTTAAATGAACCTGTAATAAAGACTTGTTCTGCGCTAAAACTAATACCGCGTTTACTCATAAAGTTCACTAGCCATACAAAACCATCAATGGCCCGTGGGTTAGGGTGAGTGCCGTCCAATTCAAGAGATTGTGATGACTGGGTAATAGTAATTGCTACTTTATGCGCGTTAACAGCCAATCCTTTGTCAATTTCAGGACCAATGTATACCCCCTGATTAATCATGCAATCAGACAAGCTCTCGTAAAAATCTTGTCCTGCACCTTCTTCAAAACGGCGTTGCATAAGCTCTAGTGCCATATGCGCACTACCGATAGCTTCAACCACTTCCTGTTCGGAATAGTCTTCACTACGCGCAGGCAAATCTTTCGCTAGCACAAATCCAATTTCAGGCTCGATGAGTGCTTGGCCCTTATCAGCAAATAGCAACACATCATCGGTCTGATGTTGTAAATTAAAAATAGGCGCTGCAACAATTTTGCCTTCTGCTGGCGGCAACAAACACTTCCATCCAATGGTTGTTTCCATATTGGCCATTTCTGCCTGAATAGCTAGTGCATCATCAATACTCTTTGGTCGTATTGCTTCTACTAATCGCGGGGCTTTCGTTCCGGCTTTACGTCGGCTTAATAATTCTTCAGCAGCTTGTTTAAAAATACTCACGGCTAACTCCACAAAATTGTCATGATTATAGATATATAGCCAAGTTTAACAGTCTTGCCATTAGAAACACACAACCCTTTGTCGCCAAGCCCCCCTGTATTCATGCTTTTAATAAATCCAATTTTGAATATATCCGTAGTAATAAAAAACTAAATACATCTTTTAATATCATGTCCTCAGCCACACTTATTTACCCCCATCAACTATTTGAACATCATCCCGCCATTTCAAAATCTAGGCCTGTATATTTAATTGAAGAACCACTGATATTGACCTACAACCCAATTCACACCGCTAAACTCATGTTGCACAAGTTGACCATGGATGTGTACGAAGGCTTACTTCAAAGCAACGGGCATCAAGTCTATCGAATACGATTACAAGATATTCAGACAAATGCCGACGTTTTCGCGCTTTTACACCAACGAGGTATTCATGAAATTCATGTTGCAGACACCACCGATGCTTATTTAGAAAAAGCCTTGGAACATTCAAATTTACAACGTGTTTGGTATGAAACGCCCTGTTTTTTGCTAACTAAAAACGGTGCACTGTCGCGGTATAAGAAAAGCAAAAAATTCATGGCTAATTTCTATAAAACACTGAGAAAAGATATGAACATTCTCATGGAAGATGGAAAGCCGGTTGGTGGAAAATGGTCGTTTGATGAAGACAATCGAAAAAAAATACCTAAGCAGGAAGTATTGCCAGAAGAAATCGCCTTTATTGAAAGTAGTCGTATTCAGGCTGCCAAAGTATGGGCTGAAAATACATCAGCCGAAACCTATGGTGAAGGCAAGTGCTGGTTACCAACCACCCATTCAGAGGCAAAATCCTATTTCATTCATTTTCTACACCACAGATTTGACAAGTTTGGCCCTTATGAAGATGCCATCACTCAACGTGGAATTCGCCTCTGGCATAGTGGGCTTTCTCCATTAATCAACATTGGTCTACTCACCCCAAAGTACATTGTTAAAACAGCACTGCAATATGCTTGTGAAAATGCGGTTCCAATAAATTCCCTTGAAGGCTTTGTGCGGCAAATTATAGGCTGGAGAGAATTTATAAGAGCAAGTTATGAAAGCGATGGAAATACCATGCGAACCAGTAACTTCTTTCAACATAATAACACTTTGAAACCTCAATTTTGGACAGGTGACACTCAACTTCCTGCGGTTGACAATGCAATCAAGAATGCACTTGATACTGGTTACAATCATCATATCGAACGCTTAATGGTAATGGGTAATGTCATGTTGCTAAGTGAGATTCATCCCAACGAAGTGTATCGCTGGTTTATGGCAATGTATATTGATGCCTATGACTGGGTAATGGTGCCCAACGTTTATGGTATGAGCCAATTCGCCGATGGCGGGAGTTTCGCAACAAAACCCTACATAGCTGGCGCTAATTACATAAAAAAAATGTCTGACTACAAATCAGGAGCATGGGAACAAACATGGACAGGTTTATATTGGCATTTTATCCACAAAAATATCAATATATTTAAAGCGAATCACAGGCTTTCAATGATGCCTAGACTGCTAGAAAAAATGGACGAACAAACTCGTCAGCGTCATTTACGGAGCGCAGAGAAATTTATTTTTCACCAAAAAACGTAACATTTTTGTCACGGTGAATAGTTACAACTACCACCTCGGTCAAATAGGTATAAACTTACAGATTAAGTAAAAAGTAGTAGATACAAAAATGAAATATAAAACCTTATTAATGGCCTGCATTGTTATCAGTGCAATTTTGCCAATCAGCCAAGCTAACGCAGAAAAAATCGTTCTCGCGGGCGGGTGCTTTTGGTGTGTTGAATCAGATTTTGAAAAACTAGAAGGCGTTACCAGTGCTGTATCTGGTTTTACTGGTGGGGATAGCACAAACCCACGCTATAACGGAAATCATAAAGGGCATTATGAAGCCGTAGAAATCACCTACGACCCAGAGGTTGTAAGTTATAAAGAGTTATTAGATTACTTTTGGCTTAGCATCGATCCATTCGATCCCCAAGGACAATTCTGTGACAAAGGGCCTAGCTATAGAACCGCTATTTTTGTAGCGAATGACGAAGAAAGAAAAGCTGCTGAAGCGTCTAAAAAAGCCGTTGCAGAACAATTCCCAAATGAAACCGTAGCAACGGTTATTTTGGACGCAAAAACCTTCCATCCATTAACAGGTAGCGAGAGCTATCATCAGGATTATGCGAAGAACAACCCTATTCGCTATAAATCATATCGCTGGGGCTGTGGCCGAGACAAACGCACTCGTGAAATCTGGGGCGAAAAAGCCATTCACTAGAAAGGCAATATGTAAGTTGCTGGTAGTATTGCTATCGGCAACTCACCTAGTTCATAAAAACTACAAAAACTAAATAGGTAACTCAGTCGTATTCTTTACTTCTGTCATTGCAATATGGCTTTGTGCTTCATGAATATAGGCCAGCTTAAGCAACTTATTTCGCAAAAAGTTTTCGTAACTTTGAATATCTTTAGTGACGACTCGTAACACATAGTCCATGTTTCCCGAAATTGTCCAGCACTCAGCGACTTCGGCATAGCCCACAATGGCCAGTTCAAATTCTTCTAAACTATTCCGCCCATGAGTGGATAGTTTGATGTTGACGAAAGCAACCAATTCACAATCAAGTTTATGCCTGTCTAACAAGGCTACCTTAGATTTAATATAGCCTTCTTGCTGAAGCCTATTAATACGCCGCCAGCAAGGTGATTGGGACAAACCAACCTGCTCTGCAATTTCTGTTGCAGACAAATTGGCGTCTTTTTGTAGTAATTGCAGAATATGAATGTCTATTTTTTGCAATGGCTCAGACATGGCAAATTAACTCTAATAAATACTAAATATTAGATTAGTTATACCCTATTTCTTTGATTTTGAAATTAATAATGCATATTATTTATGTAACAAAATACACTTTTCAAGTAATTCAAAAAAACGCTCTAGTTCACTGACGTTATTATAGTGCATGCAGCCCACACGAATAACGCCACCTATGTCAGTCAAGCCTAACTGCTCATATAAACCTTGTGCGTAAAAATTGCCGTCCCAGATACACACATCATACTGGGCAAAAAACTCAGACACGGCACGAGGTGCAATTCCTTCAATACGAAACGCGAATGTTGGCGTACGATTTTCACTAGAAGACAAGCCAAACAATTTTATCCCAGTAAAACCTTCTAGGTTCGAGAGAAAATGAGCACTCAACATTTTTTCATGCTGAATAATATGCTCGTAACCCGCACAAATACGTTCTCGCCTTGACCTAGTGACAGGTAAATCAGATAAAGACGCAATATAGTCAACTGCAGACACAAACCCAGCCAAAGCTTCGAAACTTTGCGTTCCCGTTTCCCAACGCCCAGGGTTAACGTCTTTTGCCGGCGCAACTTTATAAGGAGAAAGCGAAGACAACACAGACTCCTTGGCAAACAGAACACCAAGGTGAGGACCAAAGTACTTATAAGCCGAACTCACTAAAAAATCACAACCCAGTGCTTGTACATCAACACTTGCATGAGGAACATAATGCACCGCGTCAACATATACTAGTGCTTCAGAATGAGACTTTATGTCCTCAATAACTGCCTTAACATCTACCATTGATCCAGTGGTGTTAGACGCATGAGTTACTGCCACAAATTTTGTTTTTTCGTTGAGCAAGCCTAACAAAGCCTGACGATCTAAGGTGCAATCCGCTTCTACTACAGGAACCTGATGTACAACGACGCCTTTTTCTTCTGCCGCCAAGACCCAAGGTGAAACATTCGAATAATGATCAAGGGCGGTTACAATAACTTCATCGCCACGCTGCCATGTATTAGCAACAGCCCGACTAAAGTGAAACGCTAGCGATGTCGCGTTAGCTCCAAAAACAATATTATTTGCCGACGGTGCATTGTATAAATCAGCCGCAGCCTGCCTAGCATCACTCATCAAACTTTGCGTTTTTTTACTCGTGAAATACGCTCCACCTAAGTTTGCATTACTGCTCCCTAAGTAATTCACCATACTGTTTAATACACAATTTGGCACTTGGGAGCCACCAGGGCCATCTAAGAAAATGGGAACAACACCGTCATTTTCTTGCTGTAATGCAGGAAACTGGTCTCGAATATGATCTTTCATCTACACTTTCGCCGTTAACACGAATATATCCATGCTTCCTTCATGGCCCTCTTCAGGAAAAATAGTCGCTGCACTGTGCCAAAAGCGTTTGTCATTAAGTACCACAAACTCACCTTTATCAAAGGTGTGATTTATAAACGGCGCATCATTTTTGTTTAAATGAATACGCAAATTCCCGCCGGCTTTTAAGTGCTCTCGTTGAATAACGAAAATACCAATACGGTCGAAACCATCTTGGTGAACGCCTTCAGGTGCAACGGCAGTTTCTTTATTTTCTTTCGCTAAAATACGCAACTGGTGTACTTCAATATCAGCATCATCATTAACATGAGCCATATTCTTAAAATGCTGAAACATCTCAACAAAGGCAGCGCTATTAATTATTTCGTCTTCAATTTCTTCATAACGCCTAACCACTCCACCTTGAAATGTGTTTAATTCTTCTGACTGCACAAAGTCTTTCTGAGGTAAATGCGTTAAAGATTGGTCTGAAAAGGTAAAGTGAGAAAACCGTCTTAAGCGAAATTCGCCGTCCAAATAAGGGTTAGGTGGTAAATTATCGAATGATTTTGCCAATATCTGAGTATGGTCAACACTTAACTGCCCTAGTTCTAAGTAAAACTGACTTGTGTTGACTGTATCTGAAGTACCCATAACACACCTTCCAACTATTCTATTGAGATGTAAAAATAATATAGCTAAACCATGGGATTTGGTTTGTTAATTAGACAATAAATCCTTACTTGAGAACATAATTTATGTTAACAAAACCTATTTTTCGAATAAAAATCGTTTTTCCCTTGTAAATCTAGCTTATTGAAAGTGCAAGCTGAATGAGAAACACTTACACTGATTCTATTGATTTTTATTTGAGGTTGTTGAGTTATGAAGCGTTACTTTGCCTTTAGCATGGCCGTCATTTTTATTCTTATTTCGTCAGCCATAGGCTTAATATGGTTTAGTGTGGAGAGTGAGCCCAGAATAACCACCGACTCTATTCAATATTTAAATAGTGCCGATCATGTAGCTCCCTTACTGAAACAGATACAAACAATCCTTGAAAACCCCAATATTGAAACTCGTATCGATGTTACTCAAACTCAAATAAGCAGCATTCAAGGGTTGATCCAAAGAGCTAGTAATAAATTTAGAGCAAAGAGTGAAATCAAAAGTAACGCAGCTAGCATCAATATGACATACGCCTTTACAGTAAGAGGTGTTAAGCGGTTTATTAATTTACAAATAATCATTGCGGCTGGAGAAGGGCTAACAATCAATAAATTAAAAGTGGGCCATATTAGCTATTCTGGTTGGTTTGCAAAGTTCGTTGCTAAACACAGTATTAATTTATATACCAAGAGTAACCTTGCCACTGAATTACTGAACAGCGTTGAGAAGATTACATTAGATGAAAATGCCATTCAGTTTAAGCTAAAGGCCGTTGACAAAGTGTTTGCAGAACTAATGCTCATTGACACAGAAGAGCCATCTGAACGGGATAAAGAACTGCAAAAATACACTGCCTTATTTTTGAGTGAATTAAACAACTTCCACACTAACAACACCTTTGAACAATTATCTTTAAATAACTACATCAACTTCGTATTTAAACTCGCTGAGGAAAACAGCAATAATAATGCTGTTTTAGTTAACGAAGCTGCAATACTCAGTCTTGCTATTTTTGCGGGCGATAGTCGCTTGAGTCAACTATTTAAAAACCTGTCTTTCGACCCCGAAAATGCCAACTCTTTTAAAAATAGACCGACGCTAGCGGATAGAACCGACCTCGCACAGCACTTTATTATCTCTGCAGCGTTGCATGTTATTTCCCGCAAAAATATAGCTCTGGCCATTGGTGAGTTTAAAGAACTGATGGACCGAGCACCCAGTGGAACCGGTTATAGTTTTCTTGACCTCGCGGCTGACAGGGCGGGTGTGGCATTCGCAGAACAAGCAACAAATAATCTCAAATCCGCTGTTATTCTTAAAAGATTGTCGTCAGGCGTATCCGAAGACGCGTACCTACCTAAATTAAACAGATTAAGTGAAGGGTTACATAAGCAAGCGTTTGTTGATAAATACACGCAAGTTGATAGCGCCGAATATAAAAAAGACGTCAACTTAATTAAAGCCCGTATTCGCACACTTTCATTGTACGCTGAAAATTAAATCATCAATTAATCCATTTTTTTTGTAATAAAAAAGATGTGCGAATGACTATAGTATTTTTTACTTATCTAGCGCGATAGAACATGGACTTTTCTACGGTATTGTCTGAGCATCAAGGTTTGCTCAGCCGTGTTGCCAATAGTTATGAAGCCGACCCTGAATTGCAAAAAGAACTCTTTCAAGAAATTTCCATAGCAGTATGGCAGGCTTTGCGTTCCTTTAAACAAGAATCGAGTATTAAAACCTATATTTTACGAATTGCTCATAACCGCGCAGTAAGCCATGTTGCAAAAGAAGTTCGTACTGTCAGAAGCAATAATGTAGATAACCAGGATGTCACAGGCTTATTTCAAAAAATTGACTGCACAGAGCAAAAAGCCACACACCACCAGCAAATAGAACACATGTTAACGGCTGTTCGCCAACTCAAACTGCCTGCGCGACAAATATTTACCATGTCTATGGAAGGGTTGAGTTACCAAGAAATTTCAGACAACACAGGTTTAAGCGTCAGTAATGTTGGCGCAATTATTAACCGTTCCAAAGCCTTGGTGCTAAAGGAAATAAATCATGATTGAAACCGAAAACAGTAGCGATATTGAGCTACAAAAATTGTGGCAGAAGCAAACTATTTCCCCTCTTGACCTAAACGATATTCGTCGCAGAGCAACGCTTCAAACGAGAAAACAACGATTTTATCTTGCATTGGACATCATCAGCTTATCGCCGTGGTTACTCTTTTTTATAATTGATATAGAGCTGCCGCCCAGCCAGAAAGTATTTCTTTTTGTGTTTATGATCATGTCATTACTAACATTACTATACATAATAAAACTACGCTGGACTTCCTTGCGCTCGATGAACAAAAATACCGGGGATTATTCATTGCGATTATTGCAGCAATTGAAAAATAACCAACGCCTTGCTTATATTAATAAGCCCATCAGTTTTATCGTTATTCTTGGCTCTGCCTGTATGGAGCCAGTGTCCTATTTATTGGGTGAAATAACCTTAGCTCAAGCCATGTATAAAGGGGCTATCAGCTTTGCAATATTAGCAGCAAGCCTTGGACCTTGGGTGTGGTGGTTTCATCGACGAGAAAAGCGTTTCGAAAGAGAAGCAGCAGAATTGAGCCGTATTTTAAAAATTTAAAATAAAATGTAATAAATGCCTAGCGACTTTGACTATAAAGCTAACGTCACTTTTAAGGTTACATTATGGAAAAATTAACTAATTTCTACGAAACCACGCCGTTATGGATGTTTTCTATTGGTATTATTGCCTTGTTATTCGTGTGGTTTTTACCTGTTTTACTCGCCGCATTTTTTAATCGAAAACACCTAAAACTCATTGCTATGGCCTGCATTCCTGCGGTTTTTTCAGTTATCGCTTGGACCGGTATTCTTGTATGGTCTGTTACTGGAAAGGTATGGAACAAAAAAGAACAGCCTACTGCACAGCCTTAAAATAAAGTGTCCGCTACGGACACTTGGCTTTTCATTCTATTCAACTAAGCAATTTGGCAGCGGTTTAGATTTAGCACTTTGCAGGGAAATCACCGACGCTCACCACGGAAAAATACTGCTTCAAAATCGCAATAAGGGCGGCGTCAGTGTAAGGGTTTATTGGAATTTTTATAACGTCTTGAGTAAATCAACCAGTTCGTTTAAATCATTCACAAGATAGTCAGGCTTGTCGGCCAAAGGATAAAGTTGCTTACCGGGACGAGCAATAAATGCCGTTTGTAATCCCGCAGACTTCGCCCCAGCAATATCCCAACCATGGGCTGCAACCATTAATGCCTCTTCAGGCTTAACATTCATTTGTTCTAAGGCCCAGCGATATGCACGTAAGTCGGGTTTATACACACCAATATCTTCTACACTTAGCCTTTTTGAAAAGAAATGAGTTAGTTTTGCGTGTTCAAACTGTGCTCTAACGCCAGCATTAGAACTATTTGTTAAACTGATAATGGTGTAGCCTGCGTCATTTAAAGCCGCTAGCCCTTCTTTCACATCGGGATGAGGCGGCAATGAGAGTAGTGGTGGAACAATGGCTTGTTTTGCTTGCTCATCACTTATCTCAATGCCATTGTTACGGGCAACCATTTGTAATGCAGCAACACCTATAGTGCCAAAATCATTCCATTCGCCTCGAGTTGTATCGACTAACGAGTGGTGCAACATAGTTGAAAACCACAAAGGCAATAACTCTTCTTTTCCGCCTAACGCTTTACCCACTGACTCTCTCATAGAATCTAAGTCAAGCAAGGTTTCATTCACGTCAAAAATGATAACTTTCGGTTTGTTCAGCTCTTGGGCGTTACTTATTGTCGTCATAAAAACCGCCGTCACTAATAAAAAAGAAAAAATCGCCTTCATGGGTACTCCAATACGTTTACTTACCTTAGTAAAGGGTACTTAGGTTCTTACTTGTCCTGTACCGTTTACTAAGAATTTTTCTGTTGTAAGCGATTCTAATCCCATAGGGCCATATGCGTGTAGTTTTGTCGTTGCAATGCCAATTTCTGCGCCCAATCCCAGTTCACTACCATCAGAAAACCGTGACGATGCATTTACCATTACTACTGACGCATCAACCGTTTGCTGAAAAATTGCCCCTGTACGTTCATCTTCAGTGGCAATAACTTCAGTATGATTACTACCAAACTCTGCAATGTGATCCAACGCACTGTTAAGGCTATCAACCACTCGAATAGCAATTTCTAAGCACAGGTATTCCTTACCAAAATCACTATCACTGATCACATGATCACAAGTGATATAGTTCGCTGTTTTTTCACAACCGTTAATTACAACCTTGCGTTCCCGTAACTCTTTACTTGCCAGAGCTAAAAACTGCTCAGCAATATCTGCATGCACAACAAGGCATTCCAATGCATTGCACACACCTGTTCGCTGGGTTTTACCATTAACGAGTAAGTCGATGGCTTTTTGGAAGTCAGCCTGCTTATCCACATAAAGGTGACATACACCTTGGAAGTGCTGAATAACAGGCACCCTACTGTTGTCAGTCACGAAATTAATGAGGCCTTCTCCTCCCCGAGGAATGATGACATCGATGTACTTATCCTGTTGCATCAGCTCCATCATTAACCCTCTATCTGGATCTGGAACAACGGTAATAATTTGCGGTGGTAAATTAAACTCTTCTAGTACGGCTTGCATGATTGAAGCAATTTTAAGGCTGGTCGTCAGGGCTTCTTTTCCGCCTCTTAAAATCACTGCGTTTCCTGATTTTAAGCATAATGCCCCTGCGTCTGCAGTCACATTTGGTCGCGCTTCGTAAATCATGCAAACCACGCCTAAAGGCACACGCATTTTATTAATTTCAATGCCATTAGGTCGGGTGTCTAAATGACGGGTTTTCCCCACAGGGTCAGGCAAACTTGCAACCGTTTCTAAACCTTCCGCCATGGCTTCGATTCGTTCAGCATTTAGGGTTAAGCGATCTAGCATTGCTTCACCCGTCCCATTTTCCCTTGCGACAGCCACTTCTTGTGTATTCGTTTCAATAATACCACTGGCATTATCTCTCAACCTTTGAGCAATTGTTCGCAGGACCTGATTCTTTGTTTCTTCGTCAACTACGGCCAAGGCACGAGATGCATGTGAGGCTTCTCGTGATAGCGTTTCAATCAAACTCATTATTCCTCCAGTCTTGCGGCATTTTTTTCGGATAGTAGGGCTGAATCCAATTACGAATTCTTTGGCTGCTTCGTAACCTTTATCTGCATAAACAAAAGATAAGGTTGTAAACAGCGGTAATAGTGTAATTTTGCCATAACTAGCATATTTTGTCGTATGTTATCGGCATGAACCTTTGCTTATCTAACGTCGTTGTGAAAAATCCAATATTCACTTACTGAGTACAAATTTAAATCTTCTCAGCTAACATTTTTAATTGCTCAGAAAGCAGTTATGTCAGAGGAACTCCTCAGTTTATCAGGCGTGGGAATAAACCAAACGAAAAGTAAGAATTAAATTTTTTCTTAGGTTTATTGAGCAAAATTTAAACTAACTGCTATTTTTAAATACAGGACATTTCAAATTATAGGACGGTTGACATGTTTTTTAATAAAGCACTCCTTGAAGAGAACAAACATTTAAAAGCTCAAATACATAATTTTGAAACCGCAGTCGAGTCAATGCGTGATGAAATGGCGTATTTTGAACTAGATCACTCTGGCACTATTACAAAAGCAAATAAAAATGCCCTGAGTATTTTAGGCTATTCAGAAGACGAACTTTTGAATAAAAAACTTACATCATTTGTTTGTAATTCAGTTGTATCTAAAGAACACATCCAAAAATTTATTCGCGCAATCGATAGATCTCAACATTGGCATGGTGCACTACAACTGACCGCAAAAGATAAATCAGAATCGTGGTTGAGATCCATAGTTCAACCCTTTACCCACAACAGAACTCAGCAAGTGCACTTTGCTCTTTTTGCCAACGAATTAACCCGCACCATTGCAGAATCAAGAGAGCACCACGATATGCTCAGCGCATTGGAACGATCCACTGCGGTTATTGAATTCGATTTAGAAGGTAATATTCTAAAAGCAAATGATAACTTCCTAGCAACGATGAAATACAACGAAGCCGATATTATTGGTCACCATCACAGAATATTTTGCTCTGCGGAAATGTCGGCATCTAAAGAATACGTTGAATTTTGGAACTCTCTGAGAAAAGGCACCATTATTTCTGACAGATTCGTCCGCTTAGACAGCGGTGGTAATGAAGTGTGGTTAGAGGCATCTTACAACCCCATTTACAATGAAAAAGGCGACCTCTATAAAGTTGTAAAATTTGCAACCAATATTACTGATCAGATGAATCAGGAAAAAGCCATATCCGAAGCAGCGAATATTGCTTTTTCTATCTCCAAGAATATGGGCGAATACGCAACTCAAGGCCGAGATGTGGTTAATGAAAATTTAACAACTATGAATTTGTTATCAGAACAAATAGGTACGGCTAGCCAAGGTATTAAAGACTTAGACGAACAATCTCAAAAGGTTGCCGAACTAGTTCAGAGTATTAGCGGTATCGCAGACCAAACGAACCTACTTGCGCTGAATGCAGCAATAGAAGCAGCACGAGCTGGCGACCAGGGTCGAGGTTTTGCCGTTGTTGCAGACGAAGTAAGGCAACTTGCCTCTAGAACAAGTAAAGCCACCGAAGAAATTGTGGATGTTGTATCGGAAAATCGCAAGTTGACCGAAAATGCAGTACAACAAATAGAGGCGGGCCAAGATCAAGCCACCCAAGCCCTTGGTTATTCCAAGGAATCAGGACAAGTGATTAAACAAATACAAAAAGGGTCGGAAGAAGTTGTAGAAGCAATCGGTCAGTTCACACGAAAATTATAAGCCAATATTTATGCACTGGAATTTTCCGGTGCATTCACTGAAACTTATCTGTTTCACGTCAAAGTGCATATCAGTTTACTCGTAAATACGCCTCGTAACCCAGCTGTTTGGCTGCCAGAATGAAGAAGGGTAAACACAAATACCAATGATTTATCGGTATTTGTGTAAATTTTTAGATGAGCTTTTTAGTATTTAAACTGTTGCATGATACGAGCAAAGTCTTTAGCTAATTTTTCTAGAGAAATACTTACTTCACCAAGCTGCCCTGCACTCTTAGTTGTTTCTCCTGTACGATGATTTATATCATCAACATTGGACGCAATAGAGCTAGCAACAGTTTGTTGTTGACCAGTCACTTTTACAATTTGGTCATTCATATCAGTGATCCTAGCAATAGTTTCATTAATTACTTTTAAACTATCGCCCGCCTTGTTCGCTTCTTCAACACTCATAGTTGCTTGCTCTGAACCTTTATCCATAGCAGAAACCGCAGATCGTGCCGCATCTTGAAGTTGTTCGATGGTTTGCTGAATTTCTTCGGTAGATTTTTGTGTTCTTGATGCAAGCGTTCTTACTTCATCAGCAACAACCGCAAAACCTCTACCTTGCTCACCAGCTCTTGCAGCTTCAATAGCTGCATTTAATGCAAGTAAGTTTGTTTGTTCAGCGATACCTTTAATAACATCGAGTACAACACCAACTTGAATTGAATCTTGCTCTAGTTTTCTCACAACTTCCGCTGACTCTTCTACGCCAGTAGCAAGAGTTTGAATACTCGACACTGTGGTATCAACTACTTTTTGCCCATCAGAAGCCGCGGTATATGCATCACCTGCCGCCCCAGCTGCTTCGTTAGCAATATTTGATACATCATTTACACTCTGGGTTAGATCTTCTACCGCATTTTTAGCCGATGCCGCAGCACTTTTCTGAGCTGAAATGGTTTGCTGAGTGTTAGTCGATACGTTGTTCAAGCTACCCGCTAAATTTGACAGAGGGTTTGATGAATCACCTATATCTTTAACTACCGATTGTAACTTTTGAATAAATTGATTAAACCAATGAACCAAATCACCAATCTCATCAGTATTACTCATATTTAATCGAACGGTTAAATCCCCTTCTTCTTGAGCAATATTCTTCAGTGACTGAACAACGGTGTCGATACTACTTCTCAAATTAGACACGATTGGAACAGCAACGACGAATAACAGAATAGCTGTCACGCCCCCAACTACAAAACCCTTAACGATTAATGATTCAGCTGCATCATTCGAGTCTTGAATCGCCTCTTTGAAATTTGCTAACCGCTGGTCATAAAAAAGAGTCAAATTGTTTGTTGCAACTTCAAAATCTTGGTTCATTTTGGCGGCTTGCTCGCCTATTTTCGAGAAATCAGCGGTACCTGCAACCATAGATTCGCTCACGGTATATGCGGTTGAATAATAATTGTCAAAATCAGCAAGTATTTTATCTGCTTCAAGACCTAATTTCTGAGAAATTGGACTAATAGCCTTAAGTTCTAAACGCACGTTTTCGGCTAATTCTAATGCTTTATCAAGTCCATCTTCATCTCCAGTAGTCACAGCTCCACTGAACGCATTTTGCACCCCAGCCATATCATTAAGCGCATTTTTTGACGCTAACAAGACAGGAAACTGAATATCCTTGGCATTATTTAACAACTCAACGTTGTTACGAGCCGTAGTACTAGTTATCGTTAAATAAATGATAAACATAACAATACTGACTATCGGGATAAAAAACAGCTTCTTGGCTATCGATATTTTTGCTAAAAAATTCATATCCAAACCTTTAATTTATTTATTTCTCTAGACCACAAAAACACTGAAATCTAGTTGCTTCATGCAAATGTAAAAACCCATTTTATTCATTGAATAATCAGTTTTACATCGCATATATTTCTAGTAACAGATATGAGTCTAGACCAATAAATAAGAGTTTGCTTCGAACCCACCATTAAAACTGGAAAATTTTAAGCCATACAAAATCACAATTTTTTTGGCTTAATTGAATGAATTAATTACAATCGCCGTATTGATAGTCCACTTTATCGTTTTTTTTAGCATTTCTTTAAAAGATGGCATATTGTTTGAAATCATATAAAAAGCCAGGTTGAGTATCTTTTATCATGAATATCAACTGCTCAATATGGCGTAACCCTCATGAAAAAGATTCAATGAACCCCATTCAACACCCGGAGAATAGTATGCGTTTAATGCAAGGGCTCGTATTAGCAGCATTAGTAAGTTCTTTTAGCTCATTGGCGACTACGCTTAATGATTCCCTAACTGAACTAGAAATTTCTGAACTTAAAACTCTAATTAACAGTGATAAGCGTACAGATAAACAAAAACAACGAAATAAATACCGTCACCCATTAGAAACACTTACTTTCTTTGGTGTTAAAGAAAATCATACTGTTGTAGAAATCTGGCCAGGGGGCAAAGGTGGTTGGTACCGTTCAATTTTAGAGCCGTATATTGAAGGCACAGGCCTTTACGTTCCAGTGCGCAGTTCAGACGACTTTCCTGAACCTATTGATAAAGTTGCCGATAATTCGGCTGACAGAGTACTAGTGTTTAGGGCTCACGGATTCATGATTTACGACAACCCAGCACAAGCGTATTTCGATTCTTTGTATAAAATGCTTAAGCCTGGCGGCATATTTGGCATAGTCGATCACCGAGGAAACGAAGCGATTCCGCAAGATCCCAAAGGTGAAAACGGGTATGTAAACCAAAGTCATGTGATTAAATTAGCTGAAAAAGCAGGGTTTGTATTAGTTGATTCTGCCGAAATCAATGCTAACGCCAAAGACACGAAAGATTACCCCAAAGGTTTGTACTCTCTTCCACCTTCACTAAGAGGCTCAATGTTTGATTCAGAGCTTCGCAAGCAAGTGCTAGCCATAGGTGAAAGTGATCGAATGACGTTAAAGTTCACAAAAAAATAAACTTAAGTTAAACCTTAATACTATTAACTAAAAGCCTACCTTGTAATAAATATGGGTAGGCTTTTTTGAATTCTGCGATAAACACATCTACTCTTTTCCTGTAAAAAAAATAACACTAGTGAAATAAAAGTCGAGATATCCCTATCTTCTTCGTTAGTACAACTAAATTGAGATTGTTATGAAAAAAAATATATTAATGTTTATCGTTATGATGGTAATCATGCCATTTGCCAATGCAGCTGAGCCTGAAATTTTCTTAAAGAAAAGCTGGGACTATGCAATTGACGGGTATGACACTGTAGCTTACTTTACCGAAGGTAAACCTGTTGTAGGTAATGATGCGTTTGTAACCGAGTACAAAGATGTTAAATGGCGCTTTTCAAGTGCTGAAAACTTAGCGAAATTTAAAGCAGACCCAGATATGTACCGTCCTCAATACGGTGGTCACTGTGCTTATGGTCTTGGTAAAAACGCTGCTTTAGTTAAAGGCGACCCTGAAGTATGGAAAATTGACGACGGTAAACTTTACCTAAATCTTAGTAGCCGCCTTCAGAAGAAATGGATAAAAGATCAAGATTTCTATATCACACATGCTGATGCTATTTGGCCTCGTGTATTAACTGAAGAAGTAGAAGTTGATTGGTAAGCAAAAAGTAAACTGACTTTTCTTATTGAAGCCTAGAAGATATCTATCTTTTAGGCTTTTTCATTTTAGCCCTATCGTTGTTAGCTGCCTTTTTGTTAGGAAAGATCAACACGCCCTAGTTGTATACATGATACTGGTCGTTTATTCTCTTCGTGCCCAGTCAATCTAAATACTTCAAATCAGGCTTTTTTCATACTAGGAAGGGAAATGAAGGTAGTTTTCTACATATTAGCGATACTCATCGCGTACGGCTCATTCTACCCGTTTAATTTTGACCTCAGCGTTATTGACGAAGCCCGAATAAATGCTTTGTTTGATTTTAACATTACGCGGACTACGCTCAGCGATACCATTGCTAATATTGTACTTTTCGTTCCCTTCGGTTTTCTTTTCCTATCTACTCACAGACACAACACAAAACTGAGCCGCATTGGTTTATTTGTTTTATACGGCTTTATTTACGCATTTATCATTCAAGTATTGCAGCTGTGGATGCCCGCGCGGTTGCCGTGGGGCGGTGACGCAATTCTTAATACCATCGGCTTTGGCTTAGGCTATGGTTTTGCCCTTGCCTTAAACAACCGATTTACAGCATCAATCAACCTTGTATCAGATATTCAAAAAGTCAGTTTTGCCATAGGACTTGGCCTTATTTTCATGAAATTAGCGCCCTTTGCTCCCTCTTTGGATTTGGGTGTATTAAAAGACAATATTAAACATCTCATTGCTCATCCTGAAATCAATGCTTTTTGGTTGTTTGAAAATACGGTGACTTGGTTAGTCGCATTCTATTTATTGTCACAAGCTAAGATAACTGCGCTGCGAAACGACAAACTCTTCATGCTACTAAGCGCAGTGCTTACAATTAAGTTTTTCATTGTTGCTAACCAAGTTAATTTGTCTCAACTTTTAGGCGGTGTATTAGCTTTCGTATTGTGGATAAAATTACGTGATTACATTAGTCCCTTATTGCTATTCTCCGCCTTATTACTATCGGTATTGGGGAATGCATTTTACCCATTTGAACTTCGCGAAGTGGCAGGTTCATTTAATTGGTTACCCTTTATCGGTTCACTAAAAGGCAATGTATTACTCAATATTCTCGCAGTAACCAAAAAGTTATTTTTGTATGCCGGTTTAGTGTGGCTTTTAACACTTCAAACTAAGCGCATAGGATTAAGCACAATACTGTGCAGTTTAGCCATATTCACGTCAGAATATTTACAGCGATTTATGACCAATTCTGTATCCGAATCTACCGATGCCGCATTAGTTTTATTTATTGGCTTTATTCTTTCTCGTCTTTCTTTAAATGAAAATGAGTCTTCAATTAGCCAGAATAAATCGTTTAACAATCCAGCCCCACAAGTGCCTTATCCATCAGCTTTATCCTCCTACATTCCCGGCTTAGACGGATTACGAGGAATTGCAGCCTTATCCGTGTTTATTGTCCACTTCCAGCAATTCACTCATATTGGTGGACAAGTCGGCCCTTTTGATTTTGAGCGCTGGATGGTGAACGGTAATACGGGCGTAGCCCTGTTTTTCACACTTAGTGGATTTTTGCTCTCCATTCCCTTTTGGCGATCGTACCAAACGGCAAAGATGCCTAATATTAAGCGTTATTTTGCAAGTCGAATTGTCCGTATTGTTCCCATTTACTATTTATGCTTTTTCGGACTCATTGCATTAAAAAGTTTTTCTGGCGCAGAGGTTAATTTCAACAATATCATCTCTCATTTGTTCTTCTTGCATAACCTAAAAGATTATCAAGTAATGAGCTTAAATCCGCCATTTTGGACTCTGGCAGTAGAAGTCCAATTTTACATATTACTTCCTCTTATCTTTTTTGTGATTTCTAAATTAAACTCAATTTCTAGCCGTCTAATTGTACTTATAATCATGGCGCTGAGTGTAGTTAGCTACCAACTTCTTATGGGTTCGTTAGAATCTTATACTCAGTGGCCAATCACTGTGCCTCTGATCTGGCCTTTCGGCATTGAACTCACAAGTATTAAAAGTGCTGCGCTAAAATACTCGACTCTGGCCCATCTACCTCACTTTTTAATAGGTGTATTAGCGGCCAGCCTGTATTTAGGAAAAAGCAAAATTAAGTCTGCCAACGTTGCAGAAAGCCTATTTTGGCTAAGCTGCATAGGGCTGATCGCTATATTAGCGACAACCATAGATACCTCACTACAAATACAATATGGTCGTTATAATTTCCCCTATGTACCACTGCTTTTAGGGCTCGTAGTATTAACAGCCCCATCTACTGTATTGGCTAAAAAGCTACTGGAATTACCTATCTTAGTGTGGGTGGGTTCAATTTCCTATGGCATCTACATTTTTCACTACCCGATACAAAAAGCCACATTACAAGGCTTCAAATATGCCTCGCTTGACTTAGACTCCAATGTTGCGCTTTATGCTGGGATATCTTTGCTTTTAACCCTATTCGTTTCTCATTTATCCTTTAAAATTATTGAACAACCACTGATGAACTGGTTAAAACGAAGAAACCCTCCAGTTATTTCACAACAAACCATTGTTATTGAAAATAACGTTGAACCAAAATCACCTAACAATAAGAAAAGTTCCCGCTATCCACTGCTCACTCTAACGGCCATCACAGGTTGCGGTGCATTAGCCTATTTTGTGTATAGCTCCACATCTCCAGCCTCATCCATTGAGCAAGCTAGCTGGGCGAACGACAATTACTCTGTCATTTTTGATCACCATGCTCATACCGACTATTCCGACGGGTCTTTACCAATGTCTACCCTAGTAGAACACGCCTATTTCAACGGTTGTGATGCAATGGCAATAACAGATCATACAAATACTCTATCATCGCTAACACATGAAAAACTGGATACTATTGAGAGCTTGCGCAAAGCCTATCCGGGACTCATGATTTTAGCCGGTGTAGAAATTGGCATGTTGTCTTACGACCAACGGGAGCATGTAAACCTTCTTGCTCACCCGAATACAGAGCGGCGTTTACTGCCTGAAATACTCGCAACGTTAAGCGATTCAGTATCAATTGAAAAAGACCAGCAGGACCACTTCTTAATTCAACGAATTAATCAACTAAACATACCCAAAACACAGATTTTTACGATTTATAACCACCCGAGTAGAAAGGACATTCGAAAAGAAGAAAACCTTGACGACCTAGAAAAATGGAACAAAAACACGCCATTTATTCAAGCTTATGCTGGGGCTCCAGGCCACCAAAAAAATACGCCGATTGGCTCATATAGGGATTTATTCCGAACTGAAGACAGGTGGGATCCGGCAATATCCGAGGTAGGGGGAACATGGGATAAAGCGCTGGCTGAAGGCATAAAAGTGTGGGGTGCTATTGCATCGTCTGATTTTCACAATGCCAATATAGATTACTACCCTTGTGAATTTGCTCGCATCCATGTTGATGTTCCATCAAAAGACTATGCAGGCTTATTTGCAGGGTTACACGCAGGTACATTTTGGGCAGATCATGGAAAACTCTTATCTGCGTACAATTTTTCTATCGAGCTACCTAATACCGGTGATGTTGCCAAACCTGGCGCAACTATTACGCTGCCCACAGATGAACTGCTGCTAACCATTAACGCAAACTTTAAACGCAATAAAGCATACAAAGAAGACTTTATACGCTTTGATGTGATTTCGAACTGTGGGTCTGAAGAGACTCAAGAAACCCGTTATTATTTCCCTCCAGGTGAAAATAAGCGGCAAGTCTTTGTTCCGCTATCCTCTAATAAAAAAGCCTGTTACGTCCGCAGTAGAATTGTAAAGGAAACAGTAAAAGACAATGATTTAGCCGCTTATTCCAATCCAATTATGGTTAAGTTCAAATAAGCTATTTGTTGATGTTGTGGAACTAGAAATGTAAAAATCGTCTTTCACTATCCTTAGCTTTTTAACAGCAAATTATAATTCTGGCTCTATAAAGGTAGCTACTTCACTAGCCAATTTATACACATCTAATTTAAAAAGTTCATCAATAGGCATAGGCTTAGACAGCCAATACCCTTGCAAGGTATTACAGCCTTCTCCAACCATACGTTGAAACTGGCTTTTGGTCTCTATCCCTTCTGCACAAATAGATAAATTTAAGCGCTTAGCCAAATCAATAATACTTTGAGTAACCAAAACACTGCGAGAATTATCTTCTAAACCACAAACAAACTGGCGATCAATTTTCAACGTATCCACTTGAATTTGAGTAAGATAAGCTAGTGAAGAAAAGCCAGTCCCAAAATCATCTAGCGAAATAGAATAGCCTCGCATTTTTAGTGAAGAGAAAAACCGGTGTGTTTCTTCAAAGCTCTCTAAATACGCAGATTCCGTTACTTCAAACTCTATATTGCTTGGCCTTACTTGATAATCACTACTTTTATCAACAATATAATCAACTAAAGACATATGAATAACATCAATCGCAGATAAATTTAAGCTGACTTTGATATCGTCGCCGAAGTTTTTCACCAATCGAGCCATATCTGAAAAAACGGCATTGATAACCCAGCGAGTAATTTGAGGGATTTTTCCTCCCTGCTCGGCAATAGGAATAAACTCAGTAGGAGATACAAAGCCCAACTCCTGATTTTGCCAACGAATGAGTGCCTCAAATCCAGTTATTTTCCCATCCGGGTTCATTTTTGGTTGGTACACTAAACTAAATTGATTTTCTAATAATGCTGATGAGATTGAATTAGCTATTGATAACTTCCTTAAGTGCCCCTTCACCATACTTGCATCAAAGTGTGTATAGCAGCTCTTGCCCGACTTTTTAGATTCGTACATTGCAATATCGGCATAACTTATCAATTCTGACAATTGATACGAGGCTTGTGATGCTGATGCAATTCCAATGCTAACCCCTATATGTAAGTCCAGTCCGTTTTCAACAAAAGGTAGTTTCATTGATTTAAGTACTTTTTCCGCAATTGTGGCTAGCGACTGCGCACTCTCTGGCGCATGAGGTATTAACAAAAACTCATCACCTCCAAGTCTCGCTAACCTATCGCCTTCGCGCAAGTTGTTACTTAAACGCGTCGCTACTTGCTCTAGCACTGAGTCACCACTATCGTGGCCCAAGGAGTCATTAATAGCCTTAAAACCATCGAGGTCAAAAAACATAATATTTAAATCACTTCCTTCCCTTTTTACTTGCGCCAACTCCACTCTTAAAAACTCCATAATGAACTGTCGATTTGGTAACCCTGTTAAGCTATCGAAGTTCGCAAGTTGCTCCATCGCATCTTGTTGATTTTGTAATTGATTAGATTTTTTCTGACTAACATTTAACTCATTTTCAATAGTGTTAATCATCTTATTGATGCTGTTCGCTAAGCTTGAAATTTCATTTCGCCCTTTTATATTGAATCGAGCTTTATAATTTCGAGTTTTAGTGACTTTTCGTGTGAACGCAGTTAGCGCAAATACCGTAGAAAATTGTAATCGCAACATCCATGCAAAAGTAAACGCTACTATTAACGCGCATAAGACACCTAAGGGAATGGCATTTTCCATCATTTTATGGCGAGCAACTATAATAGGCGTATTCACATCAACAACTAAGTACAGCTCTCCTAATTGATAATCTGGCGACCCTACAATTTGCTTCAGATAAAAATAGCCGTCCCCCAACAACGTATTATTAGTTAAACCAACAAAGTTATTTTTCAAAGTAGCGCTAGCTGTTAATTCAGGGCTACCGGCTTTCCCCGTGTAGGCTTGAATTAACTGCTCATCTTTATCATAGACATAAGCTGCTACTACAGATTCATGGAGGTCTAGCTTCAATAAATTGGAGGTCACATCGCTCAAAACAAATTCAGAGGCGAGTGCCTTTACTAAATCTTCACTTGTATTTTGAGATAATGCGACGAATGATTTTTCTATATAGTTCCGATACTGATTCTCATGTTCAACTACACTTACAAGAATAAGCAAAGTAGCAATAAGAATTGAAAAAAGTAGTGAAGTCAACGTTAGCATCGACTTAATACTGGATGTCAACTTGGAGTCCTTAAAATATGTTTATTTACTAATATTAGAAACCTTTAAAAACAGACAAATCATTAAGTTTACTTGCCTTTCTTTAATATCAAGGTTACTTCGATTAACCATAAAGTATAGTACAAATTTTTCTTCTGGTGCTTTTTAATCAAAGATTAAAAATGAGATAGCATGACAAAAAGTAAAATGAATTTCGGCTAGCTTTACCGCACACTGAACTACTCTTGCGGGGTAAGTTCGGCATGGCTTCTGACCTATGAGCTAGCCGAGTTAACACAGAACACAAAAGACTGTCTGAGCAGCACGCTCTGGAACAAGGACAAACACAAGTACTCATTAAGTACGCTTTAAACCGGCTTAAAGACGATTGAAAAAACCAGTCAAATAAACGGATAAAAGAATAGCAAGAAGCGTCAAGACGACGCCTATTAAGCAGACTATACTCGCTCCATGTTTGAAATGGCGCGATAAGCATGCAAAAAAGAACGCAAAAAGAGAACCTTGCTCAATATGAAACCCGACTATCTAGGGTTATGGAATTCATTAACCATAACCTTGATGAGGATTTATGCTTAGAAGAGTTGAGTCAGGTTGCTTCCTTATCTAAGTTTCATTTTCATCGAGTGTTTCATGCCTATATTGGCACAAGCCTAGCTAACTATATTCAACTTATTCGATTAAAGCGGGCCTCGTTTCAGCTTGCCTTTGAACAGCATAAAACCATCATCGACATAGGCTTGGAAGCTAGAATCAACAACCCAGAAACCTTTACTCGTGCATTCAAGCGTCATTTTCAACAAACGCCATCTGAATTTAGAAAAAATCCACAATGGCTTCAGTGGCATTCGCCGTATCAACTTTCAAACAAACTCAATAGGAAGCAACCCATGAATGTCAGCTGCGTTAACTTTCCCGAAACTCAAGTTGCACTTTTAAGCCATATTGGTCCAGCCGAAATGATAATGCAAACAGCCTCAAAGTTCATAGCTTGGCGAAAAACAACTGGGTTATCCCCCATAGCAACTAGCAAGACCTTTGGCATTCCTCATAGCGACCCTAAAACCACAGAGCCAAGTGAATTTCGCTGGGATGTCTGTGGCTCAATTAACCAGCAAATTCCCTCAAACAACTATGGTGTTGTTAACTCTGTCATTCCTGGAGGACGATGTGCAGTGTTACAGCATAAAGGCAGTCACGACACTCTCGATCAGAGTATTTATTATATATACCAACAATGGATTGGAGAAAATAACGAAGAACTAAGAGATTTTCCTTGTTTCTTTCACTACCTCAACTTTATTCATGACGTCGACGAATGCGACCTACTCACTGATATTTATGTCCCTTTGAAGTAAACCAAAAGAAGCCATAAAAATTTATGGCTTCTTTAAATCGTATTGATCTTGCTTAAATAGAAGTCACTCAATACTTATTGCGCGCGAACTTCCCACACTGACACAGAACCAGAAATTTCATTGCCAACGATAAGCCTAGCTGAACTGCTATCTGTAGCGGGAATAAAAGCCATTCCTTCAGGCCCCAAATCTCCCGTTATATCAGCGCCTTCTACCAAACCTCGGTTATAGAAGTAGTGCAAGAAAGAGACGTTAAAGGGATTCGTCACATCATAGGCCAAAATACCGCTCATACGCTCTAAACCTATAAAGGCAATAGTACGGCCGTCAATTTCACCTATCGCTAAGGCTTCAGGTTCTGCACCTTTGGCATCAGAACGAGTATCGCCTTCATTTTCGTCTTCATCATTATTGAATGCACCTCCATGTACTGCAGAAGTAATACGCACAATGTCATCGCCAGAATCAAAGACTAGCGTGCCATTGGCATCAAAAATAGAGAAAGAACGTCCACCAAAGGTATATAATTCTTCATAGGTGTCGTCGCCGTTTCCATCGCCTAACTCTGTAGTGACTTGCAATCGGCCAAGATCATCATCGTCATTGTTCACATTGGCAAAAGCAGCGACTTCTAGCGTTAAATCTTCGGCGCGAATTTCATCGGTGTAAGACAAACACCCATCATCGTCATCAAAATCTAAACCATTGGCTGCTATACAGGCATTTTCATCCACTACATCAAAAAAGTATTCTCTTGCATCACCTTCATTGGCTGTAACAATAAAATCAGCTCCTTGCCAACGAATAGTCGCAATGGTATCCGGTTGGTAAATGCCGAACAAATTATCATAACGCTGCAAATTAATACCGCCATCTCTGTCTGACGCATCAATGAGATATTGGCTCCAGCCTTTGAATCCTAATCCTCTTACATCAACTAAGGTATCTGTCGTTAAATCAACTACAGCCATTGCGTTATTTTCTTGCATGCTAATGTAGGCTGTAGTGCTGTCGGCAGATACTGCTACATATTCAGGCTCTAAATCCATCGCCACGGTAATGTTAATGTCAACGCCATTAATTGTCCTACCGCTAGGATTAGGAAACACAGCTCCTTGAGCTTCTAGCTCAGCTTGCATGTCGTTGTATGGCGTAAAGCGAATAGCAATTGCAGTATCGGCAACTTCGTTACCCGTAATATTGATAATGCTAACTGTACCTTCTGGGTCAATTGCATAATCACCGCTAGGCTCACCTTCGTTAGCAACAATAATTTTGCTGCTGTCAGGTGAAAACGTGACCATATCGGGTAATACACCGACTTCAATATTTTTAATAAACACTGGCGCTGCACCTGCGATATCGTACAACGCAATTTGCCCATTAGTGGCAACGTCATCCGCCGCCATAGCCACAGCAAGTAAACCAAGTTCATCGGAAATCGCAATACTGTTGGCGTCGCCACTGGTATTGTCCGAAAGGTTAATTGAATTAAGAATGTCTAAATTTGTATTATTAACAACGCCTTCTGCATCCACCGTCAACGCAGACGGATCTGCAGAAGACAAATCAAGGATTTCTACTGTGCCATTGTCACCCGAGCTGTTTATCGCAAATAGGTAACCTGTACTTTGTTGGTATTGTACGATTTCTGCCGCGCCCTCAGGCGACTCAGCATTCAGTACTGTGCGAGCGACTAATGTTGTCGAAAGTCCAGATAATGCACTTGCACCATCAACGCCATCTTCACCATTTGTGCCGTCAACGCCATCAATACCGGCATCACCAGTTCTGCCATCATCGCCATCACACGCACTGAGTGTTGCGATTAAAAAAGCAGTAGACACTGCTAGTGCTAATCTATTTTTAATCAAAGGTGTAGTCATGTGTTTGTTATCACGTATTCAATTATTAAATTGAACGATAAGTAACAAATATGACATTAAGGTGCATTTTTTGTGAAAGAAAAGTGACGGCACCATTAAAGACGTGGTTAACTAAACCTTAGTTGATTTGGTGTCACTCCGGTCCAACGCTTGAAAGCACGTCTGAAATTGGTCACATCATTAAATGCCAATTGAGTTGCAACCGCTTCGTTTTTCATACTTTTTACACGCAACATAAAAATGGCTTTTTGTTGATTCACGCCATCTTGTAATTGTTGGAAACTGGTATCATGCTGCTTTAATCTTCGCTTTAGCGTTGCAGGGCTCATATTTAATTTTTCAGCAGTTTGCGTGAGGTTAAAATTGTGGAAGTAAATCAGATTACGCACATATTCAACAAAGCTATAATGCAGATCATTATTTTTGCTTAGCAACTGCTTGGCGCTGCGCTGTAATAAGCGACTTGGCATTGCGAGCTCAGTCTCTAAATAACGTAAATCAAAATTGATAGACAATATCGGCTCATCAAAACGCAATCTGTGGCCTAAGTTTTTTTCGTATTCCTCAATATGACGAGGCCGAGAAAAAGGAAACGCAAACGAAAACGGAATACGCTTGCCAACAAGGGTTTTACAAGCAGAAATAAAGGCGGTGCAATAAATTTCTAAAATATAGTGGTAAAGGTCACCACACCCAATAGCATCATTCAGTAAGAAATACCCTTTATCCTTGTGCTTATGAAAATAACCATGAACAAAAGGACAGAGTTGCTGGCGCACAAGGGCTAACACTCGAAACGCATGCTGCAAGCTACCACAATGAATAAGACTGGCGTTGAGCGATGTATTTAACGTTGGGAACAATCGATGACCAAGCAAAAATGCACTGTTGTGGCCGGGCATTAATGCCCTGTAGTTCGTTAACAATCGCAGTATTTGATCTGGGCTGAATTTGGTATCAACGCGTTTCAAATCACTAACGAAAATTCCCGTGCCTTTTAGCAAGCGATCCTCATTGACTCCTCTTAACTTAGACAAATCATAAATCACCGTTGCCATTTGTGGCGCGGGTATGAGCTTATCATCTCTGTAGGCTATAAGTGACACCGTTAACTCCTACACAAACTGCTTTTGGCTTTCGAGCTGACGGTTAATTCGACTAAGTAGATTGTCGGTATTGTCTTTTTCTTTGGGGCTTTCTGCGGCAAAGGCCAATGTGTGAAACACTGCATCACCTTGTTGTCCGGGTTTAAAAGCCAAATGAGAAATGGCATTGCGGATTTGTTTTGCAATCACTCTCGCTTTGCTGTTGGTCGTGTGCGGTAAAAGGATGATAAATCGGTCTCCAGCATAACGACATGCTGTATCAGTTTGCCGAATATTCATAATAATCAGCTCTGACACTTCTCTTAACAATCGATCGCCATCTTCATCCCCGTACTCCTTGTTAAACGCATTAAAATTGTCGATGTCTAACATGATCAGAGAAAAATCAAAATGCCGCGTGTCGAGCAACTGTTGAATGCGATCTCGCATGTAATCCGCACTATTTAACTGAGTAACAAAGTCCACATGAGTATGTTCTCGATAATAGTATTCTCTGCGCTTGAGTTGGTTATTCAATACCACCTGCTCTTGATGCCATTGATACAATGCCCATGTCATTAAACACATTCCGATTGGTGCAGGAATAGATTCAACTAGACTTAACCACATCGTCGCAGGGTATTGAATAAACTCATCAAGTAAATCGATAAGCGAAGACAACATAAAGCATGAAAGCCCCACCACAAGTAGCAATGTCACTCGACCTGGTGGACGACTCAGAAGTAAAAAGAACAGCCAAATTAATGTCATCAAGGTAATTCCACCCTCACCGACAACATCAAACCATTCAATATCGCTAGGACTTTTAGGCTCTCCTAACCCAATACTTAAAAGTAAGCCGACAAAGAACAAACACACAACAAAGGTCAATAGACGGAAATGAGAAAACAGCAGCGAAAAGTTCATGTTAAGTAGCCAAATAAATTAAGTTCTACAGTTCGTGCCCGAAGATGCTAGCGACTGCATTGTGTTGGTTGAAGGGTCATTTTAGCTCACCGAATGCGACAAAATGGTGACAGTTGTATCGTTTTGTTGAATTTTTAGCTGTTTACAAACACCAATAAAAATCCAGCGTTAGCCTACTGGTAATGCCTTGACTGCAATACTAGAAGCTCAAACAAGAAGGTCATTAAAGCTCAACTTTGAAAGATATTGCGTTTATCTCGTGATGAAACAGGAGGATCGTAAGCCCAATTCACACACTAGTCATAATTGTGTCACTTTTTGTCTTTAGCGTGCTCATCAATTGAACCTTTACTCACTGAAAACGAGCAAAACAAACATGAAATTTACTCACTCACTAGTTGCTATGGGTTGTTTAGCAGGCATCGCAACGCAGGCGGCATTTGCCGCATCTGGCGGTGTTCAAGGCACGCTTTCCGATAGTGCGAACACAGTACTCATTGAAGGGGCTGTTGTTAAAATATTAGAATTAAACACCAGTACAGTCACTCAAAGTGATGGCAGTTTCCGCTTTGACGACCTTGCAGATGGCACCTATACAATAGAAATCAGTTATATTGGTGCTGAAAAAATTCAGCAAGAAATAAAAGTTAAAGATGGCCAGCTGTTAACCCAAGCGTTTGCCTTAGGTAACGACGCAGTTGAAACCATTGTGGTGCTAGGCCAACGTTCTGGTCAAGCGCAAGCGTTGAACCTTCAACGTAGTGCCGACAATTTAAAATCCATCGTCTCTGCAGATGCTATCGGTCAGTTCCCAGATAAGAATGCGGCGGAAGCATTACAACGCTTACCTGGCTTGTCCATAGAAAGAGACCAAGGTGAGGGTCGTTTTGTCAGTATTCGCGGTATCGACCCCAATTTAAACAATGTCACCATTAATGGGCTAAACGTTCCATCCCCTGAAGCTGGCGTAAGATCAGTGGCATTAGATGTCATTCCATCTGAGTTAATTGAAGGGTTAGAAGTCACCAAATCCGTCACATCAGATTTAGATGCTGATGCTATCGGTGGTTCGGTTGAAGTAAAAAGTTTAACTGCCTTTGATCGCAAAGGTGTAAGCGCATCATTTTCGGCGCAAGCGAGTTACAACGAATTAGTGGAAGATACCAGCCCTCGAATTTCAGCTAGCGCCACTAAGGTGTTTAACTTTGGCAAATACGAAAATGCCTTAGGTGTTGCAGCTGCAGTGTCTTATTTCGACCGTGATTTTGGGTCTGACAATATCGAAAGTAATGGCGATGATGAATTAGAGCAGCGGGATTACCTGATTAACCGAGAGCGTTTGGGTGCAGCACTCAATCTTGATTTTAGACCCAACGGAGACAACCAGTACTACTTACGTACTTTGTACAGTCGTTTTTCCGACGACGAATACCGTTTAGCCAACGTATTTACCTTTGACGGTGAAGATTCAGAAGTGGCAAGAGAAACCAGAGACCGTTTCGAAGAGCAAGAAATTCTATCTATCTCGGCAGGCGGTAAGCACTATTTAGCTTCGTATTGGCAAATAGATTATCAACTAGGCTATTCAGAGTCATCTGAAGAACAACCCGATGCCTTGCAAACCGTGTTCGAAGTCGATGATGTAGACATTGATTCCGATTTTATCGGACCTATTCCTACCATTACTCAAAGCCCACGCTCATTAGATTTAGCTAATTTCGAGCTAGGCGAAATAGAACTCAACAATAATTTAACTGAAGACCAAGAATTCACATTAAAAATCGATATTGCAAAAGATTTCGACTGGTTAGGTAACCCCGCTCAAGTGAAGTTTGGTTCAAAATATCGTGATAGAGAAAAATTTAACCGCGCCGATATTGTCTTTTTCGATGGTGATTTCGATAGCGTGAACCCAGGTGAATTTGCCACACAAACTCCAGATTACCCCTTAGGCGACTTCGGTCCTGGAATAAGCCGAAGTGGTTTGCGAACATTTTTTAATGAACAGCGAAACAATTTTGATATTGACCCTCTGCAATCTCAACTTGAGTCAGATGGAGAGTCATACAACAGTGAAGAAGATATTTTCGCTGCATATGCGCTTACAAAAATAGATATTGGCAACCTTCGTGTCGTAGCAGGTTTGCGTTATGAAGGCACTGATTTTAGTACTCAAGGTAGCGTTGTAGAGCAAATTGAAGATGAACAAAACGACATAGAAACCGTTGTAGCCACGCCTGTCTTAATTGAACGAGATTACAGCCATTTTGTGCCTAGTTTGAACCTTCGTTACGAATTCAACGACAATCTAATCGCCCGCTTTGCATACACGCAAACCCTATCGCGACCTAGATTTGAAGATTCCGCTGCATTTCAACTCATCGAATCCACAACAGAAGAAAACGATGAAGGCGGTTTTGATGTTGAAAGAGAAGCCGAAATTGGCAACCCATTCTTAGAAGCCACAGAGTCAGATAATATTGACCTAGCAATAGAATACTACCCCGGAAAATTGGGCGTTATTTCTGCGGGTTACTTCAGAAAAGACTTAGACAATTTCGTTGTCTTTGCTGATGTGGCTGGCACTGCTGGATTTGAAGGTTTTGACGAAGTCATTCAACCTATCAATGGTGATTCAGCAGAAGTGCAAGGGCTGGAATTATCTTGGGTAAAAGGCTTCGACAACGGATTTCTTATTTCTGCTAACGCAACCTTTTCCGATTCAGAAGCAACCACATTTCTCGATGGTGAACGCTTTGAAACCTCGTTACCCAACCAGTCAGATACAATTGGGAATCTGACCTTAGCTTACGAAAACACAAAGCTAAGTTTGCGTCTAACTTGGGTTCATAAAGGTGAGAACTTCGAAGAAATAGACGATGATTTATTATTATTTGAAGACGATCACAACCAAATAGACTTCCGTGGGAAGTATTCGGTAAATGATAATTTCCAATTGTTCTTCAACGCAATTAACATAAATGATGAGCCTTTCTACACATTTTTCGACGAACGCGCTAACAATGCACAATTTGAAGAATATGGACGCACATTTGAACTAGGATTCACATGGAAGCTATAAACAAAAACGCATTAAGCATGAGTAAAATCACGCTTGTAACAATCGGGTTATGGCTATCGCTAATGGGATGTAGCCATTCTACTTCATCAGAAAGTAAAGGTTCTGAACCTGTAGTATCCCAATTAGGCGAAGCTGGCATTAAAGGCAATGGAGCCATTCCTCTAGAGCTTGATAATGGCACTCACTGGTATGTAACTAGTGAATTAAACGGTTTGTGGGTGCTAGATGACAAAGGTCATACTCATGCTCACAAAGACGGCAATTACGAAGCGCTATCAGTGCAAAGGCTATCCCCAGAAAAAGACCTTCTCGCAGCGCTAAATAAAGAAAGTGGAATGCTTGAATTGATGACATTCCATCGTTCTGAGCTGACATTTCAATTTATTGATCACATTGAAAACCCAAAGGCTAAACTGGAAAACCAGTGTTTTCATAATTCAGCTGAAGGCTACCTTTCGCTGTTAGCTATTGATGTTCAGGGACAAGTTGATGAGTGGCTTGTATACGACAAAAAGCATGCTGCACACAAAAAACAGAAGCTTCGTTCCTTTTCTGCGGCACCCAATACTATTGCTTGTGTCAGCGATAGCGAACGTATCTATTTAGCTGAAGAGCACATTGGCGTTTGGTCCATTCAAGGAAATATTGAAACTAAACTAGTTCGAACACCTGTATTGCTTAAAAGCCCAAACAGCGACTTAAAGGACGACGTTTCTGGCCTATCCTTGTTAGCGGATAACACCTTGGTGATCAGCTCTGAAGATGCGCACGCAGTGTTTTTGGTGAATAACCATAAACAAGAACAAAAAATTCAAAAAATCTCGTTTGGCGAGGAAATTAAACCTCGAACAGCCCACGGCTTCATCTCTGATGGTCAGCTACTATTATCTATCTACGATGATGAAGGAGATCAATACTTAACACGTCGCATTTCCTATACAAGTTACCCAAAAGCGAATCAGAAAACACATTCAGGGAATGTTGTAGAAGCTTCATTTGAAACCGAGCCAGTAAGAAAACACGGTGACGCTGCTGACGACCCCGCTATTTGGGTTAACAGCAAACAACCTCAAAAGAGCCGAATTCTGGGCACAGATAAGCGCAGCGGATTATCGGTTTATGATTTTAATGGAGCCGAACTTCAACATCTGAATGTAGGCCGATTAAACAATGTTGATTTGCGTACCGAACTGAAAGTCGGCGAAAAGACATTGTCATTGGCAGCCGCCAGTAACCGCACTCATAACAGTATTAGTCTATTCAAATTGAATGAGTCAAACGGCGATGTCTCTCATTTAACGGAGATCCCTACTACACTCGATAACATTTATGGCTTATGTATGGCGTCTTGGAACAGCCGTGGCTATGTTATTGCTAACGATGCAGATGGTCGCTACCAAATACTTGAGTTAAATCAGCAAAATGCTGCGTTAAGTGCTCAAAAAGTTCGCGAATTCACATTACCTAGCCAGCCAGAGGGCTGCGTGGTAGACGACAATTCTGGCTATCTTTACATGGGTGAAGAAGATGCAGGTATTTGGCGAACATCCCTTCAATCGGCAACATCAAGCATCGACAAATTAATCTCTGTTGGTGAACATTTAGCTGCGGATGTAGAGGGGTTAGCTATCTATGTTAAAAATGAAAAAGAACGCTTTTTAGTGGCTTCTAGTCAAGGTGACGACAGTTATGTTGCTTATCAAATAGATAACGGACTTACCTATTCTGGGCGATTTAAAGTAGGTATAAATATGAAAAAATCTATTGATGGCAGCTCAGAAACTGATGGTCTAGCGGCTACCTCTTTACCCTTGCCGGGTTATCCGAAGGGTATCTTAGTCGTACAGGATGGATACAATCAGCTACCCAGTGAACCACAAAATTTCAAGATTATTGATTGGCAAGATATTGGGCCACTTCTGCTGTCTACTGAGGCACATTAATTACATTTGGTGGGTTGTATAAACCGATGCAACTCACCCCTACAACACACCTCCTAAGCGCACCGAAATAAAGCAAGTGACGCACCATGTTAGACATCAACCAGTCGATTATAATGTTGCAAAAAATCTAGCTATAGATTTAGTTCTTATAATTCAGAATGTTAAATAAAAACCAAACCCTGACCACTTGGACAAGTTTTTGGCATCTTTCCTGCTATTTGAATGATTGAACGTTAACCTATGCTTTCGCGCAGCAAAGAATAACTACAAAACACACACTTAGGAAATAAGAATGAAACACACCTCTATGACTAGAACCTTGTTAGCAAGTTCAATTTTATTAGGACTGACTAACATGAGCGTTTACGCTCAAGAGTCTGAAACGGATGAAGCAGATGTTGAAAGAATTGAAGTCAAAGGCTCTTTAGGAAGTTTGCCTGGACAAGATGTAGAGTCTGTATTTGGTTTTGGGAAATCTATTCTAGAAACCCCCCGTTCAGCATCTACTATTAGTGGCGAACAATTAGAGCGTTTTAGCGTATCTGATATTGACGAACTTGTTGCATTCTCTCCAGGTACGTTTACTCAGTCTTTCTTTGGTGTAGCGGGTTCTTTGGATGTACGTGGAACACCAGGTGAAACTTATTTTAGAGGGGTTAAACGCTTAGATAACCCAGGAAATTACCCAACTCCTATTGGAGCCTCAGGCCGAATCGATATTGTTCGGGGGCCGGCTTCTCCAATTTATGGTCCTGCTAAAATTGGTGGTTACCTAAACTTTAATCCTAAATCTGCGCGCGCAGCTAGCGGTCAATATTTAGAAGCTCCAGAGGGCGCAATCTCATATACTGCAGGTACTTGGGACAAAAGCATACTAACTGCTGAAGTTGGTGGGCCTGGAAAAGTTGCTGACAAAGAAGTGGGTTACTATTTCTACGGTGAAATTGAAAACTCAGGTAGCTACTACGATAATACAGATACTGACCAAACCATACTACAAGCATCATTTAACATTGATATTTCGGATAAATTCCGAATTGAATTTGGTGCTATGTATCATGATTACGAAGGCAACCAAGTTGCTGGTTGGAACCGGTTAACTCAAGACCTAATAGATAACGGCACCTATATCACGGGTACTGCTCAACCATTGGATACCGATGGCGATGGCTCTATTTCTCATGCTGAATTTGGGGCTTCTACCGGAGTTCAAGCAACTGATTTCGATGGGAACCTTTCATTCGATGACGCTGGTAATCCAATCTTTATAACCAATAGGGATTTGATCAACCCTTTCATCTTTACTCCAGCATTCGAGAATGGCCTTGCAGATATTACTGACGCGTTTTTTAACCCTCTACAAGCACTGGAAAATGTAGGTACTACCACACTAAGTAGAAACCAAGTTTTAGTCGCAGCTGATGATACGTTGGAAAATGAAGCAATTACTTTGTATTTTGACGCTATTTACTACACAGATAACGGTTGGGAAATTAAAAACCAATTGTTCTTCGACTCATACGATAACTTAAATGAAAATGCCTACGGCTTTGCTCAGTTTCATGATTCTTGGGTCATTGAAGATAAACTTATTTTTGCAAAAGAATTCTTCGGCAATGGCTGGGAATCACAAGTTCAACTTTCTCCTTCTTTGCGTTACACCGATTTTGAACACGGTGATGATTTCACTGATGAATATTTCGACAGACGTGACTTAACAGGGCCTTCCACAGCACTTGATCGCCGTTTGTTAGCGACTCGCAGTGGCGAAGATTTCGATAACTACGACGTAGGTGACTACCTTGACTTAGGTGTTGCTGCCCTTGTCGATGTGACTTGGGACTTTGGCTTAAATGTTGTTTTAGGCTTGCGCTACGATACTATCGATATCGATTCTACAAGTAGAGAAGAGCTATTACTTTCAGGAACACCTGGCGTAACGCCAGACATTTCTGCTAGTTCAACCGAAGAAGGCGCATCGTGGAACGTTAGTGTTTCTTATAAAACGCCTATAGGCTTAATTCCATATATTACCGCCGCAGAGCAAGGTACATTAGTTGCAGGTCAAGGTGCTGAGATTGGCGTAGGTCAATTAGCAGCCGGAGCATTTGATACATCAGAGTTATTTGAATATGGTGTTAAAGGTTCTTTCTTAGATGATTCGCTGTACTTTGCATTGTCTATTTATGAGCAAGAAAGAACTGACTTTAGTGCACAAGCTATTGTAACTAATGCCACTACAAATACAGAAGGTTTAGAATTTGAACTACGCTGGGTTGCGACTGAACAGTTGGTACTGAGTTTAGGTTACACTAATGTTGAAGTAGTTAATTTAACCGCCATTAGTGAAGGGTCTCAATTTAGCTTTCTTGGCGCAGGGGATTTACCCAATGTTACTGACCCATCCATTTTGTTTGGTGGCGCAGCGATTGGTCTAATTCCAGTAAATAGTGAAAGTGACGCTCGTAAAGCAGGTATTCCAGAAAATGTCTACACTGCAACTGCTACTTATGATTTCCAAAATGGTTTTTCTGTTAACGGTAGTATAGTTAGAGCCGATGAAACTTTCTCTGGTTTCTCTCAGGCAGTTGAGTTACCAGCCTATACCTTAGTTAACGCTGGTGCGAAATACGACGCTGAAAACTGGTCAGTTAGTTTAAACATCAAAAACTTAACGGATGAACGTTATTTCCGTGCTAACTTCCCAGACTTGTTTGGAAGCCAGGTTGTATTACCAGAGCTACCTAGACACTACCAAGCAAAATTTGCTTATAAGTTCTAAACTACTATTTGGGTAGATTTAATCAAATGACAAGCCCCTCATAGTAATATGAGGGGCTTTTTTATGTATGCCAGCAACTGTAGGGAAACCGGACATAACGCTAAAAAATACACGATTTAATAAACATGAAAAGTACTTAGGGAAGCAACTTGTCGAAGAACCTTGTTATAATGAATAGTTCACGTTAGATAAAGAAAGATTTAACATATTTATGAGAGACACAGAATCAGTAAAAGTTAAGTTAGCGGCTATTGCTAGAGATGAAGCCGCTTATTTACCTGAATGGATCTTCCATCACCTTGAATTTGGTTTTGATGAAATCGAAATTTACATCAACAACACCAGCGACAATTCATTAAAGGTGCTTGAAGCTATAAGTGTTACTCATCCTGTAGTAGCAACCAATGCTGATGCTTTGTATCAATCATCTAACATTAATTTTCAACCGTCAGCTTACAAAGAGCTAGCAGATAAAGCTATCGCTGATGGCTTCACTCATATCATGTTTTTAGATATTGATGAGTTTTGGACTCCGGCTGATTTTCAAACAACAATTAAACAAGCCTTACAGAAGTTACATTACCCCGAAGTCTTGTGCCTAAATTGGTTTATTCACTGCGATGAGGACGAGTTTTCTTCATGTTATAAACGTCGAATTGAAGGGCTAAATGATCGCCATGTAAAAACCCTATTTCAGTTAAATATACACTGGGATAAAATTGACATACATAACGTTATTGGCAAGGAAATTACCTATACTCGTGGGGATGGTTCCGTATTTAACTTTGGCGATTCTTCTCAATGTGCAATTACGGAAAGGCCTAAAGTCGCTCATGACTTTTTTATCATACATAGAATGTTTAGAAGCCAAATGGAATATATTGCTTTAATTGGGCGTGGCAGGCCAAATAAAGATAAAATTAAAACGAGCAGAGGTGGTTATTACACAAAAAATCCCACTGACATTATATCTTTTGAAGCCGATAGACTCAATGAATACTATAGACGTTTCGAGCAGTTCATTGATGAATGCCAATTATCACCTCTACTTAATGAAAGTCGAAATTTCATCCGTGAACGCTTTGAAAATGTTATAGAGTGGGCCAAAACCGCATCTCCAGATGATGCAGTTAAGTTTATTAAAGTGTTTCAGAGAGTCGACCTTTCTAAAGTTGCTAAAGTTAGAAATAAGCTTATTAATGAATTGAAATTGGCGTCTCTAGACAGTGGGGTTTTGACTCATTACAACAACTCATCCCTATTACTGTTAATGTTAGCTAAGTTATTGAAAAAATTAGGCCTCGATAGACTAAGGCTGTTAGTACTTTTAAAAGTTACTAATTCAACTCCTATTCTAGATATTGCAAACATAGATAAAAGCCTCAATCATGCTTTGTCTAAGGTCAATTACCCCAAGCAACAACATGCGGATATTTATCGTGAATTAGCTATTTATTGGTATGAAAGAAATGAAATGGCTATCGCCAATGTATTTATAAGTAAAGCCAAAGAGCTTCGTCCAAATGGATCGTATATAATGAGACTATATAATGAAATATCCACTAGTGATAGCTCACCCGACAATGTAAGAAATAATGTTTAAAAAATTTATTAAGAGTATTTTTTCAGAAAGAAAAGACACATTTGAAAGTAATCATTGTTTACCAAGTAAACTAGGCTCAATGTTCTTTGTTCATATTCCTAAAACGGCAGGAACTAGCTTCAGAGCTTCTTTTGAAAATGAATATAAAACGTATAACGATTATGGCGGTAGTTCTAATTTCACCTCTAAAGAAATTCAATCTTGTATATATGAAGATAAAGACTTTGGTGCCTTCAAAAACCTAGTTAAGTTAGATGAGTCTAGTTGGATTGCAGGACATGTCCCATTAGAAAAATATATCAATTTTATACCGTCTAGTAATATTGTTACTTTTGTACGTGAACCTATTGAGCAAATCATTTCGCACTATAATCACTATACGCAACATCACGACTTTTCAGGCGACTTGGGGGCATTTCTCGACCGTGCCTTTGCCAAAAATCTACAAAGTAAATGTTTATCATATATGCCTTTAGGTTTAATAGGTTTTGTAGGTGTCACTGAATATTATTCAGAATCACTGGTGCTGATTAATAAACAATTATCACTAGAACTGGATAATAGTAAAAGGAATGTAAATAAGAATAAGACAATTACTGCAAACTCAATTGCTAAAGATGATCTTAAAAAGCTACAGGCCAACAACTCAAAAGATATCGAAATGTATAAAGAAGCCGAATTTATACATAAGCAGCGCACTAAGTTACACAAAGAAGATAAGCCCTGGAGTTATGGCGTTGCGTCCATAAATGGACGTAATATTTTACACGGTTGCGCTTTTCAACATAACACAGATAGCCCAATTACCCTTGAAGTGAGGTTGAATAATGAAACTATAACTACCTTAGTAGCGAAATCTTACTATGGTGCTTATGCTAAAGCGAATTTTCCTAGAGACCGCTATGTAGGTTACCAATTTGCTTTACCTAAAGACATAACCAGTGATGACATCATTGATGTGTTTGTCGAAGGTACAGGTCAGAAACTGAACTTTAAGCCGCTACAAATTAAGCGTAAATAGCGAGTATTGACCTTTTTTATTAGTTATATGCTCACTGTGTTTAATCGGATTATTAATGCTGGCAATTGGGTTTCTAAAATTACTAACTTTTATTGAATATGAAAGCTCACTATAGAGCTTTTTATGCCCGTAATAGCATTGTGAGTCAACTACTTATATGCAAAAAATCCGGTCAAAAAGAGTAATTTTAGTTTAAATAATGCTCGACGAATAAACAGCGAAATTTATTTGGCAAGTGGGTGTTAAATAAATTTTATAGCTTACGTTCAGAGAGCGAAATATTCTTGGTAGTCTTCAGCATTAGATGAAAACTACCGGTTATTTTAATCAATTGCTTTTGGACTTTCCTTCTTAGTTTTGGGGAAAGCCTTCTTCTATTGGCATATCTAAATCTTGTGCCCATTCATTCCAAGAACCGAAGTAAGTTGAAACATTATTGAAGCCAGCTTGCTTCAATGCAACGTAGGTATTTGATGTTCTTGAACCTTTAAAACAATATAGCCATATAGGCTTGTCAAAATCTAGTCCTATATTACGGCATTCTGCTTTAACTTCCGCAGCTGATTTGATGCGTTTACCTTTATCGCTTGCTTTCATCATACGATACCATTCGATCCATTTTGCTCCTGGAATTCGTCCTTTTCTCGGGCTGAAATCTTTGCCATAGGGTGAACTGCTTTCTGCAATCCACTCATCCACGTCTCTGACATCCAACAAGGTCACTCGGTCTTTTCCTAGTTCGTTAAACACATCCTCTTTACCTACAACAAGTTTCAAGCCTGAGTCGTCTGCAATGAATTTCTGTGGTTGTACTTCAGTTATCTTGTTGGTTGTCTCATAACCCTCTGCCTTCCAAGCTGCTAGGCCACCGTGTAACACATGAGCTTGTGTATGACCTAAGTAAGATAGCAAGAAAAATCCACGACAAGATTGCCCGAATCCCTTGTCCATGTCTTCTTCATAGAAGACAACAGTTGTTGTGTTACTGATACCAGCATCTCCTAATGCGTCAGTAAATTTCTTGCGCATAGCCTTAATACCTTGCGGTGTAGATGCTGCCAAATATGTGAATATTTCATGTATATTTACAGCTCCAGAGATATGTAATTTTGCATATTCTTCTGGTGATCGAGTATCAACAACAGTGACATCAGGCCCTGTCATAATAGCGGCCAACTCATTAACTTCAATTAAAATGTTGCTCATTGTTTGTCTCTCATCTGTGACTGCCTAATCGCCAATGACGTAGCATCCTGGGTTTATTTATGCATTTTCGACACGGGCAAGTTGCTTCTGTACTTCAGTTAAGTTGCCTGATTTTATCCAAACCTTTGCACCTTCTTCTCCCGCAGTCGCCTTGATTGCTGTGCCAATTGGCGTGCGTAGCCAACTGTGTTTAACTAGCGTATCTTCGCTTTCTCGAATATCGCCATTAAGCACGAATAACTCCGCACCCTCAGGGCATTCAATGGATACCGTTGCATTTGGAGCGAAATGTAGCAAACTAACTTCTTCATAGTCATCTTTAAACAATGGCGTGACTGAAATGCCTGGATTGTTTTGATCAGGCACTGAGCCCATTGCGTCCATACGTAGTTTTACATGCTTTCTGTCTTCAGGTTGGTATTGCCATAATTTCACAAAAATAACACAACCATCTTCAGAGCCAGGGGTGTGGCTGGACTGGGGAGGATTTCGGACATATGATCCGACAGGAAAGTCTCCATGTTCGTCCTGAAATACACCATCCAATACGATGAATTCTTCTCCACCTGTGTGTACATGAGACGAGAAATGGCTGCCAGGTGCGTAGCGAACAATTGTTGTTGCTCTTGCAACTTCCCCACCAATTCTATCTAGAGGGCGGCGGTCAACACCCGCCATTGGGGATTTTATCCAACCTAATGATTCACTATGAACAACTTCACGTTTTTCAAAATCTGCCGCAATCTTCATATTTAATTCCTTAATTATTAGGGACGATTTGCCACCACCTATCAACAGGTAGATAAAACATACGTGAGAATCTTAATCGTGTCAATCTATCGATAGGTAGATTTAATTAAAAAACTGTCATAGAAAGAGTAAGCCATCTCTACAGCACTCCTAAAAGTCGGGCGTCACCATGGGTATTTGACGTGTCTCTGCTACGCAAATTTTTTTGACTAATATTCTAACCATTACCATTTTGGTGCAATTTTTAGTTTTCTTTAATTTAGCTATAAGGGTTTACTGTAGCATCGTTTTGAATAAAGCCGTTTCTAGTGCTTTCACTCTTTGCATATTATATAAATCACTGTGAGATAAGAACCAAATATCTAGACTCCACGTATCCTGAGACCTAATGCATATTAAGTCATCGTCAGCATCTCCTAATAGTCTGGGAAGTAAACTTGCGCCAATACCTTGTTTTACCGCGCTGTATTTCACCATTGTACTGTTGGCTCTCAGAGTAATAGTCGGTTTAGCAATAAGAGCATACATCCATTTGTGCAGCTGACTTTGTATCATTGTTTCGTCATCGATAATCCATTTAAGCTTGTTTAAATCACTAGCGTCGAGAATCATACTTTTGTGAACATAGACCCCATATTTGAGTGTTGCGAGCTGTTTTCCTTTTAGGCCTGCGGGCTTTTTAGAAATAGCCCTTAAGGCTACGTCAGCATCTCTTCTGCCTAACGAAGCGAACTGTGATGATACGTTTATCTCTGTATTAATTTCAGGGTATGACTGTGATAAATGCAGTAAGGCCTTTGTTAGAAATGCTTGGCTTAAAAAATCTGAGGTAGCAATGCGAATAGTGCCCGATATACGCAGATCTTCTCCTGCTAATTTTAGATAAGCTTGTTCAACATCTAGTTCAATTTTTCTTGCTTTATTCGCTAAAGCCATACCCTGTACAGTTGCTGTATAACCACTATATTTTCGATTAAAAAGTACAACTCCTGTTTGGTGCTCTAGTGTGTCCAATTGCCTTAAAACAGTGGCGTGGTGAACACCTAATTTCTTAGCAGCGCCTGACAAACCATTGCCATCAACTATGGCTAAAACGAGTCTTAAGGAATCCCATGATGCTTTCATTTCTTACCTACCCTGTGCATTTATGCACAATTGTATATCAATTTTTCAGAATGTCGTATCTGCTGTTAGATCTATAAAATCTAGCTTAATATTAGACGCTAGAGAGATTTGGAATGATTACATTTTATGACACAAAAGGGTTGCCAAATCCTGACCGGATTCGCATTGCATTCAAAGAGAAAGGTGTATTTGATCAAATAAAAGTCGTTCAAGTTAACCTTTGGGAAGGTGAGCATAGAACAGAGGGCTTTAGAAAAATAAACCCAAATGCAACAGTGCCACTGATCGTATTAAAAGATGGAACTGCGATATCCGAAAGTACAGCAATAACAGAATACATAGACCATCAATTTGAAGGGGTTAATCTAACCGGCCGGTCAGCTGAACAGCGAGCTGTTATTCATATGATGCAAAGACGTGGAGAACAAAAAATAGTAGATGCCATTGGTGCATACTTCCACCACGCGACCATAGGTTTTGGTCCTGAAGTGGAAGGGAAGCAAAATAAAGAATGGGGACAATTACATTATGAAAAAACACTCCAAGGTATGCGCTATTTTAATGATGTATTAAAAAGTAACAAATATATTGCAGGCGATATCTTTTCGATGGCTGATATTACCGTATTCACAGGATTGAACTTTTCAGAAACATTTCCAAAGGTAATGATTCCAAAGGATTGTAATGCACTTTTAGAGTGGCGAAATAGAATGTTCGAAAGACCCAGTTGTATAGATTCTAAAGAACAAATGAATCTTGTTTAATACTGAACTAGTTCATATTCACAAAACCAAGTCAAAATGATAAGTTGAATGAGCACATTCAAGCTGCTTGTGACTTGGTATTTGAGGTTAAGAAGCAACCGGCAGGCTGCACGGAGCCGATTTTGCACAAACGCCGTTTGGAAGCAAAAGTCACTAGTGCAGTGTTAGCTTTTACAGGTTCAAAAAAATGACATTTCTTCTAAAAAATAATCGTTTGATGCAATATATTAAATGAAATTGATAAGATAAATAGATTTTTTTACGGAACAAAAAACCCGGCTAAAAGCCGGGTTTTTATTCATTTAAGAAAAATGCGTCGAGTAATTACTCAGCACCTTTTTCTATAACATCTACTAATTTCCAAGTTTTTGTCTTAGAAATTGGACGACATTCTGTCAATGAAACTAAGTCACCTTGGTTACATTGATTGTTTTCGTCATGGGCATGTAGTTTTGTAGAACGTTTAATAAACTTCCCATAAATTGGGTGCTTAACAAAACGCTCAATAACAACAGTGATAGACTTATCACCTTTGTTACTTACCACACGACCCTGCACTGTACGAATTTTCTGTTCAGTCATTAGCCTTTAGCCTTTTCGGTCAGAATGGTTTTTACACGCGCAATAGTACGACGCACCTTTCTAAGCTGGTCAGTTTTTTCAAGCTGTCCAGTGGTGTGTTGCATGCGTAAGTTGAACTGTTCACGAAGCAAGTTAAGTAGCTCTGCATTCAATTCTTCAACGCTTTTTTCTTTCAGTTCAGTTGCGTTCATTACATCACCGTCCGAGTTACAAAGGTTGTTTTAAATGGCAGTTTAGCCGCTGCTAATTCAAACGCTTCGCGAGCTAATGATTCTGGAACACCTTCCATCTCATATAACACACGGCCTGGTTGAATTTGGCATACCCAATACTCAACGTTACCCTTACCTTTACCTTGACGAACTTCCAAAGGTTTTTCAGTAATTGGCTTATCAGGGAAAACTCTTATCCAGATTTTTCCTTGACGCTTAACGTGACGAGTCATAGCACGACGTGCAGCCTCGATTTGACGCGCAGTCATTCGACCACGGCCAGTCGCTTTAAGACCATAAGTACCAAAGGCAACTGTTGCTCCCGCAGCCATACCGCGGTTGCGACCTTTGTGCATCTTACGGAATTTCATACGTTTAGGTTGTAACATAATTAACCCTCTCGCTTACCGCTGCGGCCTTTCTTCTTAGGTTGTTGCGTAGGTGGCTGCTCTTGTTGAAGAGGTAGACCGCCTAATACTTCACCTTTGAAGATCCAAACTTTAACGCCGATAATACCGTATTGCGTTGCAGCTTCTGAAGTCGCATAGTCAATGTCAGCACGGAAAGTGTGTAGTGGTACACGACCTTCACGATACCATTCAGAACGAGCAATCTCAGCTCCACCTAAACGGCCGCTAACTTCAACTTTGATACCTTTAGCGCCTAAACGCATTGCATTTTGTACCGCACGCTTCATAGCACGACGGAACATAACACGACGTTCTAGCTGGCTTGAAATACCGTCAGCAACAAGTTGAGCATCAAGCTCTGGCTTACGAACTTCAGCAATATTGATCTGAGCAGGCACACCGGCTAGCTTAGATACATAGTTGCGCAGCTTCTCAACGTCTTCACCTTTCTTACCGATTACCACACCAGGGCGCGCAGTGTGAATAGTCACACGGATGCTCTTAGCTGGACGCTCGATTACTATCTTAGAAAGAGAAGCGTTCTTTAATTGTTTCGTCAAGTACTGACGTACTTGATGATCGTTATATAAATTATCCGCATAGTCTGCAGTATTCGCGTACCAGGTAGATGTCCATGGTTTGCTGATACCTAGGCGTATGCCTGTAGGATGTACCTTCTGTCCCATTTTCTACTCCTGGTCTGCTACAACTACTGTGATGTGGCTGCTACGCTTGAATATACGATCAGCACGGCCTTTAGCACGTGTCTTGATACGCTTCATCGTAGGACCTTCATCTACATAGATTTTGGCAACGCGTAACTCGTCGATGTCAGCGCCTTCGTTGTGCTCTGCATTTGCAATCGCAGACTCTAAAACTTTCTTCACTAGAGTGGCACTTTTCTTAGGGCTGTACGTTAAAACCTCTAGGGCTTTTTCAACGTGTAATCCGCGAATTTGATCCGCAACCAAACGTGCTTTTTGAGCTGACGTGCGGGCAAAACGGTGTTTAGCTAATGCTTCCATCTTTTTCCCCTTATCGTTTAGCTTTCTTATCTGCGACATGGCCGCGATAAGTGCGCGTCGGTGCGAATTCGCCCAACTTATGGCCAACCATTTCGTCAGAAACGAACACAGGTACGTGCTGGCGACCGTTATGGACTGCAATGGTCAACCCAATCATATCTGGGATGATCATAGAACGACGAGACCAAGTTTTAATTGGCTTCTTGTCGCCTTTTTCCACTGCAGCCTCTACCTTCTTCAGCAAGTGCAGGTCAATAAAAGGACCTTTCTTGAGAGAACGTGGCATGGTGAATCCTCGCTATTATTTGTTACGACGACGTACGATAAGTTTATCAGTACGCTTGTTGCTACGGGTTTTCTTGCCTTTAGTCGGTACACCCCATGGTGTCACAGGATGACGACCACCAGAAGTACGACCTTCACCACCACCGTGCGGGTGATCGACCGGGTTCATGGCAACACCACGAACTGTAGGACGAATACCACGCCAGCGATTAGCACCAGCTTTACCCAAAGAACGCAGCATGTGTTCAGCATTACCCACTTCACCGATAGTTGCACGGCAGTCAGATAAAACTTTACGCATTTCGCCTGAGCGAAGACGCAGCGTCACGTAGTTTCCATCACGCGCTAGAATTTGCGCGTAAGCACCAGCAGAACGTGCGATTTGCGCACCTTTACCAGGCTTCATTTCAATTGCGTGAATAACAGTACCTACAGGAATGTTGCGCATTGGCATTGCATTACCTGCTTTGATTGGTGCATCTGCACCAGACTGGATTGCATCACCTGCTTGAGCACCTTTAGGAGCAAGCATATAGCGACGTTCACCGTCTGCGTAAAGTACTAACGCAATATTTGCTGAACGGTTTGGATCGTATTCAAGACGCTCAATTTTGGCTGGAATGCCATCTTTGTTGCGTTTGAAGTCGATAACACGGTAATGATGTTTATGACCACCACCGATATGACGAACTGTAATACGACCGTTGTTATTACGACCACCAGACTTGCTGCTTTTTTCAAGCAACGGAGCATAAGGCGCGCCTTTATGTAGATCAGGATTTACAACCTGAACAACATGACGACGTCCGGCAGAAGTTGGCTTAGCTTTCATTAATGGCATTTCTAATCCCCTTCTTACTCAGCGCCACCGACAAAGTCGATGTCCTGACCTTCTTTAAGAATGACATACGCTTTCTTAAGGTCGTTACGCTTACCGAAAGTCGCACCGTGACGTTTGGTTTTACCCTTAATGTTCACAGTACGTACACCTTCTACTTCAACCTCGAACAATTTTTCAACTGCCGCTTTGATTTCAGCTTTATTGGCGTCTTTCAATACCTTGAATACAACTGTGTTGTTGTTTTCAGCAGCCATGGTCGATTTTTCAGACACATGTGGTGCTAGCAACACTTTTAGTAGACGTTCTTCATTCATGCTAACGCCTCCTCTAGTTGTTTAATTGCTTCTTTAGTGATTAACACTTTTTCGAATGCAATTAGGCTTACCGGGTCGATACCTGCAACATCGCGCACATCAACTTTATACAAGTTGCGTGTAGCCAAGAACAAGTTCTCGTCTACTTCTGGGGTTACGATTAATACATCGTTAAGCTCAAGTTCGTTAAGCTTGCCCAAAAGAGCTTTAGTTTTAGGTGTTTCTACTGCGAAGCTTTCAACAACTACTAAGCGTTCTTGACGAACAAGCTCAGAAAGAATGCTTTTAATAGCACCACGGTACATTTTTTTATTTACTTTTTGCTCGAAGCTACGAGGCTTAGCAGCAAATGCACGGCCACCGCCAACCCAGATTGGGCTACGGATAGTACCTGCACGAGCGCGACCCGTACCTTTCTGACGCCATGGTTTCTTACCACCACCACGTACTTCTGAACGCGTTTTCTGCGCTTTAGTGCCTTGGCGAGCACCGGCGCTGAATGCAACTACTACTTGATGAACAAGTGCTTCGTTGAATTCACGTCCAAAGGTCGCTTCAGAAACTTCAAGTGCGCCTTGCGCATCTTTCAATGTCAATTCCATCAGTTACTCCTTAGACGTTAAGATTTTACAGCTGGCTTGACGATAACGTCGCCACCAGTTGCGCCAGGTACGGCACCTTTCACTAAGATAAGGCCGTTTTCTACATCAACGCGTACCACATCCAAAGATTGAGTGGTGATTTGCTTGTTACCAAGCTGACCAGCCATTTTCTTACCTTTGAATACTTTACCAGGTGATTGGTTTTGACCAATTGAACCTGGAGCACGGTGAGATAGTGAGTTACCGTGAGTCATACGTTGTGAACTGAAATTCCAACGTTTGATTGCACCAGCAAAACCTTTACCCTTTGACGTACCTGTTACGTCAATTTTTTTAGTATCGTTAAAGATTTCAACAGTAATTTCACTGCCTACTTCAATATCGGTACCTTCGTTGTCTTCTAAGCGGAATTCCCACAGACCACGACCCGCTTCAACACCCGCTTTGGCAAAATGCCCAGCTTCTGGTTTGTTAACACGGTTCGCTTTTTTAGTGCCTGAAGTTACCTGAAGCGCGCGATAACCGTCTGTTTCCTCAGTGCGTAACTGGGTAACACGGTTTGGGGTAGCTTCAATAACAGTCACAGGGATAGAAACACCATCTTCAGTGAAGATGCGAGTCATACCTACTTTACGACCGACTAGACCAATCGCCATTGTTATAACCCTCTCTAGTTAGCCCAAGCTGATTTGAACATCAACACCGGCAGCCAAGTCCAGACGCATTAACGCATCAACTGTTTTATCAGTTGGTTCGATAATGTCGACTAAACGCTTGTGAGTGCGAATTTCATATTGATCACGCGCGTCTTTATTAACGTGCGGAGAAACTAACACAGTGTAGCGCTCTTTGCGCGTAGGCAAAGGAATAGGACCACTGACCTGAGCACCAGTACGTTTCGCCGTTTCAACGATTTCAGCCGTTGATTGATCGATCAACTTGTGATCAAATGCTTTTAAGCGAATACGAATTCTTTGATTAGCCATCGATTAAGCTCCAATCGAAAGAACAAAAAAATTCACCTTCTCATTCCCACTTCCTATTGGAAAAGGATGAAAAGATGTGCGTAAACCGATGATTCCTTATTGGAATCTTGTTCGTGTTTTTAACTCACCCACTGTAAGCATAAAGCCCCAGTTTTGGCATTTCCCCTAAAAGCAGTGAAAACGCGGTTAAATAACCCTTCTATTTATTTATCTAAGGGTTCGATTCGATATCCCTTAGATAATTCGGCGCAAATTATACACAATTACAAGACTAACGCAATTGCTTTATTAAAGTTTTATTTACTTATAGCAATAAAAAAGCGAGTTCATGTGAACTCGCTTTTAGTATTAACTCATTTGAATGAACAAACTCTGCATTAATTATTACTAGAAATCACTTCTGCGGCAGCTGTCAGCGCGTCTAAACGGTTTTCAAATACAGCTTCAGGCTTATAGTGATCTATCACGTCTAAGCCCTTTAAAACTTCAGCTACTTTAGGTTGAACCGCAGACAAATATAATTTTTTACCACTCGCATTGGCGTCTATAGCAATGGTTTCAACTGCTCTAGCGGCCGATACATCCATGAAAGGGACGCGTTCAAAATCTAAAATTAAAATTTCAGTGCCATGTTTAACTTTTTCACGCACCTGATGCCCAACATCAGCTGCAGCACCAAAGCTTAAAGGGCCACCAAAATCAAACACGCGTATCTTACCATGCCCTTTTTCCAGTAATGCTTGCTCTTCTTCACTGTCTAGATGGTCTGGTATATTTTTAATCGCATTTAGTTGGGTTTCTGCAACTTGTTTAACAAATGCCAGTGCCGCAAGAACAACACCGACAACAACAGCACTAATTAAGTCAACGAAAACAGTCATCCCAAGCACTATAACCATCAGTATCAAATCCCAGCGAGGACCACGATGTGCATGTTTTAAATAACTCCAATCAATAATGTCTAAGCCGACTTTAACTAATATACCGGCTAACACGGCATGAGGAATATGCGCAGCAAGTGAGCCAAGACCAAGTACTATGGCTAGCAATACTCCAGCGTGAACCATTCCTGAAATTCTATCTTTACCACCAGAGCGAATATTCACTACTGTTCTCATCGTTGCGCCGGCTCCGGCGATACCGCCAATTAAACCAGCAACAGTATTACCAATACCTTGGCCAATGAGCTCTTTGTTACTGTTGTGACGAGTTCGAGTCATGTTGTCTGCAACTAGCGAAGTTAGCAAGCTATCAATGGACCCTAAGACAGCAAGCACTATCGCCGCTTCAACAACAATAAACAACGTTGATTGGTCAAAGACTGGCATACGCAACGAAGGTAAGCCTGTAGGAATATTACCTAAAACAGGTAGGTCACCCACAAATAAGCTGACAACAGTTCCTATGATTAGAGCTGCAAGTGCTCCTGGAACGTATTTACCAATACTTGGAGGCCATTTATAGGCAATAACCAAGGTACCAACCCCTAGAATAAGCGTTAGAAAGTTAATGTCTGCGAGTGCCGTAGGTAGATAAACAAGAGCCCCAACAGGATCTCCAGGAGTTTCATGGCCCATCAACCGGCCAATTTGTAGAATGATGATAATGGCACCAATGCCACTCATAAAGCCCGAGATAACAGGATAAGGCACTAAACGAATAAATTGTCCTATTCCCAATACGCCAAATACTATTTGTAAGACACCCGCTAGCATTACCGCAGTGAAAACTAATTCAACACTGCCAGATAGGCTTGCGAACAAACCCGCTAGTACAACGACCATAGGTCCTGTAGGACCAGAAATTTGAGAAGGTGTGCCGCCGAATAGCGCCGCAAAAAAACCAACTGCAATTGCACCATACATACCGGCCATTGGACCAAGCCCTGATGCAACACCCAAGGCTAGGGCAAGAGGCAAAGCAACAATACCCGCGGTTATACCGCCAGTAATATCGCCTCGTAAATTTGATGTGTTTAGTTTTAGCATGAATGTACCTTGTTAAATAACGGCTGCGGGTTTATCGAAAATAGCGTCAGCATATCGCTCATCGATAGGAGTAAACTCTCTTGTTTTCTCATCTAAACACATGATTCCACCGGTTTCTATGTTATACACCCAACCGTGTAGCTCAACGTGTCCTGTTGCCATTTTCGCAGCTACTGCCGGATGTGTTTTTAGATGTTGTAATTGTAAAATAACATTTTCATCTGTGACTTCACTTAAGTGCTCAGCGGTAACTTCACCTTTTTTCTCTTTTACAACCGCAGTAGCAGCACGGCAGTGCCCCAACCACTCTTTTACATGAGGTAAATCACTTAATGCATCTAAGTTGATAGCGCCTTTCATTGCTCCACAGTCTGTATGACCACAAACAACAATATGCTCGATACCCAAAGCTTCCACAGCAAATTCAATTGACGCAGTCATACCGCCAGTTTGATTACTATGAGGTGGAACAACATTACCTGCGTTACGACAAATAAATAGTTCTCCAGGCTCAGTTTGAGTCACCATATTAGGGTCAATACGGGAATCGGCACATGTAATGAACAATACTTCTGGGTTCTGCCCCGTGGCTAGTTTCTTGAATCGTACTTCTTTATCTGGATAAACTTCTCTTTGAAATTTCGCAACACCTGAAAGAATATGCTTCATATTTTATCTCCCGTAAAATTGGCAGCCATAATTTTGATTTCACTTTTATACGTAAAAATTAGGTATATGGTTTGTAGTTTTTATTTTAAATCTAAAAGATAACGATTCTTATATATCTTGTATCCCATAGATACTAGCAGACTCATGTCCTCAAATGCTATCAACCTTGTAACATTATAATAATATAGAATACAAAAAAAACACATATAGCCGAAGATTACCCAAATCTAAAACACTATACTTGGACAGGTGATTTAGTTCGGTTAATTAGTATAATTTTAGGTCTGTTTTTAGCCCGTTACAACATTGTGAATTTCACTTCACTGGGATAACCACAAAGTTTGATGTAGACTAATTTAAAAGCGTTTTTTATGGTTAACTATGAATTCAGAATCCTCCATCCAACAGCTGTTAACTCAAGTTACTCGACTGCTAGATCAAGATGCTCCATTAATTGATATATATAGTGATTTAGAATCAGTAATTCTCGATTTATTTAGCGCTGAACGCTTAAGTATTTTTCAAAGAAGACGACAACATCAAGACTTAGTAGCTCGTTTCAAAACAGGAACAGAAACAGTAGAAATAAAGGTCCCCATCAGCCCAATGTCAGTAGCGGGTTATGTTGCGTTATCACAAAAGTCATTAATTGTGTCTGACCCGTATAATAAAGAATTACTAACCTCTATTCATCCGCGGTTACAGTTCAACCAACATTTTGACAAAAGCAACAATTTCAAAACACGAAATATTTTATGTCTGCCCATTTTAAATGCTGGAGTATTAATGGGTGTTATTCAAATCATCAATAAGGGCGCTTCAAACTCATCTGAAGAATTTAACGACGGTGATCTAAAGCTTGCGCATGAATTAACACAAATATTAGGTAATAAATTTCGCTATGAATTAGGCGGCACAAACAACCCTTTTGATTACTTAGTTCACAAAAATAAACTAGAACAAAAATCTCTCGATGAGCTTATCGAGTCCAGTGCAGAAACCAAAACTCTTATCCAACGACTAATATCAGAACATAGAATAAGCGAAAACCACATAGGTTCAGCGTTGTCTGTTCACTACCAAGTTCCTTATATTTCGTTTTTACCCGAGAAATATCATATTTTCCAAAGCGATAGTAAGTTGAACGAATCTTACCTAAAACGCAATCATGTTGCGGTAATAGCAGATGCGAACGACAACCCCATAGTGTTAATGGTAGAGCCAAATAATGCCGCTTTACTAATGGAAATAGAAAGCGCCTTAGGTATTGACGTATATGAAATTGCAGTAGGCTTGCCTAACCATATATTCCAGTACCTAGGTGGGAATGCAGGTAACACTCCAGGAGAAATGAACGAAATTCTCGACGAGATGACAATTTCTACTGAAGAAGACGACGAACATACAGATGAATTATCAGATGATGCACCCGCTATCGTTAGATTAGTAAGCCGTATTTTACACGATGCAAAACGTTTAAATGCGTCAGACATACACATCGATCCTGAAAAAAACGCCCCTACCAGAGTTCGCATGAGAGTCGATGGCGTATGCAGAGACATAAACCAAGTTCCTAATTCTCATCACAGCGCCGTTATTGCTCGCATCAAAATAATGGCCAACCTAAATATTGCAGAAAAGCGGATTCCACAAGATGGTAAACTTGCGTTTAAAGCGAGCGGCCAGCTCGTAGAAGTACGGGTAGCATCCGTACCCACAGTTGCTGGTGAAGGCGTTGTTATGCGCTTACTCGCCTCTGGTGGCGCCATGCCCATAGAAAAAATGAACTTAGCTCAAAGTAATCTAGAACGTTTAGAATCTATGATTAAAAAACCACACGGTATTCTTTTAGTGGTAGGCCCTACAGGTTCAGGTAAAACGACAACTCTCCATGCTATTTTAGGGTATTTGAATACCCCAGAGAAAAAAATATGGACAGCTGAAGATCCAGTGGAAATCACTCAACCCGGTTTACAACAAGTTCAGGTTAGTCCCAAAATTGGTTTTACCTTTGCTAACGCCTTGCGAGCATTTTTACGTGCTGACCCGGATATAATCCTCATTGGTGAAATGCGTGATAAAGAAACGGCTCATGCTGGCGTAGAGGCTTCACTCACTGGTCACTTAGTGTTATCCACTCTTCATACTAACTCGGCCCCTGAAACAATTACTCGATTGTTAGATTTAGGCCTTGACCCTGTGAACTTTTCAGACGCATGTGTGGGAATACTTGCCCAGCGTCTTATCCGCACCTTATGCAAGAGTTGCAAAGAACAATACACCGCATCTCCTGATGAAGAGGCATTTATTCGTAGGCAGTATGGAGAAGCCTATATTGGTGAACTTAATTTAGAAAGTCCACTAATCTTAAACCGCTCTAAAGGCTGTGATGATTGCGGAAGAACAGGGTATAAGGGGAGGACTGGCGTACACGAGCTATTGGGAATGACCCCTGAACTAAGGAGTTTGGTTTATAAGGAAGGCTCTGTTTCAGAAATGAAACAACAAGCAATGCAGGATGGTATGCGCACCTTAGTACAAGATGCCATTTTCAAAGTCATTAAAGGCGATACTGATATTGCTCAAGTTCAAATAATCAGCGGTGTTGAATAATATAATCAACGTTTAATATATTCAGAAGGAGCCATACCCACTTCCGATTTAAACGCAGTGCTAAAATAGGAAGGATTGTTAAAACCACAATCGTATGCCGTGTCGGTAACATTCTTTCCTTCATTCAATAATTGTTTAGCAATATCAATCCGGTATTGCTTAATCACTTCGCTAAACGATAAATTTAAAATCATTTTTAACTTTCTATTTAGCTGCCTTTCACTAACAAATAAAGCATTTGCACAGTTTTCTCTAGTGAATTCCGAATCTGAATATTTGGCAGCTAAGCAATCTTTTAAATTCAAATAAAATTGCTGATCTTTCTCACTTTCTAATTTTGGCGTCAACCCGAGGAAAAACGAAGAAACCGTATCTACAGAATTAGCACTTGTGTTTAAAGCAGTGTATCTATTGACCACTTTTTGCTTAAACAAATTGAAATCAAAAGGCTTTAATATGAAATCTTCAACTTTAAGATCATGGGCTTGCCTCACAATATTCGAATCGCGAAGAGCCGAACACATATATATGATCATATGTTCATGTATAGGGTCGTTTCTTAACACTTCAATCAACTCTAGCCCTGTCATACCCTGCATAGAGTGATCGCTAATCATAATTTTCGGCATCACTGTACGAGCAATACGCAACGCCTCACTGGCATTTTTGGCAGAAAAGCACAAAAACGTATCTTTAAACAAGTCTTTCAAACGAGTTTGTAGCTCTATATTGTCTTCTACAATAAGTAATGGGGGAAGTTCCTTATCTACTGGCTGAGTATTCAGTAAGCTTGCTGTTTCTTGGTATTTTGCTATTTTGGGAGTTGCAGCAAATTCATTTTCTAGATTTAATTTAAGAGGTAAGCGAACTGTAAAACACGCACCACTTCCTACTTTACTAGCGACCTCAATATAGCCAGAATTAGCTTTGATTAACTGCCTAAGTAAAGAAAGCCCTAATCCCACCCCTTGTTCATTTTTTGCGTTATCTAGCCTCATGAAGCGTTCAAAAATATCTTTTTGTTCCTGTTCAGTAAAACCTGGCCCATTGTCTTTTATATTTATGATCAATACATCGCTATCAATAAAAGTGTCGATGCGAATTTCTTCGCCATTTTCTGAATACTTAATAGCATTGGACAACAAGTTATAAAACACTTGTTGGAGTGTATCTTGAATAAGATAAATCTCCCCTTTCGCTTTAAGTTTCAATTTAAAACGTTGGCTCTTTTGCTCGGCCAAAGGACGAATACTTTCAATAAGGTAAATGCACGACTCTTCAATGTCGTAATGATGAATAGAAATTTCTCTGAGATTACCCAGCCTTTCCAATTCCAATAATTGATCAATTAAAGAAGAAACTCGGCTCGCGTTTCTTTCTATCAACGAGATGTCATTTAAAATATCTGGGTTACTGACTTTTTCAGCAATTTGCTTCAAGGGTTCAGTTATCAACATCAGTGGAGTACGGACTTCATGAGAAATTCTAGTAATAGCTTCAGCCTTACTTTTCAATGCTTTCTCCATCATTTCACTGCTATTTTTTAACGATGACAAATTAGTTTTGACGCGTTGTTCATTTTCCGATATTCGGAAAGCTCGATATTTTCGAACACCTGAAACAGCGGCAACCATTAACAAAATAAATGACAGCAAATAGAGTAGTTTTGCCGTCTGAGTTAAATAAAATGGATATTGAATCGTAAAGTTAAGTTCATTATTAGAGGGGCTACTAATGCCATTTTTCGGCTTACTTCTCACTAGCAGTTTATGGGAACCATAGCCAAGATCAGATAAATCTATCAGGCCATGCGATCCTACCATTGTCACCCAATCTGAATCGTCTACTTTGTATTCGAAGTCGTAAGAGTTTTCATTCCCAGCTTCGTTTATTGCGACATATGCTCTCAGAGTGTCAAATTCACTGGACACAATTAAGGAATTCTTGACAAAAGAAATCGCTCTATTTATTACTCCGTCCACATCGATATACAAAAACTTAATTTCTTTAGGTTGAAGTAAGTGACTTTTCACTTCATGAATAAATGAACTTGATTCAAGTAAATATGTTGAGTTGTCGCCTCTCACAATTAACTTATTATTACCAATAAAATTCAGGCCGCTGAAGTTAAAATCTCTGTCGAAAATACCATAATTTTTTCCAACAAAATAAGATGAAGCCGAAATCATGTCGTATAGCTCCATGCCTTTGTTAGAGACGATTAATAAATGCTCATCTACGATTTTTATATCTCGAATAAAATCAGAATTTAAGTTAGTTTTAACTTCAATTAAAGGCTCTTCTAGTGCCATCTTAGCATGCTGTAATCCATACCCAGATGTACAGACGTATAGTGAATTTTGGTAGGCCTCTACGCATGGAAACTCCAGTTTGCTATCAAAGTCTAGTGGACGCCTATTCCAGATTCCTTTACTTTCAACTAAAAGCTCTTGATCTAAGCTAACAGCTACTAAATTGCTGTTTCCCATTAATTTTGCGATGTAAATGTCTGATGGGACTTGCCGAGAATCGACAAACTTCCCATCCAAATCAAATATATCAATGTAAAACTTATCAGCTAGAGAATAGAATACTAGTTGATAAGAGTTATCAGACCATGTTCGTGAACCTTTGCTACAATATTTATGCTTATTTTTGAAATTTAACTTCCAGTTTTGCTGAGTATCTCTTATCAAAAAGCTACAGTGTGATACATCTAAAATTTGGCCGTTAAGATTAAGTAAGTTTGATTCTTCTAATCGAAATTTTCGTATCATTGACAAACTGCCTGACTCTAAAGAAAGAGCGTAGTAACCATCATAGCTAGACACGACAGCAACTTCTGAATCCAAATTACTTAATGAAAGAAGGGTATTTGGGAATTCAACATTATTCAAAGAAATATATTTAATTGAACTTTTGGTGTTTGGTAAACTGATCAAACCTTTCTGACTAGAAGATATGAAGATTCTTCCGTCAGAAAATTGAAACAAATCTGATACAATTGATATTTCACTTGCGCCCAAATGAGGGCTCAATAAATCGGTTTCAATTAAGCTCCCAGCCTTCTCTTTATATAACCCACCTGCGGCCAACCAGACAATATTGTTTATGTCAACCATAAGGGCACTAATAGCTTGGTTAGGTTTTTCACTAAAACTCAAAAAGTCATAATTACTAAAATCTTTGGAATACTTGTAAAGCCCTTCTTGCCCAGCAACCAATAAGTGATCATTCGTAATAATAAAGCTATCAATAGCAGTTAATTTTGGAAACAAATCATTTATTTTGTAATATTCTGCAGCCCCGTTGCTCAAATTAATTACCAACAACCCTGTCTCAGATGCAGTGTACGCGTAATTTTTATCTGAAGAGACTTTCAAGAAAGCACTAGAAGCACTTTGTGTATACGTTTCTGCTAAATATGAATTTTGAACTTCATAGGTATTTAGGTCTAAAACGAGGACATTTGTAACGTAAGAAACTATTAACTTCTTTTCACTAACCGCAATTGACCAAGCATACTGCTCAAAGGGGTGGTCAATCTGTAATTTTTTGAATTGACTATCTAATAAATCATATTCAAAAACCCCCTTTCCATATATGGTTAAATACAATTTGGTTTCTGTTGGAAATATTGCTGATACATACCCTCCTTTTAATAAACTGTCATTCAAATCTAACTTTTGAACAACATCTCCATTTACCTGATAGAAACCATTCTCAGCACCAAGATAAATTGTCCCATTAAACTCAGCTGCAGCACCTATTAAACCAATTGACTTTTCATTAATGCCGTTAATCACAAATCGTTCATCACATTTCACTTCAGAAATTGAGACAAAAGATATTAAAACAGTAAAAAAAAACAAATTGCGCACAATTTCAAACATATTAGTCCTGAAAATCAAAGTTTATTTCTTGAAAATAACTAACAATTCTTACCGAATTTAAAAAAGGAGAACCTATGAAAAACACTAAAAAGCAATACGTAGCCTTTATGACTAAAACGGAAATAATGCAAGTTACAGGAGGGCAAGGAAATACAATGAGTTTCGTCCATAATATGCACAATCCTTTTGAGGTGACATTAGCACAAGACGCTGATAGGCCACATCGACCATTAATTCCGAAGAAAAAACCAACGTAGATAATTTAGCTACAATTAAAGTCAAAGCTAGCTGGTTTTTGATACAAAATTAGCTAGCTTTGAAATTAGGTTAATAGACAATCAATTTCCTTTCAATAGTAAAAACGAAGATGTTATATTTCAGTTAGAATTTACCAAAACCCACTTCATTCCTGCTCTTTCAGCTGCTTGTTGATCATAGATATAGTCCCCAACATACAGTATATTTTCTACAGGGATGCCCCATTGGGCGGCAATATCCAATAGGGCACTGGGGTCAGGTTTTGCAGGAGCGTCCTCTCGGGTTATAACAAGTGGAACGTCAATATGATTATTCGCCATTTTTATATAGGTAGCTCTACGGCAATTCCGAGTGACAATCGCCATAGGCAGCTGTGCAGCGTGTACTTGATCTAACATGCGCTTGCCGTTTTTTAGCAACTCAGCATTACCTGCATCGTTAAGTTCATGTTGGATAACAATGTCTTCAGCTTCAACTTTCTCTTCTTCAGGCAAAGATTCAATAAAGCTTAAAATATCAACATGCTGAGGACAGCCAATATCTCTTCGTATTTGAGTAAAATTAAGGCTTGAACTAACCAAGGTACCGTCTAAATCAAAGATAACACCCTTGATAGTGTTTAGGTTTAACATGCTATATCTCTATTGTGGTTATTCTACTTTTATGTAAATGTTAAGTACGTTGGTTTACTTAACGGTGAACTAATTGAGTTACAATAATCTCCTTTTACCCTTTCATTTAAATAGAAAAACAATAAATGCAATTTCAAAAGAAAATTAGGCAAATCCACAAAATCGTTGGTGCTGTAGTCGCCATTCAACTACTAATGTGGATGATAAGTGGTTTGTACATGACAGCAGTTCCTATTCAAACTATCAGAGGACAACACCTCGTTTCTGAGCCACCAGCTCATGCTATTACCAACATCAATGTAATACCTATGTCAGAGCTAATAAAGCAATATTCAGGCATACAGTCCATTAGCCTTAAAAGTCGTTTGAGAACCCCTATTTATAGTATTGAGACTACTGATAGCACTTTTCACCTCAATGCGATTACGGGCACAAAATTACCTAAAATTACAGAAACCGAAGCCAAACACCTAGCTTTATCAGCTTACAAAGGAGATGGCCAACTACGTCTTTTAAAACTAGTCACCACTCGACAACAAGCACCTGATACTAGTGGTAGAGCGCTCCCGTTATGGAAAGCTGAATTTGATGATACCTTTAATACCAGATTATATATTTCTGTAGTAATGGGTAAGGTAGTTGCTGTACGTACTGATTTATGGCGCATATTCGACTTTCTTTGGATGTTACATATAATGGATTATGAAGAGCGAGAAAATTTCAATAATCCTGTGGTTATTTTTATGGCATCGTTAGGGTTATTTACCGTACTAAGCGGTTTAATTTTAGTGGTCAACACAGTGCGTAAAAGAGGTTTAAAAGGACTTACATACTAATAACACTAAAACACTGTATATTTATACACTAAAAGTGTTATTCTAACCTTTCTTACTCAATCAGGAGAGCAAACATGGCAATTGTAACTCAATACGTTGTAATGCATAAAGGGGTAGAAAAATTGGTAACCACCGATAAAAAAGCTGCTGACCAATATGACAAAATGCTCGATATTGCAGATGGGCTAGCTGAATTCATTGAAGCTAAAGGTATTTCTTTAGATGAGAGTATTGCCGAATCGTTAACGGTAATGTTGTCAAAAAATAGAACTGGTGTAAGTAAAATTCTAAAAGGCACTTCAGCGTCAAGTGTACTTGAAGATGAAAGTGCCGATGTAGTAGAGCTGAAAAAATCTAGTTAGTAATCGTGTTTAATGTACTTCTGAGGCTAATCTGTCTAAGACTGACATGAATGTATTACTGGTATTTTCCATGCTAGTAAGAGATTTTGACATAGCATTTTGATTACTTGCTTGTAACTCATTGATAGCATTTCGGCCTTCTTGCAATACACGAGAATAAGGCTGCGATACCTCTCTAAATGCTGGTTTAGATGAAATAGGCTTCCCTGATTGCTCGGATATCCAACTCCCAAGGCGTGAAGATGAAACTTCAAACATATCTTCAGAAGGTATATTGGCTTTACCACAAGCAGCAGCATATATAGATGATTTCCATGCCAAGTGATCCAACTTAACAACTTGAATAAATGAGCTAAGAGAAGAGCTAGATAGTTTATCTTGCATAGTGCCACAGCGATTTACGATTTCGTCATAGCTGGTATTCAAGGTTTGAACACCCTCAGATAAATGCTCGTTGTTGTTTTTAAGTTCACCAACTGCATCAACCGCTTCACGAGTAGATTGAATAATTTTCTGAACTAAGTCAGCAACTTCACTTGCCGATGTATTGGTTTCTGTCGCTAAGGCACGGACTTCATCAGCAACAACACTAAATCCTCGTCCAGCATCCCCAGCACGAGCAGCTTCGATAGCGGCATTCAATGCCAATAAGTTAGTCTGATCTGAAATGCTCGTTATCGTGCTAACAAATTTATTAATATTGTCAGCTGTTTCACTCAGCCCAGAAATACTATCACTCATGTGGGTCATTCTAGAGCTGAGTTGCTCCATATTTTTTGTGATTTCTTGCAATGAAGAGCCTGACTGCGAGAACAAACCACTAATATCATTCTCGGAACCATTACCAGAGTCCAAATTCTGGTATGTTAGGTTCATAGAGTCTTTCATATTTTGAACTTGAGAAAGCGAATCTAATAAATTGTCGAGAATTGGATTTCTGTCAAAAGTATTTTGATTAGACTCTTCTTTTGCTAATGTATTTTCAAGTACTTGTTTTTCCGATTCAAGACTACGAATTTTATCTTGCAACTCTTTGTTTATATTTTGTTGCTCACTCAGCTCTTGTTTCGTTTGTTCAAGCGATGATTTCAACACTAGCATTGCTGCTCTCCAAAAACACATGTTTATATTTGATTAAAGAGCATGGCAGATGAATTGAGATTTCGCCAACCTATCGCCTTACCTATATCAATTATTTTTATTCAATAGCTGTACTTTACCGTCAGCCCGAAAATTCTATCCTGCACAGGCAAATAACAATCGGCTGCAAAGCTAGTAAAATCCGCTCTTCTCACATAGCCGCGGTCAAATACATTGACCACAGTGGCCACCAAAGAAAGTGGACTAGTAACATCCCAATTCAGTATTGATATTGGGCTTTGAGGTCAACTGCCAATCAAAACGCATTACCCCGATGGAAATTAACTCCAGCTGTAGTGCGTAAGACTTCTTCGATATGGGAGGGGGATATATTTGAAAGCGCACTGCTATCTATGCTCGACACAGCAAAATGAAAAATAGTTTTCATTATGATGTTGAACTGCGGTGTAAACCGCCGACAAATTGATGCACAAAATGTGCGGTTTCTTCTGGGTGAGAAATAAAGGGCCCATGAGCTGCCGAAGGTATAACAATGCTCTGCGATTGCAACTGAAGCTGCTGAATAGCATCAGCCGCGGCAATTGGCACAATTGAATCAAGTTTACCGTAAAGGCGCAATGTTGGCGTAATAATACGCCCTAGTTCGCATCTTAAATCGCTCTTGGCAAGTATGTCTAAACCACCATGCAACGCTTTACTTGCTGGCGAAGGAAACTGCGTAATCGCTTTTTTTAAGAGCCTCGCTTCCACTCTAGCATTATCACTTCCCATAGCTTGAATTGCTAAAAATCGCTCTAAGGTTTTTTCATAACTAATATCTAGCTGTTTCACAAACATGCTTAGCACATCTTTTTTTATGCCAGTCCAATTCTCATTTTGAACAAAGCAAGGCGACGATCCTATTGTGACCAACCCTTTAATTGCAGCCCCAAGCTGAATTGCTAATTGCTGAGCAACTAACCCACCTAAACTCCACCCTAATAAAACCGCATTACTAGGTATAGCCGGTTCGACCAAGTCACAAACCGACTGCAATGTATAAGTTTCTGGTAACACTTCATGATTAATACCGAAACCAGGAAGGTCAACTAAGGTAACTTTATAGTTTGGTGTCAGTAGTTCGATCCATTGTTCAAATGCACCTGAATTCATTCCCCAGCCATGGAGTAACACCAGATCCGATCCCGATCCCGATCCAAAGCTGCGTATTTTCAGTGATTTTGTCAATGTATCCTGAACCATAATATATCCAATCTCCTGCATGACTAGGACGAGCTTAGTGTTAAATCAATCATGTATTATGTGTAAACAACGCAGTAGTGCTGTTCTTTGTGTTACGTGTAGTAAGGACATTGTAATATCAATTAAGTCCCCACCGTCGCCTTCTCACCCGCTATTAGTCGACATGCAAACCATCGTTGCCGCAAATAATATAACTGTATTGGGTTGGTATCAGTGGCCAATCGATACCTTAATTCACTTAATTAAGTTTAAACAACGAGTGGGGTTTTGCCGCTTATTATCTCACGGCTTCATTCGATATGCGTTACCTACACATGATTTACCCAGCGTAATAATACCTATGCCATCGAGTTGGTGGAAAAGCATGTGCAGAGGCTACAACACCCCTAGTATTTTATCTCAAATGTTAGGAAAAAAATTAAATATACCGCTGTTAAACAACTATTTAAAAGTAGGCCTAACAGCAACAAGTCAACATCATCTATCAAGAACAAAGCGCATAGACAAACACCATGGTTTTTATTGCTCTTCTAATAAACCAAGATTAACTCATGTTGCTTTAGTCGACGACGTTATAACGACTGGAAGTACAATGCGCAGTGCAATTAAGGCACTGCGGCAGTATAATCCAGACTTGCGCATTTCTGTTTGGTGTATGGGTATGACATCCCTTGATGGTATCAATCCATCAAGTTTGACATAAAAATAGCATTCCCCATTAGCTTACTCGTACCGTACCAATAGCCTCTAAAATTCACATTATCAACAAAGCTAATTACACGTCCTCGTCCTTTTCTTTGTACGATAATAGCTGCGCTGCCACTGATCATCTCGGTCAATTCTTTTGACGTGTACCCACCCACTAAGGGGTTATCATCGTAGACAGCTAAGGTATCAAATGGACTACCGGTATGTTCAACAATCATATTTGATGTTTTGAATAAAGGTAATGAATTATTTTCCAAGCCAAAAAATAAAGGATGAGATAAATCTACCGTCGCCTTATAAGCCGAGCCAGAAATACGTTTCTTAGATGCCAATTTATCAGCATCAGCATAGGCTAATTGTTCTTCTTCAAACTGTGCGTCAATATCTCTGGTACGTAATATAGATGCATCAAGCCAATCTTGGCTTTCAAACCATCGAATAGCTGATTTCTGACCAATTAAGGTGCCGCCATTTTCTAACCATTTCCCAACAGATGTATTTGCTCTTTCATCCCACTCACGGTAACGACCGCTGGCCGCAACAATATGTGAAAATTCACTTAAGTTAACGCTGGCTAGCTCTTCTTGATCAATAAGCGTAATAGGTATTCCAACCCGAGTATCAAAATAGTGCCAAACTTCACCAACTTCATATTCAGATGTACCTTCACCACCAATGAGCAATATACGAGGCTGTCTCACTGGCACCATATTGCGGCTACCTAAGTCTATACCTTTAGGTGTCAGTCCAGACTTAATTGACCATAGGGGAATAGAAAATTCTTTTGCAATGGCAAAGGCTTCTTCTAATAAGTCGCCGTTGAACGCTTTCGGAAGCACCACAGTACCGGACTCGAAATCTCGGGTATCGCCATTGATGTTTGCCGTAAAGGGTTTACCTGCAATGCGCAGTTTAAAGCCTTTTTGCAATAATCGATTAGCTAACGCAGGTGCTTGATAATGATACCAGTCAAACGCTAAAGCCACACCACCAACGTCGGGCCGAACAGATTCGATTTTGGTTAGCTTTTCACGCTTTTTACTTAAGGTTAATTTTTTAGATTCGCTTTGTTTAAGCGAGGTATAGTCGATATCAAATGCTAGCGGCATATTCCAATTAGACACGTCATAAAAGGTATTATCTGGAAATGAGGTTCGCTGGGAAAAGATAGATTTAATCAACCGGTATTGTGCTTGATCATAAGATACAAATACACCCTTGTTCTTCTCAACCCTTAAACCTGCAACATCAACGTCTTTTGTCACCACCGAATATTGAATTTGATGAGCATCTAACTTATCTAACATGGCATCAAAACGGAAAATATCTTTAGGCTGTTTAAGTAACACTCCCGCAACTTCGTCTTTTTGCACTAGTTGCTTGGTTTGCTCAGCGAAACTAACTTGGTAATCCAACAGCGCACGTCTGTTTTCTAATGAGCCATCCAATGTACTAAACGACGTTGTGATGTGATTTAAAATAGAACGGGTGAACGTTAAGTCGCCATTGATAGATTCTTGAACATGCCCTCTTACTCGGGCTTGTTCAAATAAAATACCCACGCTACCGTGTGCATCAGGGTAGGTTGAGCCTTTTCCATAGTAGAAATCGTCAAAACCTTCTTCAGTAAAATAAAGCTGATTATCTTTGTCAAAAGCATCAGCATGATAATGAGCTAAGGTTTGTGTTAACGCAACATTGTCATTGGAAGTCAGTGGGTTTTTTCTAGACGGTACACCTGGTTGAAAAAAGTAAGTTCCATCAGTCCCCATCTCATGAAAGTCGGTCAATACATGAGGACGCCAATGATGAAACTGCTCTATACGCGCATCTGATTCAGGGTGACTCAATAGCAACCAATCACGGTTTAAATCAAACCAGTAATAGTTCGTTCTTGCTGAAGGCCAATTCTCTTTGTGCTCTCTATGGTAACGAGAACGGCTGAGTTGATAGCCCTTATGCATGTTTGCCCAATGAGAATAACGGGACAAGCCATCAGGGTTTAATGCTGGGTCTAATAGAATAACCGTGTTTTTTAATAATGCATCGATACGTTTATCGTCGCCAGCAGCTAAGTAATACCCTAGTAACAAAGCCGCGTTACTACCCGAAGGCTCGTTTCCATGAATACTGTACCCCATATACATAAACAAGGGCGCATCACTTTTCGGCTGGCGTTGTTTTTTAATATTCTCTATATGAGCTTGGCGAAGCGATTCAACACTGTCTTTTCTATCGGGATCAGCAATAGTTAAAAGCAATAAAGGTTTATCTTGGTGGGAATAGCCTGTCACTTCGATTGTCACGCGGTCAGATGTTTCCGCTAGCTTATACATATAGGCGACAAGCTGATCATGACGAATATGCCATTTCCCGACACCATAACCCAAAAACGCTTCAGGAGTAGGTACTGCGGGGTCAAATTTTGTATCTGTAGGTAGGTAATACGTTGCTGGAAATTCTGTTTTTAAGTGGGGTGACACTACTGCAAACGTCTGATTTGCGATACCAAAAAGTACTATGAGCCCAAACGCCTTTAAAAAACTCTTAAGGCGCTGACTAAATAATGATTTTGCCAAACCGAGAATCCCTTATTATTATCAATTTATATTAATACCTGAGTGTTTTGCTCAAGTAAATTTGTTAAACTGCCCTATCATAACACGACATTACGTGTAATTTCTTATGGCGTCAGGGTCATTTAACTATTAGGTGAAACATGATAACGATTTCTGAAGAGGCACAAGCTCACTTCTCAAAACTTTTGGCAAACCAAGAGCAAAACACCTCAATCCGTGTATTTGTGGTAAACCCTGGCACTTCGTCTGCTGAATGTGGTGTTTCCTATTGCCCTCCTGATGCAGTTGAAGACACAGATATCAGCCTGCCATTCAATGGCTTTAATGCCGTTATTGACGAAGAAAGTGCGCCCTTTTTAGAAGATGCAGAAATTGATTTTGTTACTGACAAAATGGGGTCTCAACTGACTTTGAAAGCCCCTAATGCTAAAGCACGTAAAGTGGCTGACGATGCACCTTTGGTTGACCGTGTAAATTACATGATTGAATCTGAAGTTAACCCCCAACTAGCAAACCACGGTGGGCAAGTTGTATTGACCGAAATCACTGATGACGGGTACGCTATTCTTCAATTTGGTGGTGGATGTAATGGTTGTTCAATGGTTGATGTTACGCTTAAAGAAGGCATTGAAAAACAAATGCTAGAAATGTTTGATGGCGAACTTTTTGGTGTACGTGATGCAACAGAGCATTTAGCCGGTGAGCATTCTTACTACTGATCCCCAAACAGGCTGGAAGCGGTTCACAAAAGGGCTAGCAGTATTTTTTGTTGGCCTTTTGCTCATTCTATTGATGCCTAATGAACAAAAAGAACTGCTCTACTTTTCCATCGCAATTTTAGGATGTGGCTTTGCGTATGCGATGACAGGTTACATTCCCATGTTATTTCACCGATTAACGTCTGCAAAACGAGCGTCAAAACACATTAAATTTCATGACGACGAATAACGTAATCTCGATAAAAAACGTACGCTAAACTTCCACCTCTAAACCCAACAAAGACCAGCATCGCAATCCATAGGGCAATATTTCCCTTGTATTGAAATAGCCACCAAACTGGCAGAAAGCCAAAAACAAAGCTCAAGAACAATGTATCACGCATGGCTTTTGATCGCGTTAAACCTACCGCTACCCCATCGAACAAAAAGCACCAATGTCCCAATAAAGGGAGTAAAATCAAAATCCATATATAAGACTTAAAACCATCTAAGATATCTGCATGTGCCGTTAATATTTTACTAATGGATATACCAAAAACACTGAAGGTAACGGCATATACCGCGGCGAAAATGCAAGACCAAAATAGTCCTTGGCTTATCGACTTAAAAAACAATACCCTACTTCTGGCGCCTTTTGCTTTTCCAACTAGAGCTTCAACAGCATAGGCAATACCATCTAACCCTAATGCAATGAGTGCAAAAAACTGCATCAAAATAGCATTAATACCTACAGCAACAACACCATGTCGAGTGCCTTGTAAGGTGATAAAAGCAATGCAGATTTGCAGCACTAAATTTCGAAGCAACATATTGGCATTAAGGCTAACTACGGAATTTAACCCTTTTTGGTGAAACCACGCTATTTGGGGTTTACGCCACTGCATTAAAGCCCCGCAGGAATAAAGGTAACAAACGCACATTAATACTTCAGATATAACCGTAGCAGTAGCAACCCCTTTAACCCCTAAGGATAATCCATATACAAAGAAGAAATTAAGACTCACATTCACACAATTCCCAACAACCTGTACTAATAACACCCGTCGAGTTTGTTGCTGACCGATTAACCACCCAACCATAGTTAAATTCATCAACGCCGCAGGGAAACTCCAGCTACGCACGAAAAAGTAATCAACAGCAACACTAGCAGCATCTTTAGAAAGACTTGCTAATGCCAGTCCTGTGCCAAGTACACCTTCTCGAACCATAAATAACATCACGCCAATGATTAAGGCTAGGGAAAACCCCTGCCAAAACACTTGAGCGACTTTATCTCTGTCTTTAGCGCCTAGAGCCTGAGCAGATTGTCCTGTGGTAGACATACGAATAAATCCGCAAATCCAGATAATTTGGGTAAAAATAAGTGCCGCTATACTGCTTCCAGCTAAAATTGATGGCTTGCCCATATGACCTAAAACAGCCGTATCCACCATGCCGACCAGAGGTGTGGTAATATTGGCGAGTATCATTGGAAAGGCGAGCAAAAGTAAATGGCGATGGGACGCCCACCCGCCAAGTCGTAAAAAGCGTATAAACATTTAAAATGCTCTAGTGAAAATCAACAGGATATTACCATGAAAACCGCTCTTTTTTTTCTTATGAGCTTTTTTAGTTTCAGTGTATATAGCGAAGATGACAGACCCAATAAGAGTGCTGTTATTTTAGTCTATCACCACGTTTCAACTGCCACACCACCAAGTACCAGTGTTAGCCCCGCCGTGTTTCGCGAACATATGGCTTATATAACAGCTAACCACACAGTGATAGATACAAAAACTCTTGTTGAAGGGTTAAGAAATAATTTACCTCTGCCAGACAATGCAGTGGTGATCACCTTCGATGATGGGTACAACAATATATTAGAAAATGCCCACCCCATTCTCAGCGAAATGGCATTGCCCTATACGGTGTTTATTAACCCCGCGCGAATTGGCAATGAAAAAAACCAATTAACCTGGGCTCAAGTAAAACAAATGCATAGCGCAGGTGTTACTTTTACAAACCACACCTTAGATCATTTACATATGCTCGACCGGGTGTCAGTAAGCACCTCTGAACAATGGTTAGACAGTGTCTGGTCAAATGTGAAAAGTGCACAGCGACAACTTGAAGATAAGCTAGGTGACACTGTACCTCGGTGGCTTGCTTACCCTTTTGGCGAATACAACGAAAGTTTGTCAAACCTCCTAAAACAGGAGGGGTACATAGGCTTTGCACAACATTCAGGTGCGGTCTCTAGCTCAAGTAACTTATCTGCCTTACCCCGCTTTCCCGCTGCAGGAATATATGCCAACTTAAACACCCTAAAAACCAAGATGAAAAGCTTAGCGCTTCCTATTACTCACACCACACCAACGGATCCAGAAAGAACACAAGGCGATAAAATACACTTTAGTGTAGAATTTGAACCCGGTGATATTCGTACTCACCAGTTTCAATGCTTTTATAAAGGCAATAAGATTGAACATTCGCTAAGCGCCAATGTACTAAAGATAGAAACACAGATATCGCTACCTGTAGGGCGATCTAGAGTGAATTGTACTGCACCGAGTAAAAGTCAAAATGGTCGGTATTACTGGTATTCTCAACCCTTTTTTTTAGCGAGAAGTGATGGTACCTACCCCGACTAAAACTTGCGAGTTAGTGGTTTAGTCATGTGCATAAAGGGAGAGCGATCAGGGCCTTCTTTATCTTCAACAAAACCAATACTGCGGTAAAAGGCAATGGCAATGCGGTTGTCTTGTTCAACATCCAACGCCAATATTGTTTTGCTTTTTTGAAGTGCGATGTTTTCTACAAAAGACACCAATTTACCCGCCAATCCTAAGCGGCGGAAATTAGCTAACACAGCCACATGACCAATAATCAAAGACGTTTCTTTAGGAATTAATATGGCATACGTCGCCGCCTTTGAACGGGCTATAACGTCCTGAGCTTGTTCAAGAGTATAAAAATCAACGATAGATTTAGCCGTATCTTTTGCAAAGACTTCAGGCATGTCTTTTTGCCAATGGGTGCAAATACCTGCGGCCTCACCATCAACACAAATCACAATATGCTGGCCATAACCAAATTGGCTATGTTTAATTTTCCAAGCATTGGTCAGGAAATCACGGGTTATTTGTTTATCCCCGCCGCCAAAAATACCTACCAATAAAGACTCTGCAGCGGCAAGAATAAGCTCTACCGCCACATCGACATCAGAGGCTAAAGCAGGCCTAATTGTAATAGCTTGCTTAGAGCTCACCATTCACTATCCTAGGTAAGGACGCCAAAATTTGCTGAGTATTACTAACAGGAGGCCCGCCATCAACAGTTTGCGCTTTAAAGCGTCCAATCACACGAGCAGAGGGGTCGATTAACGTAATCGAAGCACTGTGATCAACAAAATAATAAGGCTTATCTTGCTCTTCCGTAAGTGCGTACATCATTCGCATATTACGCACAACGGGAAATAAAGATTCATGAGGTGCAGATACGGCAATAAATTCAGAATTGAAATAGTTAATGTATTCGAATAATCGTTCGCTAGTATCTCTTTTTGGGTCAACAGCTACAAATAAGATTTGTACAGATTCATTAGGAAGTGCACTCACTAACTGAGGATAAATATCTTCTAATGCAGACAAAGTTAGAGGGCAAACATCAGGACAAGAGGTATACCCCAAAAAAGCTAATGTCCAATGTCCTTTTAATTCTTTCTCTGTAAAGGGCTCTTTCTTGTGGGTGACTAAAGAAAAAGGCGCTAAGGTTAAAGCAGATTCATAACGTTGGAAATCACTAGAGAAGCCATTTTTTGATTTAGTCTCATTAAGTAATGTAAAGGCAAAAATCGCGCCGACTACTAACATCGCTAAACCAAAAAAAAGACCGATGACTACATTTTTATTCATGACTACCAAGACGCACCTAAGCGATTTAAAAGCTTACATCCAGTCAGCATTTCTAATCACGCCAACCGCCAAGCCTTCAATATAGAAAGGTTGAGTCGCTAAATCTACCTTTATCGGTGAAAAAGCATCATTTTCAGCATGAAGCAATACACTGCTGCCTTTTTTCTCCAACCGCTTAACAGTAACTTCATCATCAACACGCGCAACGACAACTTGACCATTCGATGCTTCACTAGTGCGATGTACAGCAAGTAAATCACCGTCCATAATGCCAATATCTTTCATGCTCTCGCCATTAACTCTGAGTAAGTAATCAGCGCCCGGCTTAAATAACATAGGATCAACCTGATAATGAGATTCTACGTGTTCTTGGGCGAGAATAGGCTCTCCAGCAGCCACTCGACCAATTAACGGCAGCCCAACTACAACTTCTTCAGGTTCTTCCTCTGCATGTACTCGAATACCTCGCGATGTACCCGGTAAGATTTCAATCACCCCTTTTCTCGCCAGCGCTTTAAGGTGCTCTTCCGCGGCATTTGCCGATTTAAACCCAAGCTGTTTTGCTATTTCAGCTCGTGTCGGCGGCATGCCAGTGTCTTTCAACGTAGTTTTAATTAAATTAAGAACTTCTTCTTGTCTTTGAGTTAGTGGACGCATAACCAGCCTGTTAATCTATACAGTTAGTGTCAGTATATACAGTTACTTACAATCCGCAACATCAAACCCTTTTAAAAACTGTGATACACTTTCCCGTGTTTTTGCTAAATCAGGTTTTTTCCATGTCTTGGATGCGCAACGCGCTTTTAAAAGTATTAAAATATCCCGTCGCTTTACTTGTTCGATCGAAAGATGTTCCTGGCAATCTATCAGAGCTTAAAATTGATAGCACAAAGCCAATCATCTACTTCTTGATGAGTGACTCGGTTTCCGATCAATTAGCGTTAAGTAAGTCCGCTGCGAGATTGGGCCTTCCTAAGCCTACTGATACCGTTTCAATCAATGGTGAGCTGTACCCAAATTGCTATTTTTTAAAAGGAACACAACCCCTATTTGGCAAGAAACCTTCTATGACTGGGGTAAATAAAACACTCACAGAGTTTTTCCGAATGCATCGACAAGATGCGCAACTAGATTTGCAGATTGTCCCTGTTTTTATTACCTGGGGAAGAGCACCAGACCGCACCAAACCCGATTTTACCGACCTAATTGTAAGCAATGCGACACCTACATGGTTACGAAAATTATTCATCATCTTGTTCTTAGGGCGAGATAGTTTTATTAGTTATAGCAAGGCGGTTTCGTCACGGGAAATGGCAGATTTAAAAGGCAGTGACAGTGATATAGCCCGAAAACTAATCAGGTTGGCAAGCACTCACTTTCATAGAAAACGTCAGTCTATGATCGGCCCAACCCTCGTCGATATACAACATAGAAACAACGCAATATTAGGTTCTGAATCGGTAAAACAAGCCATTTCAGTACAAGTTGAAGAAAAAAAACAATCGCCCTCTGAAGCCAAAAAAGAAGCTCTTTCTTATTTAGAAGAAATATCCTCAGATTACCGTGAAGGCCTAGTTCGCTTTGGCGACAAAATACTCACATTGATTTGGAATAAAATTTATAACGGTATTCATGTAGGCCATGCGCAACGTATTCGCGAACTTGCCAATCAAGGTCATGAGATTGTTTATATTCCCTGTCACCGTAGCCACATGGATTACCTCTTACTCACTTATGTAATTTATCACCAAGGCCTTGTGACTCCTCATATCGCGGCTGGAATAAATCTGAATTTTTGGCCTTTTGGCGGCATTTTTAGACGCAGTGGCGCTTTCTTTTTACGTCGCAGCTTTGCGGGTAAAAAACTCTACACAGCCGTGTTTCGTGAATATCTTGAGTTTTTATTTAACAAAGGCTACTCAGTAAAATTTTACCCTGAAGGTGGAAGAAGTCGAACTGGTCGCGTTATTCCTCCGAAAACCGGTATGCTAGCCATGACAGTACAAGCGGTTTTAAAAGGCATTCATCGCCCCGTTAGTATTGTGCCTGTGTACATTGGCTATGAAAACGTAATGGAAGTAAATAGCTATCAAAAAGAGCTTAAAGGCTCTAATAAGAAAAAAGAATCGCCATTACAAATATTTAAAGCGATACGTAAATTAAAAAATTATGGTCATGGTTACGTGAATTTTGGCGAGCCTATTACACTGCATAAATACCTCGATCAACATATTCCTGAATGGCGTGACGAGAGAAGCCAACCGTCAGATAAGAAACCTCAATGGTTAACCCCTGTGGTCAACGACTTAGCCACCAACATAATGACCTCGGTCAATACCAATGCCGCAGCCAATGGTATGGCATTAACCAGCTTGTGCTTATTGTCATCAAAAACCCATACGCTCAGTGAGCAAGAACTCACTTCTGCATTGTCTGATTTCATTCAAATTCAAACATTGTCACCCTTTAGCGATGATGTAACCTTGCCGAAAGAAGACGCAAAACAGTTATTAGAATCCACCTTATCGCTTCAGCGCCTTAACGTTACCCAAGACAACTTTGGTCGATTGATATCTCCTAAAGACAACCGTGCGTCACTGTTAACCTATTACCGCAACAATATCATTCACCTCTTTGCTATTCCCGGCTTAATTATGGCAAATGTTTTTGCCAATAAAGGCGTAACAGTACAATCAATCTTAACCCTAGTGTCGAACCTTTACCCCTTGCTTCAGCGAGAGCTTTTCATGCATATGGATAAAGACAGCGCGCTCACTTATGCAACAAAGCTAATCGCTACGTTTGAAAGCTTAGGGCTGGTAAAAACAGAAGGGGATTTAATCCTTCCTCCGGCGTCGTCGGGTGACCACTACAACAGCGCTTGGTTGCTGAGCCGTTGCATGCAAGAAACACTTCAGCGCTATGCCGTAGTCTTAACGATTTTAGACAAGAAAAAGTCCATTAATCGCGCTGAATTGGAACGTCAAAGCAAAGAGGTTGCCGAGCGACTGTCTCAGTTATACGGTATTAGTTCTCCAGAGTTTTACGATAAAAACGTATTTTCTTCGTTTACATCTGCACTTAAAGACAATGCCAAAGTCGATTCCGATGAGTCGGGTAACCTATGTGCATCTGAACAAAGTACAGAACTCAGAGAAGAGGTATTCAAACTTATTTGGCCTGAAATAGCGCAGCACCTAGAAAACTTTGACGTGTAGCTGCAAATAGCTAGGAATAGTGTAATGAAAACAGTTTTTTCTATCATCTTGATGGCGTGTATTAGTAACGTGAGTTGGTCTCACGAACACAAAGACGCGTTGTCTATTGAACGTATATTTGAGTCTCCGTCCTTAGACGGAACAGCACCTCGGATGCTCAGGCTTTCTCCTGACAGTAAACGAGTGACCTTCTTAAAAGGCAAAGACACCGACTACGAGCGATTCGACCTCTGGGAATACAATGTTGAATCGGGGAAAACTCAACTACTAGTCGACTCTGATAGTTTAAGTTCAGGTAGTGAAAACTTATCTGATGAAGAAAAAGCGCGAAGAGAAAGAATGCGGCTATCTGGTAGCGGAATTGTTAGTTACACTTGGTCGAAAGACGGTACTGAGATACTTTTCCCTCTCGCAGGTGACGCCTATTTATATACCTTGGCAACAGCAAAGTCACCTGCAAAGGTCACCCGACTATTAAATACACCTGAGTTTGAAACAGATATCCGCTTGTCTCCTAAAGGGCAGTACATTGGTTTTATTCGCAATCAAAACTTATTTATTAAAGATATAGAAACCAATAAAGAAACGGCAATCACACAAAAAGGTGGTGGTCTTATCAAGTTTGGAATGGCCGAGTTTGTTGCCCAAGAAGAAATGAGCCGGTTAACTGGGTATTGGTTTGCCCCTGACGAATCAAGCATTGCATTTACTCGCGTTGATGAAACCCCTGTAGATATTATTACCCGCAGTGAAATTTATGCTGACACCATAAAGACTATTGAGCAGCGCTATCCTAGAGCAGGCACTGGTAATGCTAAGGTTGCACTTTTCGTACAATCAATAGAGTCAACTGTACGCACAGAAGTACCTCTCAAACACGGCTTATCTCAGAATAATGACATCTATTTCGCACGGGGAAAGTGGGCCTCTAACACCCAATTTTCTTTTCAAATTCAGACGCGAAATCAACAAGAGCTGGCGTTAAATTTATTTGATACCACAACAAATACCACCACTAATGTATTAACTGAAACCTCGAATACCTGGGTAAACCTGCATGACAGCTTACGTTTTATAAATGACGGTAAGCAGTTTATCTGGGCATCTGAACGCTCTGGATTTAACCATTTATATTTATTCAACATTGATGGCTCCTTACAAAACTCAATCACCCAAGGCGATTGGGTGGTAACGAGCCTAGACGCGGTAAATGAAGACGCCAACACGGTTTATTTCAGTGGCAGAAAAGATACCCCTATTGAAAACCACCTGTATGCAGCTTCACTTAACGGCAAATCAGTTAAACGCATCACTCAAAGAAGTGGGTTTCACAATACCGTTTTCAGCCGTAATGGCGGTGTTTATATTGACAGTTTTTCCACCATCAATAGTCCATCACAAGTTAGCTTACACAAGGCATCAGGTTCCCGTTTAACTTGGTTAGAAGAAAATAAAATTGATGAGAATCACCCACTACACAAATATCAAAATAACTGGGTTAAACCCACTTTTGGTACCATTAGTGCTGACAATGGTGATGACTTACATTACCGTTTGTATACGCCTAAAGTAATTAAAGACAAACACCCTGCCATTGTATTTGTGTATGGTGGCCCTCACGCTCAAATGGTTACAAACCGCTGGGCGGGTAGACGTGGCTTACTACTACAACACTGGGTAGACAAGGGCTACGTTGTTTTCACATTAGATAATCGCGGTTCAAACTTTCGCGGTAAAGCGTTTGAAGATCCTATTTATAAGAAAATGGGTGAAATAGAAGTCAAAGATCAGGTATTAGGCGCAGAATTTTTAGCAAGCTTACCTTATGTAGATAAAGACCGTATTGGTATTCATGGTCACTCCTACGGTGGCTACATGACGCTAATGACAATGTTTAAAGCTGGAGATTATTTTGCAGCCGGCGTTTCTGGTGCTCCAGTAACGGACTGGCGTTTATACGACACCCATTATACCGAGCGTTACATGGGTAACCCCACCACAGAAGACAATGCCTACACCCAATCATCTGTGTTTCCCTATGCGAAAGACTTAAAGGGTGATTTATTGATATACCACGGTATGGCTGACGACAATGTCTTATTTACTCACAGCACCAAGCTGTATAAACACTTACAAGACAATGCTAAGCCATTTGAGTCTATGGACTACCCAGGTAAGAAACACAGTATTAGAGGTAAACAAACCGGTGTTCACCTCTATCATACCATTACGAATTTCTTTGACCGAACGTTAAACCCTTAACGTAAGAACATTTGATACGCTGGGTTATCGGTCACTTCTTCATACCGATAGCCTAGTGAATTCAAGTGGTGATCAAATTCCTCTCGCTGTGCCGACTTGAGTTCAAAGCCAACCATAACGAGACCAGACGCTGCACCGTGATTACGATAGTGGAATAAACTAATATTAAACTGCCCGCCTAGCGTGTCTAAAAACGCCATCAAAGCGCCTGGATACTCAGGAAATTCGAAAGTAAATACAGTTTCTGTGTTAGTGATTTTGCCGCCAATCATATGGCGTACATGAAGCTTAGAAAGCTCGTTTTTCGATAAATCTACAGGGCTATAATCTTTGTTCTCAAGAGAGGTAAGTAGTTGCTGATACTCATCACCACCTCCTTTTAATTTAACGCCCACAAATACATTCGCGTTATTCGCATCACTTTGGCGATAGTTAAACTCGGTAATTATCCGCCCGCCTAGCGCTTTGCAGAAACGCCTAAATTCACCTTGTTTTTCTGGCAAAGGCACGCCAAAAATAGCTTCTTTTTGTTCGCCCAATTCACACCGCTCAGAAACATATCTCAAGGTGTGAAAGTTAGTATTAGCGCCACATAGTACGCCACCTAGTACATTACCACTGACCTTGTTTTCGGCTACATACTTGCGTATTGCAGCTACAGACATAGCACCAGCAGGCTCAGCAATAACTCGGGTATCATCAAAGATATCTTTTATCGCCGTGCAAATTTCATCATTAGTAACCGTGATCAAACCATCTAGGTAACGCTCACATAAACGGAAAGGTTCAGTGCCTATCGTTTTTACCGCCACGCCATCAGCAAAGATACCGACTTTGGGCAAAGTAACGGGTTCACCCGCTTCTAGTGCAGCTTGCAAACAAGCCGACTCTTCAGATTCCACAGCAATAAGCTTAATTTCAGGCTTAAGCTGTTTTATATATACCGCCATACCAGCCGCTAAACCACCGCCACCAACAGCAATAAAAATAGTGTCGACATGAGGGTTTTGCTCTAAAAGTTCTCGAGCAATGGTACCTTGGCCCGCGATAACATCTGGGTCGTCAAAAGGAGGCACAAGCGTGAGTCCGCACTCTTGACTCAGTTCGCGACTTTTCGCACTGGCTTGATCAAAACTCGTACCGTGCAGAACAATGGTGACGTAATCGCCACCAAAGCGAACAACTGCATCGACTTTAATATCAGGTGTTGTTTCCGGCATAACAATAGTGGCGTGAATGCCTTTTTTGTTCGCAGCGTACGCAACACCTTGGGCATGGTTTCCCGCAGATGCAGTCACCACACCTGCGTCCTGCTGCGCTTTTGAAAGCGCAGCAATGCGAGAATAAGCTCCCCGTAATTTAAACGATTTTACCGGTTGCTGATCTTCTCGCTTTAACCAGATTTCATTACCTAGTTCTTGCGACAATTTGGGTAAAAAAGACAAGTCGCTTTTCACCGCTACATCATAAACTGGTGACAGCAGTATCTTTTTTAAATAATTGTGCGCATCTTCGGTCATATGTCTTCCAGTTTTGTAACGTCTCTTACTGCGCCTTTATCTGCACTCGTTGCAAGTAAAGCAAAAGCTTTAAGTGCTGTAGAAACAGGGCGAATTCTATCTACAGGCTTCCATGGGTTCGTACTTGCCCCCATTTTAGTCCGTCTTTGTGCCAGTTCTTCGTCAGAAACGGCCATATTGATAGTACGGTTTGGAATATCGATATTTATGGTATCGCCTTCCTCAACTAAGCCAATACCACCGCCACTTGCCGCTTCTGGCGAACAATGACCAATGGACAACCCAGAAGTACCACCAGAGAAACGACCATCCGTGATCAATGCACAAGCTTTACCTAAGCCTTTCGACTTCAAGTAAGACGTTGGATACAACATTTCTTGCATGCCCGGACCACCTTTTGGCCCTTCATAGCGAATAACAACCACGTCACCCGCTACCACGTCGTCACCTAAAATCGCCGCAACCGCTTCGTCTTGGCTTTCGTATATACGTGCGCGACCACTAAATACATGGATAGATTCATCCACACCTGCGGTTTTCACGATACAACCATCTTCCGCTAGATTCCCAAACAATACTGCTAGGCCACCTTCTAAACTGAACGCATTTTCTATTGAACGAATACAACCGCCTTCGCGGTTATCGTCTACAGAAGGGTAACGACAATCTTGGCTAAACGCTTTGGTTGTGCGAATACCTGCAGGGCCAGAGCTATAAAAATGGCGAGCCTTTTCATTATCGGCTTGGGTAATATCCCATTCCTTAATAATATCTGACATAGTTCCACCTAAAATATGTGGGCTGTCAGAATGAAGTAATTTCGCTCTTTCCAGTTCGCTTAAGATACCAATAACACCACCGGCTCTATGTACATCTTCCATGTGATATTCAGGTGTAGACGGTGCAACTTTACATAAATGAGGGACTTTACGAGATAACCTGTCGATGTCATCCATAGTGAATGGAATTTCACCTTCAGACGCTGCCGCCAATAAATGTAAAATAGTATTGGTTGAGCCGCCCATTGCAATATCTAAGCTCATCGCATTTTCAAACGCATCGAAATTAGCAATAGTACGTGGTAACGCGGTTTCATCATCATCGCGATACCAACGTTTACACAGGTCCATTACCGTTCTACCCGCTTGTTTAAACAACTCTTCACGATCGGCGTGAGTTGCCAGCAACGAACCATTGCCCGGTAAGGCTAAACCCAAAGCTTCGGTTAAACAGTTCATAGAATTAGCGGTAAACATGCCTGAGCACGAGCCACAAGTAGGACACGCAGAACGCTCTATTTGATCAGTATCATCGTCAGATACTTTATCGTCAGCCGCTGCAACCATTGCATCAACCAAATCAAGCTTGATGATTTTATCTGAAAGCTTAGTCTTACCCGCTTCCATTGGTCCACCGGAAATAAATACCACTGGAATATTGAGTCGCATTGCTGCCATCAACATTCCCGGCGTGATTTTATCGCAATTAGAAATACACACTAAGGCATCTGCGCAGTGTGCATTCGCCATATATTCAACGGCATCAGCAATAATTTCACGGGACGGTAAGCTGTAAAGCATACCGCTATGACCCATAGCAATACCGTCATCTACTGCAATAGTATTGAATTCTTTAGCGACGCCGCCAGCCTCTTCAATGGTTCTTGCAACCAACTGGCCAAGGTCTTTTAAATGTACGTGGCCGGGAACAAACTGGGTAAACGAGTTTGCAACCGCAATGATAGGCTTTCCAAAATCGCCGTCTTTCATACCAGTAGCACGCCATAAAGCGCGTGCTCCAGCCATATTTCTTCCATGGGTTGATGTTTTTGAACGAAGTGCAGGCATCAGATTCTCTCTATTTGTAAACTGGTGTTAGCCAGCCCCATTTGTCTTCAGTTTTACCATTGAATAAGCCAAAAAACATATCTTGAACTTTTTCTGTAATTGGACCACGGCCACCATTTCCAACAGCAATTCCGTCGACGCTTCTAACCGGGGTCACTTCTGCGGCAGTACCACACATCAATATTTCGTCTGCAACATACATAGACTCACGAGGTATGTTTTCTTCACGCACTTCGTAACCCATTTCTTTTAACAAGGTAATAATAGTATCTCGAGTGATTCCGGGCAAAATAGCAGCGGTTTTAGGTGTTGTAGTCACAACATTGTTGCGAATAACGAAAATATTTTCACCCGCACCTTCGCTCACATACCCATTGCAATCTAGCGCAATACCTTCACCATAACCGTGACGGCGCGCCTCCATTGAAATAAGTTGCGATGACAAATAATTTCCACCCGCTTTTGCGCCAGTAGGCATAGTATTAGCCGCTAAACGATTCCAGCTAGAAATACCGGCGTCTACACCGTTTTTAAGGGCTTCTTCACCTAAGTAAGCTCCCCATTCAAATGCCGCAATAGCCACTTCAGTTTCTTGACCGAAAGGCACTTGTAAGCCCATACCAATATCACCGTAATACGCAATCGGACGAATGTAAGCCGATTTCAGCTCATTTTCACGAATAATATCAATAGTCGCTTGATTGATTTGTTCTTGAGTGTAGGGAATGGTCATGCGATAAATTTTCGCAGAGTCGAATAGTCGACGAGTATGTTCTTGTAGTCTAAATACACTTGGCCCTTGGTCAGGTGTATTGTACGCGCGAACGCCTTCAAAAACAGACGACCCGTAATGAATCGCGTGAGTCATTACATGAGCCGTGGCATTTTGCCAAGGCATGATTTCGCCGTTAAACCAAATGTGTTCAGCTGGTTGCTTAGCCATAAAAATAGTTTCCTTCAACTACAAGCTATAAATTGAAAAATTGACGAAGCGGATTGTACCTCAGCAGACAGTTTGCCCCAACTACGAAATACATAGCGAGTTCAATGAGTGCAGAGTCTCGTAAAGAAATGTTTGAATGAAAGGAATAGAAATCGGCTAAATTTCTGGCGTGGAAAGTACCATATGGAAGGTCAAATCAGCAAGCACTATTTTAAAATACCCTATTTTGACTCCCATAAACTCAAAAAACACGCCTCTAGGCCAGTGCAACGGTCTGCTTTCAAGCGTTAACATGAAAAATAAACGTCAAGGTAGACAAAAAAATGGGGTTAGCACTCGTCAACACTCGAGCCGCAGTGGGTATGGACGCACCAATGGTATGCGTGGAAGTACATTTAGCCAATGGCATTCCGGGATTTCATCTCGTTGGCATGGCTGAAACCACGGTAAAGGAGGCAAGAGACAGAGTTCGCGGTGCACTCATCAATAGTGGTTTTGAATTTCCAGCAAAACGCATCACTGTTAATCTGGCTCCAGCCGATTTACCCAAGCACGGTGGCCGCTTCGATTTAGCCATTGCCTTAGGTATTCTAGTCGCCAGTGGACAACTGCCTGATGATTGCCTCGACGGCATTGAAGTGTTCGGTGAACTGGCTTTAAGTGGCGTAATACGCCCTGTATTTGGCATGCTTCCCTGCGCAGTGGCCTGCAATGACTCAAACAACCACTTGTTTTTACCGAAAGCCAATGCCCAAGAAGCTAATTGGGTAGAGCATTTAAGCTATACGCCTATATCGAGTTTAATTGAAGCTTTTCAGCATTTAAGCGGATTAACCATTATTCCCACAAAAAAAGGGATCCGCTTCGAAACTAAACCCAATAATATTGCCCGAGACTGGTCTGATATTGTGGGTCAAGAACAGGCAAAAAAAGCACTTTTGGTTGCCGCAACCGGGCATCACCATGTATTAATGGTTGGTCCGCCTGGCACGGGTAAAAGTCTATTAGCAAACAGGCTACACCAGCTACTCCCACCGCTAAACTCAGATGAAATGCTAAGTGTTGCCTCTATTCGCTCTATTCTAGGTGAGACTATATCTACCGATGGGCTAGTACAACGACCAATTAGACAACCCCACCATTCAGCATCCGCAGTTGCATTAACTGGAGGTGGAAGCTCTCCCAAACCTGGTGAAATATCCCTCGCCCATAAAGGCATTTTGTTTTTAGACGAACTTCCAGAGTTTGGCCGGCACACGTTAGATGTACTAAGAGAACCATTAGAAACAGGACAAATTCATATATCGAGAGCCAAAGGGCGAGCTAGCTTCCCCTCATCGTTTCAGCTCGTCGCAGCCATGAACCCTAGTCCAACCGGAGACATACACGACGGCCGCAGTACTCCAGATCAAATCATGCGTTATTTAAATAGACTGTCGGGCCCTTTGCTAGACCGAATAGATTTACAAGTAGAAGTCCCCAAATTAGACAACTTCCAGTTTGGCCAACCACCGGCAAATGACACATTTTTAACCGCGCAAGAAGCCTTTGAATTAGCCGAATTCGCAAGAACTAAACAATACAAAAGACAAGGTTGTTTAAACGGTGAGTTATCGGTTTCAGCATTGGAAGAATACAGCCAAGTCGAACCCGAAGAGCTCGCGTTTTTCCAAGAGGTTGCGAAAAAACTCGACCTATCTCTTCGAGTTTTTCATCGCTGCATAAAAGTAGCACGCACACTAGCAGACTTAGAAGATAACGACACAGTGACTCGACAGCACCTTGCTGAAGCATTGAGTTTTAGAGCACTCGATACATTAATAAAAGACGTGAGTCGTTAAACCCATGTATCAATTACTCTTCAAACTGCTTAGCAAGTACTGAGGTATCGCACCTATTGAGGCCTCTTTGCTGTAGTTTTTCATATTCTTTATCTACATATTCTGTGATAGGCAAATTCACCCCAAGAGATTTAGCTTCATCTAAGCAAAACGAAAGATCTTTGCGCATCCAGTCAATTGCAAATCCAAAATCAAATTCCCGTTTATGCATGCTTTCTAAACGGTTACTCAATTGCCACGATCCAGCAGCACCACCAGAGATTGCATTTTTCACTAGGCCAATATCAAGCTCTGTCGCTTCTGCAAGCATTAGCGCTTCACTAAGGCCTTGAAGTACACCCGCAATACAAATCTGATTAACCATTTTACACAGCTGTCCACTTCCACTTTCCCCCATGTGGGTGACGGCTTTTGAGAAGGTATTTAATATAGGTAATGCTTTGGTTATCGAAGAAGCCTGCCCACCTGCCATAACCGAAAGTTGCCCGTTTTCTGCTCCGGCTTGACCTCCAGACACGGGTGCATCAATAAAATCTAAACCTAAAGATGTTGCTTGAGCATTCAGTGCCTTTGCCAATTTCGACGACGTCGTTGTGTGGTCAATCAACAACGCCCCTGGCTTTGCACTTTCAAATATGCCATTTTCACCACTGTAAATTTGCGATACATCTTTGTCATTCCCAACACATGTCAAAATGATATCGCACTGGCCAGACAACAAGCTGATTGAGTCACACCCTGTTCCGGAAAATTTAGACAACCAATCAGCAGTAACCGCTTCAGTTCTATTAAAAACCAAAACATCATATCCTTTTTTAGATATATGCCCTGCCATTTCAAAGCCCATTGTTCCAAGCCCTACAAATCCAATTTTCATTTTTCAACCCCAGCTAAATTGACACAAACATTAAAACAATTGATATATATCAATTTGTATCACACCTGATATCAATATCAAATCTCTATTGAAGATATTTACAAAGTAAAATGTTATACAATATTTAAATAGTCGATTTTTAATTAAGCGCCAAGGTTTGGATACTTCAATATTTAACTCATTAAAGGAAGCTACAGGGCCCATTTATAAAGAGATCGCAAGCTGCATAGAGCTAGCAATCCAAAACGGTACTTTTAAGTACGGTCAAAAGTTAATGACTCACAGAGCATTAGCCAAAGAGTTGAAAGTTAGTCCAGTGACAGTGAGTCAAGCTTATCAAGAGCTTGAAAGACGAGGGCTTATAGAAGCCTCAGTAGGCAAAGGCTCATTCATCAGCTATGGCAAAAAGTTAACCGACGCTATTAATGAAGATAAAAGCGCAAAAATAAACTTATCCATTATTAAGCCAATAGAAACGCCTTTTTTAAATGAAACTACGGGCACTATCCCACGCATTTTTAATAGAGATTTAAGCTCGCTTTTTGGTTATAACTCGGATACATCAACACCAGAACAACTGACAATTGCAAAAAAATGGGTTGCCCGTAGAGGGTTAGATTTCTCGAACCATTCCCTCTTGTTTTGTAGTGGAGCACAACATGCCTTGCTCATCTCTATATTGGCATCAACAAAACCAAATGATTTTGTGGCAGTAGAGGAGTATTGCTATCCCGGTATATTAGCAGCTCTAAAAAACACGGGTAGAACGCCAGTTAGTGTGTCTCTCAATGACAATGGAATGTGTCCATCAGCATTACAAAAAGTCTGCGCTGAACAGACTATTTCGGCAGTGGTGGTAGTGGCTTCATGCCATAATCCAACGGGTAGTGTGATGCCGAACGAACAACGTAGTGAGTTAGCCTCGGTCGCTGATAGCTACGACCTGACTATCATAGATGATGATATTTATGGTTTTTTGTGCTTTCCAGAAGTTAAACCACTTTGGACATTTAACCCGTCGAAAACCATTTATATTGATAGCTTGTCTAAATCAATTGCCCCTGCTTTACGCACCGCTTTCATCGTTATTCCTGTTGAAAGACACTCTGAAATAGTCAACTTAATACGCTCGACAATATGGTTCTGCTCACCTTTGTTACAAGAATTATCTTGTGATTTAATCACCAGCGGTAAAGCTGAAAAAATTGAGTCTTGGCAAAAAGTTGAAGTAGTGCGACGACAAAAACTCGCTGCCGACCTTTTACCAAAAGGCAGCTTTACAGCGCATCCATCCAGTCCTGTTGTTTGGTTATCCCTACCTTCACAATGGACATCGTCTTCTTTTGCCAGAGAGCTAAATAAACAAGGCGTTCACGTTACTGAAGACTTTTATTTCTGCGAACAAGATCCCACAGGTAATTCAAAGATCCGCATTAGCCTAGTAGGAACCAAGTACATCGAAGATTTACACCAAGCACTTAATATCATTTGTACAACAATGCAATCGGAAGCCCGCTTAGGTGATTTTTGATGCACTTGGTAGTAAGACGGCGGCCACCTGACTTTGTTACACAAAAGACAACTGTGCAGCCACGTTAAATAAGGCTTCAACCAAAGGTTGGTTCCGCCTGTTTTCCATACAGCATAAACCTAGTTTATAAGGCTCAATATCAGGTACAGCCAAGCGATGAACATGGTTGGCGGCCATTGAATGGTCGAGCACAATTTGCGGTACTAAACCAATACCGCAGCCCAAGGCAACCATGGCTACAATGGCTTCGTTACCACCAACCGATGCATAGATATTTGGCTTTACGCCTTTCGCTTCTATCCATTTCGATACAATATCCCGAGAATACCCCACTTCAGGCAACACCAAAGGGTGATTATCCCAGTCAATAGCATCGATAGAATGCAATCGCCATGATTTAGGTACAATAAGAACTAAAGGTACGTTATCTAAAGGTAGAAAAAACATTCCCTTACTTAGCGTAGGTGGACGAATACCCAAGGCAATATCAGCATGCATGTTTTCTACTTTTTTAAATGAGTAAGCAGGATCGCCAGTTTGCAGTTTTAAGGTAACCCGCGGATATCGCATAGCGAGTTGCTGTATTAAGTTAGGTAAGTGGCTTTGGCTAGCAGTAACAGAACAATACAACGACAGCTCTCCTTGAAGCTCTTCACTGTCTTGTTGTAATTTATTTCTCACCGCTTCCCAGCCCGTTAGCACCTCGGAAGCATATGCAACTAGTGTTTCTCCCGCATTGGTTAATGCAACTTTGCGGTTATCTCGAATAAATAATTCACACCCACACTCCTCTTCCAGCCTTTGTATAACACGGCTTAGCGTTGACGGTGAAACAAACATAGCACTGGACGTATCGCCAAAATGCAATGTAGTAGAAAGATGTTTAAACAACTGTAGGCTGCGAAAATCCATATTATTTCACTTTATGAAACACTGTATTGCGAATATATCATTTTTCAAAACAAAAAGACTAGCGTAGAGTTCAATTATCGAGCGGTAACTAATACCTCTCGCAAAGATATTTTGAATAGGAAATTTATGGCTAATTACTTCAACTCTTTATCACTACGTGCTCAACTTGCTCAATTAGGGCAGTGCCGCTTTATGCAAGGCGACGAGTTTAGCGACGGTTGTGATACCTTGAAAGGCAAAAAAATTGTGATCGTAGGCTGCGGTGCACAAGGCCTAAATCAAGGGTTGAACATGCGCGATTCTGGTTTAGACGTAAGCTATGCATTACGTCAAGCTGCAATCGATGAAAAAAGAGAATCGTTCCAACGTGCGTCTGATAACGGATTCACTGTTGGCAATTATGATGACCTTATCCCAAATGCGGATCTAGTTTACAACTTAACACCTGATAAACAACACTCAAATGTTGTTGAAACTGTAATGCCTCTTATGAAAGAAGGCTCTACATTGGGTTATTCTCACGGTTTTAATATCGTTGAAGAAGGCCAACAAATCCGTGCTGACATTACCGTAGTAATGTGTGCACCTAAGTGTCCTGGTACTGAAGTACGTGAAGAATACAAGCGTGGTTTCGGCGTACCTACACTTATCGCAGTTCACCCAGAAAACGACCCTCAAGGTAAAGGTTGGTCGATTGCTAAAGCTCTTGCTAGTGCAACTGGTGGTGACCGTGCAGGTGTACTTGCATCATCTTTCGTTGCTGAAGTTAAGTCTGACTTAATGGGCGAGCAAACAATCCTTTGTGGTATGCAACAAACTGCAGCGGTATTGTGCTTCGAAAAAATGATTGCTGACGGTATTGATGCTGCGTATGCAGGTGCATTAATTCAGTTCGGTCTTGAAACGATCACTGAAGCATTAAAAATTGGTGGCGTAACTAACATGATGGATCGCTTAAGCAATCCAGCTAAGTTAAAAGCTTTCGCATTAAGCGAAGAGCTAACTACGTTACTTCGTCCTTTGTTTGAAAAACATCAAGACGACATTATCAGCGGCGAGTTTTCATCGACTATGATGGAAGATTGGGCCAATGACGATGTTAACTTATTGACTTGGCGAGAAGAAACCGGCCAAACCGGTTTTGAAAATGCACCTAAATATACAGGTGAAATCGACGAGCAAGAATTCTTTGATAAAGGCATCGTAATTGTTGCCATGATCAAAGCCGGTGTTGAACTTGCATTTGACGTTATGGTTGAAGCTGGAATTCTTCCAGAATCAGCTTATTACGAGTCATTACACGAAACACCACTTATTTCTAATACCATCGCGCGTAAGCGTTTGTATGAAATGAACGTGGTTATCTCAGATACAGCAGAATACGGAAATTACTTATTTGCAAATGCTGCAATTCCATTGTTAAGAGAAAAATTCATGCCTTCAATTGACACAAGCTTAATTGGAAAAGGTCTAAATAGTTCTAATAACTCTGTTGAAAATAAGCAGTTAGTTGATGTTAACAAAGCAATTCGCGAACACGGTGTAGAAACTGTAGGCGCAGAGCTTCGTCAATACATGACAGCAATGAAAGCTATTGTAGAAGCGTAAATCACTTATTTACGCTGGGAGTTTTCCTAGACTGCTTGGATAGTTTTTGAGCCTATTTCTGTCGTTAGGTGCTTAAACCAAGCACTTTTTAGCCCGACCTTTGGTCGGGCTTTTTTTATCTTTAATACTCGCTAGACAAAATAAAAGAACTTATCAATTACGCTTTTTCTACTTCTTTGAAAAGCCAATCTCTAAATGCGTTTATTCTTGGCAACATAGCGCATTCTGGACGATAAACAACGTAATACGCTAAAGGAGACTCAAAATGAATATTGGGAAACAACCTTACTAGCCTGCCAGCCGCTAGGTCATCTTTAGCCATTACACTTCGAGCTAGTGCAACGCCCTGCCCATCAATTGCGGATTGTAACACCGCAGCCGAATTATTTATTCGAATACTCTTAGTAATTAAAGGGCTTGTTATACCCGCTTTTTTCAACCACGATGTCCAGGAAGGAAAAGCAGTTTGAGTATCCATCGACAAATCGTGTATCAGAACTTCATTTAGTAATTTATCAACTTCATTCAAACGAGTATGATTTGCTAAAAATGTCGGTGAGCACACAGGGTAAACTTCTTCATCCATTAGTTTTTCTGAACTTAAGCCTTTCCAGTTGCCAACGCCAAAACGGATACCAACATCTATCTGGTGGAATGAGAACTCGACAGGTTTTAAATTGGTATTCAAATTCACATTAGTCTGTGCACAAATGTCTTGAAAGTTGTGCAACCTAGGTAGCAACCATTTAGCGGCAAATGCTGGGCTCACAGCAACTGTTAGCGCACCATTAATTGAATTATCCTTCAAAATATCTAAACCTTGGGCTAGCTTATCAAACCCATTTTGAATGAGTGGTAGTGCTGTTTGCGCTGTTTCAGTTACTACTAAACGTGTTTTACCCGAATTTACTCTATGAAATAAAGGTGTTTCGAGCCATTCTTCCAACGTCTTAACTAATTGCCCAACTGCCGCAGGCGTCACGTTTAATTCATCCGCAGCCGCCGCAAAACTTTGGTAACGAGCGCTTGCTTCAAATGCTTTAAGCGCATTGAGATATATTGGTGACTTCATGCGATAAACTTTTTCTTTAGTGTTACTTTAGATTATCTCGTTTGTTAAAAAAAGTAAATAAGTGAAAAATACCCTCAAGCCAAACAATAAGCGCTTCGCTAGCTAAGCGATTCACTTATTTCTCAATTTTTTAAACACAACTTTAATAGCGTAATTTACGCTCGGAGATATGATGATGACTCAGCAATTTTTAGGTAAGAAACTACTCGTTATTGGCGGTACTAGTGGCATAGGACTTGAAACCGCCAGTATGATTATTAAGCAAGGAGGCAAGGCAATTATTGTCGGAAATCGCGCAGAAAAAGCGCAGACCGCGAAAGAAATTCTATCGAAGTTAGGTTCAGTTGAAGTTATAACAACAGATTTAACCAGTGATGCCGGAGTACGAGAGTTAATTAATTCTCTTTCACAACACCATGCAGACATAGATTTACTCGTTAATGCAGCAGGCGTGTTTTTCCCGAAACCTTTTTTGGAGCATGAAGCAGCCGACTATGATCAGTATATGCAAATTAATCGAGCATTATTTTTTATAACGCAAAGCATAGCCGCTAATTTGATAGCAGAAAAACGCTCGGGCGCAATTGTAAATGTAGGTTCAATGTGGGGAAAACAAGCAATTGCAGCTACACCATCCTCAGCTTATTCAATGGCTAAAGCGGGGTTACATTCGTTAACCCAGCACTTAGCAATGGAATTAGCCGCTCACAACATTCGCGTTAATGCGGTGTCGCCAGCGGTTGTGAAAACGCCAATTTACGAAGGCTTTATTCCTAAAGCAGAAGTAAATGATGCTCTTCAAGGTTTCAACAGCTTCCACCCAATTGGCAGAGTAGGTACAAGTGAAGATGTTGCCAATACAATTGCTTTTTTACTTAGTGATAAAGCAGATTGGGTAACAGGCGCAGTTTGGGATGTTGACGGTGGTGTAATGGCTGGGCGTAATTAGATACTGTTCAATAGTCAATAAGTAATAGAGCAATTCCAACTGGTATTGCTCTATTTTACTGCGCGTGTAACCAAAGAGAAATGTATGGTAATTTGTATTAACTAAACAAATTTCAGATTACCCATTAACTACAGAAAATGATAAAAACAGAAAAATTCGAAGACGGAATAATACGCTGCGCTTGGTGCTCTAGCAGTGAAATATATATAAAATATCATGATGAGGAATGGGGCTACCCAGTAGAAAATGACACTCGTCTGTTTGAGAAATTATGCCTTGAAGGGTTTCAAGCGGGTTTAAGTTGGATAACCATATTAAAAAAACGAGAAGCGTTTAGGCTTGCCTTTGACAATTTCGACATTAACAAACTTATCCATTATGACGAAACTGACATAGACAGATTACTTAAAAACGAAGGTATAGTGAGGCATCGGGGAAAAATAGAAGCCGTGATAAACAATGCACACAGGGCGAAAGAGCTTATTGCCGAATGTGGGTCCATAGCTGCATTTGTTTGGCAATTCGAACCTCAACATCCTGAAAATAGAATACCCACCTTTATTGCAAAATCAGAAGAATCAACAGCCTTGTCAAAAGCATTAAAAAAACGAGGATGGAAATTTGTAGGCCCAACAACCATGTATGCTTTTATGCAATCCATGGGTATGGTTAACGACCATGGAATTGAATGCGGAGCCTATCAAAAATCTCAACGCTTACGGGCTGAATTTAAACGGCCAAAGCTAAAACAATAACTCTACGATTTACTGGGCAACGCAGCCATTTTCATATTGATTTTGGCTAAGCTAAAACACACTAAAAAGCCAATCCCTATAGAGTACAAATTTCCATCTAAGTAGCTATCGATGACTATTGCCACAGGTACGCTAATCGCGTTGGATAACGAGCCAACAATTGCTGCCCCCAAACCTGCTATATGGCCTAAGTGCTCCATCGCCATGGCATTCATGTTGCCAAACAAAATGCCAACAAAGAAAAACCCGACAAAAAGCACACTTAAAGTAACCATTAATGGCGGTAAGCCATTGTAAAAAAATAGTACGGCTAACAACACTATGGAAAAGCTAATAGCGCCTCTCAGGGCATGTTTGACTAATTTTTGCATACCAAAGCGCATCACCATTTTACCGTTAAAGTAGGACGCCAACCCGATGGAAAAAGCCAAACTAGAAAAAATGTAAGGAAAGGCTGCTTCTTGGCCATAATAACCAACAAATATGGTGTGAGATGCACTGATATACGCAAGAAAACAGCCAAATATACACCCTGTTGCCAAGATGTAATTCATCACTTTTCTATGACTAAAAATAAACGTCAAAGACTGTCCAAGTTGGCCCCATGAAAATGATTTACGCAAGGCTTTCGGATACGTTTCTGGCTGGCGAAGAAAATACCACACGCCAGACACCCCACCCACGCCAATAAACATCACAAATATTCCATGCCATGTATATGCGTTAATGATCCATTGCCCTATGATGGGTGCGAGCATAGGAACCAAAATAAACACCATCATGATAAACGACATAACCCTAGCCATGGCATTACCAGAATAGATATCCCGTATTGCTGCGGTAGACGCAATTCGTGGCCCACTTGCACCAAAAGCTTGAACAACTCTGCCAATCAAAAACATGTTCATATTAGTAGAGAACATACATATGGCTGAACCTATCCCAAAAATTACCAGTCCTAATGATATGGCAGGTAACCTGCCTTTTGCGTCAGAAAAGGGGCCAAAAAATAATTGCCCCAATGCCATACCAACAAAGAACACTGAAATACTAAGCTGAGTCTGCTGAGAACTTGAGGAGTGTAAGTCACTAGCCAGTAAATCCATCGCCGGTAAAATTGCGTCAATACTGAGCGCAACTAAAGACGTTAGCATCGCTGCTAAAGCTATAAACTCAGGCAACGCTAAAGTAGGTTTTGCATTAAATTGTCGTGTAACTTCCATTGCTATAGCGTCTTTTGTGAATTTCGGCGCGTAAGTGTACACGGTTCAGCGTAAAATTTGCCATAATATTACTTTCAATAATCAGTGCATTCACAAGAGTCGTCAGGGGGAACAGTCATCAATCGATTTTTGAAAGCTATTTTTTCTTGTTTGTTTATAGCCACGCTAACTCTTCCCGCTCACGGCATATCACTGTTAGTTAACGGTATAGAAAATAAAACCATTGAAGACAATATAACCCTGTTGCTCAACTCCACAGATCTCATGTCGCAACATTCCCTTGATGCTTTTTGGCAAAAGCAAATTCGCGACGCGGTTGCCCAAGCTGTTGAGCCCTATGGGTATTATGAGAGCACCGTCGAAGCAGAGCTAATCGACACTAAACTGCACTTAAACATTGCTTTAGGAGAGCCATTAACAATCACCAGCTTGAACCGGGAAATTCTAGGTGAAGGGAGAGACAACCCAGGCTTCCATGAGGTTTTTTATAACTACCCACAAAGCATTGGCGATGTGCTTTCTCAGCCCGATTATTCAGCATTTAAAACTCGCATGTTTAATTATGCCCTGACAAATGGCTTCTTTGATTTCACTTGGCAAATAAGCAGTATCGATATAGTAAGAAGTTCCCATTCAGCCAGTATTTTGCTTATTGCAGAAAGTGGTCCTCAGTATTACTTTGGTGAACTCATTTTTAACGGAGATGATAAGGCCAAAGAGCTTATTACTCGCATATGTCCATTTAAAGTGGGTGATAAATACGACGCCGCGCTTGTCACTCAATTCAACCGTTCACTAAACAGCATGGGTTATTTTCAGCACGTGATTGCAAGGCCTGTGGTAGAAAGCGCAAAAGACTATCAAGTACCAATAGAAATAACCCTTAGCCACAAACCAAGAGATAACTTCAATGTGGGACTAGGCGTTTCTACCGATACTGGATTACGAGTACCTTTTACCTGGCGTCGCCCTTGGGTTAACAGTAAAGGCCATTCCATTTTAACTGAAGCCTTTATTTCTGAACGGGAACAAGAAATCACCAGCCTATATCAAATTCCCTTAGATAACATTAATAGTGACTACGCAACATTGAATCTAAGTTACTCATTTTTAGATGACAGTGATCAAAGTACAAAAAGTGAAACCCTGATCCTTAGCGGGCACCGTTTTTGGCATAAACCAGCCTCAAACTGGCGGTACGAAACATCATTGAGCTACCACACAGAAAACTTTACTCAAGGTACAGCCAACCCAACAACCACTGATTTATTGCTGCCCGGTTTATCAGTCAATTACACAAACAGTAAGGGCGATATTGGTCAACGTACCGGACTATTTGCTTCAGCGTCATTACAAGTTGCGAACCAAAGTGTGTTCTCCGATATCGATATTTTAAAAACTGAAATTTCTGGAAAATGGATTCAAGGTTTTAACCGCCACCGGCTTTATCTTCGCGGGCAGCTAGGGCTGATAGAGACGCCTGATTTCTCGCAAGTGCCTTCTACATTTCGCTTTTTCACCGGAGGTGATCAAACTGTACGAGGGTTTGAATTTCAAACCGTGTCCTCAGGCGAATTCGTGACTAACGACGACGGCGATACCCTTTTTCTTCCCGAAGGCGGACGTTACTTAACTTCTGGAAGCATAGAGTACGCCTATGCAATCAATGAAAGATGGCGCCTTGCTGTATTTGCTGATGCAGGGGCTGCGGTAAATGATTTCGACGAAGGTATTGCACGAAGTGCGGGTATCGGCGCTCACTGGTTAACGATTGTTGGTCCAATACGTTTTTATCTAGCCTTTGGGCGAAACCCCATTGAAAATGACAATACCGTAAGGCTGCACTTCATTTTGGGGCCTGAAATATGAGTAAATTGAACGTATTATTGCGGTGTTCATATTACGGTGTTATATCTGCTGTAGTTGTTGTCATTTTTACCGCTATGTTTTCACTTTCACCTTTGGCGACACCTTTATTTCAATGGTCATTAAGCCACTTTGTACCCGAAATAAAACTATTAAACCTATCTGGTAATTTATATTCAGGTTTAATCATAAAAGACGTAAAGTACCAAAGCGAATCCATGTCTTTAAGCGCCAAACACATCACAGCAGAAATTGATTGGTCTTGCACCCTTCGTGGCCGTCTGTGTTTGGAGACTCTTGATATTATTGAGCCAATTTTAGTACTACAAACCTCTGGCTCATCAGCTGAAACAGCACAAAGCAGCAAAACAGAATTTATTCAAAGCCCCGTTCCTATTCTCGCTCCCAAGGTTCACATTTCACGCTTAGCTATGTCCAATGAAACAGTCACATTAACAGTTGCGGACAGTGGTGCAGACATACACTTTTCAGATGAACTTTCATTGCAACACCTACAAAGCAGCAATATACATATTGAAAACAACACACCAGTGGCTCCTGATACCCCATTTGCTGGTTTAACCTATACCCCACCGGAAATCCCGTCTATTTGGGTGCCCGTTCACCTTGTTTTAAGTGATGTTAAAACATCTTCAATAACCTATGCACAAGACCAAACCCAGCACGCTATCAATACGCTAGAACTACAATCTGCAAGTATTGTGGGCTCTGAAATACAATGGAACGGCCTCGATATTAAACAAGAAAGCACGTCAATATCGACACAAGGTAAACTCACATTAGCTGATCATTTTCCGTTTGAAGCCTATGCTAAGGCCACTGTTTCTTTAAGTAATAGCCCAAAACCGCAGCACCTATCAATCGCTACTGAAGGGTCTTTGTACGCTTTAATACTCAAGGCTCATCTTACAGGTTTAGTTGAGGGTGAAGCCCACCTTCAAGTCGATTTAATCGATGACGATCTCCCCATTGACGGGCGTATCTCTTGGGCACAACAAGCAATAAATTACGCAGACATAGATACCTTGAATGCAGGTAACGCATTGGTTGACGGAACACTAGATGGGTATCAGTTAATCGTTGAAGCCTCCGCAGTACACAAAGTAATAGGCGATATAGCACTCACCACAGACGCCCTTTTAACAAAAACTCAACTCAACATCGAAAAACTAGACGCATTTTTACTGGATGGCGAATTAATTACATCAGGAAAAATCAACTTTGTAGATGGACTGAGCGCACTAGGAACAACCAATGTAAACAATATCGACGCATCGCGGTTTGCTCCGTATGTAGAGTCCGCAACTCTGCCCAGTGCATCGTGGGATTACGTACTACAAGACACTGAAAATGGGCTTATTATGCTCATTACCGATATAGGTGGTGGCGTTGCACTAGACCACCACGCTATTCAATTAACAGGTCAAATTGCCTACTACCAAGCTCAAGATCTAGCCGTAGCCAATTTACACGCTAAGCAGCCTGACTCATCTAATGAGATAACTTTACTGGCACAGGTGCTAAATAAGCAGAAACTCAGTGTTAACAGCGCTATTAACTTAACCACATTATCAGATATTAATAATGAGGTTAAAGGTGATATCAAAGGCAATCTCAAGATAGAAGGTAGCTGGAGTAATCCAAACTTTGATATACAGCTAAAAACTAACTCGCTTAGTTTTACTGAAGCGCTTTCGCCTTTTATGCACTCACAAGAGTTTGTTTCAGGCGCAGTATCCGCTCAAGGTAATCTTGAGCAACACACAATAACGTTATCTAGTGAAACGAAAGATTATGCTGCCACCTTTACTTCTGAAGGTTCCTTGTCTGCTAACTATGATTACCAAGGTGTTATCGACAAGGCATGGTTACGGGTGTTCACCACTGAATGGCTTGCGGATTCTGCCGTACCATTTCGTTCAAATCTGCATACCTTTTCTAGCAAATTATCCCCTCATTGCTGGACACTCAAAAACGAAAATGCAAAGACTTGCCTAGAACAGGCTCAATTTTCTGAGGATGTAGCAAGCTGGGCTGTAAATGCAGTTTCTTTTCCTATCGGAAAGTGGTCAACTGAATTGTTGAGCTCTATTTCTGCTACTTCTAATTCCGCCCTTTTCAATGCCGCATCTACAGGCAGCTATTCGCTCAAAGAGGGTCTCAATACGACTATTTCTCTATCCATAGATGAGTCAGATTGGACATTTAACCCAAACAACCCAGTAACGCTCTCGTTAAATGAATTTAACGGCGAAATCAGCTTTCACAATGAAGAGTTAACAAGCCAGTGGCATGTTAACAGTAAAAACCTAGGGGGATTAACCGCAGAATTCCACAGCGATAATATCGCTGTTATGGACAGTGAAATTGTAGGCGCTCTGTACATTAATCATATCAATTTACAGCCCTTATCCGGCTTATCAGCTTCAGTGCATGGATTAGAGGGTTATCTGAACGGTGAACTCACGGTGTCTGGTTTAACCCAAAAGCCAAGTCTTCACGGCACTCTCGCGCTTAAAGACGGCTTTATCGATGTTGAACAATCTCCGCTGGCACTGTCTAATTGGAATCAAAAAATTAACTTTTCAGGCCACACTGCTGATATCCAAGGCAGTTTAGGTATAGGCCAGGGACAAGGCAACATTAAGGGTAAGTTATCTTGGGAAGCTCAACCGTTTGCAGAACTCAATGTGGATGCCGACGATATTTTGATAACCTATGAAGAAAGTAAACTCGAAGTCAGCCCTCACCTCAATACCACTATTACTCCCGACGGAATCAATGTAGAAGGCAAAGTCGGAGTGCCCTATGCCAGAATAAAGCTAAAACAGTTGCCTAAAAGCGCGGTAACGCCCTCTAAAGACGTTCGTATATGGGGAGAAGAACCTTCTGTCGACCCGTTAAAAAATATGACTGCGAATATCACTTTGCATATCGACGAAAACAAAACAGACGAAGTTAAAATAGACGCCTTTGGTCTCACTGCAAATTTACAAGGCGACCTGAATATTGAGAACCACCCTTCGTTAGTAGGATATGGTGATCTACGATTATTAAATGGCCGTTACAAAGCCTATGGACAAAACCTACTCATTCGCACAGGTGAAATACAAATTAACGGACCTATAAGCCAACCCTTTTTATTTGTTGAAGCCATCCGCGACCCAAATGATACCGAAGACGATGTGGTTGCTGGAGTTAGAATAGATGGCTCAGCTTCCTCTCCCAATGTCACCTTATTTTCAGAGCCCACCTTAGAGCAAGGTGAAAACCTACTTTATCTAATTAATGGCAGTGGTAGCTTAACGAGTGGCGAAGATACGGACAGTGTTAACTACGGCGCACTGTTACTGGGGCTTGGTTTATCCCAATCAGGTAAACTCACCAACTCTATTGGCAACGCTGTAGGCATTGAAGATTTAACCTTTTCAACATCGGGACAAGGCAGCGATACTCAAGTGTCGCTATCGGGTAACTTAACCCGTGATTTGTCTGTGCGAATTGGGGTTGGCGTATCTCAAGGGCAAGAAGTCGCAATTCGCTATCGCATTCTGCCACAACTCTATTTAGAGGCCGTTAGACAACTCAGCGAAGCAGTATCGTTAATTGATGTGTTTTACGAATTTTCACTGGATGATAAACCAGAGAAGGAAAAGAAAGTAGAAATAGAGCAGTAACCTAAGAACTAGGGTACTGCCCAGATAACTTATTGAAGACCTAGTTTTTTCTCTAGGTAGTGGATGTTAGTTCCACCAGCAAAAAAGTTCTCATCCGCCATAATACGGCGCTGAAGAGACACGTTGGTTTTAATCCCTTCGATAATAAGCTCTTCCAATGCGTGACGCATACGGGCAATGGCTTCGTCTCGAGTTTCGCCATAACAAATCAATTTACCAATCATTGAATCGTAATGTGGCGGTACGGTATATCCCTCGTAAATATGGGATTCCCAACGCACACCTAAACCACCTGGCGCATGGAAAACATTGATTGTTCCAGGACTAGGAATAAAGGTATCAGGATCTTCTGCGTTAATTCGACATTCCACTGAATGGCCGCGAATTTGAACCTGAGATTGCTCAATAGACAAAGGTTGTCCAGCCGCAATACGCAGTTGTTCTTTAATAAGGTCTACGCCCGTTATCATTTCTGACACTGGGTGCTCAACCTGAATACGGGTGTTCATTTCTATGAAATAAAACTCTCCGTTTTCATATAAGAACTCAAAGGTACCTGCTCCGCGATAACCAATCTCTACACAAGCTCGGCGGCAACGATCGCCTATTTTTTCACGCATTTGTTCAGATACACCTGGTGCAGGTGCTTCTTCAACTACTTTTTGATGACGGCGCTGCATTGAACAATCACGCTCACCTAAATGAACAGCATTACCTTGGCCATCAGCAAGAACTTGAATTTCAACGTGACGAGGGTTTTCTAGGAATTTTTCCATGTAAACAACGTCATTGTTGAAGGCTGCACCGGCTTCTGCTTTAGTGGTGTTAATCGACTCTTCAAGCTCTTCTTCAGAACGAACCACACGCATACCACGGCCACCACCGCCACCTGCCGCTTTAACGATAATCGGATAGCCGATCCGCTTTGCGATAGATTTATTGCGCTCAGTATCGTCAGTCAAAGGACCATCAGAGCCAGGAACACAAGGTACACCAGCAGATTTCATTGCATTAATAGCTGACACCTTGTCACCCATTAAGTTAATGGTATCAGCAGTAGGGCCAATAAAAATAAATCCACTGCGCTCGACTGCATCGGCAAATTCGGCATTTTCAGCCAAAAACCCATATCCCGGATGCACAGCAATAGCATTGGTTGCTTCTGCTGCGGCAATAATACGCGGGATATTCAAATAACTATCAGTCGCTGACGCACCACCAATACAGATAGATTCATCGGCAAGTAATACGTGTTTCAAATTGCGATCTGCGGTTGAATGCACTGCCACTGTTTTAATTCCAAGCTCTTTACAAGCTCGCAATATTCGCAGCGCAATTTCGCCTCTATTGGCGATTAAGACTTTGTCTAGCATGACAAGATCACTTATTCGATAATGAAGAGTGGCTGGTCGTATTCCACTACTTCTTGGTTTTCGACTAGGATAGCTTTAACAACACCCGCTTTGTCTGACTCAATTTGGTTCATCATTTTCATCGCTTCAACGATGCATAAGGTGTCACCTACGTTAACAGACTGACCGATTTCAACGAAAGACGGTGTAGTTGGAGAAGACGCTCGATAAAACGTACCTACCATTGGCGACTTCACTGCATGACCTGCAGGCGCACTTGCTTCAGCAGCTGGAGCTGCTGCAACCGGAGCCGCGGCAACTGGCGCTGCTGGAGCGGGTGCTGGCGCTGCTGCGTATTGCATAGGCATAGCCGACATATTTTGCACGTTACGGTTAATACGTACTGATTCTTCACCTTCAGTGATCTCTAGCTCGGCAATACCCGACTCTTCAACCAATTCAATGAGTTTTTTTATTTTTCGTATATCCATGACTTATCTCAAGCTTCTTTTAATTCGTTAAGTTTTACAATAGCGGCTGTAAGCGCAAGCTCATAGCCCAATGGTCCTAATCCCACCAACACACCAGACGCTATATCTGAGAAATAGGAATGATGTCGAAATGCTTCCCGTTGGTGAACATTACTAAGGTGCACTTCAAAAAACGGGATTTTAACTGCAAGAAGTGCATCTCTCAGCGCAATACTGGTGTGAGTGAATGCCGCAGGGTTAAAAATAATTGCATCTATCTTACCCATAGCATTATGAATAGCCTCTATAAGCACATGCTCTGCATTTGACTGACAATGAGATAAAGCAACCCCTTGACTAGACGCCAATGTATTCAACCTATCCACTATAGTATCCAGAGAGACGGCACCGTATTTATCAGGTTCCCTTTGCCCTAATAAATTTAAGTTTGGTCCATTTAGCAATAAAATATTCATAACGTGATGACATGTTCTTCGAAAAACTCACTTAATTGCCATTTCAACAAATGACAACAAAAATAGCGAGATAATTTTCCGAAATTCCACTCTTTTGTTAGTTAACACCCTAATTCAATACAGAGTATAACCAAATCCCGTAAGTTAGCAGCAAAATACTGGTCTAATCTCAGAACTTGGTTGTAATTTTTTACTCATCGAAGAGGTTATGAATCAACTTTATCGTTAAAAAATGCTGTTGATATGCTCTGCAAAAGGTTCAGCCTTCATAAATCCGGTGATCCTTGATTGGTTAACTTCGTTGCCACGTGTGTCGAAAAACAAGATAGTGGGTAAACCAAGTACATCAAAATGCTCTTGGAACTCGTCATTCACAGGCGTTACGTCAGTTAAATCTATTTGCATCCAAACGCTATTAGAAAGTGCGTCAACAACGTCTTGGTTAGGGAAAGTACGGGTTTCGAACTCTTTACACGCCACACACCAGTCTGCATATAAGTCCACCATAACGGTTTTGTTATTTGCGTTGGCAGCGGCTAGTTTTTCTTTAAAATCAGCTAGGCTTGTTACCTTTATAAACTTGGGATGACCATGCTCTAATTCCTCTGAATGACTAGCTTGAGTCCCTAGCAATTGGGTTCTTAGGATTTCATACCCAAAGATCGCACTGGCAATTAAACCTGACAATACAACCAGTGTACGGATATTTTTCCCAGCACTTGCCGCAGATTCATTGTTTTTCACAAAATAATAGCCAAACGCTGCTAACCCCAATGCGCTATAGAGTAATTGAGAATATTCACTGATCCACATTCTTTCAATAAACAGTATGGCAACCGCTATCATCATAAAGCCAAATGTCACTTTAACGATATTCATCCAGCCACCCGCTTTAGGTAATAATTTACCCCCTGTTACACCAAATAGAATAAGCGGAATACCCATACCAATACTCAAGACATACAGGGCGATGAAACCAAGGAACAAATCACCACTTTGTGCGATGTAAAGCAATATCGCAGTAAGAGGTGCAGTGGTGCAAGGAGACGCCACTAAACCAGATAATATGCCCATAACAAATACACCAAACGCATTTCCTTGTTTTTGATTGTTACTTACGTTGCTTAAACGTTCTTGCCACGAACTCGGCAATTGCAATTCATAGGTACCAAACATGGCTAATGCGAGCAAAATGAATATAACGATAAACACGCTGAGCAAAATTGGGTTTTGCAATGCGGCTTGAAACTGTACTCCAGCTGATGCTACTACCAATCCCAACAATGAATAGGTAATCGCCATGCCTTGCACGTAGATAAATGACAACCAAAAAGCACGTCCAGTACTTCCACTATTCCCTTGACCAATCACAATGCTGGATAAGATCGGATACATAGGAAATACACAAGGAGTGAACGCCAGCAAAACACCTAAACCCAAAAAGCCAATCAAGGTCACAACTAGCCCTTCGTTGTTGGCTAACTTTTCTGCTAAACCAAACTGGGAAGCGCCACTGGTGCTTTCAGTATTTACATTTTCATTTGCAGCAGCGCCTTTATTTGCGCCAGCGCCAACTTCACCTAAATAAATTTTATGAATGGTTGGTGGATAACATAAACCAGCAGAAGCGCACCCTTGAAAACGCAGTGCGACAAGGCCATCTTTTTCAGCGGAAATCAGCGGATAGCTGAAGGTAACTTGGTTGTAAAATACATCTGAAATACCAAAGAACTCATCTTCAATTTGCTTGGCTACTGGGAACTCAGGCTCACCTAGCTCAACACCTTTTAACGTTGTTTTAAATTGCTTTTTATATAAATAATAACCGTCAGCAATATCAAAGGTGATAATTAGGCTGTCGCCTTTTTGATTAAAATCGAATTGAAATGCTTCCTCTATAGGTAAGAACTTAGGCTGGTCTGCAAAAGGGTCTTCAAACTCTCCTCCCAATTGCGCATGGCTAGTGGCCGATACAAAACCAAGAAACAACACAAACCAAAATGATGAAAAAACGCGCTTAAATTGCATGATACCTATACTTACTATAACGGTGGCATTCGATAGCCAAATAGACCAAATGTCTCTTGAATTACTTTCAAACGACCTTAAATATATAATCAACATGGGTTGAAATTCAAAAACCTCAAGACTCAGACTCGCTAAGGAGTAACAGTGCCTGTCCTGTTTATATTATTTATAATAGTTCCCATTTTAGAAATTAGCGTGTTAATTCAGGTAGGTGGAATAATAGGCGGGTTCAACACCCTCATTTTAGTGTTCTTGTCTGCGGCACTGGGATCGTATTTCGTAAAACGAGAAGGTGTATCGGCGCTTCAATCTGCACAAGCAAAAATGGCGCAAAATCAACTTCCCGCCAAAGAACTACTTAACGGTGCACTGCTTATACTGGCTGGGGTTATGCTAATCACGCCAGGATTCCTTACAGATATTCTAGGGTTGTCTTTAGTCATTCCGCTAACCCGTAAACTTTATGCAGCCATACTCGTCAAAAAGTTGAGTGCTCATTTTGTACAAGCCAATGGGCAAGCTCAAGGGGGCTTTCATCAGTCTTATCAGCAACAAACACCTCCGTCAGACCACAATGGCGATGTATTTGAAGGTGAGTACTCAGAAAAATCACATCGCAAAAGCATTGAGCTAGATAATTCAAAAGACGAGAATAACGAGAAATAATTGTGATTTTTTTGCAAATAGCCCTTGAGATTATCTTGTTACTCCCCATCTTTCCTCGCAGTACCGAAAATGAGCGAACTCTCTATCGGTGAACATACCGGTGTTTTTTTAAATTAAAGAAGCACTTCGCAATTTGACATTGGAATTTTCAGGAGATTTGAAAATGGCAATTCGTCCTTTACACGACCGCGTCATCATCAAACGTGATGAGCAAGAAAGTAAATCAGCTGGCGGCATAGTACTAACTGGTTCAGCTGCAGAAAAGTCAACTCGCGGCGAAGTTATCGCTGTTGGTAATGGCAGAGTTTTAGAGAACGGTGACGTTAAAGCACTTGACGTAAAAGTGGGCGACACGGTTATTTTTAGCGACGGTTACGGCGTTAAAACAGAAAAATTAGATGGCGAAGAAGTGCTTATTTTAAGCGAAAACGACATCTTAGCGATTGTCGAATAAGACACTCCTAAAACGAATTTAGAGGAAAGTAACATGGCAGCTAAAGAAGTACGTTTTGGTGATGACGCTCGTGCAAAAATGCTAAACGGCGTTAACATTCTAGCAAATGCAGTAAAAGTAACCTTAGGTCCTAAAGGTCGTAACGTTGTTTTAGACAAATCATTTGGCTCTCCTACCATCACTAAAGACGGTGTATCGGTAGCGAAAGAAATCGAACTTGAAGACAAGTTCGAAAATATGGGCGCGCAAATGGTAAAAGAAGTTGCGTCAAAAGCAAATGACGAAGCCGGTGACGGTACAACTACTGCAACTGTTCTTGCTCAAGCAATTGTAACTGAAGGTCTTAAATCTGTTGCGGCAGGTATGAACCCGATGGATCTTAAGCGCGGTATCGACAAAGCAGTTATCGCTGCTGTTGAAGAGCTAAAAGCGCTATCTACCGAGTGTAAAGATAATAAATCTATCGCTCAAGTAGGGACTATTTCTGCTAACTCTGACACAGAAGTAGGCGACATCATTGCGGAAGCAATGGATAAAGTAGGTCAAGAAGGTGTAATTACTGTTGAAGAAGGTCAAGCCCTTCAAAACGAATTAGACGTTGTTGAAGGTATGCAGTTTGACCGCGGTTACCTTTCTCCATACTTCATCAACAATCAAGAAAACGGCACTGTTGAACTAGACAGCCCGTATATTCTTCTTGTAGATAAGAAAGTGTCTAACATTCGCGAATTGCTTCCTACACTAGAAGCCGTTGCAAAATCGTCTAAGCCTCTTCTTATTATTGCTGAAGATGTTGAAGGCGAAGCGCTTGCAACACTAGTTGTAAACAACATGCGCGGTATCGTTAAAGTTGCTGCTGTTAAAGCGCCTGGTTTTGGTGATCGTCGTAAAGCTATGCTTCAAGACATCGCAATCCTAACCGGCGGTACAGTTATCTCTGAAGAAATCGGCCTAGACCTTGAAAAGGTTGAGCTTGAAGACTTAGGTACTGCGAAGCGTATTGTTATCAACAAAGACAACACAACAGTTGTAGATGGCGCAGGTGACGAAGAAGCAATTCAAGGTCGCTGCACACAAATTCGCGGTCAAGTTGAAGATTCAACGTCAGACTACGACAAAGAAAAACTTCAAGAGCGTCTTGCTAAACTAGCAGGCGGTGTTGCGGTAATCAAAGTTGGCGCAGCAACTGAAGTTGAAATGAAAGAGAAAAAAGCCCGTGTTGAAGATGCACTTCACGCAACACGCGCTGCCGTTGAAGAAGGTGTTGTACCTGGTGGTGGTGTTGCACTTGTTCGCGCTGCTGCGAAAATTGCAGGCCTTACTGGCGACAACGAAGACCAAACTCACGGTGTTGCACTTGCGCTTCGCGCAATGGAAGCGCCACTTCGTCAAATCTCTTCAAATGCCGGTGCAGAAGCATCTGTAGTAACAAATGAAGTGAAAGGCGGCGAAGGTAACTTCGGTTACAACGCAGGTAACGATACTTACGGTGATATGCTTGAGATGGGTATCCTAGACCCAACTAAAGTAACTCGTAGCGCGCTTCAGTTTGCTTCATCAATCGCTAGCTTAATGATTACTACTGAAGCTATGGTTGCTGAATTACCAGCAGACGACGCACCAGCTGCACCAGACATGGGTGGCATGGGCGGAATGGGTGGTATGGGCGGCATGATGTAATAGATTTTTAATCTATGATTTAAGCTCTAACCATTTCAGGAAAGCCCGAATATTGCTATTCGGGCTTTTTTATTACCTGCTTATCAATGTGAAATGACTTTCATATTGTTAATTACCGTTTGGTTACGATTATTTTTGCTAATTTAGCTATCGCTATGGCAGGGTCCGAGGGCACATCTTCAATAAAGAGGTCGGGCTTAATCGATTGATGACATAAATCTTTTCCTGATGGCCGTGTAAAAATTAAGGTTGGCAAGACCAATTCTAGTTTAGAGCCTGAAAAATTTGATATATCAATCCTTCCCGTTGTGCAAGACCTTACTCCACCAGATTGACCGGCTATCACAGCTTGCCCTGAATCTTGTAATGCAGTTAAAAATAAGATTGTTGATGAGTAACTTAAAGGGCCCATAAGTAAATAAGCCTTACCCGGTATTCGTAAGTTTTCATGACCATTAACAGGCACTAATTGCTCATAGGGCGCTTCAACTATAGAGCCTAAATCACCTTTGAATGGACCCAAACGAAGGTTTCGTTCTGTCATTCGAATCTTAAATTTGGATAAAAATAAGAAGGGTTCGCTAGCCACATAAGGTGCAATGCCTTGCTGCCAGTAATGATCGGTGCCACCGGGGTTTTTTCGCACGTCAATAATGACATCTTGCACATTAGCATCGTGAAATGCTTGCCATGAGTCTTTCATAAATTGAAAAAAGGCTGTTTCGTGTTCCGGCGCGTAATAAAATCTGTCAATGCGCAAGTAACCAATTTTATCATCCAGTATTTTACGTTGAACAATATCATCTAAATCAATGGTTTGGTCAGCACTGATTTTTTTGCTTCCAACAATAGAATAAAAACTTTTCTTACTATTATTGGTCACACCAATTTGATAATCCCCCTTATCTCCATAAAGCATCCAATACATCTGGGGAAACCTGTCTGAAGCTAGTGCTCTGCGAAAAGTGTCTGTATCACCATGCATTCTGCTCAAGATGGCTTGTACAACTTCAGATGCGGCAACACCATTAATAGAAAATATTTCATCGCCTACTGTTATCCCGCTTTCAACATTTGTGGTATCGATGACTAAGAGACGATGTGACTCATCTATCGCCACTTTAACAGGGAATATCCGTCCACCATTGTCAATATGAGCATTCATATGCTTTTTAGCATTGGGATAAGCGATCATCATATGACCATCTTGAAAATAGGGGTTGAGCTGAGATAAGTATTTCCATGACTCTAACTGTGTCATGGGAGCCAAAATTCCTATTGAGAGTTTGTCAATTTGCGACTTAACTTCGGCTAAATCCATAGTGAAACTTGGGTCTGGGTGGATCGTATCAAGTCGAATTTTGAGGTCGAGCAAATCCTTTTTTAAATTTTCAACCGCAATTAAATCACCTTCAGGCGGATATTTATCATGCGTTTGTGTAATACCTTTTTTATTAACAATCTCAGTCGATTTAGACGCTTGTATGTTAGAGCAGACACTCAAAGTAATAATACTGAAGACAAGCAGTATATTTTTCATTTTCTGTTCCTTTTTTAATAACTATATTCGCTACATCAGAGTTTAAACCTTAAGTTGTCGCCCTTTTTCGTAAGCGTTATTTATAAGTAAAATAGCATCTGCTATCTCTGACGATAACTAAACCTATCTAGTTTTCGTCAGAGAAAATTTCATGATATTAAACCTGTTGTCATTGGAACCAAAATTGATTTGCCATACGACTAGATTGACCGAACCGGACGTCCAACTCGGTCAACCCATACTTTTTAGCCTTTATTTTTCAGTTGCTTGCGATACTGAGTAGGGGTTATGCCTTTAAATTGTTTAAAAACAGCATTAAAAGTACTTTTAGAGGAGAATCCAGCATCCATCGCTAAATCTAAAATTTTGCAATCGTGTTCGACTGCAATTCGTTCACATATAAAATTGACTCTGTATTCATTTACAAACTGATAGAAGTTTTTCTTTGCTTGTTGATTGAGTACTTCAGATAAGTGATGACTACTTAAGTCAGTAAGTTTTGCTAAAGAATCCAGTGTAAGTTTATTGTCTAAGTAGGGCTTTTTATCATTCATATACCCAATAATATTACTAAGTAATATTATCCGGGTCTCGTGGTCAAATAATTCCGATTTGGTTTTCAGTCTCTCGTTATTCGAAGCTGCAGATAATTCTTTAATTTTGAACAATTTTGGCTCACGCCATTGATACAATGAAATGCTATAAATCAACGAAATAAATAAGACATCACTTACTATGACCAACACATAGTTGCCCTCTAACATACTCCCCAGTAAATCTAAGAACCAAATTACGCCATACATACTCAGCAATACCCACAACCAAGTAAATATTTCAGGGTTAAAATTTGAAAGATTATCATCGGCTTGCTGTTTAAATTTCATAATTAAATGAATACTGAAACCTAAATAAACAAATGCTTGAAAGCCCATTAATAACTGAGTTATTAAAATCGCTCCGCTTTGATGACCAATATTGACCAGATCAATTTTATCTGACGGTGGCAATAGCAAAAAATCTATATTAATAATAAGGCAGAGTAAAAAAGGTATGCTATGTAATAAATCATAAAGATGAAAAGGTTTGTCAATGATGGCCGAACGACAATACAAATATAAAAAAGCACCAAAACTCGCAGGGATAAAATACCCCCAACCGACAAGGCTAGCAAAAATGGTGTCGCCTGAATGAACAATAACTAATGGACTACAAAAATAAAATGCCATAAAAAGGCACCATATTCCTAAAATACGACCCGCATTAGTTACTCTTCGATCCAAGATAAGCATAAAAGCTAATAATATCCCTTGAAAAGTACCTATCACATGCAGGTATTGAAATGGTATTGATATTAAAAACACCTTAATGTACCAATCTAATTCTAAAGGGCCTCACTATATTCACTTAACTCATTATGAGCAAATAGCTAAGAAAATTAACCCAATAAAACAGGTGGATGCGCCCGTATATGGGCGACATGGTGTAAGGGATATTCCATTCATCGCCTAGAACATTTCAGTTCTAAGAAGCCCCCGTTGGGCTGACGTTTATTTAACTTGAGAGACCTAAGTTACGGCCATTATCGGTAAACTAAAACAAGGCCGACGTATTGTTTTTGTTAATAAAATAGTTTTTCCTAGTATGTGTCACCTTTATCAGATTATTGAGGTGAGTCTCCTAAACCCAACTAAAGTAACTCGTAGCGCGCTTCAGTTTGCTTCATCAATCGCTAGTTTAATGATTACTACTGAAAGCTATGGTTGCTGAATTACCAGCAGACGACTTGCCTGCGATGTCGGACATGATTTATGTCAACGGCAAAATGTAAGCTTTCCATCAATCCAAGAAAAGCAAAAAATAATTTTGAACAATTCTCCACTAGCCTAGTCAAAAAATCCAACCAAAGTCGAGCGCAACTCCGTGTTTAGTGACAATTTTCTGTCAATTCGGATAATCGCAAATTACAATACAACAATGATATTTATTCATTATATTAGATGTAATTCATTTAGCGGCTACACTTACTATGGCACCGTAAACGCACAGAGAAAGCACAATGCGAAAAATGTCCGAAATGTTCTCAGTAACTCCCAACTTTAGCGCAAAAATACTCAAGCCTTTGCTATTGGTCACAACCGTAGTAGCACTAGCGGCCTGCAGTAAACCTGGAGGTCCGCCGCCTCGAAATTCAGGTCCTGCTGAAGTGCTTGCCTATACAGTAGAAAAGCAAAAAGTCCCCCTTTCAAGTGAGTTAACTGGCCGTGTTGTCGCGGCGGTTACTGCTGAAATTCGCCCTCAGACCAGCGGTATTGTGCTTAATCGCTTATTTACTGAAGGTAGTGAAGTTGAAGCAGGTCAATTGCTTTATGAAATCGATTCTTCATCGGCACAAACTACGGTCAGCGATGCAGAAGCAACACTTGCTAGTGCAAATGTTGCCTTAGCCAGTGCCAAAGCTAAGGCGGTGCGTTACAGAGAATTAGTGGATATAGAAGCCGTCAGCCAAGAAAGCGCCGAAGAAGCCGATGTTGCATATAAACAAGCTATATCTACCGTTGATTCAGCCAAAGCTAACTTAGAATCAGCCAAGCTTTCTTTGTCTTATTCTAATGTGACTTCTCCGATTAAAGGTCAAATTGGGCGTTCTACTGTAAGTAAAGGCGCCTTGGTGACTGCCAACCAAACAGATCCACTTGCCACAGTACAACAACTGGACTCTGTTTACCTTGACGCAACACAATCAGCGTCAAAGTTTTTAAAAATTCGCGAACAGTTTAGAACTGGGGAAGTGCAACTTGATAATGCGAGCCCAGTAGTACGACTCATTAAAAATGACGGAAGCTTATATGAACTTGCAGGAACTTTAGGTTTGGAAGACGCCGTTGTGGATGAAACAACAGGTACAGTGACTGTACGTTCTTTGTTTCCAAACCCAAACAGAGAATTAATTCCAGGAATGTACGGAAAAATAAGAATTGAAGGCGCTATTTTACAAGACGCATTGGTGGTGCCCCAAGTTGCCATTAGCCGAGACGTAAAAGGTAACGCCTTAGCCTATGTGATTGGCGACGACAATGTTATAGAAGAGCGCATGTTGACCACAGGCGCTACTGTAGGCGACCAGTGGATAGTTGAAAGTGGCTTAAAAGCAGGCGAGCGTATCGTTGTTGAAGGCTTACAAAAAATTCAAGCTGGCTCAGTGGTGAATGTCGCAAACGACGACAAGTCGGTATCCACACAAGCACCTTCTAACTGAGTTAGGTTAATATCATGTCTCAATTTTTTATTGATCGCCCCATCTTCGCATGGGTACTTGCTATCGGTTCAATGCTTGCCGGACTTTTGGCTATGGGCTCAATGGCGGTATCTCGCTACCCAACTATCTCACCACCCACTGTTTCTGTGGAAGCAACCTATACAGGTGCTTCGGCAAGTGCGGTTGAAGAATCAGTTACCCAAGTCATTGAAGAAAACCTCACTGGCCTCGATGGACTTCGCTATATCTCTTCTTCGTCCAATTCGTCAGGTTCGTCTAGCGTACAATTGACCTTTGAAATAGGTACCGACCCAGATACAGCTCAAGTACAAGTTCAAAACAAAGTACAGCAAATCACCTCGACCTTGCCCACGTCAGTGCAAACACAGGGTGTAACCGTGACTAAGTCCGGTGACGAAATACTCATGGTGATAGGCCTAGTATCCAGTGATGAAAGTGTCACCTCAGCCGACTTGGGTGACTACATAGCGTCAAATATAAAAACCCCGCTCAGCCGTGTTGCAGGAGTAGGTAGTGTGGGGGTTTTGGGTTCACAATATGCCATGCGAATATGGCTCGACCCATTAAAGCTCACCAAATATAAGCTTACGCCTTCCGATGTCACCACGGCGATATCTTCACAAAATACACAAGTGTCAGCAGGTCAGCTCGGTGCCTTACCCAATGTGGCAGGACAACAGCTCAATGCCACCATCACGGCCCAAAGTCGTCTACAAACGGTAGAGCAATTTCGTAATATTATTCTGGTAACCAGTACAAGCTCGGGTACGGTGCGTTTGTCTGATGTAGCCGACGTAGAATTAGGCAGCGCCAGCTACGATGTAAAAAGCACGTATTTAGGCCAGCCAGCCGCGGGTATCCGAATCATGCTATCCACGGGGGCCAATGCCACCAAAACAGCAGAAGCCGTTAACGCCGAAATTGAAAAATTGTCAGCGTCACTGCCAGCTAGTATGAGAATGGTAACAACCTACGACACCACGCCTTTTATTGAAGCATCCATTGAAAGCGTGATAGAAACCATGATCGAAGCCGTAATACTGGTATTTCTAGTCATGTTCTTGTTCTTACAAAACTGGCGAGCCACGTTGATCCCAACTCTTGCTGTTCCCGTTGTGTTACTTGGCACTTTCGCCGTGCTCTCGGCTTTTGGCTACAGTATTAATACACTCACTATGTTCGGTATGGTATTAGCAATTGGCTTGCTGGTAGACGATGCCATAGTCGTGGTAGAAAACGTTGAACGGGTAATGGCTGAAGAAAAGCTATCGCCACTAGAAGCCACCCGCAAATCCATGCAACAAATCTCTGGGGCACTTATTGGCGTTGGCCTAGTGCTATCTGCTGTTTTTCTTCCCATGGCGTTCTTCAGTGGTACGACTGGTGTTATATACCGTCAGTTTTCTATTACTATTGTGTCTGCAATGGTGCTTTCAGTATTGGTGGCGTTAATATTCACCCCTGCGCTTTGTGCAACAATTCTTAAAGCGGTACCTGAGCACGGCCATTCACCCAATAAATTATTCGATGGTTTTAATCGCTTAGTGGATCGGGTCACAGCAAAATACGAATCTGGTGTTGCTCTGATGCTAAAACGCTCGGCTCGATTCGTATTGCTTTACCTTTTATTGGGCGCCGTATTAGTCTTTCTGTTTATGCGCCTTCCCACGTCTTTTGTACCTGATGAAGACCAAGGCGTATTAATGGTCAGCTTGCAATTGCCAGCAGGTGCGACTCAAGAACGTACAGATAAAGTGATTAAACAAGTGGAAGAACACTTTATCAACACCGAAACCGATGCTATGGCCTCTACATTTTTAGTGGCAGGCTTTGGCTTAAGTGGTAGTGGCCAAAATGTTGGGCTTGGATTTATACGCTTAAAAGATTGGTCTGAGCGAGAAGATATGTCACAAAGTGCGGCCGCAGTTCAAGGTCGAGCAATGGGCGGACTTGGGCAAGTCAGAGACGCACAAATTTTTGCTTTAGCGCCTCCGTCTATTCCCGGTCTTGGCTCTACAGGTGGCTTTTCAATGGAACTACTGGATCCAAGTGGGCAAGGCAACGAAAAACTCACTGCTGCGGCCAATGCGTTGGTCATAGCGGCCAATCAAGATCCTAGCTTGCAAGGGGTTCGTATCAGTATTTCTGCCGACACAGCACAATACGTTTTAGACATAGATAACGAAAAAGCCGGTGCACTAAGCGTTTCAGTAAGCGACATTAATAGCGTATTAACCACAGCTTGGGGTGGCAGTTATGTCAACGACTTTATTGACAGAGGCAGCGTGAAAAAAGTGTATGTGCAAGCCCGCGCTGATGCTCGAATGGTGCCGGAAGATTTAAACAAATGGAGCGTGCGTAATAGCGATGGCGATATGGTGCCCTTCTCTGCATTCACTACCAGCAGATGGACAACAGGCTCGCCCACCCTTTCACGCTTTGATGGTGACTCATCCATTCAAATACAGGGTAATGCCGCCACGGGCGTCAGTTCAGGTGTTGCCATGGAAGCCATGGAAAAACTAGTCGCTGAAACCGCTGAGGGCTTCACCGTAGCGTGGAGTGGCTTATCGTATGAAGAAAGAGAAGCAGGCTCCAACGCCACTTCCTTATATATCTTTTCCTTACTCGTCGTATTCCTATGCTTAGCCGCATTATACGAGAGTTGGTCTATTCCCTTGTCGGTATTGTTAGTCTTGCCTATTGGTGTTTTAGGTACCGTCATCGCCACACAACTACGTGGGTTAGAAAACGATGTTTACTTTCAGGTCGGCTTGCTCACAATCTTAGGATTAACAGCAAAAAATGCGATCCTCATTGTTGAATTTGCAAAGGCAGCCGTTGACGAAGGGCAAGAGGTTGTCGCAGCCACATTACACGCATGTCGTCAGCGCTTGCGTCCTATCGTTATGACCTCAATGGCCTTTGGCTTGGGGGTTTTACCATTAGTGATAAGTTCTGGCGCAGGCTCAGGTAGTCAACACGCAGTGGGCACAGGTGTTATCGGTGGTGTTGTTTCAGGCACGGTACTGGGTATTTTCATGATCCCGCTCTTTTATGTGTTGGTGTATAAGCTATTCAATAGAACACCAACAGGTGCAACAACAAATAACACGAATCAGCAACAGGAGGGGCTATGAAGCACTCTCGTATTACCACACTATTAAGTGTATCTATTGGCCTTGCTTTAACAGGCTGTGTCAATCTCGCCCCCGAATACAGTCAACCCTCCGCGCCTATTGCTGATAAGTGGCCTGCAGAGCAAGCTAATGAAGGCCAAGAGGCTAAAATAGACGAGCTTGAATGGAGAGAGTTTTACGGCGATGAGCGTTTACGTCAACTTATCGAGCTGGCGCTCAATAACAACCGTTCGTTACGACAAACTGTTTTTGCTGTGGAATCAGCCCGTGCTCAATTTAAAATAACTCGAGCAAATAGAGTCCCTTCACTCGACGGTACAGGTAGTAGTACAGCGCAACGTTCCAATGGTGAAACTAGCCGTTCGTATAATGCATCGATAGGCATTAGTGCGTTTGAACTAGATTTTTTTGGGCGTTTAAGAAACTTGCGTGAACAAGCGCTAGAAACCTACCTTTCCAATGAAGAATCACTGCGATCTATACGCATTACATTAGTCGCAGAAGTTGCCTCTGCTTACTATACCCTTGCGGCAGATCAACAGCGTCTAAGACTTGCTGAAAGCACCTTTGAGAGTCAGCAAAAATCGTTAGATTTAACATTAAGAACCTTTGAAATCGGTACCACCTCTGGTTTAGATGTTGCCACGGCGTCAACCAGTGTAGATACTGCCCGAGCAGACATTGCAACGTATCAAATTCAAGTCGCTCAGGATCTCAACGCATTAACGCTACTTGTCGGCTTACCTATCGACCCAGCATTAGTCGCAGACGCAGGCATAGGTATAACCGAACCACTTGCACCATTAATTTCAGCGATTGGCCCTATCAATGAAGCTCCTTCTGAACTTCTCCAGCGACGCCCTGATGTACTCGCGGCAGAACGTACCTTACGAGCTGCAAATGCCAATATAGGCGCTGCTCGTGCGGCACGCTTTCCCAGTATTACACTCACCACCAGTGCTGGTAGCTCTAGTAGCCAGCTATCTGATTTGTTTGGCGGTGGTACAGGCATATGGAGCTTTATCCCTTCAGTGTCCATTCCCATTTTTAATGATGGCGCCCTAAAAGCCGACGTACGACTTGCTGAGGCCGAGCGCAATGAAGCATTGGCGTCGTACGAATACACTATACAAACGGCTTTTCAAGAAGTGTCAGATGCGCTGAATGAACAAGAAAATATTCAAGAATTGGTAACTGCTCGCCAGTCGCTGGTTCAGGCAAATGAGAAAGTCTACCGGCTCACTGATGCTAGCTTTCGCAAAGGTCTGGAAAGTTCATTGTCCGTACTAACCGCACAACGAGAATACAACTCTGCGCAACTGGATATGATCACTACCCGATTGCAAGAAGCCAATAACTTGGTCACTCTTTACCGAGTATTAGGAGGAGGATGGCAGCTGTGAAGGTGCCATCGTTTACTGTTTGAATTAGGTTAACTAGGGCCTGTTGATCTTTGCTGTACAATTTTGCAGCGGTTTGTGCCCTATTTATGCAATGCAGAACGACTGTAGTGTAGTTACTCTACATAAAGGAGTGATA
>NZ_JAFNJE010000030.1 GCF_017368475.1 Alteromonas sp. 5E99-2
GCTGTTGTTTTACCCGCATGATGTCAGCACCATAGGTTAAATCAACTTCACTGCCTAAACGGGTAATGTTGGTGGGTTTGTTAAAGACGTTGTAGATGACTTCTCGGGTATTATTTCTATGCGTGAGGTTACCTTTATTGTCATAACCAAAGGTGGCTGTGCCGCCTTGTTTTAACGCAACAGAATTGAGTTTATTACTGTTAGCAACATACTTATACGCACTATTGGAATTTGTTGAGTAATCGGTTTTCTTAAGCAGGTTACCCACAGCATCATAGCCATAATCAATTCCTATGGAGGTAGCGCCCTTGCTTATTGATGAATGAGTTAAGCGGTGCAAGCTGTCGTAACTATAGTTTTCTGTGGCGTTAATACTGCTTACGCTATTACTAATACGCTTTATATTGCCATAGCTGTCGTAATCGGTGTAATCAAGGTAATGAATAGTTTGACCACCGACTTCCACCAAGCTCGATAACATTTGCCCTGTACGGCGGCTATAGGTATAGGTGCCTTCGGCTGTGTCATCAGCCACATTCGCGCTGCTGATATTGCCCCAAGCATCTTGTGCTGTGATGTGTTGATACACATAACCACTTTGAGCATTTTTTAACTTAGTTGCATAGCCATTACTGTTGTATTCATACTCAAGTGTTAAGTCATTCGGGTACACCATAGCTTTAGGCCGGCCATAGTTGCCATCGTACTGGGTAGACACCACATAATTCATTCCATCAATACGGTGCGTGACCTTGGTTACCCGTGCTGCACTATCATAGGCGTATGTTTTACTGTTGCCATTAATAAAACGGTTAAAATGGATGTCCTATTTAAGTTTCTTGATGCTCCGCTCGCCTGAAGAGCTCCAACGGCTATTCTTGTATGCGCTATTTAAGTTCTATCACATCAAAGTCCAAACCTATTAATTGTGCAGCTTGCCAGTTTTCTTTAAAGCGTTCGCTAGACACAAAAAAACTGGGTTTGTTAGTGATACTAAAATAATTGGAAGAGGCCGGTAGACGTTCTTTAGACAGAACTAAATCAATGACTACATCTTCATCAAGAATTGATGATTTTCCTATATCGATACAATCAGATTCTAGCAAAGGAGTCATTACCCAATATACCTGAATATCGTTCGAATTGTTTAAATCTACAACATCTACTTTTGAGAAAATAACTTCTTTTAGATATTTAGATTCTATGGTTTTTTTAGCTCTCTCAGATAGCACATACATATTTAACGAATTGCTTAATAAATCCGAATATCTTTTAGAACTAAAATCAGCAAACAACTTCAAAGTACTGAAATCTATTTCTTTTAACCTTATCCGCTTCCAGTAAGATAGGAGATCAAAACCATTTAAATCATAGTCAACTATCGACGTAAGACTTTCATCTAAACTATAACTCAAAAAATAGAAACTCATTTTATTGGCCACACATTTTTATTTTGATAGGGCCTAATCTTACCACTTCTAATTCCTCGATTAAGCCTATTCATAATAGATAAAAGTTCATTCTGTGCGGCCATTTGCCCCTTTCCCGCAACACGACTATAGCCAGTATCCATCATTTGTTGTATCACTCTATGATATTGTTTACTGTGTGGTCCAGAATGATTTAATAGCCTAATCATATTAGCTTGCTCCGTTTTTAAATTCATATTTGCTTGTTTTACTAACGAATGCGTATGATGTTTAAATGTACTATTATTATGAGGAATCATATGGTGATTCTGAGTCCTCATATTTGCTTTTTCATCATCATCAGGATCTGGCGGCGGCGAACCAACATTACCTCCTTCATTTGAAGTACCAAATATTTTCCCTAAATTTGGTGTTGAGTCTGTTGCCCATGGCGGCTTATGACCACTTTGACTATGGTCAACATGAGCTGTTTCTGTACCATTAAAAATTTCAGGCGCTTCTGTAGGGTTCCCGTCTTGATCTGTCCATTCACTCCCCCCACCAGAATTAGTAGAAACATTATCTTGAGAACCAATATCAGCAGCACCGCCTCCACTGCTGGCGCTATTAATACTATTCGCTACTGCGCCTACCAAACCAGCGACTTGCTTAACAGCCGCCCCATTATTCCCTGATACCGAAACGGTCGTAGTTCCATTAGCATTCGTCGTCGCACTGACTTTTACTCTATGTTTTATACGACTACCTGTTTGCGTCACCGTTATGGTTTTTTCGACGGTTTCTTGGTCAGGCTTATAACCACTTGGGTCTGTACCTGATAATGGGTTATTCATGATGTAGCTGTAAGGGTTTATGCCCTGTGAACCTTCATGGATATATGGGTCTACAGATAGGAAACGCCCAACATTATAATCATACACCCGCCCGTTCATATGAATAAGCTCTACTTCATCCAAATGCTCGTTGTCGGTAAAACCTCGTCGGGTTGCCATGTCGCTGTCGGCTGGATTTGAGCTTAATCGTGCTGTTAGTCCCAATGCCGATAATGGAATAAAGTCGCCGCCTTTGGGTTTCCCAAAGGGGTCGAAGCTGCGATATGCCGTGACTGTGCCTTCCTCATCGGTAAAGGTGGTGGCACTGCCTAAACGGTCTTTGTGAGTGAATCGAATTTCGCTTTGGTTGCCGGTTTCGTTTAATACCGCTACATCGCCAATAAAGGTGCGCTGGGTGGTTTCTTCTGGCGTTATTTCAACCTCGTAAACCTTGTCGATATAGTGAGTTGTAATTGTTTGTCCATCAACTTTGCGCTGTTGTTTTACCCGCATGATGTC
>NZ_JAFNJE010000031.1 GCF_017368475.1 Alteromonas sp. 5E99-2
CTCGCAATCGTATAACAAAGCGTTAAAGCGGACGCATACAACAGCGGAGCTTTTTTCTAACACCATAAGTGCGCCGCTTAACTTATTCGTTATGTTTCATGAGGTAGTAAGTGACTAAAGAGTACACTGAAAATTTGGAAGAGATAGCTACCTTTGGATTCGAGGCAATTGACCCTGACGAAAAAGTCGAGGTTAATTTAAAAGACCTAATGTATGTTTTCTCAACTTTACAAGAATATCAAAGGTTCTTTCATCAACCATTACACTATCAAAAAATGGAAGATATTGATCGATTTCTTGGTTCGGCCAATGATCATGCTGGGTACAAGTTACTTCATACCTCCATCCATAAAAAAATGAGGGATATGCTCCCTAATTATATAGATGATAAGTATGGAGAGGGGGATTTCGATTCTCCAAAATTGCCTTTTTATTACGATGAAAATAGGTGAAAACATAACAAAGCGGTCAAGCCTGACGTCTATTCCGTCGCTTGTTTATGTGGCGGGCGCTACGCTGCCACAACACAATCAACTACATAGCCGCAGCTTACCGCGGCGTTAGGTGCCTAATGAATCCAGTACGTTTTTTTGCACAAGAATTTACTAAGGTTAAATATAAGTATCTGAATAGATCTATTATCGAAAATGTTGACACAGATTTGTTTAATGAAATACTTAAACAGTTTCTCGATAGTGGTTGGGTAAAGATCTATGAGTATGACGCAGTCGATGCTTGGATAGATTTTGGTAAAGTAAAAATTAAAAAAGATAAAAAAGTTCTTACCTTCGAGTGGGACAATTACATGGAAGGCGTAATCTTAGGGAATAAAAATGAAATTAACCAAGTTGCTAAACAGTTTTGTCTTCGATCAAGTAATGTTCCTAGTTACATCAGTGAAAGCACCTAACAAAGCGCTCAAGTCGCTCCCTTCGGTCACTGGGACAAAAACACTGCGCCATGCTTCGCATTCTATGGCACAGTATTTTCGCCCCTTAGCTTAGCGTTAGCGCGAAAATGTATTAAGTACTCTTAGGTCATAACTATCGTTGCCGCCGTTTATTTGCTCTTGCAGGTGCAAAAGCAAAAATCGGACGTAAAGTAAAATGTAGTATTGCCTTTATCAGTGCTTCAGATAAAGTAAGTAGTAAATAACAGCAAAGGATTGTTCTGTGGCATACCACCACTCTTCAATTTCTTGCTAAATTTAAACAAAGCGCCACTTAGGCGCTAACAATCGGTTAAAATATCGCGCTACGCGCTGGACTCACTCCTTCGTCGTTCGCCATTTAACCGAGCGTTATGGGGCGGTTCGAAAATTAGCTTTTTCAGGTTCGTGTTAATCGAATAAATTGGGTTTTTATTCAGCTATCCCGCTCTTCATTTTCTCTTTAATGTTTCTCGCCTTTCCTGTTTGTTCTTGGTACTTCCGTCCGCATTTATTCGCACTGAAATTCCGCAACGTATCATCAAGTTTAATGTTTTTCGTGCCACTAGGTTACTGTATAGCCGTAAGCATTTTTCTTCGCATTATGGTGTGCATCTGTTCAGTTGCGGTTTGTCTTAAAGTTCGGCATCCTATCTCTACTAAATTAATCGTGGCTACGCTGGCGCTTCGCAGCTTTCGTTGTAGTAGGTTCGTGGTGCCGACTAGCCATAACAATAGGTTAAAATGGACTCCGGTGCTGGCGCACCTCCACCATTTAACCTAGGCGTTATGTTTTTCTTAAGGATGTCAAAATGAATAGATTCATTATTTTTTTGATCTGCATTTTTATCACAGCATGTGCTGCTAATAAAAATGAAAAAACGACTATTAGCGGAAAGCGAATCAGTAAGGAAGAAGCAGAAAAACTCAATCTTAAACCGGCTGGTACTTTTCAAGATCTTATAAATGATCAATTTAAAGGCCTACCGAAGCCTGGTAGTTTTCAAAGCTGTCTAGAACTAATTGATCAGTTGAAAGAAAAAAATATTACAATACAGACGATAGAAGAGAAAAAGGTCGTTGCGGTAAACAATGAAAATAAACTACTTACCTATTCATTCAGCGAAGGCTCTTGCTTGCGCTGAAAAACATAACAAAACGCTAAAGTTCGCTCACTTCGTTCACTCGGACCCAAACGCGTGGCGCCTTCGGCATTTTGCCACACGCTTGGGCCGCTTAGCTTAGTGTTAGGCATACTAAATTGAAGCATCCAGTCTCACTCAAAATATTATCTTTATTCGTTCTTATATGGGGTGTGGTTTTACCATACGTTTGGGCTTTCAATTTTTCAGTTTCAATCAATATTGACCTATTCAACTCTTTTAAATATTTTATTCCTGAGTTACTCACGTCATTGTTAGCTCTTGTTTACTTAATTGGTATCTACACAAGACAAACTTGGGTTGTGGTTCTTGGGTTCTTTAGTGCCGTTCTGCTTCCAATTTTAAAAACTATATTAGGTAGTCCAACATTTGGAGCATGGATAATAACTTCATTGCTAATGGTTGTACTTTCGTGGCATATTTCAAAACTTAAAAATTTGAGTACGTATGCCTAACAAGCTAATTAACAAGGACAAAAAACAGTTGGCTGTTTTCGTTCCTCAACATTTTAGCCAACAATTATTTGCCTATTATTAGGGCGTTATACGGTACGAGCGTTAAGACCTAGAGAAATATACTCGTAGCGAACCCAATAAACAGTCCCAAAAGTCAGTAGTAACGTTTGAGCTTTTAT
>NZ_JAFNJE010000032.1 GCF_017368475.1 Alteromonas sp. 5E99-2
CTTCGTTTAAGGTTTTTCGATGCGGGCTTGAGCGCAGTTTTTCGGCTTGGTGCGACGGTGGCCCGCGTTGGGAAACATGACTAGGAGGAAGCCGTGGGGTCTGGGTGAGGCCTATGGGGAAAGCGTGAAGCAGGCCCTATTTCATCTATCCGGGATGTTGAGGTTGTGTAGCTCTGGCGCTGATCAGAGCACCTTGCACTTGCGTTCAGGAGGCGCGTTTCGCCCGATTCAGGCACATTGAGCATCATAAATTTAGCTTCAGGCATGCCGATGCCGGCCCTAAACGCGCTGCAGTTCAAGGAGTGGTCGGTGATTGATGACGTGCGTTTCGTCATGCGGCGGCCTTTCTAGGAGGTGCGCGGGATTGCGGTTTCTGGCTGCGCCGGAAGGTCTCGATGATGCACATCTGCCCGCCGCAATCGGGGCATGGTTCTCGCAGTGTGAGCGGGATGACCTCGGCGACTGGTGGGTCATCCTGTTTGACGGTTTGTGCGCCAAGTAAGGTCCGAGCCTTTGCGATATTGGCCTTTCGTTGCGCGCTGGCGAGCAGACCATAGTGGCGGATCCGGTGGAACCGGTCCGGGAGCACATGGGTGAGAAAGCGGCGGATGAACTCGGGAGTGGAGAGACGCATGACGTTCTGTCTGTCGCCATTTTTGATGCGGTAATCCTTCCACTGGAACGCGACAGTGTTGGCATCAGCACTGATCAGGCGGCTGTTTGAGATGGCGACGCGGTGGGTGTATCGGCTGAGATAAGCCAGCACGGCCTCGGGCCCACCGAAGGGCGGTTTGGCATAGACCACCCATTCCTTTTTGCGCAGCGGGGCCAGATACGCAGCAAAGGCCTGCGGTTCTGACAATCCGATCAGGTCACCGAAGAAGGACAGTTCTCCTGCGCGATGCAAGGCCAACAACCCTTCGATGAACAGACGTCGAAACAGCCGTGACAACACCCGAACGTGCAGAAAGAACCCTGGCTTGCACGCGATCCAGCGGTTGCCACTTGGCGAAAGACCACCGCCTGGGACAATCATGTGGACATGGGGATGGTGCGTGAGCGCCGACCCCCACGTGTGAAGGACGCTGGTCATGCCAACCCGCGCGCCAAGGCGTTTGGGGTCGGCTGCAATGGCAGTCACCGTCTGGGCAGACGCGCGGAACAACAAGCCATAGACAGCCTTCTTGTTCCAGTATGCGATGCGGGCGATCTCTGCGGGGAGTGTGAAGACGACGTGAAAGTACTCAACAGGCAGCAAGTCTTCAGCTCGCGCGGCCATCCAATCACGCGCAGCAGGACCCTGGCACTTGGGACAGTGCCTGTTCTTGCAGCTGTTGTACGCGATGTGCTGATGGCTGCACTTGGTGCACGCGGCCACATGCCCGCCGAGCGCTTCGGTTCGGCAGGCTTCTATCGCGGACATCACTTTGAGCTGGCTCAGACTGACATGTCTCGTATTGGCCCGCCGCCAAGCAGGGCCATGGGCGCGGAAGATGTCAGCAATCTCCAGCTTTGCCTTCGCCAACTGGCCAGTGCTTATCCCGGTCGCTGATGCAGGTTCTCGATGTTCAGCTTTTTGAGCGCTTCGAACGGGCTGGGCGTGTCCCGGATCGTTTTAGTGGCGACGTGGGTATAGCGCGCCGTCGTGCTCAACTTGGCGTGGCCCAGTAAGACTTGGATAACCCGTACGTCGATATTGGCCTCCAACAGGTGGGTTGCAAAACTGTGCCGCAAAGTATGCAGCGTCGCGGGCTTGGAGATGCCGACCACATGCTTGGCTGAATTGAAGGCGCGACTAAGCTGCCTTGCCGAGATCGGGTTGATTTTGGGCTTTCCTGGAAAGAGCCATCCCGCAGGCTGCGCCTCGCGCCAGTAATCGCGCAACAAATCCAGCAGATCAGGCGAAAGCATCACCTTACGATCCTTGCCACCTTTGCCCTCATCAACGTGGATCAGCATCCGGTCGCTATCAATGTCGCTGACCTTGAGATTACAAACTTCTGAGGCCCGCAATCCTGCGCCATAACTGATACTGAGCGCCGCGCGATACTTCAGCCCAGGACCGGGGGCAGCGGCAATAACTTCAGACACCTCTTCAATGCTGAGAACTGTAGGCAGTCGGCGTGGCTGCGTCCGGAACTGCATGTAGCGCTTCATATCTTCACGATCACAGGTCGTGCCAAACAGGAACCGTAGCGCCATGATCCGGGCATTGAACGTGGGCGGTGTCACTTCCGTATCGGTCATGTGGAGCTGATAGGCGCGCAGATCGTCAGGCGTCGCCGTATCAGGGGACCGCTTCAAGAACCCGGCAAAATGCTTGATCGCCCTGATATGTGCTTTTTGAGCTTTGTCGCCCATCCCGTGGATACGCATATCTTCGATCATCCGCTCACGCAGCGGCGTCATCTTCTCATGTGTCATGGAAATCTCCTGTCCGTTGATTGAGAAGGCTCAATCGTCAGACAGGTTCGTCAGATCTCAAAATGCGCTGCGTTCAGGGCAACCCAAGACATCAGCCACAAGTGCCAGTGCCGCGGTAGCGGCTTCGTCCTTGTCC
>NZ_JAFNJE010000033.1 GCF_017368475.1 Alteromonas sp. 5E99-2
CAATACTGGCGTTACAAGTGGTTGCTAGGGCCCGTAAGCAGGGGATGAAGTTCTCACCTAAAGCCTTGATGAATAAGCAAACCATTGCTGAGTTAATATCAAGCATGAATGCGCCTAAAGGTGAAATAGAAGAAACATTGGCGGCTATTTGGTGCGATATACTGAAGCTAGAGCGAGTTTCGCGTCACGATAACTTCTTTGAATTGGGTGGAGACTCGATACTGGCGTTGCAAGTGGTTGCTCGAGCACGTAAACAAGGCTTAAAGTGTAAACCTAAGCAGTTACTTGAAGCTCAACATTTGGCTGATTTAGCAAAGTGCATGGTGAGTAATGATGCTGCAGTTTCAGAGTTTACGGCACAAGATAGCATCGCGAATAAAGGCATACAGTCATTAAGCTCATCACAGCGTTCGAGCATCCCCTTATCATTCGCGCAAGCGAGGCAGTGGTTTTTATGGCAATTGATGCCGGATAGCACGGCGTACCATATTCCAGGTGCGTTGAAATTTACGGGCTCATTGGATGTTTCGGCGTTAACTACAAGTTTTAATGAAATAGTGCAACGCCATGAATCGTTTAGAACTAACTTTACAGCACTTGACGATGGTCATGCCCAGCAGGTTATTCATCCTGAAGGTCAGTTAACTCTCTCTGAGGTTGATTTATCTGCGCTTAATGGTGAAGAGCAGCAAGCACAAGCGAGAGCTCAAGCGCTCGCATGGAACTCACAAGCGTTTGATTTAACGCAAGATGGGTTATTACGTGTTGGTGTGATTAAACTTTCGGCTGATGAGCATATTCTTGTTGTTGTGATGCATCACATTATTAGTGATGGTTGGTCAATGCAGTTATTGATTAATGAATTTGTAGCACGTTATGAAGCGCTGATTACAGGTGGATCACTTACATTACCACCATTGTCGATTCACTATGCAGATTATGCGGTATGGCAACGCAACTGGCTGGCAGCTGGTGAGCTTGAAAAGCAATTAGCGTATTGGTGCGAGCACCTAGATACGGAGCAAGGAGAGCAACAACCTGTTTTACAACTTGCGACAGACAATGCAAGAGGGCTTGATGTTAACTACACGCAAGCGAACTATGTTTTTACTTTACCTGCTGCGTTGAGTCGTTCGCTAAAACAGGTTTCAGGTGCGAACCAGTCAACCTTATTTATGAGTCTGTTAGCGGCGTATCAAGTGCTGTTATATCGCTATACAGGGCAAGAAGATATTCGTATTGGTGTACCTATTGCGAACCGTCATCGCAGTGAAGTTGAGCAAGTGATTGGCTTTTTCGTGAACACACAAGTCTTGCGTGGAGTACTGGATAGCAGCATGTCACTGTCTGAGGTTTTAGCGCAAGCTAAAGCAACTGCATTAGGGGCGCAGGCACATCAAGATTTGCCGTTTGAAAAGTTAGTTGAAGCGTTACAGCCTGAGCGAAGCTTGCAACATACCCCGTTATTTCAGGTGATGTATAACCACCAACGTAAAGACACGCAAGCCTTGTCTCAGTTATCAGATTTAACAATAGAAGAATATGCGTTAGGTGATAAGGCTGCGCAATTTGAATTAATTTTAAATACCACAGAAAACGCAGAAGGTGATATTTCAATTGATTTCAGTTATGCAAAAGAGCTGTTTAACCACGGTACGATAAAACGTTTAGGCGAGCATTACACGGCCATATTAACGGCATTAACACAAGAGCCTAAGCAGCGCATTGGCGACATAGCGTTACTGTCAAAAGCTGAAACTGAAGCGCTGCTCGCCATAGGCAGTAATGAGATAAGTTATGAACAAGACACACTTGTTCATGAATTGATTGAGCAGCAAGCACGTAGCACACCGAATGGGATAGCCCTTGTATTTGAAGACGAGACGTTAACGTATCAGGTGTTAAATGCACGAGCAAACCAATTAGCACATTACTTGATAGCACAAGGGGTTCAGCCAGAAGATACAGTGGGTATAGCGGTTGAGCGCTCAGTTGAAATGGTGGTTGGTTTACTGGCCATTTTAAAGGTGGGCGGGGCGTATGTGCCACTTGACCCCAATTACCCACAAGAGCGCCTAGCTTATATTATGTCAGACAGTGGCATTAGTACGTTATTAACGCA
>NZ_JAFNJE010000034.1 GCF_017368475.1 Alteromonas sp. 5E99-2
CCTTTTTGTATGTAACAGCTATTTAGTTAGCTACATAATCAACCTGATATTCTTTGCCTGATTGTAATATAGCCCAAATGAGTCGGGCATTCTTGGCGGCCAGAGCGACACAGGCACGCTTGAAACCTCGGCGTTCAATAAGGTCTTTTATCCACAAACTCGTTCGGTCAGTTTTGTTTTTGCAATTGGCCATGACGGCTCTGGCACCGTGGATGAGAGCGGTTCGTATGTGTTTTTCACCCCGCTTGCTAATTCGACCTAACCTTGCCACACCGCCGGTTGTATATTGTTTGGGGACCAGCCCAATCCAAGCAGAAAAAGCGCGGCTAGTTGAAAAATGTTTAGCATCGTTGACAGTCGCGACCACAGCGGTAGCAGTAGTTTCGCCGACCCCAGGAATACTCATTAAGCGTTTAGCGGCTTGCATCTGATTAGCCAGTCGATAGAGTTTTCTATCGTATTTGAGGATTTCTAGGTTCAATTGCTGAATGCTTTGCCATAAGTCTTCGAGTAATTCTCGAGCGAGAAAAGGCAAGCCATTTTCTGCATCTTCGAGTATTGATGATATTGCATTTTGAGCAGGATAGCGTCCTTTTGGCATGATGATATCAAACTCTGACAGTAAACCTCTTAATCGATTGATTCGAGCAGTTCTGTCTTTAATCGCGCCTTGGCGAATACGATGTAGGCATAGAACCGCTTGTTGGTCTTCGCTTTTTATACTGACATAACGGGTTTTAGGGCGAGAGACGGCTTCACAAATAGCTTCAGCATCATTGGCATCATTTTTTTCATTTTGACGGTATGGAATAACAAATTTAGATGCCATGATGCGAACATCGTGGCCCAGTTTACGAAACTCTCGTGCCCAGTAATGTGAACCAGAGCAGGCTTCCATACCGATGGTACATTGAGGTAAATTGGCTACTTCCGCTAACAGTTTATTTCTTTTAACGGTTTTGCGTAGTTTTATCTTGCCATGTTCATCTACGCCATGAATACTAAAAACTAATTTGGCTAAATCAATGCCAACGACTTTAATTAAAGACATATGGACTCTACACTATTTTTGAAAATTCGCACTTTCACTATGGCACAACAATGCCAATTTGGGCGGGGAGTCCATATCATTCGTTATGTGTGCAGGAGTTTAGCCTTGATTGAAGACTATACAAAAGAATATTGGCTAAATGAATTGAGAGAGTCCGCGAAATTCTTAGAGAGCTTATATCGTACCATTTTGTGGGATAATGAACTTGAATTTAAAACAGAAAAAGCTGTATTTCTTGGTTGTTACGCAATTCGTAAGTTGAAAGAGAGTAAATTACTCAGTACGGAGCTTTCAGGTTTTAATACTAGTTTAATTTCGCACCCTATTAAAACTGATCATAAAACTGAAGACGGTGAAAAATGGTCTAAAAAATACCACTTTGGGCAAAGTGATAAACATGAACTAGCTTTGGAAAGGTTATGTAACCAATTTATCCATAGCAAAATATATTCTCCATTTGTTCCTGGAGGCTTAGGTTGCATGGGCTTCTTTTTTGCTTCGGATAAAGAGTACAAAAAACGAGTTTACTATGTTCAGCTTGTAAAAATCGTCAGTATCTTTTTAAGTGTTGTAAAAAATAAAAAAATTAATTTAGAACTTGAGGTTAATGGAGCTAATGTTAGTGCCGTAAACCTAGCAATGCACACATAACACATATGAGCCTCCGGTCTATCAATAACAAAAGAATACCCCTTGACCACTTTTTCAAGATCAATCTGATTGCTAATATCAGGTTTGTTTACTTCGTCTGTCATGGTTGATGTTAGGTATATTGCCTACGTCAAACACATATATGACTAGCCGGTTACCGGGCTCTTAATGTTGCACTTTTAGGTCCTTCTGATTTGCAACGGCACTAGACATTCATCGGTTAACCTTCATCTGTCCTATTCAAAGCGTGTTGGCTACTAAATCCAGTTAGAGCGAGGCTCAGTAAAGGTGT
>NZ_JAFNJE010000035.1 GCF_017368475.1 Alteromonas sp. 5E99-2
CGTAACAAAGCTAATAAACGCCGAATGTAGAGCTGCTGTCAGATCTTCTTGTTATCCAAAAAGCAATTGCTTGACAAAGGGGAGTCCATGTAGCCTCATTAAGAGGCAAAATAATAGTTGGTTAAAATAGCTAGGCACGAGCAAAAGCCAACTGTTATTTGTCCTGCTTTAATGGCTTGTTATAAGTCGTTCTATTCGTTGATTTCTTCTTGTCTAATTGCAAAGTCTACTTTATCTTTGGAAATAATTTTTCTTGCAGTTTAGCTGGAGCAAAATACGTATATTTATTTCCATTCGATTTATACTTTAGTAAAAGATCAAGCTTATATAGTTTGTCTAAATACCCTCTAGCTGCGGTGGAGCTTACATTATTATCTTGTTCTACTTCTTTTACTGAAAATTCTCTACCTGGGTTTTTTAAGGCTTTAGATATTATATCTATATGTTGACGCTGAAAGTGTTCGTAAAAAGGTGACTCTGAAAGTTTCTCCACCATGTGTCTATTTTCATCAATTTTCTTTTGGATATAAGCAGAAAAATCACCTAGTGCATCTATTATGATTTCTAAGTTAAATTGAAGAAAATAGGTTAAATCTAGTCCATCTGTTTCAGATTTTATATAAGCCCTTCCGTAATCATTAGCTTTCTTTTTAATCAGAGCTGAAATTGAAATATATTGAAAGTTTTCATACCCATGCTTTATTGCATACCAATAGAAGAGTGCTCTGGCAGTTCTTCCATTCCCATCCAAAAAAGGATGAATATAACCAATCATGAAATGTATAACTATAGCTTTGATTACAGGGTGAATATAATTCATATTGTCATGAGTGGTATTGGCATATAAACACAGATCTTCAAGTAACTTTTCTACCACCATTGCATCAGGTGCAGTATGAGTGACTTCTCCTTCAGCATTATTTTTTGCCACTTCAATTTTTTTGTCTCTTAATACTCCAGGAATGTGCTCATTCTCACAAACTTTTTCAGTTGCTATATGATTAAACTCTTGGATTAATTCAATACTTAATTCTCTATCTAAGTTTTCGAGAGCAAACTGCATTAAATTCCAATTACTTAAAATCATATTTTCGGAGTCATCACTTGGAGCACGACCTGAGGAGAGCATTTCCTTGGCGACGGCTCTAGTAGTAGCAGCTCCTTCAAGTTGTGCACTTGTTATAGCTTCTTCCATGATTAAGCTTTTCACAAGCATATACTTTTTCTGATCACCAGTTAATCCTGTATGCTCAAACCTATAAGCTTTTTCAATCATTGGAGGATAGTGATTTAAAGCTATTGGGCTCCACCGCATTTCGGAACTATCCTCTGAAACTAAAGATGCGTGTTGCTCTAACATTCTATTAAACTTTAATGCCCACCAAGCCCATACCTTTTTTCCTTTAAAATCGCTATCAAACCTATGGTAAAAATCATTCCAATGTAGATACACTCCCTTACTACTAAACCCGAATTTTCTTGGTTTAACTGTGCGAATGAACTCAAACGACATATCCCCATAACTTTCACATTCATTATATGTAGGAGGTACCTGAATACCATCTATAGTTTTCCTCCTAAATCTAGGGATTTGAGGATTATCAGAAACTTTATTTTCTGTTGAACTCATAGTAAACCAAATTTATTAAAAACTTTGCATTCTTATACTATATACTAATTTTTAGTTGATTTTAAAGTTATATGAAAAGTTAATTCAATTATTAGAGAGAATCATAATTTTTTATAAAGATGACCTACGGGAGTAAGCCTTAGGTGGAGAGGCGCATTAGACTTATAACACCCGCATAAAGGGCGATAACACATGGGCTAAAATTAGGAACTAAGTGACGCAGCCCATGTGTTAGCGTCCCAGCGAGCCTGCGAGCGATTTAATGCGTTTGATACTCATTGAGCCTCCTCCAAATTAGCATAAACAGAGTTTATCCTAATAGGCAACCAAACCAACGGAGAAAACTCAATGAATTTCTATAC
>NZ_JAFNJE010000036.1 GCF_017368475.1 Alteromonas sp. 5E99-2
CATAACGAGGCTGTAGAATTTATCATTCTCAGCCAGTAATTTTGTAATGCTAAGACAATAATTGACCATGCCAGCTATTTCAATGACTTGTCGATTTATCTGGGATATTTATTTGAGCGGTTTATTTGAAAGCAATATTGAGCTAATGAGAGGGGATTAACGACTTAAAACGCCCAGTTTCCTATCAATAACCTTCATCGAAGGTTGTTTCTAAGCTTTTCTATATTGTGAACTAAACAATACATTTGCCACTGAGCATTCACTTTATCTTTGCCTCGTAATGTCAGTTTATTCATACCTTTGTTGACCGTGATATTACCGAACACTGGCTCTATCATGCCTAATCGTTTGCTGTACTGCCTTCGACCAATACCGCTGTCTATCTTTACCCGCATTTTGTCTGTGTAAGATAGTTGACTCTTCGTGTTGCGTAAAAACTGGACTTGTCGGCCCCTGTCTACTGGTGGTTTTCGCATGCACTGCTGCTGTAATGGGCATTGTTTACAGTCTTTAAGGTAACCAGTGAAACGGCTATAACTTTTACCATTAACCTTGATGTTAGCGCCACTAAGCCATAACAACTTACCTGCAGGACAACGACATGTCATGTTTGGCTCATCAAAGTGAAAGTCATTTGACGTAAAAAGTTTAGCTCTGCCTTTATTGCGCTTTAATCGCCGCTTCTCTTTTTCTGTGTGATAGGTTTCACTGGTTTTAAACAAAGGGTTACGACTTCTAAATTGTGTATCGGCTATGTAAGTATCAAGTCCTGTATCTGCCATGAATGTCAGGTTCTTCTCACTATGAAAGCCACTGTCGGCTGTAAACCCTGCTGTTTCAAAGGTATTAGGTGTACCCAACTTAATCAGTTGTTCTTTTAGTTGTTGGACTGCTGGTGCTAATGTTTGCTGCTCTCCCACACTGCCCCACACCTCGGCTTGCATGATGATTTGGTGTTTATCATCGTTGGTCGCAATACCGTTATAACCTTGAATGGTGCCTTTACTCGTCGTCATCTTTGCGCTGTCGGGGTCGGTGATATTACTTTTAACAGGCTTATTAGTACTGCCTAGCTTGTCTTCACTTGAAGCTAAAAATCGCTCTATCTTATCTGCGCTTTTATCTAATTTAGCCTTCTGTTTTAAATCATGCTCAACCTCGGATTCATTAGCACAATCTTGCGCTTGATGCCTTTCAATAATGCGCTGGCTAGCCCGTCTCAGCTTAACTTGCTTACGTTCAAGCTCTTCATGGGTACCGCTCCATTCTTTGCTCGCATTCGATTTTATTTTGCAGCCGTCAATAGCAAACATGTTTCTGCCTATTAATCCTTCTTCATCACAAATCATCAGCACTTGTGTAAATAAAGGCGCGATTTGGTCTTTCATTTTTGCAACGAATGAAGCGATTGAAGTCCAATGTGGCTGCACATCTCCCGACAAACTCATAAAAGTAATATTCGTTTCACACGCATTGGCAATACGGCGGCTAGTAATGAATCCTCTGGAATAACCAAATAAAATAACCTTCAACATCACTGACGGAGGATAAGCTGCTGCCCCTTTCTTATCATTGTCATACCATTTATCAAAACCCGATAAATCGAGGCGATTATCAACGATATGCGCTAATGCATATTCAAAGGTACCAGGCATAATTTGCTGAGAGAAATCTATGGGAATGAATTTATTTTGACTGGATAAATCAGGTTTGTAGTTGGCCATCTCGTTCAACTCGTAACGGATAATAACTATTAGATCACAGGCCAGATGACG
>NZ_JAFNJE010000038.1 GCF_017368475.1 Alteromonas sp. 5E99-2
GTCTAAGGTTTGTGGCTGCTGTCAGCGGGAGTTGCAGCGGCGATAAATCTGACAAGGAGGAAAGCGTGGGCTGTTTTGGTGCTATGGGGATTGTGGCTTACTGCTGCGTTGTTCGATGCATTGAACAACGGGTTTGATGGTCTTGATAAGCATGTGGCAGTTGGTTTTCACAGTCTGACCTTGCCATCTGTGCCTTCGTGTCGCCCCCATTTACCTGACTTGGGTCGACCTGTGGGAAGTTGGCAGCAGTGATTGGTCCGGCGCATAGACATAAGAGCGGCGGGTATAAACAGTTCATCATGCGGCATCCTCCCATGGCGGCGCTCGGGATTTTGGAGTTTGGCCACGTTTGAATGTCTCAACAACGATCATCACGCCGCCGCATTTTGGGCATGCCTGTTCCTTCTCGTTGGCGTCGGCACAGTGATCGTCATCGGTCTTAAGATCAGCGACTGGGTCCACATCAAGCAATCTCCTGATCATCTCGATCCTGTTGCGACGAATGCCGTTCGCGAGGAAGCCTGTGTGGCGGATACGGTGGAAGCCAGAGGGTAGGACATGGATCAGGAACCGCCGGATGAACTCGGACGTGTTCAGGCGTATGACTTTCATCCGATCGCCAGATTTGATGCGGTAGTCTTTCCAATTGAAGGCTACGGTGTTGGCATCGGCACTCATAAGGCGATGATTTGAGATCGCTACCCGATGCGTGTAGCGGCTCAGATAGGCCAACACGGCTTCGGGTCCGCCGAAGGGTTGTTTGGCATAAACCACCCAATTGATTTTGCGCAGCGGTGCAAGATATGTCGCGAAGGCATCGGGATCGGCCAGCTTTGACATGCTGCCAAAGAACGCCAGCTTGTCCTCCTTGTGCAGCTTGGCCAACTCTTCGAGGAACAAGCGGCGGAATAACCGTGACAGGACTTTCACCGACACGAGGAACCCTTTGCGGCAGGCAACCCAACGCTGACCGTCGGATGACAAGCCGCCGCCCGGCACAACAACGTGGACATGGGGATGGTGCGTCATCGCCGAGCCCCACGTATGCAGCACCGATGTCATGCCGATCTTTGCGCCAAGATGTTTGGGATCCGCCGCAATGGTCAGCAGCGTCTGGGCAGATGCCTTAAACAGCAGACCATAGACCGCAGCCTTGTTTTGGTAGGCAATGTCGGCGACTTGCGACGGCAGGGTGAAGACCACGTGGAAATATTCGACCGGTAACAGATCCTCCATCCGTGCCTGCATCCAGTCTTGCGCCGCAGCGCCCTGACACTTCGGGCAATGCCGATTGCGACAGGAGTTGTAGGCGATGTGCTGGTGGCTGCATTTGGTGCAAGCCGCGACATGTCCGCCAAGGGCCGCAGTCCGGCAATTCTCTATCGCGGACATCACTTTCAACTGTGGCAGATTTAGATGCCCGGCATGTTCCCGGCGATAGGCAGCGCCATGGGCGCGGAAGACGTCCGCGACCTCCAGTTTGGGACGATGCACTGGTCGCCAAGCTTAGCCGGACCCGCCCTCTCGTTGCACAAGCAGATCAAGTGGGCTGGTGACGTTCTGGATCGTCTTGGTCGCCACCTTGGTATAGATCGTCGTCGTTTCCAGTTTAGCATGACCAAGCAAAACTTGGATTACTCGGATGTCA
>NZ_JAFNJE010000039.1 GCF_017368475.1 Alteromonas sp. 5E99-2
TATTCTGTTGAAAAACTCTTGTTGATCTGGGTCCTTACGGCTGATTCAATGTCTGTATTGATATTGGAGATTGAACGCGATGATGGGACCACGTCAGGAAGCACAGTCTGCTCTTTTCTACGATTTCTCGATAGAGGATCACGTCCCCACGGATCATGTGTTGAGAGCGATTGATGGCGTTATCGATCTGTCCAGCGTTCGGACGCATCTGACTGAGTTTTACAGCTCCACTGGCCGGCCTTCGATTGATCCAGAATTGATGATCCGGATGTTGCTGGTGGGATACGTCATGGGCATTCGATCAGAACGGCGTCTGTGTGAAGAGGTCCATCTGAACCTTGCTTATCGGTGGTTCTGCAAGATGGATTTGTCCGACCCAATTCCCGATCACTCGACATTTTCCAAGAACAGACATGGTCGTTTCCGCGACAGCGATGTGCTGCGTCATGTGTTCGAGACGGTGGTCGCCCAATGCATTGAGGCAGGTCTAGCAAGCGGTCAACGGTATGCGGCCGATGCCAGCATTATTGCAGCGGATGCTAATCGTCAAAAATCCACACCCAAGGCAGATTGGAACCCAGAGGCCATTGATCCTAATGACGCGCCCCGCGCAGTTCGCGAGTACCTCGACACACTAGATGATGCTGCGTTTGGCGCAGCCAGCCCAGTTGTGCCCAAGTTCATCTCGCATTCAGACCCCGCCTCTCAATGGACTGGCGCGCGTGGTGGGCCAGCATATTTTGCCTATTCTACGAACTATCTGATCGATACCGACAATGCGGTGATCTTGGATGTGGAGCCCACGCGATCCATTCGGCAGGCCGAGGTCGGTGCTGTCAAAACCATGATTGACCGTGTCCGTAAGACGCATGATCTCAAACCTGAACGCCTCATCGCAGACACGGCTTATGGCTCGGGCCCCATGCTGGATTGGTTGGTTGAGGAGCGCGGAATCGCACCGCATATTCCTGTCATAGATAAGTCCGGCCGCAAGGATGGAACATTTGAGCGAGCCGACTTCACCTTTGACACTGAGAACGATCTTTACATCTGTCCAGGTGGCAAAGAGCTTAGACAATATCGTCGCACATATGAAAAGCCGAGAACCGGTGCCAACAAAGACGGGACCCTTCGCTTCCGTGCCCGTAAGTTGGACTGTGATGCCTGTGCATTGAAGTCGCGCTGCTGTCCAAAGGAACCTAGCCGTAAAGTGGTTAGATCAGTCTATGAAAGCTCGCGCGATGTTGCCCGCCAACTCGCCCAGACAAAGCAATACAGCATCTCATGCAGGTTGCGTAAAAAGGTCGAGATGTCCTTTGCGCATCTCAAACGTATCCACGGTTTAAGCAGGCTTCGACTGCGCGGCCCATGCGGCGCACATGACGAATTTATCCTCGCAGCAACCGCCCAAAACCTCAAAAAGCTCGCAAAACTAGCTCCAAAACAGAACCACATTGGAAATGCGGCGTGACAAAGCCACTTAGACAGATTGCTCAAACCATGCGGGGTTCGAAATCATCGAGTTTTTCAACAGAATA
>NZ_JAFNJE010000003.1 GCF_017368475.1 Alteromonas sp. 5E99-2
GTATAGAAATTCATTGAGTTTTCTCCGTTGGTTTGGTTGCCTATTAGGATAAACTCTGTTTATGCTAATTTGGAGGAGGCTCAATGAGTATCAAAGCGGTCAAGCTGACGGCTATTCCGTCGCTTGTTTATGTGGCGGGCGCTACGCTGACACAACACAATCAACTACATAGCCGCAGCTTACCGCGGCGTTAGGTACCAAGGAAACTTCAATGGATTATCAAGAATCAACAGGACGTTTTAGTGAAGTTTTAATTGGTATTGTTACTGCTTTAATCTCACTCGTCTTTTTCGGGCTTATCTATTTGATTGTTATCAATGCTACGCTTTCTGTGGTTTCAGTAGTTGGTTTCTTTGTCTTAGCGTTAATTGGATACTGGTTTGCGCAAATTTCGTATCGACTACTTTTGCAAAAACAAAGGAATAATGGCGGATTAATCTCTCCAATAGCTTTAAAGTTCTGGTGTGTAGTTTTTGCAATTTCTTCAGTTGGGTTCCTTATCTTTGCAGCGTTTGAAAAAGATATTAACGCTATGTTTAGTGCGGCAGTTATTCTGCCCGCATGTTGGTTTGGTTGGAAGCTTGCAAACAAGAGGAAACAGCGCAATGGTATCTAACAAAACAATAAACAACGCACGCTTCGCGGGCTGGGACAATTCCTCGTTGGCGGCTGTGCCATTTTCGCCAGCAAGTAATTGTCCGTTATTGGAACGTTAGGCCCAAATTTACAATGAATGATTTCCAACCAAACTATTCGACTTATTCATATTTTGAGCTCAAAGAAGCATTAGAATCAATTGATAAATCGCTATTTTCTGAACGAGCTAACCAAATTCAAGCGGAGCTAGATAAAAGAACTAGTAAAAGCCAAATGGTAGGTGATCATGCTGAACAAATAAAAGCGACGGATAATAAACTCAAGACTCCGAATATTCTGACAAAGACCGACTCGAAAATCGTTCATTTTATTATCCGAGTATGGTGCATGATATTGTTTTATTTACCAGCTGTTGAATTATATGAAATTATTACAGTAGGTACTACGTATGCTCGTAGACACGGAACAATTACGTTCGACAGTGATCCTTTCATTTTTAGTATTGAGGTCGTTAAAAGTTTAATTTTTGCTGTTTTACTTGTCCTAGGATTTTTTAAAAACCCTATGATGCTAGGGAAGAAGAATGAGCCAAAGGCCTAACAAATACATAAACCGGATGTTGGCAAGAGCGGCCACCACCGGTTATGTAAGGTGTTAGGCGAACCAGAAGGAATCAACTTTGTCTGAAATCATCAACTATCTTCAAATCGGAACAAATGCCTTTGCTTTATTGGTAGCAGGATGGATTTATGCAGCATATATCAAAAACTTAAACTCAACACTTAAGTTGAAAGATGAACAAATAAAAGCTGTAGATAAAAACATTTCGTTTTTAAGAGACAAAATTACAAACCTTGAGAAAAAGAGCCCAGAGAATATAGAAAAGATACTTAATGAAAGAATCAAAATCAGAGAAGAAGAAATCATTAGGCTTAATGATGATAAAAAAGATCATGTAAGTGAGGTCTCTACAAAAGGAGAGGAAGTTAAGAGGCTTAAAAGCGAACTGGAAAAAGCTAAAGGTATCAGAAGAACAATGGATTTATTAGAACTCGATTTGGAAGAAGAGGATGATAAATACTGGTTGTTTTCAGTAGATGCTGAATATGAGATTGAAGAAATGGGTGAAGTTGCTGTGGATAGTGGGCAACTAATGATAACTGACCCTGGGTATATCAATTCTGAATGGCAAGATGACGAGTTTGAAGATATTCGATTGGTAAAAGATGTAGATACAGGTGAAATCTACCAATTCAGAAAAGACTTTAATAACTACGGTGAAAAAATTTCTGGTTTTGATAATACGGTAAATGAACTAGTTGAATCTGGAAAGTTTGAACATTTAGAAGTGGATAACTCGGATAAAATAAACTTTTCATATGCTGGTGTGTGCCATGCAACTTTGTCAGAAAAAGGTTATGGAGAGTTACCTTTCAAACTAGGTCATGTGGGAGCAGGTATCGCAGTTAGAACCGTGCTAGGTGATGGCATGTATCCTGTGTATGCCGAAAAATATGATGGTAAAATTGTTCGAGTATATTTTAATCTGATATAAAAGTTCGCCTAACAAGTCATTAAACCCAATCGCTTTGCTAGCTGAGACAAAAACGCAATGGGTTTTCGTCCGTTAGTGAAGTGTTAGGCATATATAGGAAGTATTGTGTTAGATTCAAATATAAATAAACCTCTTATTTTGGGGGCATTTTTCAGTGCAGTTGCTGCTTTAGCTCATCTAGGGTGCGTTATATTTGGTGGTGATTGGTATCGCTTCTTTGGGGCAGGTGAAAAAATGGCTATGATGGCCGAGGCAGGAGAATATTATCCTACTATTGTTACATCAGGTTTGGTTTTAGTACTTTTAATTTGGTCTATTTACGGGTTATCTGGTGCGAGGTTGATCATTAAACTTCCACTTTTACGTACAGCTTTAGTTCTTATATCATCTATTTATGTATTACGTGGCGTAGTATTCGTTGTGTTAATGCCTATATTTCCTGAAAATAGTCTTACATTTTGGCTTGTAAGCTCCGCAATATGTTTAAGTATTGGTATGCTATATTCTATTGGTACTTATCAAAGCTGGTCAAAGACGACACTCACACCTTGCCGCCACACAAGTGAGTAGAAAAGATTAGCCGCCCGTTATTGGGTAACACCAACGTAAACAATGAATGAGGGACAAATTATGGATTCAAGTATGATGGAAGTATATGTAGGTGTGGTTGCAGCGACGATAGCAATTATTGCATTATTTCTACAAAGGTACGAAATAATTAAAAATGGGCGAATGAGTGCATTAATTCATGCTTCAAACTTAATTCAGCAACGGATAGATTACTATGAGAATATAATTCAAGGAGTCGAGGAGCGGGGCGAATCTTCGTTTGGATTGAAATCTAGAATTAATGATGAGTTGCGCCCATTAAAACATAAAATAGATTTCGAACTTCTGGATTTAATGGGGCGACATGACGGGGTAACTCAAATACCAGATATTAAATCAGCTTTAAAGTCTAAAAATACACAATAAAAACATAAAGACTATACCTTAGTTTGAGTCGGAATTTTCATTCGGACTCGTTGTTTCATGTTGCACTATCGCTTTACTTTTTATATCGAAAGGCTGATGGGTGAATAAATCGTGCTGTTTAGCTAACGATGATTAATCTTTAGGTTTATACAAAGCATAATGCTTGCGAATAACGTTTTCTGCCTCTTTTCCTTGAGGTGTAAATTTGTTATCGGTTGGACCACCGCTGTTTGGTTTAAGGTGCCATTTCCATAGAAAGCCGCCAAGAAACCATTCTTGAGACCAAAGCGAATTAAATAGTGCAGTATATCCATTTGCTTGCTCCGACATACTTACAGGATCGCTATCTTTTAGTTCCCAATGGTTACCTGCTGCTTTTTGAATATTCCTGTATCCGAATTCTGTGAATAGTATTGGCTTTTGCCATTGTTTTGAGTGGGTTTGCAGTTTGCTAACAGTAGGTAGCCAAGCAGACTCTAATTCTTCTACGGATGGTTTAATTTTATCTGAGAGTGGGAAATAAGCGTCAATACCTATGATATCTACATAAGGCCAAAATTCTATGTTGTCATAGTTGTCCCAATTACTTGCGTAGGTTATTTGGCCAGAGTAAATTTTTCGAACTTTACTTATAAGATCTATCCAAAAGTCAGGTTTTTTACTCGCAACGAGCCGAAATTCTGTGCCGATACAAAAAAGCGCAACGTCGTGCTTTTCTGCTAAGGCAGCCAGTTCCAGTATATAATTTGAGTAAGACTCAGAAAAAACTTTCCATTGTTGATCTGAGTTAGTTTCGAACTCTCCTGGCCAGCCATCGCCTTTCACCCAAACATGAGGTTTTAACATGATTTTTAGGTTCTGCGCTTTTGCATTAGCTATGGTTTGAGCAATGCCTTTGGGCTTTTCGCCCCACCACTGTCGGCGATAGTTATAGTTAACCTTGGCGTCGTTTTTATTGATAAAGGCATAAGGCACAATGGCAATGTAATTCGCATTGACGTTTTTAATTGGCTTTAAAAGCTGAGTGTCGAAGGGAGTTCTTGATGCTTCTAGAGTTACGCCGTTAAATTTTGTGGGTAATTGCGTTGTTGCTTTTGTTTCACCAAAGATGCTCAATGAAAAACAAAAAATAGCGAGGCGTAAAAAATTGATCATATGCAACGGCCTAAGAGAACGTGACCTTGTTAAAAAGTAGTATGTAGTAAACAAATGTATTATTCGGATAGCTGATATCTATTTCTGCCATTTTTCTTAGCTTGATACAGCGCTTTATCTACTTTATCTAAAGAATTATCATCGTTTTTTGATTCTACGGGATCGATGACACTGATACCAATACTAACTGTAATATATGGGTTAATTGGTGAATCGGGATGTTGAATACACTCTTTTGCAACGGATTTAAGTAGAGCGTCGGCTACATGTTGTGCCCCTTTAACATCAGTATTGGGTAACAAAACAGCAAACTCTTCGCCGCCGAAACGGGCAACAAAATCCGTTCTTTTGTTACTTAGCACTGTATCTAAATGTCGGGCAACTTTAACCAGAACTTCATCGCCAAGAACATGTCCTACAGCGTCGTTGAAGCGTTTGAAATAATCTATATCGATAAGCATCAGCGAAAATACGCTTTTATCCTTGTAATGAGAATGCCAAATTTTATCGAAATATTCGCGAAAAGCGCGGCGGTTTGGGATTTGAGTGAGTTCGTCGAGCAATGCTAATTTTTCTAAAGCTATATTGGCTTCTTTCAATTCTTTGGTGCGCTGGATAACTCGCTGCTCTAGTTCCTTATTCAAGGCTTCAAGTTCAAGCTTAGCATTAATTCTATCTGTAACTTCAATAAAGGTACCTATTACACCACTCACGTTACCTGAATCGTCATATAGTGGTAATTTGTTGGTTTCGAGCCAAACATGTTCACCATTTGCTTTGATTAGTGATTCAATAATATGAAGTTCAGCTTGGTCATTTTTAATAACACGTTGATCGAATTCAATAAAAAGGTCAGCTTGCTCTTTATTCCATGGCATGTCGTAGTCAGTTTTACCAACGATATCTCTCGGTGAGCTAACACCTGCAACTTTTGCAAAATACAGATTACAACCTAAATAGATGCTGTTTTTATCTTTCCAAAAAATAGCTTGGGGAAGCGTATTTAACACTCTATAAAGCGTATCTTCCTTATTGTCTGAACTGATCAGAAAGTTTAAGCAATCATTCATTGAGGGGAAAACCCCGAATGTTTGTTATAGGTAACTGCGAGCATATTTTTTACCCAAAAAATCCATTGTATAGGTGACGGTTATTTATACAGTTATTATAGGGCAATTTTATCTTAAAAGTGCATATGATTAACAACCACTGCTGGGTAAAACGCGTTAACAAACATGATGCTTAAATACTAAGGAGAAATCTGAAACTGCTTTTTTAAATATTAACTCTTTGTTTTATTTTGATTAATCCTTTACACACACTTATTCTGGTCACGTATTTTAATGATCACAGGACAAATAACTTATAAGGAAAGGTAATAAATACCTTTAGCGCTAGAGCTTGTCTTTTCACATTCTTAGGTTTCTATATATCTAATCTTTAATAAATATGTCATGAATTTGCCTTAAACAAATGACTTAATTGGTTAACCAAATAATGAATGTAAATTAAATTTAAGGGAAGAGTTTTGACTGCATATAACATCAATTATGGTGATATCGCTGTTTATCCTATGTACGTTTGGGAGGGCGATCTTCCAAAGGTAAGGAAATTTATTTCTTCGAAAATATCAGACAAACAAGACGTGGATGATTTGGTACAAGAAACCGTACTTCGAACAATAAAAAGTCGAGGGGAGAACGCCCCTTTAAACTCTTTAGCCTATCAATTACAAGTAGCCAAAACAGTTATTTATGATTATTGGGAAGGAAGTGCGGCAACAAATAATAGCTATGACAATGATGATCTTGATTCTCAGATAGAGATTACTCATACCCCAGATGAACAATTTATCCATAGCGCTAAGTTAAGAGAGTTATTTTCAGTCGTTGAACAAATGCCAAAGCTTCGTCAAGAGGTGTTTACTTTACGTAGAATAAACGAAATGAGCCGAGAGCAAATCGCCAGCAAGTTAGGTATATCCATTGATGCAGTTAAGAAACATATAAATAGAGCTACCGCCGATTTAGCTCTGCATATGCAACAACAAGGATGGAATGAAAAAGAGTAAAATAACAATATGCTAAACCCTAGTTACACTCTTATTGCTAATTACTGTCTGTGTCTTTAAAGCCTAGATATAAAGATAAGGCATCAGTGTTCGATAATCCTAATCCAGTAACGCCACCCTTGCTCATCGCTCTATTTTTGTTAAACGGTGTGCTTAACGAGGGTAGATTAGAGATAACAATATCTGATTCTTGTAAATAAGCTGATTGATACCCAAGTTGGTCGTGTTTAACTAATTGTAAATAAGGTTGGTTGTTTTTAACCTTGAGATAAGACTGAATTGCCCGTTCTCCTAGAAAATCATAATCAACAATACCGTGTTTATTTTCCCCTAACCACCTTGGTGCTAAAAAGATATGACTGTCTATGAGCTTTTCTATATACGTTGAATTAGCCAACAAGTCTAAACCTTCGCTAATACTCAGTGTTTGACGTGCCGATGCGCCCTCATAGTTAACGTGGTTGAGTTGCGTGTTGAACTTTCTATATACTGCAACAAGCAGTTTACCTCTATGGTTATTTAAAGCTTTTGAACTTTCTCCATAAGACACTAGTTTCTCTTCAGAAACTAAAGGAGCTACCGCTTTGACAATTTGCTCGATTTTCTTTTGAATAACCATATTGGGTGGTATATCGGTGTTATTGCCATTTAAGTGGGTCAGTTCAAACAACACGATCACAGGCATATGCTGTGGGTGAGCATCAGACCAATTTACAACATTTTGTAAACACGTAGTGATGCTTTCGCAATGCTGAGGCTCACCTTTTTCATCATGGGCAACGCGACCCGAGTTATCCCACACATCAAATTCCAGTATGCGTATACCCTTATTCAGTTGTTGGGTTAAATTGAGGTTTTGCCATCGCTCAGGTGTGGCTAAATAGCTGTTATGGGAGTAGGTGATATAAGAATGATATGGTGGGAGTTCTGCGCTTACTGTACTTTCTGCCAGAAGCTTAAAAGGCATTATTAAACAGGCGAACTGTATCAGAATATAGATACGCATTTAGTGCTTTTCCTTATCCGCTTCGGATTGAATAACAGCATATTTCCCTTCGCGATTTATCATGGCCCAAAGTGTTTGGTTGTTGTGGTTATAGCCCCACAACTTCATGTGGCAATGTTCTGGCAACACTTTTCCATTTTTATCTTTTGGCATTCGGCCGCGGCGTTCTTTGCCGTACACAACACTAAAGTCGTCACTGTAGGCACTAGCAATAAAACAAGCCTTGTTGGTGACAACGTGCCATTGGCGTTTATTGTCGTCATATCGGGCTAAGTACGCATTGGTTAACTGTGCGTTTGGAACACTGAGAGATAAAGTAACTGTATCGGCGTAGCCTTGCTGAGCTTGTTCAGGTGTTATTGCTTCAGGGTTAGCAACTTGCTTACCTTTATTATCAAAGAAAAACGTTGATGGTGACGCAGTTAACGGCATTCCTTGTGCGTTGAAACTACTTCCTGTTTGCCCACTGATACCGCTGATCATGACAATATCAGAAACAGTAACGAGGTTGTTATCACTAAACCAACTGAAGGTAAGTAATTCGTTAAGAGGAACCCTTTTTTTATGGTACGTATTGCCCGATGGCGTTTGAATTTGATGAGTGTTAAAGGTTAAATTGTATCCGTCGTATATGGCCGCTGTGGACCCCAAATAGTCACTTTTCTTCGGTGCTTCACTGGTGAACCAGTAGTTTTGTCTGGGTTTAACGATGCGTTTATCGGCGTCTATGGCGTAGTGGTATACGTCGCCTTTTTGCCAATTGGCATCCAAGCGTTGCCAGTTGACTTTATTTGAAGCTTTATCCAAAGTGGGTTTTAACCATTGCTGGTTTTCGCTCTCCCAGTGTAATCCTTGGGTCATATCATCAGGACTAAACGAAATAGGGTGATACCAATTAGTAATGCGTATTTCTCGAGACGACATTTCTACTATTATAAAAGACAGAGAAGAGGTTCTGTGATGCTCATCGACAAAGTTGTGCTGGGCTAAACCCACTTCATATTCAGGGCTGAAGCCGAATCGGTTTTCGTAGGCTTTCCACGAGGCATTACCAGTAATGATTTGAGTGAACATGTTCTTTACAGGGGCGTTCGAATTCGCCCGAATGAGGCTGCGAGAGTATTGATGGTCGTGGCCAGATAAATACATAACCTGATGTTTAGCGAACAAACTTAAAATATCTTGGGTTAGGTTCGGAGCAATAGCTTCTTGCATATGCATGTAACCAATTTGCCCTATGTCTAAACCAAAGAGGTTTTCTGTAGGCGCATTAGCGGTGTTGATGCCTTGGGAGCCTGTTAATGGACGTTTTTTGGGGGCCAATGGTTCATGGGCAAATACCACTCTGTGTTTTACTGAGTGTGTGTGTTTTTCTAGTACGTCTTGCAACCAAGGTTTAAGTAAGGTCCATGAGCCTCGGTAGCTATTATTTATTAGGCTACTGAAGTAATAGTCGAGACCAATAAATAACGTGTCGCCTTCAACAAAGTAATACACCAAATCTTCAATACCGGGATAGCCAATCACCAAGCCTTTGGCTATTTTGTCTTGAATTAAACTTCCAGGATAAGCTTGATAAAGTTTATAACCTTGATCGAAGGTATCGTTTGCTTGGTAGGCATCAATGCCGTTATCTACATTGTTAACCGATGTAGGTTTGCCAACATGAGGGGCAGCATCAAACCATTGTTGCCAGTCGTTACCGTCGACAACCTCGTGATTTCCCCGCACAGGGTAAACATTGATGTTGTTTGTTAAGAGTGGTTTGGCAACCTTTGTCATCCACTGTTGATATTCGTGTTCACTGCGCAAGTCGGTTAAATCTCCAACGGCTAAAACCATATCGACTTGTTCTTCAATGATTTTAGCGACAATTGGTTCAACGAGAGGGAGGGGTAAGTGACGGTAGCCAATGGGGAAATCTTTTGGATTTTCGACTATCACCGGGTTCTGGTTTTCGTTCAACACAAGCATAGGATGCCAATAGCTAGCGCCATTATTGCTTATATCAATAAGGAATCCTTCACCGTCGTAATAACCATCTTTGTTCCAATCTATGCCTAAGTGAGTTTTAGTCCCATTGGGAAGTGTGACTCTATTTTTACCCCAGTTGTCGTCGGCCCCTTGAGTGTCGGGAATAACTGCAAATTTTAATGAGAACTCATCGGTATTAGCGTGGGCAAATGGAACACTGAGTAGTAGTGAGACGAGTAGGGCGAGTAAACCTTTATTGGCAGGAGTAACAGGGTAAAGCATGTTCAAAGCTCGATATGTAAAGCAAAAATAGGTACGGCATGTGCCGTACCTTGTTAGGAGTTAAAACTGATATGACGCACCAAGGTAAATAATACGTCCACTATTAGTTACATTATAAAGTCGGTCAACATTGTCTTTACGAGAAAATTGCTGATCGGCTTGGTCCGTTAAGTTAGACCCTTCTAATGTAAGTTTAAGGCTTTCAGTTAATTGGTAAAACGCGCTTAAGTCCCAAAATGTAGAAGCCTCGAAACCAGAGAAGTCTTGGTCGTTGCCTACCGCACCACCGTTAATGTACTTGCTTCGGTAGTTAAACGACAGTCTCACGCCCCATTTCTCAGTTTCATAGTAAGTGGTTAAGCTTCCTGTGACATCTGATAAGTTGGGGAAATCGCGAGTATCAACCACTTCACCATTAACAAAGTTTTCTACTTCACCGTCAGTAAAACTAACATTACCCACCATACCTAATTTATCGAAAGGTGCAGGTAAAAAGTGAAAATCACTTTGCAAACTAAATTCAGCACCTTGAATGAAGGCTTCACCTGAGTTAGTCGAAAATGACACTAACGTCGGAGAGTTGGCAGTAAAACCTGCTGGCAACAAATCGAGGGATACACCGGTTTCGCCAAAGGTAGAGTTTTGATTAACATCAATAATGTAGCCGTCTAAGTCTTTTCTGAATAAACCTATGGCGAGATACCCAACTTCATCAAAATACCATTCAAACCCAAGATCCCAGTTTAGTGACGTGTAGGGCTCAAGTTCAGGGTTGGCGCCATTCACTTCTAAGCTTTCACCTTCCGCACTGACTGTGGGAGTGCCGGCAAGATCATTGTATGATGGACGAGTCAGGTTTTCGCTAACACTGAATCTCACTAAGTGATCTGCGCCAGTTTCGAGTACGAGGTTGAGTGCGGGTAATATTCCATCGTAGTCTCTACCAAAGGTATCGACTTCATCATTAATCAAAAACTCAGTACTGGTGTCGGTTTGATAATAGCGAGCGCCTAAGTTGCCTCGAAAAGGCATATCCGCAATCATGCGATCCCATTCGTATTGAACATACAAGTTCGTGGTTTCTTCAGTTACACCGTTGGTGGAATCACCAATACCCAAATCAATACTAGTTTCTTGAGTACGATTTGGGTTGTTTTGCACAAAATCACTATTTAATACTGCTTGTGCATCAACTACAGCCCAGCTAACTTGTTCGTTGTCAGATACCGTAAAGAAAAAGTTGTCATCTAATGCTTGTGCATATTCAGCGCCGTTGTCTACATTATTTAGTATATCGCGAATATCAACTCTTACGGTGGCATTGTCTAATTCTTTATAAGATACACCGGCTTTCAAAGTGTCAGTATCATTAACTAAATAATGCAAATCCAGTTTGAAAGTGGTGTTTTCAGTACTGTTGTAACTTTCTGCGATATCGATTTCTTCTAGCCAGTATTCACTTGCATCGGTTAAGTCTTGGCCATAACTAATCTCTGGCGAAAGAATGTCGTCAGTGTAATCAAAGGTGAAATCACCACGGCGCTCTACATACACTTTTAAACTGTTTACTTCTAAGTCGGATGTTTCCTTTCCTACAAGAGCGTGAAGAGAAAGATTTTCGCTGAGATCCCAATTTCCAGTTAATGCAATTTGAGTGAAGTCAGTGTCAACTTGGTGATCTCGACTCTCTACATTGATATTGGTGTTTAAAAATTCGCCAAACAGTAGCACGCCATCTTCAATAATGACGTTATTAGTAGTGACGCCCGCACCATAGGCCATAGAGCCTTCATTGCCTCTGGGGTTAACGTGGTATTCGTCTCGCTCGTTGTCCAATTGCCCGTATAGCAAATCTAGGGTTAAATCGAAACTGTCGGCTTTGTATTGCAATGCTGACGTTATCCCTAAACGGGTTTGTTCATTGCCCCATTGAGATAATCGGCTGGCGCGAGGCGCAAGCACTTCTCCAGCGCGAATGGCGGCTTCATCTTCTGCTGATACTTGCGGGCCGTAAATTGATGCATCGCCATTGTCGTCGGCTCTTTGTCGCCAGCGAAATGTGTTTACGCCTTCCTCAATAGATTCTCGCTTGCTATAGGCGATAGACACTAATGCGCCAAATTTATCCCAGGTGTTTGATGCAAGAAAAGCAACCCGAGGAGCCACGCCGTCCACTTTGTCATTGTAGCCGAGTTGCCCAGAAAGAGCTCCGTTAAAGCCGCTGTAGTCAAAAGGTTTTGCGGTGCGTAATGATACGTTTCCAGATAGTCCGCCTTCATCTTGCTCGGCAGAATATGATTTGGTGACGTCGATTTGGTTGAATAATTCAGACGCAAATAAATTGAAGTCAAATGCTCTGTCTCGACTCCCTTGAGAGCGACTGTCTTGGGCGGTGTCGGTATTCCCCAGCACATCCATACCATTTAATTGCACCAAGGCGAAATTGGAATCCATTCCTCGTATCGCGATTCGACGGCCTTCACCGCCATCACGGGTTATTGCAACACCAGGAATACGCTGAAGTGCTTCGGCTAAATTCAAGTCTGGAAAGTCAGCAATGTCTTCTGCCACAATACTGTCGCGAGTTCCTACTGCATCACGCTTTAAGTCACGACCTTTTATTAACGTGCTGCGAAACCCTGTAATATTAATTTTTTCTACTTCTTCTTCACTTACTTCTTGTGCATATACAGTTTGGCTGCTGGCTAATATAGCCGTTACGCAACTGGCAATTAGTGTCTTGGTGTAACGTGTTTTTGTTGTTTTTAACATAATACTTCTCTTGGTTATTTATGTGTTTTCTTTACCTCGGAGACGTCCATAAGTTGTAAAAGGGGACAAAAAGTTTTGTTAAGCTTTTGTGATACTTTTAATAGGGCGTTTATTTTTTAAATCGATTTAAGGGAAAAAAACGAGGTATTGGCTTATTTACGAGTGATTTTGTGATACAAATGAAAGGAATAGAGCGCATTGATTCCGCATCTTTATAGGCAAATTGAATGAATAGGGATAGCGTGATTTGTTTGTAACAAGAAGTTGTGATTTGGCAAGATTGTTTTACCATTCCAACGTACAATGGTCACAAAGGATAGTTAGATAGTAAGGATATTTGGGGTTTGTTTTCGTTTTATCATGTTTTAATGTTGGTTGGGACGACACATGGCCTAGTCACCAGTTTTTTATTACTAACGTCTGAAAAAAATAAAACCAGTAACCGTTTCCTTGCTTTAGGTTTGTTCTCTTTTTGTCTCGTCTGTGTACATAACGTTTTAATTACATCTGGGATGAATAAAACCTTCGCGTTATTCAATTTTTTTCCTATGGCCACTGATTTAGCCTGCGGCCCTCTTTTTTACTTTTATATTTTGTCTTTGGTTACGCCTAAGTCTTCTTTCAATAACAAAATGTTGTGGCATTTATTCCCTTTCTTGTTTTTTCAAAGCTATGTCACCTGGTGCTACTTTAGTGTTGTTGATTTGCCTACTTATGAGCTTAAAGTTGAAGGCGTTATCTCGCTTGCGTATCGGCCTGTAAAAACATTAGAAAATTATCTTACGGTAGTATCTGCGGTTGTTTATATTTTCATGGCATATAGAAAGTTAAGTGAATACCGAAAAAGGGTCGCAGATAATTTTTCTGACAGTGAAGTTGCGACTTTTAGTTGGTTGAAGAAAGTAACTTACCTATTTGTTTTATTAGTTCTATTACTCATTACTATCGCGATAGTCGATTTGATTTTTAATGTAGACGAAATCACTAAAATTCATTGGCGAGTACTTTTGTTATACCTTGCAGGCTTGGTTTACTATTTTGGTTTTGCTGGATATATACAACCGGAATTTAAAATCCCTGTAACTGAATCAACAATAGAGCCTGTAAAGGCTAGCCCTCTTTCTCAATCGCAGGCTGAACAATTAGTAAACCGCTTAGAATCTCTACTTCAAATAGAAAAAATGTATTTGGAGCCAGATTTAAATTCAAAAGAATTGGCTCAGCAGTTGGGTACCAGTCAAAAAAATCTCTCGTATATCATTAACAGTCATTACAGAAAGAACTTTCGCGAGTTGATTAATTCATTGCGAATAGAAGAAGTAAAATCTAAGTTACTAAGTAACGTGGGAGAAAAATATTCAATTCTTGCTATCGCACTTGAATCTGGGTTTAGCTCTGAGGCCAGTTTCTATCGTGTATTCAAAGAACATACAGGATTAACTCCTAAAGCCTTTATTGTGTCGCAAAGCAAAGCTGATTAGCTAAAAACGGATCAATCTAATAAAGGTATTGATTTACCGATTTTTTTCTACTCTCAAAACTTGTTTTGAGAGGTTTTACTATTGTAAAAGTCATAGCCTTTTGGTGTTTTCAACACATGGAAATTTTGTGAAAACAGGCGTAAATCGAAAGCGACCTGTTTTTACCCATAATTTAGTATTAAAGGATATGTATGTTTAATAAATTGATTTCAAAAGCCAAAGGTAAGCTTATCGACATGATTAAGGTTGAGCCTTTTCGTCAGAACGAAAATGCACCCATGCTCACCAACGCAGAACAGTTTTCACTTAGTATCGGCTCAATGTTAGCTGAACATCGCCAAGCTTATTCGAACTCTCTGGAAATGGGGGAAGATGATTTAGACGAAGTGGCAGAGGGGCTAGCGCAAGCATGGGAGATCATGGATTCTGAAACGGCTAAGGATGTGTTGAATTGGCTTTTGGCAGAAGGTCACCGAATTTTATATCCATATGTTTTCAATGGCTTAAAGTATGATGACGAAGATGAATTACTAGAATATATCCACTCGATTACTGATGACAAAAAAATTGGTGCAAAAATATACCACTTTAGTATGCAACTAAAGCAATCCCGAGTGGATCTTTTCGAGTCTGATGTTGTTTCGCTCGATACTGATTTAGATATTGATATTACAGCCTGGGATATGGGGCGCTGTGTTGCCGTTGCTAGAATGTGTTATGAGGTAAGCTATCTTAGTGAAGATGAAGCGTGGGATTTTATAAAACATGCCGCTGAAATAGCAAAGCCTATTTATTCGTCATGGAAAACGTTTGGACATGCTTACCTTGTTGGTAGAGCAATGTGGTCTGGACCGGGCATGCAACTAGATAACATGATTTTTGACTTTAAAAACCATATTGAACATGAAAATAGCCCTTGGCTTAAACACCCGTGGATAAAGAGCCTTTGAAAGTAAAAAGCTTTGTTAAGCTAGCCGCTATTCTTTTTATTGTACTGGTCACTTTGTTTGTGGCCAGCATATTTTTCGCAAATAAAAAAGTAGCTACACAGGTAGAACCATACAGGCCATGGTGGGAGACATTAGAGCCCGATGCAGTCGTAGGCGAAAAAAATTATTACTCTCGTTCTTGCTCCCTTGTTGAGCTTGATACGCAAAGTGAACACCCTTTACCCGAAACTATTTTTAAACCTCCAATTAGGCTCATTGCATCTTGCAGGGGAAGTGATCTTATAATTAATAAGAATGGCTACCTTATTTTTAGTGTTTGTCGGGTCGATTTCGGAGGAGGGGGGTGCGGTAAGGAACGCTACCGAAGTAGTGATATGGTGCATTGGCAAGAAGATATCGGCACCACATGGATTAAAGGGGAGCAGTATACTGCTTGGAGAGAGCTGGGTTCTACTTCCTCGAAAGCCGATGCTGTCAGCAGAGTTGAATAAGGTGTTATGGATGTATAAATGACTAAATCTTGTTTTTAGTCATTTTATGTAAAAGACAAAGGGTGCAATTGTAAGAAAAGATTAATAGTTTATTTTGTCTCCTGTTTGCGTCAAAACCTCTCTACAGAGAGGAGGTAGCCACAATTCAGTTGGTTGTCATTAGGCGTTTTACACACGGAGTCATAAATGAAAAATTTAATTGCGAGTTTACATGTATTTGCGCTGTTGTCTGGCGGAGCTTATGCGTCAGATGTAAAAGATTTTCGTCCGGTTTATAAATTGAGAAATGATTTACAATGCTGGCCTACAGACCCTGACCAAGGTCAAAATTCAGGGCAGTGTACTAGCCGAGGAAACTTCCAGTCTTCGCCACCACCTGTCTATCACGAAACCTATTCAGAAACGGTCAATGGTAAACAACATGAGCTTATTACGTATTGGGCTTATTACGGTAATCAAAACCGATGCACTACGTTAGATAGCGGTCATACTGATGATTGGGAAGCATTAACCGTACATACTGTAGATGGCGACATGTGGCACGTAACCTATTGGCAGCACAATGGTCGTTATACTAGAAGGGTGAATGATATAGAGCGAGAGGGCGACCACCCTGTTGTGTATGTTGGGAAATATTCACATGGTAATTACCATGACCAGCGAAGCCGGGCATCTTTTGACGCATGGGCTTTTGCAACGGGCAATTATTGCTTTTATTGGAAAGATCCAAGAGGTCCAGGAGAAACTTGGTCTCAAGGCGTCGAACCATTAGAAAATATTGGTCAAGGCAGTCAGTTTCCAGGCTCTACAAATCCGCTTCAACGTAATGACAGGCCCCATATGCGAAGTGTTTGTCGAGTGGATGGAGGTAGTGTGATTGGCGGTATTATAGATGGAATAGAAAATACCTGTGATAGAAATCCAAATTACCTCAAAGACGACTCTCTGCTATTGAAAGATTTGTTTTATTTAGATATTTACTAGGTGGATATTGTAAAGTCGTGACCTTATACATTTAAAATGTCTGCTTTTATTGGTAACGGTAGGTATTTCGATACCTAGTTAATGCGAATAAAAGCAGCTGTTCTATACAATACGATTTATATATTATAAATAGAGTAAGAAATTAGGAATATAGAATGGCAATTCGTAGGGTGAAAACACCGTTTTGGTTGGTGGCGATTTATTTTATTGTGAGTTTATTCATAATGCAGTTGTTTAAAGCACATGAATACCCGTCATTGTTGGGGCTGGCTTTAGCAATTGTTATTGTATTGGCTTTGTCAGTGTTATGGAGTAAATACAGTCTGGGTAAAGTGAAGAATTAAGTTTTTCCATCATAAAAAAAATACTTTGTAAGTTAGTTGGTCTCTAAATTAGCGTATGCTTTTTAACTTTTTATAAAGTCTGTAAATACATATTGGTTTCGCCCTTTTGATTTCGCTTCATATAGAGCTTTATCGGCTGTTTCAATGATACTTTTTGAAGAGCAAATCGTTTCGTTAGTGAAATGGCACACAGTTACTCCTAAACTAACAGTTACAAAAGGTGAAATTTGACTTTTTTCGTGGGGGACAGCTAATGTTTCAATGGCGTTTCTCAACCGTTCGGCTATCATCTGTGCTGATTCTTCCTCAGTATGGGGTAAAAGAACTACAAACTCTTCTCCCCCAAAGCGAGCACATAAATCTGTAGAGCGTTTAACTGTAGAGTTTAAGGCCGCGGCTACTTTTCGCAAACACTCGTCGCCTTGGTTATGGCCATAATGGTCGTTATATTTTTTGAAGTAGTCTACATCTATCATGATGACGGATAACGGCCAGCTGAATCGGCGAGATTGGTCAATGGATTTTGTTAAATAGTCTTCAAATGCTCTTCTGTTGGGAATGCCAGTGAGAGGATCACTTAATGACAACTCAAGTAAGGCCTTTTCTTGGGATTGTACTTTTTCGAAATATTCTGAAAAAGTTTGCCCTAAACGGGCTATTTCGTCGTTTCCGTCTAATAATTTTGGCTCTACTTCATGTGCCTTTTCGACTTGGTTAGTTAACTTTATTAATCGTATAACGAATCGTCTATATAAATAATAAATAAAGGCAAAGCTAATAAGAATCGCTATAAACGCAGAAATTAGTGCTAATTGAATATGCTCTTCGACTAATCGAGTGGCTTCTTTTCCTTCATTTAACGTTTGAATACTTATTTTGTCTGTTTGTATTTCGATATTCCTAGCTAAATCTTCAACCAAGTTTCTAACAAAATTTCCTCGACCTCTTGCTCGACCTGTAACCCTTAAAACTTCTATCTTTTTATTTACTAAACCGTTATCGCCTAAGAGCATTTGCTCAATTTTTTCAAGCTCTCGAATTTGTTCAATGTTATTGCCTTTCCCTTTCCCGTTTCTTACTTGAGAAATTTCATATTCAATGGTTTCCTCTAGAAGGCGAAGCTTGTGAATTCGGGTCTGTTGACGTATTTGCGCAACTTGCAAAAACAAATTTGCAGCGTTATTTCTCTTTTCGGGCAGTATTGGATGATGCTCAAACGCCACGGAAGTCGAAAGTATTAAATTCAAAAGTTGCTCGATGGCTGCGTCAAATTCGTCTTCAATTCGCATCCTATAGGCAATAAGGTTATTCAATTCTTCAATTTCTTGAGATAGTGCGTTGAGTTGTATAAAAAGGAATTTGTCATTTGTTTCCAATTTAAATGCCGGGCTGTTCAGGCTAAGTAGTGAAGTTTTGATTTGTTGAGAAACAAGCCGTTGAAAAGATTTACTTTGAGATTGAGACAATTGTGCTGTTAAAGTAACTAAATTCTGAACTTCGCTTGTCAATTTTGAAGCTTGGTTTATTGCCGGTACTGATTGAGTTGTTAGTGTAGAAAGTGCGTTTTTGACATCAGCTAGACGCAAAAATGTCATTGTCATTATAAATATGAATAAGCCTATTACACTAAATTGCGCTAGTGTGAAAGTAGACAGTGTGTTCTGTACTAATCTCATTTATTTATTGTTCGCAAAGTTGGTTAATCGCCCATCTAACTTTAAACTAATTGTACGTTTGTCAATAATTGCTTGTGTGACTAGATCAGAAATTAGAGGTGGTGTTAATTCTTTTGGAGTGATGTCTTCTGCATATTTAAAGACATCTAGGCCGTCACCGCCGTTTGCTAAAAAATTTGTTGTAGAGAGAGAATATAGTTTATCTGGAACTAAAGGTTTGCCATTGATTGTAACGTCGATAACACGTTCACCTGGTGCTCGAGAACTATCAATATTCACTTTAACCCCGGCTACATGAGGAAATGCTCCTTTTACATATTCGATTTCTGAGAGTGTAACCTCGAGTGCTTTAATAAAGTCGTTGCCTGTAACTCGAATTGTTTTTAACAGACTAGGGAAAGGAAGTTCAGTCGCTATTGTTCTTCGATAAATCTTTTGTCCTTGTTTATATGATACGTCGCCACGAATGCTTCCGCCGTTCAAAAGCGCTATATCAGCGTGACTAAATTCTTGCATAGTGTCAGCAATAAAGTTACCAAAACTATTTTCTTGGGTTCTTACTTGTTCTCTGAGTGTTGAAAAGTTGGATTTCCACTCACCAATTTCTACGTTGAGCAGCCTATCTAGCCGAAATTTGTAACCAGTAATTTGTTGTTCTATTTCGGATAGGGCTTTTAGTTTTGATATGTCTTTATATTCTGAAGCGATTAAATGAATACCGTTGTCAATTCTAAAGGTTGTAACGGCAGCTACGCCGGGGCGGTTTAACGTAATTATGTTGGGGTTTTTGTTAATCGTCGAATAGTTCGTTTTTGATAAACGGGAATTAGATAAAAATGCAACATCAATAATACGTTCACTTATAAGTTGGTCAATGAATTCGAAGGGGTATGAATAATGCATTAGGATAACATCAGCACCTTGCTGACGTAGCTGGAGAGCTTGTTCTTTTATTGCATTTACAGGAGGGGTAATAGAAACGTGTGTAAGTAGATATTCGTCGATAACTCGGGGGTGCAGAATTGAAATAAACCCAAGTGATATCCCTCTCTTGCGGATAAGAGTATTTGTACTTAGTTCGTCTAGTTGATTGTTTATTCTGGTGTCGTAAATATTAGAGGCCACAACTGGGAATGCTGCTTCATAGGCTCTGAGTGAAAGTTCATCTTCGAAATAGCTGAACTCGCGCTTGGTCACCCCCATAACATCAGGCTCTATAGAATTAAGTATATCAATGATATGAGAACCTTGATCGAAAGTAGACAAGGCACTAGGACCAATAGAGCCACCTCCAAATACAAAAAATACATTACTCTTGGTATTTTTAACCTGAGTAACCAAGGTACCAAGCCCCGCATAATTTGCTGATGTAGAATCATTAATATTTTGCATATCTGCAGCGGTAATAATTGTAAATTTTGATTGTGCGACAAGATTGCCCGCTGATATGAAATATGCAGTTAAAATAACAACCCAGTAGTTAACATTCCTTCGCATATCCAAATGAATTCGCTTTTTTGTTAGTTCAAAGTTACTTACTTAACTAATAATGACCAGAACAAGCGGGTGCAATCAAAGACGCACCCGTTATCGTTTTGACAGTTAAAAGAATAGACGAAAATGTCAAGTTCCACCATTTTTAAAAAGGAAAAACACTTGAAATACTGTTTTTGTCAGTGTTATTTATTTTGAGGAGGAGAGCGCTTTACAGGTTTTTAGCAAAACTAAAAACAACAAATTCCAGTTTATTTTTCATGCAAGATTATGCGTTTTGGAGTCGTTTTTATTCATTTTGGATGGTAATTGTTCTTGTCGCGTGATTTTAAAAATAAATGGACTAGTATTGAAATACTATTGGTAAAAAGGATGAGCTAATAAATGCTAAATTTAATTCAATTTCCCAGCGACATACTCATAAAAATGCTAGGTTTGAAAGTTGGCTCTTATATGTTAGCTACTCTGAATGTTATACTTTTGTTATGGGGAGTCTTTTTTTCAGAGTTGTATTTGAGTTTTATCGTCGGGTTCTTGGTTTTTAGCTATACATCTTATTTAATAACTGAGTTGCAAAGGTTGCAAACGTCGTTTGATGATTTCAGAAGCAAAGAAAGTGTTGATTGGAAAGAGATTCCCGTATATCAATCACCGCTGTTAGGTGAATTAAATTCACTTTTTATTCATATGAAAGAGCTTTCTAGGCAAAAATCTAAACTTGAGGAAAGATTGTCTGAAATTAGTTTCTCATCTGAACAAGTTATTACGTCAGCAGCAGAAGTTTCAGACAATGTTGACGCTCAGTCAGAAGCAACGACGTCAACTGCCGCAGCAATTAACGAAATGACATCGTCGTTGGAAAACGTGGCCACCAATATAAGTTCCGTAAATGCACTTGCTTGCAAAGCATTAAATAATGCTAAAACTGGCACAGTGAGTGTTAATACGTTAGCGGACGATTTTGCTATTGTGCATAAAGACGTAGAACAAACAAGAGACGCAATGGATATACTGGGTACTTACACTGACAAAATGTTTGATTTAACTTCCTCTATACAAAATATCGCGGAACAAACGAACTTGTTAGCGTTAAATGCATCGATTGAAGCTGCTCGTGCTGGAGAGGCCGGGAGGGGATTTTCGGTTGTCGCTGATGAGGTACGAACGCTTGCTGCCGATAGCAGAAAATGTGCTGATGATATTAATTCTGGTATTGTGTCAGTGAATGATCAGAGGTTGCAAGTAATTAATAGTATGTCTTTGGTCGCTGAACAGGCAAACGAATGTTGTCAAAAAGCATTAAATGCCACTAATGTATTGCAAGATATTCAATCTGAATCGGAACAAGTACAAAAAAGAATTATGGAAATATCGGTAAACACTGAGCAACAAGCACAAGCGACAATTGAGATTTCAAACAATATCGAGCATATAGTTGAGCGAGCAACTGCAAATACTAACGTTGCTGCTGAAACAAAAAGAGTGGCTAATTATTTACGCTCTGTGACTAGTGCGGAAACTCAAGGGAAAATTGCGTGAATATATTGATTCTATGTGTGTTGTTAGTGGCCATTTTTGTCAGTGCTTTTACCGTTCGCCACAAACTAGAAAAAAGGACGCTAAAACAAATATTGTATTACTTGCCGATGTTACATTCTATGATTGGGCAAATGCAAAAACACAGAGGGCTTAATGCGAGCTTTTTGCAAGGCAAAAGTGAAGCAATTTCAGCAATTAAAAGTGTTCAACATAAGTTAGAGCAGATTAGCCGTGATTTAGAACGTTTTACTATCTTAACTGAGATGGAGCGGTGGGATGCTTATTTGGATCACTGGTCTAGATTGGTTAGAAACCACCAAAACTTGTCCGTCGCAGAGAGTTTTACTCAACACACCGCGCTCATCGAAAATGCCTTGTATTTACTAGAAGATTTAGCAAATACAACTCAAAGTTTGAGTAAAATCGAAACAGACAGTAACCACGTCACCCTATTGTGGCGAGAGCTTCCGTTGTTGGTAGAATTTGTGGGGCAAACTAGGGCGATTGGAATGCCTATCGTTACCAAACAAGAAATGAATCAAATTGATAAAATAAAACTTGGCTATTTACGGGATAAGGTTGATAAAACCTCATCAATAGTTTTTGATGCATTATTAAAAGACACCCAAAATAGTAAGCAAAGCCACGTACAATTAGAGTCTGCCATTTCTGTATGCGGTGGTTTTATAACTACGTTAGATAGAGAGTTTTTAAAGACTGATAAGATTACACTCGCCAGTGATGACTATTTTGAAATTGCTAGTAATGTTATGAACTCAATTAATGAAATACTGCATTTTGAAATGGATAAATTTACTCAAAATACGTGATATTAAATTGACTTTAAGTTAGTCAGTCAGTCAACATTCGAACTTCCCTTTGTGGGTACGGAATTTCTATATTATTTTCAATGAGAGCGTCATGTATTGCTTTGTTTAAGGCAAATTTTATCTCAAAATGTCGTGTTGTTGGAGCCCAAACACGGATACCTATTTGAATACTACTGTCTGCAAACCTGTCTATACCGATAGTAGGTTTTCTTTCTGGATCAATACTTTCTATTGATAGAACAGCTTTCTCTACGATATTTAAGACAGCTTGCGTATTACTGGAATAAGCAACACCGATTTCTAAAGAAATTAACATTTGGGTTGCTGAATTATGTATAACTTCACCAATAATTAGCTTGTTAGGTATTTGTATTAAAACATTATCTTCATCTGTTAAAATTGTGTATGGCAGCATGACTTTTTCTACAATACCGGTTACACCTTGTACCTGAATTGTGTCACCTAGCACAAAAGGGCGGGTGATAATGATGGTAAACCCTGCTGCGTAATTAGATAACATCCCTTGTATAGCAAGCCCAGCACCTAAGCCAATTGCGCCTAAAGCCGCAATCAGTGGTGTAACACTAATACCTATGGTACTAAGTGCAATTATTCCCACGACACCGAGTAAAATTAACTTACAAGTTCCGCCGGTGAAACGACTCAAAGTGACGTCAATTTTACGGCTTGTCATAAGGCTTTCTACAAGCCGTCCAATCTTAGCCGCAAGCCACCAGCCGATGAAAAAAATGACCATAGCTCCAAACAATTTGAAGCTATAAGTGAGGGCAAACTCCACAAGGGTGTCGTAAATTTTTTGAGCTTTTTCTAATTCTTCTAACATAATTAGGACGTGGCAGAGTAGAGAGTAAAAAGGATAAACAGGTTCGTCTACATATACAATATTTATTCTGTTAAATAAAACAGTTAAACACTAACAAAGTATTGATAAGTATGGCTTTGCCCAATAGTTAGCAAGGAATAAATGTGACAGCAACAATATCATTTTGGTAATCATTCGTGGTTTTGTATTCTCTATAGCCGTTAGATGCGGCAATACCCACTACATAACATTTACCCTGGTATTGCATGATACTGCTTGTTTGTCGTCCATTTTCCAACATAAGCTCATTTTCATTAACAGCAATATTCTCGCAGACGTTTTGAGGGGCATGTTCTGTTGCTGAAATAATCAACCCATCTTTTTGGCAAAAATAACCAAATGGAACTACTGATTTGTCTTCAATATGAGGCATTGAGTCATCCAACATAGCCTTAAATTCAGGCTCACTATCGAACACTATACCAATGCCGCCTATGGCTTTATTGTTCGTTTTATCTTTAATCGCCGCGTTGTAGATATAAGTAGGACGATTACTATATTGTTCAATTGGTACAAAATCAGATACGCTGTAATGCTGAGTATCTTTTAATTTCAAGGCGTCAACACACCCACTATTCGCCGCTAACTCAGTCCCTACAAGGTAGTGATAATCGGAATTCGACACTGCAACAACTGTTCCTGAGGCATCATATAAATATAAATTGGTGTATACAGTGTAAAGGTCATTTATATTCTTTAAAATAGAAGTAAGTTGTGCTTGATTTTTATTAACCTCAGCGGCAGAAACTAACGCAGTTTGGAATAAGTTCGTCAATGCCCACCAGCGGCAATCATTTGCTCTTTCGTAGAGGTTTCTGTCCATTAAATCTACAGCTAGCATAGCGCTGGATTTTGTGTTGTTCATTCGAGACGCAATAACGGTTGATTGTAAGTTATCGATGGATATTGAAAATATACTCGCTATTTCAGTACCAATGTTTCTAACTTCACTTAACACGGGCATGAATTCAACAGCGTTTTGCCGTGCAGATGCGATTATTCCATTTAGAACAATGAGCGCTAAGTCTCCTTCGACTCGTTTAGATAACTTTAAAATATCTTGAATCTCATCTGAGAAAAGCACGTTACTTGTTGAGGTGGAAGGTGATGTTTCATGCTCTATAACGTCTTGGCTGTTGTTTTCAAAAGCGGTAGACAATGGCGTCACAATAAGACCACTCCATCCCAACCCAGAAAATCCTTGATACCCCGATGTTATCGCCTTATTTCCTACATAATCTTTATTCTTGAACCGCAATAAATCTGAGGCGTGTTCCATTGGAACCTTAGTTCCTATTGAAAAAATAGAAGGTGATGAACTCGCAATAACATTGTTTTTGTTGTCTAGGATCATCAAAGTACTGTCGTGTTCAGACGCAAGCAGTTGTTTAAATATACCGTCCATTTCGTCGTCAAATTTAAAACAAAGGCAAAGTACTCCAATGACGGGAGACCTAACATCATCAGTTTCCTTTATACATTGTGAATAAATAAGGGAGTGAGGTGTATTTTTCTGAATGTCGCTAGGTCCAAAAGTCTCAACGTAGTTGTTTGGATCTTTCAACGTTTTTGCAATAAGGGCATCGCTACAAACGCCAATGTCATTGGTTTCATCTAGGTGAGCTAGCACTTTTCCTTTCGTGTCTAAAATGACGATCTCATTGTATACACTGTATTTTGCTGCATATTCTCTTAAGCGTTCCTCCATATTACCGAGGTGCTCATTTTGATAATTATTTTGTAGAATAAACTTTCGAATGTCGTCATCGGTAGATAAAAAACCCACGTCAGCAGTTCTTTCAAACAAATTCCTTATTAGCAGGTCTATAGCGACAGATGCTATTTTTTCGTTTTCAGCTGTGCGTTTTTCAATTTGCTCACTAACCAGAATTGAAATAAGACGAGATTGAAGTTCAGAGAATGTATTTTTGGTGTGATGCATTTCTTCCAAAATGCTAGCAGCAACATTCTGGCTATTAATTTTACCTATAAGGGTTATTTTTTCCCACCAAGCATTGAGAGTATGAAGTCGATGATCGTAGGCTTTTATACTGGGGAGCGATTCATGTAAGCGGGAATTTAACTTAGTTGCGATTGACGTCAATTTATTTTCTCTATGCTTAAGTTATTTCGAATACAATGATGCCTTATATTTTGTTAAAACAAAGTAAGGTGTATTACTGTAATACTCTTTAAGTTCTTTTTATCGGCAAAAACAATCAACAGCTTGAATGAAATAAAGTAAATATTTGTTCAATCATTACTGTGTTGTTTTTAAGTTAAGTCAATAACTTAAAAATTTCAATTTATTAATCAATTGAATTATGTAAGTAGGGAATAAGTGAAGAGAAAAGCCAGTAAAGTAAAACTGTACTGGCTTAGACAATGTTCGTTTTAGGATAACAAGGTTTTATGCTAGCTCATCCAAGCATAACTCTTCTTTAATTTGTGCGCACCATTGCTTGACTCTTTCTTCTGTTAATTCAGGTTGTCTGTCTTCATCTATACCCAATCCAACAAAGTGGTCGTCGTCAGCCATACCTTTCGACGCTTCAAAGTCATAACCCGCACAAGGCCATTGACCTACGAGTATTGCACCTTTAGTTTCCACTATATCGCGAACCATACCCATTGCATCTAAGAAGTACTCTGCGTAATCCTCTTGGTCACCGCATCCAAATATAGCAACTAACTTATCAGTGAAATCAATTTCTTCTAAGTCGGGGAAAAAATCATCCCAATCACATTGTGCTTCGCCGTAATACCAGGTGGGGATACCGAATAAAAGCAAATCAAACTCAGCTATTTCTTCTTTGGTACTTTTGGCAATATCGCGAACATCGATGAGTTGCGAACCTAATTCTTTTTGAATCATTTTTGCTACGTGTTCTGTATTTCCTGTATCACTACCAAAAAAAAGGCCTACACTCGCCATTTATTTACCTCAAAAATTTAAAATTAAAATCACGCCATTAACTAACAACAAACGTTGAAAATAGTTGTGGCGAATCTCATTGACGCTGATTCAATGAGCACATAATGCTTAAACTTAGTTAAGCCTCACTGTATGTTTTTGCGAATATTATCACACTTATTTTGAAATTTATTGACTAACCTTAACATTCGCTTAAGTGTTAGAGGTCAGCATACGTAAAACAATCTGGTTAAATACAGTAGGTTTTTCAGCATGTAGCCAATGGCCTGTATCAGAAATGATTTTAAACGACGAATTAGGAAACATTTGTTTTATTGGCTGTGCGTGTGCTTGGGTTAAATAATTGGATTTTTCGCCTTTTATAAACAGCGTTTGTCCATGATATGTTTTGCTTGTAAACGGCCAATTAATAATATTGGAGTAGCTTCTTTTTAAACCTGCTACATTGAATTGCCAACGCCACTGGTTGTCAATTTGCTTCAAATTTTTGAGTAAGAATTGGGCTGTGCCAGGCTCGACTAAAATACTATTTAAAATCTCTAAGCCTTGTTTTCGGCTTTCAATATTTGCATCTTGAACAGCAGTTAGTGCGTTAAATACAGAATCGTGTCTCGGGGGATATAACGCTGGTGCGATGTCAGCTACTACAACCTTTTCTATTTTTGAAGGGTGTAAAAGTGCCATAGCCATCGCCACTTTACCCCCTAACGAGTGTCCAACAAGGTTACAGGGGTAAAATTCTTTTTCTATTAATAGAGCATCTAATTCTGCAACGACAGTTTCAAAGGTCCATTCACCTAAATGGGATGACTTACCGTGATCAGGTAAATCAATGGACATTACGTTAAAGTGCGTTGATAAGTGTTTATTTAAGTTATTTAAATTGTCTTTATCACCAAACAAACCGTGAATTAGAACGACTTTGGGTAAGGCGCTATTTGTTGAAGCTGATAAAGAATAGTTAATTGTGTCTGGCATTTCTAAATTGGTGTCTTAAAACAGTATAATGACTATCTTAATTAGTCTTTGACACATTTACCATTCTCGAACAGCATCAATCGTAAATTGTTTAAATAGACACTACCGAGTTATCCGCGCCGGGTATTGGGCTTGGTGCATAAGCGTCTGCGTTCCAGTCATTTTCCCATTTTTCGCTATTGCAAAGATATTTAAATTGGTAATCTTTACCAACGGTGAGATTCAGTGTTTGTGTAAAATCACCGCTTTTTAGTTTTTTCATAGGACTGACTGACTCATCCCATCCATTAAATTCACCAAGTAGCTTTACTGTTTCAGCATATCTCGATTCGTTCGCGGTTAAGCGAAAAGTGACTTTACAAACGGGTTTAGTTTTTAAAAATGACTTTTTAATACTCATTGGATTGTTCTCACTTTGAATTTAGTTAATGACGAATTTAAACGTTATGCTCAAAAATCAAACAGTTCAAGTTTTTTTAGTTATTGGTTTTTAAATGACAGGATGTTTTTCGTTTTGTTGCAACATTCAATAACAAATCCTTTAGAGATTATTGATAATCTAAGAGTTATGATGCATACATTATTCACATAATAAATTTATTCTAAAGTTCTTCGTCAGGAAAAAGTATGAAAAAACACTCTGTAGTACGGTGGTTATTACCTATTGCCATTATTATTGTGGCATTGGTGATAGCGTTTATTTTAATAACATCAAAAAAACCACTTGAACAAGAGCCAATTGTAGATAAAGCCTTTCTTGTCAATGCTCAAAGCGTTTACACTGAGTCGGTTGACTTCACTGTAAAAACCCAAGGTAACGTTATACCTAAAAATCAAACTAAGCTTAGTAGTCAAGTCAGTGGGGCGATTGTTAAGGTGTCTCCTGTTTTTGTTGAAGGTGGATTCTTTAGTATAGGCGATGTACTTATAGAATTAGAGCAAGATGACTACTTAACCGAAGTGAAATTAGCAGAAGCACAATTAGCGCAAGCAGAGGCTGACCTACAAGAAGAAATCGCTCGTGGAAAAGTAGCAGAAAAGGAGTGGCGTTCAGTAAATAGCTCGGCGCCGCCGGCTTTAGGCTTAAGGGAACCCCAATTAGCTCGAGAGCAAGCGAATGTTAAAGGTGCTCAAGCTCAGCTAGAAAGAGCCAAACGAAATTTATCTCGTACTCAAATTAAAGCGCCCTACAATGGTGTTGTGGTGCAAAGAGATGTTGATTTAGGACAATTTTTACCCGTCGGTTCGGTCGTTGGCGAAGTTTTTTCTACGGATGTCGCTGAAGTTCGTTTACCTATTACTAACTCAGATCTTGCCTTTTTACATTTAGATACCGGAGTTTCACAGAGTAATGTAGTGAATTTAAGCGCCAACGTTGCAGGTAAGCTCACGCAATGGGAAGGCAAATTAGTGCGAAGTGAAGGGGTGTTGAGTACAGATAGTCGCGTTATATATGCAATAGCTGAAATTGATGACCCTTACATGCGAAAAAATACGAGCGAACAAAAGCAGGCATTGCGTTACGGCCAATTCGTTCAAGCCACAATCAGTGGTACACAAACAGAAGATGTTATTGTGTTACCAAGGCAACTAGTACGTTTAGACAATACGGTTCTTACCGTTTCCGATAATCGAACACTGGCTATTAAAAGCGTTGATATATTACGTAGCGACGAACAACATGTGTATATTGGTTCAGGTATAGATTCTGGTGAACAAATAGTGACAAGTGCAGTACCTAATGCCTATACGGGAATGAAAATAAGATTGCCAGGTGATGAGCCAGAAATAGATACGCCGTCAGAAAATGATCAACCTGATGACAAAAATGAAATAGAACCTCATAACGAGGACCAGTAATGACTAGTTCAGACATTAACGATACTCATAAAGGCCTCATTGCATGGTTCGCACGTAACAGTGTTGCAGCCAATTTGTTAATGTGGGTGTTGATTTTTGGTGGCATATACACGGCATTTACCATACAAAAGCAAATATTTCCTAATTTTGAATTTAATGTAATACAAGTCAGAGTCGCTTATTTAGGCGCAGCTCCTCAGGAAGTTGAAGAAGGTGTAATTCTTAAAGTTGAAGAAGCGATAAAGGATTTAGAAGGGATAAAGCAGATTACTTCTACTGCGATTGAAGGCTCAGGTACGGTAAGTATTGAAGTAGAAGACGATTACGATGTAGAGAGTTTACTTGATGAAGTAAAAGTGCAAGTAGATGCTATTCCTAGTTTTCCCGCGAATACGGAAAAGCCCATTGTTTACCGTCAAAAGGCGCAATCAGATGTGCTGTGGATTTCTGTGCATGGCGATGCGACTGAGCGTGAACTGAAAGAATATGCTAAATCTATGAGGGACGACATTGCTAATTTATCTGGAGTGTCTGCCGTTCAGGTTGTTGGCTCTAGAGACTACGAAATTAGTATTGAGCTTAGTGAAACAACGCTTCAACAATATAATTTAACTTTTGCTGATGTTGTGCGTGTTGTGCAGCAAAGTAGTGTTGATTTGCCTGGCGGATCAATTAGAACAGATAATGGCAGCATTTTATTGAGGACTATTGGTCAAGCCTATACAGGTTATGATTTTTCACAAATAGTACTAGTGACTCAAGCCGATGGAACACGGCTGAAGCTCGGTGATATAGCACACATAAATGATGGCTTTGTTGAAAGTAATGGTTTTGCTCGTTTTGACAATAAAGCGACAGTGAGTATTCGAGTTCAAGCTGTGGGCGATCAAAATGCATTAGAAATTTCAAAGAAAGTGAATGCCTATATCAGCGAAAAAAATGAGGATTTGCCACCTAATATTCAAGCAGACACTTGGGGTGATAGTTCGTTTTATTTGAATGACAGGCTAAATATGATGCTGAAAAACATGTTTTTTGGCGCATTGCTAGTGTTCGTTGTTTTAAGTTTGTTTTTGCGTATAAAACTTGCATTTTGGGTGATTGTTGGACTCCCTGTCTGTTTCTTGGGAGCATTATTTTTAATGCCAACGCCTTTGTTTGGCGTTTCTATCAATATGCTGAGTCTGTTTGCCTTTATTCTCGTGCTCGGGATAGTAGTGGATGATGCCATTATTATGGGGGAATCGGCTTACTCTGAAATTGATAAGCATGGTCACAGTATTGATAATATTATCCGTGGTGTAAATAAAGTGGCCATGCCAGCAACGTTTGGCGTATTAACGACCATCGCAGCTTTCATTCCTATGCTAATGGTTACAGGAACCTTTGGAGTTATTTGGAAAACCATTGGTGCTGTTGTGGTAGTTTGCTTAATCTTTTCGTTGGTTGAGTCTAAGCTTATTTTACCTGCGCACTTAGCGCATATGAAGTTAAAGCCTTATGATCCTTCAAAGGCAAATGCTTTTCAAAGGTTTAGAGATTTTTTTAGTGAAGGAATTAAAACTTTTGTTCAAAAATATTACGCCCCATTTTTGAAAAAAGCCGTTAACAACCGATATACCACCTTATCCGTTTTCATTGCGTCACTTATATTAACCGTCGGCCTTTTTTCTGGTGGCGTTGTTCGTTTTGTTGTATTCCCCTCTATCCCGAGTGATTTTATGTTTGCCGACGTAAGTATGGAACCAGGATCTTCAATTCAACAACGTGACGAGGCAATCGAATCTATTGTAGCGGCTATGCATGCAATGGATAAAAATATTGAAAAGGAAACAGGGCAGCGAGTGGTACAGCACTCAATTGCCTTTGATGAAGGCGATCTTGGTGGAGCAGTGTTTGTTGAGTTAACTAAAGGCGAGAACAGAACCCTTAGCGATTCAGAAATTCATGAATATTGGCGTGATGAGATTGAAGAGATTCCAGGGGTAAGATCGTTAACGGTAGGGAATCCAGGTGGTGGGCCTGGTGGTGGGTCAGACTTAAATTTTGAGTTTAGTTCAGCCAACATAGACGAACTGAAAAGCATCAGCAAAGAGTTGAAAGATGCCCTAGCGACGTACAGCGGAGTATCAGATATAAACGATACGTTTTCCGGTGGCAGTGATGAAATACAAATAGATGTAAAGCCACAGGCTGAAGCTTTGGGGGTGACATTGCAGCAGTTAGGTCAGCAAGTTCGTTTTGGTTTTTTTGGAGCGGAAGTTCAGCGTATTCAACGGGATGATGAAGAAATAAAAGTCATGGTTCGCTATCCTGAAGAAGAACGTAATTCGGTAGGGTATTTGGAGAATATGCGGATCCGTTCATTGACCGGAGATGTTATTCCTTTTGAAGAAGTCGGTGAAATTTCGTTAGGGAGTGGATTCGACTCAATTATTCGAGTTGATGGTTCCCGTTCTGTGAGTGTCACGGCCGCAGTTGATGCTAATAGTATTGACCCAGGTGAAATTACTGGAGAAATGATAACCGAAATCATTCCCGACTTATTGGAGCGTTATCCCAATGTGGATTTTCAATTGCAAGGTAATTCCAAAGAACAACAGCAAGTGGTTGTGTCGTTGGCGATTGGTATGTTGGGCGCAATGTTCGCAATTTATGCATTATTAGCGATTCCTCTGAAATCCTATTCTCAGCCGATTATTATTATGTCGGTGATCCCATTTGGGGTAGTAGGCGCAATATTTGGGCACTTAATTTTAGGCAAAGTCGTCAGTGTATTGTCTATTTGCGGGATCATCGCATTATCAGGTGTTGTGGTGAATGACAGTTTGATTATGGTGGACTTTGTAAATAAGGCGAGAAAAGAAGGCTTCTCTCTTATGGAGTCTGCTATACAAGCGGGAACTCAACGATTTAGAGCTATTATATTGACGTCACTTACTACATTTATGGGGTTACTGCCCATAGTGTTAGAGAAAAGTTTACAAGCTCAAATAGTTATTCCTATGGCGATATCACTAGCCTTTGGAATTTTATTTGCGACAGTTATAACCTTATTACTTGTTCCTTGTTTGTATTTAATCCTTGATGATTTTAAGCGGGGAGTGAGAAAGTTATTTGGCATAACGCCTAAGTCTATTAGTAATAAACAGTCAGCTTAGGATAGCCAATTAAATAAAAGGTTGTTTTTTATACCAATCAACATATACTGTTTATATATACAGTATATGTTGAGATTATCTAATGAGTTTAAAATCTGTTGACCAGCTTATTGATAAATTTGGTGTATCTGCGTTTGCTTCTGATACGCCATTTTTAAAACGCAAAGTGCTAACATCGTCAAATGCATGTGATGTGGGCATGCCATTTTGTTTCTATCAAAAGTTATCTGCTCTGAAGCGCAACCAAACTGTGTGGTGCTTTACTGCTTACTTACCCGGTAAAAATAAACGCTTAGCTCTATTTCTAGTTAATGAAAATAATAAAATTATTGAACAGGTTTATTTTCCTCGCGACAGAAAAGGCGTTTTGTCGTGTCAGAAAATTCAGAAATTATTGCAGCGGTCACTACTTTCGGCTAATAGTGATTCATACAGACTGGTTGCTTAGTTGATGATACCACCACGTTAAAAGGGGAATTTAACGTGGCTGTATATTATAGAGTTATTTCACTAATCGGCTACGATGCATTGTAGTTTTTCCGTTCTAGAGTTCGAAATATCATATGAAGTTACATTTATTAGTATAGACGATCGACATCGACATGATGATGATGATGATGAGCTTTTAAACTTATAACTATACATATAGCTTTCGTCATTACTATCGGTTAGGGTACTATTAATTCTACATGTTGTTGTGGGACTGCCAATGTTTCTAGTCGATTGCCCATAAGCAACAACTTTATAGCTTTGTAATGATGATGAAGCTTCAACTTGCACTGATTCTGCCTTTACTGCATCGGCAATCACAAACCCATCTGTTCCATTAGTACTCAGTACTACTTTTGTCGGGTTAGAAAATTCTCCTAACGGAAACCAAATAGAGCCGTTTTGTGATTGGGATACAGGGATATCGGTGACGCCGTTGTCGTCGTGTACAGAATAAATTGCATCGGAAGAACGGTTCACATTTGATGTCCAATATGCAGATACTTCATAGCTACCCGAACCAGAAAGACTAAACTCCCATTGTGCAGATCCGGTGTTTGTTCTTGCATCTAAATAGACGTAGTTATTACCCCAAAAACCGTTAAGATTTTCGCTAGTTGTCCAATTTGAAATGACCGAAAACCCGCTGTCGTCGTTATCGATTACGTTTATCTCTGCAGAGGTATTAGAAATGTGTAGAAGTGACGCGATTAGTGTTGCGGTTGATATTAACTTCATTACTTAATCCTTTAATTTTAATAGTATCAAAATCACCTTAACTAAAGCATATTTATATTTCAAGTTAATATAGGATGAAATCTAAGCGGGGAGGCAATTGATTGGTTTTTTCAGAAAATAGTCTGAATTCAACTAATGGGTTACATCATGCCAAATAAAAGGGAATTTAGAATTAGCACTAATGTCGCAAGTATTGCTTAGTCGTGATAACCAATACTTGCGAAAGCGGGGGTTTTCCAGGGTATTAAAGTACTGATACCAATGCTTTTGCTAAAGGCTCAACATTGTTTTTGTTAATACCTGCAATATTGACTCGGCTTGAATCTACAAAGTAAACACTGAATTTCTCACGTACTTCACGGACTTTTTCTGGTTCGATACACAAGTAAGAGAACATACCTTTTTGCTGTTCGACAAAACTAAAGTCTTTGCTTGAGCCTTGTTTGTGTAAATTAGTAACCAGTAATTGTCTTAGTGTTTTCATGCGATCGCGCATCTCGTTCACTTCGTCTTGCCACTGAGCGGTTAACGTTTCATCACTCAATATTATATTAACTAATTGACCGCCGTAACTGGGGGGCATTGAGTATATAGCGCGGGCAACGGACTGAATTTGAGATTGAACAATTTTTCTCGTTGCTGAATCAGCGCATACTACAGCAGCTAAACCAACACGTTCGCGATATAGACCAAAGTTTTTACTGCATGATGCTGCGATAATCACTTCTGGTAGATTATCGACAAGTAAGCGAAGGCCGTAGGCATCTTCTTCTAAACTATCGCCAAACCCTAAATAAGCTAAGTCTACAAAAGGAATGAAACCCGTTTGCTGGGCAACTTCAAGTACACTTTGCCATTGCTCTTTTGTTAAGTCAGCACCCGTTGGGTTATGGCAGCAGCCATGTAGTAAAACGATATCGCCTTTTTTAACTTGCTTAAGGGTATCGATCATTTCATCAAATTTTATTGATGCTGAGGCTTTATCAAAATAGGGGTATTTAGCAAGTTCAAGTCCAGCATCACCAATTAGTGGAATGTGGTTTGCCCATGTAGGGTCGCTTACCCAAACTTTCGCATCTGGTGTTGCGCGTTTGACAAGCTCAGCAAGTACACGCAATGCACCACAGCCACCTGGAGACTGAACAGCAGCAACACGATCGGCTAATACCGCTGTGTTTCCTTTGCCTAAAATTAAGCTCAGCATATTGTCTATGTAACCTTGTACACCTTGAGGCGTAATGTAGGTTTTTGACGTTTCTTGCTCTAAAAGCTTTGTTTGTGCAGCGGCAACTGCCGCCATAATTGGCGTATTACCGTTTTCGTCTTTATAAACACCAACACCTAAATCAATTTTATTAGGATTGGTATCTTCGCGATAAGCAGCTGATAAACCAAGGATTGGATCTGGCGCAAGAGCAGGTAATACGGTAAACACGATATAGTTTCCTTTAGAATTTATTCACTAAAAAAGCGTCAGTATTATGCCATTTTTAGTTTAAAATACGAGGAAACTTTCATAATTTATTCGAGTTTAATTTTGCAGCTCGAAGTCGAAGTGACTTTCAGTGGTTTTATTCGATTCTGCATCGAAATTACGCTCTAGCCATGAGACTTTTCGGTCTTTTGATACTAACAATAATGTCGAAGTCCGAGTGCCGTATTCAGGGGTAACAATAAAAGCTGAAGAGATTTTCTTTTCCCACTCGTAAGGTACGCCTGTTTTAGGTAACTTATCGTCATCGGCTTTCACGTCATCCCGTAAAATAGTAAACAAGTCTTCATATTCAATATTGCTTTGAGTTTGACAATACCTTGAGAGCGCTTCCATACCTTTAGTTGTTTTTGGCCAAGGTGAATTTAATGCGGCGTTAGATAAACCGTATACACCTTGCTCAAGTTGGCTGTGGGTGTTTTCAAAGTTGTTATACACTTTTAAGTTATCGACATCGCCATGTAGCAAGTTATAGCCGTTATAATCTTCTCTGCTTGATTGTAGAGTGTGATCTGAAATTCCATTTTCTTCGGTCAATGCATTTAGCACTAACTCTCCACGACTTTTTGCATTGCTTTTTATTCGCTTAGGGTCGCGAATATTAGTTAATGCGCCGAATTTACCTGTTTTGGTGATGCCCATCCATGTTCCACCTGCTTGTAGGTCTTTACCTGCAAGAATGCCATCGTTGCCTTCCCACCAGTGGCTGTCTTGAGTGGGCCTAGCGTGGAATTCATCGCGGTTTGCAGCAATGATGAGTGGATAATCAGAATGTTGTTTTACAGCAATAAAAAGAATACACATATAAACCCTGCGTTATGACATCGTGTATTAGTCAATAAGATAAAGACCTGCGAAATTCAAAAAACTTTTTCAATTTATGCAAGAAGGTAATAATTGAAGACGCTATAATACCATATGATAGTGTTACTACTGTGATAAATAAAGAGGTTATGTGGTGTCTGGTAAAGGTTTTACAACTCAATGTGTTCATTCTGATGGCAATGTTAATCAACCTGCTCATGGCGCAGCTCATGAACCTATTTCTGCGTCTGTTTTGTTCAATTATGAAAGTGCGCAAGATTTAGTCGACGTTTTTCAAGGGAAGAAAGTAGGGCATGTGTATTCTCGTTCGTCTTCAGGATCGGTTTCGGCATTGCAGAACATTCTCAATGAAATGGAACAGGGGGTAGGTGCAGTTTGTTTTGCCACAGGAATGGCGGCCATTAGTTCAACATTGCTTGCCTTGTTTAGGCAAGGTGACCACTTAATTGTGAGTCGCTATTTGTTTGGCAATACTCGCAGTTTTTTTAATACCTTAATTCGCATAGGCATTGATATTACCCTCGTTGATATTACTGATGCGTCAAATGTAGCTGATGCGTTAAAGCCCAATACCTTAGGTGTATTTACGGAAACACTTGCCAACCCTGTAACACAAGTGGCTGATATGAAAGGGCTATCATCTTTTTGTCGTGAACACGACTTGTTGTTTATGGTTGATAGCACAATGACACCTCGTACTATGTTTAACGCCAATGATTTTGGGGTTTCATTGCTGTTTAGTTCATTAACAAAATATGTTGGCGGTCACGGTAACGCTCTGGGTGGTGTCGTGGTTGACTGTGGCAATATGAACTGGGCTAAATTTCCTCACATTTTGCCTTTGTATCAAGGTGATGATGAAAAACAATGGGGCTTAACGCAAATTAAAAAGTTAGGGCTAAGGGATTTTGGCGCAACCTTATCTCCTCATGCTGCTCATATGTTTTCTGTGGGTTTAGAAACCTTGTCTATGCGTATGGAACGAAACTGTAAAAATGCAGCAAAGTTAGCCGAATTTTTAGATAGCCATAGTGCAGTAAAAAAAGTGTATTACCCCGGTTTATCTAATCACCCACAACATGGCCGTGCGGCGGAGTATTTTTCGGACTTTGGGGCTTTATTGAGCTTTGATTTAGTGGAAGGCGTGAGTGAAATTGAAGTTTTAGATAAAATGAAATTAGCTTTGTGTGCGACTCACCTCGGTGATAACCGCACGTTGGCGTTACCTGTGGCATCAACAATCTTTTTTGAAAATAGCGACGAAGAACGAGCTGCAATGGGTATCACAGATTCTATGATAAGAGTGAGTGTCGGTATTGAAGATACCGATGATTTAATTTCTGACTTTAAACAAAGTTTAGATAGTTTTGTGAAATAGAATATTAATTTATAACTTTTTTGAACTTATAGAAATAACCGCTGACTAACTTTATAACAGGAGTTATGGATGTGGTTTCCTTTCTCGTGTGTTTTAAGTTGAGTGTACTTGTTAACCCCGCAAAATTTGCGGGGTTTTTTTATGGGGTAAACTCCATTGACTGCGCTTGGTAGTACGTGACTATAATGAGGTTGGTCAAAAAACGTATTACAAGCTATGAATATTAAAACTGTGTTAATTGGTTTCTCCACTGCTTTACTTCTTCTAGTAGGTTGTACTAGTCCTATTTCTGAAATTAAAACTACTGCAGTTGAAAATGTACATTTTAAAGAAACTTCAGAACCGGTTAAAAACATTCAGGAAGATGAGCATTCGACAGCACAGCAGTCATCGAAATTCGATTCAGATAAAGGCTTTCCCCTTACTTTAAAACAGATTATGGCTGACCCCGATTGGTTGGGAAGACAACCAGAAAAGCCTCGCTGGTCTGTTGTAGGAAAGCAAATTGTATATAGTCGAAAGAAAGAAAGTTCCCCGTTAAAAGCACTGCTTAAGAGCCATGTTAGTGAACCTGAAAACGTATCTTCAATCAGTGATGAAGAAATGCACTTGTATGTGTCAGATGCACAAGCCATGTCCGCAGATAAAACTTGGTTAGCGTGGACGTTTGGTGACAGTTTGTTTGTGAAATACAAAACTAATGAAGCTGTTATTGTTCGCCAAGGTAGTCATTACTCTAATTTACTGTGGACCACGACTAATAGCTTATTAGTGCAAATGGGGGATAAAATTGTTTCAATTGATCCTGAAACAGGGAGTGAGTCCGTTGTTTTTTCATGGTCATTTTCACCCGATCCTAACCTTGTTTTACCTCCGGCTGATTATTTAGCGGAAGAGCAAATTAAACTGATTGGTTATATTGAAAAAACGAGGGAAGATAAGTTTAAAAAGCGAAGTCAGCAACGAATGTTGGCTGAAAATAGCAGCGCATATGGGGTTGAAAAAGTGTACTTTCAATCCAATAAGCAGCTCGTGTCTGTGCGTGTTTCACCATTGCTGAATTATGCAATTGTGGTGACCGAAGGCAAAAAGAAATATCGAAACGATAGCGATATTATGCCTCATTACATTCAAGAGAATGGTCGGATTAAGGCTGAGTCTGTACGTCAGCGGGTTGCAGACGCAACGCCGGATAATGATGATGTGTGGTTAGTTGATTTGAACACCATGACAAAGAAACATCTCAGTTTCTCTTCTTTACCGGGTTATAACGATGATGTGTTAGCCACTGAAAAGAGTGAAAATGCCCAAGTCAAAGGGGACATTTATCAAACAAACCGCTTACCTAGACCGATAACTCTACTGAGGAATTGGTATAACAGCGAGCCTTCTATTCGTTGGCATGTTTCAGGAGAGCACGTTGCACTAATGCTAGAGGCTTGGGATAACAAAGATAGATGGATTACTACGGTAGATTTTAATGACAAAAAATTGGTTACCCAGCATCGTCAGAGTGATGAAGCATGGATAAATTACGCGTATAACGATTTTGGATGGCTGAATACGTCAGCGACCTTGTATTATTTGACGGAAGAAACAGGCTATAGCCAGCTTAATGTAAAGGCGTTAGGCCAAAATGCTGTGGCACTGACAAGGGGAGAGTTTACTGTCGACAATATGACTCCGACGTTAGATGGCGAATTTATTTATTACACGGCAAACAAGCAGCATCCTGGTGTTTATGAAGTATTTAAAGTGAATACAAGAACAGGAGAACATCAACAAATCACCTATTTAGAGGGGATGTCATCTTATCTGTTAAGCCCTGATGAAAATCATTTACTGTTGACTCATAGTAAGTTGAATCAACCACCAGAGCTTTACCTTAAAGCGACTCAAATAGCGAACCCTAAAGAGGTAAAGGCAAAGCGAATAACTCACACAGTGAGTGACGAATTTAATGCTATTTCATGGACGATACCAGCAATCGTACCAATAGCATCTTCTAACACCGATGCTGATATATACTCCCGAGTGTACTTACCTGAAAATGTGCATAATGGAGAACCAAGACGAGCCGTGGTTTTCACTCATGGAGCGGGTTATTTACAAAATGCGCATAAAGGTTGGTCTTCGTATTTTCGTGAATATATGTTTCATAGTTTACTTGTTCAGCAAGGCTATGTGGTTTTAGATATGGATTACCGTGCATCGAAAGGTTATGGCAGAGATTGGCGAACAGCAAATTATAGAAATATGGGCAAGGCCGAAATAGAAGATCTTAAAGATGGGGTTGATTGGTTGATCGAAAATGCCAATGTTGACCGACACCGAGTTGGTACTTATGGTGGCTCTTATGGCGGTTTTCTTACTTTGATGTCGTTGTTTAAAGCACCAGACTTATTTCAAGCTGGGGCTGCACTCAGGCCAGTCACTGATTGGGCTCATTACAATACTGGGTATACCGCTAACATATTGAACTTACCTTCCATTGATCCGATAGCTTATCAACGAAGTTCTCCAATTTACTTTGCTGAGGGATTACAAAAGCCATTATTAATCAATGCACCAATGGTCGATAGTAATGTTTTCTTTGCCGATGTTGTACGTTTGGTTCAGCGATTAATTGAATTAGAAAAAACTCACTTCTTTGAAACGGCTATTTATCCTGTAGAGCCTCATGGTTTTGTTCAACCAAGCTCTTGGTTAGATGAATATACAAGGATTTATGCGCTTTTCGAAGAAAATTTGTGAGCAAAGCAAAGAACAAAATACACTATTATGCCCGCCAGAACGCCATATAGGTGGGCATCAATAGCAACTGTAGCGTTTATTGTTTTTCCTAATTCGGGATCTGGGCCATTCCATTGCTCACTTGCTACTTTTATTAATGATCCGATAATCATGAGATAGCCTGTTTTATAGCCTTTGCGTATATCATCACAAGCACCCCACACAAACATGCCATGCAATACCCCAGATAGGCCAACATAGCGAGTTATATCAGTGGTAAAAAAAAGCATGCATGTCGATATGAAGACAGAGATAAATAAAAATAAAAACAGTAAGCGGGAGTTCTTATATTTTTCTCCATGTAGCCCCCATAAAAGAAAAAGCCCACCAATATTTAATACCAAATGGTTAAAATTGGAATGGAATAGGTGGCCAGTAACACTGCGCCATATTTCGCCATTTAACAAAGCGTGTTTGTCGTATTCAAACAGCTGGATAAAAGGGGCGTAAAAAAATGTTGTAACAACATAACTACCAACACTTAACGAAGCGAGTATTAAAATGGGTAATAAGTGTTCTTTTTCTGTAGGTAAGCGTATTAGTTTCAAGTAAGTAGGTCACTATTGAGTGAGTTTTGTTAATTGCAGTTATAGTACTGAAATTTACTTGTTTTGACGAACTTAACAAAACAGCAACATAAAACTATTTTTCCTTGCTGTTGATATTCATAAGGTTATGATACTTGTATGGATATAAAACAAGCAAACTAGGGCAAAACATGGATATTCAAGTTGAACATAAATCTGGTCAATGTGTTATTACACTTAATCGTCCAGAGAAAAAAAATGCACTTATTCCCTCTATGTATGAAGACATTGCGGCAGCAATTACAGACGCGTCTTCTCGCGATGATTGCCATTTAGTTTTACTCAGGGGGAATGGTAAAGACTTCACAGCAGGTAATGATATCAGTACGTTTGCCAATGCTAGCGAAGAAAGTATAAAGAAAACAATTACGTTTATGCGTGCACTTATGTTGTGCAAATTACCGGTAGTGGCAGAAGTGAAAGGGAATGCAATAGGTATAGGCACTACGTTATTACTTCATTGTGATTTTGTAATCGCGTCTTCAAATACTCATTTTATGATGCCATTTATCAATTTAGGCTTATTACCAGAATATGCTTCAAGTTATATTTTACCTAAAACATCGGGTTATCTTAACGCCGCTAAATGGCTAATGCTTGGTGCCCCGTTTAATGCAAATGAGGCGTTAGATGCAAATATTGTGACTTATGTTTGTGAACCAGAAGAACTAACTAATGCTGTAAATGAAGTTTGCGGACAACTATTAAATAAACCACGTAGTGCTTTAATCGAGACAAAAGCGTTGTTGAAAAACAATAGCCAGGATATTGCTGAGCATATGGATATCGAGCTTAAACAATTTGCAAAAGCACTTCAAAGTGATTCGGCAAAAGAAGCCTTTGACGCATTTTTAAATAAAAGAGCGATAAATAAGCAGATATTTTTGAAATAAAAATAAGAAATGGAATTTATCTTAGTTTTTAGGTTTTCTAGCTTAAACGCATAGTAGCGATTGCATTTGCTTATTTAGTACGAATAGCCAATCTAGTTTTAGAATTTAGGCTATCAATACAGTGCTGCTCTTTTTTTAATCTCACTTCCCATATTTGCTAGAAGACTGAAATTCATTTTCATGAGCATAAGCACTGCCTTTGTGCATTTGTCTATTTTTGATTCTTTTTTGTTCATTCCTTAAGTGTGTGTTCGCTCTATTTTTAATTCCAAAAGAACATAAAAAACAAGTTTTTTGTAACATTAGTGTAACGGTTGAGATGAAATTGTGATTTATTTAATTTTATTTCGTTAATGGCACTGGTCTTGCTGAACACCCTTTGCGTAGTTATATGATTTCGTTAGTTTTGTTTTAAGCCTAATGCTATTTATGGCTACGTGAACATATAAAACATCAAAGTACCGCCATAGAGCACACAAAATTCACACATATTTACGAAGGAATTGTCCATGCTAAAAGAGCGCCATATTTCAAAAGCAGTTAGAGTTGCGCTGTCAGGTTTATTATCAGTGAGTGCATTAGGAGTTTCATTTGCTTCATTAGCTCAAGAAACGCCAGACCAAGCTGTAGATCAAACTGAAAAAATAGTCATTACAGGTGCCCGTGGTGCACCTAGAACTATTTCAGACTCAGCTGTACCCGTTGATATTTTTTCTGCCCAAGATATAAAAGATGTGTCATTTACTGATACTAACGACATTCTTAAAAACTTGGTTCCTTCGTTTAATTTAAACAGACAACCCATTTCTGATGGTGCATCATTTATTCGCCCCGCTCAAATGCGAGGGTTACCTAGTGATAAAGTATTGGTGTTGGTTAACTCAAAACGTCGCCACCGAGCTTCTCTTGTTCAAATTGGTGGCTCAGGTACTCAAGGGCCTGATTTAGCAACAATTCCTTCATCGGCATTAAAAACAGTGGAAGTTCTTCGCGATGGTGCTGCTGCGCAATATGGTTCAGATGCAATTGCTGGTGTGATTAACTTACACCTAAAGGACAACTCTGAGGGCGGCTCAATCAATGTGCAAGTGGGTCAGCATTATGAGGGTGATGGAGAACAATTTACTGTAACAGGGAATATAGGTTTTGCGCTTGGAGACAATGGTTTCTTTAGCCTTTCTGGTGAAATTTCCGATCAAGGTTTTACTGAGAGAGCTGAGCAGCCTTGTGAAGATTCATATTGTTTAGATCCCGATGATCCTCGATTTTTAACAGGAAGTGATTTCGACACTACCGTTGTAGGTTACTCTGAAGAAGCGTTTTTAGCCGGTTTAGAAAGTGCCAGTTTAGAGGGCGAAAATGTTATTCCATGGGGACAACCTAACGCAGAAGCGGTAAGAGTGTTCTTTAACTCGGGCTATGATTTGTCTGATACTACTAGCTTATATGCCTTCGGCAGCTATTCTGACAGTGAAAGTGATAGTAGCTTCTTTTATCGTTTTCCGGGCAATGGAACCATTGAAAACCTGCGTTTAGAAGATGGCTCATTGTATAGCCCTCTTTCACTTTTCCCAGGCGGTTTTACTCCGAGATTCTTTGGTGAAATTGAAGATGTATCGATTTTAGCGGGTATTAAAGGCGAATTTAATGAAGACTTTACTTATGATTTCAGTGCGCGATTTGGTAGCAATGAAATTGACTATCGTCTTATAAACACGATTAACCCATCATTAGGTCCTGATAGTCCAACTGAGTTTAATCCTGGAGCGTTGGCTAACGAAGAGTTCCAACTACAAGCTGATTTTGTAAACTACGTAGAAGTTGGTTTTGATTCACCTCTGACAGTTGCATATGGACTAAGTTATTTAGACGAAGCATATGACATTACTGAAGGTGAAGAAGATTCATATATAGACGGCGATTTTGCATTGTCAGACCCTTTCGGTTTTTGTACCGATACAGACAGTGTTGCAGATTCTACTCCAACAGCAGCGGGGTTAGCCGTTATTGCTGATGGTTCATCTCTTGACTGCTCAAATGAAGATGATGCTGTGTATAACGTAGTAGGTGTAGGCTCAAATGGCTTCCCTGGTTTCTCTCCTGGTTTTAGTGAAGACTTTGAAAGAGATTCGTATGCTGCTTACATTGATGTTAGTTCAGACGTAACCGATACCTTGTTTTTACAAGGCGCATTGCGTTATGAAAGTTACAGCGATTTTGATCCAGAGCTTGTTTGGAAGTTAGCTACACAAATTGATTTAAGCGATAACGTTGGATTAAGAGCATCAATTGGTACTGGGTTTAGAGCACCAACACCAGGGCAGCAAGGAACAACTAACGTATCAACGCGATTACCGAATGGTGTGCCCGTTGCAACAGGTTTGTTCCCAGCAAGTAGCGACGTAGCGCAAGCATTGGGAGCTGAAGAGTTAAGACCAGAAACATCGACAAACTATACTTTGGGGTTCACTGCTGATTTAGCAGGGGTCAATATTACGATAGATTTTTATCGTATAGAGCTTGATGATAGATTTAATGCTATTTCTACGTTGGATGTGTCGTCTGATCCTGATTCAGGAGATGCATTTGATAACTTCTTAGCACTAGAAGCCGCAGGTATAGCAGGTGCAGCCTCTATTGGTGGTGTATTCTTCTTCCAAAACTCGTTTGATACTACAACTCAAGGCTTTGATTTGGTTGCGACCAAGACATTTGATTGGGATTTAGGCTCAACAGTAGTTACTGCATCGTTTAACTACAACGAGCAAGAGTTTGATAGTGATCCAAGCGCAGTTCTGAACGAAGAAGATACTTTCGACTTCATCAACAATGATCCAAACGTAAGAGGGATTGTTACTGCAAGACACACCATTGAAGATTGGCACTTTCTCGTAAGAGCTAATTACTATGGAAGTTATGAGAACTTTAATGCTGGCTTGGTTCAAGAATTTGACCCTGAAATCTTTATGGATTTTGAAGCTGGATATCAATTGACTGATAATTGGAATGTATCGTTAGGTGCTCGTAATGCATTTGACAACTTCCCAGACAGAGGTGTGATTGGTGACGCTAGTTTCGGTCGAATTTACCGCTCTGATTCTGTGGTTCCATGGCAAGGTGGCTTCTATTACTTAAGTGTTAACGGAAACTTCTAATCTAAATTGTTTTGACTGCCCCTCATTGACGTGAGGGGCTTTGTTTTTTGCGGATATACAAAACTCAAGAGTCTTTCTACTCTAGTAAATCAGGTGTTTTATTACTAGAAAAAGTGAGTTTTATGGTTTTTTATCTCATTGTTTTGAATGGCGTTTAACCTTGAAATTCAAGGCACTTTAGACTTGATTAATAAGTTATTCGTTTAATTGTTAAGGAAATTTCAATATGCATTTGAGCCGAAGGCATTTTTTGAATATGTTAGCTGCTGCCGGTGGTTCTTCGTTAGTTTACAATGCAAGCTTGGCCATGGACTTTATGTCCAAAGACGCCAAATTAACGAGCTTAAACCTTCCTCCTGCAAATGATAAAAATAAGTCTATCGTTATTCTCGGAGCTGGTATTGCAGGACTAGCGACAGCCTATGAATTGGAAAAAGCAGGGTACAACTGCACTATTATCGAGGCATCTCACCGTGCGGGAGGAAGAAACCTTACTTTACGTCATGGTGATTTGGTTGATGAATTAGGTAATCCGTCAATCTGTAATTTTGATGATAATCATGAGCTATACATGAATTGTGGACCGGCACGTTTGCCTGGGCACCACCAACGTATATTACATTACTGTAAAGCCTTAAAAGTACCATTAAGAATTTTCGCTAATAGTAATCGTCTGGCTTACTTGCATGATTCTAAAAATTTTGGCGGAAAGCCTGTCCGTATTGGCGAACACATGGCTGATGGTCGAGGGTTTGTTGCTGAGTTAGCCCATAAATCGCTGACAACTGGGCAACTCGATGCTGGTTTGACAGAAGAGGATATCGCTAAGTTTAAACAGTTTATTGCAGCGTTTGGTGATTTAAAGGAAAGTGGATTATATGAAGGAACCGAACGCGCCGGTTCGACTGTGGACCGGATGTTATTTCATGCTAAGCCCAAAGCTCCGAAATCGCTTACTGAGTTAATTAATTCTCCCTTATTTAGCCGACTTCAATTTATGAGTGAAGCTTATGACTGGGGAGAGCCATTAATGACTCCAGAGGGCGGAATGGATAAAATTGTTGATGGCTTCATGGGAGCACTTAAGTCTCCAGTTATCTTAAATGCCCAAGTTAAATCGATTTATCAAGGTGATAATGAAGTTGAAGTGAGCTATGTGAAAGATGGCAAGGTTGTTAAACATAAGGCAAATTATTGTTTTAACAACATTCCAGCTCATTTTATGAGTGGAATATATAACAACCTCTCAGAGAATTATAGAACGGCACTCGGAGCCTTAAAACGAGGCAAGTTGTTTAAAATCGGTTTTCAAATGAAAGAGCGGTTTTGGGAAGATGAGGGGATCTATGGTGGCATTTCTTACACTGATCTTCCAGTGACTCAAATATGGTATCCATCAAATGATATATTTGGTGAAAAAGGGATCATGCTAGGTGCTTATGTTTGGGGGAACGAACAAAACGAGTATTTTGAACGTATGACACCAAAGCAACGTTTGATTGTTGCAGCGGAAAATGGCGAAAAAATACATCCTGGTTATGCGAAATATATTGAGACCGGAGTGTCTATTCCATGGAGCAGAATGAACCATATGATGGGGTGTGGTAGTCGCATGTCAGAAGACGACCACAAAAAATACTTTTCTTTATTACAACAACCCGATGGGCGGCACTTCATGATTGGTGATCAAATTAGCTATCACCCTGGCTGGCAAGAAGGTGCACTAGCATCTGCTGAAAATGCGCTTAGTATTTTTAGTCAACAGGTTGGCAAATAGAGGAATAATTTTATGTATAGAATAATAGCCATTAGCTTTATGCTGCTTTTTGTTTCTTTCTCGAATGCCCAAAATATGATTGCAACACCTAGTTCAGTCGTACCTTGTACAGTGTGTCATGGGACTCAGCTTATGGGGAACAAAAGTAATGAAGCTCCACGACTTGCTGAATTACCAGCCTGGTATATTGAACGCCAAATTAATGAGTTTAAGGCCCAAGGACGAGGAGTACACCCTGACGATCATTCAGGCGCAGAAATGCTACCCTCTGCGATGTTGCTGACTCCAGAAGCGTTGCAAGAAGTATTTGAATTTATTGCTGTAGTTAAGCCTCCGCAGCCTGAGAAAACACTACACGGAGATATAGAACGAGGGAAGCAATTGTATATGCAATGTGTGGCATGTCATGGAGCAGCAGGAGAAGGCGTCGAAATTTTAAAAGCTCCACCTTTGGCGGGTCAAAATGACTGGTATTTACTTAAACAGCTTCAGCATTTTAAAAGTGGAGTTCGGGGCGCGAACTCAAAAGATAGCAGTGTTCAGACTATGGTATTTGCTTCTAAGGCTTTATCTAATGAAACTGATATGATTGATATAATAAGTTATATTTCAACACTCAATAATGAAACGGGAACAAACTAAAATGAAAACACTTATTTCTTTATGTGCCACAACGCTATTACTTAGCACCTCTGCGATGGCTGAAGTGACTAGACACAAGCTACCTAACAACAGTACGTTTCCAATTGCTAGAGCAGTGGAAGTTCCTGCGGACACAGCCTTAATTTATCATAGTGGGCAAGTGCCAAGCCCAGCTAATCCTAAGGCAGAAAAGTTCACAGCGGAATACTACGGAGATACTGAAGCTCAGACTTTGTCTATATTTAAGAAGTTTGAAGAGTCATTTAAAGATTTAGGCGTAGACTTTGGTGATGCAGTAAAGCTTACTGTCTTCTTGGTTGGCGATCCGAAGCTTGATGGTAAGATGGACTTTGCAGGGTTTATGAAAGCTTATACTCAGTATTTTGGTACGGAAGCACAGCCTAATTTACCTGCGAGATCTGCAGTTCAAGTTGCCTCTTTAGTAAGACCTAATATGCTCGTAGAAATTGATATGGTATTAGCTAAGCCAAGCAAATAACATTCGTAATTTCCAAAAATTAAAAAATGGGAATATTAGAACGATTTCGCACTATATTCCCAAATTTTCAAAAAATCTTCACATAAATGTCATCTTTTTATTAAAATCATCCTAATTTAGGTGTATCTTTGCCGCCGTGAATTAGTTTTTTGGCAAAAACACAGCATATTCAATTAGTTTTACCAATAATTGAAACGAAGCGTATTTTGTTACTTACTTATTTCACAGGCTCATTGCAGCTCGATATCAAAAAAGTTCGTCATGATGACGATATACTAATAATTAGGAAAATAATGCATTTAAAATTACAAAAAAGAACATTTAAAAAAAGTACATTAGCTATCGCTTGTACACTTCCTCTTTTGTCAGCGCTACCTTTTCAGGTTTTATCCCAAGAATCCGAAACAGAAGCGGTTCCTGAAAACATAATTGTTACAGGTACCCGTGTTTTTGACCGTTCAGCCGCCGACTCTCCTGTTCCTGTAGATGTTATAGGTGCACAAGAGTTTAGACAAAATTCGTCTTCTGATGTTCAAGATTTACTTCGTACGGCTGTGCCGTCATTCGCTGTTAACGCTCAGCCTATTAGTGACGCAGCGACAATTGTCAGACCTGCTAACTTACGTGGCTTATCTCCCGATAATGTACTTGTTCTTGTAAACGGAAAAAGACGCCACCGTGGTTCTGTTATCTCATTTTTAGGTGGTGGCATTTCTGATGGAGCTCAAGGCGTTGATATTTCTGCCATACCTTCGTTAGCGTTGAAACAAGTTGAAGTTCTTAAAGATGGAGCGTCGTCTCAGTACGGTTCAGATGCTATTGCAGGTGTACTTAACTTCATATTGAGAGACGATGCTGAAGGGGTAGATTTACAAGCTCGTTACGGTTCTACCTATGAAGGTGATGGCGACAACTTTATCGTTGCAGCAAACATTGGTCTTCCTTTAGGCGATAACGGTTTTGTTAATTTGACCGGTGAGTTTAGAGAAGCTGACGCAACAATCCGTTCAGTGGTACGTGATGACGTTCAGTTTGCGATTGATAACGGCTATACCCCAGCAGCTGATTTCAGTGCTATTAATGCTTTTACCGATGAAGTTCCTCAGTATTGGGGACAGCCTGATGTTGAAGATGATTTCAAGTTATTTGTGAATTCAGAATATGAAATCAATGAAAAGGCAACCGTTTATCTTTTTGGTAACTACGGCGAGCGTACGGTTACTGGTGGTTTCTTCTATCGAAATGTAGTTGGAAACGAATCTGGAGGTGGCCAACGTGGTGGTGTATTTGCAGGCCCAACAGTTGACCCATTAACTGGTTTGGCGTCTGATACAGGAGTTAATTCAGTTTTAGTTGGAGACTTAGACGGTTTAGGCGTTGGCGGTGAGTGTATAGCAGGGATTCCATTAGGGGGATCTGGCGGTGTAATACCGGATGCAGATTTATTAGCTGAGGTTGTTGCTGATGACAACTGCTTCTCGTTTATCGAAACTTTCCCTGGTGGTTTCACACCTCGTTTTGGTGGAACAAATGAAGACCAGTCGATTACCGTAGGCATACGTGGCGATTTAGATATTGGTAATGGGCTATATTATGATTTTAGTGGCCAACGTGGGTCAAATCGCACAGATTTCGTTATTGAAAACACAATTAATGCATCTTTAGGCCCATTGACTCCTACGAGTTTCGAGCCAGGTGGTCAAGAACAAACAGAAACACTGTTTAACTTAAACTTTGTTTATGGTGTTGATATTGGTTTCTATTCAGATCTAAATATCGCTTTCGGTGCTGAATATCGTGAAGAAGAATTCGATCTTTTTGCAGGTGATGCTGCATCGTTTGAATTGGGTCCACTGGCTAGCCAAGGATTTGCGTCAAGTTCAAACGGTTTTGGTGGTTTCCCTGAGGATACCTCTGCGTCTCAAGACAGTACGGCATTTTATATTGACTTAGAAGCTGAAGTCACTGAGAAGTTGACAGTACAAACTGCAATAAGAACTGAAAATTTCAGTGAGTTTGGAAGTACAACTGATTTTAAATTAGCAGGCTTATACCACCTTAATGATAGTGTAAGACTGCGAGGTGCATTCTCTACAGGCTTCCATGCGCCAACAGCAGGGCAAGCTAATATTACCAACGTAACAACACAAAATGTTAACGGTGTGCTTATTGACCAAGGTACCTTACCTCTTTCTTCTGTTGCAGGCCAGCTTGCCGCTGACTTCGTAGAAAGCGCCGGTAATGGTCGACCTGACTTAGGCCCTGAAGAAGCTGTTAATTATTCTGTAGGTATTGGTTTTGACATTGCGGGATCTAACTGGACAATAGACGCATACCAAATTGAATTGGAAGATCGCGTTGCACTTGGTGCCAATGTAGATTTCCTTGATGCGCTTAATTTTGCTGGTGGTGGAGCTGATTTTGAATCTGTATCAGAAGCATTAACAATACTTGATGCTAACGGTACGATTGATCGTGCAGATTTCCTTGGGCTAGATGATTTATCAGAATTCAGATTCTTTTCAAATAGCTTTGATACAACTACTCGTGGTATAGACGTTGTAGGTAATTTAAGCTTTGATTTAGCTGGTGGCGAATCTCGTCTAACCGTTGCTGCTAACTATAACGAAACTGAGGTTGATGATGTAGGCGTTCTAAATCCAATAGATGATGATCGAGTTGCTGCAATCGAAGATTTATTGCCGAATTTAAGAGCCAACATTTCTTGGTCTCATACCCAAGGTAAATTCACAACTCTGTTGCGTGCTAACTACTTCGGTGGTTGGGATGACACAAGTAATGGCGTTGACAATATTGATGCAGAAGTGCTTATTGATGCGCAAGTAGCATATCAATATAACGATAATTTGAAGCTTATTGCTGGTGTTGACAATTTGTTTGACACATTCCCAGAGGAAAACCCTGATGCAGGGGCGTTGGGTCAATTATACTCTCAAGCAAGTCCATTTGGTTTTAACGGTGGAAGTTGGTATTTAGAAGTACGATACGCTTACTAAATATAAGGTAATTTAACTATAAAAAACCGAGGTTAACACCTCGGTTTTTTTTTATAAGAATCTGTCGGGATGAATTTTATCTACTCGCCATTCTCCGTTTACTTTTACCATTTCAATGGTTCTTATATCATCCATTTTATCCCCATCTTTATATCCGGTGAAAAATAAATGTATTGTAGCTTTTTGAGAAAATTCTGAACGACCTGCTGTACCTGCGCCTTTAGGGTTAATTTCTACAGTATCAAACATAAGGTTAACAACATTACGTTGAATGTTTCGATTACTACGGTAGCGTTTTAGTACTCTAGCCAAACGTTCAGTGCTCAGTTCTAGTACTTTATTTGTATTGGGATCATTATAAAGACTTTGCATAAATTTTACGGCGGTAAACTGAGGTGTTCCATCATCAAGCATACCATAACGACCTACGCCTTCTTCTTCTTCATCTTTGTCTTTCTTGCACCCAGAAAGACAAATACAGATTATAACTAACAATAAACTTAGTTTTCTTAATAGCATGATAATTGGGTAATTAAATATAGTTGATATCAGTATAGTAAATTCAGTGTGATTGGCGAATATGAATAAACAAAAAGGAAATTGTGAAGGTAGAGATAACAAAAAACCAGTTTCAATAGGGTAACTGAAACTGGTTTTTTAATTGAATTGTTGGCTAATTAACTAGCGATGTTTATTGAACTTCTTCTTTTTCGCTAAACTCACCTGCAAACAAAGGGCTGCTTAAGTAACGTTCGGTGCCACTTGCAAGTAAGACAACAACAACTTTATCTTTGTTTTCAGGACGTTCTGCATACCTTTTCGCAGCAACAACCGCAGCACCAGATGAAATACCAGCGAGGATACCTTCTTCTTTTAATAACCTTTGAGTCATTTCCATGCATTCGTCATTAGTCACTTGTTCTACTTCATCAACTAAATCTAAGTCTAAGTTTCCAGGAATGAAGCCAGCACCAATACCTTGAATTTTGTGCGGTCCAGGAGTCAGTTCTTCACCGGCTTTGGCTTGGGTAATAACTGGGGAGTCTGTCGGTTCAACAGCAACAGAGGTAATCGCTTTACCTGCAATTTCTTTTATATAGCGAGTAACACCGGTTATTGTACCACCGGTTCCTACACCAGCAACAAACGCATCTATAGTGCCGTCAGTATCTTTCCAGATTTCAGGGCCAGTGGTTTTTACATGAATTTCAGGGTTAGCAGGATTATCAAACTGCTGAAGGTGAACAAATTTGTCTGGGTCACTAGCAACAATTTCTTCAGCTGCAGCGATAGCGCCTTTCATTCCTTTTGGCGCTTCAGTTAGTACCAAATTGGCACCTAAGGCTTTAAGTAACTTACGGCGTTCTAAGCTCATGCTGCTAGGCATAGTTAACGTAAGTTTATATCCACGAGAAGCTGCGACAAAGGCTAAAGCGATACCTGTATTACCACTAGTTGGCTCTACAATTTCTTTACCTTCTTTTAAAACACCACGTTTTTCAGCATCCCAAATCATGTTTGCGCCGATACGGCATTTCACACTAAAGCTAGGATTACGAGACTCTATTTTGGCGTAAACGTTTCCTGTAGTTACACGATTAAGCTTAACTAAAGGGGTGTGGCCTATTGCCAATGAATTGTCGTCAAATACCTGCATGGTTTTTCCTTTTATTATGTTCGCATACGTGAATGACCACAGCATAACGCAATGAGTTGCATATCGCTTAAGAGGTCAGAGCAGTTAAAAATAATCGTATTACAATAAACGATCTTGATTGTTCTTACTATCATTGGTGCGTTTGATAAAAATTCAAAGTTATTTTCGCTATAACTTATGGTTTTAATGATTATTTATTAAAAATAACCATAGCATTGACACACTGACTAATTTTACACCAATGGTAGCTCAACGAAGGCATTCGTCGCAGCTTACTGTAAGACGCTACAAAATTGTGATAGAAAAGATATATATAGTCGTTTTTGTTTGATTCAAAAGCCATCTAATCATTTTCTTAAATTTGAGTACAACTTATGAAATCATCTGTTTTTCTGTGTGCACTAGTCTCTGCATTTGCCTTATCGGGATGCAATGCAAAAGACGAAAATAGTACTAACAAAGAGCACAAACCTTTAACTAAGCCACAAGCTATGATAGTTACGGCAAATCCTCATGCTACGCAAGCAGGTCTAGATGTTCTGCGTGCTGGTGGGTCTGCCGTAGATGCAGCCATCGCGGTGGAATCCGTACTTAGTTTGGTAGAGCCACAAAGTTCGGGGTTAGCTGGCGGGGCTTTCATGGTGCATTATGACAATGAAACCAAAGAAATAGCCGTTTACGATGGGCGAGAGACAGCTCCTGCAGGCGCTACAGCAGACATGTTCTTGCAACAAAATGGAAAAAGACTTCCATTCATAGAAGCGAAAACAAGTGGGCTATCAACCGGTGTGCCCGGTGTACTATCAATGTTATCGCTAGCCCATAAAGAGCACGGTGAGTTGCCTTGGAAAGGGTTGTTTACAAGAGCCACAGAGCTTGCTGAAGAAGGGTTTGAAATTTCACCTCGCTTGTTTGGAATGCTTGAGCGATTTGGTAAATTTATACCAAGTACACCAGAGCAAGGGCCCACAGATGCCTATGAATATTTCTTTGATGATGAAGGTAAACCGCACCCTGTCGGTTACAAGCTTAAAAATCCAGACTATGTAGAAACGCTTAATATAGTGTCTAACAATGTGGATGATTTTTATCATGGTGATATTGCTAAAAAGATAGCTGAAATGGTACAAAAATCACCGAGAGCCGGGACTATTACTGCGAAAGATATTGCTGGATATAAGGCTGTTAAACGAAGTGCATTATGTCAGCCATACCGAGACACTCAAATATGTGGAGCTCCACCGCCTTCATCTTGGCTTGCCGTTGGTATGATTATGGGAATTTTAGAAAATGGACCTAAACCCACACCAGAAGGCGCTAGTGATCCTGCCAATTGGGCTGTTATTGCGCAGGCGCAACAACTTGCGTATTCAGACAGAGACCGATTTATCGGTGATCCAAATTTTGTCGACATGCCAATAAAAGGGATGTTAAACAAAGAGTACCTCAAAAAGAGAGCTGAACTTATTACTCCTAATGCAAATACGCAAACCTATCAAGTAGGCAACCCTTGGGCATACAATGATAAGCCTGAAGATATCATTGCAGGCGTTGATACGACAGACGATGTTCACGGTACAACCCACTTTGTAATTGTTGATACCAAGGGCGATGTTGTCTCCATGACTGCCACCGTTGAAAGCATATTTGGCACAACTCGTATGGTTGGAGGTATGTTCTTAAATAATCAGCTTACCGATTTCTCGTTCCAACCAGTGGACAGCGAAGGAAACCCAGTGGCTAATGCTGTTGCTCCGAATAAACGTCCTCGTTCTTCTATGTCGCCAACAATCGTATTAGATAAAAATGGTGAATTTCTTATGGCGACGGGCTCTCCAGGTGGAAACAATATTATCGCTTATACAGCAAAAACATTAGTTGGTGTTTTTGAATGGGGGCTTGGTCCGCAAGAAGCGGTCGACTTACCTAATATGGTCGCAAGAGGCGAAAAAGTAAGATTAGAAAAAGGCGCGACGCCGCAGTCTCTTATCGATGCAATGAAGGAATTAGGTTTCAATGTAGATGCATCGAGAGGAGAAAACTCAGGTCTTAGCGTTATTCTTCGTCGGCCTGATGGTAGTCTAGAGGGTGCAGCAGATAAACGTAGAGAAGGTGTGATTGGTCAGCTTTGACAACAACATTATCGTTTCGAAGGCAGTTCATTACGACAGAACTGCCATTCTCTATAAACAATTATTATTGACTTGAATTTATTGCATTAGAGCCAAAGATAAGAGGTCTTTAAACCATCTTGTTTTAGGTGAAGTTGAAAACGATATAGTCTCCAACTTAAGGTTATTCACCTAGCGTTATTGTTTTTTCATCAAAGAATTTAGAATTAGCAATTCTGATACTTCTCTTTTTCTTTGCTTCACTGTTAAAAGTGATTTCGCTTTGCTCTGATATACTTAATTGATTTAAAGTATCTATTTCTTCAAGGGTATTAATAAGCGACTCTGACGTAAGTCTTTTTAGAACGTCATTGTTGAAGGTCAAATCAGTTTGAGTTGACGCTGTGGCTACAGTAGTTGTAAATATAAGTGTTAAAGCAGTTGATATTATTTTGTTCATTTTTACACCTCAGAATTAATTTATATAAATTAAATGGATTGTTGTTTAATTAATGACTAGGTGGTTCTATATTTCCTCTCTTTCTAGTCTTAATACGAATAAATAGTAGACCAATTGGTCAAGTTTTAAAAATGAACAATTTTAAGTCTTATGCATTAGGTAAACTAATGCTAATATGAGGTGTTTTTTTTATTTATGTGCCGACTATGAACCATAGAATTCCACCATTAAATGCGCTAAAGACGTTTGAAGCCGCCGCTAGACACTTAAGTTTTACCAAGGCTGCCAATGAATTATTCGTTACTCAAGCCGCCGTAAGCCATCAGATAAAGTCATTAGAAGATTTTTTATCAATAAAACTATTCATTCGCCGCAATCGTACCTTGTTGCTTACGGAAGAGGGGCAAGCGTATTCATTTGAACTCAAAGATATTTTTAATAGCCTACAAGATGCAACAGATAAGCTATTAATTAAAACAAATAAAGGTGTTATTACTGTTGCGACTCCGCCTAGTTTTGCAAGCCAATGGTTGGTTCCTCGAATTAGCCAATTTAGTGTTGAGCACCCGGATATAGATGTGCGTATTCAAGCTGTGGATAAAAGTGAGGGCTTTTTAACAGATGGTGTCGATGTTGCTATTTATTACGGTAAAGGTACATGGCCAGGGGTTATCTCTGAAAAATTACACAGTGAATTTTTTACTCCTATGTTTTCGCCTTTATTGTTCTCTAGAGACACGCATTTTTACACGTTAAAAGAGTTAAGAAACCAAAATTTACTTCATGATTGTTCAAGAGAAATGTGGAAGAGTTGGCTGAAGAAGTTTGATGTCAAAGGAATTAATGCTAATCAAGGAGCTGTGTTTAGCCATTCTATGATGGTGTTACAAGCCGCTGCGTTAGGGCAAGGCGTTGCACTTGGCAACACAGTGTTAGCGAGACCAGAGCTTGAAGCGGGCCGATTAATAGCACCCTTTGAGGAAAAGCTGGAAAGTAACAACGCTTTTTATGTAGTAAGTAATAAAGCTCATCATGATTTAGGTAAAATTGTTGCCTTTAGGCAATGGCTATTGAGCCAAGTTGATGAGGATGAGCATTAAGGGATGAAGCCAGTTGCACATTTATTATTAACTCACGGTGCCGGCGCACCCGTTGAATCTGATTTTATTGTTACTTTGTCACTTTTGTTGGCTAAACAAGGAATAAAGGTCACCACATTTAATTTTGCTTATATGGAAAAACAAGTGCTTTTAAATAAAAAGCACCCTCCGTCACGAATAGAACGCCTTGTTGATGAATTCAAACAACAAGTGCTTAATCTCAAATATGATCTGCCTGTATTTGTAGCAGGTAAGAGCATGGGAGGGCGGGTTGCAACTATGTTGATGACAGATATGGTATTGCGCGAAAAAGTTAAAGGTGTGATTGTTTATGGTTATCCTTTTCATCCTCCTAGGAAGGCAGACAAAACACGCTTATCCCATTTACCCGATGTTTGTGTGCCAATACAAATTTTGCAAGGTGAACGAGATACATTCGGCAACAAAACTGAAGTTGAAGGTTATGGATTACCGGCTAATGTATCAGTGAGTTTCGTTAATGACGGAGACCACAGCTTTAAACCTCGGAAAAAAAGTGGGTTTAATTTAAATGACAATATGGAAGCCGCTGCAGTAGAATCTACACGTTTTATTATGAAAACCTTATCATTAGCCTCTTCTCAAAAGTGACACAACATTAATGACGGCACAAAAATTATTTTTAATTATTTCACTCTTTATTCTTGCATCTGCAGTGGGTGCAGGTGCTTTTGGTGCCCACGGTTTAAAAGACTCTCTTTCTGCGCAACATTTTGCGACCTTTGAAACAGCAGTTCGCTATCAAATGTATCATGGGTTAGGCATTTTAATGGTGTCCATTGGGCAGCGTTTATTTCAACAAAAAGCGTGGTTATTCGGTCAAACACTATTAGTCATTGGCACAATATTATTTAGTACGACGCTCTATTTTTATATAGGAACAGGCATCAGAGCTTTTGCCATTGCCACACCGCTTGGTGGAAGCGCATTGATTTTAGGCTGGTTGTGGTTAATTGTGGGTGCGTGGAAGGGGAACAAAGAATGAACACATTAGTTGTTCTTTGTCGTAGCGGTTATGAATCTGTTGTGAATGACGAGCTGACTCATTTATTAGCGTTAAATAATATGTCTGGCTATGGTCAATTTGTAAAAGGCCGAGCGTGGTTAGAGTTTCACATTGTTGATTCAGGGCAAATGAATAATGAAAGAAAATATATAGAGGCTTATTTACAAACATTGATTTTTGCTCGCCAGATATGGTGGAAAATTACTGATGTTTCGTTAGAAAACAAACAAGACAGAATTGGCGATTGTTTGTATGCGTTGCAAGAAGCCGAATTTACAAGCAAAGGATACAGTGATGTAGTGGTAGAGTACGCTGATACAGAAGAAGGCAAAGATGTTGCCAAGTTTGCCCGCAAATTTACTGTGCCCTTGAGGCAAGCGTTACGAGCTAAGAACATTCTTTTAAGCAAAACTGACACAAATATAAAAACCGGTGTTAGGCGTTTACATTTACTTTTGAATGGTTTTGATAACGGGATTATTGGAGAGTCTATCGCAAATGTATCTAGCAAGGATGTGGGAGGTATTGTGAGATTAAAGTTTCCTAGCGCTTCACCAAGCCGTTCTACGTTAAAGCTAGAAGATGCAATATTGACGCTGCTAACCGATAAAGAAAGAGAAAGTATATTTTATCCAGGCGCAAACGCCGTTGATTTAGGGGCGTGTCCTGGCGGTTGGACTTACCAGCTAGTTAAACGGGGATTACATGTTGAAGCAGTTGATAATGGCGAAATCGCGCCAGACTTAATGGCCACAGGTCAAGTAGAGCATTTTGCTGAAGATGGTTTTATGTATAAACCTGCATATGGTCATGTAACTTTATTAGTCTGTGATATGATAGAGAAACCAGATAGAGTTGCTGAATTAATGGCAACATGGTTGAAAAACAGATTGGCAGATCATGCAATCTTTAATTTGAAATTACCAATGAAGCAACGTTTTGAAACCGTCAATGAATGTTTGACGACGATTGCAACATTACTTGGTAAAATGGACACAACATTTCGGATTTCGGCAAAGCACCTTTACCATGATCGGGATGAAATAACCGTGTGTGTTATTGCTAAGCAATAGCAAATTTACCTATTTTTTTTATGAAAAAATTGTAAAAAATGAAAAAAGGTTACACTTTAATCATTTTTTATTAAGAAAGGGCTGTAAATTTGGGTATAAAATCCTTTATAATCCGCCCGTTTTTTTACACTGAACCAATTAAAAAGTGAACTGATGGCAGACTTATCTCATTATCGTAACATTGGTATCTTCGCCCACGTAGACGCGGGTAAGACAACCACAACAGAACGTATCTTAAAACTTACTGGTAAAATCCATAAAACAGGTGAGGTTCACGATGGTGAATCTACAACCGACTTCATGGAACAGGAAGCTGAGCGTGGTATTACTATTCAATCAGCAGCGGTAAGCTGTTTTTGGAATGACCACCGCTTTAACGTAATCGACACTCCTGGACACGTTGACTTCACAGTTGAAGTTTACCGTTCATTGAAAGTGTTAGATGGTGGTATCGGTGTTTTCTGTGGTTCTGGTGGTGTTGAGCCTCAGTCAGAAACTAACTGGCGTTATGCGAATGACTCAGAAGTTGCACGTATTATCTTCGTTAACAAATTGGACCGTATGGGTGCTGATTTTTATCGCGTTGTAAAACAAACTAAAGACGTATTAGCGGCTAACCCGTTAGTTATGGTTTTACCAATCGGTATCGAAGACGAATTCTGTGGTGTTGTTGACCTTCTTACTCGTAAAGCTTACGTTTGGGATGAAACAGGCCTACCAGAAAACTACACAGTTGAAGATGTTCCTGCGGACATGGTTGACAAAGTAGAAGAATACCGTGAAATGCTAGTTGAAACTGCAGTAGAGCAAGACGACGACCTAATGATGGCGTATATGGAAGGTGAAGAGCCTTCAATTGAAGACATCAAGCGTTGTATCCGTAAAGGAACTCGCACAATGGACTTCTTCCCAACTTATTGTGGTTCAGCATTCAAGAATAAAGGTATTCAATTGATTCTTGATGCCGTTGTTGATTACTTGCCTTCTCCTACTGAAGTAGACCCTCAGCCTCTTACTGATGAAGAAGGTGAGCCTACAGGTAGAGAAGCACTAGTTTCTGCAGACGAAAGCTTTAAAGCACTTGCATTTAAAATTACCGATGACCGTTTCGGTGCATTAACCTTCGTACGTATCTACTCAGGTACCTTGAATAAAGGTGACACTATTCTTAATGCGGCAACAGGTAAAACTGAACGTATTGGTCGTATGTGTGAAATGCAAGCTGATGATCGCAACGAATTAAGCAGTGCGCAAGCGGGTGATATCATCGCGATTGTAGGCATGAAGAGTAATGTGCAAACAGGTCACACTTTGTGTGATCCTAAAGACCCAATTATTCTTGAAGCTATGGTGTTCCCAGAGCCAGTAATCTCTATTTCTGTTAAGCCTTTAGATAAAGGTTCAACTGAAAAAATGGGTATTGCGATTGGTAAAATGGTTGCTGAAGATCCAACATTCCGCGTTGAAACCGACCAAGATTCAGGTGAAACAATCCTATCTGGTATGGGTGAACTTCACTTAGATATTAAAGTAGATATCTTGAAGCGTACTTATGGTGTTGAACTAGAAGTAGGTGAGCCTCAAGTTGCATACCGTGAGACGATCACTCAAGCAGTTGAAGATTCTTATACTCATAAGAAGCAATCTGGTGGTTCTGGTCAGTTTGGTAAAATTGATTACCGCATTAAGCCTGGTGAGCCAAATACTGGTTTCACATTCAACTCTGTTGTTGTGGGTGGTAACGTACCAAAAGAATTCTTCCCAGCTATCGAGAAAGGTTTTGCTGGAATGATGGATGAAGGTGTTCTAGCTGGCTTCCCAGTATTAGACGTTGAAGTTGAATTATTCGACGGTGGATTCCACGCAGTAGATTCATCAGCGGTTGCGTTTGAAATTGCAGCGAAAGGTGCATTCCGTCAATCTATTCCTAAAGCAGCTCCTCAGTTAATTGAGCCTATCATGAAAGTTGATGTGTTCACGCCTGACGACAACGTAGGTGATGTAATTGGTGATTTGAACCGTCGTCGCGGTATGATCAAAGACCAAGAAGCCGGTGCAACTGGTGTACGTATTAAAGCTGATGTGCCTCTTTCAGAAATGTTTGGATACATTGGTCACTTACGTACGATCACTTCAGGTCGTGGTCAGTTCTCAATGGAATTTAGCCACTACAATGCATGTCCGCAAAACGTAGCGGAAAAAGTTATAGAAGAAACGAAAGCGCGTAAAGCAGCTAAGTAATCGTTTTAACTTGTAAATAAAAACCGGCCTTATGGCCGGTTTTTTTATATCTCTTTGTTTAACTTCCTAAAGTGATATTTCATTTTACTCAATATAGATTTTTGGTTTGAGTCTATGTTGTTGGTGTATTGTGATTTGACGAATAACCTTGTAATAACTTTGGCATGATTAAAGGCTTCAATGGATATATAGGGCTCTACTTCGTTTAAATACTGTGTTGGAGAACGTGTGCCTCGAACGCATTGAGAGCTAGCTTCTAATTTATTAACCATTGATAAATATAGGGTTAATGAAGGTTCTCTTTTATTAGAACCCAATTTAGGAGCGAATAGAATGAACAGGAAGAGGGCTATAATTGCTACCACGCTAAGCATAAGGTACATTAATTTTTCAGGAGTGATTTTACCGACAATAGTTTCGAATAAATCACTCTGTTGCTCTTTGTCAAAACCAACAACCCAACGACTCCAAAAATAATCGACTTTATTTAATGTATTTCTCAATGAGCTAAAAAACGAAATATGTTTGAATTTTCTTAACGACAAGGCTTGATTCGCCAAAAATGCGTCTTTGTTTTGTAAAGCGGCTTCTAATCCGAGGGTTAATCTTTCAGGCGCAACGACACCTGTAGGATCAAAACGCACCCAACCCTCATCGTCCATCCAGGCTTCTACCCATGCATGTGCATCGTATTGGTAGATGCTCATCACTTGTTTATCCAGCATTTCTCCACCATGGTACCCTGCGACTATACGAGCAGGAATACCTGCGTGTCGTAATATAAAAGTCATTGCACTGGCATAATGTGAACAAAAACCTTGTTGTTGCTCAAAGAGGAAATCATCGATACTATCGCCTCGCATCAAGGGGGGAGTTAGTGTGTAGCTAAATACTGGGTCAGCAAAGTAATTTAAAACGGTTGCCGCAAAGTCTTTATTATTGGGTATTTGTCGGCGTAATGTTTCAACCCATTCTCGTGTTTTTGGGTTTCCTTTTTTAGGCAATTGCAAGTTGAGTTGCTGATCAAACCTTTTGTTTGTTTGGTTTAATTTCACTGATGGGTATGATTGAACATCATAGGCAATAGCACTTAAAAGGGGTTGTTCTGCTCGAAATGCAAAAGTGTCGGTTTGCCATATTTTACTTTGAGTAGTTTTGTTTGCTGGTATTGGCGCATCGAGTGTAAATAGCCATAACGCACGGGATGCTTCTGCGTACACTTTATAATCTATGGGTTGCCCAATAGGTGTTAAAGAAAACTCTTTCTTATATGCTTTGTTTCGCAATATTTGTTTTGCGCGCTGCTCTGATATGGTCCATTCTTCGCCATCGAAATGCTCTAGAACTAACGCCCTCCAATATCGCTGTGGTGGAGCGGGTACAATGGTTTCAAAATTAGCCCTAAATGCGAGTTCAGATGATTGGCTTAGATTTGCGATATCGCCGGGGCGTATTGTGTCACTGAGTCCTGTTGATGCTGAGTTTTGATCTGACGGCATAATCCACAGAGGTGGCAGCTGGGGAAATACCAAAAAGAGTAGGGCGGCAATAGGCAGTGCTTGTAGTGATAAGATGGTTAACTTCTTAGTTTGATAATAAATCGAAGAGTTAGACCCAAATTGCAATGCTAAACCTACCATCAAACTCATTAGGATAATGCTATAAAGCAAAACGAACAGAACTCCCTGTTCAAAAATAAAGGCCGCTCCTGATAGAAAAAGTAAGCTGAGAAATAACTGTAGTAACTCCTTTTTCGTTCGAATTATCATGAGTTTTAAACTACATGCAGATACAAGAAGGTTTACCATTGATAATAGTAAGCCTTGTTGCCACCCCAACCAAGCTAGGGCAATAACAGTTAATACAGATAAAAGGTTAATAGTTCGGGTTTCAGGGAGTTTAGTGTACCAGCCTAAATACACACTTAGTCGCACGACGACGGCGCATACAGACAATATTATCACCCAGCTCATCAATGGTGCATATAACGCTGCTGTTAAGGCTAAAAACGCAATTGTAAGAATAAATATAGCGTGTGCATTAGCGGAAGATATAGAGTGACTATCTTTCATCATTAGTACCCTCGCTATCCAGCACACTAGGGTAATGCGCAAGCGCGGTTAAACAGATGTTTTTGTGCTTTTCACCTATTGAAGGAGGGATAAACAACTCTTGAAACTTGAAGCCAAAAGGTTTATTGGCTTTATTGAGCGTCAGTATTTGATGAGTCAATTCAGATAATTTTACTTCTAAGTCGGGGCTATCACTGCTTTCAAGTGTTAGAAAGCCTGAGGAGGGCATTGGTTCTTCAAATGTTTTTACTCGCCACTCATTGTTCTTAGCAACGTGTTTCCACGCAACTCTAGTGAGTGAATCGGTATTCTGAAAATTTCGAAGGCTATGAAACTCTTCAAAGCCTTCTCGAAACGTTAATGTGGACGAATTCGATTCACCCTGATGGGCTAATAAATTGACATGGCATGTCTTTGGGGTAGGAAATACAGTAATAGTTTGGTCGAGATCTAAATGAGTCCAACACTTAAAAAGACCCAAGGGGTAATCGCACCTTAATGTGAGCCGACCTAGTCTGTGTTTCCCACGTTGTAACAATAGCATTGGCATAACTAAATGTGTGTATGGCGATTCTATCGGCACTGATATTACCTTAGTATCAGGTTCATTCCACCAAGAAAGGTGAATAACGCCTTCTACAGCTTTACCTTTGTATGATAATTCTACCGGTAAAACAGAAGTTTGAGACGCGTAGATATCGCTACAAGGCAAAGCTTTTATTCGCAACCTAGAAAAATTAATATAACTAGCAAAGAGGTGAAGTAAAAACAAAGACAATAAAAACGTGCACAGCAAACGCATTATGTTGTTTTGATAATTTGTGCCTAAAACAAACAACAACCCACATAAAATTAAGTACCAAGCTCCAAATTTCGACGGAAAAATAAATATTTTTTGGTGACTTAACGTTTGATTATTTTCCGCAGGAATTCTTTTTCTTAGCCATTTCGCAAATCGTTTTGTTATTAATTGGCGCATAGTTAGATTAAACCGATAATGGATCGACAGACTCTATTATTTTTTGGCTCACCGGAGAGCTTCCATGGGAACTGCTTTCTCCCCCATTTAATCTATGTTCGGTCACCGAGCTGAAAACAGCCTGTACATCTTCGGGAACCACATAATCGCGGTTGTGCATATAAGCCCATGCTTTAGATGCTTTTAAAATGGCTTTACTTGCTCTTGGCGACAAAGGCGAGGTTACATAATTAACTGTTCTACTAGTAGTAACGAGTTGTAAAATAAAATTAATTACTTTTTCACTTACAAATACTCTACTTACTTCTTGCTGCATTTCCCTTAGTGTATGTTCTGTAAGCAAGGTTTCGATTGAAGCAGGGTTATCCTCTATTTGCATCAACATATTTTTTTCCGCCTCCACATTAGGGTAACCCAACGAAATTTTCATTAAGAAACGGTCTAGCTGCGATTCGGGTAATGGGTAAGTCCCGGATTGAAATGATGGGTTTTGAGTCGCAATAACGAAAAATGGATTCGGTAAAGGGTACGTCGTGCCGTCTACACTGACTTGATTTTCTTCCATAGATTCGAGTAATGCACTTTGTGTTTTGGGGCTTGCGCGATTGATTTCATCGGCCAGAATGAGTTGATTGAAAATCGGCCCTTTTTTAAATTCAAATTCTTGTACTTTGGCATTAAAGACCGAAACTCCAAGCATATCCGCAGGTAGTAAATCTGAAGTGAATTGTATTCGTGAATAAGTTAAACCGAAAGTTGAGGCTAGCCCGTGAGAAAGGGTTGTTTTCCCCATGCCCGGTAAGTCTTCAATTAATAAATGGCCATTTGCGAGTAAACAAGCAATAGATAGTTTTATTTGTTGTTCTTTTCCAAGAATAACCTTGTTTAACTGGGTAGTTAACGGTAATAACGTTTTATTCATTCGACAATACTCTTTTCTTTTCCTCAGCTTACGGTAATTTAAACATTTATTCTTCTAACTTTTAGGCAAAACTACTATTGATGAAGTTGAAGAGCCTTCCTCCAGTGTAGCAAAGCACAATTAGTATTTACCTATGCGTAACCATACGTTAAGGTTATTTAGATTTTATTTTTCCTACTTTTATAGAACGACAAGGAACTTTTAATGCCTTTACACCCTCAGGCTGGCTTACCCGCTGACTCATCTCAACTAATCAATGTAGCAAGACTCGTTTCTGATTATTATACGTTAACGCCAGATGTAAGCGTTCCTGCTCAAGCTGTAAGTTTTGGTACATCAGGCCACCGTGGAAGTGCAGCGCTTTTGTCTTTCAACGACATGCATATTGCCGCTATCAGCCAAGCATTAGCTGAATACAGAATTGAAAACGGAATTACTGGGGACTGTTTTATTGGTAAGGACACTCATGCGCTCAGCGAACCTGCGCTGACGACTGCGGTGGAAGTACTCGCGGCTAATGGCATAAAAGTTGTGCTACAAACTTCAGACAATGAGAGTAGAGGCTATACACCTACACCCGTTATTTCTCGAACAATCATTAGAAGTAACAAGGATAGTGATGCTTTTTTATGTGATGGTGTGGTTATTACACCGTCGCATAATCCGCCAGAAGATGGCGGGTTTAAATACAATCCGCCTCATGGAGGGCCTGCTGGTTCAGATATTACTAATGTCATTCAGGCTCGAGCGAACGCCCTAATGGCTAGTAATAATGAAGCCGTGAAGCGCATACCTTACAGCGATGCTTTAGCATCAGAGTTTGTTCGCTTCGACGACTTTATGATGCCGTATATCAATGAACTCAATACCGTTATTGATATGGAAGCAATAAAAAATGCAAACCTAAAGTTGGGTACAGACCCATTAGGTGGAGCGGGAATTGGTTACTGGGCTGTTATTGCAAAAGTATGGGGTTTAAATATCTGTGTAGTTAATGATGAGGTTGACGCCCGTTTTGCGTTCATGCACAGAGATAAAGACGGCAAGCTACGTATGGATTGCTCTTCTCCATATGCTATGGCTGGCCTTATAAAAATGCAAGATGAGTTCGATCTAGCATTTGGTAACGACCCGGATTTTGACCGCCATGGAATAGTGTGCAAAGGCACAGGTTTGATGAACCCAAATCACTATTTAGCCACAGTAGTGAACTATTTGTACAGCCACAGAACGGATTGGCCAAATACATTGAATATTGGTAAAACCCTTGTATCGAGTAGCATGATTGACAGAGTCGCGACTAAGGTTGGGCGAGAGATTACAGAAATGCCTGTCGGTTTTAAGTGGTTTGTTGATGGATTAACTGAAAAGACTACTGGGTTTGCCGGAGAAGAGAGCGCTGGCGGAATATTCCTGACTCGCAATGGCAATACGTGGGCTACAGACAAAGATGGTTTTATTTTATGTTTATTAGCAGCTGAAATGCTCGCCGTAACGGGTGATGATCCCGCTACACATTATTCGTCATTAACACGCACTTTTGGCGCGCCATTTTATGTGAGAAACGATGTACCTACAACGCTAGAAATAAAAAAGGCGTTATCATCCATTGATAAGCAATCAGTGTCTGCAACGGAATTAGCGGGTGAACCTATTGTAGACATATTTACCCATGCTTCGGGAAATAATGCGGCAATTGGTGGCATTAAGGTGGTTACCGAAAATGGTTGGTTTGCGGCACGGCCATCTGGTACAGAAGCCGTTTACAAAATATATGCGGAGAGCTTTAAGTCAGAAGAACACTTAAATGAACTTGTTGTAGAAGCACAGCAATTAGTTGACTCAGTTATCAGTTGATACGTTAATTCTTTGTAAAAAGACGTCATAATCTTATGTTATGGCGTTTTTTTTTCGCCTGATTCACACAGATTTAACATAAAAGCGTAAATTGTGCTGCTAATATGATTAATAGTTGTACGACATTGTAGTTATCTTTTATTCTTTTTTCTGCGAGAACAGGTTATGAAAACAACAGTTGAATTTGAAAAATACGACTTCAAGCAAGCGATTATTCGCCACCTTCATTCCACTCTTGGCACGGACGAAAACAAAGCGAATAACCATGCATGGTGGAAAGCAACATGTGCTGCAATTAATGAACATGTATTGGAAGGATTAAGAAAAACGCAGAAAAAGCATTACATTAACGATACCCGAGCTGTTCATTATTTTTCAGCTGAATTTTTAATGGGACGGTTGCTTTCAAATAACATGCAAAATTTTGGCGTATTCGATGATGTTCGAGACGCCCTTAAAGCACTAGGTGTTGAGCTTTCAGATATTATGGAAGAAGAGCCAGATATGGCCCTTGGAAACGGTGGATTAGGGCGACTGGCCGCTTGTTATATAGATTCACTTGCTACTTTGAATTTCCCTGCCATTGGTTATGGTATTCATTATGAGAACGGTCTTTTTCGTCAAGAGATAAGAAACGGCAAGCAAATTGAACGCCCAGATGCATGGCGAGATTATGGGAATCCTTGGGAGATATGTCGTCCAGAATCCATTCAAGAAATCTCCTTGTATGGTTATGTTGAAACTAAATACGGAGAAAATGGACGCATTCAAAAAGAATGGCATCCCGGCTCGATTGTAAAGGGACTTCCTTGGGATATTCCAGTAGTGGGGTATGAAGGAGGAAGTGTTAATGTGTTGCGTTTATGGCAAAGCCAGTCCAGTGATCACTTTAATTGGGATGTATTTAATTCAGGCGGCTATGTGGATGCACAGCGAGAAAATGTGCAAGCTGAAACAATATCGAAAGTTCTCTACCCCAATGATGATACTGAAGCTGGTAAAGAGCTGCGTCTGATTCAACAATACTTTTTCTGTGCTTGTTCATTAAAAGACATCATACGCCGCTATAAGCGAGCCCATGGTGATGATTGGAGCCGTTTTACTGAACAGGTGGTGATCCAATTAAACGATACTCACCCTGCGATTGCCATCCCCGAGTTAATGCGGATTTTAGTGGATAGAGCTGAACTCGATTGGGAAAAAGCATGGGATATTTGTACACATACCTTTGCGTATACGAATCACACCTTATTGCCAGAAGCATTGGAGAAGTGGCCTGCTCGAATGATTCAAAAAATATTACCTCGTCATTTGGAAATTATTTATGAAATAAATCATAGATTTATGCAAGAGGTTGAAGCTAAATGGCCAGGAAATAATGATATAAAAGCCAAGCTTTCTATTATTGAAGAAAGCAGTGAAAAAATGGTGAGAATGGGTAATTTATCGGTTATCGGTAGTTTCGCAGTCAATGGTGTTGCTGAACTTCATTCTAAATTAGTAAAGGAAAACCTTTTCCCAGAGTTTAATGAGTTATATCCCGGGCGACTGATGAACGTCACTAATGGAATTACTCCAAGGCGCTGGCTGAAAACCTGTAACCCAGCTTTGTCTGAGTTAGTTTCGGATAAAATCGGCAAGGATTGGCCCTTGTATTTAGATAAGTTACAAGGCCTTGCTAAATATGCAGAGCAGAAAATATTTCAAAAGCAATTCATGCAAATTAAGCATAAAAACAAAGTTGCATTGGCAAAAGAAATCCAGGCGTTAACAGGAATAAAATTAGATACAAATGCTATTTTTGATATTCAAATAAAGCGTTTACATGAATACAAACGCCAGCATTTGAATTTACTTCATATCATGGCTTTGTATCGTCGTTTATTGGAAAATCCTGATTATGACATGCATCCCCGAGTATTTATTTTTGCTGCGAAGGCGGCGCCGGGTTACAAGTTAGCGAAAGATATTATTCTTGCTATAAATAAGGTGGCTGAAACAATAAATAGTGATCCAAGGGTTAACAAAAAACTAAAAGTTGTTTTCATGCCTAACTACCGTGTCTCTCAAGCTGAAAAATTGATCCCCGCTGCCGATGTTTCTGAACAAATCAGTACTGCTGGAAAAGAAGCATCTGGAACGGGGAATATGAAGTTGGCACTCAATGGCGCGGTCACTATTGGTACATTAGATGGAGCAAATGTAGAAATAGCCGAAGAGGTTGGAGACGAAAATATCTTTATTTTTGGTTTAACCATTGATGATGTATCAACCCTTTGGGATAAAGGGTACAACCCCTACGATATTTACGATAAAAATAAAGAAGTGAAAGCTGTGCTCGATTGGCTTGAAACGGATTATTTTACACCAGGAGAGCCTGGGGCTTTGCTATCAATTAAACATAGTCTACTTGAAGGCGGAGACCCGTATTTAGTGTTAGCTGATTTTGAGTCTTATAGTTCAGCACAAAAAGAAGTGGATTTGGCTTATCGAGATAAGCAAAAGTGGGCAAAAATGGCTATTTTGAACACAGCGAAAGTGGGTAAGTTTACGTCTGATCGTTCAATTAAAGATTATGTCGATAGAATTTGGAAATTAGAACCATGTATAACAGGGCATGACTAAAAAGGTATAATTTGCTGTAACGTTAATTTTACGAGTAGCGTTACACATCGATAGTGAATATTTGAAATTCTCTGTTGTTGTGTAACACTAATAAAAACAATGATTTGATTGCATTAGAGGCCGAGGTACGACCTAAATCATGAATCGCGTTTACCACTCTTTGAATACTATCTCGAATCGATTTATGTTTATCGATTCAATCGAAAAACAAGCAAAAACAAAACCTCATTTTTCTTTGATGTTAGTTGATGTCGTTAGGTTTTCTGATGTAACTACCAGTTTTGGAATGAAAGTTGGTGATCAAATTTTACTAGAAATTGCCAACCGCATACTTGCCTTGTTTAACGGGAAAGTTGAACTTGGTCGTATTAGTGGCGATGCTTTTGGTGTCATTTTTGAAGGAAAACATTCTCGCTCTTGTTTACATAAGTATTATGAGCACTTAATCGAACACTTTAAAACACCAATGCATTATGAAGATCATGCGTTTATTGCTGATTTCAATGTGGGTGCTGTGACTATGACAAATGGTCATTTTGAGTTGGAGCAGTTTGTCGCTAAAGCAGAGGCCGCTCTTAAATATGCTAAAGAAAATAAGTTCGATAATTTTTATGTTTTAGATTTAGCAGAAAAACCTGATACAGGCAGAAGCTTAGCGTTAAAAGCTGATTTGACTCGTGCGTTAAAAAATAACGAGTTAGAGTTATATGTACAACCTAAAGTGAACTCTAAGAGTTTACAAATCGTGGGTGTAGAGTGTTTACTTCGATGGAACCACCCGTTAGATGGTGTCTTGTTTCCCGGCCCATTAATTGAGGCAGCCGAATCTTATAATATGGTTACTGAATTGGCTTATTGGACTCTTGAAGAGGCCTTTAAAATAATGAAGCAATTACAAAGTGAAAATATAGATATAGGTTTATCTGTCAATATTTCACCTACACAGCTGTACGACAACAAGCTGATTTCAACCTTACAAGGCCTTGAGCAAAAGTATCAACTTCCATTGAGCCTATTCGAAGTTGAATTGACAGAAGATATGGTTTTATCTAATTCCTTAATGGTAAAAAAACAGTTAGCTGAGCTTGATACTTTAGGTATTTCTGTTTCTATCGATGATTTTGGTAAAGGGTACAGTAACCTTTCTTATGTTAGAGATATTGCTATTAGTGCGCTTAAAATTGATAAATCCTTTGTAATGGAGTTAGAAAACTCTTCAATAAATGAAGCAATTATTAAAGCTACGCAAGTGATCGCAGAGGGCAAGCAATGTGACGTTGTAGCGGAAGGGGTAGAGACTCCTGCCCAACTTGCTATTTTACGAAAGCTTAATGTTGAGACTGTACAAGGTTTTCTATTCTCAAAAGCAATTCGAGTCTGTGAATTTATAGATTTGTATAAAGACGGGCTAGGTAAAATGGTAAAAACGGAGTTAGATGAAGCTATGTAATATAGCTTCATTTTGTAATCTACTTAACAGCTCCTTACTTAACCAGTATCATGCTAGGCACAATTGAGACCTTTCATGGTAAGTCCTGTACCAAATGCACATTTCTATTTCTAATTTTCTGCAACGCTCTAGAAACTATGACGCTAGCGTCACTTCTAAAACTCACTTTAGGCTAAATAATCAGACTCTTGTCACAGTGCACGGACCCGGTGTAATAGAGTTTGAACCTGTTGGAGGGGGAGATTCATTTATATACTCTTGTGGAATACACGGTAATGAAACCGCACCCATTGAAATTTGTGATGAGTTAGTTCAAGACATATTAAAAGAAGAGCTTTTATTGTGTCATCGGGTATTAGTAATTTTTGGCAACTTAGATGCAATGAACAAGCAAACCCGGTTTATTGATGAAAACTTAAACCGCTTATTTTGTAATACTCATAAAGAGGGAATACAAAATAACGAGCGAAGAAGAGCGGCGTTTTTAGAGCAGTGCGTTGAAGACTTTTATGCCAAAGATAAGGGCGAAGTTAAACGGGTCCATTATGATTTACACACTGCAATTCGAAAGTCCATCAACGACAAGTTTGCGGTTTACCCTTATACCCATGGAAAAGCTTATAGCCTTGAACAGCTAGCCGTCATGTCAGCATGCGGTGTGAATACTATTTTACTTTCACACAGTTCTACAGCAACATTTAGTTACTATTCATCACACTTTTTTAATGCAAACTCGTTTACTGTAGAGCTAGGTAAAGTAATGCCTTTTGGTCAAAATGATATGACTAAATTTGAAAAAGTAAACACAACATTAAGACACCTAATTACGAGTAATGATAACAACCCAGAATTCAACTCAGAGGGTATGGTGTTGTATAGAGTAAATCAAAATATCATTAAAAATCAGGCGGACTTTACGTTACATTTCGGCAGTGATGCGCCTAATTTTACCGGTTTTCAAAAAGGCGAGATTATAGCCAGTGAAACAGGTAAGGAGTATATTGCTGAAAAAGGTGGAGAGGCTATCGTCTTTCCAAATGCTGATGTGCCTATTGGCCAAAGAGCGTTACTTACCGTAGTTCCCATTTCGATAAATGAGCTAGACACAATATAAAAAAGCAAAGCATATAATAAGGAAGATAATCATGATTTTAACTACAACTCCTTCCATTGAAGGAAAAGCCATTTCCGAATATTACGGCATAGTTATTGGGGAAGCAGTAATGGGAGCGAACGTTTTTAAAGACTTATTTGCTTCAATTAGAGATATCGTCGGCGGTCGTTCAGGAAGCTACGAAGAAGAATTCACAAAAGCGCGTCAAATTGCTTTTAATGAACTTAGACAAGAAGCTTTAGGAATGGGGGCGAATGCAGTTATAGGGATTGATCTAGATTATCAAGTAGTTGGTGATACTGGCAGCATGCTTATGGTCAGTATTAGTGGAACTGCGGTAAAAGTAGAAGACTAATTTAACATCTAGTCTTCTTCATCCCACGCGGCGTTGTTGTTACTTTTTGTAGGTGGTAATTTTGCTTTAGCGGATTGCTTCAACAATAAAAGGTTACCTACAATAACGCCGATGACTATCGCAATAATAAGCCAAATACCTAAGGTCATATTAATTCCTGTTTTTTAGTTGATATTGCCTTTGTTTAGCACAAAACGCTCAAATATAGCGTCAAAGTTTGCCAATACAGATTCTTTACCAGAAAACGACAAGTTTTTTAAGAATCGATGATAACGCTGGACAGTAAAAACTTGTTCGAACTCTTGTGATACTGGCTTATAGCTAATATGCCAGGGCTCTTCAGCTATTCCCCCTTCGTACGTAGCATAAGGTCGATAAAAACCGTATTCTTGCAAATTTTCATTCAAAAAATGGTTCAACGAACTACAAGGGCCAGAACCGACATATTCATCAGGAATAAGCTCGAATTGCCAATTTGCTCTGGTCACAGCGTCTTTATCGTAAACATCTATATCCGTCCCCCAATGGTGCCTGCTTGCTCCGGGTAATGCTGACCACGTAAGTATAGTGTTGATTTTTTCGATATCACTCAACGAATCTGGTGATACAACAAGGCCGCTGGAGTCTCGTATGGGAAGCTCCCCTGTCCATTTTCGTTCCCAAATTGAAAGTTGTCGCGTTAAATTACGAAAACTACTTACAATATCGCAATTTAGTCCTTCTTTCGCACAGGCTCGTTGCAAAAGGGTAAATGGCTCTAAAACACGGCTATTTAGTAAAAACTGCCCTGATTCATCAGGGCAAAGATGGGTTTCGGTTATACCAAATAGCGCGTTATCTTCAATCATGTCAGCAAGTTCACCAAAATTTGCTCATAGATATCCGCAAGGGTTTCTAAATCCTTTGTGCTAACACATTCGTCTATTTTATGTATCGTTGCATTAATAGGGCCTAACTCAATGACCTGAGCACCTGTGGGCGCAATAAATCGACCATCAGATGTGCCACCTGCGGTTGATAGCTCGGTTTCTCTACCCGTTACGTCTTTAATCGCTTGTTGAGTTGCTTCTACCAAATTGCCGCTGTCAGTTAAAAAAGGCTGACCGTTAAACGTCCAATGGATATCCACGTCTACATTGTGTTTTTCAAATATAGCTTCAACACGTTCAATGAGGACTTTGTCAGTAACCTCTGTACAGAATCTAAAGTTGAAATTAATCTCGCAAGTTCCAGGAATAACGTTACCAGCACCTGTACCCGCATTAATATTAGACACTTGAAAGCTGGTAGGGGGGAACGAACTATTGCCCTGGTCCCACTGTGTTTTTGATAATTCGGTTAATACAGGTGCAACTGTGTGTATTGGGTTCTTAGCTAGGTGAGGGTAGGCTACATGGCCTTGAACTCCCTTTACCGTTGCAGCACCGGTTAAAGAGCCTCGGCGACCGTTTTTAACTACATCGCCAACAAGCTTAGTACTTGAAGGCTCGCCAACTAAACAGTAAGTCATTTTTTCATTTCTAGCTTCAAGGGTATCAACAACACGGGTTGTGCCGTTGATAAAAGGCCCTTCTTCATCACTGGTAATTAAAAATGCGATACTACCTTTGTGATCTGGGTACTTTTCTACAAATCGTTTTGTTGCCACCATCATTGCAGCCAAGCTGCCTTTCATATCAGCAGCGCCTCGACCGTGAAGCATCCCATCTTTTATCAATCCAGAAAAAGGAGGGTGAGTCCAATGTTCTTCAGGACCACTGGGTACAACGTCAGTATGACCGGCAAAACAAAATACTGGGTTTTCTGTGCCTCTTCTAGACCACAAGTTAGTGGTGTCTTCAAAGATCATAGTTTCATTAGTAAAATCTAAATTACCAAGCCAATCTTTCATTAGATCTTGGCAGCCAGCGTCTTCTGGGGTTACGGATTGCTTTTGAATAAGCGTTTGAGCAACTTTTACGGCATCCATTATGAATTGAGTACCTCTTCGTAAGCTGAAATAGCAAAGCCACAAAGGTATTGCTCATTGTGGCATAGGATAGGGCGTTTGATCATGGCTGGATTATCCAGCATTAATTGAATTGCTTTTGATGCATTCAAATTGTTTTTTGCTTCATCTGGAAGTTGTCGAAATGTCGTGCCTCGTTTATTCAGTAAAACTTCCCAACCCAGCTCTTTCTCGACATGGGTTAACCATGTTGAATCAATGCCATCTTTGCGATAATCATGAAAAGTGAATGCAGTGTTATTTGCATCTAGCCATTTTTTAGCTTTACGAATAGTATCGCAGTTACTGATGCCATACAGTGTAGTCATAACTCAATCCTTAAAATACAATGCCCGTATGGTATATCGAAGCGCGTTAAAGATAAATGCGGATTACTGTGTTTTCCACTGTTACTTTCGTATTTTCCTTTTCACAAACAATGGCATTCACCCCTTTCTTATTTAAAATGGTCATTACACAATAACAATGACCTAATTTCTTCTGTAAAAAAACAGGGTCAATATTACATATGATGTCGCCTTGCTGAATTTTATCATTTACGCGTTTATGTATGCTCAGCCGTTCGCCCAACAAAGATGATGATGTTGGTCCAATTTGAATGCATAGTCTCAAGCCTTCTTTACTTTTAAGTATCCACCGCTGGCTAGCAATATCTAACTTTTCAACTGTTCCATCGAACGGCGATATGCATGCCGTGCCGCGAGTTTTTATCGCAACTCCGGAACCCCAAATTCCCGTTTGTAACGGAATATTGTGTAATGACGTTAGTGAAGTGACGTTTCCTGACATTGTCGCTGATACTAATAGTTCATGCTTGTATTCGCTGGGTACATTCGAGCCTATTTGGTCCTCAGACTGAATCAATTGTTCACCTTTTCAATAGTCATTATTAACTTGTTCACTGTTATCCCCTGAATCTGTGGATAACACTGTGGGTTCCCCATGTGTATCTAGTTAACATTATGTTTTGTAAGGATAATGTTTGTTGTACATATGGTGACCGACGATTAAAACCTGTACTTATTTAATACCAAACTTGTTCATTTTTCAGGTAGTATTAACAAGGTTATGTTTAATTATAAGCGATAATAGATGCCTCCTTTAAATATATTTGCTGGACCTAAAGCTATTCAAAGAATGAAGGTGGAACCTTTTGGTCCTAATTTATTTACACAATTTTTAGGTGCATCTGGTGGCCCTAAATGGTTTGTATTAGCTGGTTTAGATAAGGCTCTATTTGGTGAATTTTTTGTTCGACATTGTGGGCATATGAATATCATTGGCTCATCGGCTGGTGCGTTCAGAGCCGCGTGTTTTGCACAAGCTGATCCAGCGGCTGCAATTGACAGGCTTTCAAGCCGATATGCGAAAACGGTATTTTCCGATCGTGGGTCAAGCTATGAGGTGAGTGAAAAAGCACGAGAATTAGTTTCTTACGTTGTGCCAACTGACGGTGTTTTAGAGATAATGAATAACGACACCTTTACTGTGCATTTTATTACGTCAAGATGCAAAGGCTGGATGGCGAGTAATAACAAGGTGTTTCAAGGTGCCGCTTTATTACTCAGTGCGTCGTTGAATAAGTTAAGCCGCAGAAATTTAAAATATTTTTTTGATAGGGTGGTTTTTTCTCCAAATGAAAACAAATTGCGAATTAGTGACCCTTACGATATACCGACAGAACAAATTAAAATGGGCTATAACACAGTACATCAAGCATTACTCGCGTCGGGTTCAATTCCAATGTTAATGGAGAGCGTGAGAGATGTTGTAGACGCACCAGATGATTTTTACCGCGATGGTGGCATTATTGATTACCATTTTGACTTGGGGTTAGCGCCAGCTAGAGGATTAACGTTATACCCTCATTTTTCTACATCTCCTGTAGCAGGGTGGTTTGATAAAGGAAACCCTAACAGGCGTCCTCATGCTCAAAATTATGATAATGTTGTGATGTTAGTGCCAAGCGACGAGTTTGTGAAATCTCTACCATATGGAAAAATTCCAGATCGAAAAGATTTTAAATCAATGGCAGATAAAGAGCGCATTCATTATTGGCAAAAGGTAATAAGTGAGTCTGAACGCTTGGGAGATTACTTCTTAGAACAGGTAAGTGAACAAAAAATACTCGATGTGGTTAAACCACTCCCTTTTGTTGGTATTTAGTGTAAATTTAGACTTGCGTAACCGAAAAAGCATCGCTACTATACGCGCCTCTCACAAGAGATGCGTCTATAGCTCAGTTGGTTAGAGTGCTACCTTGACATGGTAGAGGTCCCCTGTTCGAGTCAGGGTAGACGCACCACTTCATAGTCCAACCAAATCCAATAAAGTACTTTAAATCCAGTAGAATCAATATCTTGAGCCTGTTATTAGTCCAGCGGTGTCTAAAGGCGCTCAACAAAAGCCAACATGTTTGGTAACATTTATAGTAACACAACGCGATTTTACTAAATTGGTGTTACTAAAATGGCAAGACAGGTTGTTCCACTTACAGATAGCAAGATAGCAAAAGCAAAACCGTTAGCGGACAAAGACACGACGTTGACAGACGGCGAGGGCCTGTTTGTGCGCATAAAACCAAATGGGACGAAGACATGGATCTTCAATTACTATCACCCAATCACCAAAAAGCGTAAAAACATCAGTTTTGGTAAATACCCTGAAGTAACACTGGCGAATGCTCGAAAGAGACGACGTGAGTGTAGGGAGCTACTGGCATCTGATATTGACCCCAAAGCACAGCGGGACGAAATCAAGCAGACAAAAAAGGCGGCGCTTGAGAGCACATTTGAGGTAGTTGCAGAACTGTGGATTACTAAAAAGAAGACTGAGGTTAAAGAGACTACCTCAAAGAAGTCATGGCAATTGATGCAAAAACACGTATTGCCATTTATAGGTGAGATGCCAGTTGACCAACTGAAGCCGAAGCACGCCATTGATATTATTAAGCCCATATCCGTTCGTGGTAATCACGAAACGGTAAAGCGTTTATGCCGTCACATCAACGAAGTCATGAGAGTGGCCCTTGCGTCTGGACTTATCGATACAAACTACTTTGTAGATATTACTAAGCTGTTTCCTGCACCGAAAAAAAAGCATATGCCGACAATTATACCAGAAAGGCTTCCAGAGTTAATGCATAGGCTATCCAACGCGCATATATCAAAGAATACGAGGTATCTGATAGAGTTCCAACTTCATACGATCACAAGGCCGATTGAGGCTGCTAGTGCTAAATGGTCAAACATAAATATCGATGAGGCCTTATGGGTTATTCCAGCTGAGCAAATGAAGATGGGGCGTGACCATGTTATCCCGCTATCTCAGCCAGTTATGACTTTGTTAACTGCATTGCGCGAAATGAATGGACACCGACCTTATGTGTTTCCTGGGCACAGAGAGCCGCTAAATCATTTAAATAGCTCTACTGCAAATGTGGCGTTAAAAAGAATGGGGTTTCATGGCGAGTTGGTTGCTCATGGATTAAGAGCACTTGCAAGCACAACGCTCAATGAGGCTGGCTTTGATCCTGATGTGATTGAGACGGCGCTTGCGCATGTTGACAAGAACTCATCTCGCAGGGCATACAATCGAGCAGAGTATCTAGAGCAGAGGCGGGAGGTGATGGAATGGTGGTCGAATAAAATTGTTGAAGCCTCGAACGTAAATGTCAGCTTAGTTACCCAGTAATTTCGAAAAACGTTAAGAATACTTTTAGGTAAATAAGGCTAATATGTGTAGATAAAGAAGTGAATGCTTTACAACCGTATTAAAATAAACCACACTTAACTTAATTATGTTTTATTTGCACGATTCTTATGCTTGACGCTATCAGCTATGCTCAAAAACAAAGGCTCGCATACATTGATTTTTGCCTGTTATTTAAGGGTTCCATTTATCGTCAGGACTTAATCAATAGATTTGAGGTTGGCCTATCAGCAGCCTCTCGCGATTTTAGTGTTTATAAAGAGCGCGCACCAAACAACATTTTTTACGATTCCACGGAGAAACGTTATTTTCAAACCGCTGATTTCAAGCCAGTATTTGGATACGATGCGAAACGCACTTTAACTAGGCTCGCGAACAATATCTCCGATGGGTTTGATGCTATAGGCGATATATACTTCCCAGTAGAAGCGCCTTCGACCTTAAACGTTCCCGATATTTTCATCGTTGCACGTCTTGTTCAAGCCATTCTCAATAATAAAGCGGTTGGAGTTATCTACACGTCACTCTCTAGCGGTTCAAATGCCATAGAAATCGTTCCTCATTCAATTGTAGACAATGGCCTACGCTGGCACGTTCGTGCTTTTGATCGTAATAGTCGAAGATTTCGAGATTTCGTTTTAACGCGAATTAGCAAAGTATCAATAAAAGACTCGCCGAATGAGGAAGAAAACGCCCAAGCGGATACCGAATGGCAGCGACTAATTGCGCTTCAACTGGTACCGCATCCGAAAAACGTTGAACAACCTACCGCGATAGAAATGGATTACGGAATGGAAAACAAGCAACTGCTTATAAAAGTGCGGGCGGCGATGGCAGGATATCTGTTGAGACGGTGGAATGTTGACTGTACCGAGCGTGGAACACTCAAAGGGGCAGAATACCAGCTTTGGCTTCAAAATCGTTTTACGTTAAACGATGTTCAAAACTTATCTATAGCACCAGGATATTTAAAATAAATCATGTTCACACAAGAACAACTCACCAAACTGGGGTTTAAGTTTGGAAAAAATGGCGCTCATTCTGCGCGCAGCATGATGATAGAGGAGCTTAAGCACCTTCTTTTTTCTCGTGATGAAACTGCTCGGCTTACTGATTACGAAGACGACGTAATTAATTTCAATATATTACATAAGCCAACTGAAAAATCACGTAAATTAACTTTTAGACATTTGAATGATCTTTATGGCTTAGATCCAGCAATTCCTTTATTTAAAGTTTTTCGTGATTGGTGGGAATTACATGAAGACTCTCAAGAAATTCTAGCTTTGCAACTTTCACTTGCTAGAGACCCGTTACTGAGAGCGTCTGCGGAAATTATCATTAATCTAGAAACGGGCGAGCACCTTGCGCGAGAAACAATGGAAGCGTTTTTAGCTAAAGATGATCCTGATAGGTTTAGCGCAGCGTCTCTAAAATCATTCTCTCAAAATATAAATGGTACCTGGACTCAAGCAGGATTTTTAAGCGGAAAAGCGAAAAAATATAGAGAAATACCCAAATGTAGTTACGTAAATGTGGCTTATGCATTATTTCTTGCACATTGCCATGGGCTAAGTGGAATGAGACTTTTTGACAGCTTCTGGTGTCGCGCACTAGTTCAAGATAAAGAAACCTTGTTTGATCTGGCTCACCGAGCATCGATGCGTGGACTGATTAACTTCAAACAAGCGAGTGAAGTGGTAGAAGTAACATTTCCTCAAATTGAATTACCAGAGGTATAACTATGTCAGACCGCTTATCAAAATTACTCTCTAGTTTCGAAAGCCACATAAGCATTCCATGGCCTGCTGCTGTTTCTGCAGATGAGCGAACAATCTTTTTGGTCTATCACAAAGAAGATGAACTTAAGCTAAGAGCTAGAGTACAAGAGTTTGAGTATGCCTGCACTAACCATAGTCACCTATGGATGCTTTTAGACTTAACGCAAAGCTTTGAACTATGGATGGCGGAACAAGACTATAAAGAAACCTACTTTGAAGATCCTGAATACCTTAAAGGTTTATATGGTGACTTCGCCGATGAGCTGGTCACCGACCTGATCTCTAAAGTAGAAAACAATCAAGACAGCAATGGGGTTGTAGCCCTTTTAGGCTGCGGAACATTATTTGGCTTCGCTTCGGTGTCGGGATTAGTAGAGTCCTTGGCAGAAAAAATAACAGGAAGACTAGTCGTCTTTTTCCCAGGCGAAGTATACGAAAACAATTATCAATTATTAGACGCAAAGGACGGCTGGGGCTATCACGCCACCGCCATTTCAGCAAATACGTAAGGAATAACAATGTTAAATAAAGATATCTTTGTTAATAATCCAGTAGAAAGCCGATTGGCCAACAATGGTGTTGCACAAGTTAAGGACGACACATCTCAAGGAGCACTTGAAACACTCGAATATGAATTAAGAACATTCGTCTGTGATGGTGCTTACGCTAAAGGTATGGATAGTATCTTATCCAACTATTTATCAGCGCTAAAAATAAATAGTGAACAACCAGGTGTTTGGATCAGTGGCTTTTTTGGCTCTGGTAAATCTCACCTTGCTAAAATGCTTCGCACACTTTGGACAAACCAAACACTTAATGACGGCTCTCACGCTCGTTCTGCCGCAGAGTTACCTCAAGATATTACTGTTCTTTTTGACGAACTTACTACTCTATCCGTATCTAATGGCGGTCTCCATGCCGCATCAGGAACGCTTGGTGCTGGCGCAGGAGATAAAGTACGCCTTGCGTTTCTAGGTATTATATTTAAATCAGCTGGGTTACCAGAGCAATACCACCTAGCTCGTTTTGTCATGTGGTTAAAATCTGAAGGTGTTTTTGAGCAGGTAAAAGCATTTGTCGAAACTAAAGCCAAAGCCAAAGAAGGCATTGATACGTGGACTAAAGAGCTTAAGAACTTACATGTATCACCTATTATGGCAGACGCCATTCTTCAATCTATCCCTGGTATTGGGGCTGATATAAAAGAAGTTCGAGAAATGCTTCGTGCACAATACAAAATTGTTGATGATGTAACTAACGCTGAAATGGTTACTGCTATTGTGGATGCAATTTCAAATGATGGTGAGCTACCGTTAACGCTAGTCGTACTAGATGAAGTTCAGCAGTATATTGGTGACAATGTTCAAAAAGCTTTCGATGTTCAAGAAGTTGTTGAAACATGTAGTGGTGCTGGCGCACTCAAATCAAAGCTATTATTCGTAGCAACAGGTCAAAGTGCATTATCAGGCATGGCCAATTTGCAGCGTTTAATGGGGCGTTTCCAAGTTCCAGTACAACTTGAAGATACCGATGTAGATTCTGTAATTCGTAAAGTCATCTTACAGAAAAAAGAAACTGCTAAGCCATTAGTCAAAACAGTAGTAGACGACAACCTTGGCGAAATCTCTCGCCATTTACGTGGCAGTACCATCGAGCACAATCAAGATGATGAAAAGTGGATGGTACCTGATTACCCATTATTGCCAGTTCGTCGCAGGTTCTGGGAGCGTATTTTACCAGCCTTAGACAGAACGGGAACGGGCTCTCAGCTACGAAATCAGTTACGCGTTGTTCACGAAGCGTTAAAAACAACAGCGGAAAAAGAGCTTGGCTATGTAGTACCTGCTGACTACTTGTACGATCAAATTTCAACAAACCTACTTCAAACGGGTGTTATTTCAAAAGACATTTATGAAACGATTAGCCGTAAACGTGGTGGTAATGAAGACGAACAATTACAAGGTCGCTTATTGGCGCTTATTCTTTTAATCAGTAAATTACCTGCTGAAATGGAGTATGGCATACATGCAACTGTCGAATCACTATCAGATTTACTTCTAGAAGACTTACAAAACGACAAACATAAGCTTCGTGCACTAGTACCGAAAATGTTAGCGGTGTTAGAAGACGAACATCTGATTATGGCTCGTGACTCAGAAAATGGCCGAGAGTTCAGCTTACAAACAGTTGAAAGCCAAGCGTGGTATGACGAATTTAGACGTCAAGAAAGCGACTTAATGGGGAATCCTCAAATACTTGAGTCTTTCCGCGCAAAAGAAATTCAAAGTTATATCCGTAAACAAGTAGCTCAAGCCAGAATTACTCAAGGTGAAGTGGCAGAACCTAGACCTATTACTGTTTACTTCGAACCAGAGCTACCAGCAGAAGCCAAAAACAGGATTAGTGCCTGGGCACCAGAGCTTACAGAGAAGCAGTTTAACGATCAGTCTCGCGGTGATGCCCCTGACAATGCAACCATCTATATCTACGTTCCTTCTAGCCATAGAAGTGAGTTACAAAAAGCAATAGTAGAATATAAAGCAGCAGAAAATACCTTAGAAGTCCGAGGCAGAGCTACGACTGAGGCTGGTAAAGACGCTATGCAAGCCATGGAAACTCGTTTAAACGAAGCCGAAAGAGCCAGAAAAAATCTACTTAAAGATATTTTCTCTGGCATTCAAGTTCGCTTAGCTGGTGGCCAAGTAGTTGAAGGTGACACGCTTTCCGACCAAATTCAAAACGGTGGCGAGCTAGCCTGCCAACGCCTGTTCCATAAGTTTAAAATGGCAGACAACAGAGGTTGGGCAAAAGTTTATGATGCTGCAAGCCGTATTGCTGATCCCAATGCACTTGAAAAAGTAGAATACAATGGTGAAGCAGACAAGCACCCTGTTTGTGCTGAAGTTCACCGTTATATCGGGGCAATGAAGTTAGGAAAAGACATTCGTGATAACTTTAAAGGCGCACCATACGGTTGGAGTAATGATGTAATAGACGGTGCGCTATACGCAATGCTCGCAGCTGGGGTACTAAAAGCGTCTGATACCCAAGAACGCGCAATAGATGCCAAAAGCTTAGATCGCAGCTCAGTAACACAAACTAAGTTCAGACCTGAAAAGGTTACCTTATCAAAAGTACAGCTTATTAAAGTACGTGGTGTTATTTCTACTTTATTGGAAGATGCGTGTAACTCAGGTGAGGAGGTAACAAAGCTTCCCCTAGCCATCATTAACGCTAAGCAATTAGCTAATCTAGCGGGTGGTAGCGCGCCATTACCAATAGCGCCAAGTACAAAATTGTTATCTGAATTAGAAATGTACTCGGGTAACGACCAGCTACAAAAAGCATTTGAGCATAAGGACCAGTTACTCGCTGATTTTGAAAATTGGAAGCGACTCGCCGACAAAGCCCAACAAAGAAGTAAGCTATGGCAAAAACTGCTAAGCGCAATGGACTACTGTAGAGGCCTAGCGGTATTTAATGACCTAGAAAAAGAGCAAGAAGCTATTCTTTCCAATCGCAGTTTGTTGGACGATCCATGCCCGGTTGAACCATTAATCAAGAAAGCGACCAATGCGTTGAGAGATGGTGTTACCGCTCACAGAGCAAATTACGAAGAAGAATATCAAGCATGTATGTCTGATCTATTAGATGACGAAAACTGGCAACAGCTTGATGAAGCCAAACGTGATTCATTCTTAGCTAATCGCAACCTTGCAGATATCCCAAGTATCAATGTGAGTGAATTAGACGAGGTACTAAATTCGTTAGACGAAATAAGCTTTAACCAATGGAATGACAAAACAGCCGCATTACCTGGAATTTTCAGCCAAGTGTTAAAAGACGCGATCACAGAGCTTCAACCTAAAACGCAATACTGTCGTTTAAATAAGCCAATTATAAAAACAGAACAAGAATTACAAGATTGGCTGAAATATGTGGAGTCAGAACTCCGAACTCAATTGGATAATGGACCTGTAATGCCGTCTTAATATATGGCATTTACAACAACTGGCCACATAATTTTTGCTGGTTAGCGACAGAGATAATAAAAAGTTAGAGACGAAATATGAGACAGCCACTGGATAAAGCGCTGAGAAAGAAGCTTGAAGATACAGTAATTAGAGCCCGAGACATTGTAGAAGCCGCAGTGAAGGAAAACTTGCAGCGTTTGGGTGTAGCTGATAGCCAAGCACCAAGCTATTTAAAAGACAACGAAAAAGTGCTGCGAAATAAACTACGTGCCCATGCTCGTCAACTTGGTGATCGCTTATCAGACGGTAAACAAGAAGTAACGCGTTTGACTAATGAAATGGCATACGAGCATTGGCATCGCATGTTATTTGCTCGATTTTTAGAGCAAAGTAACTTGTTAATGTACGACCCTCAAACGCCGGTTACGTTAGATGAATGTTTTGAGCTTGCCGAAGAGGAAGATGATTGTAAAGACGGCTGGGAACTCGCAGGACGTTTAGCTCAAAAAATGCTGCCGCAAATCTTCCGCGCTGACTCGCCCGTGTTTGAAGTAAAGCTTTCAATGAACCGTGTTGATGAACTAGAAAGTTTAATATCAAAGCTCGATCCACAAACCTACCAAGCACAAGACAGCCTCGGTTGGAGTTACCAATTCTGGCAAACCAAGAAGAAAGAAGAAGTAAATAAATCAGGTGTGAGAATTGGAGCACAAGAGCTAAGTCCTGTTACCCAGTTATTTACAGAACCTTATATGGTGAGTTTTCTGCTCGATAATGCATTAGGTGCTTGGTGGGCTAATGAACGTCTTACTCGAGATGACTTGACTCGTGCTAACAACGAGCAGGAGCTAAGAGAGTTGGCATCTATTCCAGGGGTTTCTCTGGAATACCTTCGCTTTTCTAAAAAAGAAGAGGGTTCAGAGCAATGGCAGCCAGCGGCAGGTACATTTGAAAAATGGCCAGAGCATTTGTCAGAATTAAAAACACTTGATCCTTGTTGTGGTTCAGGTCACTTCCTAGTCGCTATATTCCTAATGTTAGTCCCGATGCGAGTGGAATTAGAAGGGTTAACGGAAAAACAAGCCATAGATGCAGTATTAAGAGATAACATTCATGGCTTAGAACTTGACCAACGCTGCGTTGAATTAGCTGCTTTTGCTCTAGCTTTAGAGGCCTGGCGCTATCCAAATGCTGGCGGTTATCGTCAATTGCCTGAACTTCAATTAGCCTGTTCAGGTATGTCGATTGCTGAAGCACAAAAAGAATGGAAAGACTTAGCAAAAGGTGACGAAGCATTAACAGATGCAATATCATGGATGCAAATGACATTTAAAGAAGCGCAGACCTTAGGCAGTTTAATAGAGCCTGTTAACGCTTTAGAAGAAAACCAAAACCCACCTTGGATGTTATTGGAAAATTCTTTTTTAAAAAGAAATGAGGCTAGTAGTGAAGCCAAAGCTGCAGCGAAAGGGCTAGCTATTGCCGCAGATCTTTTATCTAATAAATATCAATGGGTGCTCACCAACGTTCCTTATTTAGCAAACAATAAGTTTGATGATGAACTAAAAGATTTTTCAAATGAATTTTATCCAAACTCAAAAGCAGATTTGGCGAACATCTTTATTGATAGAATACTAAAACTTTTGACTGATTCAGGTCATAGCCAATTAGTTACACCACAAAATTGGTTATTCTTATCTAGCTTTCGAAAACAACGAGAAGAATTGTTGACGAAGAATACAATTAAATTTTTGGCAAGGTTAGGAACCAGAGCATTTGATACAATTAGTGGTGAAGTAGTAAATGTCATATTGACTGCTATTGATAAGTCTTCTTCCGAGACTGAGTCCAATCTTGTAGGGGTTGATGTCAGTATTGATAAAACGGCAAGTGACAAGGCTAATAGCTTAAGACAGACTCAAATTTTTAAGGTAGAGCATAAAGTATTAATTGAAAGCTCCGGAAGTAAAATTAATTTTGAAAGCCAAAGTGATATTGAAGAACTATCAAACAATGCAACTAGTAACCTGGGAATTTGCTCTGGTGATTATCCTCGCTTCGGCAGAACTTATTGGGAATGCTCCTTTCACGATCAAGCTTGGGCACGTCAGTCCACATCAACTAAACAAACTTCTCATTATGGAGGTGGAAGTAATATATTTCTTTGGGAAAAAGGCAATGGCCAGTTTCTTTCATTTTTAAAGGAAAGACTAGGGGAAGGGGGAATTTATTCTTGGCTAAGAGGTGAAAAAGCTTGGGGTAAAAAAGGCGTAATAGTTAGTGCTACAGGAGCTTTACCAGTTACTCTCTATGGGGGCGAACTGTTTGACAATAATGTTTCAGTTCTTATTCCAAATGATCCGAGCTTAATTCCCGCACTATGGTGTTTTTGTGCAAGTGGAGAGTTTACTACAGAGGTCAGACTCAGAAATCAACAACTTAAGATTACCGATCAGAGCTTTGTTGAAATTCCTTGTGATTTAAATGCCTGGAAAAAAGTTGCAGCTGATAAATACCCCAATGGACTTCCTCTACCATATTCAAATGATTCAACTCAATTGATCTTTCACGGTCATCCATGCGCATCAGTTATTTGGGGTGAAGAATCTAGAACTACCTCAGCAGATAAATTACGCCAGGATGACACTGTTCTTCAAGTGACTGTTGCTCGTTTACTTAGTTATCAATGGCCTGCTGAGCTTGATCCTGAAATGGAACTTGCGCCTGAAATGCGCGAAGTGATGAAGAAGAATGCTGACTTTGCAGATTTAGTTGATGATGACGGTATTGTTTGTATCCCTGCCGTCCGTGGTGAGAAGTCTGCAGCCAAACGGTTAGAAGCCATGTTGTTAAAAGCTTATGGCGATGCTTGGGATAGCTCGGTCGAAACTAGCTTACTTAAAACGGTTAAAGCCAAAGATTTAGAGAGTTGGTTGCGCGATAAATTCTTTGAACAACATTGCAAACTTTTCCAACACCGTCCGTTTATTTGGCACATTTGGGATGGTTTAAAAGATGGCTTCTCGGCTTTAGTTAACTACCACCAGCTCGATCATAAAGGCTTAGAGCGCCTTATTTATACTTATCTAGATGATTGGATAAGTAATCAAAAACGTCAACTAGTCGAAGGTTCTGACGGTGCCGATATCCGTTTAACTGCAGCGGAAAATTTAAAAATACAACTAGAAGCGATATTAGAAGGTGAAGAAGGATTAGATATTTTTGTTCGCTGGAAGTCACTTGAAGAGCAACCTATAGGCTGGAACCCAGATCTAAATGATGGTGTTCGATTGAATATCCGTCCATTTATGCTTTCCAAAGACGTTGGTAAAAAAGGCGCTGGTGTTTTACGAGCAAAACCGAATATTCATTGGAAAAAAGACCGAGGCACAGACGTCGAATCAGCCCCATGGTTTAACTTAGGCCTAGAATACGGCGGTAAACAAGGCGATCGTATTAACGAACATCATTTATCGTTGGCGGTTAAACGAGCGGCAAAAGAAGCTAAGGAATAAACGGATGTCCAAAAATATCACAGGTGCAGAGTACGCTCTTTCAAAGATCTTTAGTTCAGACTTTGACTATGAAATTCCGCCTTATCAACGCCCATATGCATGGACAACAGAACAGGCGGGAGAGTTATTCGATGACCTGTTTGATTTCTACCGCCATGAAGAAGATGAAAGCTACTTTTTAGGAAGCATTGTTTTAGTGAAGGAGGAGAATAAGCCTCATTCACAAGTTATTGATGGTCAGCAACGTCTGACTACTTTAACAATTCTAATAGCCGCACTGACATCTCTAATTGAAGATGACGAAGCACGCAGTGAATGCTTTTCATATATTCAAGAGCCAGGAAAAAAATTTCAGGGAATACCTTCAAAACCTCGCTTAGCGCTACGCCAACGAGATAGAGAGTTTTTTGTAAATACTGTACAAGCTCTTAAATTTGAAAGCCTTACAGAGCTTGATGAAGCAACGCTAGCTAATGAGTCTCAAGTCAATATACGCAGTAATGCGTTATTGTTGCAGAATAAGCTTAGTAAAAGCTTCAATTCAGAAGATTCATTAATTGATTTTGGCGTATTTCTAATGACTCGTTGCTTTCTGGTTGCCGTAACATCTCCAAGCCAGCAATCAGCCTTTCGAGTGTTTTCCGTATTGAATAATCGAGGTTTAGACCTACTCCCTTCTGATTTAATAAAAGCTGACGCCATTGGAAAGATTGCTGAGCAAAAACGTGATCAATTTAATGATAAATGGGAAGAAATTGAAGTAGAAACAGGCAGAGAAGGGTTAAATGATCTTTTAACCTATATTCGAATGATTTATGCGAGAAGCAAATCTAAACGAGCATTGCTCGAAGAGTTTAGAGAGCATGTATTATCCCAAACGCCAGATCCGGAAGTATTAATTAATGAAGTTATCACTCCTTTTGCTGACGCTTATTTAATTGCCAGAGATTGTATTTACCAATCAAGTAATAATGCTGGAGATATTAACCAGACTTTATATTGGTTAAACAGGATAGATAACTCTGACTGGTTACCTGTGGCGATTAGTTATATTGCCAAGTATGGCTCAGATAGTGACGCTGTAATTGATTTTATTGCAAAGCTAGAGCGATTAGCCGCTAAATTACATGTATGTGCAGCAAATATTAATCAAAGAATTGAGCGCTATGCTGAAGTGATACAAGAGATACAACACTTAAACAATTCAGCGATTGATTCCGTTGAATTAAGGAAGAGTGAAATAGAAGACTTTATAAATGCAATTAATGGCAACGTGTATTTGTTGACAGCTCGGAGACGTAATTACCTTATTCTTCGTACAGACTCTTTCTTAACTGATGGTGCCGCTAGATATAACCACTCAGTACTGACTATTGAACATGTTTTACCTCAAACAGTTGAAGAAGGCAGTGAGTGGGAAGCTAATTGGCCAGATGTTGAAGAAAGAAAGGCTTGGACGCATCGATTGGCAAATTTAGTACCCTTAACACAACGCAGAAACTCACAAGCATCTAACTTTGAATTTGAAAGAAAGAAAAACGCTTACTTTGGTGGGAAAAGTGGTGTTTCATCTTACGTACTAACCACTCAAGTACTTAAAGAACCGGTGTGGACACCTGACGTATTACAGCGTCGCCAACAAGAATTAGTAGAGCTTTGTAAAAAGCATTGGGATCTCAATGTTAATTATTAATTACTTAATTGAGCAGCTTAGAAATTCTGCAACCTATAATAAATCAGTACAAGTCGCTCCTGCAGCTATATTGTGGACAGACATTGATAAGCAGTGGCAGTCTGCTATGCCGTTTATCAAACAGCATTTGCCAGAGTTAATTGAACTCGGAGACTATAAACCTGAAGAAAGGATTGGCCCAGCAATTTGGGTGAAGTGTGCTATTGCAGGAAAACTAGATGACTGTATTTTGCCTGAAGATAAAACGCCTATTATTTATTTACCTGGAGTAGGTAGAAAGGAACTAAGGGCAATTGAATCTTGTCCAGACTTTTTAAAGCCGTTAGCTGAACTTCAATATAGAGGATGTTGGTGGGCTTATAATACGGCTGGTAGGGACTGGACAGTTTCTTCTTTTCTGACAAACCCTAAAGTGGGTATTGAACTTGACCTTGCCAAAGATAAGAGTACCCAGCAGGCGATATTGAATGTATTACCTGATCTGCTAGAAACACCTGATGCCAATCTGAAAGGGAAAAAGTTAGAATCTGAAGATTTCATTTCTTTGGTGTTGGATGACCCAACAAAAGATATTTTAGGTTGGTTAAATGATCCAAGCGAGAAGCGCTCTCAATGGCAAGACTCTAAATGGGATATTTTTCTACAGTCATGCCAATCACAATTTTCTTTTACTCCTGATGAAAAAAGTATACCTGCGGCTTTAAAACTTTTATGTGCTGCAGAAGGAGAGTGGCAAGCAGTTTGGCAGCGATTTGAAGATACCGCTGGCAACTTACCATTGTTGGTAGAAAAACTTAAAACCGTTGAAGCAGATGGCTTAGCGGTTGTTAATCCAGAAAATTACTTTTCAGAAAACATTAAAGACGAAGCGGCTATTGAGTCGTATTTTTTTGCTGTTGATGAAAAGCCTCGTGACACTATTAGCCAGGAGTTAGTGGCGCTTTGGACAGAGCAAAAAGGCCGAAAAGATTGGATCTGGTATAACCTTGGGCATTGCGGTTGGTTACAAATTCTTGAATATGTAACTCGTGCTATTGAGCATACTGAAATTGTGTATTCAGGCACTACGCCAGAGATGATGGCAAGTCATTATCAAGAACGTTTTTGGCAGGCTGATCAATGTGTTATTAAGGCGATGTATTTAGCTAAGGATATTCATCAGCAAGAAGTTGTAGCTAAGCTTTTAGGTATAATTTATTCGCCCTGGTTAGAGCAAACGACATTACGCTTTCAGCAATTAGTGGAGCAACATGGTTACCCTGGTAATAAAAACCAAGTTAAAGAGAGCACTGCAAACTACAGTGTCGGTGGGCAGGTAGTATTTTTTGTTGATGGATTGAGATTTGATACGGCAAAAATATTAGAAGAAAAGTTAAATGATAAAGGTGTAACATCAGAATTAAATTCTAAATGGTCAGCCATTCCTTCGCTAACAGCAACAGCAAAAGCTGCGGTAACGCCAGTAGCTAACATGCTTACAGGTATTGAAGAGAATGATGATTTCATTCCGTCCGTTAGTTTGAATAAATCTTCATTTAGTAGCCATCATTTAAAACGATTGCTTGATGAAAAAGGTTGGCAATACCTTGATGGTTTAGAAACAGGTGACCCTAAAGGGTTTGCATGGGTTCAGACCGGTGATTTAGATCATATGGGGCATGAACAACAAAGAAAAATGCCTTTGTTTATAGATCAAATCTTAGATGATGTGGTTGCAAGAGTTGTAAGCCTGTTTGATGCAGGGTGGATGAATATAAAAATAGTGACAGACCACGGCTGGCTCTGGGTTCCTGATGGGCTTCCTAAAGGTGAATTACACAAATCTTTAGGTAAAAACCGCCAGCGTCGGTGTGCTATTTTAAAAGATAATGTTCAACACGATGGCATGGTTATGCCTTGGTATTGGAACCCTTCGGTATCTGTAGCTCTTGCCCCAGGTATATCAGCATTCGTGAAAGGCGACCACTACAATCATGGTGGCCTTTCAATTCAAGAATGCTTGACACCTGAACTACTATTGACGAAAATCTAACGAAAAAGCGTATAAAGGCCGTGTGGTAGAACACGGCCTTTACTGAGCTCAGTAAACAAGTGAGGCTTTAAATGTACGCGCTTTAAAATACCGAATTATTTTTAATTCTCGTTCTTTCTAGACTAACGCTTTGTTTTTCTTGGCTTAGGACTTCTGAATAGTCACCGCGTACATACAACAGTATTACGGTGTTATCTAATTCTACATTGAGTAACTGACTAATCTCATCCATGTCATCCATATCCATTGCTCGTTTGAATGCATTCATTTGACCAGATAGGTTAAACGTGCTGAATATACTAGCCATAACGCGTTTATCCTCTGTTTTTTCACCGCCCCCCGGATTTACAATTTCGTTAAATTGAACAGGCTCACCCTGACGTAATTTTGATGTGAAATATAGGGCCCTTGATTTAGCGCAACTAGCAGTACCATCATCATAGGTAGCACCATTCACCCATTGAGCTTTGATCCAATTTTGGTGTGCTCCTCTTAATGCTCTCCCTTTTTTCCGATAAGGGCCACCATCATGTAGTAATTCTTCCCTTATAAGCGCAATAGCTTCCAAAACGTCTTTTTCAACAGTCCATGCCGAGTAATCAAAATCAGGTACATCTAATTTTCCAGGTACAACGATAAAATTAGAGGTAAGATAAGTCTGGCTATCATCTAGCTTTCTAGAAACATAATGGTTAGGTTCATTGGCGATGGTTGTTCCTCTATCAAAGCCTTTAACATCGTATCTTGTGCAGATTTTTTCAAAGACCTCCTGTAAACCTGAAAAATCATTACCTTCGTCTCTAGATTCAAGGTGATCGAGTAATTCACTATACGCCCTGACAGCATCTAAATTGGTATAGTGTTTAGCCGTTTTGTTATGGTGATAACCACAAGCTCTACCAATATTAGCCTGAACTACAGCGGCAATATTTGCAATGGTACTATCCCAGGTACTTATAAGCGTATCTTTCATATCTTGTCCAAAATTAACGCCTGCTCGAAATCCTGCTACAGTTATGGCTATCAGCTTGTCATCGAAAAGGTTGGCAGTCTCAAATTCATGCTTGAAGTCGTCAAGTGAACAAACTTCGTGCTCCTCTAACCCGCTTAACTTTTGACCTATAACATGTATTTGTGCTTCGTCTATTCCCTTATCTACGAGTAAATCCCTTGCGACTTTTGCTAGACTGCTTGGGACTCTCACTAATGACCAGCCGAACCCTTCATGTTCTTGAAATTGTCTAATGAATCGATTGCGTAAAAGTGATTCTTCACAAAAATCCCTGTGATTTTCATCCAATTTCACAATCTGATTGTTGTGGTGCATTTGCCGGATTCCATGGTACTCAGCACTCTTTTTATGAAAAACTAATGATGTATGGAAATTATGGCGAAGAATAGAACTTTCACCCGCAGCATATAACGCGCTGAAGGGAGTTGCAGATACAAATGCAACTTTACAGTCTTGATTTTCCTTTTCCAGGTAATTGAAAATTCGATCGTATCGGACACTTTCGTTTCCTGAGCCAAAGTGACACTCATCGATAATGATAAGTTTAGGCGATTGATGCTTAAAATAAGCTTTTAATGCTAATTCGTAGTTGGTGAAATTGCTGATGACGACGTTTTTAGCAGCCTCTAGATCTGTTTTTGCTTGGTTCTGGAGCGCCACATCCGCCATCGTCACTAAGTAGAGCGTATCTTTTAAGAGCTTTCTGTTAACAATCTCAATATCAGAAAGTGATTTACGTTGATAACACGCTAAAGCCAACGCAATACCTGATTTTCCAGACTGCATTTCTGCCGCAATTACGACAGCTCGACTACCACCTGCAAATTTAGCATGTGCTTTAGACGCGGCGCTTCTTTGATGATTAAATGTATTGGCATCTAAGATTTCATCAATAATCAACCGGTGTTGTTCTGCGTTAAAACTCATTTTTTAAACCGCTGAAAACTGAGATTCATCACTTAGTGTTCCAGTATCTTCTGGTAATTCATTATGTGCTTTTTTCGCTAAACTTCGTTCGGTGTTATATTCACCACGTTTGTATAAGACGAACATTGTATCGTCCCTTGGTATCCCAAAATGGTCGCACATGTCCCAAACATCATGCTCTGTCATTATAGTTTTAATAACTTTTCGGCGAGAGATATTGTAGACGCTAAACACCGTTGCAGTGACTAATTTGTCTTCAGTCAATTCACCTGAACCAGGCGCTACCACGCGATTAAATTCTACATACTCTCCATTGTCCATTTTGTTAGTCAGCATGATAGTTCTTTCTTTCTGTGGCCCGTCAATACCTGCTTTTTCTGGGTTATCGTAGCTGTCACCATTAACCCATTGAGCCTTTATCCAGTTTTTCTTTTTACCTCTCAATGCTCTGTTTCCCTTTACAGAAGGGGCACCATTCTTAGTGAACTCTTCACGTAAAATAGAAATAGCGGATAGCAATGTTTTGTCGCTGGTATACTCAGTAAAGTCAAGGTCTGGCTCTAATAACTTACCCGGAACAGCGATGTATCCATCGGTTGAATAAGTCTCCACATCGCCAATAGGACGGCGTCTTTTATATTTGATGGTTATACCGACATCTAATCCATTTACGTGATATTCCTGGCAAATATCTTCGAAAAACTCTTTTAATCCATCAAAATCAGATGCTGCATGATCTGAGCATGTTCGCTCTAGATAATCTAATGTAGCTCCATAAGCTTCAGCTGCATTACCATTGGTGAAGTGCAGTGAAGTGTAGTTGCCGTGATAACCACATGCTCGACCGACGTTAGCCTGGACCACTGCAGCAACACTGGCAACCGTGCTATCCCATGTTGATATAAGATTATTTTTCATCATCGCACCGAAGTTAATACCTGCGCGACAGCCTGCAACCGTTATTGCAACAAGTTTATCCCCAAATAGCTGCGCATCTTCAAAGTCTTTTTTGAATCTATCTATGGTTGATAATTGATCTTCGGGAACACCAGAGAGTGAGTTACCCAAAATAAATATGTTGTGCACATCAATTCCCTGAGAGATTAAGAACTGTTTTGCATCCATTGCGGTTCCCGCAGGTACTCGAATGAGAGACCACCCCATGCCTTCATACCGCTTAAATTGTTCCATAAATTTTGAGCGTTGATTTGATTCGACCAAGAAGTTTCTACACTCATCATCCAAGTTGATTAGGCGCCCATTTTTAAGCATTTTTCTTACGCCATAATATTCATCGCTGGTTTTATGGAAAACCAGGCGCGTTCCGAAGTCACGACGAAGTATAGAATCCTTTAGGGCTTTATCAGCGGCTTCGCGAAACTCTTCGAGTAATTCTTCATCGTGTTCTTTTTCTGCTGCCGAGCTTATCTCTATAGCCTCTTCATATTCGGTTTCAGCTCCGTAGAGAGCCCCGAATGGGGTAGCAGATATAAAAACAACTTTGCAGCTATCGTTTTCTTTCTCAAGATAATCGAAAATTCTGCTATAGCGAATACCAGTTATGTTAGAGCCGTAGTGGCACTCATCGATAATAATCAACTTTGGAGGGTTACCCTTAAAGTCGTTTTCAAGCGCTTTTTCAAAATTAACAAAATTACTTACTACAACATTCTTTGCTAATTTCAGATCGTCTTCAGCCTGGTCTCTTAGAGCCGTATCAGGCATTGTGACGAGATAAAGAGTATCTTTCAGTTGTTTACGATCGCAAATGTCGGTGTCAGCAAGGCTTAATCTTTGAAAACAACAAAGCGCAAGCGCTATACCTGATTTACCTGCCTGCATTTCGGCAGTAGTTACAACTGCTCGTATATGGTCACCATCAAAAGCAGAAAAGGTTTTTTGTGCAGCATCGATTTGATGTTTATGAAGAGTGCTGTCTGACAAAATATTAGTGATTAGTTTTCGATGTGTTTCTGGATTGTTCAACTTGATAACTCCCTTATCTAAACAAGCTCTATGAGACAATAAACCTAAAGGTTTGTCTAGAACCATTGAATTTCTAGTTTATCTTGCTTCTACCTTTTCGACTACTCAGTTCTTCAATTCGTCCTCAAACCAGTAAAGGGCTTTCGGCTACCGAATAAACAGGTTTCGGAAGGCTATCCTCCGCCATCTATTTATATTTAGATATCGGATGGGTTATTTTAATAAAAAACTTTTTCGAACAATTTTCATACCTACATCATCGCTATGCAGAGCCCCTTAAAGGCCTGTATTTCTTTTAAAGCGATAAGGAGGCGCAATATGCCAATTACATTTGTTGCTGGTTTCATTACCGGTGTAAGTCTTTTTGAGTTTCTGTCAAAAGGAGTAAGTCAATGACTCCAGTTCCAACAATCAAACCCTGGATTGAGCTTTTTATCACTGGCGTCATAGCTGGTTATAATTGGGCCAAGCGGAGGATACGATAACTTGAAAAAGGGGCCGTGAGGTCCCTTATGCCACATCCCACATTTTTTTGCACCTACATCACCTATTGGCATTAATAACATTAGAGGAAATGAAAATGCCAATTAGCCCAAATATTATCGACACCTATTCCGAAACAGATATTCTGGCCTCTGCTGCCAATATCTTGGAAGAGAAGCTTACTCAGTCACCCGCGTTTAGCTCGATAGCTGAAACCAAGTCTTTTTTGCAGTTCAAGCTCACGTCATTGGGACACGAGACCTTTTGCATCATGCATTTAAATTCTCAGCATCATCTCATTGAGTTTGAAGAGCTTTTTCGGGGAACCATCAATGCTGCAGCGGTTTATCCGCGTGAAGTCGTTAAAACGGTTCTCGTGCACAACAGTGCAGCGGTAATCTTGGTTCACAACCATCCCTCGGGGATCGCTGAGCCTTCCCAATCTGACAAAGACATTACGCACAAACTCAAAGAGGCGCTTGCGCTGATTGATGTGCCAGTGCTTGACCATGTTATTGTAGGTCGTGACTGCGTGTCTTTTGCCGAACGGGGGGTGCTATAGACGATGTCATCAATGTTCCCAATATGGTCTTTTGGGAACATTACATCCCTTTAAAAATAGGGGCTTGATGTGCTGATATGCCATTTAGTTCCCGTTTTATCAATATTTTAAACAAATCGGTACTTAACATGTCTGAAGTTCACGCTATTAAAGATCCTAACACCATTAAATTAATGAGCATATTGTTGTCCAAACGCTATGGACAGCAGATAGCCGACGTGTGGGACGTCGGTGTAAATGTAGCATTAAGAATATCTGATTTACTTTCTATTCGATTCGACGATATCGACGAAGATAAGCTATTGGTACGTGAGTCCAAAACTGGAAAGATTGCTCGAATCGCGCTCAACCAACGAGCGCTAGAGATTGTAAATCGCATTAAAACAACACATCCGACTCATGACTACGTGTTTCAGTCTCATCGTAGTCGCTTCGTAATCAATAAACAGCCCCGTCAATTGTCGCGACGAATTGTGTCCAAAGCGTTTCAGGAAGTAGGGCAGGAGCTGGGTATTGCCCTTGGTACACATTCAATGCGGAAGACCAGAGGTTATCATCTTTACAAGCAAACGAACGATATTGCTCGCGTAATGAAGATGCTTAGGCACTCCTCTCAGGCGCAGACCCTTCGATATATAGGGATTACGCAGCAGGACATAGATGCAGATTTTAGACACCTTGTTTTGTAGTATACTGCCCTGCGTGTCGATTTACGGCTTCATAGTTTCTTGGTATCCGAGAAGACCCAAAGTTTCGGATGCCATCATTACTGGTTTTGGTATTTACCTTCGCAAAATAGCTTAGCCGGAGAAAGAGTTTTCGGTATTCATTTGCGTGCTCACGGTTAAAAGAGTCTAAGCTGTTCCCATCATAACGTTCCAAGCGCGTTTGACCGTTCTTAGTAAATGTAACTAAAGACGGACTAAATACAAACGGCGAGTATAAAAATTTGGTCTCAAGCGCGCTCCGCCACGAATGGACGATTTTGCTAAATAGTGTTTGTTGTTCTGGACAATAGATCCCGAGTCTAGAATAAGCATGGCCATTGAGGAATATACAAAAATGATAATGAGGCTTACCAGGTGAACGGTTATCGCTACCTACCTCTCTCACCCAGATATACTCCATCCCAGGCCAATTGGCATGCTTACTATTACGTAGGGCTTTCGAATACTGATAATTGAGTTTCTCATTTAGCGATTTAAAGAACCGTGTAATGACTTCAGTATCGTTATAGTTATAACTATCAGGAAGATGCAAGATACCTTGGATAGTCAGTACTTTTGCATATCGCTTAGACGTATAGATTAGCAGTTCATTAATACGTTGCAGAATATTGGTGTAACAACCATTGTGGATGTCCATTATTGGTTGAGTCATCCATTTCCTTCCAGTTACAGTTTTTTTATTCATTGTAGTTTCCTGATTTTCACTAGGTTCATACAATGGGTATAAGTCTCGGTTATAAATTACGTATAGATCCCCCTTTACCTGAGGTATTATGGCACTGTTTCACTTAAAAACCGTTGTTAATAAGGCCTTTTTCGTTCCAAAAGTTACTCGAAGATTATTACCAGACGGAAGCATTCAGTGCTCGTTAAGAGAGTCGCTGGAGATCAATATTAAAAACGTATAAATGTTGTAAATAGAAATGAAATACAAACAAAAAGTTGTGAGCGTAGTTGCGCTAATTTCCGAGTTGAAAATTAGCATCAACGAGCTTTTTTCAATGCTTCAGAATGCTGAGCTTTCTTTGGTGCTTAAAGTTCCAAAGTCTTTTTTTGTCTATACATGTTTTGATTATCGATTCCCTTACTCTAAAGAGCTAGATAGTTTTTCGTTCACTGAAAACCATGGTGTTTATTTTCAGCGAATCGATAATGTGAAACTGCTAGAAGTACCAAAAAACATGCTAGATAAAATAGGCTTTCAAGAAAATCAAGATATAACCTCAATCAGTTGTCTTTTTTTTGATTCAGGATGGGAACATGTGCCAATAGCATTTAATAATTCACCCATGTTAAAGAGAGTAACTGCAAAAGACTATAAACTTGAAATCGAGCAAGAGGCCCGAGAGTGTCATATCTTTGGCAGAAAGTATAAAAAGTTTAAACACCTCGTCACCAGCAACGATTATAGAAAAATTGATGTTTTTAAACGTAGGTGTTACGAACAGGGTTTCGGTTCTACACTTAGATTTTGTTTAGTTGATTCTAGAGATGCTAAAAGCTATCAAAAGTTTAACCCTGTAAGGGTTCCGATTACCAGCGATCTTGAAAACTATTACGTTATTCAACAGCAATCAAAAACGCCGGAAAACGCTATAGACAAAATGTTATATGAGAGGCTTTCCTTGTCGAGCGATATTTCAAAGGCTTTTCAAGCACTACTTGATAAATGGAAACAACAAAAGGCTAGCCAACAGGAGCCAATCGACCCACAATGCGAGCAGCAGATATTGCAAGCTCAGTCACTCTTGAAAAAATGTGGGTTAACAGGGGGAAAGGAGAATGCTCAGTATTTTCTAAGACTTGCGAACCCTAAAAAACAATGTCTAAAGTTAACACCTAATTGTCGAAAATGGTTGTGCTTTAGTATCAATATTTTGGAGCTCAATATTCAGGAAAGTGCAATTGAAAGAGTTTTCGAACAGGACCTGCTGCTATTGTTAGTTTTTTTATGCTGCGAAAAAGAATTATTTAAATCTGAATTTGCTGAGGGCGTATTACCCAATGAAGTTTTTGCTGACAATAATAGAACTAATAAACCTATTTTTACTAAAAACATAATGACGCCGGGTTTGAGCAAGGAATACCGAGTTCAACGAATAAGAAAAGTGCTGGTTGAGTCGAAAAAGATGGCATCACATATAGATACCATCATATCTGTAAATTAAGCATTGCCATGTCGTTCAAGAAAAGGCTGAACATTGTATTCATTTAGGAAAACGGTACTCGGTCGTAAGCTTATAAACACAATGCCAAACACAGGTTGAATATATATTTCGCGTCGATTTAACATGTATTCTAGTATTGGATTTAATTTGTCCACCCATCTCAAGCTTTTTGGGCCATATTGTAATAAATAGCTTTTTGACAAAATTGGTTGTCCACAATCAACCTTTTTATTAAACCATTTGCATAAAAGTAGATAGTTCTGTTCAAATTTTGTCGGTGGCACAAAATGTTGGCGATACGAATTGCTATAGAAAAACACCAGGTCTATTGCATCACGAATATTTTGTACGTTAATACTTTGAGCCTCAGGGTTTTCGAAGCGTGCCATACATAATGCAACCTTAAATATGTTATCCCCAAGTTTAGAGGCATGATCATTACAGTTTTCAAAGCGACCGCCAGGACCCATCTCATTTTCGATACTTTGTAGTGTTGATAATGATAATCCTGCTGCATCAGTTGTAAGCTTTACTGTAATCATTTGTGGATTGTTGTAGGAACATAATAGGTTATCTTTAATAAGGCCCTCGTAAAGTTGAATTCCATCACAATTCTCATCTGGTATTACGATTCTCCTTGTACCGGAGAGCTTTGGTGCTTGGTATACGATACACCTTGCTAGAGCACCATTTTCCGTTAGACCCTTTGATGAGAAAAAATGCTTTAATGGGACTGGCTGACAAAGAAGCTTTAAACTGACCTTTGCGTCGTCAAGATATACTTGTCCATTTTGTTTAGTAGAAAAAGAAATTGACTCTCCCGAAAATATTGAATTCAATGTTGCTGTTTTCGATGCTATTTCACTTTTTACAAAGTTTTCTCCTTCAGCAGTACTTATATAAACTGAATTAAACTCCTGTAATTCTTGTACGAGAGCGGCATGGGTTGAATTTTCTATTATGATTTGTGGTAATAAGACAGGGTTTTCTCCGTGTTTTGAATCCTCTTCTTTAGCGCTTTTTTTTATGGAGCCATGAATCTCCTTTCGTGAAGTCTTAAATGGCGACATGCAGATTTTGTCGTGTGCGGACTTTCGCTCTCCAGAGCCAGCAGCAACGGCTATTTGCATACATGCGTTCATTTTAAACTTTTGAGGAGTTTCTATAATAACAAGATTTTGAATACTAGCTGCCATACAACACAGTACATTTGCAGCAACCATTCCCTTTTCAGCTTGGGTCACGTAAGAGATGTCATTTACGATTGTATTAAAATTTGACGCGCCTAATGAAGGGTACCAGCCTGTATCATTTGGCAAACGTGCCGGAGCTATGTATTGCGGAAACACTTTATCGCCCTCCCATATTGGTGTTTTGCTTTTTCTCTAACCAAGCGTTAATTTCAATTTTTGACCAGCCAGTAGCTCTTAATCCTATTCTGATTGGTTTGGGAAACTCAGGATCGAAATATTTAGATGTGGGTTTTAAAAAATTATAAATTGTGGACTTCGATATACCGAGCTTTTGCACGAGTATATGCATTCTCAGAATATCTTTATCCGGATGTGTTGCGTTTTGCTGAACATGTTCGATATCGGTCGGATTAATGATTAATTTGCTCATGAGTAGTTTCCTTTGGGTTTAAATTACAACGATATTTAATATCAGAGTAAGCAGCGCCACAATTCCAAGCTGGTTCCAGAACGCTTCCAAACAAATTGGAAGCTTGGTTCTATTAAACTTTTCTCTTCAATAAACAGAAATACGAAATTGTTGAACCCAAGTGTCGTGGACCAATAGTCAGTGCATTTCTACTAGACCTCGCTAGGCTTTTTCTGCTAATCATTAGATCTATTAGCCTTTTTATGGCCAGACTAAGCTTGCTATGAAGAACAAGGCATTAAATTTTGTGTTCAATTTTTTGATGGTTATGCCGATACTTATTTATTAGCCAAATCATCGAGAGGATCTAGGATGCCATTACCATTACTTGCCGCTGCAGGCTTGGGTGCGGGATTAGTTGCTGCTTACAATTACTTTACTGAAGAGGAAAAATTGGCCCCCGTAAATCAGCAAAAAAAAAACATGGCACAAGAGAAAGAAAAAGAGTTTCATTTCTTACTAAAACTAGCAACTACCGCAGCGTTCGCTGATGGTCAATTATGCGAAGCTGAAAAAAAAGAAATAACAGAGCGTATGAATGAAATAAGAAGTAAATATTCGAATTGTGAGTTTTTAGATGAGCATAGTCTTGATGAGCCTTGTTCGATGCTGGAACTTTCTGAAAGATGGGCGGCGTTAGAAGTCCATGATATTGAATTTTGGAACGACATAATTAAAAATATAGTCAATGCCGATCAGTTTAAAACTGATGGCGAAAAAGCATTTTTGTTTCGATGTAACTTGATGTTTGAAGGCTTACCAGACCAGAAGCTTTTCATGATTCCGAGTGAAGAGAAGACTCCGAGCTCTTTTGCACTTGATTCTGTTCTCGCGTTAGAATACATCGACATTGACAACATACCATCAAATTATATTCTTCACACGCCCGTTATGGACGAATTTCTTGTAGCTCATCCTGCGTTACAAAAACAACAAACCAGAGAGCTAATACCTATCAACAACTTTTTTGATGATTCATTCATTACGAGCCAAGATACGGAGTTAGTCAATGTGGCTAGACTTGCTGGTGCCAAAAGTGTGAAAATCTTTACGGATAGTAAGTTTGAAAGTGCAATATCTGGCGAGTTTGATGCCGATGCAAAACTCGAAACCCAGTTTGTAAGCGCGAGTACTGAATTAGGTAATACAGCCTCGGAATTGCTGGCTAAAATTGATAGGAAAGCAGTAGTGTTTGAATTCAAGGGTGGAACAAACCGTTTTTTTACGAAAGCACTTTCAAAATTTAGATCTCCAGAGAAAGATCTACTCAAGCAATCAAAGTGGCTGCAACATGATGCTGAGTTAGTGGAGTTTGTGAAAGGGTGTTTTGACCAAAGCAATCGGTTAAAATACTTCGAGAGAAAAGTGAGTACTGAAAAGCAGCAAACAATCATTTCGTCCGCAAAATTGGCGGCTAAATTTGATATGGCTAATGTATCCGCTGGAGCTAAAACTTCACTCGCAGAAAAGGAGAAAATCTTTGAAGTATCGAATAAGATATACAAGGTTGCATTTGAATAATGATAACAAAATGCAAAATAAAACCCTCTTTAATTAAGCTCTTTCATTGAGATATACAGACTCGTTGCGTTTGTTAAGGTAGCACGAGCGTCATATCGCTCGTATTGATTCTGATTTTGCTGCTATGCCTTCCCTTATAAGTCCTCAAGAAAGAAGTAACACGAATAGTACTTTCTATTTGTTTAAATAAAAGTTAATTTATATTTATCATGTATTTATTTGATCATTTCGAGTCAGGGTAGACGCACCACTTCTCAAAATTACAAATCAGATAAATTTTTCCCATAAAACCAATACAAACCTTGAATTGAAGACGTAGGAAAAGACGTTGAGTGAGTTGCATCGTTAATCACAACGGATTTGAGTGATAAATTTGGCCAATTTTGGCCTTCAATTTTTTCAGTTAATAACTTAGCGCTGTTGAGCATATCTTGACCTTCTCCATATTTTGGTTGTTCTAAACTTCCTACCGCAACATAAACACCTATTGGTTTTGTGGGCTTAATTGGTTCTATTGCTAGAAGAGAGAAATCATCAAACCAAACCGAAGGGCTGCTTAATATATAGTTGTTGAATAAATCTGGTGATGTCATCAAGGCATATGCGCCGAACAAACCGCCTAATGAATGGCCGATATAGGTACGGTCGTCAGTGATTACTCCATAGTTCCACTATACATTGGGTTTCTTGTTGAGCCCGCAATTAACGGAAAGCTATAGGGAGCGTCGGTGACGTATACAACGGGGTACTTTTTGTTGGGTTTTCTATTGTAAGACTTAGGGAGTTTTATAAAAGCTGGATAAATTCGATGGGATATAGGATCGACTAACTCGATAACATCACTTTGGTACATTGTATAGGGAGCAGGGTTGTTTTGTTTTTCAAACCAAACAACAAGAGGCTTAATCCATGAGTCAATAGGGCGATAGAAGGCGCCGTGTTCTTTGCCTGTGGATAGGGCTATTTCCTTGAATGAAGGAATATTTTTATCACTGCGTTGAATAACCTGTTCACAGGATCCTACGCTGTCAGAGGTTTCATAAATTGATAAAATATTGCCGTACAATACGATTTCCTCATGCTCGCTTAAGCTACTGGTGCAAGTTGCCAGTATTACGTAGTTAATTTCATCGTTGGCCAAAAGGTTAGAGGTGATAGCGGTAATAAACTAACCACGAGAAAAGCCCACTAATGTGATGTTACGGGGTGAAACCCTATTTTTTATGAGTTGTTGAACCTGAGCTTTTAATTTATGAGCATGTGTAAACGGATCTGTATTTGCCGGACGGTGCTCAGTAATAATCGTTGCATTTGGGTCTGCCAGCTTATTCACAATTGCAGGAAAGTCGTACGTTCCCCATCTTGGGTGTACGGGGGTTGGATTTGTGCCTTCGACAATGTATCCGTGTGAATAAAACACATACCGTTCATTGGGATTGATTTTTTTGGGAAGAGTATCGTAGATATTTGAACCATTGGAATACAAAGGTGTGAGTAGTAGAAGCAAAAAAATCAGTAAAGGCTTCATAAGTTGCCGTAAAATATGATTATTATTTGTTTTAAAAATACCACATGATCTTCATGGTAGGCTATTTTTCTAGGTAATTTACTAGGTAAAAAAGCGAGTTCGGGTTTTAAGTTTGCCTGAAAATTAAATTATTAAAACAAAGTTTTCGTTAAAATGGTTATAAAGATTATACTATTTATAACTTATCAAAATTTTTAACCGACTTATTCGGTCTTTCATAACAGCTCTTATAAAAATAATTCTAATTTATAACGTTTACTCAAAGGAACAAACAGATTCATGCAACGCTCATTGCTTTATATTTCTATGGCTTTGTTGGGAATGACATATGATTCTCTTGCCCAAGAACAAACTGCTGACACCAGTGATATTGAAGTGGTTACGGTAACAGGGGTGCAAAGTGCTTCCGACTTCCTAAACCCAAAAAACGCCACAGTCGATGGTCCTTTTGGAAGCGGTAAAGCCCTGTTTGAAATTCCTAGAGCGGGTATTTCTATTAGTGCTGAACAACGGGAAGCATTGAATATAGAAGACTTACAGGACATATTGAAAATTGTTCCTAATAGTTTTGCCTCTTCTGGGTTTGGTAACCCTAGTTTGCCCACGTTACGAGGCCAATTGGGTGAATTGTTCCAAAATGGAATTCGTCGTCAAGCCGGAAATAACGGGTTTGGTATTCCTTTGTCATTTAATAGCGTCGAACAAATCGATATATTTAAAGGCCCATCTCCCACTTTGTTTGGATCTACCCAGCGCAATGGCGGATTTGTTAATCTTCGCAGTAAGCGAGCACCCTTGACGGAAACGGATAACAAAATACAGTTATCCGCTGGACGCTTCGACCAGTACTCTGCGCAAATTGATTTTTCTCATATCATAGAGCCAGGTGAACAAGGCATACGTATTAGCGCTGAGCATCAAGACTTTGGTAGTTTTTTTGATTTTGTTGAAACCGACAGTGACAATATCTTTGTTGCCTATTCGTTTAAACCTGATGACGTTAGTGAGTGGCATATCAGTGCTGAATACTTCAATATTGATTATGTTGATAACGCAGGTTTTAACAGACCTACACAAGATTTAATTGATAACGGCATTTATATTACAGGGCAGGGTACAGCGCCTGACGGAACCCAAATTGCCAGAGCTGGGGGCGTAATTTCACCTACAGGCGAAGTGGTATTACCAAGAAGTACGGTGTTAACTCATCCAGATGATATCAATGGTGCGCAAACGTGGATATTACACAGCGAGTACTCTCGTTTATTGTCAGATACCTTAACATTTAGAAATATTTCTTATTATCAATATTTAAACAGAGAAGAGATTGCCCAAAATAGCTTTGTTGAAATTATTGATGGCGCGACTACTGCGGAAAATCGCAGTGAACTTGATGTTAAATGGTCTGAAAAGCAAAACTCCATTTTTGCCGTCAACGTGCGTTACAACGATGTATTGGGGTTTAGCCAATTTACGACTGAAGCCGACGCACCTATTGATTTAAGTGGTCCTCTTGAAAACCGCGTTATTCCACTAACTGAAGCCCAGCAAAGTCGTTTGGTTGAATTACGTCCAGGATTATTTGTTTCTCCAGGTGGTAACTATGATATTGATGGTGATGGTGTAAATGATTTTAATCAGTCAGATACAACCGACTCCACGGCATGGCAATTGGGGTTAGGTGTTCAACACGACTCTCAGTGGACTGAACGTTTATCAACATCTGTTGGTTTTAGAGCTGACTATTTTGATGTGGAAGCTCGAGATCCTATTGCACCTGAAGGTGTTGTGGCGGGCGAAGATAGCATTTCAGAAACCTTAGTTTCGTATCAAGGAAGTGTTCAATATAAATTTACTGATGGCATTCAAGGCTATGCTACCTATAGTTATAATGAATCTACCTCGAACAGTATGGCTGGCGGTAATGTGCTCAATGGAAATAACGAAATTGATGCACAGAATTTTGCTACTGAAAATACCTTATTTGAAGTTGGCTTAAAATACGCACCTTCAGGTAGTCCGTGGTATGCTGATATTGCGTTATTTGATCAAGAACGAAGTTTACGTAACCTTGATGGCAGCAACAGTGGTGTGTCCACAACCGGATTTGAGACCCAAGCGTATTACATAGAAGATACCTATTGGCTAACGGTTAGTTTCAGCTACTTAGATGCGGAGTTTGATGATTCAGCAGCATTCCAAGAGTCGTTTCAAGTTGCAGATGCTTTTGATAACTCCCGACCTGATATCATTGAAGGCACTGGGGTTGGTTCACCCAACTTTGCGGCCTTTCCTGCATCTAACAGTCGTTTGCAAGGGCTTCCAAGACAAATTGTTACCACCGCAGGTGGCGTCGATTTAACTCAAGATTTAAGCGTCGGGTTTTCTGCCGTTTATACAAAAAGTTATCCGTTAGATTTTTTACAAACCGTGTTTATTCGCGATCAACATACATTAAATGCGAACGCGAGTTATGCGTTTAGTGATGCATTAAAGGTTAGATTAGATATATCTAATTTAACTGATGAAGATAATTTCCGTCCGGTATTTGAAGGCGGTTTCTTCGGCTCTACCTTGGTTTTTCCTGAGTTGCCACGTCATTACAGTGTGACGGCAACCTATCATTTTTAAGGCGTTATAATGAAAAAACTACTCATACTGGCAGTGTTTGTCGGTTTAATTGCATTGTTTTTCGGTTTTGGCTTAAACAGCTATTTCACGTTAGATGGGTTAAAAGGCGGAATGGACAATTTCGTTGTTTGGAAAGAACAAAACCCGGTATTACTGATTGCTGGATTTTTTGCAGTGTATGTTGTTATGGCAGCACTTTCACTGCCTGGTGCAGCAATTATGACATTAGCGTCAGGGGCCATATTTGGCTTGTGGGTGGGCTTATTAATTAGCTCTTTTGCAAGTACGCTGGGAGCTTTGTTTGCGTTTTGGGTTGCGAGATACGTTGCGCGAGATTCACTACAGAAAAAGTTCCCACAAAAGTTAGCATCAATTAATGAAGGTATCGAAAGAGAAGGCGCGTTTTATCTATTTACATTGCGCTTAGTTCCCTTGTTCCCTTTCTTTGTAATTAACATGCTTATGGCACTCACCAGTATTCGTTCTTTTACGTTTTATTGGGTTAGCCAAGTGGGTATGTTAGCAGGCACATTTGTGTTCGTTAATGCAGGGACTCAATTGGCGCAAATTGATAGTCTGTCGGGTATTTTGTCACCTAACCTTCTTATTAGCTTTGTCTTGCTAGGTGTATTCCCGTTAATTGCAAAAGCTATTGTAAACAAAGTGAAAAAGCGCAAGGTCTATAAAGGCTACAAAAAACCAGCGAAATATGACCGCAATCTTATTGTTATTGGTGCGGGTGCAGCTGGGCTTGTCACAAGCTATATAGCGGCAATGGTAAAAGCGAAAGTTACCCTTATTGAAGCCGGAGAAATGGGCGGCGACTGTCTGAATTACGGCTGCGTGCCGAGTAAAGCGCTAATAAAATCGGCAAAAGTTGCAACCTACAGTAAAAATGCTGAAAAATATGGGCTTGAAGCCGGTTCAGTTAAAGTGAACTTTAAAAAGGTAATGGCCCGTGTACACGATGTTATTGCTCAAATTGCGCCTCATGATAGTGTAGAGCGTTACACTAGCTTGGGCGTTGATGTTGTTAAAGGGTATGCGACGTTTATTGACCCTTGGACAGTAGAAATTAAGCACAACGACGGCGAAGTAAGCCGGATGACGGCCCGTCACTTTGTTGTTGCAACGGGAGCGCGTCCCTTTGTTCCACCACTTCCTGGTATTGAAGATTCTGGGTATGTTACAAGTGACACCTTGTGGTCTACTTTTGCAGAATTAGAGTCTACACCTGAGAAAATGGTGGTTTTAGGTGGCGGCCCGATTGGTTGTGAATTAGCACAGAGCTTTTCACGTCTAGGTTCTGATGTGACTCAAGTTGAGATGGCTCCAGCGCTAATGGGAAGAGAAGACACTGAAGTTGCTGATTTTGCTAGACAAACACTAGAAGGTAGTGGTGTCACTGTATTGACTAATCACACGGCCTTACGCTGTGAAAACATTGATGGTCAAAAGGTATTGATTGTTGAGTTTGAGGGCGAAGAAAAAACCTTACCTTATGATCAATTAGTGTGCGCGGTAGGTAGACAAGCGAGATTAACAGGATTTGGACTTGAAAAACTGGGTGTTGAAACGGGTAGAACCTTGACCACAAACCCATTTTTAGAAACTAACTTTCCTCACATTTTAGGGGCAGGTGATGTGGTTGGTCCGTATCAATTTACTCATGTAGCCGCTCATCATGCCTGGTATGCAGCAGTCAACACCTTGTTTGGAACCTTTAAAAAGTTCAAAGTTGACTACCGAGTCATTCCTTGGGCAACATTCTTAGATCCTGAAATTGCTCGTGTTGGTTTGAATGAGCGAGATGCAAAGGAGCAAGGGGTTGAATATCAAGTATTCCGTTATGATATGGAAGAGCTGGATAGAGCAATCACCGAAGGGGCTACTTCTGGTTTTGTTAAAGTACTAGTGAGCCCAGGAAGTGATAAAATCCTAGGAGTAACTATTATTAGTGAAAACGCCGGTGAGCTTTTAGCGGAATTTGTTTTGGCGATGAAACACGGGTTAGGACTAAACAAAATTTTAGGAACCATTCACAGTTACCCTACGTGGGCTGAAAGTAATAAGTACGTTGCTGGCTTATGGAAACAAGCTAATAAACCAGAGAAAATACTGTCTTTACTGGAAAAGTATCACACGTTTAAACGAGGTTAAGCCTTTGAAGCAGCTAATCGCACTGTCTGTATTGTTGATAAGTCATATAGCGTTCGCGGATATTCACGAACCGTGGAATGACTTACTACAACGGCATGTTGTTATTATTAATAATGGTCATACAAGCGCCGTGGATTATGCTGCTTTTCAAAAAGAAAGAACTACGCTGGATAACTATTTAACTAGTTTATCCAGCGTAACTGATGAAGAGTATCAAACATGGTCAAAAGAGGCTCAACTAGCGTTTTTGATTAACGCATATAATGCGTTTACCACGGGCCTTGTTTTGGATGAATATCCTAACTTAACTTCAATTAAAGATTTAGGACGAAGGTTTTCTTCACCTTGGAATCAGAATATTGCAATTTTGCTAGGGGAAGATGTCAGCCTTGATGTGATAAAAAATGAAAAGCTTAGAGAGCAAGGTGTATTTGCTGAGCCTCTTATTCATTTTGCAGTAACTTGTGCCAACGTAGGGTGCCCTGCGTTGCGCAATGAAGCTTACAATGAAACCGATTTATCATCTCAATTGAATGATCAGGTTATCTCGTTTTTAACCGATCGCTCAAAAAATTACGCTGAAGGTAACACACTGTTTTTGTCTTCTTTTTTTCAATGGAATCAAGACGATTTAGGTCTCACTTTCTTTTTACAATACAGCGATGCTTTAGGGTTAAATGAAGAGCAAAAAAATGCGTTAGAGAACAATAAAATGCGAGTGCGATATTTAAACCATGATTGGTCGTTAAATGGTATTGAATAGTTATTTAAAATACGTTTTTTGGGGCTTTCTGGCCCTTTTTTCGTTAACTGCATACTCCCAAAATAATGTAACAACGGTTTATTTCCACGCATGGGGAGGCAGTCCTCAAATCAATCAGTATATAAATTGGGTAGGCGAAGAGGTTGAGCGTAACCATGGAATTAAGTTAAAGCATGTAAAGCTCAGTAACACTAGTGATGCTGTTACCTTAGTATTAACCCAAAAAGCATCAAATAAAACCGCAGGAACTGTAGATCTTATATGGCTAAACGGTGAAAATTTCGCATCTATGGCTGAGCATAAATTGCTTTTAGAAAGCTGGGCTGAAGATTTACCAAACTTCAGGCTGACTAATGCGCTAGATAACGGCGATATTACCTATGATTTTGGCGTTTCGACCTTAGGTAGAGAAAGTCCTTGGGGGAGGGCATCCCTAGTATTTTATTACAACAGTGAACATTTCACTGTTCCTCCAAGCGATATCAACGCCCTTTTGGCTTGGGCTAAGACGGTTCCTTATCGATTTACCTATCCTCATGTGGATGATTTCATCGGGATAAGTTTTGTTAAATATGCACTTTTGGCATTAAATCAAAATGCAGATTATGAATCCGATAAAGAGCTTTTGTTTAAACCTTACGATGAAGAAGCGTTTAATCGAGTTACAAAGCAACTATGGCAGTATTTAGACCAATTGCACTCAGTTATGTGGCGTAAAGGACAATTTTTCGTCAAAGACAGTGGTTGGTTAAAACGTTTATTCGATGATGAAGAAATATTACTGTCTTATACGTTTTCAGCGGGAGAAATACCCTCAGCAGTAGATCGTTTTGAGTTACCCAAAGCCACACGTAGTTATTTTATGGAAGATGGTAGCTTAAGTAATGTGCATTTTGTAACCATTCCATTTAATGCACCTAATGCTGAAGGCGCGAAAATCGTCGCTAATTTCTTGTTATCTCCCGTTGCTCAGGCGAAGAAAAGCCAACCGTCGGTATGGGGAGATGCCACAGTACTTGATTCAACTGTGTTGAATACTCAACAACGAGCTTTGTTTCTTTCTGATGACATACATCCAAGTGCTGCTAGCAATAGCGCAAATACGCGAAAACTAAAAGAGCTTCACCCGACATGGATTGTGCCGCTTAAACAAGCATGGAAGGCACGTTATGACAATTAATAAGTGGCCTGCTGTATTATTGTGTAGTTTGATTATTTTACCTGCACTGGGAGGAAGCATAGCCGTAGTTCTTCCTGCTTTTGGTTATTTGCCCGCGTTAGAACAAACACAATTTACCTTTTCTATTTTTAATCAGTTGTTTTCATCCCAAGGGTTTTACTCCAGTGTACGACTAACAATAATGTCATCGGTTTTTTCGATCTTAATCGCTGTCATAACCTCCCTTATATTTGCAGCTTATTATTATGAGAAGCGCAAACTAGCGTCGTTGAGTACTAGTTTGAGGCCTCTTTTGGTACTGCCTCATGCTGCGGCCGCTATCGCTATTGGCTTTGTGTTAGCGCCAAGCGGAATACTTATACGAATGTTATCGCCCGATGTTACTGGGTTTGTGCTTCCACCTAGCTGGGCTATACCCAATGATGGTTTTGGGTTAGTCATGACACTATCTTTAGCGCTAAAAGAGATTCCGTTTATTATGCTGCTGATGGTGTCAGTGATTTATCAGGTGCAAAGAACAAGCTTGTTTAATCAATATGTAAGTGCAGCGCAGTCCCTTGGTTATTCCGCTTTTTCGTCTTTTATATTGATCCTTTGGCCACAAATCTATCCCTTGATAAGACTACCTATTTTTGCTGTATTAGTTTATACCAGTGCAAGTATTGAAATACCGCTAATACTAGGTCCCAGCTCTCCATCGACAATTGCAATCACCTTATTAACCTCGTTGAACGATGTGGATTTACAGCAAAGGTTGACGGCTTCGGCACTGGCTGTTGTACAAATACTGGTGTCGGTTGTATCGATATTTATTTGGATAGTCATTGAAAAATTGGGCGAAAAATCACGTTTAATGTTAGCTCATCCTAATAAGGCCAATACTATTTTTGCTCCGATAAAGTACATAGTTAGGCTGCTGTTTTTCATTATCGTTGGGTTTATGCTTATAGCTTTTTTCGGTATTTGTTTATTAAGTATTGCAGGACACTGGCCATTTAAATCGGTGTTGCCATTGAATTTTACTCTTCAAAACTGGATGTCCGCAATACATTCTATTCAAACCCCATTATTCAATGGACTTTGGATTGGATTAACGGTCGCTTTGGTTTGTTTGGGGTTATGCGTAACCACGCTTGAGGCCACCTCAAGCTCAATAAAATTAAGGGCTTTGGTTACAAAGTTGATCTATGTCCCGCTTTTGATCCCCATGGTTGTTTTTATGTTTGGGGCATCATTTATTGTTACCTTATATTTTGAGTTTTCGCCTATTTTTAGCGTCTTACTACTGCATTTTGTGGTTGTTGCTCCTTATGTATGGATAGCACTTGTTCAGCAATATGAAGATTTAGACCCTCGATTAATATCCGTTGCTAAAACCCTTGGTGCGAGCCAAATGAAGGTTTTCGTCGAAGTAAAGTTGCCTTTACTAAAACAAACTTTTGCAGTCGCGTTTGCGTTAGGGGCTAGTATTAGTTTTAGCCAGTATCTGCCTACGTTATTAGGAGGAAGTGGCAATATCGATACGATCACCACTGAGGCGGTGGCTTTAGCCAGTGGAGGGAGCCGACGTCTGATATCTGTGTATTCGTTAATTCAAATTATTATGCCCATGGTGGTTTTTTCAATCGCTAATTTAATCAGTGGCCGTGGCTTATTGCGGGGAGGTAACAAGCTTGCTTGAATTGCAAAATGTAAAAATCTATCAAAATGGAAAGGTTATTTTATCTGTGAATGAGCAGGTTGAACCGGGGCAATTTCTAACTATTATGGGGCGTTCTGGCTCAGGTAAGTCGACTTTGCTAAATTGGATAGCTGGGCAGCTATCATCAGACTTTAACGCTAAAGGCTCGCTTATATTAAATGGGAAACGGCTCGATAATGTGGCAACAGAGCGTCGTCAAATTGGTTTGATGTATCAAGATGCATTGCTGTTTCCGCATATGACAGTAGAGCAAAATATTGCCTTTGGTATGAAGCAGCAAATGAATAAGAAACAAATAATACACGACTATTTGCAAAGCGTTGATTTAGAAGGTTTGGGTGAGCGTATGCCTGATTCTCTTTCAGGTGGCCAGCAAAGTCGGGTTTCGCTACTTCGATTAATGGCCAGTGAGCCGAAGGCGATACTTTTGGATGAGCCTTTTAGTAACTTGGATGAAGAGGTTAAAATAACTACTCGCCAATTTGTCTTAGACCAATTAAAACAAACTAGCGTGCCTGTTGTGATGGTGACTCATGACAAAGAGGATGCCAATGCCGTGTCTGGAAAATTAATATCGTTGAACTCATCATGTTAGATAAAATCGTTACACCTGCAGCTCATGCTTTATTGCGCCCCATTATTAACATTCTTGATAAAGCAAATGTTAAGCCTGACCATATTACATTTTGTGGTTTCCTTCTTGGTATGATTAGCGTACCGCTTATTGCGTTTCATTATTATCATTTAGCTTTACTGTTTATTATTCTCAACCGTGTTTTTGATGGTATCGATGGAGAGTTGGCTAGGCGTCAAAACGCGAGTAGTGATGCCGGTGGTTTTTTAGATATTTGCCTGGATTTCACGTTTTATGCCTTTGTACCTTTTGGGTTCGTACTAGCAAATGCCCCGCAAAATGGTATTGCGGGAGCCGCGCTTATTGCTGCTTTTATGGGGACTGGGAGTAGTTTCTTGGCATTTGCGATTATGGCGGAGAAGTACAAAATTACTCGTATGCAGTTTGAAAAGAAGAGTTTTCATTACTTAAATGGGTTAGCAGAAGGAACAGAAACGATATTATTCTTTGTTGGGTTTTGCCTATTTCCTTCACTATTTCCTGAGTTAGCTTGGGCTTTTTTTGGCATTTGTTGTATTACTATAATCACTCGAATTTCAGGTGGATACAAAACGATAAAGCAATATCAAAACTAATTACCACTGCGCCTTTATTAGTCGTACTGAATAGAAAGAGTATTTACCCTTTGTGTTTCAGCTTTAGCTTTAAATTCGAGAGGTGTTCGTTGCGTAGTTATTTGCTTTGGAAAGTGAGTAGAGGGTTTACTCTTGTCTTCTATATATTCATAGCGACTAAACCAATTAAATACTGGTGGAGTGTTTAATTGATTTTTAATTTTATTCACTTAGCTTGCTCCATTTGGCATACATTTCCAGTAACTATGCTGTAAGTTTGTTACAGTTTTGTATGGTGTTGTAATTTCAATACGATAAATTTCGTTGTAAATGTAATTCTCACTCCTATTTTAGAGTTTTTCAGGTAAAAGATGTCGCCTTGTTTCTTTTGGGTTTTAATAAGGTTGTCAGCAGGGGGGATGAAGACGTTTTGTTAGGTTTATTTCATGTGGAATAATAAAACTAATTAGAGATAGTTAGTTTTTAAGTGATATTATTACATTAATGTTCATTTATACGCCTTCAATGGTTTGTAACTTCAACTAAAAACGCTATAATCCTGCGCTAATTTTTCAGTTTAACTTTCGGTTCATAAGCAATTTTTCTTCAATGAGCCATTGTGTAAGGATATTTCATGCCGGTAATTACGCTTCCTGACGGTAGCCAACGTGCGTTCGACAAACCCGTTTCTGTTTTAGATGTAGCAAATGACATAGGCCCGGGCCTAGCTAAAGCAACGATAGCGGGGAAAATTAATGGTGATCTTGTTGATGCTGTTGACGTTATTACCGAAGACGCGTTACTGCAAATTATAACCGCCAGAGATGAAGAAGGCTTAGAAATTATCCGCCATAGTTGTGCCCATTTATTAGGTCACGCTATCAAGCAGCTTTATCCCGATGTGAAAATGGCCATAGGGCCTACTATCGATAATGGCTTCTATTATGATATCGATTTAGAACATTCATTGAATGATGATGACTTAGCGGCATTAGAAAAACGCATGATCCAGTTAGCAAAAACTAACTACGATGTTGTAAAGAAAAAAGTAAGCTGGCAAGAAGCGAGAGACGCATTTGAGTCTCGTGGTGAATCTTATAAAATTGAAATTCTTGATGAAAACATCGAGAAGGATGATCAGCCAGGCCTTTACCACCACGAAGAATATGTTGATATGTGTCGTGGACCTCACGTACCGAATATGCGTTTTTGTCACCATATGAAAATTATGAAAGTGGCAGGAGCTTATTGGCGTGGTGATAGCGATAACAAAATGCTACAGCGCATTTATGGCACAGCTTGGGGCGATAAAAAGCAACTTAAAGCCTACTTGAACCGATTGGAAGAAGCTGAAAAGCGCGACCACAGAAAAATTGGCAAAACCCTAGATTTATTTCACTGGCAAGAAGAAGCGCCAGGTATGGTGTTTTGGCACAACGACGGTTGGACAATTTATACCGAGCTTGAAAAGTTTGTTCGTCAAAAATTAGGTGAGTACGGTTACGACGAAGTGAAAGGCCCATTGATGATGGACCGAAGCTTATGGGAAAAATCGGGCCATTGGGACAAGTACGCTGAAAACATGTTCACAACGGAATCTGAGAAACGTGAATATGCAATAAAGCCAATGAACTGTCCTGGGCATGTTCAAATATTTAATCAAGGCTTAAAATCTTACCGCGACTTGCCCCTTAAAATGGCTGAGTTTGGTTGCTGCCACAGGAATGAGCCATCGGGCGCACTGCACGGTTTAATGCGTGTACGTGGATTCACCCAAGATGATGCCCATGTTTTCTGTACTGAGTCTCAGATATTAGACGAAGTTAGCGACTGTATTAAAATGGTTTATGAAACCTACGAAGCGTTTGGTTTTGAAAAAATTGTCGTGAAATTGTCCACGCGTCCAGAAAAACGCGTAGGTAGTGACGAAATTTGGGATAAATCTGAGCAAGCACTTGCCGAAGCGCTTAAAATCAATGACATTGATTTTGATTATCAGCCGGGTGAAGGTGCGTTTTATGGCCCTAAGATTGAATTTACATTACACGACTGTTTGGACAGAGCGTGGCAGTGTGGAACAATTCAACTCGACTTCTCAATGCCGGGCCGTTTAGGTTCAACTTATGTTGCTGAAGACGGTGAACGTAAAACACCGGTCATGATCCACAGAGCGATTTTGGGCTCTTTAGAACGTTTTATCGGCATATTGACTGAAGAATATGCTGGATTCTTCCCGCTTTGGTTAGCGCCTCAACAAGTCACCGTAATGAATATTACTGACAGTCAGGCTGAATTTGTTCAAAAAATAGTCAAAAAGTTAAAAGAAAGTGGTATTAGAGCCAAGTCAGACTTGAGAAATGAGAAGATAGGCTTTAAAATCCGCGAGCACACGCTTAAGCGTGTACCTTATATGTTGGTTATTGGTGAGAAAGAAAAAGAAGCCGGTACCATAGCTGTTCGTACTCGTAAAGGTGATGACCTTGGCGAAATGTCTGTTGAAGCATTTATTGAACTCGCTCAACAACAAATAACGGATAAGCAGTAATCCAAAATATAGACACAATAGGGTGTATATAATTTTGATTTTTTTAATTGCTGGAGGAAAAGCATATTAAAGGCACTAACAACAAGGCTCAGGGTGCAAAAGACAAAGCCCGAATTAATGAAGAGATAACGGCTACGGAAATCCGTTTAATTGCAAAAGATGGTAGTCAAGCAGGTATCGTTTCTTTAGCCGAAGCATTAGAATCGGCATTTGAAGCAAGTCTTGATTTAGTCGAAATTAGTCCGAACGCTGAGCCACCAGTGTGTAAAGTAATGGATTACGGAAAGTTCTTATTTGAGAAGAGTAAGGCTCAAAAAGAACAAAAGAAAAAACAAAAGCAAATTCAGGTCAAGGAGGTTAAATTCCGCCCTGGCACTGATGAAGGCGATTACCAGGTAAAACTGCGCAACCTGCGTCGCTTTCTCGAAGGGGGTGATAAAGCCAAAGTTACGATCCGTTTCCGCGGACGTGAAATGGCTCACCAAGAGATTGGCATCGAACTACTAAAGCGTGTAAAAGCGGATTTAGAAGAAGTTGCTATTGTCGAGTCTTTTCCTCATAGAGTAGAAGGCCGACAAATGATCATGGTTATGGCCCCAACCAAGAAGCAGTAATGGTTTAAAGTTTTCGTCACTGCACATGTCGAAACACCTTGCTGCATAATTTTAATGACTGATACTGACTGCACGGTAAAGGTCGATATTAACAATGCGGAGTTTTAGCAATGCCTAAAATGAAAACAGTAAGCGGAGCTGCAAAACGTTTTAAAAAAACGGGTTCAGGTCGCTTTAAAAGCAAACAGTCTCACTTGCGTCATATTTTGACTAAGAAGAGCTCTAAGCGTAAACGTCACTTACGTGGCAAAAAATTGGTACATGCAGCTGACACTAAGTTAGTTCAACGCATGTTACCTTACGTTTAAGCATAGGAGACTGAATAATGGCTAGAGTAAAACGCGGCACGGTCGCACGTGCACGTCACAAGAAAGTCCTTAAACAGGCAAAAGGTTATTACGGTGCTCGCAGTCGCGTATATCGCGTTGCGGTACAAGCTGTAACTAAAGCAGGTCAATACGCATACCGTGACCGTCGTCAACGTAAACGTCAATTCCGTCAATTGTGGATTGCGCGTATTAACGCTGCGGCTCGTCAAAATGGTTTGTCTTACAGCCGTTTCATCAACGGTTTGAAAAAGGCATCTGTAGAAATTGATCGTAAGATACTCGCTGATATCGCTGTTCACGACAAGACTGCATTTACTGCACTTGTTGAAGCCGCGAAAGGCGCGTTAGCTTAAATATAACGAATATAGCTTAAGTTCTTAGAATACGGCGAGCCAGGATGTGCTCGCCGTTTTTCTTTATTGGAAGAGTGTTTTCTTGCCAAATCAGGTAAAATGCATACCAAAGAGAATATTCTTCCAATGAAACAGACTAGCCCCCCTTCATAACTTCGTGGTGGGGACTGAAAAACTGAACGAAAAGGGTTGTGATAACAATGGAGCTTGACGCAATAGTCAGCGAGGCGAAATCGCGTATCGATGCAGCAGAAGATGCTGCGACACTTGACGCCGTTCGCGTTGAATTTATGGGTAAAAAAGGCCGTTTAACTGACCTGCTAAAAGGGTTGGGAAAAGTCTCTGCTGAAGAACGCCCAGTGGTTGGCCAGAAAATTAATAAGGCTAAACAAGCAATCCAAGCGGCGATTGGTGAAAAAGGGGATGCATTAAAAAAAGCAGCCTTAAATAAGCAGCTTGAAGAAGAATCTGTTGATGTAACCTTACCCGGCAGAACAGAAAATCCGGGTAACTTACACCCCGTAAGTCGAACTATAGAACGCATTGAATCTTTTTTCGGTGACTTGGGTTTCGTAACCAAAACAGGACCTGAGATTGAAGACGGGTTCCATAATTTTGATGCGCTCAATATTCCAGCAAATCACCCAGCTCGTGCCGATCACGATACCTTTTATTTTAACCCAGATATGATGCTAAGAACGCAAACATCGGGTGTTCAAATTAGAACCATGGAAACTGAAAAACCGCCGTTGAGAATTATTTCTCCGGGCCGAGTTTATCGCAACGATTATGACCAAACTCATACGCCAATGTTTCATCAGGTTGAAGGTTTGATGATAGACAAAGATGTGAGTTTTGCTCATTTGCGTGGCATTATTCACGATTTCCTTCAGCACTTTTTTGAAGAATCACTACAAGTGCGTTTCAGACCGTCCTATTTCCCTTTTACTGAACCTTCAGCGGAAGTTGACGTTATGGGTAAAAATGGCCAGTGGCTTGAAGTGTTAGGGTGTGGAATGGTCCATCCTAATGTCTTAAAAGCCGTTAACATCGATCCTGAAGAATACACTGGTTTTGCTTTTGGTATGGGCGTAGAGCGCTTAACCATGTTGCGTTATGGCGTAACCGATTTACGTGCATTTTTTGAAAATGATCTTCGTTTCCTAAAACAGTTTAATTAAGCGGTCTTGTAATGAAATTCAGTGAAAATTGGTTAAGAGAGTGGGTTAACCCAAGTTTATCAACCCATGATTTAAGTGAACAACTTAGCATGGCTGGCCTAGAAGTTGATGGCGTTGAAGCGGTAGCGGGTGATTTTTCAGGTGTTGTTGTTGGCGAAGTCGTGGAATGCGGCCAACACCCAAATGCCGACAAGCTACGAGTCACTAAAATCAACGTGGGTGCCGATGAGCTTCTCGATATCGTCTGTGGTGCACCTAACTGCCGTTTAGGTATCAAGGTTGCTGTTGCCGTTGTTGGCGCAGTATTACCGGGTGATTTTAAAATTAAGAAAGCTAAACTACGTGGCGAGCCATCTTTTGGCATGTTATGTAGTTTTTCAGAGCTAGGTATTAACGACGACCACGACGGCATTATTGAACTGGCTGATGATGCGCCTATTGGTGACGATATTCGTGATTACTTAGGGTTAAACGACAGTGCAATTGAAATTGACCTGACTCCTAACAGAGCAGATTGCTTAAGTTTACGTGGTATCGCGAGAGAAGTAGGTGTACTTAACAACCTAGATGTTACTTCACCTGACGTTGTGGCTGTTGAAGGGACAATTGACGATGTTGTTGGTGTAAAACTGACTCATGGTGAGGGGTGCCCTCGGTATTTAGCGCGAGTGATTAAAAATGTTGATGTGTCTAAAGCTAGCCCGTTATGGCTAACAGAAAAACTAAGACGCAGCGGAATAAGAAGTATCGACCCTATTGTTGACGTGACCAATTACGTGTTACTGGAATTGGGTCACCCGATGCACGCGTTCGATTTAGCGGCAATTAAAGGCGACATTAATGTTCGCTTGGCCAATGAAAACGAAGAATTAGTGTTACTTGATGAGTCAAACGTTAAATTAAACGCTGATACCATGGTTATTGCTGACGACGAAAAAGCACTGGCTATTGCGGGTATTTTCGGTGGTTTACATAGCGGCGTAACCAAAGCATCTAAAGATATCCTATTGGAAAGTGCTTTTTTCGCACCGGATGCTATTGCGGGTAAAGCAAGGCAATATGGCTTACATACAGATGCGTCGCACCGTTATGAACGTGGTGTTGATTCTGAATTACAAGCAACCGCGATGGAAAGAGCTACAGCGCTTATCTTGTCGATTTGTGGTGGTGATGCTGGACCTGTTACAGAACAAGTTCATGCCGATTTGTTGCCAAAATCTAAGCAAGTGGTTTTAAGACAGTCTCGATTACATCGGGTAGTTGGCCAGTCTTATAATGTTGAAACCGTGACGAATTGCTTAACGCGATTAGGTATGGATGTCACGTTTTCTAATAATGAATGGACAGTGGTTGCGCCAAGCTATCGTTTTGACATAAAAATCGAAGAAGATTTAATCGAAGAAGTTGTCAGAGTGTGTGGCTATAACAATGTATCGAATATAGCGCCGTTGGCACAGTTGAAAATGACTGATGCGTCTGAAGCTGTTCGCTCTACTCAGTCTATAAAATCATTGCTTCTAGCTAAAGGCTATCAAGAAGCCATTACCTATTCTTTTGTTGACCCGAAAATTCAAAGCGCACTGTTTCCTGAAACTCAGGGGTTTGTGTTGCCACACCCAATATCGTCAGATATGTCAGTTATGCGTGTCAGCTTGTGGCCAGGGCTACTTGGAGTTACGTCTTACAATCAAAAACGCCAACAGTCGAGAATTCGTTTGTTCGAAACTGGGTTGCGCTTTGTACCTGATGAGAATCAGCCTCAAGGTGTATTACAACAAAATGTTTTGGCTGGTGTTATTGCTGGAAACCATGCTGATACAAATTGGAGTAATGACGACCGTGCAGTAGATTTTTTTGATGCTAAAGCCGATGTAGAAGCATTGTTAAAAGGTACCGACAAGGTTAACGACATTGAGTTTGTTAAAGCTGAACACTCAGCTTTACACCCTGGTATGTCTGCAAAGGTAATGCTAGAGGGTAAAGAAATAGGATGGTTAGGTGCAATACACCCTGAATTTACCAAGCTATTGGGTGTGTCTGGACGTGTATTTGTTTATGAGTTAACGTTAGATGGGTTGAAAGGTAGAAATTTACCTAGCGCTAAAGGGGTTTCACGTTACCCTGCAAACCGCCGAGATATAGCATTAGTAGTGAAAAATACGGTTCAAACAGGCGATTTACTTTCTTTTATTAGAAATCTTGGCGTAAATCAGTTAGTTGGCCTAAACTTATTCGATGTATACACAGGTGAAGGCATTGAAGCTGGCTTTAAGAGCTTAGCATTGTCTTTGATTCTACAAGATGTTGATAAAACACTGGAAGACAGCGAAATTCAAAACGCTGTTGATAGAATAATTAGTGGGTTAGCATCTGAGTTTAACGCATCATTGAGAGAGTAATCTATGGCATTGACCAAAGCCGAGATGGCGGAACATTTATTCGAAAAGCTAGGAATGAACAAAAGAGATGCAAAAGATCTCGTTGAGTCCTTTTTCGAAGAGATAAAGCAGTCTTTAGAGTCTGGAGAGCAAGTAAAGTTATCTGGCTTTGGGAACTTTGATTTACGAGATAAAAGTGAGCGGCCGGGCCGCAACCCTAAAACCGGCGAAGATATACCAATCAAAGCCAGAAGGGTTGTAACGTTTCGTCCGGGACAGAAGTTAAAAAGTCGTGTTGAACACGCCGAGCCAAATGAAGACTAGTGACAAAACAAAAAGTTAAAATAGGGCTAGCCATTGCTAGCCTTTGTATTATTTCATTTTATGTTATTTATACCTTCTTAAAACCCCAGGTTAATTATGCTGATTTGAGCCCTTACGTGTTACTCGACGCGTCAGATGTTCAATTAGCGGTTCAGCAATCCCTCCGAGAAAATACGCCTCAGCAATTAGAAGAACAAATAAAAAAAATTGTTAGCATCGCAAAAAAAATGCCTTTACCACCAGCTGATATTCAGTTTTTACGCAGTGATGATGCAAAAGACTATTTAGTTTTTCATGGTAAACGGGCATTATTTGATGAGTTGGTATCTGAACAATTTAAAACGTTAGGCTCTATCAGCGATTTAAAACAGCGCTTCCCCGAAGCGAAAGATAAATTTAAACAAGCTGATGAGATGCTATCCCAAAGAGATGTGTTGTTTGAGCAAATAGTTACAGGTTTTATCGACCAAGGCTTTACGCATCAACAAGCTCAGGCGCAAGCGAGAGCACAGTGGTACAATCGATTTAAACTTGATGTTGTAAAGTAAGGAGTCAAGCACGTCGATGGGCCCGTTAATTATAGATTTTCAGTCTACGCAACTCACCGAACACGAAAAAGTTCTATTACAACACCCTCTTGTTGGTGGCGTTATCTTATTTACCCGAAATTTTGAAAGCTCGCCACAACTTAAAACACTTACAGACAGCATTTCCCAGTTACGCCCTGATTGTTTGATTTGTGTTGACCACGAAGGCGGTCGAGTGCAGCGCTTTAGAGGTGGTGAATTTACAAAGCTTCCAGCGATGGGAAAATTGAAAAGTACTCAGCAGGCTTATGATTGCGGCGTGATTATGGCTTATGAGCTGAAGAGTCATGGTATTCACCTAAATTTTGCACCTGTGTTAGACAGAGACCTAGTGTCCAATGTGATTGGTGATAGAGGCTTTTCTGCCTATTCTGACGATATTGTTAAATATGCTAATCAACTAATTTGCGGTATGGATACAATGAGTATGCCAGCGTGTGGGAAGCACTTTCCTGGACACGGAAGCGTGGAAGCTGATTCTCATATTGCGTGCCCTGTAGACCCTCGCCTCTATTCGAGTATTCAAGATGACATTGAGCCTTTTGCGCAGTTAATTCAACAGCAGAAGCTTTCCGCTGTGATGCCCGCACATGTTGTGTACCCCGATGTGTGTGCCTTACCTGCGGGTTACTCTAAAACGTGGATCCAACAAGAGCTCAACCAAAAATGGGGATTCAAAGGGCTCGTATTTTCAGATGATTTATCCATGGAAGGCGCAAGTTTAGCTGGGACTCATGGCCAGCGAGCATTTGCGGCGTATGAGGCGGGTTGTGACTTTTTACTCTTGTGTAATGCTCCACAGCATATTGAGCCGGTGTTAAAAGAACTTGAGAATAAAATAACGGTCAAAGAACTTCCTAATACCAAACCATGGTTTCACCCCTTACCAGACGATGCAGACTCACGCTATAAAGCGTCATTAGATAGATTAAAAAGAGACACCTATTGTGATTAAACCCCGTTTTCTTGTTTTCGGCGTAATTGCCGCATTAGTTTCTTTTGTTATTTGCTCTTCATTAGGTGGCACTTATGCCATAGGAATGACTGCAAGTCTCACCGTGTTAATTGCAGTATTTTGGGTAACCGAGGCATTACCTATACCGGTAACCTCTATTATTCCTTTCTTTGCCTTTCCAATGACCGGAATTTTAACCGCGAAACAAGCCGCTTCAGCAATGGGAAGTCACGTTATATTGCTTTTGATGGGCGCTTTCATGCTGTCAAAAGCCATTGAAAAATCCGGTGTTCACGAGCGATTAGCTTTGAGTATTTTGCATCGTTCAGGCGCTAAGAGCTCTAGAGCATTAGTGCTTAGCTTTATGTGTACCGCTGCGTTTTTGAGTATGTGGATTTCTAATACGGCGACAACATTAATGTTACTGCCTATAGCACTTGCGGTACTTAAACGTTTAAAAACACAAGCCCTTGCACCTGTTCTTTTGTTATCTATTGCTTATGCAGCAAGCTTAGGCGGGGTAGGTACGCCCATAGGTACCCCTCCTAATATTATTATGATCAGTATTTATGAAGAATCCCTAGGTACTGTAGTTAGCTTTTTAGATTGGATGAAAACCGGTGTGCCTGTAGTGATTATAGGTATTCCTGTGATGGCGTTATGGTTAACACGAAAAGCAATTCCTTTAGGTGATTTTGAATTGCCAGAGCTACGTAAATGGACAGTTGCTGAAAAACGGGTTTTGATGGTGTTTGCCATTATTGCCTGTGCTTGGATAACACGTCCTTATTGGACTGGTGCACTAAACTTAACCACGGTAAACGACAGTACGATAGCGTTAGCAGGGGTGGTGTTAATGTGTCTTATTCCAAGTGGAGGAGATGAAAAAGATTCTTACTTGCTAGATTGGAATACGGCACAAAATATTCCTTGGGGTATGTTGCTACTGTTTGCTGGCGGAATTTGTTTAGCTAAAGCTTTTACTGAATCAGGATTAAGCGCTCTTTTGGGAGAGCAACTAAGCTACTTGTCTAATTTTCATATATTCATTACGTTGCTAATTCTATGTTTAGGGGTGAGCTTCTTAACTGAAATAACCTCCAATACCGCTACCGCAACCTTACTTATGCCTATTTTAGCCAGTGCCGGTGTGGCAATGAAGGTTGATCCTGCATTACTCATGATACCAGCAGCGATGAGCGCAAGTTGTGCCTTTATGATGCCTGTTGCCACTGCACCCAATGCCATTGTTTATGGCAGTGGAAAAATACCGATACAACAAATGGTAAAAGAAGGTGCAATACTCAATTGTATTTTAGCCGTGGTCGTTGTGGCTGTAGTGTGGGCCGTTAAGTTGTAATTGTCTTTCTGGCCCTGTTGACGTCACTTTAGCGATCAGGCTTTTTCGTAACGACGTATTTCCACTAAAACCCCAAACATAGGGTGGTCAAAATAATGCAGTTGCGAACTAATCACTCTGCGCAACTGCTTATAGGGAATACTGACCAATTGTTCTTGTTGTTCACCGTTTAACTCTAGTGTAATTGGTTGACGATAGGCAATATCGCCATCTATGTGTAAATAAGGAACGCGGTTAACATACTGCAAATACACTTTTAAGTTTCCGTCGACTTGCCAAAGTTCTGAAAGCTGGGTTTGTGTGTCTATCTGTATTGCTTCTTCTAAGGCTATTTCGCTACCCAACCGTTTTTCAAAGGCAGTGATATCTATCGGATCATTTCCGTAGCCATCTTGTAAAGCAACAGTGTAATCGAAAGCGGGGCCATATAACTGCTCAGTACTTTCTTCTGTATTATCTTCAATATATTTGAAGCCCTGTCTATCGTAGTCTTGCGCGTAATTTTTACCGCCGAAAACCCGTACACTTTGCGCATTTTCTTGGCCGAACTTTACCTCTTGTCGCCAAGCAACGTGAAGTAATCTAGTTAACCCTTTTTCACTTCTAATTCGCAAACTGAGTTCTTGTAACATCAAATCTTGTTTTGATAGTAACCCCGGCCCCCAAGATTCATCATGAGAAACGCCAAAGTGGTTTACAGGTAACAAGTTCGGTTTAGCAAATGCAGAGGTGTCATATTCGACACTGTCGTCAACACAACCAAATTTAGGAATATTTATTTCTATTTGAGGAGACTGGAACTGTTCATTCAAAAAACTATCAACCCAGTCGTCCACTGAAGGTGTTTCAGGAGGCGTATCTTCTTCGCTTGTTATCTGAGATTCTGGTGAAAGTGGCTCTGGCAAAAGCTGCTCTGGCAAAAGTTGCTCTGGCAAATGTAAATCACCAATAAGCTCTGTCAGTACTATAGGGGGCAATAATGATTCGGGCTTTTCTTCATGGCAAGGTTTTAAACTGTGATAAAGGCCACTGATATCCGGTTCGTTTGTATGGGTAATTAAATCTAAATCTGCTTTAGGGGCATTCAGTGTCGATGCATATTCAAATTGTTCCTGATGAGACTGTATAAGTTGATTTCTATCAAAAACGATAACTTCAACATCAAACCACCATTGCTTTTCTTCTTGAGCAAAAGTTATGCAAGGCAAGGTTAGCGAGGATAGTAATAAACATGATTTTATTGGATGTTTGATTTTCACTAGGCTAATTGCTCCTGCTCAAATTCGCTTAATAATGCTGATACTTTTTGTAATCTAGCCTTGGCGTCATCAGTTTTGATTACCCATTTCAATTTTTGACTACCTTCAAACTTGAATTCACGATTGCGCTTTTGTACTAACTGAATAATAAAGCCCGGGTTGACTTTCATCTCTGAAGAAAATAGCAAGGTACCGCCTAGACTATGCATTTCTATTTTTTCTATTCCTAGGGCTTTTGCTCTAATTTTGAGTGCAGCCATAGAGACTAAATTTTTTGCGGGATCAGGTAATAAACCAAATCGGTCAATACATTCTACTTGGAATTCATCTATATCATCTTGGTTTTTACAGTTAGCGAGCTTTTTATATAAAGATAGTCGCATGTTCACATCACCGATATAGTCTTCTGGCAACAGTGCTGCAATACGTAATTCAATATCTGTTTGCTGAGCTAATGCGTCGTCTAATGATGGTTCTTTACCTTCTTTTAAGGCCTCGACGGCTTGCTCAAGCATGTCCATGTATAACGAAAAGCCAACACTGGTGATCTGACCGGTTTGATCGTCACCTAAGAGTTCTCCTGCGCCTCTGATCTCTAAATCATGAGTAGCAAGTGCAAAGCCTGCCCCTAAGTCTTCTAAAGATGCGATAGCTTCTAAACGCTTAGTTGCATCTCTTGTCATGCGCTTGGGATGAGGAGTCAGTAAATAGGCATAAGCTTGGTGATGAGAACGTCCTACACGACCTCGTAACTGGTGTAGTTGTGCTAACCCTAAATGATCAGCACGATCCATTATAATGGTATTTGCTGTGGGAACATCGATGCCCGTTTCGATAATGGTAGTACACACTAGAACATTGAATCGCTGATGATAAAAATCAGACATGACGTTTTCTAATTCACGCTCTCGCATTTGGCCATGGCCTATGGCAATACGAGCTTCAGGTATTATTTCAGCAATTTCTGCTGCTGTTTTTTCTATGGTGTCTACTTGATTATGCAAGAAATAAACTTGTCCACCTCGTAACAGCTCTCGCATTATCGCTTCTCTGATAATGGGGTCTTGACGCTGCTGAACAAAAGTCTTTATGGATAAACGTTTTGCTGGAGGCGTGGCAATAATTGATAAATCCCGCATGCCAGAAAGCGCCATATTTAGCGTTCTGGGGATTGGGGTTGCAGTTAATGTCAATATATCTACATCAGAACGCAATGCTTTAAATTTTTCTTTCTGGCGTACACCAAAGCGGTGTTCTTCATCGATGATAACTAAACCGAGATCGGCAAATTTGATATCGTCTTGCAGTAGTTTATGAGTACCTACAACAATATCCACATCGCCAAGTTCTATGTCTTCAAGTACTTTGGTTTGTGCCTTACCTGCAACAAATCGAGACATCACCGAGATGTTAAATGGCCATTGGCTAAATCGGTCTTTGAAATTTTCGTAATGTTGCTGCGCGAGCAGGGTAGTGGGCACCAATATGGCCACTTGTTTACCTTGATTTGCAGCAATAAACGCTGCTCGCATGGCCACTTCGGTTTTACCAAAGCCTACATCGCCACACACCAATCTATCCATTGCATTGGCATTGCCCATGTCATTAATCACAGCATTGATTGCTTGGGTTTGATCTGGGGTTTCTTCAAAAGGGAAACTATCAGCAAATACTTCATAGTCTTCCCAATTTATGGAATAGGAATATCCGGGTTTTGCAGCGCGTTTTGCATAGACATTCAGTAATTCAGCGGCGACGTCTCTGACTTTCTCTGCTGCTTTTTTCTTGGCTTTACGCCATGCATCAGTGCCAAGGTGATTCAGAGGCGCATTGTCGACGTCTCCGCCACTGTATCGGGAAATTAAATGAAGAGATGAAACTGGCACATACAATTTTGATTCGTTTGCATACTCAATGTGTAAATATTCAGTAGCAACACCGCCAGCATCTAATGTTTCTAAGCCTTTGTAGCGTCCTACGCCGTGATCTAAGTGAACTACGGGCTGGTCTACAGAAAGCTCAGCCAAATTTCGAATGACCGCACTTTCATCTGTTGTGGCTTTTGCGTCTCTGCGTCGCCTTTGGCTAATTTTATAACCGAGTAGCTCTGTCTCTGTAATAACGTAGAGTGAATCCAGCGAACGAGTTAATTTAAAGCTATGTTCTAACCAGCCTACACATAAGCATATGGAAGCATCATGGGAGAGAGCCTGTTCGAAACTCTCTGTATTTGTCGGGCGTATACTAGAGCGCCCCAACACCTCAATAAGATTTTCTCGTCTACCATTAGTTTCAGCAACAAAAATGAGCTTTGCTTTACCTTGTTTTGCTTCTTCAAGTGCGCTTCTTAGTCCTTCGGCTGCGTCATCTTTTCCGGGATTCAAAGCAATTGTGGTTAATTCACTAAAGGGGGCAGCAGTGTTTGCACTTTGTGATTTACCGCTATCACCTAGTAAGGAAACACGAGGTCGTTGATTCAGTTGAGAGAATAAATTTTCTTCTGCAATAAAGAGCTTATTGGGCGTTAAAAGTGGTCGTGCAAGGTTGTATCTTAGCTGCTCATAACGTTCATTTATGTCTTTCCAGTGGCTACCACATGCCGTTTGAATGTCGCCATGAAGCATTAACAAGGTGTCATCTTGTAGATAATCGAAAAGTGTTGCAGTTTGTTCAAAAAACAAAGGTAAATAGTATTCGATACCGCCAACTAAATTGCCTTTGGAGACTGTCGGTAAGATGGAATCTTGTGCGTTATTTACACCAAATTCTTCAAGATACTGTTCTCTAAATAAGCCTAAAGCCTGCTTGGACGTGGGAAATTCTCTGGCTGGCAGTAACCTTATATTATCGACTTTATCGGAAGAACGTTGGTTTTCAGTGTCGAAAAAGCGAATGCTGTCTATTTCATCGTCAAATAAGTCAATGCGAAATGGCATATCGCTGCCCATAGGAAAGACATCAATAACACTGCCTCTAACACTAAATTCACTGTGACTAATAACTTGATTTACATGTAAATACCCAGCGCGTTCTAGTTGTCTGCGAAAGCTGTTTCTGTCTAAGGTTTCACCGGTTTTGAACAACATGACTTGCTGGGCAAGGTAGTCCGTTGGAGACAGGCGTTGCATAAGGGTGTTTACAGGGACAATAAACACACCTTTTTGATCATTTGATAGACGGTACAAGCTTTCTAAACGCTGAGAAATAATATCTTGATGAGGAGAGAAACCATCATAGGGTAGTGTTTCCCAATCGGGAAAAAGCGTAATGGGTATACTGCTGTCGTTTAAGAAAAAAGGAATACTTCTTTCTAGTTGCATTGCCGACGGTGTACTTGCGGTGATAATGACAAGAGGCCCTTGATGCTCTTTAATTGCGTGAGCTATGGCCAGAGCGTCGCTGCTTCCTGCTAAACAAGACCATTGTTTGTGATCTTGTTTAGTGGCTTTGGGATTAAAGATAGCAAGAGGTAAAGACAGCAAATTTTCTTTCATGTTGTATGTATATTACTCGTTAGCGTTAACTTTATGTCGGGCGCGCAATTGTTGTGTTTGTAAGTGTAAGGTCGCTTTTACCAACAATTCTTGGTCTGATTCTCTAATATGAGAAAACAGAAAGCCGATATGGTACCTATCTTCTTTTGCTTCGCAAGTGATGACTTCACCATGGGTATAAACTGCACTGTGCTCAGAAGGCACAAATAGTTTAATTTCAGCAAGTGTACCAACTTCAAATGGGGCATTGTGGTCAATAACCATACCACCACCACCGAAGTTAACTGTGTTATGGCGGTATTCTGGGTCGTCTTGTTGTTCAAGAATGTAGGATAACATCCAATCAATTTTCTGTGATTGCGCCTCTAAAAATGCCACGAGAGCTTCTGAATCTTGGCTAGCGAGTTTTAGTGAACGCAATAATCCGCCATCAATACCTGAAAACTGCCCAGCAAGTTTAAATGCATAAGGCATTTGAGCTTCAAATTCTGAAAAATCACAGGGCGTATTGGTTGCCAGTGGCAACACATTCACATTTAAAGGGTGGGCTATTTTAAAAAATTCTTCGAATTGCGCTTTTTTTTCTTCTTGTGTCAACACGGGCATCACCTTAGTTATCGACTTGTTACTGATTAAGCTTACACGTATTATGCGGAAATCTTAAGGGCCTAGTCTTTTCTTTGTATAAACTAAAGGTTTGAATCATTGTTTAATTGGATTTCTCCATACATAGCTTTGCGATACAGCCGTGCGAAGCAAACAACCAGTTTTGTATCTTTCATTAATCGTATGTCAGTGGCGGGGATTGCGCTAGGACTTATGGCGCTAATTACTGTTGTTTCTATTATGAATGGGTTTGAAGCCCAACTTAAACAGCGTGTATTAGGGGTTGTCCCTCACCTTGTTGTGAGTTCAGATACTGATTTAGATATTCAAAGTCACGACAAAGTTGAAGCGGTAATGCCATTTGAAGAAGTGGATGCAGTCATTCAGTCTCGCAGCGCTCTAAGAGGTATTCAAATCCAAGGTATCGAGCCAAATGTTATGGCGCAATACTCAGTGTTTAACGATAACTTGTTGTTTGGCTCACTGGATTTAAAGCCGGGAAGCTTTGAAGTCATAATAGGACGCTCCCTTGCCGTTCAAATGGATATAAACCCTGGTGACGAAGTGCGTGTAATTATAGCCGGTAAGTCTATCTACACACCTTTTGGTCGAGTTCCTAGCCGAAGACTGGTGAAAGTGGTTGGATTTTTTGATTTGAGTTCACAAGCCGACGACACGGCAATATTAATGCATTGGAAAGATGTTAAAAAACTAAAACGCAAGTCGGGTGATTCCGCGTCTTCCCTTAGATTATTTTTATACGATGCCTTTCAATATGACGTGGTAGCTGACTGGTTAAATGATAATAATCTTGAATCGAGCAGCTGGCGTGGGCGCCAAGGTACTTTGTTTGATGCAGTTAAAATGGAAAAAAATCTCATGTTTATTATGTTGTTACTTATTATCGCAGTAGCTGCATTTAACATTATTTCTTCTTTAGTTATGGTTGTAACTGAAAAACAGCCGGATATCGCAATCTTGCAAACGCAAGGTATGCAAGGTTCTTCAATAATGGGTATTTTCGTATTTAACGGTATTTTCAATGGTATTAAAGGGACTTTCTTTGGTGCTGTGTTGGGGTTTGCATTGGTTTACACTCTTAATCCTATTTTAAAAGCCGTAGGTGTGTCGTTAGCCTTGTCTATTGATGGAAATGTTGTTCCTTTTGTTGTGGATGGTATTCAAATCGCATCGGTAATTGGTTTTTCGATTTTATTGTGTTTGTTGGCGAGTTTGTACCCCGCGTATCGAGCAATGAAAGTGAAGCCTGCTAACGTACTACACAATAGCTAGTAGGTTTAGTCGGTGAAGCGGTAGAGAATTGAGTAAAAATTGCTTATACTCGCCGTCCTTTTTTTTGACTATATGAGCTGATCCCATGGATAAAGTCTTTCTAACATCTCAATCATTACTAGAAGATGCGTTTCGCTTAGCGTCTCAAGTTTATGAAGACGGCTTTAGACCGCAATTTATAATCGGGATTTGGCGGGGTGGTGCGCCAATTGGAATTGCCGTTCAAGAATTTTTTGAATTTATGAATGCGCCTACTGATCATATTGCTGTTCGCACATCATCTTACTATGGCATAAACAAGCAATCACGAGAAATTCGAGTGCATGGTTTGCATTATTTGGTTGAAAACGCCAACGCAGAAGACGGATTGTTGATTGTTGATGATGTATTCGACTCAGGCCGAAGTGTGGATGCCTTGTTAAAGCAAATTAAGAAATTAATGCGATTAAATACGCCTTCAGATATTCGAGTCGCTACGCCTTGGTACAAACCGCAAAATAATAAAACAGAAATTACACCTGACTATTATGTTCAGAAAAGTGATGAATGGCTTGTGTTCCCTCATGAACTAGCGGGTTTAAGTGAAGAAGAAATTCGCGAAGGGAAAAAAGAGCTAAGCGGTGTAATGGACGTGCTTTTTAAAAAGTAAGTATTGAGCTTCATCCTATGAATAAAATTGAAATTAAATATTGTTCTCAGTGTCGCTGGTTATTGCGAACGTCGTGGATGGCTCAAGAGCTTCTTTCTACTTTCGAGGGTGATATCGACGAGATGTCGTTGTTGCCCAGCTCTGGCGGTATTTTTGAAATTACTGCCAACGGCCAGCTTATATGGTCACGTAAAAGTGAAGGGCGCTTTCCTGAAATAACAGAATTAAAGCAAGTAGTGCGTGATGTGATTGCGCCTGAAAAAGACTTGGGTTGTATCGATAGAAAGAAAAAGAGCTAGCCACAGGACATTTGATCGAACTTTTCTCTTCGAGATAGTGGCGCTAATGAGAGTTGCGCCTGCAAGATTGGAGCTTATCAAATAGCAATAAGCTCCATTTTAACCCATTACAGTTTAAACTCGGTCCAAATAGGGGCGTGATCTGAAGGTTTTTCAATTGCCCTTAATTCATAATCAATATCTGCCGACGCGGTTTTTTCAGCCAATTTTTTCGTTGCTAAAATTAAATCAATGCGTAAACCTCTATTGTCTAGAAAGCCTTTTGAGCGATAGTCAAACCAGCTAAAACGCTCGGCTTCGTCTGGTTTTAGCATTCTAAAGGTATCAGTAAAGCCCCAATCTATTAGGGTATTAAGCCATTCTCGTTCTTCGGGTAAAAAGCTACATTTTCCTGTTTTTAACCAACGTTTTCTATTGGGCTCACCAATACCAATGTCTAAATCGGTATGGGAAATATTCACATCGCCCATAACAATCACATTTTCGTCTGGGTTGTGCTCAGTATCTAAGTGGTGCATTAAATCGCTATAGAACTTTTGTTTAGCAGGAAACTTTAAAGGATGGTCACGGCTTTCGCCTTGTGGGAAATACCCGTTCATCACGGTTAGCTTTTCACCATTGTCTAACGTGTGAGATGTCATTATCATACGACGCTGGGCATCTTCATCATCGGTGGGGAAGCCGTAAGTGACTGAGTCAGCCTCATTTTTACATAGCATTGCTACGCCGTAATGGGCTTTTTGGCCGTGAAAATAAACGTGATAGCCCATATCTTTAATGGCTTGTTCAGGAAATACGTCGTTGTGTACCTTTATTTCCTGCAAACCGATAATATCCGGTGCATGGCTGTCGATAAGCGCTTGAAGCTGGTGTAAACGGGCGCGCACGCCATTAATATTGAAAGAAACAACCTTCATTTGCTGAGTTTACTCTTTAGTTTAAGTACAATATTGCAAATGGTACCAAAAGCGCATTACAGACGCGACGAAAACCCCACAATGGATAACAAATGGCATTAACATTAACCGATACACTTGCTCAAGAATGGGCCGAATTAGAAGCTGAATTAAGACAACAGAGCTTCTTTGAGTACTTACCTAGTACATTAGAGGTCTGGGGCGTGCAGGGTAGCGATGGCTGGGTTATGGCAATTAGAAACGAATCTGAATGTTTGCCGATTTGGACTCATGAAAAATTGGCTGACAACTGGTTGCAAAAATTTCACCCTGACGCAAAACCTTGTCGAATTTCATTAAATGAGTTTAAAACTACATGGTTGCCGGGTTTAAAAAACAATCAGGTTAATTTGTTAATAAGCCCAAGTGCTGTAAAAGACGATGTCATCGTCATGAGTGCAGAAGAATGTAGTGATGAACTTAGCTGATCATAAAAGCAAGCAGTGGGTGTCTAGGTATATCGAAGCTACCTCATGGGAAGGGGCAACTCGTGTCTTAATGCTAGCCAGTAAACAACTTAATGCCCTTGATGAAGATCAAAGGAGCGAACTGCATGAAATCAGTGGTTGTGAATCTCGGGTATGGTTGAAAATGACCGAAGAAAACAAGCTTATACAACTGAAAGGGTATTCCGACGGTAAAATTGTTCGAGGTCTTATTCAATTGATTTTTGAACCAGTTCAAAACGTAGCTAAAGACGCATTCTGTGAGTTTGATTTCGATGGCCACTTAATTAACCTCAACCTTGAAAAGTATCTGAGTCCTTCGCGCAATAGCGGAGTGGCGGCGTTAGTGGCGAAACTCAAACAATTTCAACAAGACGTATAGTCATGTCTTATTTCATTCCCAATGAAACCTTAGAAACAACATTAGAAATTAAAAAAAGCTTGTTTCACGCTAGAATTGGACCTGCTACAACACGTCAAGATGCGATGAGTTTGGTCGAGGCGTGTAAACATGATTACCCCGATGCTCGCCATCATTGTTGGGCGTATAAACTGGGCGACCCTTCGTGTCCAGTGAACGCGGGTATGTCAGATGATGGCGAACCCAGTGGCACGGCAGGTAAACCAATGCTTAATGTACTTCAACATAAAGACATTGGCGATATTGCCGTGGTGGTTAGTCGGTACTTTGGTGGAACAAAGCTAGGTGCTGGTGGGCTTGTAAGAGCGTATTCTGGTGCAGTGCAGCAAACCGCTGAAAAACTACAAGTTGTAAAACACCTGCCATTAATGAAAGTCACAGTGGAAACCGAATTCAAACACGAGCAATATTTTCGGCATTTTGTTCAGCAACACCAAGGTTTGGTAGAGTATTGTGAATATCACCATAATGTAGTCATGACATTAGCCATTCCTAAATTCATTGAAAGTGACTTAAAAGCATTCGCCGCTAATGTGAATGCAGTGGTGTTAGCTAATCAACACAGTTAGAGGCTCACTCTTCTTTCAGGTATTGGATTTCATATAAAAATATAATTTTGATTACTTTACATACTTTTTGTTAAGGCGTATGTTTTGTGAGCAAGGATTTTTTGCATCAATTTAAATTTGACAAAACTAACGACAGGAATTCGTATGAAATTATCAAAAGTACTCCCTCTAGCTATTGCAACTCTCTCTCTTAGCGCTGTTTCAAATGTTTACGCAGAAAATACTGAATCAAACGTGAAAAAACGATTGATTGTTAAGTTTGCTGAGCAAACAGAAGATACACGCTCAAAAAAACAAAAACATAAAGCCAGAGAAGAGAAAATTGCAAATAGGCTTGCAAGAAAAGCTAAATACCTAAAAGAAACAGTTTCAGAAACGGAAGTTTTTGAAATTGAAGACATGGATGACAGTGAAATAACATGGGCGTTACAAGAGCTCAATGGAATGAGTGATGTTATTTATGCTGAAGAAGATAAATTAATGCAACATTATTTAGTACCTAACGACCCTCTTTATAGTAGTCAGTGGCATTATTATCAGCAAAGCACGAGTATTAACGCTGAGGATGCCTGGGATAAAGCTACGGGCGATGGCGTAATTGTTGCCGTGCTTGATACTGGGTACGTTGCCCATGCTGATTTGGTTGGAAATATATTACCTGGTTATGACATGATAAGTGACGCTTTCATGGCAAATGACGGCAATGGAAGAGATAGTGATGCACGAGATACTGGCGACGGAACAGCAGCGAATGAATGCGGCTCTGGTTCGAGAGCGTCTTCGAGTTCTTGGCATGGTACCCACGTGTCTGGCACTATTGCGGCAGTTACAGATAATAATCTAGGCGTCGCAGGTGTTGCTTATGATGCTAAAATTGTTCCAGTTCGCGTATTAGGTAAATGTGGTGGATTCACTTCAGATATTGCCGATGGAATTGTTTGGGCTTCTGGTGGCAATGTAGCGGGAATACCGAGTAACCCTAACCCGGCTCAAGTCATCAATATGAGTTTAGGCGGCTCTGGTTCTTGTTCTCAAACTTATATCAATGCAATCAACACTGCTAGAAATAACGGTACTACTGTTGTTGTTGCAGCGGGTAACTCAAATGTAAATGCGTCTAGTGCCGTACCTGCTAACTGTCCGGGTGTTATTTCAGTAGCCGCTACAGGTCCTACAGGGGCAAAAGCCAGCTATTCAAATTTTGGTTCAGTAGTGGATGTTGCTGCTCCAGGTGGGGATTTAGCTTTTGGCCAAACCAGTGGGGTGCTCTCTACACTTAATACCGGGACTGCAGGGCCTTCAGCTGATAGCTATGAATATTATCAGGGCACGTCAATGGCAACGCCTCATGTTGCAGGTATTGCGGCTTTGCTTTACGAACTAGACCCATCAATAACACCAGACGAAGTTGAATCGATTATTGTTGATACTGCGAATTCGTTTCCAGGTAATTGTAGTCAATGTGGCTCTGGTATTGCGAACGCCAATGATGCAGTCGATGACATTTTAGGGAATTCTTCCGGTGGTGGCTCTGATAGCTTTACACCTATTACATTTTCTGTGAGCGTTCCTAATATGACCACAGGTAATTTCACTCATTACACATTGAATGTACCTGAAGGCGCATCAGAGTTAGATGTGAATATTTCAGGCGGGTCAGGTGATGGTGATCTTTATATTCGTTTTGGGGCTCAGCCGACGCTTAATGATTGGGACTATCGCCCTTATTTAAACGGAAATAACGAATCGGTTAATATTGACGATCCGCAAGCGGGAACATGGTATATAAGTGTGCATGCATTTAGCACTACATCAGGCATAACCTTGTCAGGTGGGCTTGAATAAAAAACCATTGTAAGTCAATTCTATTTAAACGTAGGCCAAGCAAAATTAACGTTTTACTTGGCCTTTATTTATCTTAGCTTTGTGCTTTATCAATTGAGTTGTTTTTTGCTTCAATCCACTGTGACATATACTGATGGCTTCTCATTGTTTGGTGATTGAAAGCTCGGGATAAAATATGTTTTTCTCTAAACGACTTTAAGTTTCGATGTAGTGTTTCAGTTTCAATATAGAAGTTACTATGTTGTTTTTTTTCTTTTGCCAATTTAGCCTTAAGTTGAAATGTGTTTAGGTGATGTTTTTCCCATTGTAACTTGTCATTGTAAAGTGAAATAACGCTGTCTATAAATGATTCGTCGTTATGCGTAACCTTACCAGGCCATTGTTCTTCGATACATATACCTTTAATTGCCAACGGCGTTACTACACTGGGTGTTCCATTAGTGATCGCTCTAATTAACTTACCTTTTACGCCAGCACCAAACTGAATTGGTGCAAGTGAAAGCCGATAACCTTTGAAGGCGTCGTCAGCATTTTCAATCCATCCTTTGACAATAAAACCCGACTTTTTATTGGTCAGTGCTGTGGCTTTTTTAGGCGGATAAGCGCCATAAATATGACATTCAACGTTAGGGAGTTTTGCTCTTATTTTGGGCCAAAACCTACTAAGTGTTAATACTGCATTCCAGTTTGGCGCATGTTTGAAATTACCAATAAAACTCACATGCTGGCGTTGTTCAAATGAAGGTGAACTAGATCCATCGCAATGAGGTAACAGCGGATAATAGTGCAGCAAATCTGATTTTATGTTTGCGTATTCAGTTAACCAGTTGAGTTCATTCTTTGTGATGACCAAAGTTTTATCACAGCGCATAATAGAGGCGACTTCTCGTATCATTACATCATTAATCGTACTGTCTAGTTTAGTTGTTTTGGTTTCTAAATGAGTTTGCTGACGAAGTCCGTGTAAATCTTCTGTATTTAATATTTTTACCGCATTGGGGAGACAATTAGACACTCGCCAGCCAAATTGTTCTTCGGTCATAAAGCGGTCAAAAATTACAATATCTGGATTGGATTCGCTGACAAAGGAGTCAAAGCTACTGTTATTAAGTTCAATATTAACTTGTTTTATTCCTAACAAATCTAAGTTGAAAGCATGCGTGCTTTCTTGTGCCGCGCAAGCAAATTCGACGTTCCAGTTACGCTGACAAGCGCCACGCAAAATCGTGAGCATATTTTCCCCTGCGGCTGAAGAATTAGGCTCTGGCCAGACACTGCCAATAACAAGACATTTCAAACGTTTTACTCCTTCGATATGAGGTATTAATGATTAACGCAGGACTATTGCCGCCGTGAACAGTGGGTGTTATTTGACTTCCTACATTAAAATTCTGGCCACGATATCGGGATTATTAGTTAAGAGCAATGGAATAGTATGCTAGAAACCACTGAAATACCTATAGTGGTGTTATTCAATATCACATAATAAGTAACTAGTCGTTCAACCAATATAGCGTTGATGCTTTTGTCAATGAGATAGGGCTAAAAAAAACGCCTGTTCAGATTTCAATCAAAATAAGGCTGTTTGTATTAGTAATGGTCTATTAATTCGAAAAATCTGGCATTCAGGCGAGGACTAGTCTATTTAATAATAAGAGCCAAAATTAATGAAATAAAGAATATGAATATTGAAGAGTATGCTCAAAAGGCAGAAAGTTTATTTGCGTTACCTGACTCCGTCGTACAATTGAAGTCATGTATGGATGACGATGCAGCGAGTATTGATAACGTAGGCGCTATCGTTTTGACCGATCCTGGGCTTGCTGCTCATATTTTGAAAGTTGCTAATAGTGCTTTGTACAATTTCCCCAACAAAATAGACACTATGAGTAAGGCACTTCAAGTAATTGGAACTAGAGCCGCCTATGATTTAGCGCTATCTTATGGAGTATCTTATGCATTTAAGGATATTCCGGGCTATGTCATTGATTTAGACCGTTTCTGGGAACAGAGCATTTGCTGTGGTTTATTAGCCAAACAAATAGCTGAATTTCACAATCACAGAGAGCCAGAGCGATTTTTTGTTACAGGTCTACTCAACAATATTGGCGAACTTATTGTTGCGTCACTAAATGAAGAGGCAGCAAAAAAGAATTTAGACTTTTCTAAAGATGTCACTCCACCGGAATTGCAACATGAGGTATTGGGGTTTGATTACGCTTCACTTTCAGGAGCATTGTTGAAAGCTTGGTGCTTACCTGAGTCAATTTACGCTCCGCTACAAGTTATTCACAACGGGAGTGAAGAAGAATTAACAAGGGATGCGCAGATAGTGAAACTGGCTTACTACTTGGCGTTAGATAATGTTAATAATGAGATTTATGAAGCGTATGAAAACATAACGTCAGACATGCATCAAAGGTTAGATTTGGAAACGGAAGATTTAGAAGAAGCCCTTGATAAAACTAATATTGAATGTATGGGATTAATGTCTTTGTTCAGCCCAACATCGTTTATGCTGTATTAACTTGGGGTACCATTGAGCGTGTATAGTTAGCTTTTCTATGGCAGTAATCGATTTACACTTTGCTCATGCAAATGGATTTCCGGCTGGAAGTTATCATCAGATATTTTCTCGTATAGAAGAACCGTTTAATTGTTTTTCCAAAGCTATTTTTGGTCATGAAAATTCGTTAGATGACGATGATAACTGGAACTTATTAGCGACTGAGCTAATTGATTACTGTGAATCAAAAAAAGTTGAAGGTCGTCCTTTATGGGCGGTTGGCCATTCAATGGGAGCCGTAGTTTCTTTTAAGGCCTGTTGCCACAGGCCTGATTTGTTTGCGGGGTTGATAATGCTAGATCCTCCTCTTATTGTTGGCCCAATGGCACCGATATTTAAAATTTTCAAAAAAACTAAATATGTCGACAAATTGAGTCCTTCAGGTCAAAGTCGAATGAGAAAAAATAGGTGGGCCATAGACGAAGATGTGGTGGCTTATTTTAAACAAAAAGCACTTTTTAAAAATATAGAAGAGTCATGTATTCAAGACTATGTAAACGCAGGCGTAACTATTCACAACGGTGAAAAGCGCCTAAAGTTTAAGCGACATGTGGAAACTCAAATTTTTCGCCAGTTACCTCATGACCTAAATTCTTACACGGGGCAATTACAGTGTCCTGCGCATGTCGTTGTAGGGCGAACAAGTAACGTATGCCACAAAGCCATGTATAAGCCTTTTGCTAAAAAACACAAGGCAAAGCTGCACATATTACCGGGGGGACATATGTTTCCTCTTGAGTACCCCAAACAAACCGCAGAGTTACTTAAGCGCATAGTTAGTAAAAGCATGGTTAGTTAAAAGTAAAGCTATGTAAAAGCATAGTGGGGCAGAGTGCCTACAGGTTGGCCTAGCATTTCCCGAGTTACTAACACTACATCTTTATCTGACACTCTAAACCCTCGGGCTCTATCGTGTTCGTGGTCATAACCAATTACAGTACCTTCAGGCACTACACAGCCTCTATCAAGAATAACGCGTTTAAGTTTACAATGTCGCATGATTTCAACATTGGGTAAAATGACAGCCTCTTCAATTAAACTGTATGAATGTATACGGACATTAGAAAAGCATAAACTTCTGCGTAATGTTGACCCTGAAATAATGCAGCCTCCTGATACAACAGAGTTTATAGCTTCTCCTCGTCTAGATGAGTCTTCCCATACAAATTTAGCAGGCGGTAGCTGTTCTTGGTAAGTCCAAATAGGCCATTTGTTATCATACAGGTTTAACGCTGGCACCGGCTCAACTAGTTCCATGTTTGCCTCCCAAAAGGAATCAATTGTACCCACGTCTCGCCAGTACTGAGTACCACCTGAAGCGGTTTGAAAGTTGTAAGCGTATACTGGCTGGTCTTTAATAATAGACGGTATGATATCTTTGCCAAAGTCGCGGTCCGATTCAGCTGTTTCCGCATCTTTGGCAAGGGTCTCAAATAAAAATTCGGTATCGAATACGTAATTGCCCATGGAGGCTAAGCAGCGAGAGTCGTCACCTGGAATAGATGACGGGGAGTCTGGTTTTTCTTCAAAACCTAGAATGCGGTTGTTTTCGTCAACTTTCATAACGCCAAACGCGCCTGCTGCTTCTTCTTTTGGTACGGCCATACAGCTAACTGTCATTTTTGCGCCGGATTCAACATGAGCAGCAATGATATTTCCGTAATCCATCCGGTAAATATGGTCGCCAGATAAAATCATCACATACTTGGGTAGTTCGTCTTTTATAATATCTATATTTTGAAAAACAGCATCAGCTGTACCTTCGTACCAATTGTCCGAAAATCGCTGAGATGCGGGAAGAATTTCAATGGATTCGCCTAATTCTTTTTTAAAATGTCCCCAACCTCTAACTAAATGGCGAATAAGTGAATGGGATTTGTATTGGGTTACAACACCAACTCTGCGAATACCTGAATTAACGCAATTCGATAATGGGAAATCAATGATTCGGAATTTACCACCAAAATAAAGCGCGGGTTTGGCTCTCCATGCAGTCAATTCATGTAATCTGGAGCCTCTTCCTCCCGCTAGTATCAAAGCATAAGTATCTCGGGTTAAATTACTGATGTAACGTGAGGAGTTCTCTTTCATGTATATTAATCCCTTTTTACAAATTTGAATTGAGCTTTATGACTTAACTAATAGACTACCATTGCAATAACATTATTCTTTCAAAATAGTGACATTATTTAACGAATTAAACAATGAACTATAGGCAAGATGTGGTGATTAAATTATGGATTTAGGTATAGTTGCCTTTATAACTAACTTAGTTTTGGTTTAAACGCAGTTGAAAAGCACTTTTTACTCATTTTTTATCTTCGGAATTTGTTTGCATGTTTTTAACAACGATGATGTAACCTATGAATTTCACATTGTATTTTAAATGCATTTTTGTGTGCCTTTTCGCGTTGCTGTTTCTTGCCTCTGCAACAGCGCAGATTATTTCCTCTGATAAAGAGTTGCGGTATTGTGTTAGCCCTGATCGCATGCCCTTTGAAGGTGTTTTGAATAACAAGCATGTAGGTATATCTAAAGACTATATTGACTACATAGGCGACTATACAAATATTGATTTTAAATTGGTAGTGACATCGTCGTTGTTAGAAACATCGAGATTGTTAAAAAATGGCACTTGTGACGTAGTGTTTATTTTAGAAGGTTCTTTTGGACGTGACCAAGATCTATTGTTTACTCATCATATTTTTGAATCGCCAAATGTATTGATTACTCGAATTGATTTTCCTGCTATTCCTGGTTTAGGCGCTATAAAGAAGCGTAAAGTGGCCGTAGAAAAAAGGTATCGCCATATGGATTACCTCACCAAAAACTACCCTGGCTTAGATTTAGTGTTAGTAAAGAATGAAGAGGAGGGCTTACTATTAGTTAATGATGGAAAAGTTGATGTTATGATTTCCTCATTGCTAAGTGCATCTATCATTATAAATGAACGTAAACTGGACCGACTTATAATGACTGGATATGCGGAAACTAATGATACTTTGGTTATGGGGTTCAGCAGAGAAAAGTCAGGCTTGTATGCTGAAATTAATCAGACTATTGAATCCATGCATTATAGCTTTCAAAACCACAGTTATCGTCGTTGGTATAGAGTTAATCCCGTACTTCATTCTTCGAATCAATGGGTAGGGTATACGTTATTTATTTTCGTTGTAGCAATTATTATTTTAATTTGGATTAGGGCTGCAAAAAATAGGGTGCGAAAAGAGCTCTCCATCAGAGAAAAGGATTTAGAAAGATTACAGACAGTATTGCTGTCTAAAAACCGTGAAATTGAATTTCTTTCTACTCAAGATGAACTAACCAGTTTAAATAATCGCAGCCATATGCTGCATAAGATAGAAGATGAAATCTGTCGATTCAATCGCTTTCGTTCACCAGTAACTCTTATTTTGATTCAAATAGAAACTAAGTCAGCACCGAATTTACCTGATACCGATGAGCAAATTAATCACCCAATGACGTCACTATCCGAAATTGTTGTAAACAAGACCCGAGATGTTGACATTTTATCTCGTTGGAGCAGTGACGAAATATTGATAGCGTGCCCGCAAACCAATTTAATTTCCGCGCAGATGTTAGCTGAACGAATATTGACTGAAGTTGAACTTCAATCTCTACAGGACTTTGCGGAGCAAAAAATATCAATTGGAATTGGTACATTAAATGAAAATGACGATTTTTCATCTTGGTTAAACAGGGTGTCTGCAGCGTTACGATCAGCTAAAAAGCAAAGAGGCCATAGTTTAGAAGTTTCTGATTTCTAGGGTGTTAGCGAGTAATTGGCTCATATATCCAGTTGTGGTCTTTATAGAATATGTGAGCTCTATCGTATTCTCTTTCAGAACGCCAGTTGCGATTGTCCAATTGTGTGTTTACGCCCGAATAGAGTTTTTCATTTGCCACAACCTTAATTTGGCTAGTGTAGGAGTCTTTTTCAATTTTAAGCTCATCAACTTTTTTTTCTAACCACTTTAAAAGGCCAATTTCGTCATTAAATTTAGCTCTAGTTTCATCCAACTTACCAAGTAACTCTGAAGGTACAGATTTTGATGAAATGATTTGCATTTGTTTTTTATGGCGGTCGGTATTTTGTTTTATTTGTTGGACTAAAGCATTTATTGAATCTATTCGTGACAAAAGTTGGTTAAAACCCTGACTAAAATCAATGTTAAGGCTTCCACCTGATACTGCCCCTAACGTTCCAGCTAGAACATGACGAGTTGTTTCTATTTCACACCCAAATAGACTTCCATTAGGATTGTCATGCTTACCGACAACAACACTGCCTCCGCAACTAATTTTGCTGTGTGCGAGTTGTTTACCAACACTAACATCTTCTAAACAGGTAATATGAAGACCTTGACCATGTTGCACATGGATACCACCTGATGATTTTAATATGCAGCTAAAGTCTTCGTTTTCTTGAGTATCTTTCCCGACAGCGCCTTCAGTAATAATTATATCACCGCCAGCTTCAATGTAAGCCGATTCAACAAAACCAATTACAGTCACGTCTCCAGACGCTTCTATCTTCATGTTTTCGGCAACATCACCTTTGACTAATACGGCACCGTCATATTTGATATGACCCGTGCTAACATCAACGCCTTTTGATATGAAAGTGTCGTCCACGGTCATCACTAAATTGAAAAATTTAGGCATCCCTGAAGTTATTGAGACAACTAAATTCTTATCTTCTGAGCTTATTTTTGTTCCTTCCCCGAGGTTGATGGGGATCCATTGACCTTGTAACGGCTCTAATGGCGTGTTTTTTACCGTGTATCCAGCGCGACCATCTGTTGGTGGTAACCTTCTTAAAACGGGAACATCAGCTTTAACGCAAACAATATCACCTAGGTTTCTAGGGTCAGTTTTTCCATCTTCTGAAACTTGCGGTTTGAGTACTCTTTCTAAGGCGTTTGGAACGAGGGGCTTAACATGAGAACTGTGGCCGTTTTTTGCGGGTAGCCCTTTGGCGATGCAGTCTTCGATGATGTCACCAGGCGCGGCTTGTTTTAGCCTTTTTAGCATGCGTACAATACGCTTTTGACTCACTCCTCGGATAATATTGTTTTTCTTGGCTAATGTTAAGACGGCTTTCTTAGATGGGTAATGTCCCCCGTAAGGAGCTGTTAAAGTGAGAGTTGCAGACATCTCATCATCATCTATATGAAAAGCAACTTGTGCGTTTTTTCGTTCTCCTATTTCTACTTCAATAGAAGAAGAGTTATTTGATTTTTTGAAATCATTGGCTTGGCCACAAACTTGCTTTAATGCGGATTCGGATACGTAAACTTCATTAAATTCGGTATTTTTTAGCCATGCATACACTAACTCTACAGATATCTCTTCGTCCATTTCGCTAGGCGAAACTGTCATTATTAGGTGCTGCAGGCTTTCATCAAATTTAATGGTTACGCCATTCATTGCTGATTTCCCGTTATTTTATTTAGTTTATTATCGGCATGGATACGCAATTCGTTACTGCTAATGTAATCCTTAGTATTCGCTAAATCAAAGTTTTTGAACATATTGGTGCAGAGTATGCAATACAGACAGTGAATTAGGTTGGTTTTGATGAAGTTCAGCAAGCCTATCTAGCTCTAATGCAAATTCAGTTAAGCTTAACCCCGTTAGACCTTCGGTAAAGCTCAGCTCTCTGTGGCGTTGCCAACTTGTCATTTCTTCATATGACAAAGACGAAGGGAAATTACGCCCACGATATAAGAACAACAATGACTTCAATGTGCTAGGTTGAAGTTGAGAAATTAGCGTTCCCAGTTCTCCTGGCTCTGCTTGGCGTATCACTTCGCATCGGTGTTTATCGTCGTTAGACATAAATCCGTCTGAATAGAGCCGTTGTTCAACTGGAGGAGGCGGAAATTCTGAAGGAATACGATGAACATCAATCACCTTGGAAATGCAGTCTAGGTTTTGAGTTACTTTCTTGTAATTCGCTAGGCATAGGTTTCTATCTAAACCAATTTCTGTCGAGCGCTGTTGATCAATGGCTTTTGCTGACGTAATAAAAGGGCTCTTGTTAATGTGAATTAATTTGATCCCGGGTCGGTCATCCGGTGACTCTAACTCTTCTGCTTTGGCGTATAATTTTTCATGTATTTGTTCGACTGAATGGTTCAATATCACATCAATATTGCGGCTTAAATCAAGACAAATTACTGCATTAGGCTGAGTAGGGTGATAGGCCAATGGCAAAACCCAAGTACAACACCCTTGCGATGCGGGAATTTTGGCAGAAATGTGTAATAGTGGAGTGAGTGTTTCTAAGTTTATGAGTGCTTGAACAGTTTGTTTTTTGCGTAACGAAAGTCCGTAATCAAACAATTTAGGCTGGGTGTCTTTCATTAACTTAGCAAAGGCGATGGTGGCCCTTACATCGGCTAAAGCATCATGGGCACCAACATGTTCGATATTGTTTTCACGGGTAAGCACTTCCAATTTAAAGGAAGGATGTCCGTTTTCATTTAAAGGCCAGTTGATCCCATCGGGCCTCAAAGCATAAAACGCACGGGCTAAATCAATAATATCCCAACGGGAATTGCCATTTTTCCACTCTCTGGCATAAGGGTCGATAAAATTTCGAAAGAACAAGAAACGAGTGACTTCATCATCAAAACGCATACTGTTGTAGCCAACGCTACAGGTATTGGGGACACTCATTACGTCAAGAATTTTTTGTGCAAATTCAGTTTCTAACAACCCTTTTTGCAATGATCTTTGAGGAGTTATCCCTGTAACTAAACAAGCGCTTGGGTGGGGAAGGTAGTCGTTGGGAATTTGACACATAATATCAATTGGGTCACCAATAACTTCTAAATTTTCATCAGTTCTAATTGCAGCAAATTGGCACGGATAATCTTGTCTTGGGTTAACGCCCCAAGTTTCGTAATCATGAAAAAGGAAGGAAGGTGAATGATTCATACCGGCACATTTTGTAATAATTATTTTAACAGTATATTTCAAACTACTTGCAGATGCAGGTGAAATGTCATAGATATAGATAAGACACGCTTAAAAATTCAACGTATTAATTAAAGTTAGCCTGATCAATAACACTATAAAAAAATAGGATGAGTAATGGAATCTCTAGAAATACAAAAATACATGAATGCTAGACCCGTCAAGTTAGATGTTAAAATGACAGTGGCAGAAGCGGTTGATTTACTCCTTTCCAGAAAACAAACCGGTGGGCCTGTAGTCGACTACAACAACAAAGTAGTTGGTTTTTTATCGGAACAAGATTGTATAAAGCACATGATAGACAGTAGCTATTACCGTGAACAAATATGTCGTGTAGAAGATATAATGGTGCGTCCTGTTGTCTCGGTTAAAGCGTATAATTCCGTACTAGAACTTGCCCAGACAATGATTAGAGAAAAGCCAAAAGTTTATCCTGTGGTTGATGACGATGGCTACTTAGTTGGAGCAATTGATAGATCAGCAGTGCTGGCTGCGTTGAACAAACATTTTGATTCAGGTTTTTCATAAAAAAATAAGAATTATGTTCGGTGCTGGTAAAGCGCCTCAGCTTATTTTACCATGCGCGGCTTTGTACATCATAGTTATAGTTGAGCTGGCCCAACGAAATGAGCATTCCAGAACAAACAATCGCTGAACCCGAAAAGTGGGTAGAGTCGGGCGACTATGCCTCTTTTTTTACTTTTGTAACTGAATGCTTAAGAAGCTGCTTACAAAAAGATAAATATAAAATTAAAGCCCGTCTTCATCGTATTCGCGGTGCCTTTAATGATTCAGAGAAACAAGTAGAAAATTTAGATTCAGTGTTAGGCTTGCTAGCTGAACTAGAACGCTCTCGTCAGCGCTATCAAGTTAGAAAAAATAATATTCCTAAAACCGATTATCCCGACCTTCCCGTCTCTGAAAGAAGAGATGATATTCTCGAGGCAATCCAAAATCATCAGGTGGTTATTATTGCCGGTGAAACAGGATCGGGTAAAACTACGCAACTTCCCAAAATATGTATTGATGCCGGTCGTGGAATAACTGGACTTATTGCTCATACCCAACCAAGACGCCTCGCAGCAAGAAGTGTTGCGACCCGTATCGCTGAAGAGCTATCTACGCCTCTTGGCGAAAAAGTAGGGTTTAAAATCCGGTTTAGCGATCAGGTAAGTGACAACACCTATATCAAGTTGATGACCGACGGTATGTTATTGGCGGAAATGCAACAAGACAGATTTTTAGATGCGTACGACACTATCATTATTGATGAAGCTCACGAACGCAGCCTCAATATCGATTTTCTTCTGGGGTATTTAAAACAGCTTTTAGCTAAACGGCCAGATCTAAAAGTTATCATTACCTCGGCAACCATAGACCCAGAACGATTTTCCAAACACTTTAGTAACGCCCCAATTATTGAAGTGAGTGGTCGAACTTATCCTGTAGAAATCCGATACATGGATACAACGGATAACAACGAAAACGATCAAATTGATAATATTATTCATGGGGTTGACGAGCTTATGCTTGCGCCCAAAGGCGACATACTTGTCTTTTTAAGTGGTGAGCGGGATATTCGAGATACCCAAGATGCATTGTCAAAACAACAATATAAACATACTGAAATTGTGCCCTTGTTTGCGCGGTTATCGGCAAATGAACAAAACAAAATTTTTCAGTCTCATAGCGGACGTCGCATTGTTCTAGCGACCAATGTCGCTGAAACATCCCTGACTGTGCCTGGTATTAAATACGTAATTGACCCAGGAACGGCTCGTGTTTCACGATACAGTGCTCGATTAAAAGTACAAAGACTACCCATAGAGCCAATATCACAAGCGTCAGCCAATCAAAGAGCAGGGCGCTGTGGTCGTGTTTCAGATGGTATTTGTATACGTTTGTATAGCGAGGACGATTACCTTTCTCGACCTGAGTTTACAGACCCAGAAATTTTAAGAACAAATTTAGCGTCTGTTATTTTACAGATGATGGCGTTAGGGCTTGGGGAAATCGAGCAATTTCCTTTTGTTCAGCCACCGGATAATCGCAATATTACTGATGGTTATCGACTTTTAGAAGAGCTACAAGCAACGCAATTGCAAAAAGGTAAACAGGTGTTAACTGCAATTGGACGTCAGTTATCTCGCCTTCCTGTTGACCCTCGTTTCGCAAGAATGGTTATAGAGGCGGGTAAGAATGATGCATTAACTGAAGTCATAGTGATTGCCGCTGGGTTAAGTATTCAAGATCCTAGAGAACGGCCTCAAGATAAAAAACAAAAAGCAGACGAAGCGCACAAACATTTCGCTGATAAGCATTCTGATTTTATTGCACTGCTTAATTTATGGAATGCGTTCTCTGAACAACAAACTGCATTAAGCAATAGCCAAATACGAAAATGGTGTAAATCTCAATTTATTAACTACTTGCGGATGCGTGAGTGGCAAGACATCGTAAGCCAAATTAAAAAGTCACTTTCAAATGTGCAACTAGGGCTCAATTCTACCCAAGCCTCTTTTGACAGCATTCATAAATCACTCTTGGCCGGTTTACTTTCACACATTGGTATGAAAGATAAAGAAAAAGGGTATTTAGGTGCTCGAAATAGCCAGTTTTATGTTTTTCCCGGTTCGGAGTTAGCAAAAAAGCCGCCTAAATGGGTAATGAGTGCGGAGTTAGTGGAAACCTCTCGTTTGTTTGCGCGTATGAATGCCAGTATTGATCCCGCTTGGGTAGAGCCTCTGGCTAAACATATGACTAAATCAAGTTTTAGCGAGCCTCATTGGTCAAAAAGTCGCGGCGCGGTTGTCGCGTATGAGAAAGTCATGCTGCTAGGTATTCCTATTGTGGCTAAACGAGCGGTTAACTATTCAAATATTGATGCTCCCTTGTGCCAATCGTTATTTGTTCGTGAAGCACTGGTAAATGGCGACACTAAACTTAATATCGCGGTTTTGAAGGACAACCAAAATAAGCTCGCTGAAGCTGAAGCGGTAGAGCAAAAAACACGACAACGAGATTGGGTGGTATCGGAAGACGACCTTGTTAATTTCTATCAAAGCCGTATTCCGGATAATGTCGTATCAGAAGCGAGTTTTCTAAAATGGTGGAAACACAAAGCGGACCAACAAGGCTTGGTATTTACAGAAAAAGACATATTTCAGAAAAGCCCTACCAGCAATGTTCAAAACGCATTTCCAGATTCTTGGAAACAAGGTCAGTTAAACCTTCCGTTGAGATACGAGTTTGAGCCCAATGCCGTTGATGATGGAGTTACTCTAGTTGTGCCTTTGCCTGTCCTTAATCAGCTTACATCTGATGGGTTTGACTGGCTTGTACCGGGGCTTCGTTTGGAGAAACTCACTGCGTTGATTAAGTCCTTACCCAAACGTTTACGCAAAAACTTTGTTCCAGCTCCAAATTTTGCTGAAGCTGTGTTACCGGATCTCGTTGACGTGGATAAAAAGGGACACCCCGTCGCCTTAATTGACGCTCTTGCTCTGAAGTTATTCAGAATGACAGGCGTAAAAGTAGAACGAGAAGACTGGCAGTTATCTTTGTTACCTAAACACCTAACCATGCATTTTTCCATCGTTGATGGTAACGGTAAGCAATTGGCATTTGGTGATGACTTATTTACATTACAAGAAAACCTAAGTGGTAAAGTTAAAGAAACCTTTGAAAAGGCTGTCACGCCAGAATTTGAGCGAAAAGGGTTAACAAAATGGGATTTTGAAACGCTTCCCGAAACGTTTACACAAAAGCATGGGGGGTTTGATGTAAAAGCGTACCCTGCCTTAGTTAAAAATGGGAATACCGTAGACATTGTTCTTCTTGATAGTGAAATAGAAGCACAAAAGAATCACTTTGAAGGTGTTGCTGCATTGCTTAAATTGGCTATGCCATCACCGGTGAAATACTTACAAGAAAAGCTGCCTAATAAAGCTAAATTGGGCTTATATTTTAACCCTTTTGGTAAAATACAAGCGTTGATAGATGATTGCATCTTAGCAGGCATTTATTCGTTAATTGACGAGTTTGTAGATTTTAGTCAGGCGAGCTTACGTACGAAAGATGGTTTTACCCAATGTGAAAACTATGTTCGGGGTCGCCTTAATGACGAAGTGCTTGCCATCGCAGTGGTGGTAGAGAAAGGTTTAACTTTAGCTCATGGTATTCAAAAGCAAATGAAAGGTAACGTTCCGCTTACCCTTATTCAATCTGTGGGCCATATAAAAATTCATCTAGATTCCCTCGTTTATGCGGGCTTTGCATCAGACTTTAGAAAAGCTAAGCTCAATGACTGGTTGCGCTACTTGCAAGCATTAGAAAAACGATTGGAAAAGGCGAAGATTGACCCACAAAGGGATAAATTGAATCAGTTGTCTGTTGATAAAGTAAATAAATCAATCGAATCAGCAAAAACGAAAATAGTAGGTAATGAAATGGAGCCTACCTTCAACGAACTTCGCTGGATGACTGAAGAGCTAAGAGTGTCGCTTTTTGCCCAGCAACTAGGTACGGCTTACCCTATTTCTGAAAAACGTATCTTGAATTTCATTCAATCAGAGTGTGGCTAAAGTAACAATAGATGTTCCCTTTATTTGACAACTTAGGACAAGGGGCCTATATATTGATGTGAAGTATTTTTTTAACGAGTTAACGGAGTAGTAGGGCATGTTAGGATACGATGACAAGCGTAATTTTTTTCGTATGATGGTTAATTCTCCTTGTCAGGTGACCGTCCTCGACGAAGAATCTAGCAGAAGTATACAAGCAATTTGCCGTGATATAAGTGCAACTGGTATGTCATTAGAGGTTGATGAACCTTCAATAGCATTAGGGGCTCAATTGGATGTTCAAATTGAATCAACCAGTTCTCAAATCCCCTCTTTAGCAGCGTCTGCTAAAGTTGTTCGATGCGAAGCTGCTTCAGAAAACAGCTGCATCGTAGGGGTAGAAATTTCAGAAATGCGTTAGTCGGTTACTCGGCACACAAGGCCTTTTAAATAATGGCCTTGTGGGTATGTCGATAAAATCGGATGATCGCTCGATTGAGATAGAAACTGTATAAACTGTACCTTTCTTCCCGCGTCTAACGCCGCATCTGCAATGATTTTCTGAAATAAATCTGATGGCATTAACCCCGAACAGCTAAATGTCATTAATATTCCGCCATTCTTTACCGCATGAATACCATACATATTAATATCTTTGTAACCTCTAGCGGCTTTGTTTAGGCCTGATTTACTGTCTACAAACTTAGGCGGGTCGAGTATTACCATGTCGAACTGTGTTTGTTCTTTGTGATAAGTACGAAGCGCTGTGAATACATCGGCTTTATATTGAGTAAACTGATCAGCAGAATGACCATTTTGCAGTATGTTTTCATTACCTAAATTTAACGCGTCCTGAGATACATCAATATTGGTAACATGGCTTGCACCACCCGCTAAGGCAGAACATGCAAATGTACAGGTATAACTAAAGCAGTTAAGTACTGTTTTGTCTTTTGCTAGCAAACGGGCAATGTAACGATTGTCTCTTTGATCTAAATAGAACCCCGTTTTATGGCCTTTCAATATGTCCACATTCAAGCGCATTCCATTTTCTTCGATACAGTGTTGAACGTTTTCATCGCCACTAAGGTGTTGTACAACTTGTTGAAGGCCTTCTTTTTCTCTAACTGCAACATCACTGCGTTCATAGACAGAGTAGTCTGGATAAAGCTTGTTTAATGCAGAGACTATTTTGTCTCGGTGCTTGTCAGCGCCTGCACTTAATAGTTGCATTACCGCCACCTTGTCGTAGATGTCAATGGTTACACCGGGTAGGCCATCAGATTCACCCGCTACTAGCCTGTAGCCATTACTATTGAGTGCTAAGGATTCTCGCATAGATTTAGCTTCTTGAAGTCTATTTAAGAAAAACACATGATCAATGGATTGAGATTGATTGAACGTCCAAAAACGCACTCTGATTTGTGAATCTGGTGAGTACGCGCCTCTTCCTAACCATTCACCGCTGTGACTATAAACATCAACAGTATCGCCTGAGTTAACCCGCCCCTTGACTTCAAAAACAGCTTTAGAAAAAATCCAAGGGTGTTGCTGTTTAGCTGATTTTTCTCGGGTCTCATGAAGAACGATAGAGTTTGCCATTGTTAAAACATACCTAATAAATTGGGGCCGCAAGTATAGCGGGGAGTGTTGAGCTATGCGATAGTCATGTATAGATAAATGCTACTGAATGTAGCCTTTATCTTCTACTAAATTTGAACTTTGGGCAGCATCTCTGGCTAAGGTATCACAAATTTCGTTTTCCTCATGACCACTGTGTCCTTTTACCCATTTCCATTCTATATCATGACGTTGACATGCCGTGTCTAAACGCTGCCATAAATCAGCATTTTTCACAGGTTTTTTGTCTTTAGTACGCCATCCATTTTTCTTCCAATTAAAAATCCATTGCTGAATGCCATTTTTCACATATTGGCTATCTGTGGTGATGGTAACGGTGCAATCTTCTGTTAGCGATTCCAATGCCACTGAAGGCGCAAGTAATTCCATTCTGTTATTGGTTGTCAATTGGAACCCTTTGGATAAACGTTTAGCGTGTTTACCGAATTTCAATAATGCGCCATAGCCTCCTGGACCAGGGTTACCTAAGCAAGAACCGTCAGTAAATATGTGTACGTGTTTTTTTTCCATTAGCCGATGATATACTAGTAAAAGTTAATATTTGTAGAGATTGTATATGCGTCAGATTGTTTTAGATACTGAAACCACAGGGATAAACCCTAAAGAAGGTCACAAAATTATCGAGATAGGCTGTGTTGAAGTTATAAATCGACGTTTAACGGGAAATCACTACCATGTTTATATTAATCCTGAACGCATTGTTGAAGACGAAGCTATTGCGGTTCATGGAATTACTAACGAATATTTAAGAGATAAGCCTAAGTTCGAAGAGATTGTGACTGATTTTGTCGACTTTATTCGCGGTGCCCAACTCGTTATTCACAACGCGCCATTCGATATAGGCTTTATGGATCATGAGTTCAGCCAAAGCCAAGCTGCGCGTTCAGTACGTTCCAGTGATATATGCAGTGTGTTAGACACGCTAACCCTTGCTAGAAAGATGCACCCAGGTCAAAAGAACAATCTAGATGCACTGTGTAAACGTTACGGAATAGATAATAGCCATCGAGAATTACATGGTGCGTTATTAGATGCAGAGATACTGGCTGACGTTTACTTATTGATGACCGGGGGCCAAACAGACCTTAACCTGATTAATAACGGGGCAGCTAATCAAACAAACACGGTGGGAGAGATTATTCGGCTTTCAGCACGAAACAAACCATTAAAGGTTATTAGTGCAAGTGCCGATGAATTAACACAACATGAAAATCGATTAGATATAGTTGAGAAAGCCAGTGGGCAGTGTCTTTGGAGAAAATAAACGCGTGAATCGGTTATTGTTATTAAGCGCCATACTACTTTGGAATAGTATGATCGTTAATTCAACAGTAGCACAAGTTAGCGAGTCTACATTAGTTGACGATAAAGATGGCTCACCGATACATTCATTAGGCTCTGAATATCAAAATAGTATTGAGCTGTTAAAAAATCGGTTTCGTGTTGACCATAATATCGAAGAATTAACCATGATTTTTTTTCGTGAATATGGCTCATCACCTATTGTTTTAGTTAGGCCAGATGGGTCTAAGATTTTTCAAAGTAATGAAGACAGTGAAAAGATTTCGTGGTTTGATGCTGAAACTTACGATCTGATCCGTATTAAAAACCCAACACCAGGGCCATGGCAGGCAGTAGGGCAAATTAAGCCTGGAAGTCGTATTATGGTTTTATCTGAAATAGGGCTTCATAGCGACCCCATCCCCGCTATTTTATTTTCTGGTGAAATACTTAAACAGACAGCTTATTTAACGAATGGCGATGAGCTTATTGATTATGGACCGTTTAGAGATGTGGTCCAATTAACCATAGAATTAGTCAGTACGAATAATCCTGAGTTCGACAATTTTGGCGCATTGCGCGAGGAAATAGCCCGTTATCAAGATAACGGACGAGGGTTTGATGAACGCCCTTTAGATGGGGTATTCACTGGACAATTTAATTTGAATATTGCGCCAGGTGAATGGAAACCCATATTTAGAGTTGCTACTCCTATGTTTACTAGAGAACATGAAGATAAGCCAATCAGAATTTATAAAAACCCTATTATAATAAATGAAGAGCTTCATGGTGGCGGTGAAAATTACCATAAATTAATCATCGATGTGAATAGAGAGCTTGTGGATATAACGAGCTTGATTGTCGATGGGCAAATTAGGTTTCCTAATGGAGATGTACAGAATTTCTCGCTAACAGAATCCAGCGAACTCGCTAGGGAGCATATGATCGTTGCATACGAAGATGGCGTCTTTAGAATTAAGCTGACAGCTTATGGAAAAACAATTAATAATAGAGATTTTGTTTTGGATGTACCTGAGTACAGCTTTTTAGTGAAAAATGCAGAACCTGAAACTGATGTTACCGATATAAGTGCAGAAGAGCCTGTAGCGTCTGAAGAACAAACTGAGCAGGGTGATACTCTACAAAATGAAGTTGATGAAGAAGACGCATTTCCACTGTCTATGATAATTTGGATTAATGTCGGAATATTGAGCTTGGGGCTAGTTGGTATTTTTGTCATTGTAATAATACGAAATGGCTTACCTTCAATACGGTTAAATCCGCTCGCATTGTTCAAGAAAAAAACAAAAAACACAGATGAAGATTAAAAAATGTTCGAACGAAACTTTTATAGAACTTTTGTCAAAAAAAACGTTGACTGCATACGACCAAGGCCGTATCATCTGCGCCGCGGTTGAGGGACAGCTTAGTTAGCTAAGTCTTTAACTGCTTGAAAGTAAAGAGTTTTGCGGAGCGGTAGTTCAGTTGGTTAGAATACCGGCCTGTCACGCCGGGGGTCGCGGGTTCGAGTCCCGTCCGCTCCGCCATTACTCCTTATTTTTATACTACCTTGGAGCGGTAGTTCAGTTGGTTAGAATACCGGCCTGTCACGCCGGGGGTCGCGGGTTCGAGTCCCGTCCGCTCCGCCATATTCCTAGAATGGCTTTGTTAAATGATTACCAATAATCACATCAAAGATATTCCCGTTTTATCTTGCACTGACATTGTAAAAAGCTACGATGATGGTGCAGGTAAAATATCTGTTTTAAATCAAATTTCATTACAAATACAAGCATCAGAAAAGTTGGCAATAGTCGGCGCATCTGGTTCAGGTAAAAGCTCTCTTCTACACATTTTAAGTGGCTTAGATTCGCCAACATCAGGTAAGGTTTATGTTAACGGCCTAGATATTTGGAACGAAAGCGTATCTAAGCAAGCTTCAATAAGGAACCAACACTTAGGGTTTGTTTATCAATTTCATCATTTATTGAATGAGTTTTCCGCTTTAGAGAATGTTGCAATGCCGTTGCGTATAGCGAAGAGATCTAAGGATGAGTCTGAACAAAAAGCGGAAGAAGCGCTGACGTTAGTGGGTTTATCGCACCGCTTAAGTCACCCCCCAGGTAAACTTTCTGGAGGCGAGAGACAAAGAGTTGCCATAGCTCGAGCTATCGTTCATCGCCCTGATATAATGCTCGCAGACGAACCGACTGGTAATCTTGATAGCAAAACAGGAGAACAAATTTATGATCTCCTATTGTCTATTCAAGCTGAAACAAAAATGGCGCTGGTTATTGTTACTCATGATCTTAAGTTGGCCTCGCAAATGGAACGCAGTTTGACTTTAGATAATGGCAAGCTAATAACGCTGTGAATAGCTTCCTTGCCTGGCAAATAGCCAACCGCTTTCGCAAGACTACAAGTAACTCAGGTTACCTCTCTTTTATGTCATTCAGTTCTATTGCTGGCATTGGCTTAGGGTCATTTGTTTTAATTATGCTATTAAGTGTAATGAATGGGTTTGAAAAAGAGTTAAGGTCAACATTGTTGTCTGTTATTCCTCATGGTGAAATATTTTCCGTATCTAATGATGGAATTGAAGGTTGGCAAGAGCTTAAAAATAGTATTGAGAGCGACTCGAGAGTTAACTTTGCTACACCGTTCACACAGATAACAGGTTTATTGCAAAATAAAGCGGAATTAAAACCCGTTTCATTATCAGGGCTAGATTACAACGAAAGTGTAACGGATATGCTTTCTATCGCTGTGGATCAAACTGCATTTTCCCTTCTTAAAGACCAGCCCTTTGGTATTATTCTAGGACAGTCAATTGCTCAACAAATCGGAGTCGGTATTCACGATACTGTAGATTTTTTAATACCCCAGTCAAATCAAGGAAACAAATTTACTGCCCCCAAAAGAGTGCAATTTGAAGTTGTTGGCTTTTTACATATGGGAGGCGAAGTTGACGCGAAGCTAGGGTTAATTAATTTAAAAACGGCATCTGAATTGTTAGGTATTCGAAGTGGTGCTCAAGGAATTAGATTGTCTCTGATTGACCCTTTTGATGCGAACCAAGTGGTGCGAAAATACGGATATGAATTAGCCCAGCCTGTTTATATGTCTGATTGGACTCGTACTCATGGTCATATATTTCAAGATATCCAGCTTGTTAGAATGGTCGTATACGTCGTCCTTACTTTGGTAATTGCGGTGGCGTGTTTTAATGTTGTATCCACATTAGTGATGGGAGTAAGAGCCAAACAAGCTTCTATTGCGATTTTAGTGAGTATGGGAGCGACAGATTCGTTTATTCGTCGTATATTTTTGTACCAAGGTTTAACAAACGGCTTAATCGGTACATTTATTGGTGTAGTAGCGGCATTGCTTATTGTGCCTAATGTATCGGATACCGTGATTTGGATAGAATCGTTGTTGAATATGAAATTGCTTTCATCTGATGTTTACTTTATTGATTTTTTACCTACATCTCTAGAGTGGCTGGATGTGATTTTTACGGTCAGTATTTCTTTAATAATGAGTACAATAGCAGCTTATTATCCAGCAAGACGCGCAGCGCGCATCAAGCCGGCAAGTGTTTTAAGTTAATTTTCTTTATTGGGTTCTAGCCCAGCGTTCATATCGTTATAAACATCAACGTTTAGCTCACCTTCTGACTTTGCAACAATACAAGCGACTGTACAATCACCGGTGACGTTTACAACGGTTCTGGTCATATCAAGTAGCCTATCTACGCCGATGATAAGTGCAATGCCTTCAACGGGTAAATTAACTTGTTGTAGCACCATGGCTAGCATGATTAAGCCGACACCAGGTACGCCAGCAGTACCAATGGACGCTAGGGTCGCGGTTAATACAACTAAAAGATAATCTGAACCTGTTAAATCAACACCATAGACTTGCGCTATAAAGACAGTTGCAACGCCTTGCATAATTGCTGTGCCGTCCATGTTGATAGTGGCGCCAAGCGGTAAAGTGAATGAACTGACTGAGTTGCCTACACCGAGTTTTTTGCGGGCTGTTTCCATTGTAATTGGCAACGTGGCGCTACTACTTGATGTTGAAAACGCAAACAATGCAGTATTGCGGATTTTTTTAAACAAGATAATAGGACTTAATCCAGTGAATACTTTAAGGAGTGTGGGGTAGGTTACTAGCGCATGTATAACCAACAATATTAGCAAGAGGACAAAATACTTCAGAAGTTGAGTGATGGTTTCTAACCCTGTAGATGCAAACAGCTTCGCCATTAAAACAAAAACACCGTAAGGCGCTAATCCCATAACTAGGGTAACTAATTTCATTATTACGTCATTAACGTCGTTAAAAAAGGTATTGAGACGTTTACCTGCTTCGCCACTCATTGACATTGCTATGCCAAATAGCACTGCAAATACAATGATTTGCAACATATTACCTTCTGCAAGTGCGTTAATAGGGTTTGACGGAAACATGTTAATGACTACTTCACTTAAGCTTGGCGCTTGATTCGGGCTGAAGTCTGATTGTGTGCTTAACGCTTGTTGTCCTTCACCTGGGCCTACAAAAATGGATACAGTTAACGCCAAAGTAATAGCGATACAGGTAGTAAAAATATAAAGTCCAACAGATTTAACCCCTAAACGGCCTAACTTTGATGGCTCGCTAAGCGCTCCTGTTCCACAGATAAGAGACACAAATACGAGTGGTACAACAAGCATTTTGAGACTAGATATAAATATAGAGCCAAGCGTCGATAAAACACCGTCAACCAACACTGAGTAAACCGAATAACCATGCTCCATTTGCGTAGCTTCATCATACAATAAAGCGCGTACAATAAAGCCGAAAACAATACCAAACAGCATTCCAAAGAAGATTCTTAACGTGAGAGAATATTTTTTATTTTTATTAGACATAGAAATCCGCGTATTTTATTGCCATTATTAAAATCGAAGGCACTAGTGTGCCAGATTATGACCCGATGTCGAAGCAAAATTAATGAGGTCCAGGAAGACATGAGAAAACGCGTAACACATTCAGTGTATTTATTAGTACTCCTTTTTATGCTCGCAGCATGTGGAGGAGGTGATGGCCTTTCAAGGGAGGACACAAGTAATGACGATGATACCGATTCAGGATCAACTAGCCCTAATATAGTTACTTTAACTATTAGCGAGCCGGATGGAACCGAAGGTAATGTTTTAAGCGAATCAACACCTTTGTTGGTGACAGCGCTGGTGACAGACGCCGAACAAAACCCCATTGATGATGAGCTTGTTACTTTTAGCTTTTCAACAGAAAATATTGCGACCTTTGATAATTCAACAGGGACCGCGTTAACGAATAATGCAGGTATTGCTACTATTGGAATTATTGTTGGTGAAGCATCAGGTAGCGGACTAGTAATCGGAACGATTAGTTCTGGTGAGACAGATAACGTAGGTTTTAATAGCGAAGGCGCTATCGCCTCTATCGACACGCCATCGTCTTTATTGTTGTTTGCAGATGCGACACAACTCGCATCAAGTGGCGTCAGTACACTAGAATTATCTGCTATCGTTAGAAACGAACAGAACGTGTTACTTGAAAATATTGCCGTTAGTTTTAGCGCAGATCAGCAGGCGTCTCTTGCGATAATACAAGGAACAACAGACACTACGGGCATTGCAACTGCATCGTTATCGACCATAAGTAGTCCTGAAAATAGAATAATTACAACCACTGCTTCAATTTCAGGATTTCCTGAATTAACACAAGAGCTTGAAATCGCGGTAGTAGGCACATCAATTTCCATTTCAGGACCAAACTCTATCGTCATCAGTGACCCTTCTGAATATACTATTTTACTTGAGGATTCTAGTGATGCGGGAATTGTTGGAGAGAGTGTAGTATTAACGGTTGTAGATGCCTCAAACACGGATTTGACCGATACATTAATCAACCAAAATCAAGTCATCACCAATGCAAATGGTCAACTGACATTTGATTTTGTCCCTTTAATTTCAGGTTCGTATACTTTCACCGCTACGGCAATAGGCACATCATCTAGTTTTAGCGTGAACGTTCAAGAAGATGACTTTGGTTTTGTTAATGCGCCCGATATTACAAATATTAATGAGGACTTTGTACTTAATCAAAACCATACAGTGACTTTGCAATGGCTAAGAGAAAATCAGCCACTGGTGGGAGGAACTGTTACTTTATCTTCATCAAGAGGTACAATCTCAGATACAGAATTAGTTACTGACTCAGATGGCTCAGTGACGTTTACAATTCAATCAGATAATGCAGGGCTAGCAAGTCTGTCCGCCACAGGTAATGATGGTGAAAATAACTCTGTAACCGCAACCACAGAGGTTTCCTTTATTGCTGTTACGCCTTCTACTGTGATTGTAGATGCCACTCCCGATTCCATTGGACCCAATGGCGAAACCAGTACGATCTCGGCCATTGTACGTGATGAAGATGGCAATAGAGTCGGTAATCAAGTGGTTAATTTTAGCGTGAGTGACGTTGCTAATGGTTCACTAAGTCCCGCGCAAGCAACCACAGATAGAACTGGCGTTGCGTCTACTGTGTATACCTCAAACTCCTCATCAAGTAACGAAGCGGTTTTTGTTACTGCATCGGTAGGTGGCGTTGAAGGACAAGCTACATTAACTGTAGGTGATAGCCCACTTGATATTTCATTAGGTACAGGCAACATTATTGAATCACCGGATTTATCTACTTATAGTAAAGAATTCAGTGTGTTTGTAACCGATGCTGATGGGAACCCGGTTTCTGGTACTGAAATCTCTATGAGTGTTACACCTTTGCGTGAAGCTGACGGTGCTACTTTCTTTAAAGGTTTCTGGGTATTCGATGATGAAGGTGGATTTTACATTCCTGTAGTTAATGACTCATGTGTCAATGAGGATGAGAACTTTAATGGCAGTTTAGATGATGGAGAAGACACTAATGGTGACGGGCAGCTTACTCCTGGCAATGTGGCGGTAGTCACTCCTGCATCTATTATCACTGATGAAAATGGACAAGCATTAGTAAACGTCGTTTATCAAAGACAGTTCGGTGCATGGTCTAGAGTGCGTTTAACAGCCAGAGGTCAATCTAATGGTACTGAGTCTAGCCAGTCTATGTTGTTTACTTTGTCAGTAGCTGCTGAAGATATAGTAACCGAAGAATCGCCCCCGCCAAATAGTCCATTTGGTATTACAGTGGGTTGTGACAATATTAACTAATTGAGTTATCGATCTATTGAAAAGGCCCCTTATTAGGGGCTTTTTTAGTTCTGTTGAAAGGTATAAACGCTGCCTAAATTTAGTATTGTTGTTAACTCATCTAATGCGGTGCGTACCTCATGCAATAAAAGAGGATCACATAAGTCATTTTCAGCTAGCTTATCTCTGTAGTGTTTGTTGACCCAAGTCGTTAGTCTGTCATATTGCAACTGATTAATTACGGTGCTCGGATTAACCGCGTTTAATTCATCCTCGTTTAACGCAACTCTTAAACGCAAACATGCAGGCCCTCCGCCGTTTTTCATACTTTGTTTTACATTTAAATAATGTACGTGTTTGATGGGGGTATTTTGTTGAATAAGCGTTGTTAAATAGCGATTAACTTGCTCGTTTTCTTGACACTCAGTAGGGGCAATTATTGCCATTTCACCTGATGGTAACGTGACGATTTGTGTATTAAATAAGTAAGATTTAATTGCATTTTCTACTGATACTTCACTGGTTTGCACACAAATATAATGAAGTGAATCGGCACGTAATTTTTGCTTAATTTCAGCAAGTTTCAAGTCGGTGTCTAAAAAAGCTTGTTCATGGAAAAACAAAACATTTTCGTTGCCTACTGCAATAACATCGTTGTGAAACACGCCTTGGTCGATTAAATCAGGGTTTTGTTGAATAAATACGGCATTATCTGGTGATAAACCATGTAGCCTAGATATCGCTTGGGATGCTTCGTATGTTTGCCTTGCAGGAAATACTTTGGGACTAAGCTTTGACTCATCAAACGCATAGCGACCATAAACAAAAAGCTCTACACCTGAATGACTATGGTTTGCGCACAATCTAGTATGGTTTGCTGCGCCCTCATCGCCAAAATGCTCATTAAAAGGCAGTGGAGCATGATGAACAAACCTTGATGTATCGGAAAAGGTGGCTTTTAGTACTCTGCTTGTGATCTCAGGCTCTGTTGCTCGATGGAATTTATTCGTTAAATTCGCAGGGGTAAAATGCACTTTGTTGTCTGCGGTATCTGCACTTGGTGAAACTGTAGCGGCATTTGCTGTCCACATACTAGATGCAGAGCAACACGACAAAAACACACTGGGCGCTTGTTGATATGCATCACGCATCACTTTAGCATCGTCGCCAGTAAAGCCCAATTGTCTTAACATATAGATATTAGGGCGCTCTTGCGGTGCTAGTACGCCTTGTTTCAAGCCCATATCTGCAAGGGTTTTCATTTTTGCTAACCCTTCGAGTGCGGCTTGTTTAGGGTTACTTATCGCACTAGCGTTGTTACGAGATGCTATGTTACCAACGGATAAGCCTGAATAATTGTGGGTAGGACCGACTAAACCGTCAAAATTCATTTCATAACTACGCATAAATCATTCCTCTATACTGTAATAAATACATGACTCAAACCAAATTGAAGGGCATTATACGGATTTTAGGATGGCTGCCAATTTTGACTGGTTGTTTTTTAATCATTTTAGATTAAAACTCAGCTTTAAACAGAATAAGTATGAAGAAGAACTTGTTTTCTATTCATATTGTATATATATGTAAAAATAGAAAAGCGTAATGCAACTGAGTATTCTCACCCGGTTTCAGTTGTGAAAAATAGTATTTTGATAGTTAAATCAATAGGATACAACCATAAATGGCAAAATCATTGGTGATCGTGGAATCGCCGGCTAAAGCAAAAACGATAAATAAATATCTTGGCCAAAATTTTATTGTTAAATCTAGCGTTGGACATGTAAGAGATCTTCCAACTAAGGCATTGGGGAATGTCGCTCCCAAAAAGCCAGCGAAAGAACTTAAAACGCTTTCAGATAAGAAACGAGACGACTATTTAAAGAAATACGATTATCAAAAATTAGTTGATCGTATGGGTATTGATCCGCAAAACGATTGGAAAGCGCACTATCAGATTTTGCAAGGCAAAGAAAAAGTTGTATCCGAACTTAAAAAGCTAGCAAAAGACGCTGATACTATATATCTCGCAACGGATTTGGATAGAGAAGGGGAAGCAATTGCTTGGCACCTTCAGGAGTTATTGGGGACCAAAGGCAAAACGTATCAGCGCGTTGTATTTAACGAGATTACAAAAAAAGCCATAACAGAGGCGTTTGACTCACCAGGTGAAGTCAACACCCACAGAGTTAACGCGCAGCAAGCTCGTCGTTTTCTAGATCGCGTTGTGGGTTTCATGGTTTCGCCTTTGCTTTGGAAAAAAATCGCTAGAGGTTTGTCGGCGGGGCGGGTTCAATCCGTAGCAGTACGCCTTGTGGTAGAGCGCGAAAGAGAAATAAAAGCATTTGTTCCTGTAGAGTTTTGGGATATTCACGCTGATTTAAGCGCTAAAGCAACTAATTTGCGTATGTTAGTGGCTAAGCAAAATGGCAAAGCCTTTAAACCAGAAAATGAAAAACAAGCTTCAGCGGCTGTAGAAAAATTAAAGGGTGCGGATTACTCTGTGTTAAGCAGAGATTCGAAACCGACTCAAAGTCGTCCTTCTGCGCCTTTTATTACGTCAACCCTTCAACAAGCAGCAAGTACCCGATTGGGCTTCGGTGTAAAGAAAACCATGACAATGGCCCAGCGTTTATATGAAGCGGGGCACATTACCTATATGAGAACCGATTCAACTAATCTAAGCCAAGAAGCTCTTGATAGTTGCCGGGACTATATCTCTGAGCAATTTGGCAGTGCTTATTTTCCAGAATCGCCAATACGGTACGGTAGCAAAGATGGCGCACAAGAGGCTCACGAAGCTATACGACCTTCAAATGTATCAATTGTCGCAAGTTCTCTTAAAAGTATGGAGAGAGACGCACAGCGCTTATATGAGCTGATTTGGCGTCAGTTTGTTGCCTGTCAAATGACACCTGCGAAATATGATGCGACGACGCTACGAGTCGAAGGCGGCGAATTTGAGCTTACAGCAAAAGGTAGAGTACTTAAATTTGATGGCTGGACACGAGTTCAACCTCAAATTAAGAAAAAAGGTGATGAAGAGCTTGCCTTACCTGATGTAAATCCTGGCGATAAGCTAAAACTAGAACAGCTTGATCCAAAGCAGCACTTTACCAAGCCAGTAGCGCGATTTAATGAAGCGTCTTTGGTAAAAGAACTTGAAAAAAGAGGCATTGGACGTCCTTCAACCTATGCAAGTATTATCTCAACTATCCAAGACCGCGGTTATGTTCGTTTGGATACGAAGCGTTTTTACGCTGAAAAAATGGGTGAAATCGTTAACGATCGGCTAGTTGAAAATTTCGATAATTTGATGAATTTCGACTTTACCGCAAACATGGAGCAACAGCTCGATGATATTGCCGATGGAAAGGAAAGTTGGAAAGAAGTCCTAAATCGTTTTTACGGTGATTTCTCGAAGAAACTTGAAACCGCAGAAAAGTCTGATGAAGACGGTGGTATGCGTCAGAATCAGGCCATTCCAGCTGGCATAGAGTGTGAAACCTGTGGCCGAGAAATGAATGTTAGAACGGCTAGTACAGGGGTGTTTTTGGGGTGCTCAGGTTACAACCTTCCTCCAAAAGAACGCTGTACTAAGACAATGAATCTCACTGCGGGTGAAGAAGTCATCAATGTGGATGACGATGAAGAACTCGAAACAGAAGCGCTGCGTTCAAAACGACGTTGTGATATTTGTGGTACAGCAATGGATAGCTATTTAGTTGATGAAACTAAAAAGTTACATGTGTGCGGGAACACGCCGACATGTGAAGGTATCTTTATTGAAAAAGGCACCTTTAAGCTTAAAGGGTATGACGGCCCTATTATTGAATGTGACAAATGTTCTAGTGATATGGAGCTTAAAAGCGGCCGTTTTGGTAAGTATTTCGGTTGCACCAGTGAGACATGTAAAAATACCCGTAAATTGCTTAAAAATGGTGAAGCAGCTCCACCGAAAGAAGACCCTGTGGACTTGCCCGAGCTTGAGTGTGAAAAATCAGATGCTCACTTTATGTTAAGAGACGGCGCAAGCGGTATATTTTTAGCGGCTCATGATTTCCCTAAGCACAGAGAAACCAGAGCGCCTAAAGTTGAAGAACTCGCACGTTTTCGCTCTCGTATTTCACCTAAGTTTTATTATTTGGCAGACGCGCCGGCGAAAGATCCTAAAGGAAACCTTGCAATTGTTCGCTTTAGCCGAAAAACAAAACAACAATATGTTATGAGCGAAGACGATAAAGGTAAAGCGACTGGTTGGTCAGCCTTTTACGAAAACGGTAAGTGGGCAGAACAAGAAACGAAGAAGAAAAAGAAGTAGTATGAAAGGTTCTTTACAAGATCAATTGTTAAAAGCTGGTTTGGCAGACAAGGGGTCTGCTAAGCAGGCCCGTGCTGAAAAAAGAAAGCGTCAAAAGCAAAAGAAAAAGGCGGCTCCAGAATTATCTGAAGCGCAATTAGCTGCGGAAAAAGCAGCAGAAGAAAAGCGCAACAAAGACAAAGCACTTAATCAGGCTCAACAAGAAGAAAGAGAGAAAAAAGCCCTTGTTGCTCAAATAAAACAACTCATTGAAGTTAATCGTCAATCGTTTAACCGAGGCGATGTTGTGCTGAACTTTACCGACGACAATGTGGTAAAACGCATGTATGTCACCGATGCGATACACACGCTTGTTGTGGATGCGCGGCTTGCTGTGGTTAAGTATGGTGCTGATTACGCTTTGGTTCCCGTTCCAATTGCTGACAAAATTGCCGAACGAGATAGTTCGTTTGTTGTTTTTCGAGCTGATGACAGACCAGAAAATGAAGCTAAATCAGAGGACGATGATTGGTACGCAGAGTACGACATTCCCGATGATCTTATGTGGTAGGGCAGTAGAAGGTTATGGAAATTGAAGTAGACTACCTAGAAAGTGACGATGTCATTGGTTTACTTCAAGAGCACCTGCAAGATATGCACGCAACGTCCCCGCCAGAAAGCGTTCATGCGCTTGATGTCAATGGCTTAAAATCCCCTGAAATAACCTTTTTTAGGGGAACTGTTCATGGGCAGTTAGTGGGTTGTATTGCAATTAAACACTTAGAAAATAACGAAGCCGAAATTAAATCTATGCGTATTGCCAATGAATACAGAGGGCATGGATACGCCCGGCAACTGCTAACCCATATTATCGAATATTCTAAAACGCTAAATCTTACTCGGCTCAATTTAGAAACAGGCAGTCAGACATTTTTTGATCCGGCCCGCGCACTCTATTTCAAGTTTGGGTTTAAAACCTGCCTACCTTTTGCTGATTATAAAGCCGATCCAAACAGCCATTTCATGTCTCTTATTCTTGACTAATTCACATCAACGTATCACAAGATGGATAGAAAACGACCCACTCAGAGTAGAGGTTTTAACTGCGGCTAAAACCCTCAATCTAAAGAATTGGCACATAGGTGCGGGTTTCGTTAGGAATTTGGTGTGGGACAAGCTTCATGGTGTTAACACAACTCAGTTAAATGATATCGATTTGATTTATTATGATGAAGATAAGAGTAGCGCAGAATTAGATCTTTATTATGAAAATCAATTAAAGGAAGCTATGCCAATAAATTGGTCGGTAAAGAACCAAGTCCGTATGCACATACGCAATAACCATCAACCTTATTTACACATTTCAGATGCTATTAGCTATTGGCCCGAAATAGAAACAGCCGTGGCCGTTAAATATAATGAGAATAATGTCTTGGAGTTTGTTGCGCCGTTTGGCTTAGAGCACTTATTTAGCTATACGATAACTCAGAATAGTAAAAATTGTGACTCCGACATATTCAATGCCAGAGTTAAAAATAAAGGGTGGTTATCAAAATGGCCCAAATTGAAGGTAATAAAAAACGCGACATAAAGCCGCGTTTCTTATTAATCAAACTGACTTACTTAACTGTCTTGCAGCAAATCTTTTTGAACAGGCTCTTGTTCTGCTTTAACTTCTTCTACAGCTGCTTTTTCACCATACAATTCCGTAGGGTTAAATGCAGCCGCTTCTGCTCTAGACGTCGCGTTTGCTTGACAAGCAATACTGTCAGACTTAACAATCGCAGGTCTCGCTTCATCGGCTTTAGCAGTTAAAGGTACGTCTTGAAAATTAGCTTCCAATTCCGTAGGTCTTTTAGCCGGATGAGATGCCGAACGTGCAAAACGATTGAAAACAGCGAAGGCTTTAGGGGCTTCAGCCACCTCTTCTTTTGTTGAAGGTTTGGCATCTTCCACAGGTGCTTGGCTTTCAGTTTCTACCGCTTTTTCTTCCGTATTAGGAGATTCAACAACAGGTGCCTCATCTACGACTTTAGCAGGTTCTACAACAGGCGCATTACTCGCATCTTCAACTACGGGAGTTTCAACTGGCGCTGTAGGCTCGGTTTGAACTTGTGAGCTTAGGTTCAGTTCTGCTTGTGCTGGCGATGTTTCGTTAGCAACTGGTGTTTCAACAGCATCTTCAACGGTAGTTTCACCAGACGTTTCAGTATCTTGCTTTTTACGTTTTTGTCCAGCGGCTCTTACATGGCGAGGACTACGACGGTTTCTGCTTTTTGGTGCATTTTCTGACGATGCTGATTGCTCTGAATCCGTAGTTGATACAGTTTCAGCAACTTCAGTGTTTGCAACAACGTCTTGTGTGTCTTTGACTACAGCTTTTGCCGCTTTAGGTGCCGTATTTGCCGTTTCAAGGTTTTGACTTGGAAGGTCATTAACCTGTTGTTCCACTGCGACTTCGTCGTTCACCTTAGGCGCACTGTCTACACGAACAGAGTTACGCTTATCACGTCGCTGTCTGCGTTCTTGTACCTTTTTCTTCTTAGGAGGCTGACCTTCAGGTTTTTCTGTTCGAGTACGCTGTTGTTGCGGCTTATCCGATTTTTGTTGTTTCGGTTGGCGTTGCTCGTGCTCATCTGAATCGTAATTGGACTTACGTTTCTTGTTCTGTTGATTGCGACGACGATCATTATTGCGCTGGTTTCTATTTTGGCCATTGCGATTACGATTGCGATTATTTGGCTTTTTAGTTGGTTCCGGCTCAGCTTCAGGCGCAAATAAGCTCGATAACCATTTTGATACTTTGGCTATTAAACCGTCTTCAGATTTCGCTGAAGACGTCGGCGCAGTTTTCGATGGTTTAGGTGCTGGAGGAGGAGACATACCTTGTAAAGCAGGCTCTTCTCTGCGTTTTACAGTTTGTTCTGTAATAGTAGAGGTTTCTTCTTCCACTTGAGTTAACGTGGCATTATAGCTCGGCTCGCTCAGAGTTTCGTCTTGGCGTCTTCTCGTCACTTCGTACTTAGGCGTTTCAAAGTTCGGGTTAGGCAATATTAAAATATCAACTTTGTGACGTTCTTCTAAGCCCTGCAACGCTTTGCGTTTTTCGTTGAGCAAATAAGTTGCTACTGGAACTGGAAGCTGAGCTTCAATTTGTCCCGAGTTTTCTTTAATGCTCTCTTCTTCTAAGATACGAAGCACAGAAAGAGCTAAAGACTCATTGCCACGAACCGTTCCGTGACCAGAACAACGAGGACATACTGTATGTGCAGACTCACCTAGACTTGGACGTAAACGTTGGCGAGACATTTCAAGCAAGCCAAATCTAGATATACGGCCTAACTGTATACGCGCACGATCAGCTTGTACCGCATCTTTCATTCTATTTTCAACTTCGCGCTGATGGCGAACAGGCGTCATATCGATAAAGTCGATAACCACCAAACCACCTAAATCTCTTAGGCGTAATTGACGAGCGATTTCGTCAGCCGCTTCTAAGTTTGTATTAAAAGCTGTTTCTTCAATATCTCCGCCTTTTGTCGCTCTAGCAGAGTTAATATCAATAGACGTTAATGCTTCTGTTGGGTCAATAACGATAGAGCCACCAGAGGGCAGTCTTACTTCACGTTGAAACGCTGATTCGATTTGACTTTCAATTTGGTAATGACTGAATAAAGGGACATCGCCACGGTATAGCTTGATACGCTTAGCAAAATCAGGGCGCACCAACTCAACATGTTTCATCGCTTTTTCATAAACGTGAGTTTTGTCGATAAGAACTTCGCCAATGTCTCTGCGTAAATAGTCTCGTATTGCTCTTACGATAACATTACTTTCTTGGTGAATTAAAAACGGAGAAGGGCGCTCGGCAGCAACTGCTGAAATTGCATTCCAGTGGTGAAGTAACACAGATAAATCGTGTTCCAACTCTTCGAAAGATTTTCCAACACCTGCAGTACGTACAATTAAACCCATGCCATCAGGTAACTGAAGCTTGTTTAAGGTTTGTTTTAATTGTGTTCTTTCATCGCCTTCGATTTGACGAGATATTCCGCCAGCACGAGGGTTGTTAGGCATTAGAACGAGGTAGCTACCTGCTAACGACAAGAATGTGGTTAAGGCTGCGCCTTTTTGACCGCGTTCTTCTTTATCAATTTGGATGATAACTTCTTGGCCTTCTTTCACAACATCTTTAATGTTAGGGCGGCCTTCGAAGCGGTATCCGTCAGGAAAATAAGTGCGTGCAATTTCTTTTAAAGGAAGGAATCCATGACGATCTGCGCCGTAATCTACAAATGCTGCTTCAAGACTAGGCTCTACACGCGTAATCTTACCTTTGTAAATATTTGCTTTCTTTTGTTCGTGTCCAGGACTTTCTATATCGAGATCATAAAGTCGTTGCCCATCTACTAGGGCAACACGCAACTCTTCTTGTTGAGTTGCGTTGATTAACATTCTTTTCATTGTATCTAGCTCTGTTTAAAACAGCCGCGTTCGATACAAAACTAATTGACGAATACAGGTTGTAATCACGCAATCTCTCGACTGGATGGCCCTCAAGTTGTTTACCGTATTACCAATATAAATGGTGTCGGGAACGGCGCCCCTTAATACTTGTTTTCTATTATGCGAGCATTATTCTTTAAATGCTCGTGTCAAATTAATTCTGTAATAACAGCGGTCTGAAATTTATATAAATAATTAGCGTTAACGCACAAGTAGAAGGTTGATAAACCTTTATATTGTCCTCTTGTCTGCGCCACGTAAGTGCATTTTTGCACTCTTCTTTAATAACCGCTTTAATCGTCTACTGTGCATTTGTTATTAATGACACATTTTTTAGACGTTATTAAAACAATGTGAGTATCTCATTAATTTAATCGTTATGACAAGTCGCATAGCGTATAAAAACACGTTAATATGCGCGGATGACTGAAATAATCCAAAAATCTGTTGAATTTGTCACTATTGGCGAAGACAACGAGCAACAACGTATCGATAACTTCTTAAGAACCAAACTTAAAGGAGTGCCGAAAAGTCTTGTTTATAGAATTGTTAGAAAGGGCGAAGTTCGAGTAAACAAAAAGCGCATTAAACCAGACTATAAGTTGGTTAATGGCGATATTGTTCGCATTCCTCCGGTAAAAATTACAGACTCTGAAAATGAATTACCTAGCGCCAATTTAAACCAAGTAAGTCAGTTAAATGACTGCATTTTATATGAAGATGAACGCTTGATGGTAATCAATAAACCAAGCGGCATGGCGGTTCATGGTGGCAGTGGTTTAAAATTTGGGCTGATTGAAGGGCTTCGTTCATTACGTCCTAAAGCGCAATTTTTAGAGCTGGTTCACAGGCTAGACAGAGACACATCAGGGTGTTTGCTAGTCGCAAAAAAACGCTCTGCTTTACGTCATCTGCACGAACAGCTGCGTGAAAATAAAATGAGCAAGGTGTATCACGCATTAGTAGTTGGTAACTGGCCTAAAACCCGTTTTAAAGTAAAAGCACCTTTGAAGAAAAACACCCTTCAATCTGGCGAGCGTATGGTGAATGTCAGTCCAGAAGGAAAACCTTCTGAAACTCACTACCGTATTTTACAAGAGTTTACGTCATCCACATTGGTAGAAGCAAAACCAATAACAGGTCGTACACATCAAATTCGTGTACATTGTTTACATGCAGGGCACAGTATTGCCGGAGATACTAAATATACCTCAGCACAAGACAATGCATTATTTAATCACGCAAAATTAAATCGCTTATTTCTGCATGCGCGTTCTATTCAGTTCGTTCACCCATTAAGTGAAAAACAAATGAAATTTGAAGCGCCTTTAGGTGAAATGCTAGAAAGCGTACTGGAGAAGTTGTAAATGCCTTACCAATTACTTATTTTTGATTGGGATGGAACCTTAATGGATTCCCAACAGAAAATTGTAACTTGTATACAAAGTGCGGCAGCGCAATGTGATGTAACGGTTCCTAGTGATAATGACGCAAAACAAATCATTGGTTTGAGTTTGTTACCCGCGATAAAAAAGCTATTCGATTTAAATGGCAGTAATGAAGAAGAACTGGCAAACAAACTTGTAGCAGCTTATAAGACGATTTTTTTAGAACAAGACCAAACCCCGTGCCTTTTATTTGATGGTGTGTTGGCTATGTTAGATGACCTGAAGGCAAGTCACTGTGATCTAGTCGTTGCCACAGGAAAAGCGAGAAGGGGATTAGAAAGAGTATGGCAAAGCTCTAATACCAAATCCTACTTCGTTGATTCACGTTGTGCAGATGAAGCTGAATCAAAACCTTCTCCTGACATGCTTAAACAGTTACTGGCTGCTCGTAACGTAAACGCGGAAGATGCCATTATGATTGGCGATACTGCGTATGATATGGCTATGGCAAAGTCGCTTGGGATGACAAGTATAGCCGTCACATACGGTGTGCATGATATTGAATTACTTAATACGCAAACACCAACCTACACAGTAAATAGTGTAAAAGAATTGCATTCTTTATTAACCAGTTTAATAACAGCGAATTAATCGCTGTTTGTTGAACTGGGTTTAGGCATGAAATTAAATATAGAGTGGTTGAGTGATTCTAGGCCTTGAGTGAGCCCAATCATTGGCATACCTATTAAGGCGTTAGGGTCGGTATTGTGAATAGCGTTAAATAAAGTAATACCCGCTTTTTCCATTTTAAAGCTTCCTGCACAATCAAATGGTTGGTCTATATCTAAATATTGAGCTATCTGTTCCTTTGTTAGCTCTCTAAAATCAACAACTGTAGTATCTAAGTGAACGTATTCTTTATTTGTTTGAGTACATAAAAGGTATAAAGCTGTGTAAAAAGAAACGGAGTTACCACTGCATAGATTCAGTTGTATCACTGCTTTTTCTTTGGTTTTAGGTTTACCTAATATATGTATCTTTTCGTTTGTAGTGACTTCAGCAACTTGATCAGACCCCATAATAACGGCATTGTGATATTCGTTTGCGATAGCGTTAGCTTTTGAGGTAGCCAAGCGAATAGCGAGTGACTTCCCGTTTTCATTGGGTATAGGCGTTTCGTCAATATTCGGGCTTTTGAAGGAAAATTGGATATTTGCATCGATTAAACGTTGATGTCGGTAACGAGAACCCGATGCTAAAATCAATTGAGTCATATTTATTTCTTTGACAGTAGGCTAAGTGACGTATATTATGCGCGCGCTATGCAAAAAGTGAAACTACCTCATCAAATAGATCCAGTTAAAAGTGCATTGCAGCGTTCTGATTACGAAGGCGTTGTAAATACAAGCGACATGGTTCGACTCAATAACATTGTCGTTAGCAGTGACGATTATGTTGAAGCGAACGTACAGTTTTTAAAAGACGAACAAGGTCTTACTGTATTTCGCGGCAGTTTGATGACGTCAGTTGAACTTTTGTGTCAAAGGTGTAACGAGGCATTTAAGCAAAACTTAAATGTAGAATTTTGTTATAGCCCCGTGCAGGGGGAAGATGAATTCGATTCGTTACCAGAAGCTTATGAACCCGTAGAAGTAGATGAACATGGGATGGTAAATCTGCTTCAGTTGTTTGAAGATGACTTAATGGTGTCTTTGCCACTTGTACCACGCCACGCAGAAGCGGAGTGCACAGTGACAGAAAGTGACATGCAATTTGGTCAACTTAAACCGGAAGATGAGCGACCCAACCCGTTCGCGGTGTTGAAAGAACTTAAGCGAGATTAGGAGTAAGTTATGGCAGTACAAAAAAGTAAAAAAGCACGTGCAAAACGCGGTACTCGTCGTTCACACGATGCGTTAACAGGTGCAACTCTATCTGTTGATGCAACGTCGGGCGAAACACACCGTCGTCACCATGTGTCAGCTGATGGTTACTACCGTGGCAAAAAGGTCGTTAACGGTTAATCCGTAAGCGATTCTATTTTGACATCTCTGACCATCGCGTTAGATATGATGGGGGGCGATAATGGCCCCTCATCTACTATTCCTGCTGCAATCCGAGCAGCAATACGTTATAAAAATATTCATTTTTTATTGTATGGCGATAGCGATACGATTTCTTATCAGCTCGATAAACACGCTGACAATACAACTAAACTTATTTTAAATCGTTTAGAAATACGCCATTGCTCTGAATCTGTAGAAATGACAGATAAGCCGTCATCTATATTACGTAACAAAAAAGACGCATCTATGCGTCGTATGCTTGAGTCTGTGGCATCTAAAACTGCCCAAGGATGTGTATCAGCGGGCAATACGGGGGCGCTATTTGCACTAGCGTACTATCTAATCAAAACCCATGAAGGTATTGACAGACCTGCGCTAGTTAGTGCTTTACCTACGGCAAAACAAAACCGTGTATTTTTATTGGATTTAGGTGCAAATGTTAATTGTAATGCCGAAACCTTGTTTCAATATGGCGTCATGGGCTCTGTACTAGCTGAGCATGTTGCTGAAATTCCCAAGCCTCGAGTCGCCTTACTTAATGTGGGTGAAGAAGATATTAAAGGTAACGCCCAAGTCAAATCAGCTGATCAGTTACTAAGGGCATCTGAGTCAATACACTATGTTGGTTATGTCGAAGGGGATGACCTGTTTACTGATGTGGTTGACGTGGTTGTCACTGATGGTTTCACTGGTAATATTGCATTGAAATCAACCGAAGGTTTGGCAAAGCTAATTATAAATGAAGTGAAACATTATTCAGAACGCAATTTACTAACGCGGGTGACAGCCAGATTAGCCCTACCTTTGTTAAAGAAAATTTATAACAGGGTGAACCCCGACCAGTATAATGGCGCGAGTTTGATAGGATTGCGGGGCACTGTTATTAAAAGTCATGGAAACGCCTCCTCTGAAGCTTTTTTTTATGCAATACAACGCGCTATTGATGAAGCATCAAACCGCGTACCTGAAAAAATTAAAACGTCCATAGAGACAGTTATGTTGGAGCAACTTTGAAAACTTATTCTCGCTTTATTGGCACTGGCAGTTACTATCCAGAAGAAGTTCGTACAAATGCCGATTTAGAACAAATGGTAGATACTAGTGATGAATGGATCACAGACCGAACAGGTATAAAAGAACGTAGAATTATTGGTGTAAACGAGACCGCTGCAACAATGGGCGCAGAGGCATCTAAAAAAGCTATAGAAGCCGCTGAAATTGACCCTAGCTCAATTGATATGATTGTTTGTGCTACCACCAGTGGTCGTTACGCGTTACCAAGTACAGCCTGCGAAATACAAAGCATTCTTGGGTTAGATGGTATTCCCGCATTCGATGTTGCAGCCGCCTGTGCTGGTTACTGTTATGCATTAAGTGTTGCCGACCAATATATTAAATCAGGTATGGCTAAGCGCATCCTTGTTATTGGCACAGACTGCTTAAGCCGACTAGTCGACCCAGCCGATCGCAGTATGGTTATTTTGTTTGGTGACGGTGCTGGCGCAACGATTATTGAAGCCAGCGAAGAACCCGGTATTTTATCTACTCATATTCATGCAGCAGGTTCTTATGGTGAACTACTGCAAGTAGGTAATCCCACTAGAGGGGACGAAGCTTCTGTCCATGCTAATTGGGGCGTGATGAAAGGCAATGAAGTGTTTAAAGTCGCTGTCACAAAGTTAAGTGAAGTTGTCGAACAAACGCTAAAAGCCAACAACATGGATAAATCTGAGCTTGATTGGTTGGTTCCTCATCAGGCCAATTTCAGAATTATCAAAGCAACGGCTAAAAAATTAAATATGTCTTTGGATCAAGTGGTTATCACACTTGAAAATTACGGAAATACATCAGCTGCAACAGTGCCTACAGCACTGGATACTGCAATAAGAGATGGCCGCATAAAACGCGGACAAAATTTATTGTTAGAAGCATTCGGCGGTGGTTTCGCGTGGGCATCTGCATTAGTTCGCTACTAGTTATCTAATTATAAAAATAAATTCAAAATAAGGTTTTACTATGAAACAAGTTGCCTATGTATTCCCTGGGCAGGGTTCTCAGTCTAAAGGAATGCTTGCAGAACTCGCTCAAAGCAACCCTGAAGTGCTGGAAACATTTGAAGAAGCATCTGAAGTGCTTGGGTATGATTTATGGGATCTGGTACAAAATGACGAAGATGGCAGTTTAAATCAAACTCATATAACGCAACCTGCGCTGTTAACGGCAAGTGTTGCTATTTACCGTGTGTTAGCTGCTAAATATGACGCTCCTGCGTATATGGCTGGCCATAGTTTGGGTGAGTACAGTGCATTAGTGTGTGCGGGTGTTTTAGATTTTAAAGAAGCCGTTTCTTTAGTTCAATCTAGAGGGCTATATATGCAAAGCGCTGTTCCCGAAGGTGAGGGCGCCATGTACGCTATCATTGGCTTAGCCGATGACAAAATACAAGCAATATGTGAACAGGTTGCAGCAGACACGAGCCAAGTTATTTCTCCAGTGAATTACAATTCGCCAGGACAAGTGGTTATCGCAGGTAATACCAAAGCTGCAGAGTTAGCAGCCCAGCAATGTAAAGAGGCAGGCGCAAAAAGAGCGTTACCTCTTGCTGTTAGTGCACCATCTCATTGTGCGTTAATGAAACCTGCTGCGGCTAAACTGGAAGATGTACTTAACGATATATCGTTTTCACCTTCAGAGATTTCAATTGTGAATAATGTTGATGTGAGTATCGAGTCAGATAGCGCTGCTATTAAAGATGCTTTAGTTAGACAACTTTATTGCCCAGTACAGTGGACGCGCTCTGTTGAACAGTTAATAGAAAAAGGTGTAACACAGTTTGTTGAAGTTGGGCCTGGAAAAGTACTTTCAGGGTTAATTAAACGTGTAGATAAAACGGTTAAAATTTGCGCTGCGAATACACCAGACTCAGTTACATTGGAATTTGAATAGGATATATTATGTCTAAATTAGACCAAAAAATAGCGCTAGTGACCGGAGCCAGTCGAGGTATTGGGCGAGCTGTTGCTGAACACCTAGCAGCCCAAGGTGCAACGGTTATTGGCACTGCAACCAGTGACGCAGGTGCGGCGGCAATCTCAGAATACTTAGGCGAAAATGGCAAGGGAATGAAGCTTAATGTGGCCGAAGATGACAGCATTTCTCAAGTTTTAGCCGATATCGTGAGTGAGTTTGGTGCAATTGATATACTGATCAATAATGCCGGTATTACCCGTGATAATTTGTTAATGCGGATGAAAGACGATGAATGGAATGATATCATTCAAACTAATCTGACCTCTATTTTTAAATTATCAAAAGCAGTAATGCGCGGTATGATGAAAAAGCGCAACGGTAGAATTGTGAATATTGGTTCTGTTGTTGGTCTTACAGGCAATGCTGGTCAAGCGAATTATGCGGCTGCAAAAGCGGGTGTAATCGGGTTTAGTAAATCCTTAGCAAGAGAAGTTGCATCAAGAGGAATTACTGTTAATGTAGTGGCGCCTGGATTTATCGATACTGATATGACTCAATCATTAACAGATGAACAAAAAGAAGCCATTTTTAAAGATATTCCGGCTAACCGCTTGGGTAAACCAGAAGAGATTGCGAGTACTGTAGGGTTTTTAGCATCAGATATGGCTGCATACATTACCGGTGAAACAATCAATGTGAATGGCGGTATGCACATGTCGTGATGCAGCAAATTTTTGCGGCTCCACAGAGTGTTAAATAATTATAAAGTAAGTATTTATTGTAATGTTCGCTGGTTCGACCTTTGACTCCAACTCATAATGCACTTGCATAGAATGAGTGAGACAAAGTAAACTAGCGAAAAATTATGTTATCTAGTGACATTTAAGTAAGGAAAACCTAGAAAATGAGTAATATTGAAGAACGCGTTAAGAAAATCATTGTTGAACAACTTGGCGTAAAAGAAGAAGAAGTAAAATCTGAAGCCTCTTTCGTAGACGACTTAGGTGCCGATTCTCTTGACACTGTTGAGTTGGTTATGGCGCTAGAAGAAGAATTTGATACTGAAATTCCAGACGAAGAAGCAGAAAAAATTACTACTGTTCAATCTGCAATTGACTACGTCAACGCTAACAAAGACGCGTAATTCTTTCTATAAAGCGGCTCTAAGGAGCCGTTTTCTATATAGCTTCAAATTGTAATACCTTTCTCAGCGAGGACATAGTGTGTCAAAACGTCGTGTTGTCGTCACCGGTCTAGGACTATTGTCTCCAGTAGGGTTAGACGTTGATAGTACTTGGAAATCTATTGTTGCCGGAAAAAGCGGTATCGGTGATATAACTTTATTCGATTGTGAAAACTACGGAACGAGATTTGCGGGTGAAATGCCCAATTTTGATCCTTTAACTTACATCGATAAAAAAGAAATAAAAAAAATGGACCGGTTTATTCAGTGCGGAATTGCTGCTGGTAAACAGGCTTTAGAAGACTCCGGATTGGCTATCACAGCTAAAAATGCAAGCCGTATTGGTGTTGCTATAGGTTCTGGGATTGGCGGTCTTGCACAAATCGAGCAAAATCACACCAAACTTATGAATAGTGGTCCAAAGCGAATGTCTCCATTTTTCGTTCCTTCCACAATTACTAATATGATTTCTGGCTTTCTTTCTATAATGGAAGGATTAAAAGGGCCGAATCTAAATGTAGTGACAGCTTGTACTACCGGTGTTCATAATATTGGTATTGCGGCTCGCACTATTGCGTATGGCGATGCCGATGCAATGTTAGCTGGAGGTGCTGAATCAGCAATAACGCCTTTGGGTATTGGTGGTTTTGGTGCTGCAAGAGCGTTATCTACACGTAATGACTCTCAACAAACTGCGAGCCGTCCGTGGGATAAAGACCGCGATGGATTCGTTATGGGTGAGGGTGCTGGTGTGGTTATGCTTGAAGAATACGAAGCAGCCAAAGAGCGCGGCGCGACAATTTATGCGGAGCTTTCGGGCTTCGGTATGAGTGGCGATGCGTATCACATGACGTCTCCACCTGAAACTGGCGAAGGTGCGGCTGCAGCAATGCAAAATGCACTTAATGATGCCAATGTTTCTGCGAGTAGTGTTGGCTATGTTAATGCTCATGGTACATCAACACCGGCTGGTGATTTAGCTGAAGTTTCTGCGGTTAAAACTGTGTTTGGCGCTGAGGCAAATAATGTATTGGTTAGTTCGACTAAATCAATGATTGGTCATTTGCTAGGAGCAGCCGGCTCTGTAGAAGCTATTTTTACAATTTTAGCGTTACGAGACAAAATTGCACCGCCAACGATTAACTTGGATAACCCAGGTGAGGGTTGCGATTTAGATTTTGTTGCGCACAAAGCCAAAGAGTTCGATAAAGCCTATGCGCTTTGTAATTCATTTGGTTTTGGTGGAACAAACGGGTCACTTCTGTTTAAACGACCTGACTAAAATTGTATTTTAAGTCTTTAAGGCAATGGTATCTCTGGTATCATTGCTTTTTTTGTTTATACCGCTGAATTATTACGCTTGTGTATTCTATAGAAGATAATTGGGACGTTAACAATAGAGCTTGTCATTATGGCGATGGCGTATTTACAACAATGCGTGTGGCTTCAGGGGACATTGATCTATTAAAATACCATCAATTACGGCTTGAAAATGACAGTGGCGTTATTGGTTTACCTGCACCTAGTCAGAATGTTTGGGACCATGCCTCCATGCTTGCAGAGCAAGTGAAAAATGGCATTGTTAAAATCGTTTTGTCTGCAGGTTCCGGCGGCCGCGGTTATCATAGGCTGGCTAAACTTGCACCAACGGCTCATTTTTTTGTTTCTGCAGTGCCTGCCAGTTACGAACATTTGCGAAATACGGGAATGCGCGTCGTAACAAGTAATATACAGCTTAGCTCTCAACCCGCCCTTGCTGGAATTAAACACTTAAATCGACTAGAACAGGTGTTGATAAAAAATGGGTTAATAGGCACGCATTATGATGATGCGCTTGTTTTTGATTTTCAAAATAATCTCATTGAAGCAAGTAGTGCCAATATCTTCGTATTGGTAAAAAATAAAGGATGGATGACTCCTCAATTAACTCACTGCGGAGTGAATGGGGTGCAAAGAGCACGCTTGATAGACTATTTCAAACAAGCAGGCATTCCGTTACAAATAACCAATGTGTCTAGGCAGGATGTACAATCAGCACGTGCTGTAATGCTGACAAATGCAATAATGGAATGTATGCCAATTTTAGAATGGGATGATGAAGGACGCTGTTTTGATTTTGATGTACACCCTGTGCTTCAGTTATCAAAGGTAATTAACGGGGAAGAGGCATGAGAATAACTAAGCTAACGTTGTCGTTTATTTCCTTTTTTATTGGCGTTTTTGGTCTTCTTTTCTCTTTGTTATTGTTTTATACCAGTCAAATAGAGCAACCTCTTGGCATTTCGCCTGATAACACTATAGTGATAAAAAAAGGGTCGTCTGCATTTAGTGTCATGAACACACTAATGAATACGAGTGTTGAACCTCTTAATCCTTTCGTTGCTAAAGTTTGGTTAAAGCTAACTTTTGCAAACAACACAATTAAACATGGAGTGTATGAACTAAAGCCCTCAATGAATATAGAAGAGGCTTTTTCGTTGTTTGAACTGGGTAAGCAAAAGCAATTTTCAGTCACTTTAGTTGAAGGGAATACATGGAAGCAATGGCTTAATGTAATGCGGAATAACGAACATTTACATAATGATTGGAATGATGAAATTGAACAGGCGTTTCTTTCGACAGCCAGTGATTATTTTAACCATGACGTTTCTTCTATAGAAGGGATATTAATGGCTGATACTTATCAATTTACTGAGGGTACAAAGCTAAGTGATATTGTCATTCGCGCATTCGAAAATATGCAATTAAGCCTACTGAGACTTGAATTGGAAGAAGAGACATTGCCCCATCAATTAGAATCGATTTATGAAGTATTGGTATTGGCATCCATTGTTGAAAAAGAAACTGCGGTTGCTGAGGAAAGGCCTGTTATCGCAGGAGTATTTTTAAATAGATTAGATAACAAGATGCGCTTGCAAACCGACCCAACTATTATTTATGGTTTAGGTGATGAATTTGACGGCGATATTACCCGTGAACATATACGCAGACCTACAGCGTATAATACTTATGTGATCAAAGGCCTACCACCAACGCCTATCGCTATGATAGGAATAGAAGCGATTTCAGCAGTAAAAAATGCACAGCAATTAGATTATTTTTATTTTGTTGCAAAAGGCGACGGGACTTCTCATTTTTCCAGTTCTTTAGAAGAACACAATCGAGCAGTAAATAAGTATCAACTAGGTAAAGGTAATCAGTGAGCATGAATTTTGACATCTCGCCATGGAGCGAAGAACGCTTTGTTGAACTTAATAAACGTATTCTCGCATCAAAATTGCACCATGGTTTATTGCTCAGTGGTAAAGCAGGTATTGGGAAAACACAATTTGCTGTAGCGTTAGCAAAAAGTTTGTTGTGTGATTCACTAGAGGCAAATAGTACCTGTGGTAAATGCCAAGGGTGTTTGTTATTGCAAGCTGGCTCTCACCCTGACTTTCACCCTGTGGAAAGTGAAAAGCAAATCGGTGTCGATGCTATTCGCCAGGTAACCGCGCAACTACAGAAAACACCGCAAATCGGCAAAAATAAAGTCTGTATTATTTATCAAGCGGAGTCACTTACAGAGGCGGCCGCCAATGCACTATTGAAAACCCTTGAAGAACCAACTCCTAACACTTACATCATTTTAGTGACAGACGCACAGCATAAATTGTTACCGACTATTTTAAGTCGTTGTGAAAAACAAGGGTTGTCGCCTCCCACAAAACAGCAAACCATTGATTGGTTAGCGATAAATCTACCTAATGTTAATGTACCTGGCATTATTTTAGATTTATTTGCTGAATCGCCCTATAGGTTAAACAACCTATTAACGGACGAAAAATTTCCTGATGCGAGTCAATTTGAATCTATGCTTAAGCAAATTAAACATCAAGCTATTTCAGGATTATCAATGGTTAAGTTATGGGAAAATCATGCAGATATTTTGTTATCTATGTGCGCCTTGAAAACCGGTGAAATTTACCAATCTTCTTTATCAGAGCAAGATTACGCCTATTACCAACTATGCGTAAACGCACAAGAAAAAATAAACCAAACCGGTATAAATAAAGCATTACTCTTACACAGTGTTGTAGAAAATACAGCCCTTGCTTATAAGGAATAAAAAATTGTTCGTTGATTCTCATTGCCACCTCGATCGTCTAGATGAAAACACATCTATCAAAGATGCCATTGCATTTGCAAAGGGCAGAGGAGTAGAGCACTTTTTATGTGTGTGTGTATCAGTAAAAGAATTTGATGCTATGTGCAGCGCAGTATCTGATTTAGATGACATTTCTGTATCCTGTGGCGTGCATCCGCTACATCAAGAAGATGCCTGTGATAAACAAACACTTCTAGAAAAATCTAATCAATCACATGTTGTGGCAATAGGTGAGACAGGGCTAGATTACTTTTACAGTGCTGAAACCAAAGAAACCCAAATGCAGTCGTTTATCGACCATATTCAGGTTGCAAATGAGTTAAACAAACCTCTTATTATTCATACCCGAGGGGCGAAAGAAGACACTTTGAACGTGTTAAAAGAACATAAAAACGAAAGCACTAAAGGCGTATTTCATTGCTTTACTGAAGATTTAGACATGGCTTTACAGGGTATTGAATTAGGCATGTACATTTCTATTTCTGGTATCGTCACCTTTAATTCCGCAAAAGAATTAAGAGACGTCGTAAAACAAGTTCCGTTGGATAAGTTGCTGATTGAGACCGATTCGCCTTGGCTTGCACCAGTACCTCACCGAGGAAAATCAAACCAACCGGGGTACGTTGTTGAAGTAGCAGAGTTTATCGCGGAATTAAAAGGAATTTCAGTGGATGAACTAGGGAAAGCCACCACTGAAAATTTTTATAATTTGTTTAACGTAACTAAAAATCTGAATTGATAAGAGTGAGCGCTGTTTGAATAATTCACTTGTTCAAACAGCAACGTTTGTATTTCTTACCGCTGCCACAAAAACACTCGGTATTACGTGGAAATTTTATCGCGTCATGCTCGACAATAACGCCTTTGTCATATCGCCACTTTCCTTGCTCAATTACAAAGTCTGATACTTCGTGTAAAACATATAAATTCGTTTCAAAGGCATAATAGGCTTTAAACTCAACTTTATCGTGAGTGGATGAACAAATGGTTAACCCAAGCCATTGCTGGTCTTGATTACTCTTATTATTTGAATGTTCCAGATTATTTACACTAGAAAACGTTTTATTAATATAATCATCATTATAAGTAGCAAACGCGCTAAATCGGGAACGCATTAATTGTTCCGCAGTTGCCGCATTATCGCCTAAGATAATGGGTTCACAACACATGGAAAACTGACTATTTGGGTTACAAGGACATTTCATTATCGGTGTTTATTTATCCGTTCTGTTGGCGGAAAAAGTGGACAAATTCGTCTACTGGAATAGGCTTACTATAATAAAACCCTTGAATTTCTTCGCAGTCGTGACAGTTAAGAAATTCTCGTTGTTCTTTAGTTTCTACTCCTTCGGCAATCACAGATATGTTTAGTTGCTTAGCCATGGCTAAAATGGCTAATACAATTGCTCTGTCATCATCATTAGATTCTAATTCACTAATAAATGAACGATCTATTTTAAGGTAGTCGATAGGGAGATTTTTTAAATATGACAAAGAACTGTAACCTGTCCCAAAATCATCAATGGAGATAGACACGCCCATATTTCGCAAAGAGGTTAATAGTGACACCGCTTTGTCGTAGTTATTTAGGAGTACCCCTTCTGTAAGCTCGAGCTCTAAACGCTGTGCATCAATCCCTGACTGTATCGCGGTTTCTTTTATAAAATCAAATAAATACCGATCGCTAACTTGTTTTGGTGACAAGTTAATAGACAATTTAATATTGATTTTTTTTTCTCTTAAGTAAGTTAAGAGGTCGCAAACTTGTCTTATTACCCAATTACCAAGTGGAATAATTAATCCTGTTTGCTCAGCAATAGGAATGAATACATCTGGAGATATCATTTCACCTTCAGGCGTGGTCCATCGAATTAACGCTTCAGCTTTAACAACACGCTCTGTTTCTGTGTCTATTATCGGCTGAAGGTAGATTCGAAAATCGTCTTTGTCTACCGCATTTTTCAATTTAACCTCTAATTGAAGACGTTTTTCATTGGCTTTCGACATTTCAATGGAATAAAACTGAAAGTTACTATCTTGATTATCCTGTAATTCAGTCAATGCCATATCTGCAGCTTTAACTAACGACTCAGCATCAGTGGTATCTTCTGGGTATAGGGCAACGCTCATATTACTGTCTATGGTATAAGACGTTCTTTTTTGTGTTAAAAAAGGTTCTGACATCATTTCGTTGATGTCTTCGTAGAGTATCCGAGCAGCAACACGTTGTTCTGATGTATCGGTATACTCATTAAGTAAACTGATGACTGCAAAACGAGCTGAGCCAATTCGTGCGACATGACATGTATTACTTTCTATACTGAGTAGCTTAGTTGCAATATCTTTTAGTATTTTATCGCCATTAGTATGGCCATAGAGTTCGTTAATTCGTTTAAAGCGTAAAATATCGATAAACAAAAGATTAAAGGGGGAATTTGAGAGGCACTTTTTCTCTAAAAACTTCCACATATATTGGCGATTGGGTAACCCTGTCAATGCATCTTTCAGCATCAAGTTTTCATTTTTTTGTAGCAAATGTTTTAAACGGGTGGTGTCTGATATTGCAATAATCCAGTGGCTTGTTGAGCCCATATGGTTTTTGACTGGCTTTATTGTGACTTGTAACCATTTATCAAAATCCGGTGGGCAGTGCCAATAAAGCTCCCCGTTCCAAGACTTATCATTAAGGAATACCGGAGATGACTCAGGAAACTGGGTTTCTATTAATTGTTGAACTATGGCAAGTGGAGTAGTGTCAGTTCTAACAGGATCTAACGCAAAGCTACTAAATGCAGCTAAGTTGGAAAATAAAGGCGTTTTTTCACTATCGGTGATTATTACGCCGATTTCGGTATTTTGAATAGCTTGCTCTATAGGTAAATGCAGCTCTAAAACTGTTGAGTTTTGTTTGATTACACCTTGTAACTTTTGACTCAAGTAGTCGTGCTGTGCAAGTATTTTGTCATGAGAGAGCAGAGTTTCTCTGGCTACTTGTAGAGTTTCTTGTTTGTTTTCATGGGCAGTTTGGGCATTTTTAATAACCAGGAGTTTTTCACCGTTAGCATATGCTGCAACACATTCAAGGCAAAGTAATTTTTCACCTCCAGAAGGAGCCATAATGCTTTCTGACCAGATACCTGAACTTATTTGATTGGAGTCTGGCTCTAACCAAAACTCATTAGCATCTAACAGAAAGTTCGATATAAACGAGTGGTTGTCATCAATATTGATAGCATGGTTGACATTTGCGTTTGGAAACAGCCAATAAAACCAGCCAAGCGGTGCATGAATAACGGTAAATTCATTTTCTTTTTCATGCTTTAAAATAGCGCAATCTACAAGGCCTAAAATTTCGAAAAGCGCACCTACAGATTTCATTATTCGATACTCAACGCAGCAATAGATTTAAACATATTATTGACTTGAACCCCAGTTTTAGCACTTGTATTAAAACGAGCTTGAAATAATTCAGCTTGGGTATCGACGTGATCTTCACGCCAATGCCACTTCATATCTAGGTCGCATTTATTAACAACCAAAATAGCAGGCGCATCAGTATGTTCTCTAGCCATGCTTAAAATTTCCATACCTTCAACTAAAGACTGAGCTCTGCTTTGATCTGTTACAACTATAAATGCTGACGCTCCCCGCAAGTATTTGGGATTAAAACCACAGTATCGATCGATACCTTCCATATCCCAAATCATTAATTGAACGTCTGAGCTAGAGGTGGGTACAATTTTTTTATCGATTTTTACACCAATAGTTGTAAGGTATTTTTCCGAAAAAATACCATCAACAAACTTTCTCGTTAAACTAGTTTTGCCGACTCCTGTCGCACCTAATACGCAAATCTTTTTCTGTATCATTCTTCTTTTGCCACTACTTATCTCTAGGAGAATAAATTACGTTAAAAACAACTCGGCGGGGCGCATTTTCACCCGATGTAAACGAAACTTCACCAATACCTGTATCAAAAATATTTTTTGTATCAACTTTATTCTTAGCCAACAGCGCTTTAACTGACGCAGCTCTCTTTGAGCTTAGCGTGAAATTTGTATTTTCATTTCCAGCTGAATCACTTGTACCTATGACCAGCAGATTAAATTGAATGTCTAATTTATCGGCTATAGTCTGCGCTTGAGTTATTATACTAGACACTTTGATGACCTCTTGAACAGCGGCATCGGCTAAATTTGTGTGGTTTTGATAAAACTCAATTTGGGTTTGCGCTATTTGTCCAATATATTGTTTAAACAATGTAAATAAGACAGCATTGTTGTCTACTTTATCTATTGTTATTACCGATACCAATGACGTGTCTACATTAAGTTGAGAAATACCTGGAATTGCGTTCAGTTCGGTTAAAAAAGCTTGGTTTTTTTGCCATTCAATTTCTCCTGTTATTTTGTAACTGGAATCCATTGAAAGCTCTTGGTACTGTTCAATTACACTCTCTAACTTTAAGATGACAATTTCAGGCTCTAAAGAAATGTAACTTTGCTCTTTAATTTGAATATTTTTGCCGTTAAGGTTGTTTTCTGAAATCCAGGATTCAATAGTTTTTGTCATGGGATCTCGTAATACGTTAATAGTCACTTTATCAACATTTTTTATACGTCCGCTAGTTAAAACATATCCAGGCAAAGCAGAAATACTCTGTAAAGAGTGAAGCGTACTATAAGCTCTATACTTAAGTACGGAATACCCTATCAGCAATGTCATAGCTAACAATAAAAAAACATAGCCGAACCAGGGTCTATTGGCTTTTTCATTGGCATCTTTTTTTTGTGTAAGAATACAATTGTAAAGTAGGTTATCAACTGTAGAAAAAGAAGAGGCGTCGCCATTATACGAATGAAGCTCATCGCTAAAAACACCGTGAATTTGCTCTAACGTTTTAATAAACGTTTCACGGTCTTGAGATGGAATACTTCCGTTAGACGCAACAGCCAAAATAGCATTAGGCCCATGACAAACATACAAAGAGACATCATCTGTTTTTACTTCATCGAGTTGCTGAAGGTTGTCGTGCTCGGCAAACGAATCCGACACGAAATCGTTAATGGCGCTAAGCATAGATGACACTAAGTCGGCATTATCGCTTTCATGAGAGCTATTGCTAATATGGTTTAACAAAGTACCTGTTTCTCTGTGAATAAGTAACACAGTTTCAACTTTGTAGCTATAAGCCTGGGAGACTAAATATTGTGAAAAAGGGATCCCTGCACGCCAGGCTTCGTAACGCATTATCCAGCCTTTAATAGAGACTGCGTTTTCAATAAGGGCGTTAGTTTTTTCTATAAACTGGTTTAGGAAGGCTGCAACTGCTTTACGCACCATGCTGCCTACAAGAGGGTAGAGAATAGTGGTTAATTTATCACTTTGTTGTGAAACCGAATTTTCAACTGAACTTTGTATAATAGGCTGAATAACAGGGACAATAGAGTTGTCTGCATTCTGTCGCTCATGAAGCGCTTCAGTAATAACGTCTCGAACTAACGACTTGGCTTGGGGCTCTAGAGCAGAACAAAGTTCTTTCCCATCCCTTCCAAACAAAAGCCGCCTAAGTGTATCGAGTTTTTGTTTTTCACTTTCCGCGTCTGGTAGCGAATTAGGCATAATGTGAATGCTCTTTATTCGTTGCTATCGTCATCAGCTTCGAGGTTTGTTGCCATAGCAGCAAGCAATTTCGCGAGAGTTTTCCTATCTGTTTTAGACGAATTGAGCTCATTGTTAACTTCAGAAAGCTTATCTAATGACTGCGTTTTATAGTCATTTAACATTTGTGTTAATTGTCTAATTTCTTTATCGACTCTATCATGCAATGCGTCAACATCCTCTTTGCCCGATGCATCAGTCATTTCAATTTCAGAGCTTAATTGATTTTTTGCTGAAGCTAATGTTTCTTCTATATGTTCTGACTTCTCGTCGTGGCGAATATTACTTTCGTTCAATGAACTCAATAGAGTTTGGTGGTTTTTATTTATAAGATCGGTTAATGACGTAATTGTTTGACTGTGGTGTTGTTTGAACTCAGAAAGCTGGGAGGTTAAATCTACTTTTAACGATGTGATTTTGTCGTCTAATTCTTGCTGAGCTTCGCCGAAAACAATATGACGTAATTGAGTCAATTCAGACATTACTTCATTAGACTCAACACCTTTTTGTCCATTGATAGATGATTTTTCCATTCCTATAGCCCTAAATTGTTAAACCTTAAAGAAGTGTTGAAAAACAACCTACTTATTTAACACAATATAGACCAAAGGAATGAATTTAACCAAATTACTCACTGATTTTATTTGTCTTTTTTTTCAAAATAGGCATGTCACCTACGTTTTGCCCTATTAGGGTATTAACCCTTTTAACTGGAGCTTGTTTCAATTTTGAGCTTGATACTCGTTTTTTGCCTACGTTCTTTTCAAAATCTTTTTTCTTACGAGGAACAACTCCTTTAAATTTACTGGGATAGTCTTCATGGGATTCACAGTGAATTTCGTAATCTAAATGAGCTTTTATTAGCTCAAAGCTTGGCCAATCGCGTTTCCCAACCAAAGCAATAGCGTTTCCGGTATGACCAGCACGACCTGTTCTACCGATACGGTGAATATATTCCTCAGCGTGTTTTGGTAAATCGAAATTCACAACTAAGCCTATATTAGGTAGATCTAAGCCTCTCGAGGCCAAGTCGGTTGTAACCAGTATATTTTGCTGACCTTTTGAAAACCCCATCATCACGGAAGAGCGTTGTTTTTGATTTAAATCACCACTTAAAGCAATAGCAACGTGGTTTTTCGGCAAAACTTCATTCAATAATTCTGCAATTCTGGCGGTGTCTTCTCGAGTGGCTGTAAAAACAGCAGCTTGTTTAAAATCAGATGAAGATAATACTTCTTCTAAAAGTTTTTCTTTATGAGTAACAGAGTCAGCAAAGTAAAAATGCTGATGAATGTCTTGGTGCTTTTCTGTCGATAAACCAATATTGATACGAGTAGGGGCCTTTACCAATTGGTTCGAAAGGTTGTTTAACTCAATATTATCAAGCGTAGCTGAAAACATTAACGTTTGGCGCTTTCTATGATTGGCAAATTTATTGATAGCTAAAAGAGACTCAGCAAAGCCTAAATCCAACATACGATCAGCTTCATCTAAAATAAGGAGTTCTAAGCCGTTTAAAAAGAAATGTCGACTTTCTAAGTGGTCATAGACTCGACCAGATGTGCCAATAATAATATCTGGGTTTTTCCTAAGTGTTTTCGCCTGATCATTATAGTTTTCGCCACCTACAATTAATGCACAACTAAGCTTACCACCTGAAGTTAACTTTTTAACTTCAATGTAAACTTGTTTTGCTAGCTCGCGAGTAGGGGCCAAAATAAGGGCTCTAGGGTCTTGTTTGCTCAATGCCTTGGTCGACATTAATCTGTGGATTGATGGGATCAAAAAAGCAAGAGTTTTCCCTGACCCGGTTTGAGACGATGCCATCACGTCCTTTCCCGACAGTGCAGGGAGTATGGTTTTTTCTTGAATATCAGTTAAATTAGTAAAACCGTAATCGGATAAACGGGAAATTATTTTATGATGTACCGGAAGTTCAGATATTAACAATTTAGGGGTTACCACTTTTTCTTAGGTGCAAAAAGTTCATCGAGTTCATCTCTGTCCTCTTCTTTTTTGCGTTCTCTGTCTTCAGCATTCGCATTTTTCAATTCATCTTGAATTTCTGCTAGTTGCTGCTTGAATTGCATAAGGCGTTTAGCAAGTATCTCGTCTAGCTTACTTTGATTTTCCATTGCTTTAATGCCTTTTTCAAAATATTGTCGGGCTGAACCCAACATTTTGGCACTCATTGCACTGGCAGCTCTGCGTCCTAATGTTTCAACGTTAACACGAAGCTGCAATCGCTCTAGTTGTTTGTCTTGTTCAATAAAAACTTTAGGTTCGACTTTGCCTTTAGAATGCTCAGCTCGAAGTAAAACTCTAAGTTTTTTAACGCCCTGAATATATTGAATGACTTGCTTATCGTTATCAGGTAATCCGAACTCACCTAATAGTTCACTACTGTTAGCATCCATGCTTTTAATCATGGCCTCTTTATCTTTTAAGCGTTGCTTAAGATCTGCTGTAGCAGGAGAAAGGGAAATAATATTTTCTAACGCAAATAAAACTCGATTGTGCAAAAGAACAACTAATTTTTGCTGAATAGGGAATTGACTACACACAGAAATTGCATTTTCAGTTTCGTCTATTATGGCTTTAAACTTCGCGATTTCAGTTCTTTTTTCAGCTTCAGCTTTAGCTCGATGCTGCTGAACCGCATTTAAAATTATGGCTGTAACAAACAGCACCCCAACCAGTACAACAATTATAATCATCAAGAAACTCAGTCTCCAATATGCCTTACCAAAAAAACAAAAATTTAGCTAATACTGTTATATAGACCAATATTACGGTAATTTCACTGAAAAGACACTTCCGCCTAGCCTACCACCATTTGATAATGAAATCTTTCCTCGTCTATCGTTATTTTCATGAGCATGTGCGATCAACTTTGCAAAGAACAAGCCTAGCCCTGTTCTACCGTTTTTTATACTGGTTGAAGACGGAATATCGCAACTACTTGTTAACATCACATCGGGATAACCTGTTCCATCGTCTTCAACAGTAATTAATAGCCATTCTCCATTACTATTTTTCTCGACTTTTGCCGTTAAAATAAGCTTTTTACCTGCGTACTTTAGCGCGTTAATGAGAACATCGTTCAACAATAAATAAATGAGTTCTGAGTCTAAGTACCAATGCAATTCACTTGTTACATTAGTCTCTATCGATACATTTTTTTGATTTGCATAATAATGATGAGATGTAACTATATCTTCAAGTAAGTCTTCTATGTTGTAAAAGTCTACGGTTGTAGGAAGTTGCTGTACGTCTGTTCTATATAGCGATAGTAATTGTACTAAATTTGAATTTAATCGCGACGCCTCATAATGAGTACAACAAATGTGGGAATGAGCGTCCTCTAAATCTGCAGGAACATGTTGCTCTAGTGTCTCAATTGATTGAATAAGTAACCCTAGCGAGTTTTTCATATCGTGTACTACTGCAGTTAAAACGTCTGAAAAGTCGATGGGGGTGTTATTTTTCAAAGTATTGTTCTTCATCAATAAAAGGTATTAGCTAAGTGAATTAATTCAAGCTGAGTTTTGGTAATTATGCAATAAATCGTTATTTTCTTTGAACAGTATTTCTATATTATGAAAACAAAGGTTCTTTTAACTTTTAATTATAACCCAATTTGGGTAAAGTAAATGGTTATTTACATCCATATTTCCCTGATACGTAGAGGTCCGAAAAGCGATGAAGCTACAGCAACTCCGTTATATCGTTGAAGTACTTAATAATAATCTTAACGTATCAGCCACTGCTGAGAGCCTTTACACCTCTCAACCGGGTATCAGTAAACAGGTGCGCATGCTAGAAGATGAACTCGGTGTGCAAATTTTTGGCCGAAGTGGAAAACATCTGACCCATGTTACTGATGCGGGTAAAGATATCATCAAGCTTTCAAGGGAAGTACTGGCAAAAGTCGAAAGTATTAAATCCGTTGCCAGAGAGCATACGCTTCCTGATGAAGGTAAGTTAAATATAGCAACAACCCATACGCAAGCTCGCTATGCATTACCTGATGTTATCCAAGGCTTTATGTCTAAGTTTCATAAAGTATCTTTGCATATGCACCAAGGCACACCTTCACAAATCAGTGATTTAGCGGCAAAAGGCGAAGCTGACTTTGCCATTGCCACAGAAGCACTGCATTTATACAACGATTTGGTTATGCTGCCATGCTATCACTGGAATCGCAGTGTTATCGTGAACAAGTCTCATCCTTTAGCCAACAAAGAAAAACTTAGTATTGAAGACATAGCTGAATTTCCTTTAGTGACTTATGTATTTGGTTTTACAGGCCGTTCGGAGCTTGATTTAGCGTTTGAAAAAGCCGGATTAACCCCAAAAATCGTATTTACCGCAACGGATGCTGATGTAATAAAAACTTACGTAAGGTTAGGCGTAGGTATTGGTGTGATTGCTTCTATGGCAGTGTCTGAAGAAGACGATGATGATTTGGTGAAAATTGATGCCAGTCATTTGTTTGATTACAGCACCACCAAAATTGGCTTTAGAAAAGGTAGCTTCTTAAGAAGTTATATGTTTGATTTTATTGAACGCTTTGCACCACACTTAACCAAAGATAACGTTGAAAAAGCCATGATGTTAAAAAATAACGACGAAGTCGAAAAAATGTTCAAAAGCTACACCTTGCCAGTTAAGTAATTAACACTCAATAATGTTGACAGCTAAACCGCCTCGGGCGGTTTCTTTGTATTTACTTTTCATATCTTCTCCAGTTTCACGCATGGTTTTTATTACTTTATCTAGAGACACCTTGTGATCTCCGGTACCCCGAAGCGCTAACCGTGAAGCATTAATTGCCTTAATTGCACCCATAGCATTTCTTTCTATGCAAGGAACCTGCACTAAGCCACCAACGGGATCGCACGTTAACCCCAAGTTGTGCTCCATACCTATTTCTGCGGCATTTTCTACATTAACAATTGAGCCACCTAATACAGCCGTTAAAGCGCCTGCTGCCATAGAGCAGGCAACACCAATTTCTCCTTGGCAACCAACTTCAGCCCCTGAAATAGACGCATTCTTTTTATACAAAATACCAATAGCGCCTGCCGTTAGTAAAAATCGCGTTGCTGTTTCGGCATCTATTTTTCGAACAAATTTGTCATAGTAGGCCATGACGGCGGGAATAACCCCTGCGGCACCATTAGTAGGCGCGGTAACAACTCTGCCGCCAGCGGCATTTTCTTCATTTACTGCTAGGGCAAACACATTGACCCAGTCCATAACCTGCATTGGGTCATTTGAGTTTTCGTTTTGTAGCCGCCTGTATAAATTAGGTGCTCTTCTCGGGACTTTTAAGCCTCCAGGTAATATACCTTCCTGATTTAGCCCTCGTTCGATGCAGGATTCCATTACTTTCCAAATATCGAACAAAGCATTTTCAATATGATCTCTAGGAGAAACTAAAGCTTTTGATAAAAAGGCAACTTCATTTTCCATCATCAGAGCGCTAATGCTAAGCCCGTTAGCATTGCATAAATCGATAAGCTCATCTGCAGTCTCAAACCCATAAGGTATATGAGAGAACTGCGCAGCCGTTTCTGTTTTCACCTTTTCGTATTCATCTTCAGTAACGATAAAACCACCACCAATAGAGTAATAGGTAAATGCTTGTTCGCGTTTGTCGTTAAACCTAAATTTGATTGTTAGTGCATTAGAGTGAAGGGGAAGGGTTTTACGACAATGAAAAACAATGGCGCCTTGTTGAGGGAAGGGCACTGCATGTTCTCCATTTAAATGAATAATTTCCGTTTCTCGTACTTTTGATAAATATCCGTCAACTAAAGATACATCAACGTTTTCAGGTGTTTCGCCCATTAAGCCAAGTATGACCGCTTTGCCTGTACCGTGACCTATTCCTGTTTGTCCAAGAGAGCCAAACAACTCTACTGTTACCTGATTAATCTCTGACAACGCGCCTTTATTACTAAGCTGCTTTACGCATTCAGATGCGGCGCGCATCGGCCCTACGGTATGTGAGCTTGAAGGGCCAATACCCACAGAAAAAAGGTCAAAAATACTAATCATTATTTATTGTCATAAAGGTGATAACTCAAGTTCCGAATAATGGCCGCCGTTGCCCCCCATATCGTATAGCGTTGATATCGAATAAAGTAAAGTGTTTGCGTTAAACCCATGCGCTGAACGGGGTAAACATAATGGTTTGCCAAATTGCACAGCTCACACAAAGGAACTTGAAAGACGCTTGCCACTTCGTTGTCATTCATAACAATATCGAAGGGTGGATGCACAAAACCAATCAATGGGGTGATTTCATACCCAGTCACCGTTCTGTATTTGCCTATATTTCCCAGCCATTGGATATTTTGCTGAGGGATACCAATTTCTTCGAATGTTTCTCTTGCCGCTGTGTGTTGAATAGATGCATCGGAACTTTCTACTTTGCCACCCGGGAAGCTGACTTGTCCAGCGTGGTGTTTTAAGTGGTGAGCACGTTCAGTTAACAGCACGGAAAGCTGATTGCCTTCTTCTATTAAAGGAATTAACACTGCTGCTTCGCGACCTTTAGACTCAAGAGGGAAATCAATTTCAGCGTCAATAGAGCGAATATGGTGGAAGCGGCGTAAAAACTCTTGTTTATTCATTTGATACTAAATGAGGCACTATCTTAGCTACTTTATCGAAGGTTTCTTTATATTCCTCACTGGCTTTTGAGTCAATAACAATGCCGCCGCCTGCGCAGCAATAGATTGAACCATTTTCCGCTACCAAGGTGCGAATACAAATACTGGAGTCCATATCATTTTGCCAACCATTATAAAAAATGGAACCGCAGTATACGTTGCGTTTGTGGGGTTCTAGTTCTTCGATGATTTCCATTGCACGTACTTTTGGTGCGCCGGTAATAGAGCCACCTGGAAACGCATCTTTTAGTAGCATAAGGGGCGTACTTTGAGGTTTAAGTACGCCTGTCACTACACTAACCATGTGATGTACCGCTTCATAACTTTCTAACGAAAACAAATGTGGAACATCAACAGAGTTGGGTTCGCAGTGTTTACTTAAATCATTTCGAAGTAAATCAACAATCATTAAGTTTTCAGCTTTGTCTTTTTCTGAGTTTAGCAAGGCATTGGCCGATGCATCATCTTCTTGTTTGTCCCCACTTCGCGGTCGCGTGCCCTTAATGGGGCGAGTTTCGACCATGTTGTTCTTCACACTTAAGAATCGCTCGGGAGACACACTGAGCACCGCACCGTGAGGGGTAACTAAATAAGCGGAAAAAGGCGATTTATTCGTATCCCTTAGCGCTAAATACGCATTGAATAAGCTACCGGAATAATTCGCTGAAAAACGTTGAGAAAAGTTCGTTTGATAACAATCACCTTCAACCAAATAGCGATGAATACGGTCAATTGCGTCGTGGTATTGCTGTTCGGTTAAATTTGAACGCCAAGGCGAGGTTAACGCAAATTCATTATTATTATCTGAACTAGGCGCGGGCAAGTTATCGCTATTGTAGCTGTATGTATTGGGTTGGTTGTTAATACAGCAGTAATATTGCTTGTTAGTTTGGTGGCAATGAATAATGCCATTGGAATACAAACCAATAATCACATCAGCGGTGGCGTAGTCAGTTTTATCATGGCTTTCAGAATGAATACTCTTAACGTAAGAGCGAGCAACATCATACCCAACCAATCCGGCTAAACCCGTTTGGAATGGTAGATTATCAGGTACGCTGTCGTAATTTACCGGTACAATATTTTGCTTAAATTCCTGCAATAATGAATCGGCAACCGCGAGGGGATCGGCCCGAGATACGGATTTTTGTTTTTCTTTTATATTGTGAACGACAGTTCTACCGCACTGCTGAGTAACCAGATGTTCTGGTTCCCAAAGCATAAATGAATACTGGTTTTCATTGGCACTGCTTCCCGCTGAATCTAAAAGCAACGAGTGTAGCTTGTGCTGCAAACCGCTAAACCTTTCATGTAAAGGAAGGCAGTCTTTGGGTGCTAAAGGGTGTATATGTAAATAAAGAAACGCTTTGTTGCTCATGTTCAACTGGTAACGACTATCCGACTTGCGATAGTATACGCCTATAAATTTACATATTCATGTTATGTCGTTTACAGGGGACAAAATGTCTACAATTCGCCAGCAAGATTTTATCGATAGCATCGAAGATGCGCTCCAGTTTATTTCTTTCTATCATCCTCTTGATTACGTTCAAGCTGTAGAAAAAGCCTACAACAAAGAAAAAAGTCAGGCGGCAAAAGACGCCATGGCGCAGATATTGATTAATTCAAGAATGTCAGCCGAAGGTAAACGCCCTCTGTGTCAAGACACGGGCATAGTGACTTGTTTTGTAAAGGTAGGTATGGACGTGTCGTGGGATAAAACCGACATGACAGTACAAGAAATGGTAGACGAGGGAACCCGTCGTGCTTATTCAAATAAAGACAACCCATTAAGAGCGTCTATTGTTGCTGACCCTGCAGGGGCCCGTAAAAATACAAAAGACAATACCCCTGCGGTTGTTCACCTAGATATGGTGAAGGGCGGCAATGTCGAAGTGATGATTGCGGCCAAAGGTGGCGGTTCGGAAAACAAATCTAAAATGGTCATGTTAAACCCAAGTGACGACATTGTTGAATGGGTTGTTAAAACATTGCCTACTATGGGAGCGGGTTGGTGTCCTCCTGGTATGCTAGGCCTAGGTATTGGCGGTACAGCTGAAAAAGCCGCGGTGTTAGCGAAAGAAAGCTTAATGGACCCAGTGGACATCCACGAACTTATCGAACGGGGCCCAGAAACCACTGACGAGAAACTGCGGGTTGATATTTTCAATGCAGTAAACAAACTCGGTATTGGTGCGCAAGGCCTAGGTGGCTTAACCACAGTGGTAGATGTGAAAATCATGTCGCTGCCTACTCATGCAGCTTCTAAGCCTGTCGCAATGATCCCTAACTGCGCGGCAACTCGTCATGCGCACTTCACCTTAGACGGTTCAGGCCCAGCAGAATTAAAAGCGCCCAAGTTAGAAGAGTGGCCAGATATTACATGGGAAGTAGGGGAAAATACCCGCCGTGTAAACATGGACACCCTAACTAAAGATGAAGTTAAAGAATGGAAAGTCGGCGAAACAATTCTTCTTTCAGGAAAAATGCTGACTGGCCGTGATGCTGCCCATAAACGTATTCAAACCATGATGGACAATGGTGAAGGTTTACCTGATGGCGTAGATTTAACCGATAGATTTATTTATTACGTAGGCCCTGTAGATGCTGTTGGCAATGAAGCGGTAGGTCCGGCAGGCCCAACGACGGCAACGCGAATGGATAAGTTTACCGACATGATGCTAGAAAAAACGGGCCTAATGGGCATGATTGGTAAAGCAGAGCGAGGCCCTGCGACGGTGAAATCCATTGCTGAACATCAATCCGTTTACTTAATGGCTGTTGGCGGCGCGGCGTACTTGGTTTCTAAAGCCATTAAAAAAGCCAAAGTGGTGGCCTTTGAAGATTTAGGAATGGAAGCCATATACGAATTTGAAGTGGAAGACATGCCAGTTACTGTTGCAGTAGACAGCACAGGTGCCAATGCCCACGAAACAGGGCCTGCAATTTGGAAAGTTAAAATTGCTGAAATGGACGATGCGTAATATTGATGCTGAGCTTTGAATTAACAGTAGTATCATCAATACTAGGGGGGCTTCTTGTTGGAGCCTCTGTTACTGCGCTTATTTTGGGAAATAAAAATAAGCGTATCGCCCAGCTTCACGACGAATTAGTCGAAAAAAACCAAACACAAAACGACAGCATCATTGCATTGACTTCCGATGCTGCGCTCGCTACGGAATTGCGAAGTCAATATGAATCACTGCAAAGTGATTACACTGAATTACAGCAAACCCATTCAACCTTGTTTGCGAGTTACAAAGCCTTTGAGTCTGCGTCTATACAAAAAGAGCAAGCTCAGCAAGAAAAGCTAGAAACCCTGACACAAACAGAAAAGCGATTAACTGAACAATTTGAAAACCTTGCGCATAAAATTTTCGAAAAACAAAGTGAATCCTTTACTCAGCTGAATAATAGAGGCTTAGATGCCTTGCTAACCCCACTAAAAGAGCAAATCGATGGGTTTAAACGCCAGCTTACCGACCAGCATGTAAGAGAAGGTCAAGAACGCGCCAGTTTAAAAACCGAGATTTTAGGCTTAAAAGAGCTCAACAATAAAATTACCGAAGAAGCCGCAGCGCTCACATTAGCGCTAAAAGGCGATAATAAACAACAAGGTAATTGGGGTGAGGTGGTACTTGAACGCGTACTGAAGGAATCTGGGTTGCGTGAAGGTCATGAGTTTGAAACTCAGGTGTCTTCAACTAGCACTGAAGGCAGGCTTCAACAACCTGACGTGGTAGTGCATTTACCCAATGACAAAGACGTGGTTATTGATTCAAAAGTCAGCTTGTCGGCTTATGAACGCTATTTTAATTGCGACGACGAGTCACAAAAGCAACAGCATTTAAAAGATCACGTTAATTCGCTAAAAGCCCATATTAAGGGGTTAAGTAAAAAGGATTATCAATCCTTACCCAATTTACGCACCTTGGATTATGTGTTGATGTTCTTACCTATTGAGCCTGCGTTTATACTGGCCATAGAAGAAGATCCTGAGTTAGTCAGTTACGCGCTAAGCTTGAACATTATGCTGGTAAGCCCAACCAATTTACTGGTTGCATTGCGTACCATCAATAATATTTGGCAATACGAATATCAAAATCAAAACGCACAAAAAATTGCTGAACACGGTGCCAAACTGTATGACAAATTCAGTAACTTTATTACCGACATGGAAAAAGTAGGTAAATCAATGGATGTGACTCAACGTCACTTTGATGGTGCAATGAACAAGTTATCAGTAGGGCGAGGCAACATTATTCGTCAAATTGAACAGTTTCGAGAGCTTGGTGTACAACCTTCAAAGAAATTGCCGGATAATTTACTGAATGACGAGCTAGATTAGTTTTTATACCTCTAACTATTACTTCTGTTCCCGCTGAATTCTCGGCGGGAATGTTCACTCTCACTTTTTTCATTTAACACGATTCTTAACTCTAGCCTTAACGCTATTCGAAAAATTAGTGATTGACTATTTATGATTAACAATTAGACTACCTATCAGTAGGTAGATTTAATGAGTGGGAATAATATGAACACAAACGTTATTACATCAAAACTTCATTTCATTAGAAATGACTCAAACAAGACACCGGTAGTTAACTATTCAGGCCATGACGAATCTCAAGGTTATAGCGACGATTATGTCTTTCAAAACACTGACATTCACGACGGCAGACTGTTATACAAAAGAACACCGGCATCGCTAAACAAAGAAGCTTTCAAATTGACAACATTTAAGCCTGACGACGTCGATTACAGTAATTCTGATGAGATTAAACAGGTTTATTATCCCAGTGTTGAAGCCTTGGTAAAGCAGCAAACAGGTGCTAGTCATGTATTTGTGTTTGACCATACAGTAAGGAGAGGGCTAAAAGACTCTAACCGTCAACCTGCGTACCACGTACATAACGACTACACGTATAAAACGGGAACAGCGCGGGCAAACAGTGTTTTGGGTGAAGACGTAGTGGCGAAATTTGCAGGTAAACGCATGATACAAATTAATGTATGGCGATCTATAGCGGGTACTGTAGAAAGGGATCCCCTAGCGTTAATGGACGCAACGAGCCTAGATGACAACGATTTGGTAAAAACAGATATTCATTTTAACGATATGAAAACCGGTGAAACTCACCACGGCGAAATATTCGCAGCGAAAAAGAACTCTCAACAAAAGTGGGCTTATTTTCCGAATATAACATCAGAAGAAGCCATATTAATTAAAGGTTACGACTCAGACTCTAGCCATTCTTGTTTTGCAATGCATACTGCGTTTGCCTTGCCAACTCAAAACGCTGAGTCTAAACCAAGGCAAAGCATTGAAACCCGCACCTATGCTTTTTATGACGAGTAGTAAAAGGATATCTAAGGTTAAATGCCCCGTAAGCTAGTGCTTGCGAGGCATTGTTTTGAACTTGGTGTAAACAGTGAGGTCAAACATAAGACTAAGAGTAATTTTATTGTTGTTGTAACGAAAAAGAGAAGGATACCTTTTGCGTTCACATTTAGTTGTTGCCACTTTACTTTCCCTTTTACTGCATATCATTGTTATTTATTTGCTGAGCACATCAACAAACAAGGAAAAACCAAAGTCTGCTGTAAAGCCCAAAGCAATCAGTGCATATATAGTGAATGCCCCTGTGAAGAAAGAAGTTACGCAGGTAACAGACAAGCCAACTGTATTAGAAACAATAATCCAAGAAGAAAAATTCGAAAAAAGTAAAGCCTCTACAGAGGAAGAAAATAATTCAATCAAGCCCAAATCAATTAACTCGTCATCTAGCAAAAACAACCTACATAGCGAGAATGAAACAGCCAGACCTAATACGTCTACAGACTTGTTAAAAAGTACATCTAGCTATTTTCGCCAACGAAATAACCAAAGCCTGACAACGTTAGCCGAAGACAATTTAACGCAATACCGCCAAGGTTATAACTTGTCAGAAAACTACGTAAAACCAAAGAAAAGCGTTGAAGAATTAGAGAGCGATGAAAACACCTCTACCTACAAAATAAAAGGAGTAGGAGGAATTAGGTGTGTTCAACAAAAACGAATAGATTACTTTAGTCAAAACCAATTAATAAGGGGAAGTGCAGACCAATTTGGTACTGGCATGTCAATAAAACCCTGTACTAACGAGAAAGAACAAAAAGCACAAGCGTATAAAAACGCGATGGAAAAATGGGTAAGAAAGCCAATGAAAGAGTAGGAGAAATGAATTTTCAAGGTAGTACAAAGCAGTAAAACTATTGCCATCTTTTAGATGAGGCAATATAGTTAATTTATAAAAAGGGATGATAATAATGTGAATAGTGATTTAATGAACTAGTTAGCATTGTGTTCCATTCAGGCTTAATCATTACGACCTCATAAAATGGTAGAAAAGGTAAATTACCTTTTTAATCAAAAAGCATAACAAAGGATTGTTTTAATTTTATGTTTATCAAACACTTCAATTCAGCTAAAACTAGCTTGCACGCTCAAAAGGTAAACCTTCTAATTATTATTATGAGGTCGCAGACCTCATTAACAGGCTGTTATGTGTCAAATGAATGATTTTGTTCCCGTAATCAGAAGTTTTGATTGTTCTGACTTCGACCCAATAAATAAATGGGTATTCGAAGATCCTGCAGAAGTAGACTTTTGGTTTAATATTTCCGTAGGAGCAAAAGGTATGGATGGTACAAATGATTTTCAAATTCATGTAGTTACACAAAAATCACTTTCTCAAATAAACGAAAAAAAACACCTACTTATTTTACCTTACTACTCTTGGGAGAAAACTTTGGAGGAAACAAATAAAATACTATCAGGTTGTACAGATATCAGCTGGGAAGGTATGTTTAAACAAGTCGCTAAACATTTTTGTTGGGAATACGAATGGTCTCACCGGTAATGGCATATAACAAATCACTAAACTCACTCGCTTTGCTCGCTGGGACAAAAACGCAATGCGTTTTCGCCTGTTAGTGAAGCGTTGGCAGTTCAGGAGAGTCATGCAAGTCCCGTATCAAGTCGTAGCACATTTCTTGGTTGACCTTGATTCATACAAGTTGTTTATAGAAATATCAGAGCGCAATTGGATTGAAGAGTCAGAACGGTATAGATCTTCAATACTTGAAGATGACGAACCAACACTTCATAGGTTTAATTATCGTAGAGATTTAGCTTCAAAGTTAAATGATGAATTCCCACAATATCAACGAAAATCATATTTAATTATGCTGGTGTCGATATTTGAGGATTTTATGAATCAATTATGTCGAAGTGTTGAAGCAGATTTAGATATTAAAGCTTCTTTTACAGATTTTACTGGTTCAGGTATTGAAAGAGCAAAGCAATACTTAACAAAATTAAGCTCGCTTTCTCTTCCCGTTAGTGGAAAGGAATGGAAACAGATTAAGGATGCTCAAGCCATACGCAATGTTATTGCTCATGCTGCCGGCCATATCGATAAGAAGGCTCATGCTAAGCAATTAAAAATAATTGAATATAATGATAATTTAGAGGCAGAATATTATTCCCGTACGCATTTAAATATCGACAGCGATTATGTGTTCAACCTTGTTACCTCTATGAAAGTGTTTACAGACAAATTACTAGCAGAGTGTGAAAAACTGCCTAACAAGAAAATCAACAAGGACTAAAAATAGCTGGCCATTGCTCGTGCCTCGCTGGTTTTGGCCAACAATTTTTAGCCTGTTATTTAGGCTTTAGCTGTATTTTTAGTATGACAATATTATTAAACTTTAGAGTAAAAGGAATTATTATGAAAAAACTAATCTTTATATTATCACTGTGTATTTCTTCTTTCGTTACTGCAAATGAATCTTCAGGTTCAGCAGCGGCAAAAGCATGGCTTAAAATTGTTGATTCCGGCAATTACACTGAAAGCTGGCAAAAATCAGATTCTTTTTTCAATCCCAACTATCTCAAAGCAAATGGGATACAGCACTTAAAGGTGTCCGTACTCCATTGGGTAAAGTGAATTTACGTGCTGAATTAGGCGTTAAAGAGTACGCAGAACTCTCTGGTGCTCCAGTAGGTGAATACTTAGTTATTCAATTTCAAACTGACTTTCAAAATAAAAAATCAGCAACTGAAACTTTAATGTTAAGTAAAAGTAGTGGCAAATGGCTTCCAGTTGGTTATTTCATTAAGTAGTATTGGTGTAGATACAGCTAACAAGGCAATAAAGCAGGACAAATAACAGTTGGCTTTTGCTCCTGCGTAGCGATTTTAGCCAACAATTATTTGCTTCTGAATGAGGCGTTATACGCAATCGGAGAAGTTGTGGAAGTAAGGAACAATAGCAAGAAGACAATCTTAAAGTCATTTGTTGGCTGGCTTCCTCTTGCACTGGTATCGCTTGTGTTTTACGGAATAATTTTCGTTTTGTTAGTCATGTATCTTCTTACAAATATCTTTGGCATCGAAGAAACTTTAGCAAGGCAAATTGGCTGGGTTATAGGTGGTGGTCTTCTTGTGTTGTCTGGCTATCTCTATATAAATTGGTTAACAAGTTCACTCTCGTCTTATCAGTTGTCAATTTTCAATGATACATTAAAGGTCAAAGGCAAAGCTGGATGGAAATCTCTAGATATTGAGGTACCTGTAAGCTCAATACGAGAAATCAATATTGGCCAAAATGCAAACATGGCAGAAAAGCTTTCGGCGGGGCATGGAGCTATCAAAGATCAAGTAGTCTCTAGGCTTAATTTTATTCCTTTATCAGGTAAACCGTTCAAACTAGATTTTGCCGCAAAGGCTTTTGATAACGAATCTCTATATGAGTTTCTAGTCTTTGCTACAAGCAAGGGAATAAAAACCAATGTCAGCGTATAACAAGGCCAAGCAGCATCGCCAGCAAAGCTGGCTGGACCTCGCTACGCTCGGCCGCTGTTGGCGGCGTTAGGGCTATTTAGCTCACTCATATTTTTTAACAAAGGAGAGTCATTATGGCTGGAAAAATAAAATTACCTCATACATGCCCAAAGTGTGGTGTCGTTGCTAAAACAGAGCCTGATCTGGAACGAGTTTTTGGAAAAAGGCTTTAGAGGTAACAAAAAATGTAGCTACGGCCGTTGCTGGGGAAATAGAAAAGCAAGTAAATGAGTTACGAGAATTGAAGCAAAAATATGAGAATAAGAATGATGATGAATTGCTTAAAATAGCAAAAAATGACGGTGTATTTGGAAGTACTAGTGAAGAAAGAAGTGTGGCGGTCTCAATACTAAAAAAGCGAGGTTTCTCTGTTGAGGAATTAAAGTCATAGTCCTAACAAGGCATTGCAGTGGACTTAAAACAGTTGGCTATTTTGCTGCGCTCATTATTTTAACCAACGTTTTAAGCCTCTGAATTTTAAAAAAAGGTCAAGGGTATAAAATGACAACGCGCTAGGTAAAATATTTATGATTTAACCTATGTATATTTCACGTAGAGGCACGTTTTTGTGGTCAAATCAGGTTGATTTTTAATTCAAAATTTAGAGTGAGGGTTTTTCTACACCCTCGTTAGCAATATCGGGAGTTTAGCGTTGGATTCTGATTATATACTCCAAATTGGAGAAGAAATTGATATAGTCAAAAGTAACCCGCGTTTGCTTGTTATTGTATCTCATGCTTTTGTTGAAATGATGGTGAAAACCTTATCTGATCATTATATGCCAAATGTGGTTTTAAAAAATCATCATCAGAGATTACAAAAATTAAAAAAAGAAGGGAAAATAGATCAATTCCAATTTCTGCTTTATGACTGGTTTCGCGAGCTGAGAAATGACGCAGCTCACACTCCAATATTCAGGTTGTCAGACGAACATTTTATACCGCTTAATGGAATAGTTAAAAGTAGAGATCTTAAAGCTGAACACTTTCATCGTTTTTCGCTCTCATTAATATCAGAATTATGGAATAAAAATTTAGAAATACTTGGCCCTATATATTTGAGTAAATATTGCTAACAACACGCCCTGAGGTGAACAGCAAGTATTAAAACTTACTTTCCACCGCACATTTCAATAACGGTGAGCCTTTGCTTTTCAGGGCTTCTAGATACTTTGATTCGTCATAGGGTGTACTTGTCTTCCAACACCGAAAGACTGTTGTGGTCAAGTCCAACCGGACATCTTTAAAAAGGAATTTTCATAGTTAACAGGTGATTGAGCAACATTTGCTGAATGCAATCGGTTCACGTTGTAATAGAGTCTGTAACTAAATGGCAGTTACACAGAATATGTTGCAGGATCTTCCGCTTTGCTGCCTGCGTTATGTTTATTAATCAGTTCGGTGCATCGCAACCTTGTATACTTTTCCTTTATCTCTTTTCCCAACAGAGATAACGGTTACAGTAATGATCTCGTCATTTACTTCATACACTAAGCGATAACCAGCTTGCCTTACCTTTATTTTATACAATTCGTTTGCACCGGATAGCTTGGCACTTTGAATATGTGGATTCTCAATTACTTCAGCTAGTTTCTTTTTAAGTTGTGTTTGAACTGTTGCCCCTAATTTTTTCCACTCCTTTAGGGCAGACTTTTTAAACTCTAACTCATAGATCATTTAAGCTAACCTTTACGCTTGTTTCATTCTTTCTGCTTTCAGCAATTGCCAATAATTCTAAATCTTCAACGTGATCCATTAAAAATTCATAAGTCTCTGCTGGTACACAATAAAAAGCAGGTTCATTTCTGTTTAAAACTGCAATAGGATCACCGTTTGCGCTTAATGCAACTTTCATCGGGTTGGCTTTTAATTCACTTATACTTGCTGCTGCTTCTGTTAGTATTCTAGTTGTCATACGTTACTCGGTACTGTAAAGTGGTCTCTAATTAAGTCTATTGTAGTCTTATAAACATAGCAAGTCAGTAAACTCACTGGCTTTGCTCGCTGAGACCGAAACGGAATGCGTTTTCGCTCGTTAGCTACCAAAATGAGAATCAAGCTTATCTAGTAGCTCTAAACCTTTCTTTTTGTTTCCAATTGCAGCAATGGCCTTGAATCTGACTTCAGTATCAAATTCAGCTATCGCCTGTGTAGACAGTTCTTCTATCAATTTGTTTAAGCTCAACTTTTTATGCGCAGCCAAAGCCTTCAATCGATTATGCTTATCGTCTGGTAAACGTACGGTTAAAGTGGACATATTAAACTCCTCTCAAATAATTTTCAGGCGCTAACACTTTCAAACCATCAAATTGTAATTCCGCATTTCGCAGGTCTTTTAGGTTATTCGTAATAATGCTCTCGGCATTTCCTGCTACTGCAAGTTCAATAAGAAAGTTATCGCCTTCATCTTTTAAATTTGGCCGCCACAAATAATGTATCTGCACCCATTCGCAAACACTAAAAAATGCCGCTAGCAACTCATTGACTTCGTCCTCGGTAAGTGGGCACAACTCTTTGATTTTGTCTCGCTTACTTACTGCTTCGTATTCCAAAAATAAGGTCGTGCTAATCAGCGGTTTCAGCTGACCCAACAAGCAATGCCGTATCACTTCTCGAGCAGGACCTGTTTTGCCAATCAAGGCACTAATAAGTACACTGGTGTCAATAACTACTTTGTTCATAGTTTCTATGCTAGCGTATATGCTATCACTTTTCAATTAAGTGCTCTATTAGGGCTAATTCAACTAGCAATACTGCTTCCTCAAAAAATCCATTAAATAGACTGGTTCTCGCGGGTAATATTTATCTGATATTGGGTGGTCTAGCGAACTATTTTCAGCTATTTCTGACAGCCTAGTGCTTGTCACAGCTGTAGACAAGCTGCTTAATTCTAAGACCAGCCAGCTCCTATTTTGTCAGTTGCAGTGTTACGTAGCACTGTGGAAAGCCTTAATTTAGAGGCAATAGACCCACCAGATTCTATAGTTAACTTTAATAACACCATCAATGTTTAGGTTTTGGGCTAGGTCGACTTTAAGAGTCAGCCACTAAATATCCGAAAATAAAATTATCGATAAAACCTACAATAAAATTGAAAAAGTCACTGGCTCAAGGCAAAGTAGTTAAAAGACAATAAAGGTGCAAGAAACGTTCAATAGGGAATTTCATTTTAGTTGGTAATAACAAGTGCAAAAGGAGATGCAGTTCGTGAATCAAGGTTTGGCTTGCTCTTTGGGGAATTTACAACCCTGTATTTGAATGAAGGCGTCGATGGGGTTAAAAGATTTAGTTATTAGCGAAGCCTTTGTAGTTACGGTCGAAAATGACGAAGTGGCTTACTGAGGCAAATATGATAGGAGGAAGCATGAACTATTCAGATTGGTTAATTCACTCTTATCCTGAGTTGAAGGATAAATCGAGTGCTCAAATCTACCAAATCATTACGCAAGCAAAAGGTACAACCAGAACCGTAACCTTATGTATTAACGTTCTGCTTTATTCTATTTCAGTCGCTTCTGTGTTTTACCTAATACTTCCTGCGTTGGGATTGGAACCTTTTTCAAATTTAGCATCTTGGGGACTTTATGTAGTGGTACTTGTATTTATTAATCTAATATCCAATTTTTTGGAAAAACGTACAGTAAAAAATGCACTTAGTAAGCTAATGGCTGATGGATAACAGCTTTTCAAATACATTCGATGTACGTTAGTTGACATGAGTACTGTCTGTAAATAATGGCACAAGGGTGTTCAAAGCTTGTAAGGTAAGTTTCGTGTAACGTACACTTAAGGCGTAATTATGATGAAAAATCACTGAGCCGTTTTACATAGGAATAGACATGGAATTTATACAAAAGAAAATTTCAGCAACCCATACATTTACCTTTAATGAAGAATACCTTAACTTTGCATACAAAGAGAAGTCAGGGCAAGGTGATTTCGACATAAACTACGCAGATATTCCTACTAAAGCGTCAATTCAGATAGAGCAAAATGAATGGTTGAAAAATGTCGGCCTTTTATGGATTGCAATTGGAATTTTACAAGTAGGCTACGCCTTATACTTGCAAGCGCCTTTGTCTGGGAAAGGCTTTTGGATACCCATTGGCATTTTGTGCTTAACCTGGGCCGTTTTCACTAAAATAAAGTACTCGGTATTTAAGACCGAAAAAGGAAATATTTTCGTAATACACGACAAAAAACACGATGACATTGTTGCTGAGTTTAAATCTAGAAAGAAAATGCAATTAATCAAATGGTACGGTGACGTTAATCCCGAAAATGATCTGAACACCGAAATCAACAAGTTCAACTGGCTTGCAGAACAAAATGTTTTATCTAGAGATGAAGCCGATAAAAAAATTGCTCAAGCGGAATTACTTATCGGCGAGCATTTTGAGTTACCGGGTGAAAGGTTAAATTAATCATACCCATGAGTTACACATAGTAAATTACAAAAAGGCATGGCTTTATAGTAAATAACGTTAACAATTAAGAGGGATACTAAATTGCAAAAAGTTATTGAGTTTAAAAAAAAGGGGTTTTGGTCAAATCAAGTCGATATCAGTTCCCTCAACAATAAAATAGATGAATTAACTAAAGACGGCTGGATAATAAAGTCGTTAACTCCCAATACTTCACTGTTTGGGGCTGTTACTTCCTATACGATATTAATCGAATTATCAGCTTAGTGATGCATATTTCACATAATAACGACTAAACGCATTTTTTTCGTTTAATATATGATTTGTACTTTATCAAAACACTTTGAATTAGAGCAACATAATGAATAAAGGACTGTTAGTTTTTCTCTGTGGTTATAGTTTAAATATAGTGGCGGAATGCTCGAACTTAAACGCAAGGAAAAGCCCAATTATCCTCATGCTGTTGATTTTGGGAAGTTCAGGGCTCCTGTAGCCATGATTTCTGACAGTGAAAATTTAGAAGAAAAGATATGGAATGTCGAGGTGGCTACCGATGGTTATTTAGCAAGTGTGCATTTTGATTATAGCGACCATGTTAATGGTAAAAAGCGTGCTTGGGGAACTGAGTCATGGAACCTTATAAAAGTAAATAAAGAGTGGAAGATAACCTCAGTGGCTTTTACAGTTACTGAGAGTGACTAGCGAAAAAAATTATGTTGTATGTGCTTTGCGCATGCTTTTTTAACTAAGAGGTTCTTAATCATATGGACATAATGCCATACCTTTCCCAAGTGATATCAGTTAGTTTAATTGCCATTTTTATGGCTATTAGCCCAGGAGCTGATTTCGTTATGGTAACAAGAAATAGCGTTTTTTATGGTCGGGCTGCAGGCTTGTATTCTGCATTAGGTATTAGTTTAGCTATATGGATCCATGTTGCCTATTCCATAGCTGGACTTGCTATTATCATTTCGCAGTCAATTATCTTGTTTTCAATCATTAAATACTTAGGAGCGGCGTATTTAATTTATATTGGCTGGCGTACATTCAAAGCAAAGTCGAACCTAAATATTGAGGGCGCATCGAGCTCTTTAACCATGTCAAAATTTTCCGCATTTAAAATTGGCTTTGTAACAAATTCACTGAACCCCAAAACAACTATATTCTTTCTCAGTATTTTTACTCAAGTTGTAAACCCAGAAACACCACTTTGGATGCAGTTAATTTATGGCGCTATTATCTCTTTAGCCCACTTAGTTTGGTTTAGCGGTGTTTCTATTTTTCTGAGCCAACCTGCGTTTCTTAAAAAATTTCAAGAATGGAAAAACGTTATTGAAAAAGCAATTGGTACCTTGCTAATCGCTTTTGGTCTTAAGGTGGCAACCACAAATATTGGTTAATACTAAGTTTAGCTTTGTATGAACGGATTTACTCTGCATGCGATAAATCCGTAAGCGTGCCTAGCAGCGATTACCATTTTCATTATGAGAAGCGAGTTTTATGTTCATTGGTCAAGCCGCTAAGTTATCTGGAGCGACACAAAGAGCCATACGGTTATACGAATCGCTTGGTTTATTAAAGGTTTCAAGAGATGGGCGGTACCGCGTGTATTCGGCAAAGAATATTGAAACTATTAAGATAATAAAGGGAGCGCAAGCGCTAGGTATTCACTTGTCTGAAATCATGTCGCTCTTGGACGAGAAAGGGGAGTTCGATTGGACGTTGGCAAATGAATTTCTCAGTGCAAAATATGCGATGATAGAAAGCGAGATCAGCGAATTAGAAAACAAAAAAATCAATATAGAAAATTATCAAAAATCTATTACCAATTGCTTGAAAGGACTTGACTCTAACCCTTAGGTGAGACTTTACACTGTGTTTATTAAATTCTTGATACGGTGTAAATTATGAAAAAAATTCTTGTTATTAATGCTAACCCCAAGCCTCAAAGCCTGTGTAAATCTATAGCAGACCTCTACTCCCAAGTCGCAGGAGTTAAGCATAATGTGCAAAGTGTCGCAGTTGCGAACATGCACTTTGAACTAAGTTTAGACCAAGGATACGATAAAGTTCTTCCTTTAGAGCCTGACTTATTGAGGTTTCAGGAACAGGTAATATGGTGCGATCATCTCGTTATTATTAGCCCTGTTTGGTGGGGGAATATACCAGCAAAATTTAAAGGCGTTATTGATAGGACCTTCCTACCAGGTTTCGCATTTAAATATAAAGGTAAAAAGGGACGTTTAGAAAAATTGTTACATGGGCGTACTTCACAATTGATTTTCACTTTAGATACTCCTGTTTTTTGGTATAAATATGTGAAAGGAAACTTAATTTATAAGCAGTTAAAAAGCGCTGTTTTAGGTTTTTCAGGTATTAAAAACCTATCTTCAACTTACTTCGGCCCCGTATTGAGTTCGACTGAAGAAAAACGAGATAAATGGTTGAAAAAGACACAAAAATTGGCTAGTAATATATAATTATCTGAGTAGCTGCGACTCGTTTTATAATCCACTTTGTTTTCCCGTTTAACTGATTATTAGCTAATTCAAGGAAGTACAATGCAATGAGAAAAGCTAGCTATTATTCCGAACTTCTCCAATACGCAAATAAAATTGCATTTAATATAGATGAAGCAGAAGATTTGTTACAGACGGCACTCCTTGCGGCAGTTGAAGCAGGCCGTTGTGATATGTCGAGTCTTGTAAATCGTAAATGGCTCCTAGGCGTAATACGAAATCAATCGGCTTTTTACGCACGGTCCGCAGTTAGGCGAAAAAAACGAGAAGCGTCATTTTCTTATTTAAGTCATTTCCGTTTGGAAGAACCAATTTCAACTCATAATTTTGTCAGCACTTTACCATCAAGTCTGAAAACCACGGCACTCTTGGTATTAACAGGGCACTCCAAAGCAGAAATAGCCTGGCTTCTAAGAGTATCAGACCCCGCAATACGCCAACGTATTGTTCAAATTAAAAAGCGATGGAAAAAGTACGATGGACGACATGTATCAGAACTTAATGGATTAAAGGAAAGTTTGGCTTTCGGTCGAATACGTCAATCTCTACTTAACGCTCCTTGTCGTGATAAAGATACGTTAGCAAGCCATGACCCAGATGGGCATCTTTTTATGATGACCTCACAAAACCGTTCCTTGCGGCAACATAGGGTGACATCAAACCTAAAAGAGGAAAAAAGTAATGCTTAATAGAAGTAAAGTTGGTGCCATATGTTATTACGTTAGCAATTTAGAAAAGACCGAAGTTTTTTACCGCGACGCATTAGGGCTAGATGTTGTGAGAATGAAAGATGAGGGAAGTGATTGGCTATTGGCGAAAACCGAGAATGGTGTGGAATTACTCTTTTTTAAGCAAGAATCAAAACCGGGTGATTCCCCCATTGTTGTTTTTGAGCTTTCCAATGGGGGCATCGACGATGTCGTTGAAACCTTATCTGAAAGTGGGGTTACAATTGTGACTCCTGTTAGCCATGCACCTGGTGGGTGGTCAGCGGAAATTGCAGACCCAGATAATCACCAAATATCAATGTATCAGTCCGACGACGTTCCGCGGAAATTAAAATGAACATATAGTTTGTAAAGAAAAACGATGAAAAGGTCATACTTATAATAGAAATCCAAGCCGATGTGTGAAGCCCATAGTCGGCTTATTTAACATTACTGATTTAATATATGCATACGATGATACAAACCTTTGGTATGTCATAGGTTTAACGTATTATTGTCATACTGATAACGTATACAAACAGGGCCTTTTCCTCCAATCTATTCGCAATAAATTAGTTTAGAGAAATTGAATAATGGAAATGCAAGTTAATATAAATTTAATTAAAACTGAAAGAATTAATAGGGCTTGGAGCCAAACACAGTTAGCCTTAGTTTCAGGGTTGAGTTTAAGAACAATTCAAAGAATTGAAAAAACAGGTGTCGCTTCATTAGAGTCTGTAAAATCTCTCGCTTCTGCGTTTGAAATTAGCGCCCAAGATATCCAACAATGTACAAATAATTCGAGATATTCAACAAAGTCAAAATTTGCTGCTTTTTTTGGTCTTGTAAGTTTTACTTTGTCTTGTTTAGTTATGATACCGGCTAGCGCGCAACCAATTATGGTTAACGTTGAATTAATTAAAAACGACGAAAAGTTAGCAAATATTCATTTATTGAGTGAAGAAAGCTCTGTAAATGAAATAAGTATTTCTGACTCTCTAAAACTTACATTATTTTCATCGAAACAGCCTGATGGCATGGTATTGATTAGCACTAAACTCTATGAAATATCTAATGGCTATGAGGTATTAGTTTCTTCTCCTAGTGTTAAAACTAATTTTAAAGAAACTGCAAAAATCAGTTTTGAAGATTACTCTATATCTTTAACTCCTAACTCATAATAAGCGCTATGTTTTAAACGGCTCAATAGAAAAGGAAAAATAATGCATAATATACGTCAAGCCGTAAAAGCAGACATTAACCGCATGGCTGAAATAGAAGAAATGTGTTTTTCTGGATCAGAAGCGGCTTCACTAGACTCGTTTCAAAAAAGGTTTTCCGTTTTTCCAGAATGCTTTTTTGTATTAGAGCACAATGATATTGTCGTTGGTCATATTAATGGCTGTGTATTCAATTCACCTGAACTTCCCGATGCACTGTATAGCGATACCAGATTACATTGCCCCAAAGGCGATTACCAAACGGTGTTTGGGTTAGCAGTTGATCCCCAACATCAAAGAAAAGGGTATGCCTCTGCACTGACTAATCACTTTATTGAATTCAGTAAAAGCCGAAAACATAAAGGAATGGTACTTACGTGCAAAGACCATTTAATTCATTTTTATCAAAGTTTTGGTTTTACTCATCAAGGTGTGTCAAATTCAAGTCATGGCGGTGCGCAATGGAATGATATGGTGTTAACTTTTTAACTGTTAATCAAAAAGGGGATTACTGTGACAGAGCATATTTCAGGTGCTGACGGAGTTCAAACATATACTCAAAAAACAAAGCCTCAGCAAAAATAAAATGGCTGTAACAATTGGTTGGCGTATAAACACAATTAACTCAAATATAGATTTTCGTACGCTTTATATATGTCATTTGGTGAATGAAACTTGGCTAATATTTAGTGCAAATGTGTATGAGGGGAGCTTTGCCAGTGCATAACATCATCGTTGCTGATATTTCGCGCAAAAGAGAAGCATTTTTCTGTAACAGAGTTAATATCAAGGCTTGCGGGAAAAGCTAATTTAACCATAAGACAAGTGAATTATTTACACGGATTCATGAACCCTCACTCGCTCAACTATAACCAACACGGTTACGACAAAGAATTTACAACATTGTGTGAGCGCTTTAATGTTTCTATTTAAGCAGCCCAATTGCGTTTTTATTTGCTTCAAATTTTCATATAGTATTTTAACAAGTAAATTATTAAGCAACTGTATAAGGAAAAGTCAGCGTGAAAGGAAGTTGTAACTGTAAAAGTGTTTCATTTTCTTGTGGCCAAGAGATTAGAGCTATTGTTAATTGCCACTGTAACTTGTGCCGAAAAATGAATGGTGCGTCGTTTTCAACTTATGTTGTCGTTGCAGAAAATGAATTAGTACTTGAATCATCAAGTTTAACGTCTTTTAAAGTGTCAGAACACGCAACTAAACATTTTTGCCATTTATGCGGAACACCTATTTATAACACAAACCCAAAGTTACCAGGGTTAGCAATTCTTCATTTAGGCGCAATAGATTCAGACATTGAAATTCAACCCGCGATGAATACTTATTGTGAATCGCAGCTAGGCTGGGTTAATCAAATTAAGGATTTGCATTCTTTTGAAAAAGGTTTAGCGTAATCTTAAGTTGAATATAGACTTACAGTACGTCTGTCTTTTTTTCATTGGCCAAGTATTTTTTCGGTGAACAGCCCAGTTGTTTTTTAAAGCCAGTTATAAATGAAGAGGTTGATTCGTAACCCAACTCATAGGCAATGTTCACTAACGATGTGTTACTGCTGAGTAATTCAATGGACTTTAATATACGTAGTTTCTGCTTCCATCGACTAAAGCCCATGCCATAATTTTGATTGAATAATCTATTGAGTGTGCGGCTAGATGCCCCCACAGTTCGAGCCCAATCTTCAATTGTTAGTTTATTTGCGGGGTTGTCATTCAGTGTTTCGATAATAGGAAAAAGGCGTCTGTCTTGTGGAGTGGGCATAAAGAGCTGGTTGCTTTTTGCCACAGCTAAGCGGTCTAGCAAGACTAAAATAAAACGTTGGGTTTGCTCTGTTTCTGCGTAATCTTTTGGCCATGAAGTAATTTCAAGTATTAACGACTTCAGTAACGAATCAACGTTAAGGGGCCTGACTTTATCACCCAACTCCCGACTTAACGCTGCATCAATATGCAGACTGCGATAACTTACCTTATTTTTACAAAAGTGTTGGTGGCGGGTATTTGGGGGGATCCACAAAGCTTGTTCTGGAGGTAAAACAAAAATCCCCGAGTCTGTTTCTATATGCATAACGCCTGCACAAGAATAGGCAAGTTGTGACCATGTATGTTGATGGCTAATAATTTGAGTCATCTCTTCATAGTCGCGAGTTAAGGGTACAACGGGCCGAGGTAAGGTGTCGTAATAACGCCTTGGTTTATGGGATTTCCAGTTGGCATTTGTCTGAATTGATAAATTTATTGTCATAATTATCACTATTGGACTCGTGTTGCTCACCCTATAATGCCTACATCACAGATACAAGTTAAAGAGACGTTTACATGGAAACACCATCTCAATCTTCAACATCCCAACTTTCAAATAAGCCTTGGCAAACGCCTTTCGTGTTTTTAGCTATTGCCAGCATTGTTATGTCTATAACTTTTGCTGGTTGGATGGCAATGCTAAATAATTTTGTTGTCGAGCAAGCGGCATTTACAGGTGCAGAAATAGGTATGTTGCAATCGTTACGAGAAATTCCAGGTTTTCTGGCGTTTACCGCGGTGTTTGTTTTACTCGTACTTAGCGAGCAGGTATTTGCGTTAATTTCACTTTGCTTGTTGTCTATTGGTGTTGCGTTAACCGGTTTATTTCCGACTATTTATGGGCTTTACGCAACGACAGTTTTAATGTCTATCGGCTTTCACTATTACGAGACAATTAACACTTCACTCAGTTTACAGTGGTTCAATAAAGATGAAACCGCGGAAAAGCTAGGCAAAATAATGTCTATAAAATCAGCTGCATCACTGGTGTGTTACGGGTTGGTTTGGTTAGGCTTTAGCGTTTTCGCTGCTAGTTATCAAATGATGTACTTGTTCTTTGGTTTAAGTGGCTTAATTTTAACCTTATGGTTAGTGTTTTCTATGCCTAAATTTCCTATGTCTCACCCTCAGCATAAAACACTTATTTTTCGAAAACGCTACGGGCTGTACTATTTCTTAACCTTTATGTCTGGTGCCCGTCGGCAAATATTTGTGGTATTTGCTGGGTTTTTAATGGTAGAAAAATTTGGCTATAGCGTTCAAAACATTACGCTGTTGTATATGACAAATCATGTCATTAACTTCTTTTTGGCGCCTAAAATTGGAAAGTGGATTGCCAGAGTAGGTGAGCGTAGAGCCTTAACGTTAGAATACACGGGGTTAATATTGGTTTTTGTAGGCTATGCATTAGTTGAATCGGCCAATGTTGCCGCTGTGCTTTATATCGTTGATCACCTATTTTTTGCTATGGCTATCGCGTTAAAAACCTATTTTCAAAAAATAGCAGATCCTAAAGATATCGCCTCCAGTGCGGGTGTTAGCTTTAGTATTAATCACATTGCTGCGGTGGTTATTCCTGCGAGTTTTGGCGTAATTTGGCTGTACGACAATGCCTTAGTTTTTTATGCTGGGGCAGGGTTTGCTATTATTTCTCTTGTCGCAAGCCAATTTATTAGTACAAGTAAGCATTACGCGTTTTCAACACGTTGAATTTGATTTTCTACATCAGTTAAATGGTCTTTTTTCATCCATACCTTCGCACCACTATTGCCAGATAATAATGAGAGACTTGAGCCAATAGGGGTGCGTAACCAACTGTGTTTTACCAAGTTGTCGTTCCCTTCTTTTACACCGCCTTCAAGCACAAATAACTCTGCGCCATTGGGGACTTTTATTTCTGCAGTCGTATTAGGTTCAAAGTGTAATAAACTCACATCTTCAAACTTGTCTTGAAATAACGGGGTAATAGACAAGCCTTTATAGTGCGCATCTGCAACAGCGCCCATGGCATCCATTCGTAGTTTGACGTGTGTTCTGTCTTCGGGTTGGTATTGCCATAGTTTTACAAAAATAACGCAGCCCTTATCTGAGCCGGGTTTATGACTCGATTGGGGAGGGTTTCGAACATATGAGCCTTTAGGGAAGTCACCGTGCTCATCTTGAAACACACCTTCCAATACAATGAACTCTTCTCCACCAGTGTGAACGTGGGGTGAAAAGTGACTGCCTGGCGCATAACGTACAATAGTAGTTGCACGAGCGACTTCGGCACCAACGCGATCGAGAGGCCGGCGATCAACACCAGCCATAGGTGAGGGGATCCAAGGCATAGTTTCGCTGTGTACCACTTCTCGTTTTTCAAAATCAGCTGCAATTTTCATAATTATCCCGTTGTTTATCTATAGTCAACACACTTTCAATGAAAGCCGTTATTTATTAAGCATACGTCATTTAATAAAATAATACAAACCTATCGATAGATAGATTTACTTTAAAGATTATCAAGTAACTGGGATATTGCGGCTTCTGTTGCCTGAATTGCCCCCTCTAAATAACCGGGCTCAGACGTTGAAAATTCGCTACCCGCAAAATACAGGTGCTGGTTTTTCATGTTCGTTGAATATTTGGCAGTGTTAAAACTCGGATGCTTAGATGGCTCGGTACAATCCAGCGGTGAAGCAACAAACTGATCTTTCGCCCAGTCTTTAATTTCACAATCTTGATAGTCTTTTGCTACATCGCCATAAAAAAAGCACAGCTGCTGCAGACAAGCGGTTTTTAATTGGTCTTCCGAGTAGTGCTTTCGTTGTTGTGCGTCTAATCCAATAAACCCAAATAAAGCATAATCGCCATGCTCTTGAAGAGAGGCATCGTGCATTTCTACTAAAGGCACAACTTGACTAAATGCTTGTCCTGAAAGGCCGTTTTCTCGCCAGAATGGCTTTTTGTAAGACACCACAAACTTGGCTTGAGCAGACATCCATGTTTGTGAACTGTTAAGCTCTGCAACTAGCTGATCAGAAGCCCATTTATCAACGCTTAGATGACGAGTTATCATGCGAGGAGGAAGTGCGAGAATAATATGCGTAGACTCATAAGTATGTTCTTGACCATTATTGTCAACAGATACCTGCCACTTGTCATTTAGCCGTTTTAATCCATACACCTTGTGGTTGGTTCGTAGATAATCTTTATCAATCTGCTCGAGTAACTTAGTTACAACCGTAGACATGCCACCTTTTACTCGAAGTAAAGGCATTCCGCCAGCACCTGAAAACCGTTCAGGGTTAATGCTATTTGGTCGTTGAAATAAGGCGTCACCCTGAATGTATTGTTGAAATAGCGCTATGCCAATATCATTAGCAAAATGCTGAATTTTTTGTTGATGAGGAAATATCCAGGTTGGGCCTAAATCAAAACCAACGTCAGATTCACAGCTATCTTTGGTTGAGGTAATTCTTCCTCCAACGCTATGTTTTGCCTCTAACAGCAAGTAGGGAACCTTGTTCTGTTTTAGAAGCATTGCACTATAAAGCCCAGATAACCCTGCGCCTATTATCACAACGTCGGTTTTTTGCATATTTATCTTCACGACCTCGCTTTTTGTTTATAATTCAGTCTATAATAAGGTACCTACTAGAAGATAGGTTTTTATTGGGCGTATTTTATAGTTAAAATTTGGTAGAATCTAATTTGAGTTATTTTGTTATTTATAGATATGAGATCGAGAAAAGATCATGACCAAGAAACAAGCACTGTTGAAAGCAGCCGAAGGCAAAGTAAGGCAAGGGGGGTATAGTAATTTTAGCTTCAGAGAGCTTGCAGCAGAAGTGGGTATTAAAAGCGCGAGTGTGCATTACCATTTTCCTACAAAAGCAGACTTAGGTGCAGAGCTAGCAAAGCAATATACCGATGCATTTTTGGACGCTTTGGGAGACCCTCAAACCTTACTTAAAAACGGTGAAGACCCAATTGCTCTCTATGCAAAGCTTTTCAGACAAGCATTAATTAATGATAATAAAATGTGTTTATGTGGGCTTTTAGGTGCAGAGACTGATTCTCTACCAGAAAAAGTGCAAAGAGAAACCAAGTTGTTTTTTGAACGAAATTTAGAATGGCTAAAATCTGCTCATAGTTTACAAGATCAGGTTAGCCCGCAAGAAGCATTAGTTAAAGCCGTTCATACGGTATCTTTGCTTGAAGGCGCCATGATGATCAGTAAAGCTGTTAATGATAACGACTTTTTTGATCACGCTTTAGAATCAATGAAATCATAACGTCCGTTTTACATAATTTAAATTTGAGTCATTTTCTACATGGTATCTAGAAACGTTTCATTGGATTTACTTCGTGTGCTTGCAATTCTCATGGTTTTTACTGGGCACACAGTATGATGGTATCCAAATTCACTGATTTCAGATCCGAGTAAATTAGTTTTAGCGGCTCTATTTAGCACTTTTATTTTAAATGCTAATAAAATGCATGTTTCTTTTTCTAAGCCCATTAATGCCGCTATCTATTATGTATCAACTCGGTCTTATGCGATTTATCTTTTACACCCAGACGCTCTTGTAGTTTGTAAAAGGTTCATTAGTGACCAATATTTTATTGTGTATTTGCTTGCTGCTTTTGTCTTATCTTGTATGGCATCAGAAGTACTTTATCGCTGTATAGAGCAACCTATTATGAATATCCGTAGTAAATTCAAATTATCTGAATCGAGGCAAGTGTAGCTCATTCAACTTTACGGCCTTTACCCGACGACGCTCTGCGTTTACGCTCGACTTGTACGTAAACAGTGTCAGTAGTAGCACTGCTGGCATGGCCTAAATCTTCAGATAAATCTTTTAAAGGCCGGTTGCGTTCAATTTCCATACTTGCGCCAGTGTGACGCAAATAATGGGTTGTTGCTTCCCGTAATTTTTGCGCTTGTTCAGCCCCAACATCAGCTTTCATAGTTTCAAATGCAGCATCAAATACACTTTGAATAAGCCGAGATATTTGCCTCGCGGTTAAACCGCCGCGTCCTCGTATTTTTTCCACTAACAAGGTTTGTTCGCCTCTAGATGGTAAATCAGCTAGACCACGCCATTGTCGATAGCGAATAAGGAAAGGCAAATAACCGCTAGGTACAGTGATATCACGTATTTTTTTGCCTTTTCCATAGGCTTTAAACCACCAATTATTGTCTTCATCGGTCCAAAAGTGAGACATTAAAGGGGTCCAATCTGGGCGTTCTGACATTTCAGAAAGCCTTAAAAATAGCGTTTTCATTGTGGCAATCACAAATAAATTTCGTTCATATAAGCTATCGTCGTCAGCTAGCGCAACGGCTGTATCTAACAAATATTGCCACTGAGACTCTGTTAAACGGCTTATCGACTTAACTTGGCTGTCTTTTATTAAGTGTTTACAGTCCCGTTTAGCCAAAGGAATGGGATTACCAAAACAAATTTCTTCATCAACTAAATGTCGGTAAAAAGAACTCAAGGCAACAAATGTCGATTCAAGAGTTTGTAACGACGGACGGTAATGTTTGGCGTCTAATTTTCTATTTTTATCATGTTTGGGCGCGCTTAAGCGAAAAGGCGTCCAGTTTTCATTAGAAACAAAAAAGCCATTTTCTAAACCAAAACGATCGTGCAATGTATGGCTAATCCAATTAACGGGTGGCTCAACGCAGAAATCGATGTAACGCAGCACATCTGATTTTCGTAAATCATCTATGGGTGTATCTTCAATAAGAAAAACCCAAAGCAGAAACTTTTCAATATCATTGCGAAAACGTATGTAGGTATTGGCGGATTTGTTGCGGCCAATATAAAGTAAATATTCTTTAGCCCAATGCCAGTGTTTTTGTTTCCAAGGTGAACAGGTACTAAGAAACGTATTCAGCTGTTTATAATCAGTGAGTTCTAATTCTAATAGCTCAGCATAAGTGGGAAATAAAGGAACAGGCTTGGTCATTGGCGTAATAATGTAGAAAACGAGACTTAAACACACTATAAACGCATATATGCACTATGTCTAATACTAAACAGTATTAGACATAGTGAGATGGTACTACTACTTGCATTTAACTGACAACTGAACCCCAAGGCCCAGTGATTGCCAATGTCATCGCTGGTGAATACAAGTTAACGAACATTGTTGTACCGTCTGGTGAAAAGCATGCGCCTGCAGGTTCTGTTTGTATATGAATTCTTGCAAGGTTATAAGTTTCACCATTAGGTGTTACACCTTTTAGTGCGTTATTCACTACATCGGTGTATTGGTCTTCACACACAACTAGATGTCCATTGGGGCCAATACATAAGTTGTCACCAAAATTGAAATTAGCGGCATTTTCACTTTCTAAAAACAAACTCAATGTCGGTGATTCTGGATTTTTAAGTGAATAGCGCATAATTTGACCAAGTTGTTTTTTACCGCCGTTGGTACAGCAGAAATACAATTCGTTATCACCAAAGATGGTTCCCTCGCCTCTGGCAAATAACGCGGCACCTTTTTTAAGCCCTTGAACTCGTAAGTCGTCGTTAGGACTTGTTACATCTTCTAGATCAATCCATTCAACGTCATATTCTTTATGTTTGCTCATTGACTGGGCTTGCCAATTTCGCGAATCAAATTGTGGAGAACCTTTAACCGCTAGAGCTTGAAGCTTACCTCCAGCACTCAACTCCTGTGGTTTGTTTGGAATAAAGCGGTAAAACAAACTATCGCCGCGATCTTCTGTTAAATAAACATAACCTGTTTTTGGGTCAACACAGGCCGCTTCGTGGTTAAATCGGCCCATATCTTTTAATGGTTTTGGCTCAACTAATCCATTTGCCTTAGCGGGAATTTCAAACACATAACCGTGTTCTTTGCCAATCGATTCAGTTGATGGCGTATCGATAGATTCTTCACAGGTTAACCAAGTGCCCCAAGGTGTAATGCCGCCAGAACAGTTTCGAATTGTGCCTAACAAAGACATAAACTGTTGCTCAACACGCTTTGTTTTCACGTTATAAATAATTGAGCTAGTACCACCTTGCAATGGTTTTCCATCGTTATTTACATCATAAGCTTTTGCTGTTTGTGCATCAGTCCAGGTTGTTTTTGCTCCTTTTGCGTTCAGAGGATGTATTTCGTGATTTCGAATTAGCGCAACCCGTTGGTCATCAATAGGAATACACCCCATACCATCAGCTCTGTCAGGTACAGGTAATCCGTCGTCCATTTGATCATTCAATCTAGAGATAATTCGGTAACTAAATCCCTTTGGTAATGACAAAATATCGTTAGGATCATCAACTAAAGCGCCGAAACCAAGATGTTTTGGATTAATGCCACTTCCTTGCCCTGAAACATTAAAAGCGAGGCCACTCAACGCCGTGTAGATTAGGCCTTTATTAAATTGTCTGCGTGTTATCACTTTATACTCCTAAAACAATTCACACATTATGGTTATTTATACTGTCGTTAATCCAGCTTACGCTTTAAAGATTACATATAAGTTAAAACTGCTCGTATAATAACTACAGTTGATATGTTATAACACTACTTAATTTGTATATTTTAACTATTTAATAGCGCCATGAATCAATTTCCTATTTCGCTTCGCCGTCTTTCTATTTTATTTTTTGGGATTATCCCTCTTCTTGTCATAGCAGCACCTTCTCCCACTGCATACAAAGAGATTGAGTGGACTGAATTAATGCCGGCGGATGATTTAATAGCGCTTTTGAATCCACCTGAGCAAATTTTAGGTATTGAAGATGGCTCGCAGCAAGATTCATTTTCGTCTTTTGCTTTACGTCAGTCTGATGATGAAGGGACAAGGCGATTTAAACAGGCATTAACGTCTACTAATGTAGTGCCCGAGTTCGATAAAAAGGCGATCCGCCTTCCAGGCTTTGTAGTGCCTTTAGGCTTTAATGAAAGCCAAAAGGTAACTGAGTTCTTTATTGTTCCTTATTTTGGCGCATGTTTACATTTACCACCTCCGCCGCCAAACCAAATTGTTTATGCAACATCAGATCTGGGTATCGACGTTGACGATCTCTATCAACCTTTTTGGTTTGAAGGTACGATAATCATCGAAACTGTGACAAATGAGATGGGATTATCTGCCTACAAGATGGCGCTAGATAACGTAGAAGAGTTTGAAGATATTTAACCTGTTAGCTTCGGCAGTCCAATAAAATGCTTTGCCAATTGGGCTCTAATTCTCGTGAAATGATTTCTATGCGGCTCTCTACACAGTCGTCTAATTCAGTTTCAACTAAGGTGCTATCAACTAGGTTATAACTGAATATACCGTCAGAGGTGATCATTACGGCTTTCATTCGTTCGACCTGAAGCCTATTAAACCAATTGTGTAATTTGTTTCTATCAAACAGATTCTCGGCAGAAAAACGCCAACCGACACTGCGGTATCCTTCACCTTCATTTTCAACTTTTAAAAAACCTGACTTAGGAAAGTCAATTTCGTTAATTGACGGCGTTTTAGTGCCGTGGTGGTGATGCTGCGCTTCTTTAATTTCTTTCACTGAATTAGACGCCCCTTCGAGCACCTCTAATTCTAAACGACCATTTTGGGTAAAAGTAACATCGACAGGTCTGAGATTTTGTTTTCTTTTGGCAACGTAAGCTAGTAATGACGCCTTTTCACTATTTATGTACAAATCTTCCTTGTTACCGATAATGTGATCGGCAACCTCAATTTGCTGATTAAAGGTGTCGTGAGACGTGTACCGCTGATCAGAAAGCTTTCTGGCATCGACTAAGGTTATGTTTTGCTGAACATTGAGCACCGACTCATAATGAGAAGCAGACAAAATCTGTAGTACTTCTTTCGGATGGCCAAGACCTGTAGGTTCGATAAGCAAACGATGAGGCCTGGCTTTTGCGAGCAACTGATTAAGCGCGATTTGCATAGGCAAGCCGGCGGCACAACACATACAACCACCTGGAACCTCTCGAATAAACACACCGTTACTTTCTGGTTGCTGTCCAACGAATAAGCTTCCATCAATACCAATTTCACCAAATTCGTTTACCAACACAGCCCAACGTTCATGTTTAGGCTTGGCTTTTAATAAAGATAAAATTGCACTGGTTTTGCCTACACCTAGAAAACCAGTAATCACATTGGTAGGAATTGCGCTGAGTTTATCCGATGATCCGCTGCTCATTGACTAGGCTAGCCGTTTGCACAACAAGATTCATCATTTTTTCGCTTTGAGCGACAACGGCTGTAATTCAACCAATGTCCAGTGGCGACGAAAATAGAACCCACTAAGGTTAACGCTTTTTCACCAAACTCTGAAACAGTGGCTTCACCAAGAACAACCGCTAAAACCAAAAGCGATAGCCCCACAAGCCCAGTGGCTACTATTTTATAGTCTTTGTGTTGTTTACAACCTAAAGTGAGTGCATAAATACTACTAGGTACAACAGCGACTATCATCCACAAGTGAAAGGATTCGTTATCTAGTTGTAGCGCTGTTAAACTCGGTATCATTGCCAAAATTAAAGGCAAGGCCAAGCAGTGAAAAGTGCATGCTACAGATAAGCCTATTGCCAATTTATCAGACAATGTTTGGGTGTTTTTCATAAACTCTTATTCCTAGTGTTTCGTACTAATTACCACGTCACCGTGTTGTTTTCTTTATTTAAAATAACTGAGCCTTGACCATTTTCTTTTATCCACTCTACATGAATGGATTCAAGCGAAGGCATGGTGTCGAATATCAACAGTGAAATGCTAGATGCTGTAACTTTACAGCTAAACGCATATTCAATTTCAACGTTATGGTGCCCATGTTCATGTTCATCATGAGTTTCTAAAGAATGAGAAACGTCTGTCAAAGCACACTTATTGGCTATTTCAACAATACCTGTGTTGCTTTCGATATCGCTTATAAGGGAAGACACTCTTGTTTTTTGTTCGTCTGTTTCTGCTTCCGATTCAAAACCCAGCGCATCTTCTGCTGGAATGACAAATTGTAAAAGCCAATTATCGCCTTCTTGAGCAACAAAAAGTTCAGCTTCCCCATGAGTGTGGCCTTGAGCATGACAAGTAATGCTCAAACCAAATAAGAAAACACTTCCAAATAGAGTGTGAAATTTTTTCATAAACTCGCTCGCAGTTTAATAAAGGTCAACCTTTTCATATTGATACACTATAACATATCGATAATCCCCATAACATGAATAAATTCCTTGAATATACCCACTTGCTTCAATTCGTAATATTAATTAGTATTACGAATTGAAGTTAAAAAGCACGGCGTGCAAATAAAAATATGAAATATCATCCAGTTACTGATTCCATTAAGTCGTTAAAACAACTGCGTGAGTACCTTTTAAATGATGAGTTAAGTAAGGTATACCCTTCACTAAATCGTCATTTGAAAGCAGTTGAAAAGCGAGGAATTGACGCTGGCGGTGATATGAATATATTGCTAGATTTTTTGCTTTTATCTGTTGGCAATGCTGTAGGAACCCAATCTCGATTTAGAAATGAAGCTGAAAGATACATGCTGTTTTGCTGGAACGAATTACATAAATCCCTACTTCAATCAACTTCTGAAGATGTTTCTGCCTATGTAAATTGGCTAAAAAATCCACCCAAAAAATTGATATCTGACTCGACAATTGCCAGCCGCTTTAAAAATAAAACGGGCTCTAACGTTAGGTTGGTAAACAAAGATTGGCGGCCTTTTGTTCTTCGACTTCCTAAAGCCATTCGCAAATCAAAATCGATAATAAGCGTCTCCGCATCTACTCCACCACTCAAAATAAATTATCAACTTTCTGATGCGTCACTACAAAGTGCTTACACGTCCCTTAATGCGTTATTTAAGTACCTAATTAAAATAAATCTGGTTACGCATAACCCAGTAAGTGAGGTGAAAAAAGAACATAGAAAAGTAACTGACGCTAGTAAATACAAGGCCCCTGACGCTTTTAGTGAAGAAGTTTGGGGATCTTTTGTTGAAATACTAACAGACGCTGCCAACAACAATAAAAAATACGAACCACACAGGTTTGTGGTACTCACTTTAAAGGTATTATTTTTAAGAATTTCTGAGTTGTCCCAGCGAAACGGTATCACGCCAGTATTTAGCGATTTCTCTTATGATGATAATACTCAAGGGTGGATGTTGAAGGTTATAGGTAAAGGGAATAAAGAGCGGTTTATTACCGTTCCCACCGTTTATATAGAAAATGTATTAACTCGTTATCGCTTATATTTGGGTTTAAGCCCCCTTCCCTTAGCCAATGAAAACATTCCTATAGTTCCGTCGTTAAGAACCGGTCGAGCGTTACATCAAGACAGCATTAATAACTTAGTTGAAGGGGCATTTGATTTAGTTGTTGAGGTGTTAACAAAACAAAATAAGCTTAAGGATGCCCATGAAGTTGCGAGCGCTTCATCTCACTGGCTTAGACATACTGGAGCAAAGCAAGCCTTACATGAACTAGGTGAACATGATTTAGCCCAAGAAATTGGACATCAAAGCGCCGAGACCACAGCTCGAGTTTATATTGCGCCAGAACAACGTAACAGAATAAAAAAAGGCATAAACAGAAAGCTATAACCCTCTCTTTATTTTATCGAGCTGTACTGTAAGTAAACCAATCACTAAGCCCCATACTGGCGCCGCTAACTTTATAAATGTAATGCCTGAGGCTGAAAATAAGAATGTAAGTAGTGCAGCTTTACGAGTATTCTGAGCATCTAAACTTTTCAAAATTGAAGCTTGAAATGTTGCAAGTAAAGCGAGCCCTGCCAAAATAGAAATCACCGCCGCGGGCATTAATGTAAAAATAACAACAACGACGCCTGTGGCGATCCCAAACAAAAGATAAGTGATACCGGCCATCACTGCCGCTAAGTAACGCTGATTTTTGTCACTTCCTGCTTCCTCTCCCATACATATTGCCGCAGTAATTGCGGCGAAATTGAAAGCGAATCCGCCGAAGGGTGCTGCAATTAAATTAGAGAGCCCCAAGCCTGTCAGCACGGGGCCAGTCTTTACCTTATAGCCATAGCTATTTAGCACCGCTATTCCAGGTAAATTCTGAGAAAGTAATGTGATCACAAATAAAGGGACAGCCAAACCAATAAAGGCATCTATTGAAAAAGTAGGCGTTGTCCAAACTAACTGGGGTAATGATAAGTCAAAATCGCTCAGACTAGGCTCACTAAGGAATATGCTTGCTGCCAATGCTGCTATTAATAAAACCAACATTAAAAAACGAGGAAACAATACAGAACCAACTAGGTATAAAGCCACAAAACTAAACACCAATATAGGATAATCTGATGTTTGCTGAAACACACCTAAGCACAAAGGAAGTAAAATACCCGCCAACATAGCAGATGAGATGGCCACAGGGATTGCTTTAATTCCATTAGTTATAGCTTTGCTGTTTGCCGCAACTATGCACAATACCGCTGATAAAATAAACGCCCCAATGATGTCACTTAGTTCAAAGTCTGAGACAGCCCCCATCAAAAATGCAGCCCCAGGTGTCGACCACGCAGTAACAACGGGCACTTTATAGCGTATAGAAAACCCAATACAGGTTACTCCCATCCCTATGCTCAAGGACAAGATCCAGCTCATAACCATGTCAGGCGTTGCACCCGCGGCTCTTGCTGCTTCGATAATCATGACAACCGAGCTGCTATAACCGACAACAACAGCGGTAATACCTGCGGAAATATGGCTTAATTTTGGAAATGAAATCACAACATGTTAACCTTAATTTGTTGTGCGCTTTAGCGCACAGAAATTAAAACTTAACACTGTGCGTTAAAACGCACAACTTAAAAAGTGAAATTGGATGAATAACCCTGCGATTATTAACCAGCATATTTCTGAATCAATAAAGCATCAAAGGCGTGTACGGGAGTGGTCTTTAGATAAAATGTCTGAGATCACTGGTGTGTCTAAAGCAATGTTAGGGCAAATAGAAAGAAAAGAATCAAACCCGACTATTGCGACACTTTGGAAAATTGCCACAGGATTCCGCTGTTCATTTTCCTCATTACTCAGTCCTTCGTTCAATTTAAACAATTCAAATACCCACCACCCGTTCGATGACCAAAGTAAGATCAACGAAGAAAATATGAAAATTAAAACCTTATTTTCTTACTCTCCTGTTACAAAAATGGAAACCTTTGAAATTACCTTATTAAATAATCATCGTCAGGAATCATCGGCTCATATAAACGGAGTGACAGAACATATCCATGTTTTATCTGGGGAATTAACCCTTATCGATGGAGGTTTAGAGGTGTTACTAAAAGAAGGCGAACAATATATTTTAAATGCCGATGTAAACCATGGCTATCAAGATAACATTGGCAAGACTCGTTTTCTAGATATTATTTACTACCCCTAAGGCAGCGTTGGCGTAATAGATTTATCGACATCGCCTTTTTCAGCCAGCAACTTTTTGAACGTAAATAACTTTGCCAAATTTAAAGCTAGAATAAAATAAAAAGCCTCGAAGATGATCATATCTAAGAATAAGGCTGAGATAAAAAAGCCTACTAGTGCTGCGGAGCAGGCAATATTTACATATTCTAATATAGGATAGTTTGCGATGCCGTTGTTACGACAAAAAGTATAATTTTTATAACTCGTCCAGAACAAAAATAAAAATAGTAAGCCTACAGGTAGCCCAGTATTTGCAGCAAAGTTTAAGAAAGTATTGTGCGCAACATGCACTGAGCGTCCGGGAAACAATCTATTCGATGCCATTTGAAAACGTTGGGGGCCAACACCAAAAACCGGATACTTGGCGATTAAAGAAAGCCCAACGTTCCAAGAAACAATTCTAGGGTTAATCGGCTTTTCAGTATCAGATTTCGCAACATCAATGGTTTCTGTTGAGCGATTAAGCATAGCTCCACCTTGAGTGGCAATAGCACCAACCAAACCAATCATAATGGCAATTTTGAATAATTTTAAACTTTTAAAACGGGCATTTTCAGCATCGGTATTTTCTGTTTTTTCTTCGGGTTCTTTTGGCCAAAGCCCATTTTTATTTTTTTTCTTTGCTTTATATGGCTTAAGTAATTGCAGACATAATATTGTGGTACAAACTAATGCAATCATTGCCCCTCTGGAGCCAAACAAGAATAAAGAGTGCCACAATAAAGGCAATACAGCTAGACTCCCCCACTTCAAAAAGAAATTTTTAATGTAAAAATACCCTAAAAACACAAAAGGCATTCCCATAACAATTAAACAAGAGAGCGCATTTTGGTCGCCAATAGTCGTGCCTGGAGGTGATTTTAAACGACCATCAAAGAACATTGACCAGTTATTATCTAGATATACGTCGTTTGCCCAATAAACGTAATAAACACTGATGTAGGCAAACATGATAGACATGCCCAAAAATGCTTTTTTGTAGACTCTTACGTCACTTAAAATACCTAAGCCAATGAAATACATAATGACAATAGTGTTCATTGCATCTAATACGATTTCAGCCCTAACCCCTGCAAAATAAACAGGGTAAGGACTCAAAATATCGGAAAGGTGCATGAGTACCCACATAATTAAAATTGCAAAATTTTGAGGACTATTATAAATACTAAAATCTACGCCTTTGGACGCAACGGCTTTCATCCAAGCAAGAATCGAGAGGATCGCTAGAATTTTTGATAGCGACATAAAAGTAAAAGAAGGAAATTCCCAAGGCCATACAAAAGAAGGCTGCATTATTCCATTTAGGAAATACAACATAACGGTTGCCCAAGGAGCAGCAACAATTGCCATCGCTGCAACAACCAATAATAAATAGACAGCAAGTCTTACCATTTATTGAGTTCTACTTATTATCATGAATATCATTATCGCAGTATTGTTATTTGGAATAAACGGGCTAGTCATAACAGTATAACAACGAATTGTTATTAGTTGAATATTTTACGGAATTTCACGCAAAATCACTTTTCGTTAACACGCTTTAATGCAGTAAGAGCCCGTTGCCTTGACCCTTTTAATTCGACAATAGGCAGTGGGTAATTATCCCCTAGCGAAACCTGTGCAACATTTAAAATATCGAGTGGTGCTTCCCAAGGTTTATGTATGTACTTATCCGGCATATGAGCTAGCTCAGGGCAATACTGCCTGACAAATGTGCCGTCTTTGTCGAACTTCTCTCCCTGCAACACTGGATTAAATATTCGAAAATAAGGTGCAGCATCAGCGCCACAACCAGCCACCCATTGCCAACTTGCGCTATTGCTGGCCAAGTCAGCATCGCATAAACAATCCCAAAACCAACGTTCTCCATGCCGCCAATCTACCAACAAGTTCTTAATCAAAAACGAAGCAACAACCATTCTTACGCGATTATGCATGTAGCCTGTTTGCCATAATTGGCGCATACCTGCGTCAATTATGGGAATGCCCGTTTTCCCTTTTTGCCAAGCAATGATATCTGCTTCGTTATTCAACCACGGAAAGCGGTCAAATTTTTCTGAATAATTTTTATTGTGCAGCTCAGGAAAATGAAACAAAAGGTAGTAGCTAAACTCTCGCCACCCTATTTCGCTTAAAAACACATCGACACCCTCTTGGGCCATTCCTCCAAAGCGGTCGAGTACTGCGTACCATATTTGATTCGGTGAGATTTCCCCCCAATGTAAATGAGAAGACAACATCGACGTCCCCTTTATTGATGGCACATCTCTTTGCGTTTTATATTGACTTACTGCTTGTGTTAAAAAGTCAGATAACTTTTCTTTAGCGCCAACCTCTCCTGGAACAAAAGAATCACCAAAATTTTTATACCAGTTCAGCGTAGGAAGTAAATTAAGATCAGAGATATCTACTTTGTCGCGAACATTCACGTCTGCGATTATTAATTTTTCAGGACACCTTAGTGGGTACCGTGGTGCTGAAGCCCCTAAACACCCTCTCCTATAATAAGGTGTAAACACTTTATATGGTTCGCCATTGGGTTTATTAATTGTCCATGGCTCCCAAAGCAGCGAACCGTTATAGCTAACACAACCAATACCGTTAGATTTCAGTTCTGTTTTTATATTTTTGTCACGAGCCATTTGCCACGGTTCGTAGGTGCGATTCCATACAACATGAGTTGCACAGATATCTTGTACTAGCTGCGGTAAGATGAGAGAAGGCTTACCTGATAAGCAAATTAACTTTCCATCTAGCTTTTCATTAAGGTGCTGTAGAGATTGATGTAGCCACCATTTGGATGCCCCTCCTAATTGCGCATAGTTTGGTACGGAAGTATCGTAGATAAAGATGGGGATTACTTCACCATTTTGCGCTGCGGCGTTAAGCGCAGGATTGTCTTCTAACCTTAAATCCTGTTTAAACCAGACTATAGTGATGTGATTATTCAATATTTTACCTTAGCAACTTGCGCAAAAACGAAAAGAGTTAACAATCCGTACTAGGGAAGTATTAAAATAGTTCAAAAAGTCTAGCGCTCTTGTTCTTTTAGCCATTGAGTTAGCAATTGAATTTGACCACATTTATATGCAGCATAAGTTAACCGCAGTGCATTAGAAAGTACTTCGCTATCCTTCCATTGGGTTTTGTCTATGATGTCGTTGTAACAATCTTGTGCTTCTGGCGTAATATATCCACGTATAAGCTTTTTACCTTCTTCCTTTTGCTTATTTCTGAAACGTTTTTGTTTCTCTGCGTTTCTTTGCGCTAAAGATTTTTTCTTTACCATGAATATTTATTCCAAATTTTTTTGTCGAACTAGTTTATCATGTTGAGCTGAAGCGAAAAACGACTGTTCGGAGTTGTTTATACGAATAGCATTCGCTACATTACAGCGTCAAATTTGATTAAGGATATTTATGAGTAATCGTCCCAATTCTTTTAGCCGAGAAGACCTTTTGGCATGTAGCCGAGGTGAAATGTTCGGTCCGGGCAATAGCCAACTTCCAGCACCGAATATGTTAATGATGGATAGAATTGTATCTATTACAGAAGATGGCGGAGAATATGGAAACGGCGAAATCATCGCCGAACTAGATATTAACCCTGATCTTTGGTTTTTTCAATGTCACTTCCCAGGTGACCCTGTTATGCCAGGTTGCTTAGGTTTAGATGCAATGTGGCAATTAGTTGGTTTCTTCTTAGGTTGGAGCGATGGCCCAGGTAGAGGTAGAGCATTAGGTGTAGGTGAAGTTAAATTTACAGGTCAAATACTGCCAACAGCTAAAGTTGTAACCTATAAAATTAATATACGCCGTTTAGTTAAGCGTAAATTGTTTATGGGTTTAGCCGACGGTTCAGTGTTTGTAGATGGAAAAGAAATCTATACTGCGAAAAGTTTAAAAGTGGGTTTATTTACCGACACTACCACTTTCTAACAAAACAAAAGCCCCTAAATGGGGCTTAAACTTATTTGATCGACATTCCGAGATGCCTATCTTCGGCTGCCTCTCGCCAGCCACCTAACCATTGAGATCGAGTCTCAGCAGACTGAAATGGACAATTATCTTTAGACCTTCCGCTGATGCCAGCTTGGTAACCTTTCGAATGAGCACGTGTAGATTTATCTCGTTTTTGTCTTTTCATTTATTTGCCTCTTTAAAGTTAGAGATAGCGTTCTCTCAGAGAGATAAACTTTCTTATCAATCTGAGGCGCTATATTATGGATACGTTAATTAAGACAAAAGTTCAAACAAATTACTTATGATTTACATCGATAATTAACTAATCATCTGATGTATAACTACATTTTTGTTGCATTTATTTTTTCATAAAAAATGGTTTTTAATTCCATTTTCTTCTTACTCGCCTAAAGCCTAACAATCCGATAAATGACAGGAGTAATGAAGGCGTAATTGACGCGCCTTGCCTTTCAAAGTCATCCTCTTGTTCGTCACAATTTTGCGGTTGCCCATTTGGAATTGGTGTAAGCTTTAACGCTACACTAGCATCTACAAGCACTTCCGCACCGGTTTCATCTAATGTTGTTTGTCCTAACTCGTCACGAAACGGCAAACTCGCTCTAGCTGTAACTGCTATTTCGCCGTTGTCATTAATACCTGACGCGTTTATGAGCGTATAAGGTGAGTCACATTCAATTAAATCATTAAGGTTAGTAAATACCTCAGTTGAGATATCATAAATGAAGGCTTCTGTTTCAGATACATCAGACGATCCCGCATCTACAACGCCCTGCCCAACGACAATATTCTCGTTGTTCATATCTCGAGGAATAGTCGTTGATGTAGCAAAGAAGCCTACAGGCTCATCAACTTCACTTGATTCTATATTCGTTACGAACATTTTTGTAACGGCACCCGTGTCAGCAACGTCAACAAATGTACCTGCGACAAAATTATTGTTGTTAATCGCCATTGCATCGCTAGCTAAAAAGTCGCCTTGAATTAAAATCCGCGATGTCTGCCCATTAAAAAACATAGCCGCTTCTCTAACAGAAACTTCTGAATATCCAATAGCAATACCGCCGTCATTTATATCAACAGCCTCGCCCGTTCCAACGATAGAGTTATCTTCTTCTTCATCCAACAGTCGAAAAACTTCTGTATCTACAAGATTTCCACTGCCATCAACAGACCAAACGATAGGTCGGATCAGTAACGACCCTGATGTTTGTAAAAGCCCTGAGCTACCACTTGCAGGATAATTTAACTGCCATAAGCACAGTGACTCAGGAATATCTCCGCGAGTTTCTTCGTCCTCACAAGCCTCTACGCTAGCCGTCACACCAGTAGCGGCCACTGTGCCACCCGATCCAGCTACCTGTAGAGAACTATTTATAGAGAACGCATCGCTAAGTCCACCTAAGGTTTGTTCAGGAGGTAATAAAGGCGTTACTGTGTCACCAAACTGAACAAACGCTATGTTCCTAAAGTCGTTAATTACAAACTGACTGGTGATGTTCGATTCCGATGTGAATTCAAAAGATTCATAGGCGTCATCACTTGTTCCAACAAAAAAATCGCCTGCTTCACTGTCTCTTACTATCACTTCGTTACTTTGAGTTAATTGGTCAGTGGTGCGAGAAAACACGTCAAAAGCGAAAAGTTCAGTTGTGGTTTGACCATCATATTCAAAACTTCTAAATGCAGCCAATTTTTGAATAGACGTGGAATTTGACGCAGTGCTTGACCGTATAGCTTCAACAATAAGTTGGTAATCTGCATCGTTAAAATTACCTGCTTGAGAGGAGTCAGGGTCAGTCAAAAGTGTAGATAAAGCCAAACCATCGAAATCAAGTAGAGTTGTATCAATGGCTTGATTAAATAAATTTTGCGTTACAACAGTAACATTTCCTGAATCATCTATAGATTGCGCAAAACTATTTAATGCCAGATCGTTTATTGGTAAAACTTCGATATCATAAACTTGCCCATTACTTGAGGCGCTTAACATCAATGTAGCCAACGCACTGGCTAGAATTGTTTTTCTCATTATCATTCCCATTACTGCTGTATGCTTTGTTGCATACTTTCTAATTCATCCCAACGTGAATACGCTTCGCCTAAGGCTTTTTCCGCTTTCGACAGCGCTTCTAAGACCAAATTTGAGTCTGTTTTATTAAAGAAATCTGGCTCATTCACTTGAGATTGTAATTCTTCTATTTGTGATTCTAACTCATCTATCTTAATAGGTAACGTCTCTAATTCTCGACTGTCTTTATAAGATAATTTTTTTTGTGCTTTAGGCTTAACAACTGAAGTCTTAAGACTGCTATCTTTTGTTTCAGTTCCCTGAACTTTATCAGCATTTTTGTTATGCTCATACCAATTAAGCATATCGGTGTAACCACCTACAAATTCGCGCCAAATTCCATTATTTTCGTAAGTTAAACAACTAGATGCGACATTGTCGACAAATTCCCTATCGTGGCTTACCAACAAAATGGTTCCTTCGTAGCCAATTAGCAATGTCTCAAGCATTTCTAACGTGTCTACATCAAGGTCATTGGTCGGCTCATCGAGAATAAGGACATTGCTTGGCTTAAGCATTATTTTCGCAAGTAACAATCGATTTTTTTCACCACCAGATAACGACCTGACAGGGGCATTAACTCTGTCAGGTTCAAACAAATAGTCTTGTAAATAACTGATAACATGGCGAGGATTGCCGTTAACCATTAGGTCTCGTTTTCCATCGCCTACAGTATCAATAACTGTTTTGTCTAAATCTAACTGACTTCTATGCTGATCAAAATAGGCTACTTCAATGTTGGCTCCATGCTTTATTTCACCGCTCGTCAGTGGCAAGTCGCCCAACAAACCTTGAATAAGAGTACTTTTCCCACACCCATTAGGGCCAATTAAAGCGATTCTGTCTTTGCGCATTACATTGAGGTTGAGTGATTGAGCAATCACCTTTTCTCCGCGATTAATGGCAACGTCAACAACGTCAAATACTCGTTTACCACTTCGAGCTCCAGTGCTTTGACTCGCCATTACCGAACCTTGAAGTTCTCTGCGTTTTTTCCGCTCGGCTCTTAGTGCTTCTAGCGCCCTAACCCTTCCCTCATTACGGGTTCTTCGGGCTTTAATCCCTTGGCGGATCCACACCTCTTCTTGCGCAAGCTTTTTATCAAATTCAGCTTGCTGTGTTTCCAAGATGGCTTGATCTTCTGCTTTCTTTATTAAATAGGTTTCATAGTTACCGGGGTAACTTGTTAAAACTCCGCGGTCTAAGTCAATGATCCGCGTACTCATACTGCGAATAAATGCCCTATCATGGCTAATAAAGACAATTGCGCCAGAAAACTGCTTTAAGCTGTCTTCTAACCACTTGATCATAGCAATATCGAGGTGGTTAGTGGGTTCATCTAGTAGTAATAAATCAGGGCTTTGTACCCAAGCTCTTGCCAACGCGGCTTTGCGTCGCCATCCTCCCGATAACGAGGACAATAATGCATCTCCGTCTAAGCTAAGGGTCGTCAGTGTTTGTGAAATACGTTGTTCTATTTGCCACCCGTTTACACTGTCTAACTTATCTTGAATAACTTGTAAGCCAGCCAAGTTTTTTTCACTTGGATCTTCGGTTACATCGTTTAACTTAGCTTGGTAAGCTTTTAGTAATTCACCGGCTTCTTTAAGCCCTTCAGCCACATAATCAAAGATAGAAATGTCATTTCGCTCAGGGGGATCTTGTTCTAATCTAGCGACGACACAGCTACTGTCTAAAATACGCTGTCCGTCATCGGCCTGAATATCACCCGCAATCAACTTCATTAATGTTGATTTACCACTTCCATTGCGGCCAACAAGGCATACTCGCTCGCCTTCATGAATGTTCAAATTCACGCTATCAAGTAACGGCGGAGTACCGAAAGAAAGGTGAATATTTTTTAACTGAATTAAGTTGCTCATTTAATAAGTGCTATTCGGTAGATTAATACAAAAGGCAATATCATATTTGCCCGTCTAATTGTTAACGTGTTTTCGCAAAATACGCTGTGAATTTGCTTAATCATCACCAAACAGTTCCCAACATTTGTGTATATTAGTGTGTCGTTTAAAATCTTCGGGTATGGTTTGCTGGCTAATATCGTTTGCCATTAAACCAATTTCATTTAAGGCGTGTACATCCAACTTAAACCCTCGTTTATTATTGGAAAACAAAATAACGCCACCTTTATTTAAACACTGTTTTGCTTGGGTAAGTATTCTTATGTGATCACGCTGTACATCCCAGGTTGCACTCATTCTTTTTGAGTTAGAGAACGAAGGAGGATCAATAAATATAAAGTCGTATTTACCATTGTGATCATCTAGCCAGCTCGTACAATCTGCCTTTACAAAACGATGAGGACCTTTTATACCGTTTAATTCAAAATTATCTTTTGCCCACTCTATGTAGGTGTTCGACATATCAACAGTTGTCACTGACCGAGCTCCGCCTAATGCCGCTGCAACCGATACACTCCCCGTGTATGCGAACAAATTAAGTACATCTTTGCCTTTAACTTGCGATTTTACTCGTTGGCGTGTTTCACGGTGATCCAAAAACAACCCTGTATCTAAGTAATCCCATAAATTCACCCACAACATTGCGTCATTTTCATTGATTTGAATACGCTCGTTGGTTTGAGATAGCTTCTCGTACTGGGCATTGCCTTTTTTCTGTTCTCTGACTTTCAGAACAATGTTTCTGCTTGTGGTATTAACCGCAGCGGGCAAATACAACATGACATCTTGCAGCCGTCTTTTGGCTTTGTTTTCATCGATAGTTTTAGGCGGTGCATATTCTTGTACCACGTAGTAGTCATCATATTTATCAACGGCAACATTATATTCTGGTAAATCAGCGTCATAAATACGATAGCAATTGGTGTCTTGTTTTTTAAGCCAAGGCTTTAGGCGTTTGATATTCTTTTTAATGCGATTTGCAAAAGGGTGGTCTTCTTCCCTGTGTATGTTTTCTAAGTTGCCTTCCGACAGAGAATAATTAACGAGCTTACATTCGAGTTTCCCGTTCATTATATTGTATTCTTTGTGAGCTCTCAGTTTTAATGCTCGTAAAAGGTCGCGATTGCTGGTTAGCAAACTTACCTGCCAGCTTTGCCAATGGTCTTTTAATTGTGAGCCCCATTGCTGAAACACAGGTAATAATTCTGATACGTCGCTCAGTCTCTCTCCATAAGGAGGGTTTGAAACTAAATAGCCTGCCTCGCCTTTTGGCGCAGAGAGTTTGATAACGTTTGCAACATCAAACTTGATATAATCATATACGCCAGCTGCATCTGCGTTTTTCTTAGCGACAAACACAAGATCGCGATCGAGATCAGAAGCATAAATAGGTTGTTTAGGTTCAGTTTGTTGTTCTTCAGCAGCTTCGATTAAGGTCAGCCATTTAGTGTCATCGTGCCTGTGCCATAAATCAAACCCCCACTGTTTACGCTTTAAACCCGGCGCAATATTCGCAGCTAAAAGCGCAGCTTCAATGGCTAAAGTTCCAGAACCACACATAGGGTCGATAAAGGGCTTATCGGCTTTTTCCGCCCAACCACTGCGGCGCAACATAGCTGCCGCCACATGTTCTTTAAGAGGCGCATCGCCCTGATCTTTACGGTAGTGACGCTGGTGTAAGCTCTTGCCCGACAAATCAATACCAATACTAATATTGTCTCTTCTACAGCGAGCGTAAACCACTATGTCAGGGTTCATCTTATCAACACTTGGCCGTGTATCTTCCAACTCTAAAAAGCAGTCAACAATACCGTCTTTAACGGTTTGAGCACCAAATTGGGAATGATTAATGACTTTATTGGTACCGTTAAACTGCACAATAAAAGTACCACTACTGGCAAAATGCGATGGCCAATCCACGTTATTCGACAATTTATACAAATCGTCTGCTGATTTAATATTCCCAGACACGCATTCCCATAGCACTCGGTTTGCCAAACGAGACCATAAGCACAGGGTGTAAGCGTCTTCTAATGAGCCATCAAACGACACGCAGCCAGGAGAAAGTTTAGTTTCGGCTTCGGGAATGAGCTGTTTAATTTCAGCATCAAGCAGTTCATCTAAACCACGGCTGGTAGTAACGAGTATTTGTGTCATAGGGCTTCTACAATTTGATTAATCAGTTCAGGGCCTTGGTAAATAAAGGCCGAATATACTTGCACCAGCGATGCGCCAGCAGCGAGTTGGTTAAGGGCCGCTTGTGGACAGTCGATTCCCCCCACACCAATAATAGGAAGGGTTCCATCGAGTTCAACAGCAAGTTTTTTAGTTACGCGTAACGATTGCTCAGTTAAAACAGAGCCACTTAAACCGCCCGCTTCGTCGCCATGACTCAGGCCCTTTACAGCGTCGCGAGAAAGCGTAGTATTGGTTGCAATTACGCCGTCCATCTTGGCGTTTATTAATGATTTAGCGATACTTTCTATTTCTTCATCACTTAAATCTGGCGCTATTTTTACAAAAATGGGCACATAGGTATCGTGTTTATCGGCTAGGACTTTTTGCTCATTTTTAAGACCTGTTAATAGGTTATCTAGCGCTTCACCGTACTGTAAATTTCGCAACCCTGGGGTGTTAGGAGATGAGATGTTTACCGTAATATAATCACAATGGCCATAAGCTTTATTTAAACAGATAAGGTAATCGTCTAAGGCCTTTTCTTCGGGAGTATCTTTGTTTTTCCCTATGTTGATACCTACAACACCCTTGGATTTTACTTTCTTTACTTCTTCAATAAGGTGGTCAATTCCCTTATTGTTAAATCCCATTCGATTAATGATGGCCTTCTTTTCTGGCAATCTAAAAATTCGCGGTTTAGGGTTTCCAGGCTGACCTTTAGGAGTAATAGTGCCTATTTCAACAAAACCAAACCCCATATTTAAAAAGGCATCGACGCACTCACCATTTTTATCTAACCCTGCGGCCAAACCAACAGCGTTTGGAAAGGTAATTCCAGCAACGGTAACTGGTTTATTTATCGCGTTTTTTTTGTATAAAGCCGCGAAAGGCGTACGTTGAGTTGCTTTTAAACAACCGATAGTTAAATTGTGTGCCGTTTCAGGTTCTAATTTAAGTAACGCCGATTGAGCTAGTTGAAGCATAGTGATTCGCCTGGTAAAAGTCATTGATACAAAAAAGCCCTGTTAAACAGGGCTTTTTTTAACAGGCTGTAGTTTAATGGTTTGACTTCATGCTTAAAAGCATCAATTCACGTAATGCGACAGAAAACTTCGCAAATTCGTGTGTTGAACTGGTTTTAAACTCACTCATCATCAAATACCAGCGTTTTAGCAAGGTTTCATTTTGAGAAATCCAGCTCTCTAACAAGTTTTCATCTTTTCCGACCTTGTTGTGCAATAAGTTCGATGTAATTGATCTCTGCTGCCAGTCTAGCTCTTCTCGGTAAGATGCTCGTGCCAGTGCTTGCCAATGATTACTCACTGCTTGGTTGGTGATTTGCTCTAAAAACCAATGTAATTCAAGTCTGAATCCGACTTGGAAGTATAATGGCGCGACAACAGACAAATCAGTGCCAGATTCAATACTGACTTGCGCTAAATCAAGGGCACAGAACAAGTTACTAAAACACGCTACACGATAAGAAAGTGCTTTGGGCACACCTTTTTGCTCCAGCGCTTTGGCACTGTTTTCTAAGGTGGCGTACTCTTCTTCTACTAAATAGGTAGACAGGTTTTCGAGCAAATTATTCATTGCCGGAGAATAATCGGCAATAGCACCTTCTATAGAGTTACTCGTATCGCCATGTCGTATAAACCAGCGAGTGGTGCGTCTTAGCAATCGTCGTGCATTTTCAAGCATTTTTAACTGAGTTTCAGATTCTATTTTGTTATCGAGAGATTCTATTTGTTTCCATAAATTCTCAATATCAAATACGCCTTTAACCACGCTATACGCATTGGTTATTTCAACAATACTCGCGCCCGTTTCTTCTTCCATTCTAAATACAAAGTTTAACCCCATGTCGTTAACCATTTCATTGGTCAACTTAGTCGCAATAATCTCACTTCGTAGAGGATGCGACTGCATATTGTTAGCATAGGACTTTCTTAGTCGTTCAGGGAATGCGTTAATCAATAATTTCCCATGATAGGCATTATTGGTAATTTCTTCTGTATTGAGCTTTTCTTTCAATACCATCTTCCCATAAGCAATAAGAACACACAGCTCAGGACGCGTTAATCCTTGATTTGTAGCAACCCTATCGGATATTTCATCATCGTTCGGTATGAACTCTAACTCTCGGTTTAATGCCCCTTCTCGCTCTAAACCATGGATAAAACGAAGCTGCTCTTTAATTTGATTCACGCCACCCAATTCTGTAATCGAAAGAGACTGGGTTTGACGATAGCAATCTTGAAGTACGAGCTCTGAAACTTCTTCTGTCATATCGTACAATAAAGCATTGCGTTGCTTCATTGTCATATCGCCACTTTGAACGAGTTGATTCAGTAATATTTTAATGTTCACTTCGTTATCTGAGCAGTCAACGCCGCCTACGTTATCGATGAAGTCGGTATTAACTCGACCGCCATTGGCTGCGTACTCTACGCGACCAAGTTGAGTTAATCCTAGGTTGCCCCCTTCACCAACAATTTTAGCTTTAACTTGTTTGCCATTAACTCGAACACTGTCGTTTGCTCTGTCACCTACATCGGCATGAGATTCTTTTTCGCTTTTAACATAGGTGCCAATACCGCCATTCCATAGTAAATCTACATTCATTTGCAGTATGTTATGAATAAGCTCGTTGGGCGTCATTTCACCTTTTTTCGAATTCAAACAGGTCTTCATTTCAGGTGTGAGCTTGATTGACTTGCTCGCCCGACTAAATACACCGCCGCCTTTACTGATCAAACTTTTGTCGTAGTCATCCCAAGTTAAACTTGGGTCTTCAAACAAGCGCATTCTTTCTTTGTAACTCTTTGCCGCATTTGGACTAGGATCAAAGAAGATATGCAGGTGATTAAAGGCTGAAATCACTTTCGTCTGTTCAGACAACAACATACCATTACCAAACACATCACCGGCCATGTCACCTACACCTACACAGGTGAACTCTTTGGTTTGGCAATCAATACCGATTTCTCTGAAGTGACGTTTAACAGACTCCCATCCGCCTTTCGCAGTGATACCCATTTTCTTATGGTCATAACCGACGCTGCCACCAGACGCAAAGGCATCGCCTAACCAGAAATTAAAATCTTCAGATATTTCATTCGCGATATCTGAAAATGTTGCGGTGCCTTTATCGGCAGCAACGACCAAATATGAGTCATCTTCGTCGTGTCTAACAACATCTTTTGGTGGAACCAACTTCCCGTCGACTATGTTGTCAGTGATATCTAGCAGACTGCGAATAAATAATCGATAACAGGCTTTTCCTTCTTCAAAAAAGGCTTGTTTACCCCCTTCTGTTGGCGGTTTTTTACAAATGAACCCGCCTTTCGCACCCACTGGCACAATTACCGTGTTTTTCACTTGTTGGGCTTTAACTAACCCTAGGATTTCAGTTCTAAAATCTTCTAGTCTATCGGACCAACGCAATCCACCGCGAGCTACTTTTCCGCCCCGTAAGTGAACCCCTTCTACACGAGGGCTGTAAACGAATATTTCATATTTGGGCAGGGGTAATGGCATTTCAGGAATAAATTCAGGCTGAAATTTAAATGAGATATACGACTTGTCGTTTCCTGCGTCATCAGGCTGATAAAAATTCGTTCTAAATGTGGCTAAAATCATATCTAGATAGCGACGAATAATGCGGTCGTCATCTAAATTCGATACGTTATCGAGTAAATGATGAATCTTTTCAGAAACCGTTTTCGATTTAGATTCGCTACGCTTTATTTTAGGATCAAATCGAAGATCAAAAAATTGGACTAGCAGTCTTGCTATGTCAGGGTATTTAGATAGCGTATTGGCCATATAGCTATGACTAAATGAACTCCCCGTTTGACGCATATATTTTGCGAACGCTCTGAGAATAGTGACTTTTCTTCCTTCTAACCCTGCGCCTAACACTAAACGGTTAAATGCGTCGTCTTCAAGCTCCCCCTCCCATACATTAGAAAAAGCAAATTGAAACAATGCCTGTGCTTTTTCCATATCTAATGACGATGTGCTTTTATAAAGCATACTAAAGTCCATTATCCAATGGGTATTTCCTTCCGCACAGGTAATTCGATAGGGACTTTCATCAATCACTCTCAAACCAAAGTTTTCTAAAATTGGCAGCACATCAGATAAGTGAATGGGCTCGTCTTTGTGGAAGAGTTTTAATTTTACAATGGGGCTATCAGTTGCTTCTTCCTGAGGCCGATAAAACAACATATCCAAAGGTTTTTTCGTGGTTAAATTTTCTAATTTTTCAATATCAACTAAAGCTGCACTGGGTAGATTTTCTTCCATGTAACTTGGAGAAAAAGCATTGGCATAGCGGGCTTCTAATGCCTTACCCGCGCCTTCACCACATGAAGAGCGTATTGAGGACGCTAACCGGTCGCTCCAGCTTTTTGTCAGTTCAATTAAATTCTTTTCAATTTGTCTCACATCAATGTCCAAATTATTGTTGTTTACCTGTGCGATATAATGTGTTCTGGCATATACAGATTCGGAAAAATAGGTTGTAAATTCAACTTCTCCAATGGCATCAAATGAACGCTGTAACAACTCTTGTGTACTTTTTCTAAGTTTGGTGTTGTACCGCTCTCTGGGCACAAATACCATGCATGAGAAGAAACGCCCGAAACTATCTTTACGAATAAATATTCTAGAAATTCCACGCTCTTGCATTTGAAAAATGCCGGTAATAATTTGCGCTAATTCAGTTTCTTCTGTTTGCAGTAATTCATCTCTTGGGTATGTTTCAATAATATTGAGAAACGCTTTATAAGAGTGAGTTCCAGGTTTAAAGCCAGATAACTCACAGACTTTTTTGATTTTCTCTTTCAGAACAGGTAAATCTGATGCTTTACTATTATAAAAACCTGCAGAAAATAACCCTATAAACCTATGCTCACCTATTACTTGGCCATCTGAATTGAAGGCTTTAACTCCTATGTAATCCATTTGAGCCGGTCGATGAACACGGGCTTTTGTTTTAGTTTTAGTAAGTAACAATGGCGCAGAACTTAATGCAATATCTCTAGCTGACGGAGGAAGCTTGGACAGTAAACGTTCTCGTTTACTGACAGAGTTTTTCATCAAACCTAAGCTCGAATCAATATCGGGTACCCATAAATGGTCGCCTTCAATCGCTTCTACTTTATAGTAACGATAGCCCATTAATGTAAAGTTATGGTCATTAACCCAATTCAGAAAGGTTAAAGACTCCTGTCGCACAGGTTCACTGGCAGGACATTGTAAATCAGAAAATTGTGTAATAACCGATTTCATCTGTTTTGTCATTGGCTGCCAATCACTTACAGCAAGCACAACCTCATCTAGCACAGACTGCAATTCAATCGTTAACTCAGACAGCGCTTGTTCTGAGTTTTGGCGATCGATTTCTATTAAAAATACGGTTTCTTTGTTGACCGCATCATCACAGTCCGTATCAAATAAGCTTTCGATTTTGTCGTTGACTCGACTAAAGTAAATTGGACTATGTAACAATAAATGTGAGGTTATATTTAACCTATTAAGTGTCATTCGCACCGAGTCTACAAGAAATGGCATATCATCAACGATGATTTCAATAATTGAATGAGACGACTGCCAGCCATGGCTTGCTATATTGGGATTAAACACCTTAATATGAGATTGGTTTTTATCGTAAATCTCAAACGTATTCCACAAACTGATAGTTGCACCGTATAAATCACTATCTGTGCGACCTTCAAAATCGTCCACCGACATATTTGTGAATAAAAGACCGGCAAACTGTTTTACCTTCTCTACTTTTTCAGGGGTGATTTTTTTTTCTATTAATGCAAATACATTATCTATTAACACTGACGGTTTCTGAGTCGAGGTAATCATAAACAACCTTAATAAAAGTACTTAAACGTGCTTTGTTGAATAGTTCTCTTATTCAACACTGGGCAATATCTTTAACACTCTCTTTACAGCATAGATAAAATTACAAAAAACACATAAAAAAAAAGGCCTTACGGCCTTTTTAATCAAATAAAAAATCAAATGTCATTTTTTCTGGTTGTTCCACCAAAGTAAATTAGCAATAGCGGGTAGCACAAATATCGCTCCCATCATGTTTACAATGAACATAAAGGTTAACAACACCCCCATATCTAGTTGGAACTTCAATGATGAGAAAACCCAGGTACTAACACCGATAGCTAGCGTAATACCGGTAAATAACACGGCGCTTCCTCGTTCTTCTAATGCGTTTAAGTAAGCTTCTTGAACTGACTTTCCTTGCTTAATCTTGGTATTCATCGTAGATAAAATATAAATACCATAATCGACGCCAATCCCCACTCCTAACGCAATAACCGGTAATGTAGAGACGGTTAGGCCGATACTTAATTGCGTCATCAACGCTTGAGCCAATACAGATACGACATATAACGGTATCACTACCGACAAGGTTGCGCGAATGGATCTAAAACTGATTAAACACAGCAAGATAACCGCTGCAAATACATATAACATCATTGGATCTTGTGCCGCACTAACAGCTTCATTAGTCGCCGCCATAACACCCGCAGGACCTGATGCTAATTTAAACATAAGATCATCGGTTTGATACTCATTTCGGTAAGCTTTCACCCCGGCTACAACGTTAGAAATCGTTTGAGCCTTATGATCTTCCAAAAACAAAATAACCGGCATAACAGAGCAGTCATTATTCAACAAACCCGATGAAGTAGGAACACGGCTTATAGCCTGAACCATAGTTTGTTGATTTCTTGGTAACACTTGCCACTTAACATTCCCTTCGTTGTAGCCAGCATTCACCCGTTTAGCCACTGACGCTAAGCTCACAGCAGATTGCACTCCAGATATGTTCTCCATTTTCCACTGAAAATCGTCAATGGCTTTCATAACTGAATGGGATGTGCAGGCTTCTGTACTTGTTTCTACAATGACAGAAATATAATCAACGGTAACTTCGTACTTGTCAGTAATCAATGCGGTGTCTTGATTATAACGAGATGATGCCTTTAACGCTGGAGCTCCCGCATGTAGGTCGCCTATTTTCATATTTTTCGAAACGGTTAAACCAACACCGAATAAAACAACCGTTATTATTACAATAATAATAGAGTTTTTATTCTTACAGCAATGTGACAACCAAACCCACAGTACTAAAGCTCGTTTTTCTTTTTCTTCAAATTTTTCGACAATTCGCTCACTGTGTTTTAAGTAGCTCATTAAAACAGGTAAAAGAATTAAGTTAGTTAAAATGATTACGGCAACACCAATACTTGCAGTAATCGCCAATTCGCGAATAATACCAATATCAATAACCAGTAGCGTCATGAACCCTACAGTGTCAGAAAGTAGTGCTACCCCACCAGGAATAAGTAAACTACAAAACGCTGCATTTGCAGCTTCAAAAGCATTATCTCCCGCGCCAATTCTCTTATCCACGGTATTAATCATTTGAACACCATGACTTACGCCTATGGCAAAAACTAAAAATGGGACTAAAATCGACATGGGATCTAAACCAAACCCAAGTAAGGTAAGTAATCCCATTTGCCATACAACTGCAATGACGGAGCATAGCAAAGGAAGTATTGTCAGAATGACTGAGCGGCAAAAGAAATACACCATAATTGCCGTAATAGCGATGGCAATAGCAAAGAAAAGCACGACATCTTTCGCTCCTTCTGCCACATCTCCAATCATTTTCGCAAACCCAATAATATGAATACTGATGCCGTTAGATTCAAATTGCGTTCTTAGTTTTTCTTCCAAATCATTAGCTAGTGCCAAAGTGTTAAGTGGTTCACCTGACACAGGGTCAATATCAAGTAACTGCGCAGTGACCATAGAACAAGAAAAATCATTGCTTACCTGTCTTCCTACTATGTTGGCTTTTTCGACATTTTCAGCGACCAAAGCCAGAGCCTCTGGACGTGCTGAATCAAAATCTGAAGGAATGACGGGGCCACCAGAAAATCCGCCTTCTACAATTTCTGTAAAACGAGTTGATGGAGAAAAGAGCGATATAACCAATGAACGGTTTACACCATTTATGAAAAATAATTGGTCATGGACCTCTTTTAATGTGTCAAAGAAGTTTTGATTGTATATATCCCCAGATTCATCGCATACAGAGACTAGTATATTATTGGCGCCACCGAAATTCTCGCGATGTTTAATATAGGTTTTCATATAACTATGATTAAGAGGGATATTTTTTTCAAATCCTGCATCTAGCTTTAGCTTTGAAGATTGATAACCTAAGAATACGGTGACGAGAGCAAAGAAAACAATCACCAAAATACGGTTTGAAAAAATGGCTTTATCAGCAGCTTGCGTAATTTTTGACATAGTGACAATTTACCGAAGAGTAAGAGGACGAATACCGCCAGCAGTCGCTGCGATAACCGTGTTTGCATGGTAGACCGCGTTTAAAATTGCGTTCTTATCTTTTGTTTGAGAAAGTTTAACTGCTTTTGATTGGTCGCAACTTTCTGTATTCGAATTCAGAGCTTCGTTAATTGGAAATGACATGTTTAGCAGAGTACCGTTATTCCCCATAGCCAACATGTCACCATTGGGTAAATGAAGTAGCGAGTTAAGCGTTGAAGTTGAGCACGTTTGGATGCGGTCCCATTGGACACCATCTTCTGAATAAAACGCACTTCCTCTCAAACCTACTGCTAGTATACCGTTTGAATCATTGCCTACTACGGCTTTGACATCGAAAAACGAACCATAATAATTAGTTTCAAATCGCTTCCAGGTTTTTCCAGAATCATCGCTCACCGCTAACAATCCTGATTCTCCCGCCATTAAAAGCTGACCATTATGTTTAGATATTCTATTCAAATGAGGAAGTATAGAGTCTAGTTCTTGAATATAATACTCTTCGCTTTCTTTGCGTACATCTTCTAAATATTCTTGATCTAGCGGGTCGAGTAACTCAGCATGTCTTTCTATCACCCATGTTTCACCACCGTTGACCGTACGTAAGAACAAACCGTATGCACCAATAGCAAAACCATGATTTTCATCTATGAAAATCATATCCAGCACTGGCTTTTCTAGGCTTGAGTCGAAATATTGTACACCCCAGGTTTTTCCCGCATCAGCAGAATGTAAAATCACTGAATCGTGACCTGCTGCCCAAATATGTTGTTCTACAATTGCAACCGAAGTCAAAGTGGATTGAGTAGGTACCTGAACTTGTTGGAAGTCCCCCTCGCCCTTTGCAATTAATACGTGACCACGCTCTCCGACAACAACAGAAAAGTCTCCTGTAGTTGCAATATCTAATGCAACAGAATCTTTTGCTAAGGGTGCAATAAATGCCGTTTCTTCACTAAATGAATAGCCAGAAACGAAAAATAGAACAACAAAAAGATAAGAAAATCGTGTCAATTTAAAACCTTTGTATCAAAAACGTTTAAGAAAAAAAACGGCTGGTAAATCCAGCCGTTCATTGTGTTACCTCAAGCCTTCTCGCCTTAAGGCTTGGGGAGAAAACTCTCGGTCATTAACCTTAATATCAAAATCATACATATTTTCTTCGTTATCTAGGCCCAGAGCCAAATAACGCCTTGAATTAAGGTCGTGAAACACTTCAAGTGTAGTCCAATGCGTAGGGACTTCATAATAGTTAACGCCATGAGCAACACCGACTCGATAAAGCTCATCACGGTTATCATACATATCAACTACCTGTACCTGCCAGCTGTCTTCATCAATGAAGAAAACCCGCTTTTGGTAAATATGTCTAAACCCTTCTTTTAATGTTGCTTCTACTACCCAAACTCTGTGTTTTTCATAGCGTGTAACATCAGGGTTGATGTGTAATGGGCGAATTATATCTTTATACTTCACCTCATCACTGTGTAGCTTGTAATTGTTATACGCTACATAAAGTTCCTTTTTACCTTTCAGCTCCCAATTATAACGATTAGGAGAACCATTGAACATATCAAAATCATCAGTTGTTCTTAGGCCATCTGCCGCTGTTCCTGGCGTATCATAGGCAATGTTAGGCGCTAAACGAACACGACGTTGCCCTGTATTGTACGTCCACGCTTTACGAGGCTCTTTAACTTGATCAACCGTTTCATGAACAAGCAAAGCAGTACCCGCCAAACGCGCAGGTTTAGTGATTTTTTGCTTGAACATAAACAAAACATTATCTTCTAACAACTGCTCCTTCGTCGCTGATTCTTGAGAGTACTTAATTAATAGTTTCTCATCAAAACCAATAACGTTGTAGCCGCCGCTTGCTGTTACAGCAGCTTGGCCTCCAAAACGATGTACGGCTTCACCGCGATAACGCAAGATGTGATTCCAAATGGCTTCTAGGCCATTTTTCGGAATGGGGAAAGGAACACCCGTAGCTGCACCTTTCAACCCGTTACCGCCATCGAGTAATTCCGCATTCGTCGCGTTGACTAACGTTGCGTCATAAATATTTTGAGGATTAGAAGCCGTTCTACGAGTTTCATAAATAGGCATTTTGTAGGTATCACTATATACCTCGAATAACTTAACTTGCCCTGGAGACAGCAAGTCTAGATATTCTTTGTAGTTTTGCCCGGTAATCTCAAATAGTGGTTTGTCTTGAGGGAATGGGTCAATGTGAAAACCGCCCTTTTTGTATCCTTCAGGTGCCTTGGTAATACCGCCAGTCCACTCTGGAATAGAGCCATCGGCATTCCCTGCTTTTTCACCACCTAAAGGGGTTAAACTTGTACCTAATTTACTCGCTTCATCTGCAGTTATTTTTGCATCAACTGATGCTACTGTTCCTAAGCATAGTGCTAAAGCTGCCGCGACAACATTATATTTAATTTTTTTCATAAAACCGCTCCGTTAAATCGCGTATTTAATATTGAAAGAAACGAAGTCCCTATCGGATAATTGATTAGTGGTGCCTCTTCCGCCCCAAAAGGCGCTGTAAGAGGCTGACGCAGACCATTTACTTAAGTAATCAAACGTAAATGATAGGTTTGCTGATTTTCGATCTTCGATAAACAAAAACAATGGATCAGGTGTGGTTCCATCAACATCATGGGCGAACGTCGCTCTCGCTCTTAAGTTAATTCCAGCATAAATACTGTTAAAATCAGCTACAGCCAATAAGCGATAGCCCCACGATTCTTGGTCAGAAAAAGGGTTGCTTTCCGGCCCATTAGACAGTGCTTGTAAAATACCTAAGCGAGAGTTGCCGTCTGCTGTTGGCTCAATACCGCCAGGTCTTGCAGTAGCAGGAGAGTTAAGCCTAATTAAATCGGGATCTGGAAAATCAAGCACATTAACATAGCCAACTTCACCCAAAAGAACGAAATTGTCAGCGCCAAATTTGGGTCCAAATACATGAGAAATTGTTGTTTGTAGTTGTAAAGTATCAGACAACAAAAAACCATCAATGGTTTCTCCGAAACCCGCTCCTCTATCTATGTTATTTAGCTGAGAAATACCTACTAAATCTGGGCGCTCAAAAGGCGTACCTACGGCATTACCAAGCTGCTCAGGCACACCTAACAACAGCAGTTCCACATCATCAATTTGCAAAGGCTCATCTTGACGATACGCAATTTCGCCAGCGACGGCTGTTGTTCCAACATTCGTATTAAAACTAGCACCCCACAGTTTAATGTCTTCAGGGAAGAAGAACTCTGCTTTAGTGAAAGCTTGAAGTGTATCAATATTGCGATTATCTACACCATTGGTAGCAAGAAAAGCGATATCTTGCGCTATGGCTTCCAAACTGAAATCCGATGACACACCAGAAATTAATGGCCGCGTACTGTGGTAATTAATATGATAAAAACTGAATTCTGTTGAATTCAATTCTTCTGCAAAATAGGTAAGTCTAAGACCGTATTGACCTTGATCATCTGCGTCATTTTGTATGTCGTCGCTAAATGCTCTTACGGCCACACGGGTTGGAAATGCTAAATACTGGGTAATTGCCTCTGTTGTAGACAAAGCACCGCTCGCAACATTTTGGCCAATCTCGTTAAGCGAAGAAAGCAAGAAATCTAAATCTATATCAGGATTACCTGAGAAACCTAATTGAATATTGTTTCTCTGACCGCCTTCCCCTGCAAAATCATTAGTCGCAAAGTAACTTCCAGAAACAGGAAGCCAACTTTCTTGCCATTCGTACTGATAATATCCAGAAACACTTAAATTATCAGTTAAGCCTAACGACGCAAACACCATTCCAACAGGAAGAAAGACTTCTCTTAATTCAGCGCCAGGTGCTTGAGATCGAGTTACATCTACAGGATTAGTCGTATTAATACCATGCTGTATAAAAGTACTTTCGCCCCAACTTATTACTTGCTCACCGATACGCACAGTTAACGGTTTATCGCCAACCCATAAATCAGCATAGAAGAAGGCATCTAAAAACCGTATGTCTGCGCACAATAAGTCAGCTGCGGCTGGGTCTTGGCATAAATCGGTCTGAGTCCCTGTAATTGAATTGGCACTAGGACGACTGCCGTCCTGTTGTTCAAAATCGTAAAACCAAAAACCACGGGTGAAAAAGCCAAAATCACCATATTTAATGTCTAATTCATGTGTACCTGACAACTGAGTAGAAAACGCTTCACCGGGATCGTGAGCCAAATTACCTAAGTCACCATTTGTAGAAAACGTACCATTGGATTGTGCAAAAATATCTGAGTTTGAAAACAAAATATTTGATGTAGGATTAAATCCAGTGAAATCGAATTGAGCTTGGTTACTGTTTCCTATTAAGCGATTGTCTCGGCTTTCTACGCGAATACTAGTGCCCAGTGTAAATGTGGAATCCAGAGATACACTAACGTCACCAAATTCCCAATTTGCTGCATTTACATTAGCATTTAGACCTAAAACGGTGATGATGCCTAGTGCTAGAGGGGTCTTAGCAAAACTACGTGGGTGAAATTTCATAGTTCTTCTTCTCCTGTTTCGTCCTATAAACACATGACGAAAATAAAGTAACCTTTAATTTACAAAATGATTACATCATTTTGACGTAATCGCAAGAACAAATCGTACCAGTTGTTCTCTCGATACTACATTTATTATAACTTAATGAATTTTATGAATTTATTTTGTTCATCAATTGTCAATTGGTAACGTCCTTTTAATCCCTCTCTAGTAATACACTGCCTCAATCTAGCAGTCGGTACTTGAACTCGCTCTCCGCTTTCTGCTCGAATAACCGCGTTGGGTACAGGTTGTAAATAAATTGTTTCACACTCGTGATAAGGAACATCCAAATTAAAATAAAAATGTTTAACTTTTTTGGCCATATGCTAATGCTTTACTTACTTTTTCAAATACATCTTTACTTAAATCTTTATGGTTAATTAACCGAGAAAGCTGCTTTCTCATTTCTTGCTCATGACACTGCGCTAAATTTTGAAATTGGGTGAGAGGTGTTACCATTCTCGCCGCGACTTGAGGGTTTATACCATCAAGTTTCAATAAGTAGTCTGTCAAAAACTTATATCCAGAACCATCCTTTTTGTGAAAGCCCAATTTATTATAAAAACCAAAGCTTCCAATGAGTGAACGCACTCTATTAGGGTTGTTTTTATTAAACACCGGATGCTCTTGTAACAAAGTTAACTGGCTGAGTATATCGGTTCTTTCTGCGGTAGCGTGCAGAGCAAACCACTTATCAATCACTAAACTGTCATCTTTCCATTTTGATTCAAAGTCTATCATCAACTCATCGAATAGATTCAAAGCACAACATTGAGCCGCAGATAAAGCACTTAAGGTATCAGTCATATTATCGGCATATTCATACGTCGACTTAATAATCTGTGTACTGCGCTTATCATGGGCGACAATACTGAGTATAGACTTTCTTAGCCGTCTTGCAGAAACTTGGCGATTGTTATAGCTGTACACCTGTTTATCAATTGACTCTAGCGCACCAACGAGCTTTTCATAATACGTATTAGCGAGTATGGAAATAAACTTACTTCTAGCGTTGCACAATACCTCAACGTCCACATTCAGCCTTTTTTGAATCAAACTTTCAACACTGGGTAACGACAAAAATTCCGCTGTTTCTTCTTTACAATTACCTTGTTGTAAAATAGCTGAAAATACAGAATCAAATTGCTTACTGACAGTTGATGCCCCCTGCTCTACACAACTAACTTCATAATTATATAATTCTTGAATAGCATCCCAGCGGTTAAATGAATCAGTATCATAAAGTGCAACTCTAGCGAGGCTATCTACGTCTACATCACGTTCTACAATAATTGGCGAGCTAAAATTTGCGTTAAACGTGGTAGTCACTTTATCTAATGAGGACATACCTCCAATGCGAATTACCGCCGAATCACTATTCAGTAAAAACTTATTTCGATCTAATTGAGTAGTGGATTCACAGGGTAGATCTAAAGGTAAATTTTGCCCCTTTTCGTCATAACAGCGGTAATCCAATAAAATAGGAATTGCCTGTTTAGTCGCTTGGTCCGCAGTTTTAGGGGTGTGCTGAGATAAACAAAGCGTTCGATTGTTCTCATTTAATTCCACAGTAAGCTTGGGTGTGCCACTTTGGCTATACCAGAGGCGAAAATGAGATAAATCAATGCTCGTTTCACTTTGCATTGCATCAACAAAGTCATCACAAGTCACCGCTTGGCCATCAAATCGCGCAAAATAAGTATTAATACCGGCTTTAAATGCTTTTTCACCGATAATATTCCACAACATGCGAATGACTTCAGCCCCTTTGTCGTACACAGTCACTGTATAGAAATTGTTCATTTCCATGACTTCATCTGGCCTAATGGGGTGACTCATTGCACTAGCATCTTCAGGAAACTGATGCTCTTTAATCATTTTAACCTGATCAATTCGAGTACTTAATTCCGACGTCATGTCAGCACTAAACAATTGATCTCTAAAAACAGTTAAGCCTTCTTTTAAACTCAGCTGAAACCAGTCTCTACAAGTAACCCTGTTGCCCGTCCAATTGTGAAAATACTCATGGGCTACCACAGCTTCAATGTTGAAGTAATCAGTGTCCGTCGCCGTGCGATCGTTTGCTAAAATGAACTTGCTATTGAAAACATTTAACCCCTTGTTTTCCATAGCTCCCATGTTAAAGAAATCTACCGCAACTATCATGTAAATATCTAAATCGTATTCAAGACCAAAGGTGTCTTCGTCCCACTTCATTGCACGCTTAAGCGCTTCCATGGCAAATTCAGACTTATCTAGTTGACCTTTATCTACGAAAAGCTCAAGGGCAATCTCTCTACCAGACAGGGTTGTAAAGGTGTCACGAAGAACGTCAAAGTCACCACCAACTAAGGCGAATAAGTAACAAGGCTTAGGAAACGGATCATACCAAACAACTGTACGAACACCGCCCTCAACAGTTTCAGAAACCTTATTGCCATTACTCAATAAATAAGGAAACTTTTCCGCGTCTGCATTTACAGAAACCGTAAAGGTAGCCAGTACATCAGGCCTATCTAAATAGTACGTAATGTGACGAAAGCCTTCAGCCTCACATTGAGTGCAATAAGCCCCGTTGGTTAAGTAAAGCCCTTCTAATGCCTTATTTTCTTGAGGATTAACTGTTGTTACTACCTTAAGAACAAAACTATCAGGCACATCATTGATAACCAATTGCTCTTCATTAACAGAATACCTATTGGGGGCAACACTTTGGCCGTCTAATTCTAAACGGTTCAAGGACATGCCCTTTCCATCTAACACAAGAGCAGAGGTATTTTTGCCAACACGCTTCAACCTCAACTCTGAAACAACACACGTTTCAGTGGGATGAAGCGTAATATCTAAAGAAACATCTGTAATAGTAAATTCTGGGGGGAGATAATCTAATCTGAGTTTTGATTTCATGACGTCTTGAGTTTTGGCGGAGTGATCCGAAGAATTTTAATGCCCACGTAGGCGTAAATTACTGCCATTATTGGGTTGATAAGATTGAAAAAAGTATAAACGAAATATTCGAATGGATGAACGCTAAGTACACCGTGCATGTAGGCGCCACACGTATTCCAAGGGATTAGAGGAGAAGTTAAAGTGCCGCCATCTTCAAGACTTCGAGAAAGGTTAAGTTGATCTAACCCTCTTTTTTCAAATTCTTCTTTATACATACGCCCAGGCATTACTATGGCCATGTATTGGTCTGCAGTAACGGCATTGGTGCCAATACATGTCAATATCGTTCTCGTTACCATAGCCCCAGCTGAATTAGCGCCTTTTAAAATTGTACTTACAATGCGGTTTAATAAACCGGTTCCCTCTAACACTGCACCAAAAGCCATAGCACAAATAATTAACCAAATTGTGTTTAGCATCGACGACATACCACCACGACTAAGAAGACTATTTAAGTTTTCATCGGGCGTTGAAAAGCTAACCCCATCGAAAAGCGCTGTCCAAATTACAATAAGAGCGGAAATTGCATCTTTACTGTCGTTTTCACTCAGAGAATACACAACATCAATTTGAAATAATGCTGCCCAAATTGCGCCTAAAATAGCCCCAATAAACACAGCTGGAAATGCTGGCATTTTGCGAACGGCTAAAGTAAGCAAGACAAAAAGAGGGATCAGTAGATGAACACCTAAATTAAACGATTCTGCGAGTAGAGACTGCATTTCTGCAATACGCTGAGCAGATTCCGCTCCATTTTCTGTTAACCCAATGATTAAAAATAAAATCAAAGCAATAACAAAGCTAGGTATGGTCGTCCACAGCATATATTTAATATGCTCAAACAAATTCGTGCCGGCGACAGCAGGGGCCAAATTTGTAGTTTCAGATAAGGGAGATATTTTGTCGCCAAAATACGCGCCTGAAATAACTGCACCAGCTGTAATTGCAGGCGACATATCCATGCCTGTAGACACGCCCATTAAGGCAACACCAACAGTTGCGGCTGTAGTCCATGAACTACCAATACTCATAGCGACAACGGCGCAAATTAAGCACGCTGCGGCATAGAAAAAACTGGGGTTCAACAAAGCTAGACCATAGTAAATCAAAGTAGGAACGGTGCCAGCAAGCATCCAAGTTCCAATTAGTGCCCCCACAGCTAACAAAATAAGACATGCGCCTAACGACATTGAAATACCTTTAACGATATTTTTTTCAATAGAAGCCCATGTATAGCCGTTTTTTAATCCAATGATGGCTGATATTCCTACCCCTAAAAGCAAAGCAATTTGGTTGGGGCCAAAAGAGGAATTGTCCCCAAATAAATAAACCGAGCCTCCCATCATTATGATGAGAGAAACTATGGGTATAAGCGCATCAGATAAACTAGGCGTTTTCATAAAATAATTAATTCACTAGAAAATGGAACGTAAAAACATAAATGCGATAATTAAAGGGCAGATAAATTTGACATAAACAGGCCAAATTTTCCAAAACAACGAATGTTCTGCATTTTCAAACCCTAACTTCAGTTCCTTTAAGATTTCATTCCTATGCCATAACCAACCTGTAAATAAGCATAAAAACAAACCAAGAAGTGGTTGGCTGTATTCTGTAGTAACAGTAATAACCAAACCAAAAAGCGCACCAAAATTAAAAATTATTATGGTGCTTAAAGAAAAAATAATCATCGTAACGATAATAACAGCAATCTTTCGGCTAATCTTTTTGTTTTCAACTAGATAAGCCACTGGTACTTCTAACATAGAAATTGATGAGGTTAATGCCGCTATGGTCATCAGAGCAAAGAAAATGCAAGATACAAATAATCCTGCGCCCTCAATTCGACTAAACAAATCAGGCAACACGGTGAAAATTAACTTATCTCCAGCGATAAGTGCGCCCGATTCAGAAAATATTTCTACACCACTGGCAAGCGCAACGTACATAGCAGGAATAATTAACATTCCTGCAAGCACTGCAATGCCAATATCCACTAAAGCAACTGCAGCGCCTATAGAAGGAAGGTTTTCACTTTTGGACATATATGACCCATAGATCAACATAGTACCAACACCAAGAGACATAGAAAAGAACGCCTGCCCCATGGCGCTAATCAATAAATCAGGGTTCAATATTTGTTTAAAGTCAGGAACTAAATAGGCTTTCCATCCTTCAATAGCACCAGGTAAGGTGCTGACATAAACAATTAAACCAATAATCAGCAATATTAATGTTGGCATCAATCGTACTGACCATTTTTCAATACCTGCTTTAACGCCACCAATAACAATATAGCCAGTTAAAAGCATAAAAATACCGCAAAATACTAAGTTTCTTGTGGTGCTAAAAGAGGTAATCCACTCACTTGCACTGTCAATTTGTACAAGCTTTAGGGTTGAGTCGGCAAAGAAAGAGAACATCCAGCCGCCAACAATGGCATAGAAAGAAAGGATGAGTGAAACAGTAATAATACCTGCTAAGCCAAAAAGACTAGGCCAAGGTTTTTTACTCAGACCACCAAGGGCTTCTACCATATTTGATCGCGCTGAGCGGCCAATTAGAAGCTCAGCCATTAGCACAGGGTATGCCAATACAAAAGCGAGTATTAAATAAACTAAAACAAATGCCGCACCGCCATTACCAGCAACTTGGGTGGGAAACCCCCAAATATTGCCTAATCCAACAGCAGATCCGGCAGCAGCTAAAATAAACCCTAGCCGAGACGAAAATTCACCTCTTGCAGCCATACCCTAAACCCTTTTTTTATTATTATATAGTTAGCATTTAGCCTCTGCTAAATGCGTACTTACCTGTTTCGACTAAATCAAATGTAATATTCGCAGCTTCGTCTAGAAATGGGTCTAACTCACTCAGCTCGTCTGGTAAGTCGTCCAAATTATCCACTTTTTCCATTCCCATTCTCGCCAGCCTTTCGTTTGCTCTTGCTAGCGCCTTTTCTTCGTTTTCGTTCTTTTCTTTAATGCGAACAGATTTAACCAAGGAAATCGTTTTATCGTCTTTCTCTTTGTTATAGCGCTCAATATCCTCAAAAAGATAGCCAAATTCAGGGTTCTTCAACGTCCTTGCATTATGCTTGGCGGTTATCACATCTAAGGCAGAAGACGAATCTTGGAAGGTTGTGTAATTTGCTCTATCAATCTTATCCCAAGGTAATGCATTATCTTGCTGGCTTTCTCCCCAATCTGCTGGTTCGATTGGTGAAGGTAATAAAATATCTGGTACGACACCTTTATGCTGAGTGCTACCACCATTAATTCTGTAAAACTTTGCAATGGTAAATTGAACACTACCTAAAGGGTTTTCATAAAGATCGTAAATACGACCCAATCCTCTATGGTGTTGAACCGTTCCTTTACCAAAGGTTTGTTCACCAACAATTAATGCCCGGTCGTAATCTTGTAAAGCTGCTGCAAAAATTTCTGATGCGGACGCACTGTAACGATCCACTAGTACTGTTAACGGACCATCATATTGGACAACACCGTCAGTATCTCTATTCACGCTAACTCGATTTGTATAGCGAATTTGAACCACTGGGCCTTGATCGATAAACAGTCCTGTTAGTAATGTTGCTTCACTTAAAGAACCACCACCATTACCTCTTAAATCAACAATAATGCCTTTAACATTTTCTGCTTTAAGAGATACCAGTTCTTTATTAACGTCTTGATGCAAATTATTGTAAAAACTAGGGATAGTGATCACCCCTACTTTTTCACCTTTGTAAGGTCCTGTATCCGGCACATAAACTTCAGATTTAGCGGCTCTATCTTCAAGTTTAATCTTGTCTCTTTGCATGCTCACAATAGCAATGGTTTTTGACGATGAGCTGCCTTTTTGAACTTGTAACCTTACCGAGCTGCCTTTTGGCCCTTTTATAAGTTCGACAACTTCATCAAGACGCCAACCAACTACATCAACAAATTCTTCATCGTCCTGAGCGACGCCGATAATTTTATCTTCGGGTTTTAGCTTTTCTGATTTATCAGCAGGACCACCGGGAACAATACTGCGAATAACAGTATAATCATCTTCAATTTGTAGAACGGCGCCAATACCTTCAAATTCAAGATTCATCTCCATTTGGAAGCGTTCGGCATTTCTAGGCGATAAGTAACTTGTATGTGCTTCGATGCTTCTAGCAAATGCATTCATCACAGTTTGAAAAACATCTTCGCTTTTAGTTTGCTTGATACGCTTGATGGCTCTTTCATAGCGTTTTGATAATAAGTCTTTAACTTCTTCTGCCGTTTTATCGGCAAGCGATAAATTTAACGCGTCATATTTAATTCTTTGACGCCATAATTCATCTCGCTCAGCAGCTGTTGATGGCCAGTCAGCATCGTCTCTGTCAAATAAGAATACATCGCCTTCTTTTGTAAAGTCGAAGCCTTTATCTAACAACGAAAGAGCGTATTCATAACGTTCAACGCGTTGTAGCTGACTTAAATTAAACATATCGTAGGCGACAGAAAGATCACCTTTTGTTAATGCATCATCAAATTTAGATCTGTATTTTTCAAAAGCAGTAATTTCATCTTTCAAAAATAAATTTTTACCACTGTCTAAGGCTTTAATATATTTGTCGTATATTTTTTCCGACAAGGCATCATTAAGCGTAATTTCTTTGTAATGAGAACGGGTAAAAAGAGCTGATACCCTTTTTGCAGCAGCGGCGTGTTGTGACTCTTGCGCTAAAACTGGCAGTACATGAGATTCTTCAGTAGAAGGACCTGCGTGAGAAAGGAACGACGCTGATACAATCGCACTCGTTAATGTCTTACAAAGAAATTTATTCATAAATTACCTCTTAGATGGTGCTAACCTCAAATTACTTGAGTCAACTTTCATGATCATACCGCTATCGAGCTGCACATGAACGCCATCTTTTGCTATTTCAGTTATGACTGCATTCATTGGAATCTTTCCAAGCTTAACCGTAACAAGTGTTCCAGCTTTTAAATCGCTTGATTCTAATTTTACAGGAGTAGGCTTTTTAGTACGTTTTTCTATGGGTTTAGTTCCCTTTGCAGGAACAGAAGCACGTTTTTTACGAGGTGCATTTTCTTTGCTCCCCAGCTTACTCCCTTGCTCTTTGCGTTTCTCAGCTGCTTTTTCTTTACTTTGTTTAAGCTGTTCCGCAGCATGATCAGCGTGTTCTTTTTCGATTTTATCGCCATCTACACCATTAAGATCAACACGACATACACCTTCTTTAACACAGTGTAAGTAGCGCCAACTATTCGTGTAATGCCTAAGCGAAGAACGCAACAGTGTTTTACTTAAACGCTGGTCGTCCTTAATTTGCTCGACAATATCTTGAAAAATGCCAATTTTTAAGGGTTTTGCGTTACCTTTAACTGAAAAGCAGTTAGGGAACGTTTCGGCAAGAAAGTTTATTACTTCCTTACTTGATGAAAATTTGTCAGTTGTGTCCATTTAATCCCGCACATTGTCGGATGTAATATCATTGGTATCTAAATCATCCCAAGATGATAGCTGCTGGTCAACCCAATCAAGCAAATCCGCGTCATCTATTTCACTTAATGAGCGATCTTTGTACCAATATTCCCAAATTGCCTGACTTAGCTGGTCAAATCTTGAGCTTGATTCGTCATTTGCGCACGTATCTGCCACTTTATGCAGCATCATATTCATTTGTTCAGACGCCAAAGAAGGGTCGTCATGCCAATCGTCTAAATCTTCTGGTGTGGATAAAACAGTGTGTACATCAATCAAAAAGTTCATTGAAGACTATTCACTACAATAAGAGCGATCGCTTCTAGGGCAACTTGATCTTCTTCATCAAATCGGTCGTGAATTGGACTATCAATATCCAAAACACCAATTAACTTATCATTTTTAACAAGTGGAATGACTATTTCTGAATTTGACTGTGCATCACACGCAATATGACCGTCAAATTCGTGCACGTCTTTTATCCGCTGTACGGTTCGTTCTGCAGCAGCAACACCACAAACACCTTTCCCCATAGGGATTCGGACACAAGCAGGCTGTCCTTGAAAAGGGCCCAATATAAGCTGTTCTTCCTTATACAAATAAAACCCTGCCCAATTGATGTTCTCAAGATTATTGAACAGCAAGGCACTTATATTTGCCATATTCGCTATCTGGTCTGTTTCAGTTTCTAATAGTATTTCTGCTTGCTTAATTAAAAGCGAGTAATTCGTTTTGTTTTGCATTTATATATATTCAGTTTTTACGAGAGTTATTTATATATGATATTAAAAATAATAAAAAATCAAAAAAAGCCCGTTTCGTTACCAAATTGGTTGTTTGGAAAACAAGTTAATCTCTTTTTACACGTGATTTATCATCATGACACATTAGCAAAAAGTTAAAAATTAAAATAAAATAATATTTTGTTTATTTTATCTTCAATTTTGAGCTAGTATATAATTCAGATAGTAAGTATCACTTCTCATTGGTAAAAGTTAGCGCACGGCTCAGAGATGAGCCATTCCCCTAAGCCCAGAGCCTTTTAGGTTCTGGGCATTTTTTATTTTTTAACTCTAATTAGTCCCTCTTGAGTGGTCGTTGCCACCAAAATTCCTTTTTGGTTAAAGAATTGCCCTTTGATAAACCCTCGGCCTCTTCCACTAAAGGTACTTTCACTTGTATACAAAAGCCATTCATCAAAATGAAAAGGTTGATGGAACCACATAGCATGGTCGATTGAAGCGAGGGACAAGGATTTATCAGCTGGATTTACATTATGTGGTTTTAATGATGTTGTTAACAGGTGGTAATCAGACGCATAAGCCAATGCTGCTTGGTTTAACGCCACCGAACTATTGAACACTTCATTTGCTTTTAACCACATGCCCCTTCGCGGAGTCAGCTTATCAACATGAAACTGTTCATCAGGAATAGTCCGAATATCAATCGGCCTGTGATAATCAATCGCATCTCTTAAGCTTTTCGGAATAGCATGCAAATTATCTTCGTATTTTTTTATATCGGGCTCTAAAGTGTCAGGCAAAGGAATGTCTGAAGGTGGAACCGCATGCTGATGCTCAAGTCCATTTTCTTCTATTTGAAATGACGCCGTCATATAGAAAATAGTACGCTCGTTTTGAATTGCTTTTATTCGACGGACCGAAAAACTGTTGCCGTCTCTTATGTTTTCTACATCATATACAACGGGTTTTGATACGTCTCCAGGCAATAAAAAATAACTATGAAATGAATGACAATGCCTTAGCTTATCAACAGTTTGAATTGCAGCAGTTAGTGCCTGGCCAAGCACTTGGCCACCAAACAATGCTCTAAACCCCAAATTCCAACTTTGACCTTGAAAAAGCGGACCTTCCAATTTCTGTAAACTAAACAAGTTCGTCAGTGTAATATCTTTGCCTTGGCTCATTTGTAAATCCTTATTTATTCTACAGACCAAGTATATAAAGGCCCCATAATGTCTGACGCACAAGACAACGATTTAGACATAGACTCTTTAAACTTCCAGCTTGCATTAATTGCAATCAATGCAGAACCATACATTCCTTCTTGTGCTGTTTTTTCCTTGGTCGACAATTTACACGTCACAACATCACACTTTTCTGTTTTAAGCTGTTGTAAAGAATGAATAAGTGCCTCTGCGGCTTTGCCTTTCTGAGGAGAGCGTCGACCTAAAAGAGGAATCCACACAAGTAATTGACCATTAGGCCAGCGCTTGGTGACTTCTGTAATAGTTTCCTTAACCAATTGGTATTCTTGTAATTGCTCATAGGGTGGATCAATAAGCACCGCGCCTCGTTTTAACTTCGGTGGAACTAACGCTTTTAAACCTTCAAAGGCATCTCTTTTATGACAAGAAATACGCATGTTCGATGATTTAACAAACTGCTTTAGTAGCTGATTTGCCTGAGGGTGAAGTTCAATACAATGCATTTCATCGTATTCGCGCATAAGCTCTGCTGCTACTGCGGGAGAACCAGGCAACTGATTATTATTTTTGAATTTATTTAAAATGGATAGATAGGTAGACACATCACCTGAGGATGCATTAACTGAGTTAAGTAAGTCTACGCCCTGATTACTTTCATGAGCTTCATCTAACTCGTGAGAATACACCCCTTCACCGGCATGGCTGTCGATCAATGCATAAGGTTTATCTTTTTCATTTAAGTATTGGATAACCGATACCCATGATAAATGTTTTAACACGTCTCCGTGATTGCCAACATGATAGCGGTGCTGATAACTTAACAAACAGAATTCTGCCTTAAACTGGTTTTAATTTCGCGCAAACTCTATCGACTGATAACACTCAGTGCAAATGTTTACGGGTTAGCCGTGATTTGCAATTAGCTTTGTGGGACTTGATCTTGATTCAGTCCCTTATATTTAACTTCTATTTCTACGTATTCTAGTTCGTCACTATCAAGTAACTTTTTATAGGTTTCAAATAGATTCGAACCCGCCTCAACAGACAAAGAAAATAGGTTGTCGCCCACCTTTGTTACGTTATAACGTTCTGTTTTAAAAGAATTTTGTAAATTATTTTTTTGTGTGAAAATTATATTTCCAGTGGCATAGGCTTCTGCTTGATTAAGTGTATTTATAACTCTGCTCCCCTTCACTAAAGGCGATGAATAACTTATGAATTTTTCGCCTCCTACTAAAAACGTCACCGGTGCTACAGGCAAGGATTTAATTGATGGAGGAGGATTTTCTTGATCAATTCTTTCTTCATTAAGATTACTTTTTTCAATCAAGGAATCATCTGAATGACAAGCTGAAAAAGTACTTATTATTCCAATTGCCAACATAAAACAATGGATGGTTTTTAACTCATTAAATGGAATCATTTCTTTACACACTTACCAAATATGGCGTTGAATCGCTATTTCTAATATTAACCGATCTCTTGCGGAAACAGTCAAATTTGTTTTATCTAAGGTAGAGAATCGAAGAACTTCACGTGTATTACATCGACTCAAGATAATAATAATAGTCAGTAAATGGTTCTCATAAATATTCTAATTCAAAGGAAACATGATGTTTAATCCAAAACCAACTCTTTTATCGACAGCAATTGCATTCTCGCTTGCCAGTATAGGCGCCAACGCAGCACCAACAAACTATATAAATAATAATGCTGGAGCTATCACTAAGACATCTTCTTCAAGTAGTTACGATGTTCACTTTCAAAAAGCCATGGCTGATAAGCAGACTGCATCGGGAATGAAAAGTCATTTCGACAGTAAACTCGGCAAAACAACGTTTGCTTGGGCACCAGAAGGAATGGCTAAGCCGTCCCTTTCAGGCGTTGCAGAAGAATCAAAAATGCAAGTTGCTGCCGACTTCTATTTAAACGAACTTACCGGAGTTAGTCCTGCCAAAGGGAATGCTGTAACGGCAAAATTGATGTACATGCACGACCTAGGTAAAGGCAGTCGAATTGCTAAATATCATCAAGAAATAGCAGGCGTAGAAGTATTTAATCGTGAATACAACGTAATGTTAGATGCGGAATACAGCTTAGTGGCGGGTTCAGGCTTCTTTTCACAAAACTTATTACCTCAGGGGCAAATTGCGCCTGACTTTAACTTTGGTCAAGCATCTACTGCAATTAGTACTGCAGTATCTGACATGTCTAACGGACAAGTAAATGTTCAGTTAACCCCCAGTGATGCTGCAAATGGCTACGATGTCTTCGACGCTAGTGCATCGGTTGCAAGCATGGTTTTCGATACTAAGCCCAGAGCTAAAAAGGTCTACTTTGACGATGATAATGGCTTAGTCGCCGCCTACTATGTTGAAGTATCTATTGCGGATGAAAATAGTGTAGACAGTACATTCTATTCGTATGTGATAAACGCGATAACAGGCAAAATTCTATTTAAACATGATTTAGTTGCTCATAACGATTTCACATATAGGGCTTATGCTCACGAAGACGGTTACCCAATTCAAGGTCCGAACGGTGACGTTATACCACAGCTTCAGCCTGGTAATGATCCTTCGGAAATTCTTGATGCGCCTTTAATTACATTGCCTTTTTACTCTACTTTGAGCACCCAAGATCCCTGGTTAGATGCTGATGCAACAACCACATCGGGAAACAATGCCTTTGCCTATGCCGATGTCATAGCCCCTCAAGGCTTTACTACTGGTGATATTACTGCAGAAACAACGGCGCCAAACACCTTCGACTACAGTATTAACACTGAACAACGAGCTAACAGCTTCGACAATAGAAAAGCAGCAATTGTAAACTTGTTTTACATGAGCAACTTCTTACATGATTACTACTACGACTACGGCTTTGATGAAGCATCTGGTAATGCCCAGCTATCTAACTTTGATAGAGGGGGATTAGGCGGAGATCCACTACTTTTAGAAGCGCAAGACTCCTCTGGCTTAAACAACGCTAATATGGCAACACCAGCCGATGGTGGAAGTCCAAGAATGCAACAGTTTTTATGGAATGATAAAGACGCAGTTGTGGGTACCGATTGGGGAACGACAGTAACATTACCAGCTGAAGTCGGTTTATTGGAATCCAGCCAACTAGCAAGTTTTGGTGCCTTACAATACTCTGATATCGTAGGTGAAGTCGTAAGACTTATTGATGGCGATGACGCATTGGGTTCAGTGACTGATGGATGTGAAGCGCCTACTAATGCAGCTGATTTAGTTGGCAAAATTGCAATCATCGATCGCGGAGGCTGTAACTTTACAGTAAAAGTATTTAACGCCCAACAAGCAGGAGCAGTTGCAGCACTGGTTGTTAACAATGTCGATGACGGTACACCTGCCCCTATGGGTGGAGAAGATGACGCGGTTACTATTCCAAGTATGGGACTGAACTTTGAAGAAGGTCATATCATATACAATGAAATAGATTCTGACGGCACTATTGAAGTTGAAATGTTCAGTAATTTCCCATTACGAGACTCAACCTTTGACAATGCGATTATTGCTCATGAGTTTGGCCACTATATTCAAAACCGATTAATCGGTAACGCAAGTGGTTTAACCAACTTCCAAGGGCGGGCTATGGGAGAAGGTTGGGCAGATGTTCACGCGTTACTATTTGTAACAAGCGAGGAAGATCTTCAACTAGCTGGTAATGACCAATTGCAAACTGGTTACGCTGTAGGCTCTTTCGTAGCAGACTTTTTCACCGGTATACGAAGAGCGCCTTACTCAACAAATTTAGACATCAATCCGTTGTCGTTTGAAGATATAACAACTGGCGCGGTACCAGAAGGGTTAACTGAAACAACGAATGCGTCTCCTCATGGAGCAGGTGAAGTGTGGGCTGTGACTTTATGGGATATGTATGTATCTCTAGTAAATACTCACGGATTTGATGAAGGCCGAGATAGAATGTCTAGATACATAATCGAAGGCTACAAAATGACGCCTATCTCTCCGACTTACACGGAAGCCAGAGATGCTATTTTAGCTTCCGTATTAGCAACAAACCCGGAAGATTTCGACCAATCTATTGCGGTATTCGCGCGCAGAGGTATGGGTTTAGGAGCTGTATCACCAGATAGAGACGACCCCGACCTAACGGGTGTAGTTGAATCTAATTTAACACAACTTGCATCATTTACAGGTGCCTCGGTAGAGCTTAATGCTGATTTTGATGGAGTTACGACCGGCTTCTGTACTGCTGATGGCGTACTAGATAACGGTGAAACCGGTACCTTGACGGTTACCATTAACAATAATGGTAGCGAAGCATTAGAAAACATTACAGGCCAACTTGTAGTATTAAGTGATCACGAAGTCAGCTTCGCAAATGATGGACTTGTTGAGTTTGAATCAGTTTCTGCGTTTACCTCAACAAGTGTTAGTGACATAGAAATCACTATGTTGGGTGCTGGCACTGCCGATACATTAGAAATTGAAGTGCAATTCCCAGAAATTACAGCGGGTGATGAAACAATTCAAGCCTTGCCTCTTTCGTTTACTACCCTAGTGAACTTAGACTTTGATTTAGTTGCACCTGTAAACGGCACTTCAGTAAGTGATATGGAAACCGCAGCACTATTTGAAGACTTTTCTGAGAATGTAATTGTGGGTGGCTCTATCGCAGCAGGCACATTAGGGACTGATACAGGTAATACGTCGTTTTTCAGTTCAACAAACCCAGGTGTCGACCTTGGTGCTCAAACCATGTTCTTGAACAACAATACCTTTGTTTCCGATGTTGCCTTTGAAACTAGACCTGTAGAAGTTGGTTTTGCCGGTGATTTCTCAATCGAATTCTGGCATTCTTACTTACTAGAAGACGGATTTGATGGTGGTGTTGTCGAAATCAGTATTAATGGTACAGAGTGGGTTGACGTTACTGCTGTTGGTGGTGTTTTTGATGTTGGGTATAACGCAGAGTTTGGCGAAATCGAAGATCAAGCACTCAGTAATCGCGCTGTATTTACCGGACGAAATATCTCCCCAGACTTTTCCGTTGCGGGTAACCAAGAAGCCATAAGCTTTGGCGATACGCTCAACGGTAGCTTAGTTCAATTCAGATTCCGTATCGGTACTGACTCTGGATCCAGCGATCTTGGATGGTTTATTGATAACGTGACGTTCAATAATATTGCAACTCCGCTATTTTCTGAAATTGTTGCTGGAGATTCAATTCCTCTTGAAAGTTGTGATAATTCTCTTCCTAAGTTAGATATAAGCTCTGAATTGTCCATAACTGAAGGTAATTCTGGTGCGTTATCGGTAGCCGCAACCGACAGAAATGGTGATGCGTTAACCTATAGCTGGACACAAACAGCAGGTACAAGTGTTAATCTGGTAGGTGCGGACACTGAAACAGTCACATTCAATTCACCGACTATCAGTAGCGATGAAACGTTAGAGTTTGCTGTTAGTGTGAATGATGGTACGGACACTGTCAGTGCAACAGCAATAGTCAATGTTGCAAATGTAACCCCTACTCCCACTGAAACTCCATCGTCGTCTAGCGGTGGCGGAGCTATGGGCTGGTTAACTATGTTATTACTTCCTGTAGCTTTTATTCGTCGCAGGTTTAAGTAACTTTAACCATTTACATAAACGCAAAGTAAGTGCCAGTCAGACAATCTGACTGGCTTTTTTTTATTAAAAATTTGACTAAGTTTCCAATAAGACAAACCTTAATGTAAACTAATCGCATTATCTTTTATTTTTAATTTTATAGGTTTAGTCAATCGAATGCGTAAATTTAGGCTCAATAACATAGCAGTAGTCGTTGCAGCATGTAGTTCATTTACCTTATCAGCTCAAGAACAATCCCCCCTTAAGAACACTGAGAAAGACGTCGAACGTATTATCATCCAAGGCACTAAGCAAGAATTAACGCTGCAAGAAGTAGACGCTTCAATAGAGTTATTCAGCGAAGCTCGTTTAGACGCTGAGCGTATTGTCGATATCAATGATTTATTAATTCGAATTCCGAACGTTGCGGGTACAGGGAACTCATCTAATATCACTATCCGTGGAATTGGTAGGACCGGGTCTACAGGTTCTGGTCAAGGTGTAACATCAAACGTTTATGTTGACGGTTCGCCTTTATCAGGTGTTGCTTTGGGACGCGGTGTTACGTCTTTGTGGGATACACAACAAATTGAAGTATTACGTGGCTCGCAATCTAGTATTCAAGGGCGTAACGCACTCTCAGGGGCTATTGTAGTAACTACTGCAGACCCTACTTATGAACAAGACGGTAAAGTGAGAATAACTGCCGCAGAAAATAGCACATACCAAATAGCGGGTGCCTATGGCAATGCAATTATTGATGACCAACTTGCTTTTAGAGTAGCTGCCGATTATCAAAAAACCGACGGTTTTGTCGAAACAGAATTTTTCGATAGAAATATTGATTTTGAAAATCGCTTGTTGCTCCGTGCTAAATTACTTTTTGAGCCAAAAGCTATTGATGATCTAAGTATTAAATTAACAGTAGATCACAACAATATTTCGGTAGGAAACGGAAACTTTAGTGTAGCGACTTTAGCCAACGTAGGGAGCGAAGAATTTGAAGCTTTCGAGCCGTTTGATCTGGTCGACTCTGGAACCTTTCCTAGAAACCGTGTAAAGACCACACGAATTATATTAGATACGTATTATGACATATCTGATCATTGGTCAATTAAAACGACTTTTACAAATGAAGATACTCAAGTTGAAAGGCCATTCGGTTCACGAGATCCCGAAATTTTCACAGAAATTGGACTTTTCGCTAATAACGAATTCAATGAAGATGTTAGCACAGCGGAATTACGACTTACCTTTGATTACGGTAATTTTTCAGGTGTTGTAGGGGGTTACTACTTCGATGGTGACACAGAAGAGAATATTTTTAATGAAGTGTCGCTAGCCCAACAAGTAGCAATAGTTACCAGAGGTTTCGGCAGTGTATCGCCAGAAACAGCGGCGTTAATAAACACCAGTGACAACAGTACAAGTACAATTAATCGTGCATTTTTCGCCCAAGTTCGCGTTGATTTAACAAAAGACTTAACCCTTGATTTGGGCGTTCGTTATGACGACGAGAGTTTCGCAAATAGTGGTGCTAACAACGTAGCTCGGTTGATTACTCCAGAAGACTGCACGGCAACTGTGCCCGGCCAACTAGTTGGAGCCCCTATCGAATCTGTATCACTGCCCTGCTCGATACTCGTAGACAACTTTTTAGGTGCAATTCAAGAGGATGACTTAACACAAACTGTTTCGTTTAATGCTTGGCTACCTAAAGCAACCTTGACGTATAATATCAATGAAGACCACTCAGTGTTTGCTTCAGCGCAGCGAGGCTATCGTGCTGGTGGTACTGACTTAACGCTAACAGCTAGCCCCGATGGTACAGGGACGATCCAAACGGTATTTTCTTATGACCCTGAATTCTTAAACACAGTCGAAATAGGTAGTCGATCAGTTTTTGCAGATGGTGACGTAACCTTTAATGCGAATGTTTTTTACAGCCTGTATAAAGATCAGCAAGTTGCAACGCCAGGCGAAGATTTACAAAACCCCAATGATGATTTGATAATCAATGCTGCAGAATCGAGCATTTACGGCGCCGAGTTATCCCTAGAGTACTTTATTAATCAATCGTGGGATGTGTATGCAAGCTTGGGTTTACTGCAAGCCGAATTTGATGACTTCCCTTTTGCAAGTGAAGGCGAATTCACTAATCTTGCAGGAAATTCGCTCGCGAATTCCCCTGAAGTAAGTGGTTCTATAGGCGTAAATTGGGCCAACCAAGATGGTCTATTTGCCAATGTATCCGTATTTTATTCAGGATCTAGGTTTAGCTTTTTTGACAATATTGATAACAGTGATTTATTTCAATTAGCAATTGATGCTGGTGCATCAGAAGATGTAGCGAGCAGTGTTACCGAAGAAGTTGATTCATATGTGAATGTGAATGTACGTTTTGGCTATGAGCTCGACAACTTTACTGTATACGGTTATGTGACTAATTTACTTGATGAAGAAGTGGTTACTCTGAGTGATGTGAGCTCAATAGACCAAGTGTCAGGTCAATTATCATTAAACTCAAACGGCGTTACCTTTAACATATTACCACCCCGTACTTTTGGCGTTGGTATCGACTACTCGTTTTAACTAGTGCTTAACAAAAAGAGGTCAGTTAACGACCTCTTTTTGTTTATGCTTATTGTTCTAATTTAGAAAAATATTCCAAATATACTATTTTGCTTCGCTAAAATCAGCTAAAGCTTAGCTGTAAGAAAAGTATGTCGTTGAGTGTTTCAAACTGGCGAAGCATTATTACATCGAGTTAATGGAAATACTTCGCCAACATTAAGCCATTCATTAAGTCGGTATTGGAGAGCCCACATTGGACCCTTCAGCGATAAAGCTAGCTGCGGGATGTTTGTTCAATTGATCCTCAATTATTTTTGATTGGCTACGTTCAACATCAATCACTATTAAAATTTCGCCTCGTTCTAAGTGATCGTCAAAAACGCCTCTAAAATAATCATCAAAGGAAGCACACGCCAGCCCAGTTACTACCCGAGCGCCGACAAAAATCAACAAGGCTATTACCAAATAAACCAAGGGCTGTTGTAAATGAAATTTTGTGGTTAAGGCTATAAACACCATAGGTATGAGGGTAAGAACAACTGCGGAAATATTAGCGCGTTTTTGTGTCGCTATAATTTGAGTATTCTCAAGACTTTTCGAACCATGTAATTTATGGGTTTTAATTTCCTTCTCGTTTCTGGACACAACATAAAAATGATGATCATCAATGCCTAAATCATGTACTTCATTTGATATTGCTTCAGCATCTTCAAAACTTTTCGTAAAATAAAACAAACGTTTCATACTAACTCCAAAGCTTTCGCGTGATTGTGGTTAACTTACTCAGATTTTTTTAATAGCACGTACTCTTTATAAATATTAATACAACAAATACACACATTAAGTTCACTTTTATTTAACATTAAGTTTCGAATTTTCTATCTTTCTCCAAATAACAGGAATTAGAAAATAAAAAAGAGGTCTAAATTAGACCTCTTTTTTTAATCGCCCAAACAGCTAGTTTGGATTTCGCTTAGCTCATATGGAAGAAGCAAAGCTTGTTGCCATCTAGGTCGTAAACATAACCACCGTAGAAAAAGTCGAAGCGTTGTCCTGGTTCACCAGCACAGGTTGCGCCCAGTTCAATCGCTTTTTTATACAAAGCGTCTGCGCCTTCAGGTGAACCACCGGGAATAGCAACCATTTGACCATTACCAGTACTTTGCTCACCTTCATCAGCGGGTGTACATACTGCTAACATTGCGCCGCCAGCATCTGAGCCATAAAACTTAATACGATCTAGTTCCATTTGACGTTTTGCGTCTACTAATTTCAAAAGCTCATCGTAGAAAGCCACTGCTTTAGGTAAGTCTTTTGAGCCAATCGTAGTATATCCAATCATTTTCTGTTCCTCTTTTTAATTAAAAAATAACACTTAATTTAAACAACGAGGTAAAGACTACATACCTATCAATAGATAGTCAATTTTAATTTTAAATTAATTACTGGTTTTCGTAACAGTCGTCGTATAGAAAAAGAAAAATATGATTAAAAGGCGGTCTTAGATAACCGCCTATAACGTAAAGTGGGAACGTTAACGCGTGCCAAAAATTTTATCACCCGCGTCTCCTAGACCCGGTAAAATATAACCTTTATCGTTCAGTCTATCATCAACTGAAGCGGTATAAATATGAACATCAGGGTGTGCATCTTGAACGGCTTTAATTCCTTCTGGAGCTGCAACCAAAAATAAACCTAGAATATTTTTGCAGCCTTTTGATTTAAGTAAATCAATTGTGGCGATAAGGGTTCCACCAGTAGCCAACATAGGATCGACAATTAACGCAGTTCTTTGCTCTACATCTTTTACAACTTTGTCAAAATACGCCACGGGTTGCAGTGTTTCTTCATCTCGGTATAGGCCTACCACACTAATTTTTGCATTTGGAATAAGTCTTAACACACCATCCATCATGCCAAGACCGGCACGCAAAATAGGTACAACAGTAATTTTTTTACCTTTGATCTTTTCGATATTTATCGGACCGCCAGTCCATCCGTCAACACTGACTGTTTCAGTCACCAAATCTCGTGTTGCTTCGTAGGTAAGTAAGTTACCTACTTCACTGGCTAATTCTCGGAAGTCTTTGCTACTTACGCCTGCCATACGCATTAACCCAAGTTTGTGCTTTACCAGAGGGTGCTTTATTTCATGTACTGACATTGTTATTGCTCGTCGTTTATGTTGATTGTTGATTGTCTTTTTCTATTTACGGTTAATTGCGTTACGTCTGGGCGAGAGTAATGCCCTACGGGATCAAAGTTTTGTCTTTCTTCAAATACGTTTGAAAGTGCTATTTCCGCTGTAAATACCCCCTCGACACCCACTTGCGGCTCAATTAGCCAAGTACCATCAGGTGCAGCAATACACGAAGCACCGTTTGCGAGAAACTCTTGGTTACCATTGGTGGAGTCCAATATTAAATCTAAATGAGGTGTCTCTTTTGGAAAATCACCGGGTCTCATAAGACCTGACACAGACATAACGTAACTTCGCCCTTCTTTTGCAATAAAACGGGTTATATCCAGTGTGTTTTGCTCTCCACCCGGCCATACTGCAACGCGCAGGTTCTCTCCTTGCGCATACATGGCAGATCGCACTAATGGCATCCAGTTTTCCCAACAATTTAACGCACCGAGGGTAAAATCACCCAATTTATGAGTTCTTAGCCCATGACCATCACCTGGAGACCAAGTTAACCGCTCTTCATAAGTAGGTTGAAGCTTTCTATGTACTGATTGGATTATTCCACTTTTATCAATATACACCACAGAGCAATACACACTGTGACCACCGCGATCATCCGGTTTTTCAATTAAGCCAAGTACAAAGGCAATTTGTTTACTTTTGGCAAAATTACAAATGCGATCTAAATCGCCATTTTCAATATTAACGGCTTGTTGAACATATAAGCTATGCAGCGATTTTTGAACCGAAGAGTTAAACTTAGCGCCGTTAGTTCTTTCTATCCAAAAAGGGTAACCAGGCAACAACCCTTCCCCGAAAGTAATAAGGTCAGCATGCTTAGACACTGCTGTATTAGCAGCATCTAAAATTTTATCTATGGTTTTTTCTCGATTTAACCAAACTGGGGCAATTTGGCCTAAAGCGACTTTGAGTGTTGTCATTATGAAGTTCTTCTCTAACAATAGCGTCTAGATGCATATTACATTAGCTTTTATAGATAGGAAGTATTCGCGACATATTAAATGTTAAAATAGTTCGTATGTTTGGTCAGTTCTTCAGACAAGCCTTTCAACGAATTGGCTACTTTCATATTTGATTCAACAAACTGTTCCGATGAACTGGTTAACTCACCTGAAGATTCAACGACTTCTTCCATCTTGAGCCCTAACTCTTCGAGTACCACAACTTGCTTACTAAATTCATCAATAGATTTCATCAGGTTTTTAGCTGAACCGTAGGCTGTTTTTTCAATTTCATCTAATGCCCCTGTTGAATTTTCACTGGTTTCAAGGGCCGATTCTATTTTCGGGATCAGAGATTCCATAGACTTCAAACTGCTACTTGCACTGGTTTGAACTGTACCTAACGTATCTTCAATCTCTTTTGTTGCGTCTCCAGTTCTTTGTGCAAGCCCGCGAACCTCATCGGCAACAACTGCAAAACCTCGGCCGGTTTCGCCAGCTCTAGCAGCTTCAATTGCAGCATTTAGCGCAAGCAAATTTGTTTGATCGGAAATACCGCTAATAACGCTTGCTATGGTTGATATTTCATTGCTCAATTTTTCTAACTCTCGAATATCTTGAGCTGTGTTACCAATCGCTTCTTTTACTGATTTAATTTGAACACTCGATTGAGTAACCGATTCATTCCCTTCTTTAGATACTGCAATAGAAGTATCTGAAAGTGTATTCGTTTCGGACAGTAATTCTTTCACACGAGCAGCTTGCTGTTTTAGATTTTCTAATTGTTTATGGGCAAGGTGTGCCTGATTAGATTGTTTATTAATTAAGTTCGCAAGCGTAGATTGCTCATTAGCACTTTCGTTATTGCTTGATTGAATCCTCGCCGATACACTTCGAATTCCCTTAACGGTATTAACCAGTTCACATTGCATAGCATAAATATTCGCTAGAATACTCCCCTTTTTTCCATTGTCACATCTAACTGAAAGGTCACCTTTCGCAATTTCTCCTATTACAGCACTAATTTTAGATGGCTCCCCCCCAAGTAACGCCTTTAACCCGACAAGTAGAAATATTACGACAAAAATCAAAAATACCGCTGCGATTATTACCAAGTCATACATTAGCCCAGTAAAACTACCTAACTGCTCTCTTATCGTAATGGTTTCTTTATTATTTATTGATTCTTGGTAATCAATAAATTCATTAATGGTGCCTAACCACTGCGTAAATTTTTTACTTGCCTGCTCCAATAATACTTTTTTCGCAGCAGAATCATTGCCCAATGTTCGGCTATCTATAATTTTTTCAATTAACGGTAGTGTGTCTTTCTCAATTTGTTTTATGTGATTTAGGATAGAGCGTTCTTCAGCTGAAGCATTTTGAGCTACAAGTTGATCAAGTGGTCCCGCAGATTGAATATAAAACTGTTCTAATTTTCTAATATCCGAGATAGATTGGCGTACGCCATTTTCATCAGGTTTTAACACCACATCACGGATGGCTATCGCGCGGTCGTGTACACTTCCTCTAAAATTAATGGCGTGTCTTTGCTTTACAGAATTAACATCATTAATTTGAGTCATCCGTCTGTCGGTATCAGATACCTGGAATGTAGCGACCAAAGTCATTGCTAAAAATAACAGCAGCACAAAAGTAAAACTAACAATCAAAGAACCCTTAACACCTAAGTAACGAAATAACACTAACACCGATCACTCCTTTCAAAATAGATCTTTCAATAAACGAGATTTTATTCACTCAACATAAGTAAAGTTTAACCAAAAACGGAAAAGTTGCTTTGATATAAGTCAGGAAATATATGTTCGCAACCGTAAGTGACATTTTTAACCATGTAAATCAGCTTATTTCTTTAGTTCTCACTATTTTAAAACATTGAGATAAATAAGGGGAGCGCGTATGATCACGCGCATTAAAAACAGCGTCACCATAGGTCATAAACACCATGTTATTTCACTCAACCAAACAAGACTGGTTCGGCAACATTCGCAATGATGTTTTAGCCGGAATAGTCGTTGCTTTAGCACTCATTCCAGAAGCAATTGCTTTTTCAATCATTGCCGGAGTCGACCCAAAAGTAGGTTTATACGCCTCATTTTGTATCGCGGTTATCATTGCAATTGTTGGCGGAAGACCCGGTATGATATCTGCGGCTACCGGCGCTATGGCTCTGGTAATGGTGACTTTAGTTAAAGACCATGGTTTACAGTATTTATTAGCAGCAACCTTGTTAACTGGTGTTTTTCAAATTTTGGCGGGTTATTTGAAGCTTGGCGCACTGATGTCTTTTGTTTCTCGCTCTGTTGTTACTGGTTTCGTTAACGCCTTAGCGATACTGATTTTTGTTGCCCAATTACCCGAACTAACCAATGTAACTTGGCATGTATATGCAATGACGGCTGCAGGATTAGGTATCATATACTTGTTTCCTTACATTCCTGTTATTGGTAAAGCCTTGCCCTCGCCTTTGGTGTGTATTTTAGCTTGCACTATTTTTGCCATTTTTGCTGGCCTAGATATTCGCACTGTAGGTGATATGGGGCAATTGCCTGACACCCTTCCCATATTTCTATGGCCTGATGTTCCCCTTACATTAGAAACTCTTATTATTATATTGCCTTATTCTGCTGCACTTGCCGTAGTGGGACTGTTAGAGTCCTTGATGACAGCCACTATCGTCGACGATTTAACTGACACAGAAAGTGATAAAAACCGTGAATGTAAAGGCCAAGGAGTTGCCAACATTGGCGCTGGTTTGCTGGGTGGAATGGCTGGCTGCGCCATGATTGGTCAATCGATTATCAACGTAAAATCAGGAGGCCGTGGCCGACTATCAACCTTTGTTGCCGGAGCACTACTACTTATTATGGTTGTGTTTTTAAGTGATTGGATTAGCCAAATCCCTATGGCTGCGCTCGTGGCAGTAATGATCATGGTGTCTATTGGTACCTTTAGTTGGGACTCATTAAGAAACTTAAGATCTCACCCTCTTTCATTCAACATCAGTATGTTGGGAACAGTTATTGTTACTATAGCCACACATAATTTAGCTTATGGCGTATTTGTAGGTGTATTACTTGCCTCAGTATTTTTTGCCAATAAAGTTAGCCATTTTATGTATGTCGAAAAAAGTATTGATGAAAAGTCTGACACTGCCCGATACAAGGTTCATGGCCAAGTATTTTTTAACTCGGCTAGCAAATTCACTGACGAGTTTGATTTCAAACGCGTATCAGCAAATGTAGAAATTGATCTTCACCTAGCCCATTTTTGGGATGTTACCGCTGTAGAATCTTTAGATAAAGTCGTCTTGAAATTTCGCCGCGAAGGTGCGAATGTAACCTTAATTGGTTTAAACGAAGCCAGTGCCACAATTGTTGACCGCTTTGGTGTTCATGACGACCCAGAGGAAATTGATAAGGTGCTAGGAGGTCATTAAGTGACTCAAGCTCATGTTTTTGCAGGAATAGACAGCGCTTATTTAAATAAGAGCGTAACCGATTATGCGTCGTGGATAGCCTCTACAGTTGAAACGCCGCTAACCCTCCTGCACAACATTGAGCTGGCAAATTCCTCTATTCCCAGCGATTTCAGTGGCAGTATTGGTTTGGGCACCAAAGAAGCCTTGCTAGATGAGCTCATTGAGTTAGAGTCTCGAAGAAACAGACTCCTCATCGAACAAGGAAATGAGCTGTTATCTCTTGCCACAGATAATGCAAAAAGTAACGGCGTTGACGACATTGTCTGCCTACAACGCCACGGCAGTCTCACTGAAACTTTAATTGAGTTAGAAGATCAAATTCGCATACTTGTGCTAGGAGCAAGAGGTGAAGATCACGGTGAAAACAGCCATCTTTTAGGTAGACAAATAGAATCTATTATCAGGGCTTTACACAAACCTATTTTGGTAGTGAATAAGCCCTTTTCACTACCAAAACGCTTGTTACTTGCATACGACGGCAGTGAAGCCGCCAACAAAGCATTGGACTGGTTGTCTTCATCACCATTGTATAAAGATATGACTTGCCACCTTGTCCATGTCTGCACTAACCCAGATAAAGGAAAAGAAGTACTGGCTCATGCTGAAACTGTTCTCCTTGATGCTGGTATATTGGTAAAAAGTACTGTAATTACTGGAAACGTGCTAACTGAGTTACTCAAGTATCAACAACAAGAGCGTATCGATTTGATGGTAATGGGCTCATTTGGCCATAGTCGATTAAGAGAAATGGTATGGGGCAGCCTTACCTTACAAATGCTCACCAGTAGCCGTATACCATTATTGTTACTCCGATAAATTCACTGTCTTTTGTTTTTTAAATAAAATAATAAAAATTTACTCGTAATCAGTTGTTTTATTGCTGAACCCAGTAATAATTAAAGCACGGGTTTTACTCATCTTTTTTTAAAAACGGATAGTTATCTTGGATTTTACCTTTCTTCTTTTTGCTTTTGCCTTTGGCCTCACTTTTAAACTTGTTGGACTACCACCGTTAATCGGTTATTTAGTAGCAGGTTTTATTTTAAATGCCCTTGAATACAACTTAACTGAGAACCTGTCTACTATCGCTGATCTTGGTATCACCATTATGCTTTTTACCATTGGCCTAAAACTAAACCTACGAGATTTAGTACGCCGTGAAGTGATTGCTAGTAGCACGCTACATACCTCATTGTGGGTTTTATTGTTTTCCAGTGTGATATACGTTTTAGCTGGCCTAGTTTCCCTTGTCAGTAACATCGAATTTAATGACGCCATACTGATTGCTTTTGCGCTCAGTTTTAGCAGCACGGTTTGTGTTGTCAAAGTGCTGGAAGAGTCGGGCGAAAGTAGTACGCGCCACGGAAAAATTGCTATTGCAGTGTTAGTCATGCAAGACGTTTTTGCTGTAATTTATATGGTTATTGCCACAGGTAAAGTCCCTTCAATCTACGCATTAGCACTATTAGCGCTGTTTCCTCTAGTTCCTTTTATTTATCAAGTTATCAATCGCTCCGGGCATGGAGAATTATTGCCTTTAACGGGGTTTATTTTCGCCCTTGGTGGCTACCACTTGTTTGAAGCTGTCGACATTAAAGGCGACTTGGGAGCTCTTATTGCTGGCATTTTACTTTCCAAACACAGTAAGGCAGTAGAGTTATCAAAGTCTTTGCTGAGTTTTAAAGACTTATTCCTCATCGGCTTTTTTCTAAGCATTGGGCTGACTGCTCTGCCCACTTGGTCTATGGTTGTTATGGCACTGGTACTGTGTTTATTTATTCCACTCAAGTTTATTATGTTTTACGGCCTGTTTTCTTCATTAAGACTACGAGCCAGAACAGCCTACCTTTCCGCCTTAGTATTATCTAATTATAGTGAATTTGGTTTAATTATCGGTGCGCTCGCGGTATCAATTGGGCTACTCGGTGAAGAATGGCTGGTGATTTTAGCCTTAGCAACGTCCGTGTCATTTATTATCACCAGTGTTGCTTATGGTTCGTCTCATCAGCAATACACAAAAATGAAGTCGAGACTTAAAAAATTCGAAAAACAAAGACGACTTCCTGAAGACATTTACCCTGTGTTAAATGAGGCAGAGTTTCTTGTAGTTGGTATGGGTCGTGTTGGAACAGGCGCGTGTAAGTCATTATCCAAGTTAACTGACAAAACGGTATGGGGAATTGATGCCCATAAAGAAAAAGTAGCTAAGTTAAAAGCACAAGGTATTCAAGTAGCGTTAGGTGACGGCGAAGATATCGATTTTTGGGAAAATACCGATATTCGCTGTTTAAAACTTGTTTTACTTGCGCTTCCCTCAATCGATGATGCCATAAATATTAACCGCCAACTTAAAAATGCAGGCTTTAAAGGCAAGGTAGCAGCCGTGGCTCGGTATCAAGATGAAGTCGATAAGTTATTGATTAATGGGATAGATAAAGTATTTAACTTCTACAACGAAGCCGGTTTAGGCTTTGCAGAAGAAAGTTTAGCTTTTATTGATAGTGTTGAAGTTAGCCACTAATCAAATAGGAATCTACACCTTATCGAAAATCATTATCATTACTATGTCGTTGTTTTATAAAGATTTTTTTGACTTTCTCTAGTATTCATCTATCATACTACTATATTATTAATTTAATGAGGGAAGTCTCATGAAAGGTGATGTTAAAGTTATTGCCGCACTGAATGGCGTATTAACGTCAGAGCTTACATCGATTAACCAATTTTTCTTACATGCCCGTATGTATAAAAATTGGGGTTTAGTTGAGCTAGATAAAAAGCACTACAAAAAATCGATTAAAGACATGAAACAAGCCGATGCCATTATTGAGCGAGTGCTTTTTTTAGAGGGACTTCCCAACCTACAAGCTTTGGGTAAATTGTACATAGGTGAAGATACGCCAGAAATGTTAGCGTGCGATAAACGTTTCCAAACAGAGCATGTTGCCGTTGTTCGTTCTGCAATTTCGTTATGTGAGGAACTCAGTGATTTTGTCAGCAGAGACATGCTGACTGAGATACTTGAATACGAAGAAGAACACTTAGACTGGATTGAAACTCAGGAATATCAGATTGAAAACATGGGCCTTGAAAATTATCTACAAGCTCAAGTTATTGGGGAGAACGGATAATGAAAGACAATCAAAAAGTAATCAATGCACTTAACACCCTGTTAGCCTTTGAACTTGCAGCAATGGACCAATACTTCATACATTCTCAAATGTACCTAGATTGGGGCTTCAATAAGCTATTTGAACGCATTAACCATGAGTTTGATGATGAAAAAGGTCATGCAACCAAACTTATAGAGCGCATGCTGTTTTTAGGCGGTACCCCTGACATGCAAACCAGAACAGGGTTTGAAATAGGCGCAGACGTACCTAGCATGCTAGAAAGCGATTTACGGGTTGAATATGAAGTAGCCGCAGCACTTAAAGACGTGATTGCACTGTGCGAACAGGAAAAAGACTATGTAACTCGAGACATGTTAGTTGTGTTACTCGACGATACTGAAGTTGATCACGCTCACTGGCTAGAACAGCAGCTGGGTTTAATCAAGCGTTTAGGATTGAACAACTACTTACAATCTCAGCTGTAAGATATTTTTTTAATTACCTGACTTCAAAACACCCCAAATCTGGGGTGTTTTTTATTCCACTAGTGCTGTGGCGCTACTTTTCTGATTCAGCGTTTTGTATAATCAATACCATTACGTGAAATGATAGACTGAGTGAACAGTGTCAACTGCAAAAAAACAATACGACTTTAATAAACTGCAAAAACGTTTACGACGACATGTAGGAAAAGCCATTAACGATTTTTCAATGATTGAAGATGGCGACAAAGTCATGGTGTGTTTATCTGGAGGGAAAGATAGCTACACTCTACTCGATATCATGCTGTATTTTCGCAATATCGCTCCCATTCATTTTGATATTGTGGCAGTTAACCTAGATCAAAAGCAGCCCGGTTTTCCTGAACATGTTTTACCTCAGTATTTAGAGGGTTTAGATGTTGATTACAAAATAGTACAAGAAGATACCTACTCCATAGTTAAAGACAAAATCCCTGAAGGCAAAACCACATGTTCACTGTGTTCGCGATTACGCAGAGGAATTTTGTACAAAACTGCTACCGAATTAGGCGCAACCAAAATTGCGCTTGGGCACCATCGCGATGACATGCTCGAAACACTCTTTTTAAACATGTTTCACGGTGGCAGAATTAAATCTATGCCGCCCAAGTTAGTCAGTGATGATGGTAATCATATTGTTATTCGTCCATTGGCTTATTGCTCTGAAAACGAAATTGTTCAATATTCACAGCAGCTCAACTTCCCTATCATTCCTTGCAATCTATGTGGGTCACAAGAAAACTTACAGCGCCAATCTGTGAAAGCCATGCTAGAGGACTGGGGCCAAAGGTTCCCCGGTAGAATTGAATCTATGTTCAGCAGTATGCAAAACATTACACCAAGTCATATGCTCGATAGAAGTCTGTATGATTTCAATGTGACGAATAAGACTCAAAGGCCAGTGAATGACGGAGACACCGCATTTGACACACCTGACTTTAGCACTCCATCACCAGCCAGCGCGGAGCCACAAATAGTGACTCTCGAATCACATATTCCTTCAAAAGGATTGAATTAATGAAGATAGGGCTTGCACTCGGCGCTGGAGCCGCTAGAGGTTGGACTCACATAGGGGTAATTCAAGCATTAGAAAGCCTTGGCGTTAAAATAGATGTGGTTGCTGGTACTTCGATTGGATCCTATGTAGGCGCGGCATATTGCAGTGGAAAATTACCTGAATTAAAAGAGTGGGCAGAATCCCTTACCGAGTGGCAAGTGCTAGCACTGATGGGGATGGGGTTAGGTAAAGGCGGTTTAGCCTCAGCTCACAAGGTTTTCGAAAAATTCGCAGAAGATTTTTGTGCACCCACATTTGAAGAAATGAGTAAGCCGTTTGCCACATTAGCAACTGATTTGTACAGTGGAAGAGAAGTGACTTTCCGGCACGGAAAGGTAGGCGACTCAGTAAGAGCCTCCTGCGCTATTCCTGCGTTATTTTCGCCTGTCGCGCATGGTGAAAAGTGGTTGGTAGACGGTGCTGTTGTTAATCCAGTGCCAGTGAACTTGTGTCGGCAAATGGGCGCTGATTTTGTTATCGCCGTTAACTTAAGTGCTGACTTTAGACCGCAGCGCTCAGCGTCCATGAGTGTTAAGCACGAAAAAGTACAACAATCTACTGATGACTTTTTCAGTAAAAGCAAAAATGTATTCGGACAATTATTTTCTTCTGATGCAAAAGGCGATAAAGACGCTAAATCACCGCCCAGTATTATTTCAGTTATGAATAATTCCCTAGAAATACTACAAGCTAGAGTCACTCGCTCGCGATTGGCGGGCGATCCTCCTGATATGTTAATTGAACCTCGATTAGAGAACGTAGGCTTAATGGAATTTCACCGCGCAGCAGAATTAATTAAAGTAGGAGAAGAGTCTATTCAGCGTTTAGCCGAACAAATTCACTTCCAACTTATTTCACTTTAACGCGAGGTTAAAGCAGTAATACGCGCTGGTACTTCAGGGAAAATAATTGTATCAATGTCGCTTAGCATTTGATTTTCAATGATCATAAAGCCATTTTGAATTTTGCCGATACCTTTAAAATCATGATAAAGGTATTTATTGTCAAAAGTGATCATTAGGCCATTCACTGACGGCACGCCAAACGACATGAAACTGCCCATTTCGTTGAAAAAAGCAACGTATTGACGTTTTATGTCGTTTAGATCTTCTTTACTGTATTTAACCTTTAAATACTCTTCCTTGGTTTCTAATCGGACCGACATCTCACATGCATCAGGCGATTCAATTACATCAAGTACGACCTTACCATTCGCAAGTTCCGAATCATCTGTCGATGGCATTTTAAAACGGTATTCAGTGTCTACAATCAAATCAATCGTTTGATCTTTTAACGCTAATGTAGCCTCATTAATTTGACATAATGTCTGAGTGTCAACATGAATAAAACCAAATGAATAGGTTAATTTGCTAGTGTCTGGATGGCGTAGATTTTGAATATGACGATGAAAATCATAATATTTTGTTTCTATGGTATTACCCCAAGCTTCAAGAACAAAGGATAAACTTAAAATTAACACGAGTAGGCTTTTCATTTTTAAAAATACTTTTTATTTATTCTTATCATTGCCTGAATTTCTTCCACGTATTCATGGCCTCGTTCAGAATAGTTAACTAATCCTTCAGCTAATGCATTGCCACTGATTGGTTGTTGGTTTGCCCGTAATTGGGCCCTAACCTTTCTGAGTTCTTGATATGCATCGTGGCGGTTTAAGTTACGTAAATAGGTGTAAACTGCATCGGTGAGGTTATCAAATTTTTCAACTTCGTGAATGGCTCCTGCATTTCGAGAATTAGGCACGAAACCACACCCTTCAGTAAAACACCACAAGCCAAAGAAATTATAACCTTCCCTAGCAAAGCGTGAAGTCCCCCATGCTGACTCATTGGCAGCTTGAACCAGCACTAAATCTAAAGGGATAATATCTACGCGAACCAACAATGCATTTATCAATGAAGATTGACTGTCCTCGCCTTTGCCTCCGATAGCGATTTCATCACTTTCAACTCGATACTCTTTTGCTAGCCAATTCAATTTTTCAGACTCTCTGAAAGCTAATACTTCACCATTATCAGCTTTGCGTTTCATTAGTAATAATTGGTGCCGGATACCTAAGATATGATCGTTTTGCTGCTGAATTTCTGGTTTCAGGTAATCAAAAAATGCCGTTTTTTTCTTTTTAGTTTGAGTATATTGAGAAAAATCCGGGACGGGTTTATCTGCACTTTTTGATATGGAGGGTACTAAGTTTTTTTCTACCGGTGTTGTAGACACCGACCACAAATAAGCCACCAGCGCGATAGCAACGGTAAAGGAAAGTGCAATTCTCAATAAGCTGGATTTACGGATCATAGTTATTTGTATGATTCTAAGGAAATGCCAGTATAACTAAAAAAAATTAAACGTGGGCAAAAAACAGCACATTGGCAGCCACTATCAATAGCAAGACCCCCATCATTTTATCTACCCAATAACCACAACGGTGCAGCCATTCTCTTACTGAACGAATATTCAATAGTAAGGTTAAAAAACAAAACCAAAGTGTCGTAGCAACTGCAAAGTAGCCTCCGTAAAATGCTTTTATTGTAAAAGGCGTATCGGGACTTATCACCAAGGTAAATATCGATAGAAAAAACAACGTCGCCTTAGGGTTTAACCCATTTGTTATAAAACCAACGGAAAACGCTTTTCTCTTTGTGATAGTTGATTGTGTTTCCGTAGAATCATCAGGAGCAGATTTACCCGATGCCTGCGCAGTTAACGCCCCATATGCCAAATACAGTAAATATGCACCTGCCGCATATTTAATTGTAGAAAATAACCAAGGTGTAGTTGCAATAATTAGGCTGACACCCAACAGCGAATAGGCAACATGTACCAAAATAGCCAAACCAATTCCTAAGCTAGTGACTAATGCGATATTCTTACCATGATGCATACTATGGCGCACAATTACCGCAAAATCTGGCCCTGGACTGGCCACAGCTAGAAAATGAATAGTCGCAAGGGTCGCAAATTCAGTCCAATTCATACTTCGCCTTTACACTTTCTATCCACCTAGGTACGCATTCTGACGCCTTACCTAAATAACGGTTATCAAAATGACCATTATCGGTTTCATCTAAATTAATCAACGTCGTTTCTACATCACACTGGCGTGCAATATCAACAAAACCTGCTGCGGGATAAACAGAGCCAGATGTACCAATGGCACAAAATAAAGAGGCTGTTTCAATAGCCTGATAAATACGCTCCATATATAAAGGCATTTCACCAAACCACACGATATCCGGTCGCATGGGTTGGGCTAGCTGACAGCACTGGCATGTATTCAAGGCGGTTAAATCGCCATTCCAGCGCACTGTTTCATGACTTTTTACACACTTTGCTGAAAGTAACTCTCCGTGCATGTGAACAACATTATCGCTACCACCCCGTTCATGTAAATTGTCTACATTCTGTGTCACTAGCGTCATGTTTACGCTAGATAAACGAGCAAATTCCGCTAAGGCAACATGAGCTTTATTGGGTTGTAGCTGCGGGTCAAACAGCTGTTGACGTCTTGTATTGTAAAAATCATACACTCTATTCGGGTTTGCGCTAAAGGCTTCTGGTGTTGCAACATCTTCTATTCTTTCGTTCTCCCACAAGCCTCCACTGTCTCTAAATGTACGAATACCTGATTCAGCGGAAATACCCGCCCCGGTTAATACAACTATATTCATTAGTCATGCCCTGTGGCACAAGGCAAAGTGACATCACTACCCCAGTCTGCCCATGAGCCATCGTATACCACAACGTCTTTTGCACCACACAAACGCGCTGCCAAAGCGCCTATACACGCGGTAATACCAGAACCACAGCTAAAAATAATGGGTTTATCTAGGTCAATACCCGCGTCATAAAATACCACTCTCAGGCTTTCAACTGGCAGAAACACCTCACCATCGTTATCACTTAAAAATACCTTGTAAGGCATATTCGTTGAATGAGGTATGTGCCCTGCTCTAACTCCTGGTCTTGGATCTGCTTCATCCCCTGAAAAACGTGCAGCACCTCGAACATCAATGATTTGTTGGGCTTTGTTGCTCGCTTCAACAACTTCATCTTTTCCCACAAACCCTGCTGCGGATAAACCAGACAGTAAGCTTTTATCAAACTCTTGTTTGTCTATTTCAATGCCATTTAGCTGTTCAGGCTTAATCACTGATACGTTTAAAAAGCCAGAATTCATTAGGATCCATGCCAGCCTAGGAGCGCAAAACGTCCCTCCAGCTTCAGTGATAACTAATCCTTGGTTTGGAGAAACTTCCCACCTGCTACACTGTTCCTGTAGCTCCTCAGTAGTGAAACACGTTTTACCTTCTTCATCGATATCAACAATGAGGTTTGGCGTTATCTCAGTTAATCTAGGTTTGTTCGTTGAACCCGGACGGGTAAAACGAGTTTCAATAATAGTTGTCATTGGAATACTCATAATAAAAAAGGGATAAGGCGTCTATTTAGCAGAATCAGCATACACAAAGCTGTTTTCTATTGCGATAAACGACTCTAAATCGAATTTAGAAGCAATAATAATGGTGGTTGCTGGAATAACAACGCGAAATTCAGACAATAAATTAAACGATGATGTGTTGTCACTGGGCTCTTGCAGCAACACTCCGTAATGTTTCTCGTAGTTATTCGTTAATACTATTTTTTGATCTTTATCACGCTGGCCGCTAAGCAAAGGTAATAAGGTTAAATGGGTAATTTCACCTTGTTCTAAATCTGGTGATTGAGGAAAGCCAACATAAATTTTTCCACATTCAAGTTCAATCCGAATTGGCGACGCATTAAACGTAGACTCAATAATCAGCTTCTCAAGGTCGTTGGCAATATCAAAAAGTTTATCCACCAGCTTACGTTTATTGAATTTGTAATACTGGGTAAGGCAAAACGACGATATGACACTGAGCACATACATGGCGATGGCAACGGAAATACTTTTAATGACAATCCACTGTTCGTGATTCTTCAAGAAGGTTGTTGAAGGGTCTACTTGGCTAAAGTTAAAAACGGTAGAGGGAAGATCATAAAAATCTATGATTAACCAAGGAATTAATGCAAAAACAAAGAGTATTAAACCACTGCGTCCAGCGCTGAAATAGATGTGGTAACCGGTTTTACGAACGAATTTCAACCTTCCTATAGGGTTTTTTGACTCGAAGTGATAACCAATTATCAATACGATCCCTAAAACCAAGGCTGCCAAATTAATTCCTTTTTAATTTGCGAACTGTTTTAAACTCGCGATTTTTTGTATTTGTGACTTAATTCTATTTTGAACATCTTCGCTGTTTAAGTTCAAACTCACAATGCCGTTTTTATCAATATAGGCATTGTCCATATTTAACTTATCTTGGCTTCCGATATGAGATGTTGGCGTTTTGTCTTTGGTGTTTCTACTAAACATAATCCTTCCTCTCTTAATGCCGATGAATGTCGATGAATGTCGATTTTAAAGCTAATATAAACTAAGACAGCATATTACCCTATTTGTTTCGTTATTTAACAACAGATATCCCCTGTTGTCATCAAATAAAACATCGCTACACTCTTATTATAGCCTTACCATTTATCGCCCGACTATTAGAGTGTAGCCCATGTCTGTATCAGCGCAAAACTACTGCGGCGCTAACCCGTCTTTGGTTGCGTCTAATTCAAATCCGCTTTGTGCAAATGTTGGTGTCATGATTTTCTTCGACCCTTGCTCATAGGCATATCCAACTTGCAATACTTGCGCATCGTTCCATGCACCTGACATAAAGCCAACACCAAGTGGTAAACCTTTATCGCTACCCATAGGAACCGTTATAATGGGGTAACCAGCAATAGCCGCTAACCAACCTGCGCCAACTGAACCTCCGGGGTAATTATCGCCATACACAGGGTCAATCAAAAAGGCGGCTGGACGGGATGGCATCATTAATACATCAACATTATGTTCTTTTAGCAGTAGATCAATGCCCTTTTCTCGGGTACCCGTCAGTATATTTGCCAGTGCATCTTGGTATTCTTTGCCATCAATGGGGGGTTTTTCTTGTGAAGAATGCATTAAGCTTTGATCAAACAATGCCATTTCTCTTTCACTTGACTCATTGAATTTAATCACTTCTTCCAACGAACGATACTTCACATCAGGGGCTGCATCAGCTAAATAGGCATTTAACGAGTGTTTAAATTCAGTTTCTAATACTAATAGTTCATCACGACCAAGACCTTCTGGGGCATCAAAGGATTCAATATCAACAATACTCGCACCAGCTTGTTTCACCACGTCAACCGCCTGATTAAACGCATCAGTAATGGCGGGGCGATTACCTTGAGACCAACGCAACACACCAATGCGCAAACCTTTAATGTTGCCATCGAGTTTTTCTACATAGTTATCGGCATTTTTATCGGCCAATGCAGATGCTTTATCACCACTGTCGCTACCTGCCATAACCGATAACATTAACGCTGCGTCTTTTACGCTTCGAGTCATAGGGCCTGCGGTATCTTGAGTAAACGAAATAGGCACAATATGAGTACGAGGCATCAAGCCCACTGTTGGTTTAAAGCCCACTATGCCGTTCATAGCAGATGGGCACATAACGCTACCGTTTGTTTCCGTACCTATTCCTAATGGCGCAAACTGAGATGCTATAGCTGCACCTGTACCTGACGAGGACCCACAGGGAGAGCGATCTAAACTAAACGGGTTTCTGGTCTGCCCACCTACTGCGCTCCAGCCACTGATTGAATCGTTAGAACGAAAGTTAGCCCATTCAGATAAATTTGTTTTACCTAAAATAATGGCTCCTTCAGCTCGCAGCCTTGCAACAATAGGCGCATCTCGTTCAGTTTTATTTAGCGCTAACGCTAGCGACCCTGCCGTAGTTGGAAGTTCTTTTGTTTCAATATTGTCTTTAATTAAAACAGGTACGCCGTGTAATCGGCCTAGCTTCTTTTTATTTCCTATTTCTTTATCTTTTTCTCGCGCTTCAGCAAGGGCATTGGGATTAAGTGCAATAATACTGTTTACTTTGCCATCAAGCTGTTGAATACGTTTTAGGTAATAACTTACAACGGCTTCTGAAGTTACTTTATGAGACGCGATTGCATTCGCAATTTCACCGCCAGATAAAGACCCAATATCACTGTACTCTTGTACACTCTTTATAGGGGTAACATCCGCTGAAGACACATCGGCAGTATAAGTCAATAACAAAACAGAAAAACAAGCTGGGACTAGTAAACGCATTAATCGACGCCTCATAAAAAATAATTATTATTAGAACCTTACAATTATCAGATACCCCTAACCTTGTCACATACTAAAACAACAAATAAAGACTAATGTGCCAATATAAGGGTTGGGTGGTTATTAGCTGTTATTTTCAGATTTATGCCGGCGCTTTATAACCGCTTCTTTAGGCAGATTAAGCATATTTATCTCTTTGTTTTCTAAATCAATAATAACAACCTTTGAATTATAGTTACTGACTAAATACCCTTGCAACAAAAAAAAACCATGAACAATATTCATGTATTAATGAAATTAAATCATTTTTATTCATGTAAGCGAATCTGTATAACTCACACCATGCTCTTAACCTTGACCCATTTTTTTCTTGTTTTGAATTGAGACACTAATTACAGATAAGTACTGGATACCGAGTTACCATGAATACAGATTTCAAATTTTCCATAAAAAGCATCAGTTTTGACGAAGACTATCAGCCTTCCGATAACACTCGTATTACCACTAACTTTGCTAATTTAGCTAGAGGTGATAACCGAAAAGCAAATTTACGCAATGCGCTGGCTATGATCAATAATCGCTTTAACGCCCTAGTGCATTGGGATAACCCAACAAGTGATCGGTATTCACTTGAGCTTGAAATTATTTCAGTAGAAATGGATGTTGATGATAAAGGCGACGCCTTCCCTTCTATAGAAATTTTGCAAACCTATATTGTGGACACCAAAACCAATAAACGCATCGAAGGCATTGTTGGCAATAACTTCTCATCCTATATCCGCGATTATGATTTCAGCGTATTACTCCCTGATCACAATAAAGACCAACCCAAATTTAGTATTCCATCTGATTTCGGTGAGCTTCACGGCAAATTGTTTAAACACTTTGTGAGCTCTAAGACTTATCAACGTCATTTTGATAAAACGCCTGTAATATGCCTCAGTGTGTCTGACAATAAAGTGTATCAGCAAACTGAAAACCAGCACCCTGTATTAGGAATTGAATATCAGCCTAATGAATCTTCATTAACCGAACAGTATTTCAAAAAGATGGGGTTGCAGGTGCGTTACTTTATGCCGCCTAACACCGTCGCGCCTTTGGCATTCTATTTCTTTGGTGATTTGCTGAACGACTACTCTAACTTAGAGCTCGCAAGTACGATCAGTACAATGGAAACCTTCCAAAAAATTTACCGTCCAGAAATATACAACGCCAACGCGACCGCAGGAAAAAGCTACCAGCCAAACCTGAAAAATTCTGACCACTCGGTAACGCAAATTGTGTACGACAGAGAAGAGCGCAGTCGACTTGCAACTGAGCAAGGAAAATTTGCACACGAACACTTTGTTAAACCTTATCAAACTGTGCTTGAGCAATGGTCTGCAAACTACGCTCCGTCGCTTCCTAACCTATAAGAGATGACTATGAAAAAACTATTACCAACCTCAACTGCAGGCAGTTTACCTAAGCCTTCTTGGTTAGCGCAGCCAGAAACACTTTGGTCACCTTGGAAATTAGAAGGTGACGAGCTCACTCATGGCAAACAAGACGCGTTGCGTTTGTCGCTACAAGATCAGCTTCAATCTGGTGTGAATATCATCAGTGACGGCGAACAAACACGTCAGCACTTTGTTACCACCTTTATTGAACACCTTAACGGTGTTGATTTTGAAAACCGTAAAACCGTAAGAATTCGCAACCGTTACGATGCTAGCGTGCCAACGGTTGTAGGCCCAGTGAGCCGCCAAAAATCAGTGTTTGTTGAAGACGCTAAGTTTTTACGCCAACAAACCAACCAACCAATTAAATGGGCGCTACCCGGCCCTATGACAATGATAGATACGCTTTATGACGATCACTATAAAAGCCGTGAAAAGTTAGCCTGGGAATTTGCAAAAATTCTTAATCAAGAGGCCAAAGAACTAGAAGCCGCCGGTGTCGATATTATTCAATTCGACGAGCCCGCATTTAATGTTTTCTTTGAAGATGTGAACGACTGGGGAATTCGCTGCTTAGAACGTGCCATTGAAGGGCTGCAATGTGAAACAGCAGTACACATTTGCTACGGATACGGCATAAAAGCCAATACTGATTGGAAAAAAACCCTAGGCTCAGAATGGAGACAATACGAAGATGTCTTTCCTAAGCTGCAAAAATCCAATATCGACATTATTTCACTAGAATGCCATAACTCTCACGTGCCTATTGAGTTACTTGAACTCATTCGAGGCAAAAAAGTTATGGTAGGCGCTATAGATGTGGCAACGAATTCTATAGAAACCCCAGAAGAAGTCGCTGCAACCTTGCGTAAAGCCCTTGAGTACGTAGATGCCGATAAACTATACCCTTGCACTAACTGCGGTATGACCCCTTTACCTCGTGAGGTGGCAAGCGCAAAATTAAAAGCCCTAAGCGCAGGTGCTGAAATTATTCGCCAAGAGTTAACGGCTGATTAGGTTTAATTGATATTGTGCTGCCCATTGGTTTGGGCAGTATTTTCTTCGGTATCAGCAAAGCTTGCAAATTAGAATTGTAATCTGAATTTCTCGGCCATTATCCCTAGTTTATACATAATATCTGTCGATTTAGATTGTTCATGTGCGTTTGGTGATAGTATTGTCATTAGTAAATAGCAGTTTTTATCCAACACGCCTTGGCAATAGACAAGATGAATATCACTGGTTTGATAAAATTGTATTTTCTTCGAAGAAAATGGCTTGTCTTCATTACCTAAATGTATATGTTGAATTCTCTCAGCTAATACGATTGGTAAATTGTTAGGGTGATCATATGGAACGTCACGACCAAAATGCTCAGGCGGATTACCTGTGAGTTTGTAACTTCTAAAATCATCAATAAGCGCATCAAGTTCTTCACTTTCCATTATTTTACAAATAACAGCACTTTTAAAAACACGTATCACTCTGAAAAATCACCCAAATCGTCATCAGAAGCAGATAATAATACATTATTTCCATTCTCAGCTATTTGTGCGAGGCGTGTATATGACGGTCTAAAACGTGATGTTTTTGACTGCGATTCTATTAGCTTTATCATTTGCTCGTACAGCTCTGCACTAACCATATAACCAGCTGTTTTATTGTTGGATAAAACAGCTACAGGCTCATCCATAAAATAGTCACACGGCTTTTTTCTCAACTCCGTCACTGAAACAGTTTTTTCAGCCAATATTGATTGAACAGCCATAAATCACCTTAATTCAATTAGCAGTATACTTAATTATGTACATAATTAAGTATACTCATGATAAAAAAAAATACAAATAACTTCTAATATTCAGTTGTATCGCTACGCTAGTCTTTATCTTTTTACTTAATAGTGAGCTTTAAATAAAACTATATGAATGCTTCGGCCGGTTAATTGGGATGAATATCGGGTTTTGACGAAAAATAACGTTCAAAATTTAATTATAAACTTGGATTAAGTATTATAGGCGGTTAATTTTGTTAACTTTAAAATGATGCCTTATTACGGGAATAAACCGAACTTTTTTAACAATGATTTCAAAGTGTTATTCGATACAATTTTTGATGAGAGAGCATTTCAAAAGAAATATATTCGGTCACAAAACCTTAATATGCGATGGATGGGCTATTACCTGCAATCCGAAACTTCAGGTTCATCACCCAAAAAGAGAACACACAAAATAGAACGACTGCAAATCATCGACCTATATTTTCGTATCAAACACCCTCAAATCTCCCGTCATTTCGATAGATAACAAAATGGAAAGAAGTTTCATGCCTCTTTCTTTCAATTCTCAGCTTTAAATTCTGCTCCAATGTACGGAGTCCTAAATTACTTCTTTCTTATAGTTATTAAATTTCATACTAATGGACTTTTCCTAGTACTCAGTTTTTGTTGAAAATACTTAACGCAAACTTAAACTTCTTTGTTTCTACTAAATATCCATTGAAGACATTTAAGAAATATATCAAATCAACAGGAAATGTCATGAGTAGTCCAATATTTACAACTACAGATCCAATCACACAAAAATTTGAGGCTGGAGAACATACTCAAATCTCACAATTAGTTTACCTAAAAACATCACAAGAAAGGATTCAAGATAGAGTAAAACCTAAACCTTCCACACTAAGCGTTTCCAATATTATTACAATAATTATTGGGTTATTTACCCTATCAATACCAATGATTTACACAACTGGGTATTATTTCAGAGCTGGATATTTAACGGAGTATAACGTTTATTCTGATCTGTTCCCCGTAACCAATTATGACATTTTAATGAACACTTATAATTGGGCACTCAGTGGAACAATCGATATATTTTCAAAAACACTAGAACACTTAAAATGGTTTAGTTTTTGGTTTGCCCTCCTGTTTTTTATTCTCGCTGTTATTGCATATATTACGAATGAAATTACGTTAAAAAAGCAGCTTAATACTGAAACTAAAAAAAAGGCAGATCATTCAGTCAAAATAAACCTAGTCAAACAATCAAAGGCACCGATTCAGAAACTGAAAGAATGTACGGTAATATCATTTCTTTTTGGATTGTTCGGAGCGACACTTCCATTCATCACTTTGTTTATTTACTTTATTCTGATTGTCTTTCCTTACAAAGGTTATGAAGCTGGAAAAGAGCAAGCTATAAAAGAAAAGAGCGAAGCTGTCGATTGCCTTCATGGACAAAGTAATCAGCAGGATTGCATGTTTATTTATAAAGAAAATGCTAATAAAGAACGTAAATTTATCCTACAGGGAAAAATCATAGCCGCCTCGACAACAAGTATTGCTGTCTTCAGTGAGAAGAAAACTATTATTTACCCGCTTGCAGGTCTTGAAATTGAGTATGTTCCTGCGAGTACAGAAAATATAAAAGAAGAAGAGCAATAACATACTTCCGAACCATTTTTTATGCCGACACCATCAAGACTCCATCGAACCGCTTTGCCTCTGTAACGGTACGATTTAACTAGAGACTTCGTTAGAGGTAAAATTCAACTAACTAGCGAGGTTAAAATGCCAAAGAAAAACTTAACAACAGAGTTTAAACGAGAATGTGCTGAGCTGGTCATTATTCATGGTTACCGACAGGATGATGCCGCTAAAGCAATGAGTGTCAGTATCTCTTCTATCCAGAGATGGGTGTCGCAATACCAAAAGGAACATAAAGGTGTCACTCCCAAAGCCAGCGCTTTAACGCAAGAACAGCTTCGAATTCAGGCGTTAGAAAAACAAGTCAAACAACTAGAGAATGACAATAGCCTGTTAAAACGTTTCAGCCTTATTCGCATTGGAAATGAGCATCGCCAACAGATTGCGGTAAGGTTAAATAAGATGGGCAATAATGTTGTGCAAATTTGTCGTTGCTTATCTATTGCGGCCAGTTCATTTTATTATCGCGCAAAGCCAAGGGTATTTGTGCGGAAAGAGTAAAACCCGATGCGGCTATGAAAAAAATTCTTTTTAATCAATTCGTGTAATCTATAAAACGAAAAATATTCGCTGAAGATATTTCAGACTATAACATCAGGGATTTTTAACTTGGAAAATAGGAACTTTCGCCACATCCCTTTAAAAATGGTGCCCGGGGCCGGACTTGAACCGGCACGTCGTTACCGACGAGGGATTTTAAATCCCTTGTGTCTACCAATTTCACCACCCGGGCATCGGGATTGCACATAATGTGCAGGTGTGGGCTGGTTGCCCTTTTATATGGAGGCGGAACCCGGAGTCGAACCGAGATCCACGGATTTGCAATCCGCTGCATAGCCATTCTGCCATTCCGCCACTTGAGTTTGGAGCGGGAAACGAGATTCGAACTCGCGACCCCAACCTTGGCAAGGTTGTGCTCTACCAGCTGAGCTATTCCCGCGTCGTTTACAACATGTTATTGCTGTACAACTCAATGTGGAATCGCATTCTACATTCACTTTAATAAGAGTCAACAATAATCCGCACTGAATGCGTAGTTTTCAATCAACTACGTACTGTTTGCTTGCTTTTTAGACTATTTTGCCCCATCTCGTATACTTGGCCACGCAGAAATTGAATACGTGATCATTGACCAAAGGGAAAGTGCTGCAGAAACGTACAACAAAATATGACCTAAGGTTACCCAATATAAAGGAACCCCCATAAATGACTGCAAACCCGACAACAAACCAATAAGTGCGAGCATTTGCACTGTGGTTTTCCACTTTCCTATTACCGACACCTTTACTTTATCTCGTTGACCTTTCGTTCCCATCCATTCTCGCAAGGCTGATACGTAAATTTCTCTGAGCATTAACACCACTGCGGGAACCGTAATCGCAACAGACGCATAAGTGTGGGTGATCATCAGTAATGCAGCCGCCACTATGAGTTTATCGGCTACAGGGTCTAGAAAGGCACCAAAGGGTGTGGTTTGTTTTAGCTTACGCGCCAAATAACCGTCAAACCAGTCCGTTACCGCGGCAAGCCAAAAAATAAAAGCGCCGATTTCATGCGCCCATCGCCAATCTAGAAAATAAACGAATACAAACACCGGAATTAACCCGATGCGAAATGAAGTAATAATATTGGGAATGGTCCACATAACTCTTCTCTTGGTGCGGCGCTATTGCCACTTATTGGGCGCTAGTTTGCCATTTAGTAACAAAGATAGCCACTAATAGCGCCTAAGCATGTAAATGTTCATAAATGATTTCAGCAAGTTGGCTACTTACACCGGGTACATTAGCAATTTCCTCAGCACTGGCTTTTTTCAGCCCTTGTAATCCCCCCATATATTTTAGTAGTGCTTGCCTGCGTTTAGCTCCTACCCCTTTAATACCTTCCAAAGTGGAGGTGCGTTTCACTTTTTGCCTACGCTGACGATGGCCTGTAATCGCAAAGCGGTGAGATTCATCGCGAATATGTTGAATTAGGTGAAGCCCTGGTGAATGGCTGTCTAAGTGAACTGTGTCGCGACTGTAGCCCGATATCAAGGTTTCAAGGCCCGCTTTACGGCTAACCCCTTTAGCAACACCTATAATTAAGGGTTTAAACTCTACAGGCCAGTCTTCGAAATGCGCTTCAGCTTGGCTTAACTGCCCTTTACCCCCATCGATGAAAAGAATATCAGGAATTTTGGTGTCTTCGTGAGGCTTTTTGTAACGCCTTGAAAGCACTTGTGCCATGGCTGCATAATCATCCCCTGGGGTTATACCTTCGATATTGAATCGTCGGTAATCTGATTTAAGTGGCCCTTCTCTATTGAACACCACGCAAGACCCCACAGTTTGTTGTCCTGACGTATGGCTGATATCGAAGCATTCCATACGTTGAATTGGCTTACCCAATTCAAGTGCTTCCTCCAACACTAAATAGCGAGCATGAACGGATTTTTGTGCGGCGTATTGGGTGTCTAAAGAATTTTGCGCATTGGTATTGGCAAGGTGCAAATAGCGGCGCTTTTCATCACGAGCACCTTTGTAAACAGTCACGCTGTGTTTTGCTTCTTGTTTAAGCACAGAAACAATCGCCGTTTCATCGTCTAACTCTCTTGGCAGCACTATGTGCTTGGGAATGGCCTTGTTTTTTGATAAATAGAACTGCAAGAAAAACGACTGAAACACTTCATCTTCTGTGGCAGTAGCCGGAACTCGAGGAAAATAGGATTTACTTCCTAGTAGTTGGTTATCGCGAATAAACATAACCTGCACGCACGCCATATTCCCTTTAAATGCAAAACCAAAAATATCCATGTTGTCTTGTGTACCAGCAACAAACTGCTGCTCTTGTACTTTACGCAGTGCATTGATTTGATCGCGATATTTGGCTGCGGCTTCAAAATTGAGGGATTGGCTTGCCTCTTCCATCTTGGTCACCAAGGTTTCAATAACGTCTTGGTTTTTACCCTTTAAGAATAATTTAACGAGTTCTACTGACTCACTGTACTCTTCATCACTAACATGCCCTTTCACGCAAGGTGCGCTGCAACGTTGCATTTGATACTGAAGACAGGGGCGGCTTCTCGCTTGATAATAACTGTCTTCACACTGCCTAACAGGAAAAATCCGTTGCATTGAACGCAGGCTTTCCCTTACTGCCCATGAGCTTGGGTAAGGGCCAAAATAATCACCGTCGTTTTTACGTGTACCTCGATGAGAGCCTAATTTGGGGTGCTTATGATTGGTTAATACAATATACGGATAGGATTTGTCGTCTTTCAACAACACATTGTATCTAGGCTTGTATTTTTTAATGAAGTTATTTTCTAGCAAAAACGCTTCAGTTTCACTTGTCACCACAGTGACGTCCATTGAAACAATGTGTTTTACTAGCGCACGGGTTTTCGCGTGCTCTACATTTTTACGAAAATAACTCGATACCCGCTTTTTTAGATTTTTAGCTTTACCAACGTAAATCACATCTTGTTGTTTATCGTACATGCGATAAACACCGGGCCGGTGAGTTAAGTCTTTTAAAAACGCGTCAGCGTCAAACGTCACAATATCAGACATTGTTCAACGTTATAGATTATCGCTGGAAATTAGTTTATGCCGAATAGCCAAGTGCGTTAACTCTACGTCCGAATCAACCGCCAGCTTATCAAACATGCGATACCGGTACGTGTTAACGGTTTTCGCACTAATATTCAATTCACCAGCAATGTCAGGCACCTTAGCCCCTTTGGTCAGCCGCATAGCAATATCCAGCTCGCGTGTTGAAAGGTCTTCAAACGGATTTTCACTATTCGTATCAAGGCTGCTCATTGCAATGCTTTGTGCTACCTCAACAGACAAATATTTTTGTCCAGATGCAACCTTATAGATAGCGTTAATAACTTCTTTAGGTGCCGCGTCTTTAGTTAAAAAGCCATAAGCGCCTAACTGCATAACCTGACTAGGAATAGGGTGATCTTTTTGCACGGATAAACAGATAACTTTGGTATCATCAGACACACGGCGAATTTGCCGTACGGCTTCTAAACCACCGATACCAGGCATATTCACATCCATTAAAACAACATCAGGGGAATGTTTTCGGCATATTGCTACTGCCTCTTCTCCTGATTTCGCTTCATTGATTATGTTAAAATCGGCAACGTCCTGTAATATTAGTTTAATCCCTGTCCGAACCAAATCGTGGTCATCAACAAGAACGACTTTTATCACTTATCTCTCTCTTAATAACTAGAATGCGTGTGCACCTGATTACTTATCATCATCAATGATAAAACCATAGCATAGCTTTATGGGTTTATCTTCCATCTGTTTGTAACATTTTATCTAAATCGCACATTTAACAAATAAACTGCTTAACAAATATTCAGCAAAGCTTAACTCATTCTGAAATCGCGCAGCTATGTCTATGAATAGTGGAGTAACTCAACTTACGTAAAGCTTTAAATTCAATGTAGTCAAATGCAAAGAAATTACGTTTAAAACTAAACAACGCTAAATTTAATGCAAAAAAAAAGCCTCGTATAAACGAGGCTTTTTCTTAAATATGGCGGAGAGCGAGGGATTCGAACCCCCGGAAGGTTTGACCCTTCGCTTGATTTCAAGTCAAGTGCATTCAACCGGACTCTGCCAGCTCTCCTGAAGTGATGCGCATATTAATGGTTTTTTGAGGCTTGTAAAGCGCTAATTTAAAAAAAGTTGTCAACCGCTCATCTATTCAACAATTTGTACTCTAATCAGTCAATTTTTATAGTGTTAAGCAAATCACACGGCATAAATTGAATTAGTTTCTAATTCTAAATTAAAAAACCTTGAAAAATTGAACCAAAACCCCTACAACTACCCTAACAATACACATAAAGTGTAATTTCGTTCTATTGGAGGAAAAGATGGAACAACGTTCAGTTTATTCAAAATCGTCAGAAGCGTCGGTATTACAAACCAACAAGGTGCTTAAAAACACCTATACGCTACTAGCTATGACACTAGCCTTTAGTGCTGTGTGTGCAGTTGCAACAATGGCTATGGGTCTTGGTCGCGGTGCAGCCTTGGTTATGTTTATAGGTGGCTTCATCTCTATGTTCATAGTCAATAAGAAAGCAAATTCTGCTTCAGGTATATACTGGGTATTCCTTTTCACTGGTCTTTTAGGCGGTTCTTTAGGGCCAATGCTAAATGCCTACGCTGCAATTCCTGGTGGCTCAGCGCTTATTGCCCAAGCACTAGGTGGAACTGCACTTATTTTCTTCGCATTATCAGCTTATGTATTAACAACGAAAAAAGACTTCTCATTTATGGGCGGTTTTTTAATGGTAGGTTTGTTAGTTGTTGTACTTGCAGCCTTAGGTAACCTGTTTTTTGCTATTCCAGCATTAAGCCTAGCAATTAGTGCAGCGGTTATCTTCATTATGTCTGGTTTCATCTTGTATGACACAAGTCGAATCATTAATGGTGGTGAAACTAACTACATACTTGCAACTGTTGGCTTATATCTAAATATTTATAATATATTCGTAAACCTATTAAGCTTGCTTGGTGTGTTAGGCGACGACTAAATACATTTTAACTTTTCTAAACACCCCTTTTTAGGGGTGTTTTTATTTATACCTTATGAACACATCGATAAATGCTCTGCTAGTCAGCCCTCAAACAAAAACACCATCAAGTAAAGCTTTGCTTAAAGTGTGTATGGATAAGCTTACTGAGCCTCATACAAAGTACGAAATTGTCTTTTTATATTTTGGTGCGGTCACTATTGCTAACGACGCTGATTACTTTGAAGATTGGCAAGCACTGAAAGAAAAGTACAAGGTTCGCCTTGTGGCTTGTTCAACTGTAGCTAAACACAGAAGTGTTAACGAAGACAATACCGGCCCTTTTGAACTTACGGGCTTAAGTGAATTTTATTCAGCGTTGCATCGCTGTAACACCTTAGTCCAAATTTAAGTACAAATATAATGGCCACAATTACCTTTGTGATATCTACCCCACCTTATGTCAATGGCACCACAAACGAAGCCCATGACTTAATAATGGCATCTACGGCCTATGGGCATGACGCCAACGTCATATTCAAAGGTGAAGGCGTACTGCAACTACTCAAAAACCAAGATCCAATGAACCACCAAAAACATGCAGGAAAACGCATAAGTGGCTTTACCTTTTTTGATATCGAGCCTCTTTATGTTTGCCAAAACAGCTTAAACTTTCATAAAATAGACAAGCACGACCTTATCTCAGGACTGAGTTACATATCAGACGAAGATGTAACTCAAGCTATTGAAAAATCAGACTTTATAATTAATCTATAAACCACGATAAAAGTTACGCGTAACTGACTTGAAGAGTATTTATGACACTTATATACAATGACAACGTCATTGCCACAGACAAAGAAGGTTACCTAACAAACCTCGATGATTGGACCGAAGATTTAGCCTTGATAATAGCCACTAATGACAATATAGAACTGACGGAAGCGCACTGGGAAGTGATAAGGTTTGTGAGAGAGTTTTACTTAGAATATGAAACCAGCCCAGCAATTAGAGCCCTTGTGAAAGCCATGGCTTTGTCACTAGGGGCAGACAAAGGAAATAGCCGCTATCTACACAGGTTATTTCCTAAAGGTCCAGCTAAGCAAGCAACTAAACTAGCGGGCTTACCTAAGCCCGCTAAATGCTTGTAATTGCTCTATAGAACAATTTAAATTGATGTTTCACCGTTCATATAAGGTACCAAGACCTCTGGAACGGTGACACTACCATCGGCTTGTTGATAATTTTCAAGTATCGCCACAAGGGTTCTACCTACGGCAAGGCCTGATCCATTCAGGGTATTCACAAGTTCAGGCTTTTCCCCTTCACTTCTGCGGAAACGGGCTTGCATTCTACGGGCTTGGAAATCGCCCATGTTAGAGCACGATGAAATTTCTCTGTAAGTATTTTGCGCCGGTAACCATACTTCTAAGTCATAAGTTTTGCAGGCACCGAAGCCCATATCACCGGTACATAACACGACTTTTCGGTAAGGCAAGCCTAGCTTTTGTAAAATAGTTTCCGCGTGACCTGTTAACGCTTCAAGAGCATCAAAACTCTCTTCAGGTTTAACAATTTGTACCAGCTCTACTTTTTCAAACTGATGCTGCCTGATTAAGCCACGGGTATCACGGCCATACGAACCGGCTTCACTTCTAAAACACGGTGTATGAGCCGTTAATTTAAGAGGCAAAGAGGCGTTATCGACAATTTCGTCTCTAACCGTATTGGTTAACGGCACTTCTGCTGTTGGAATAAGAGACAAACCTTGCCCTTCTTCAGTGGCAGGTTTAGTGTGAAAGGCATCTTCAGCAAACTTTGGGAATTGCCCAGTACCAAACATACTTGCTTCGTTAACAAGGAATGGCACATACATTTCTTCATAACCATGTTCATTTACGTGGGTATCAAGCATGAATTGCGCAAGAGCTCTATGCATGCGCGCCACTTTGCCACGCATAACCACAAATCGGCTTCCGGTTAATTTTGATGCTAACTCAAAATCAGCCCCTTTAGATAAGCCTTCTGCTACGTCTACGTGATCTTTTACATCAAAATCAAACTCGCGAGGTTGTCCCCACTTTAACACTTCAACGTTATCGTCTTCATCTTTACCCACAGGTACAGATTCGTCAGGTAAATTAGGAATACCTTGGCTAAATGCTTTTAAACTTTCGGTTACCGCGCTAAATTCTTGCTTAGCAGCGTCCAGCTTTGCACCTAAATCTCCCACTTCAGCAAGTAAAGGCGCGATATCTTCACCTTGGGCTTTTGCTTTACCTATAGATTTACTGCGCATATTACGCTGGTTTTGCAGTTCTTCTGTTTGCTGTTGCAACGCTTTGCGCTGCTCTTCAAGTGCAGAATAGGCTTCAACATCTAGTTTGAATCCACGCGCGGCCAAGCGCTCTGCCGTTTTTTCTATCTCATTTCGTAAATATTTAGGGTCCAACATAAACCGCTTTCTATCCTTTCATTATTTGAATGCCAACAAAAGTGGCAAACAAGCATATCAATACATTTAACATCACATTCGCCACTGCTTTTAACCAGAGGCCATTATTTATTAAGGCTAACGTTTCAAATGAAAACGTTGAAAACGTGGTTAATGCGCCTAATAAGCCGACTCCGATTAAAAATCGGTAGGGAGAATCGGCTAAGCCACCCCGCTCTATCAAGCCATAAACGATGGCAATAGAAAATGCGCCAATGACATTTACCACAAGTGTACCAAATGGAAACTGCTTACCAAACAGGGATACCGATAATTGTGTTAAATAAAATCGCATTGGTGCGCCAATTGCGCCTCCAAGTGCTACCCAAAGGTAAACTGATAGCCCTGCGTTCATTGTTTGCCCTCTTGTTGATCTAACGCGTTTAAGTAATCTAACTTAGCCATTAACTTCTTTTCAAAACCTCGTTCATTAGGTGTATATAAATTGGTGTGCTCTGTTGGTATAGACTCGGGGAAGTAATTTTCTCCCGCAGCATAGGCATTGGGTTCATTATGCGCGTAGCGATAATCTTTTCCGTAATCCAAAGACGCCATCAATTTTGTCGGTGCATTTCTTAAGTGGTTTGGCACCGCACTGCTACCAGTTTCCTTCGCTAACGCCATCGCTTGTTTAAACGCCATATAAACAGCATTTGACTTCGGTGCTAACGCACAATAAATCGCGGCCTGCGCTATTGCTCTTTCGCCCTCAGCAGGCCCAACACGATGATATATATCCCATGCGTTTAAAGCAATTTGCATTGCCTTTGGGTCCGCATTGCCAATATCTTCACTCACAATCGCTAATAATCGTCTTGCCACATAAAGAGGGTCTCCGCCTCCAACTAAAATCCGTGCATACCAATACAAGGCGGCATTGGCATCAGAGCCCCTAACTGATTTATGAAACGCAGAAATCAAATCATAAAAGTCATCGCCTTTATTGTCGTACGCAGCCATTTTTTCACCACTGGCTTGTACAACATGGTTTAACTCTATGATTGTGGTATCCGTAAAGTCAGCAGACAACTCTAAAGTATGTAAGGCTTTTCGACCATCACCATCTGCAACCCGAATAAGAGTTTGCAAGGCCTCTTCGGTTAGCTCTATGCCTCTTTCACTTAACACTTCGTCTTTCGACAAGGCATTGTTGATTAACTGCGTGAGTTCTTGTTCAGAAAAGGGCTTTAATAAATAGGTTCGAGCTCTCGACAATAGAGCATTATTCAATGCAAACGAGGGGTTTTCAGTGGTCGCCCCAATAAATGCCACTGTGCCGTCTTCTACATAGGGTAAAAATGCATCTTGTTGGCTTTTGTTGAACCTGTGCACCTCGTCAACAAACAATAAGGTTTTATGCCCGTATTGTTTGTTTTGCTGTGCTTTATCGATGGCGATGCGAATGTCTTTTACACCGGAAGTCACTGCCGATAGTGTGATGACTTCTGCATTAGCATGAAGTGCAATTAAGCTAGCTAAAGTGGTTTTCCCTGTGCCAGGAGGCCCCCAGAAAATCATGCTATGGCACTGACCCGTTTCTAACATTTTACGCAGTGGTTTCCCTTCCGACATAAGATGAGACTGGCCGAAATAGTTGCTAATACTGGTTGGCCGCATACGCGCAGCCAACGGAATATGGCTATCTTTCATCGTCTATGGTGTAACTGTCGGGAATTGTCACGTCGAATAAATCATTTTTTAGCGGGCTCTTCGTATCTAGGTTAGATAACGCCAGTACACTTATTTGCGCCTGTGCATCAAGGGTACTAATAGCAAAAATAGTGTCGTCTCTAAGATAAAGAGACAAGGTACGAATTTGAGCGTCTTGGTTTAATGACTCAATGGTATAGACGTTATCAGCACCAGTAACCAAACTTTCGTCACTTACATTGGTTTGTTGAATGGAAAATTGCTGCCAAACCTCATCGTCTTGAGAGGTTAACAACACAATTGGATTGGTGTTAACCGCTTGCGCTTGATCAAACACAGTAACTTGTTCTACAAAGCTATCGATATTCCATATTGCTTCACCATCGGCAATCAGCAAGGCTTCATCAGGGAATTCAGTTTCCCAGCGTACTTTCCCCGGACGAGAAAGATATAAATGCCCTTGGGCTTCATAAACCACTTCATTTTGGTCGTACACTGTTTGTGCAAAATCAGCCGACAACACGCTAATGGTCGATAACAAATGCTTCAGCTCTCCTTGGCTAAGGTCATTGTTGTCCTGTGCAAAGCTTGCATTATTAAGACCTATTAGGCCGATAACGGCGAATACTGTTCTTTTTAACATAGTTGCTAGTCCTTCGGCGGAGGAGGCGCTAATACCTCTCGGTTGCCGTTATGAGCAGGTGCACTTACGACGCCACTGGATTCCATTTGTTCCACTAATCTTGCTGCTCTGTTGTAACCAATTCTAAATTTACGTTGAACACTGGATACTGACGCTCTGCGGCTTTCAGTAACAAAAGAAACAGCTTCATCGTAAAACACATCAAATTCTTGGTCGGCGTTTTCATTTTGTTCACCGGGAAGCAATACTTCTGCACTGGCTTCACCGTCGAGTATTTCATCAATATACTCTGGCTCTCCACGTAGTTTCCAATCTGCAACTACGGCATGAACTTCATGATCATCCACAAATGCGCCGTGCACTCGAGTAGGTACAGGATTACCCGGTGGTAAATACAGCATATCCCCCATACCTAACAAGGCTTCTGCGCCTTGCTGGTCGAGAATAGTACGGGAATCTATTTTACTCGACACTTGGAACGCAATACGGGTGGGTATATTGGCTTTGATAAGGCCTGTAATCACATCGACAGAAGGTCGTTGAGTTGCAAGTACAAGATGAATACCCGCCGCCCGGGCTTTTTGTGCGATACGGGCAATAAGCTCTTCTACTTTTTTACCTACTATCATCATCATGTCGGCAAATTCGTCAACCACCACAACAATAGCGGGTAGTTTGTCTAGCTCAGGCGCAGTTTCATCCATGCTCTCTTCTGATTTCCAAAGAGGATCGAGTATAGGCTCTCCCGCTTCTTTCGCAGCTAGTACTTTTGCGTTATAGCCTTTTAAATTTCTCACCCCAAGCGCAGACATCAACTTATAGCGGCGTTCCATTTCACCTACACACCAACGCAGCGCGTTTGCTGCCTCTTTCATGTCGGTAACAACTTCAGCCAATAAATGTGGAATGCCTTCGTATACCGACAATTCCAACATTTTAGGATCTATCATGATCATGCGTACATCTTCAGGTTTTGATTTGTACAGTAAGCTTAATATCATGACATTAACGCCAACTGACTTACCTGATCCTGTGGTACCTGCAACCAACACATGTGGCATCTTTGCAAGATCAACCACCACAGGTTTCCCGCTTATATCGGCACCCAACACCATAGTCAGTGCAGAGTCGCTATCGGTGAACTGCTTGCAGGTTAATACTTCACTCAAACGCACCATTTCTCGGTGTTTGTTCGGTAGTTCTAAACCAATAACTGATTTTCCTGGGATAACTTCAACCACACGAACAGAAATCGCTGACATAGCTCGCGCTAAATCCTTTGATAAACCGGTGATTTTAGACACTTTTATACCCGGGGCTAAATCTAATTCAAAGCGCGTAATAACAGGGCCTGGATAAATTCCCACCACATTGGCTTCGATATTAAAATCAGCCAATTTAGATTCAACTAGTCGCGATACAGCGTCCAGTTCTTCTTGGGATATGGGGTTTTCTTGTTTGTTTGCTTTATCCAGTAAATCAAATGAAGGCATGATCCCTTCTGGCTCTGGAGGCGCCTCTGATTGCACTTTATCTCTAATATCGCTAATGGTTCTAATAGCTTCTTGCTTTTTATTGCCCGGCGCTGGAGAAGCCATAGAAGAAGCTGCAGGAGAAGGCGCTATATCATCAATAGTAATATCCTGTTGAAGTTCGTTTTCTTTCGCTGCATCTGATGGCAAAACAAACACTGGCTCTATGCGTTCAATCGGTTGTTCTTCTTCTAAATCAGCAATGAACGGAGATTCAACTTGTAGCTGTGTATTTTCTTCTATTTCAATTTCGTCAACCGCCCTACTCTCTTCCGCTTCATCAACAATTTCAGTTCCAACAGTGTGGTCTTTAGCCTGAGTAGGATCAGTATCTTTTGATTTAAATGGCAATGTCCACTGATTAACCGTATGACTACTTCTTAGCAACTTCGTGAAAAACCAAATAACGCTAGCACCAAGTTTGTCTATAATAGACATCCAAGAAATACCCGTAGTTAGAGTAAAGCCCGTACATAAAAAACACAGAAGCAACAAAATAGTGCCTGCGGTGTTAAAATACGGAATAAGCGCACTGCTTATTACATCGCCAACGAGACCTCCGGCGCTAAATGAATAGAAGTCATCAAAATTAATACTCGCTGTGCCCGTTGCCCCTACAATAATAAGCAATACACCCAGTATTCTAAGTGCGATGGTAAGGTAATCTAGATCTGTCAGTTTTCGAATAAACTGAAATAGGAACCATGCAAAAATAGCCGTAGCCAAGGGAACGAAAAACGCTAAGTAGCCCAGTGTGAAGTACAGCAAATCCGCACACCATGCGCCTGTTTTCCCTACCCAGTTCTGAATATTGACATGAAGCCCAGCCTGACTCCAACCGGGATCACTTGGATGAAAAGAAGAGAGTGCCAAAAGCAAGAAAAAAGCAAAAGCACACATTAAGATCATGCCTACTTCTTTCAACCTTTGCCAACCAGATAATTGCGCCGTCATTCCTAAACCTAAGTAAAATTGAATCTATTTGTTTTTATGATAATAGGTTATCACAAAACTCGAATATGCTGCGTGCTTTTAACTTCTTCCATTACCACATAAGTTCGCGACGCACTTACACTAGGCAACTTCAGCAAGGTATCACCTAATAACTTTCGGTAGCTCGACATATCCGCTACGCGTGTTTTCAGTAAAAAATCGAAATTACCGGACACTAGGTGGCACTCTTGAATTGCTGAGTGCTTTTGTACGGCAGCAGAAAATTCCGAAAAAACATCTGATGACGTACGATCTAAAGTAATTTCTACAAACACCAACATTGCTGCCCCGAGTTTTTCAGGATTCAAATTGGCTTCATAACCAAGTATATACCCTTGCTCCTCCAATCGTTTAACTCTTTCCAAACAAGGACTTGGACTCAAACCAACTTGTTTCGACAAGGTTACATTAGATATCCTCGCATCTATTTGCAGCGCCTTTAATATATTTTTGTCTATTCTATCAAGGTCTTTAGAGGCTGAAACCTTCAAAATATTATCCTGCAATTTAAGCTCATTACGACACAATATACTGAATCAACCTGATTTTCGATAGCTAATTTTCTAAAACCTCTAATATACTTTTAAACAATATTGGATAATTAAATAGTGAGTCTAAAATGTTAGTAGGTGTTCCAAAAGAAATAAAAAATCATGAATATCGCGTTGGCCTTACTCCAAGCGCAGTAAAAGAGTTTGTTGCAAACGGACATCAAGTTGTTGTTGAAAATGCCGCAGGCGCAGGTATTGGTTTCTCAAATGAAATGTATGAACAAGCAGGTGCAACAATAGCACCTTCTGCACAAACTATTTTTGAAACTGCGGAAATGATTGTAAAAGTAAAAGAGCCCCAGCCTAACGAATGCAAAATGTTACGTGAAGGACAAACCCTTTATACCTACTTACATTTAGCACCTGATCCACTTCAAACAGAGCTATTAGTTAAGTCTGGCGCAACCTGTATTGCCTATGAAACAGTAACGGACAACTTTGGCGCCTTACCTCTGTTAGCGCCTATGAGCGAAGTTGCAGGAAGAATGGCGATTCAAGCTGGCGCACATTACCTACAAAAAGCCCATAGCGGCAGTGGTACACTTTTGGGCGGCGTTCCTGGTGTTGAGCCTGGAAAAGTACTCATCATTGGTGGTGGTGTAGTAGGTACAAACGCAGCTAAAATGGCAATAGGTCTAGGTGCTGAAGTAACCATTTTGGACCGCTCTTTACCTCGTTTACGTCAGTTAGATGATATTTTCGGTGGCAGAATTAAAACGGTTTATTCAACTGTTGATGCATTAGAAAATTATTCTTCTCAAGCTGATCTTGTCGTAGGTGCAGTACTTATTCCTGGCGCAGCTGCACCAAAATTGCTGAACCGTAAGCAAATTGCTGCAATGAAACCTGGCTCAGTACTTGTTGATGTTGCAATTGACCAAGGTGGTTGTTTCGAAACATCAAAAGCCACTACCCATCAAGATCCAGTTTATATTATTGATGATGTAGTTCACTACTGTGTTGCAAATATGCCAGGCGGCGTCGCTCGTACTTCTACCTTAGCATTGAATAATGCCACCCTACCATTTGGATTAGCGTTAGCAAACAAAGGGCCAGTTCAAGCTATGCTTGATGACCCACATCTACTCAATGGATTGAATGTACACAAAGGAAAAGTAACCTATAAAGCAGTTACTGATGCCCTTGGTAGTGAGCTTAACCTTGAATATATGGACGCAAGCGACGCACTTACGTCGTTGTAATGGTCTAAATGATTAGATAGCGATTGATTGATTAATCGCTATCAAACTTTCTTTAGGGCTATCAGCCTGAGTAATAGGTCTGCCAATTACCAGATAATCTACCCCAAAGGCGATGGCGTCTGCTGGGGTAACAACCCGCTTTTGATCACCTACATCAGCACCTGCAGGGCGAATACCTGGCGTCACTAGTTTAAATGACGATGGTAATTCTGCACGAAGCATTTGCGCTTCTTGAGCAGAACATACTACACCATCAAGGCCTGCCTTATTGGCCAATGTAGCCAGCTTTAATACTTGTTCTTTGGGCTCTACATTTGGCACCACATCAGCTAGCTGAGCTTGATCCATACTGGTTAACACAGTTACCCCAGTTAACAAGGTTGACGGATGAGAAGACGTACGAATTCCTTCTTTCGCCGCTTCCATCATTGCACAGCCTCCAGAGGCATGAACATTGACCATCCAAACCCCTAAATCTGCCGCAGCAGCACACGCTTTAGCAACGGTATTTGGAATATCGTGAAATTTAAGGTCGAGAAATACGTCGTACCCTGCATCCACTAAAAAAGTAACAAAACTAGGCCCAAAACGAGTAAACATTTCTTTGCCTACTTTAAGCTTACATAAATCAGGTGATAAATTAGCAATAAGTTGCTTTGCTTTGTCTTCATTATCGAAATCTAATGCAATGATGACTTTTGAATCGTTTATATCAGAGGTGTGCATGAAACCGTTATTCTCCGTCGAGACCTTTTATGGGAGTGACTACACCCCACTTCTTACAAGATGGGCAAAGCCAGTAAAGTTTGCGCCCAGAAAATCCACAGCTCTGGCAGCGATATTTAGGGCGCATAGCAATTTGCTTTTCAACCAAAGATTTTAACAGCGACAAGCTTTCCGTAGATATATTTTCACCTTCTAGGTTAATGTATAAATCCATTAAGGCTTTAAATCCTTTCATGGTAGGGTGCTTGCGAAGTTGTTCTACTAGATAGTCCGTAGCTTCAGTCTTACTTTGTTCACTAGACAACAAACGAGTGTTAGCCAAGATTGATGAACCACAAGGCTGCCAATAGGTTTCCAAGAAGCGGGCCATAGACGCCCAGTCATTGGTTTCTTCAGCAATATCGAGCATCTTATTTACCGCTTCAGAAATAAAGGTTTTATCTCGTTTAGCAACTTCTTCTAAATATTGATTGGCTTCGTCATATTCGTTGTGCTCAACGGCATTTTGCGCCAACAACAACCAAGGACGTACGGCTTGGTCATCTACTTTCACGGCCTTTTGCAAACGTTGTAGCGCGTCACTTTCTTTTCCGCTTTCAATTTCTTTTTGTGCTAATTCACAATAAAAATGAGCAAGACGAGGTTTGATGATATCCACATCGGAAAAAGACGCTACAGCACCCTCTGCCAATTCAATGGCTTTGTCCCACTCTTTGGTTGTTTGGTAAATAGAAAAAAGTTGAGATTGAGCGGCACTTCTGTGTTTATCACTACTCAGTAGTTTTAAAAATGCATTTTCAGCACGCTCAAGAAAACCGGCCTGATAGTAGTCGAGACCTAATTCTTTTAACGCTGTTTCTCGCTGTGTTGCAGAAAGTTCATCCCGACTAACTAAGTTTTGGTGAACCCGTATTGCTCTGTCAATTTCTCCGCGGTGACGAAAAAAATTTCCCATTGCAATATGAGTTTCGACTGTGTCGGTATTAACATTTATCATTTTTATCAGTGTATCAACCGCTTTATCGGGCTGATCTGATAAAAGAAAATTGAGTCCTTTGTAATAGTGCTTCGACAAAATACTCGATTGCTTGCGCTGAGCTTGACGCACACTATTACGTCCCATAACCCAGCCATATCCAGCCGCTACGGGAAGTAATAAGAAAAGTAATTCTAACATTATTGCTGTTTTTGCTTAATAAACGCCAATTTCATTCGCGCATGTAAAAAGGCCGGAGTAACTAACAGTACTCCCACTAAAATACCACAGCCTAATGTAATAGCGATAAAGGTAGATACTTTTATCTGTGCTTGAGCAAGCAGATAATTTACAGTAATTTCGCCGCTATTTTGAGAACCTACAGCAATTGCCACCAACAATATAAATACAACTAAAATAATGGACAACAGGCCTTTCACTGAGGAACCTCTTAAATTTACTGAATACTGTCGTTAACGCGATCGCGTAACTCTTTACCCGGCTTAAAATGGGGTACATATTTACCGTCTAACTCCACGGTTTCACCAGTTTTTGGGTTCCTACCAGTACGTGGGCCACGATAATGCAGAGAAAAACTACCGAAACCTCTAATTTCGATACGTTCGCCATGCTGTAATGTTTGCACCATTTGTTCTAATAACTCTTTTACTGCGATTTCGATATCACGAGCTTGAACATGATCCATCATTTCGGCTAAAGATTCAATTAGTTCAGATTTAGTCATTCATATACTCCGTCGTAGAAGTGGTCACAAGGTTAAGTGTTCGACAGAGAGAAGGTAAAACAAGTGAGCCAATAACAGCCCACTTGTTTTGTGCATTTAATTAGCTTTTAGCTGCTTTAAATGCTTCAGCCATTGCGTTTGTAAAGCCACCATCGTCTTGCTGGTTAACTTTATCAAGGGCTTCTTGCTCGTCCGCATGGTCTTTCGCTTTAACTGAAAGGTTAACGATACGGTTCTTACGATCGACGCCAGTAAATTTAGCTTCGAGTGAATCACCAACATTAACAACTTCAGAAGCGTCTTCAATACGATCGCGAGCTAAGTCACCTACGCGTACATAGCCGTCTACTTCTTCTGCCAAGTTAACAGTTACGCCTTTAGCGTCAACTGCAGTTACTGTACCAGTAACAATAGCACCTTTCTTGGTATCCGCTAGGTACTTATTGAAAGGATCTTCTTCAATTTGCTTAACGCCTAGTGAAATACGCTCGCGTTCTGGGTCAACTTGAAGGACAACAGCAGAGATTTCGTCGCCTTTCTTATAGTCGCGAACCGCGTCTTCACCCGTCTTATTCCAAGAGATATCAGACAAGTGAACAAGACCGTCAATACCGCCGTCAAGACCAATGAAAATACCGAAGTCAGTGATTGACTTGATCTTTCCAGAAACCTTGTCGCCTTTCTCGTAAGACTTAGCGAAAGTTTCCCAAGGGTTGTCAATACACTGTTTAAGGCCAAGAGAAATACGACGACGTTCTTCGTCAATTTCAAGTACCATAACATCAACAGTATCGCCAAGGTTAACAACTTTAGATGGGTGGATGTTTTTATTAGTCCAATCCATTTCAGATACGTGAACAAGACCTTCAACGCCATCTTCAATTTCTACGAAACAACCGTAATCAGTAAGGTTTGTAACCTGACCGTTGATCTTAGTTCCTTCAGGATAACGTTGAGAAATTTCCTGCCAAGGATCACTACCCATTTGCTTCATACCAAGAGAAACACGTTGCTTCTCTTTGTCGAACTTCAATACTTTAACGTTAATTTCGTCACCAACGTTTACGATTTCACTTGGGTGCTTAACGCGCTTCCAAGCCATATCGGTAATGTGAAGAAGACCGTCAACACCGCCTAAATCAACAAACGCACCGTAGTCTGTAAGGTTCTTAACGATACCTTTAACTTCATGACCTTCTTCAAGGTTAGCAAGAAGTGACTCACGCTCTGCACTGCTTTCTGCTTCGATAACAGCACGACGAGAAACAACAACGTTGTTGCGTTTTGCGTCTAGCTTGATAACTTTAAACTCAAGCTCTTTGCCTTCTAAGTGAGTCGTATCTCTCACAGGGCGTACGTCTACCAATGAACCAGGTAAGAATGCGCGAACAGTATTTACTTCTACAGTAAAACCGCCTTTCACTTTACCATTGATAATACCCATGATAGTGGCTTTTTCGTCATAAGCTTTCTCAAGCTCTACCCATGCTTCGTGACGCTTCGCTTTTTCACGAGAAAGGATAGTTTCACCGAAACCGTCTTCAACAGCATCTAGTGCAACGTCAACCGCATCACCTACAGCAATTTCTAACTCGCCTTCGGCATTTTTGAATTGATCCACAGGGATCGCACTTTCTGACTTAAGCCCAGCATCTACTAGAACAATGTCTTTGTCGATAGATACAACAGTACCTTTAACAATGGAACCCGGACGTGTTTCTAATTCCTGGAGGCTTTCTTCAAAAAGTTGTGCAAAATTTTCAGTCATATTTAGTATTTAATATTCATTTGAGTAGACCACGTTGTCATCCATAATACGCGGGGTTGTTAAAATAAGTAAAAACACCCTTGTTTTTACTTTAATTAGCAAGTTGAACTATTCAACTTTGCTTTAATAAAATCTATAGCCTTTTCAAACACTTGCTCTATATTCAACTCGGTTGAATCGAGCAACAATGCGTCGTCAGCAGCCACTAATGGCGCAACACTTCGAGAGCTATCTCTTTCGTCTCTCGCTTGTATATCGCTTAAAAGGCGCGCAATACTAACATCCAAACCCTTTGCTTTCAACTGGTCAAATCGACGTTGTGCACGGGCTTCAGCGCTAGCGGTTAAAAATATTTTGGCTTCTGCGTCAGGAAACACTACCGTTCCCATATCTCTGCCATCAGCAACCAGACCAGGTTCGTCTCTAAATGCCCGCTGTCTTCGTAGTAAAGCTTCCCTAATCCTGGGTAAAGCCGCAACTTTCGACGCTACCGAACCGACCTCTTCAGTACGGATATCATCAGATACGTCCTCACCTTCCAAAATAACTCTATTCATTCCGTTTTCGCATACAAAACTCACATCGAGTCCTGTTGCAAGTGGAACAAGTGCTTCTTCGTCATCGGTTTGAATACCGTGGTGAATCGATGCGACAGCTAAAACTCGATAAATTGCGCCACTATCGAGGAAATGCCACTTTAACTCATCGGCTATAAGCGCACTTAATGTACCTTTCCCAGCTCCGCTTGGGCCGTCTACCGTAACGACAGGCATTGGTTGCATGAAATCTCCGCATACTGCTATTTATTGCATAAAAAACGCGCATAATTATACGCGCATCGAAAATGTTAGCAATGTATATTAATTGTTAATTTGAATAAAGCGTCGAAAAGCGCTCAAAGTAATCGGGGAATGTTTTTGCAGTACATCCAGGATCATTGATTGTGACGGCTGTGTCGCTTAATGCAACTAAAGAAAAGCACATTGCGATCCTGTGATCGTTATAGGTGTCTATTTCTGCATGACGTAAATCAGACGGCGGAGTCACAGACAAATAATCTTCGCCCTCTATAACTTCAGCACCTACTTTTCTTAATTCAGTAGCCATTGCTGCTAATCGATCGGTTTCTTTTACCCGCCAATTATAAACATTGCGTATATGAGTTGTACCTTCTGAATATAAAGCAGCAATTGCGATAGTCATCGCTGCATCAGGAATGGCATTGAAATCTTGGTCTATGGCTTTTAAAGGTGCCCCTGTCACTTCAATGGCATCAGGGTACCAAGTGACTTTAGCGCCCATATTTTCAAGCGCATCAGCAAAATGTATATCGCCTTGTACACTGTTTGAACCACAACCGTGTACTTTAACGGTGCCGCCTTTTATCGCTGCAGCTGCTAAAAAGTAAGACGCTGAAGACGCATCACCTTCAACCATATAGACACCGGGTGACGTATATTTTTGTCCATTTTTAACAACAAAAGAGTGATAATCGTTATTGTCTACATCAACACCAAAGCGCGCCATAACGTTCAAGGTAATGTCGATGTAAGGTTTAGACACCAACTCGCCTTTAATTGTAATAGTTACGTCGCCATCAAATAAGGGCGCAGACATCAATAATGCAGTAAGGAATTGGCTAGATACACTGCCATCAACAGAAAGCTCAGTACCTTGTAAGGCTTTACCTTCAATGCGAAGTGGTGGAAACCCACTGTTTTTCAGATAGGTAATTTCTGCGCCCACATCATTTAACGCATCGGCTAAATCACCAATAGGTCGCTCTTCCATTCTGGGCTCACCGGTTAATTCAACAGACACATCAGACAGCGCAAGAGCCGCACATAAAGGTCGCATTGCTGTTCCAGCATTACCTAAATAAAGTGTTTCGTGGGAATCTGTTTTGAACTTACCACCTTGTCCAGTGATAACACACTCTGTTTTATCTTCACTAAGAGTGTAATTCACCCCCAGTGTTTTAAGTGCTGTAAGCATATGACGAATGTCATCGCTGTCGAGCAAATTAGTTAATCGTGTTTCACCTTCTGCTAACGCAGCTAAAAGCAATGCACGATTAGATAAACTTTTAGAACCGGGTACGGTTACTTCACCACTCACTTTCGAGATTGGATTGAGAGTTAACTGCTCACTCATCCATATTTCCTTTCAAATTCTTGCATAAATGCGACTAACGCCTGAACACCTTCAATGGGCATTGCGTTATAGATACTTGCGCGCATACCACCCACCATACGGTGGCCTTTAAGCGCTTGTAACCCACTGTCTAAGGCTTCAGATAAAAACACACTGTCTAATTCAGAATCAGCCAAAGTAAACGGTACGTTCATTTTAGAACGGTTCGCTACAGCAACAGGGTTTGCGTAAAAGTCTGAGTTATCTATGGCGTTGTAAAGTAGCTCACTTTTCGCTTTATTCACTTTCGCCATATGTTCAAGGCCACCTTGGTCTTTAAGCCATTCAAAGACTAATCCAGCCAAATACCAAGAATAGGTGGGTGGCGTGTTATACATAGAGTCGTGTTTGGCTTGCAACGTGTAGTCAAGAAACGAAGGAGTAATGCTTTGCGCTTTACCCAACAAGTCTTCCCGTACTATTACAACCGATAACCCAGATGGACCTATATTTTTCTGTGCTCCGGCATAAATAACGCCGAATTTAGAGACATCTAAAGGCTGAGACAAAATAGTCGATGACATATCTGCCACTAAAGGCACACTGCCAACGTCCGGCAACCAATCAAATGCAACGCCATCTACCGTTTCATTTGGGCAAAAATGACAATAGGCATCGTTAGCATCAGCTTCATAAGTAACGGGGTTAAATACACTTAACCCATCGACTTTTTCTGCGCTGGCAATAATTTGAGCATCATTGTATTTTGCAGATTCAGCCACAGCGCCTTTTGACCAAGACCCCGAGACTAAATGCAAAGCCCGTTGTCCCTGTTCAGAAAAGTTAAGAGGAACGCCAGCAAACTGCCCTCGTCCACCGCCTTGAACAAAAAGCACCTTGTAATTATTAGGCACCGCTAGTAATGAACGAAGGTTTTGTTCTGCCGCTTCAGCGACTGCCATAAACGCACTGCTGCGGTGGCTTATTTCCATCACTGAACTGTGCTGCCCTTGCCAGTCAGTAAATTCACTTTGTGCTTTTGCCATAACAGCGTCAGGCAATTTTGCTGGCCCAGCGCTGAAGTTAAATGTACTCATTATTTATTGCTCGTTTTCCACGTTTGAATCATCATTTGAATCGTTGTCGGGTTCGTTTACGCTCTCTGCGCTCTCTACACCTTCCACATTTTCAACGTCTTCGTCAGATTCCACATCTTCTGCACCAACGATTTCTTCAATGCGTTGTAATGCCACTAATTTTTCATCATCTGCGGTACGAATTAATCGAACACCTTGGGTGTTTCTACCGACAACAGACACTTCAGATACACGGGTTCTAACAAGGGTACCTTGGTCACTGATCAGCATGATTTCGTCGTTTTCTTCAACTTGAACCGCACCAACAACTTTACCATTTCGCTCTGAAACTTTAATTGATACAACACCTTGTGTTGCACGGCTTTTCGCTGGGTAATCTTCAAGCGGGGTACGCTTACCGTAACCATTTTCAGTGGTAGTTAATATTTCACCTTCGCCTTTAGGTACAATTAACGACACAACGCGCTGGCCTTCTTGAAGTTTAATACCTCTAACACCGGTCGCTGTTCTTCCCATGGCTCTTAGCGCTTGTAGCGGCTCGCCAGTTTCAGGGTCCGTTTTCACTGCGCCTGTTTCAGAGTCGCGCTGCATTTCGTTGAAACGCACTACTTTACCTTCATCAGAGAACAACATTATGTCGTCGTTGCCTTCGGTAATAGCTACGCCAATAAGCTCATCACCTTCGTTCAAGTTAACCGCAATGATACCGTTTGAACGAGGACGGCTATAAGACGTTAAGCTGGTCTTTTTAACAGTTCCGTTGGCCGTTGCCATAATAACGAACTTACTTTCTTCAAACTCTTGAATAGGCAGTATCGCTGTAATTCTTTCGTCTTCTTCCAGTGGAAGAATATTGACCACAGGACGACCACGGGCATTTCGACTAGCAAGAGGTAATTGATATACTTTTAGCCAGTACAAACGGCCTCGTGTTGAGAAACAAAGAATGTGATCATGGGTATTCGCTACCAATAATCGTTCAATAAAGTCCTCGTCTTTCATCCGCGTGGCAGATTTACCTTTACCACCTCGTCGCTGCGCTTCGTAATCAGATAACTTCTGGTACTTAACATAACCTTCGCGAGATAAGGTCACTACTACGTCTTCTCTTTCGATAAGATCTTCAATATCAATATCGTGACTTGCTGCGGTGATTTCAGTGCGACGTTCATCACCAAACTCAGCTTGTACTTTTTCTAATTCTTCGCGGATCACTTCCATTAGACGAACAGAAGAACCTAAGATATGCAGTAATTCAGCAATTTCTTCTAGTAACGCTTTGTATTCTTCAAGAATTTTTTCGTGCTCTAGACCAGTTAATTTATGCAGTCTTAAATCTAGTATGGCTTGAGCTTGCTGTTCAGTAAGGAAATACTGAGAGTCGCGAATACCAAACTCAGGCTCTAACCAATCTGGACGAGCCGCATCATTACCTGCACGGGCAAGCATTTCCGCAACATCGCCTAAATCCCAGCCTTGAGCCACAAGAGATTTCTTCGCTTCAGCTGGGCTTTGTGACGCTTTTATAAGCTCGATAATTGGGTCGATATTAACTAGCGCGATTGCTAGGCCTTCTAATACGTGGGCGCGTTCTCTAGCTTTGCTTAATTCAAATACAGTACGACGAGTTACCACTTCACGGCGGTGAAGAATAAAGGCTTCTAGTGTTTGTTTTAGGTTAAATACTTTAGGTTGGCCATTGTCCAGCGCAACCATGTTAATACCGAAAACAGTTTGAAGTTGAGTATTTGCGTAAAGTTGGTTAAGTAATACTTCACCAGACTCGTTACGCTTAACTTCAATAACAATACGCATACCGTCTTTATCAGACTCATCTCGTAGTGCTGAAATACCTTCAATTTTCTTGTCTTTTACCAGCTCTGCCATTTTTTCAATTAGGCGTGCTTTGTTTACTTGATACGGTAACTCGTGAACGATAATAGTTTCTTTACCATTATCTTCGGTTTCTACTTCTGCACGAGCACGTAAGTATATTTTCCCTCGACCCGTGCGATAAGCATCGTCAATGCCTTTACGTCCACTAATAAGCGCCGCTGTTGGGAAATCAGGGCCAGGAATGTACGTCATCAACTCTTCTACGCCTAAGCTAGGCTCGTCAATTAACGCAATACAACCGTTAATCACTTCAGTTAAGTTGTGAGGAGGTATATTAGTTGCCATACCAACCGCAATACCCGATGAACCGTTAATCAACAGGTTGGGTACTTTAGTGGGTAAAACGTCTGGAATATGTTCGTTGCCGTCGTAGTTTTCAACGAAATCGACGGTTTCTTTATCTAGGTCGGTCAATAATTCGTGGGCAATTTTTGACATTCTAACTTCGGTATAACGCATTGCCGCTGCAGAATCGCCATCAACTGAACCAAAGTTACCTTGACCATCAACCAACATGTAGCGCAATGAGAAAGGCTGCGCCATACGAACTATGGTGTCATAAACCGCAGAATCACCATGAGGGTGATATTTACCAATGACGTCACCAACAACACGGGCCGATTTTTTATAAGGTTTGTTGAAGTCATTTTTCAATTCATTCATAGCGTAAAGTACGCGACGGTGAACGGGTTTCAATCCATCTCTGACATCGGGTAATGCTCTGCCAACAATTACACTCATGGCGTAATCGAGATAGGAATTTTTAAGTTCTTCTTCAATATTTATCGGCAGGATTTCTTTCGCGTTGTCTGACATATACTGCGGTGTCCCTATTTGTTATTTTTTTCTGCGTTTACTGATTTTTAAACGTTTGTCATCTTAATATCTAAAAAGACGTTATAAAATCTTTTTATTTAGCTGTTTAGTCTACCATCTGTTAAATATTTTATGTAGCCTTTAATACATGTAATATTCAATGCCTGATCAGGTATTTATCGAAGGATGTTTTGTGTCCAATGTAGATCAACAAGAAATAGACAAATTTTCTGAAATTGCATCCCGCTGGTGGGATGAAGAAGGTGAATTTAAGCCTCTACATTTAATTAATCCGTTACGCTTATCTTTTATTCAAGAACACATGAATGGCGTCAATGGTTTATCAATACTCGATGTAGGTTGTGGTGGCGGTCTCGTAGCAGAAGGTTTGGCGAGAGCTGGCGCAAATGTCACCGGTATTGATATGGCACCTGCAAGTCTAGAAGTGGCGCGTTTACACGGCTTAGAAACCGGTATAAAAGTTGATTATCAATGTATTGCCGCTGAATCCCTTGCGGATGCACAACCAGAGTCATTCGATGTCGTCACCTGCTTAGAAATGCTTGAACACGTTCCCGACCCTGAAGCCATAGTTCGCGCATGTGCAAAACTGGTTAAGCCAGGGGGTACGGTTTTCTTTTCTACGTTAAACCGAAACCCAAAATCATACTTATTTAGCATTCTAGGCGCGGAATATATACTGGGCTGGGTACCCAAAGGCACCCATGATTATGAAAAATACATAAAACCCAGTGAATTAATTGGCATGTGTGACAGAAGCGAGCTGACAACAAAAGACGCAACTGGTCTTCATTATCACCCGTTAAAACAAGCCTTTTATTTATCAAACGACAATATCGACGTTAATTACATGATTGTTTGCCAGAAATAACATCGAAGCTGGGACTGTCCCCAGCTTCGTTTTTTCTTATGGTCTATAGATAACCTCAATACGGTTACCACTTGGCTCTCTGAATATCATATGCTTAGCAGGGCCGCCGTAAAATAGCTCTGGTGCGAACTCTATTGCCACACTAGGCATGGATTTCATTTTTTCATATAGGGCATCCAAAGCTTCAAAACTCGTTGCCTTGATTGCAAGGTGATGTAAACCCACGTTATTTTTTCTATCGAATTTCACTGCATCATCAGCGGTTTGCCAAAGAGTAAGTGTCATTGACCCGTTATTCAAAAAAGCCGCTGGGTATTTTTTATCTCTGCCTCGAATTTCAAAATCAAGAACGTCCACAAAAAACGTTGCTGACGCATCTAAATCAGACACAGCCAAACCAACATGATCAAATCCTGCGGTGCTTTTTTCGTCGGCATGAGCCGCTAAGGTTAAAGTACCAAGTAAAAATAGTAGACAAGTAATAATTTGAGTAGAGAGCTTTTTCATAGAATATCGTTATTCGCTAAATTTAATATACAAATGCTAATGCTAGACCTAAGCGACTTTTAATCCAACAAATATCCGTTAAAACGTCGAACATATAAGCGGAAATGAGGGTGATTTGACTACAGAAAAAACAACCTCCGCTTAGGAAGCTTATTTTGTCAAAAATGCAAGTCAGAAACGGTAAAAAATACAACAAAATTTTTTTTATTTACGAGAAATTAGCCTTGTAAAAAAAACAAAAAAGTGTGCGATTGTGTTTAACGGTTAGCTATCACTAACTCAAATTCTCGTGTATATGCAGATGACAACTAAACACCAGATATAGGGTTGCATATCACCTTAAACCTCATTATCTTGTGTTTAGCTTCACAACAAAACCACTCGCACATAGCAGTAAAGAACAACTGTTATCGAGTTTGAAACTATATAATTTATAACTACAGGGTGTGCACACGCACCTATCTTGCGCTAATTGATAATAATGGATAACTCAATGAATGAGACGCTTTACGTCACCAAGCGAAATGGTGAAAAAGAACATATCGATTTGGAAAAAATTCACCGCGTCATCGAATGGGCGGCGGAAGGATTAAATAAGGTTTCAGTTTCCCAAGTAGAAATTAAAGCGCATTTACAGTTTTACGAAAATATAAAAACAGAAGAAATTCACGAAACCATTATCAAGTCAGCCGCAGATTTAATCTCGACTGACACTCCAGATTATCAATATTTATCCGCTCGTTTAGCAATATTCCATTTGCGTAAAAAAGCCTACGGTCAGTTTGAACCGCCCAAATTATACGATCACGTAACAAAAATGGTCGAAATGGGTAAATACGACGCACACTTACTAAGCGATTATAGCCAAGAAGAGTTCGACGTTATGGACGATTTCTTAGATCATTGGCGTGATATGAACTTCAGCTATGCGGCGGTTAAGCAGCTTGAAGGAAAATACTTAGTACAAAACCGAGTGACGGGTGAAATATACGAAAGTGCGCAGTTCCTTTACGTATTGGTCGCGGCGTGTTTATTTGCTAACTACCCAAAAGATACGAGACTCGACTATATTCGCCGTTTTTATGATGCAGCATCTACGTTTAAATTGTCTTTGCCAACGCCTATTATGGCAGGTGTACGTACCCCAACCCGTCAATTTAGTTCATGTGTACTTATTGAAGCAGGCGACAGTTTAGACTCCATCAACGCATCAGCAAGCGCCATTGTAAAATATGTCAGCCAAAGAGCAGGTATCGGTGTAAATGCGGGCCGTATCCGCGCAGTTGGCAGTGCAATACGTGGTGGAGAAGCATTCCACACGGGCTGTATACCATTTTATAAGCATTTCCAAACGGCCGTAAAAAGCTGCTCTCAAGGTGGTGTACGAGGTGGTGCAGCTACCCTATTCTATCCACTTTGGCATATGGAAGTAGAATCTTTATTGGTGCTTAAAAACAACCGTGGTGTTGAAGAAAACCGCGTACGTCATTTAGATTACGGTGTGCAGTTTAACAAGCTAATGTACCAACGCATGATGAAAGACGACAATATCACCTTGTTTAGTCCTTCTGATGTCCCAGGACTTTACGATGCCTTCTTTGCTGATCAGGAGAAATTTGAAGCCTTGTATCTCCAGTACGAAGCCGATGACAGTATTCGCAAGAAAAGTATCCGCGCAATGGAGCTGTTTAGTTTATTCATGCAAGAACGCGCCAGTACTGGCCGTATCTATTTGCAGAATGTCGATCACTGCAATACGCATAGCCCATTTAACCCGGAAGTAGCGCCGGTTAGACAAAGTAATTTATGTTTAGAAATAGCGCTTCCTACTAAGCCTCTTGAACATATCAACGATGAAAACGGTGAAATTGCACTGTGTACCTTGTCTGCCTTTAACTTAGGCGCAATAGAATCTCTTGATGAATTTGAAGAATTGGCAGATTTATCGGTACGTGCCCTTGATAGCCTACTCGATTACCAAGACTACCCTGTTCCCGCGGCTCACAATGCCAGTATAGGACGCAGAACTTTAGGTATAGGTGTAATTAACTTTGCTTATTATCTAGCCAAAAACGGCGTAAAATATTCAGATTTCAGTGCCAACGGTTTAGTGCACAGAACCTTTGAAGCCTTGCAATACCATTTACTGAAGGCATCGAATAATTTGGCAAAAGAAAAAGGCGCATGCCCTAAGTTTAACGAAACCACCTATTCACAGGGTATTTTGCCTATCGATTCCTATAAAAAGGATCTGGATAAAATCTGTGATGAGCCTCTTCAGTTAGATTGGGAAGCTTTACGTTCCAGCATTGTAGAGCATGGCCTTAGAAATTCGACCTTGTCTGCCTTGATGCCATCTGAAACTTCATCGCAAATATCCAATGCAACCAACGGCATTGAACCACCTCGAGGGCATATCAGTATTAAGTCCAGTAAAGACGGCGTACTAAAACAAGTTGTACCTGATTACGAAAACCTAAAAGATGCCTACGAACTGTTGTGGGACATTCCTTCAAATGAAGGTTACTTACAGCTTGTGGGTATAATGCAAAAGTTTGTTGATCAGACTATATCAGCCAACACCAATTACGACCCAAGCAAATTCCCTAACGGCAAAGTGCCAATGAAATTGCTATTAAAAGATTTACTTACCACTTATAAGCTAGGTGTGAAAACCCTGTATTACCACAACACCCGTGATGGTGCGTCTGACGCGTCAAGCGATGTTGCAAACGAAGTAAAATCGAATCCTTTAGCTCAACAGCATGTTGTAGCGGAAGAAGAAGACGATTGTGCAGGCGGTGCGTGTAAGATTTAAAGGTTAAGTTATAATACATTTATTTAACTTATAACTAAAAAAAAGGCGCTTACGCGCCTTTTTCACTCCCACCATGTATTTATTTACGTTTTAATTACATAGTTCGTCGTTTTTTAGCCACTTTACGCTACTTTAGTTTCCTTAACCAAGTTCCATTATTAGCTAATATTTAGGCTTTTACTCTCCGCCTCTAACCCCAGTAAAATCACCACTAGTTGAATAGAAATGTGATGTGGTTTATCCTTCCTACGCCCGAATTTATGAAAATAACAATGTTTCTATAAAAGTCTCATTTTCCATAAGTTATTTATATTGCAGATAAGTTAAAAACTGACTCTGCTTTAATACGCTGGGTCACTAGTTCGTTTTTTTGGGATAAAAGTACGATTTGGTTTGAATAGCATGTAACATTTTTTTAACTGTTTACAGAGCTCTATTTCAATTAACAAGACTTCTTCGGAGTGAATAATAACAATGAAAATTCAAGGTTTACGTTGGTGGGTTATCGCATTGATTGCGCTTGCCACTGTTATTAACTATATAGACAGGCAAGCACTCAGTGTTTTATGGCCTTATATGGGTAGCGAAATTTACCCAGATAAAAATGCCGATGAACTTAAGCAAGTTTTAGGCACGGTCAGCGTTGTGTTTTTATTCTCTTATGCAATTGGTCAAGCGGTATTTGGAAAAATATTCGACTGGATTGGCACTCGTATCGGTTTTGTTTTATCAATCGGTGTTTGGTCTATCGCCACTGCACTACACGCATTTGCTCAAGGCGTTCTAACCTTTAGTATTTTCCGTTCTCTTCTGGGTATTTCTGAGGCTGGTAACTGGCCAGGTGCCGCAAAAGCCAATGCTGAATGGTTCCCTAGTAAAGAACGAGCGCTAGCACAAGGTATCTTTAATTCTGGCGCAGCAATTGGCGGTATTATTTCTGTTCCACTTATCGCTTACTTAGCCACTTTCCTAAGCTGGAAAATTATATTTGTACTGGTTGGTTTGGCTGGTCTTTTATGGTTAGTACCTTGGTGGATCCTAGTAAAAGCACCGCCTATTAAGCACCCTTGGATTACTGACGAAGAAAGAGAATATATCTTATCTGGTCAAAAAGCCGTTTCTGTTGATGAAGAAGAATCGGCTGAAGACGAGTACGTACCGAGTTATGGCGAAATGTTAGGCCGTAAAGAAAGCTGGGGCGTAATTATTGCAACAGCAGCAATTGACCCAATTTGGTGGTTGTTCATTGTTTGGATCCCGACTTACTTAGTAGAAGTTTACAATATGGACGTTAAAGGCCTAGCCATCATTGGTTGGGTTCCGTATGTAGGCGCAATGTTAGGTGCTTGGTTTGGTGGTTTGTTATCTCAAAATCGTATTAAAGCGGGCTGGAGTGTTAACAAAACCCGTAAAACCGTTATCGTGCTTGGTTGTCTAATCATGTTACCTGCCCTATTGCTGCTAGCTAACCCAGGTAGCGCCAATACAGCGGTTATTATTATGGCTGCGATTTTATTTGGCTTCCAAACCTCTATTGGTAGCATTCAAACACTTCCTAGCGATATGTTAGGTAAAGGCAGTGTTGGTTCACTTGCTGGTTTTGCAGGTATGGCTGCGAAGTTCTCTGCAGCTGCGTTAACGGCGATGGTTCCTATACTTACAGCAGGCGCACAATACCAAAACGTATTTATTCTTGGCGCAACATTGGCCTTTATTGTTATGGCAAGTATCTTGTTCCTTTGCCCTAAAATAGAGCCTTTAAAGCCTAAAACGTAAACGATTTATAGTGAATGGTTAGTGAATTAACCATTAACTATTTTGAATAAAAAAGAGTGCCTATTGGCACTCTTTTTTTATGGGTTAAGCTGCTTTTTTACTTCACTTCTTTAGTCCCATCGAACATCAGATAAATATTGGAATTTAGCCTTAATCCATTTCTCTAACCAATAGCAATCAATTGTTAATAAGCAAATTAGCAATCTCTGTCCCAATCTCTGCTTTTTCGCTGTATGCCATACCTGTATTGTTTAGAATGACGATTGAAACCCGCTCTTTAGGAAGCTTGATTAGCAGTGAGCTGTAGCCTTCAAGTAGACCATCAGCAAGAATTAGCCTGCGTGTTGTATTGTCTCTGAATAACGCAACTACTACATCCCAGCAAGCTTGAGTGTCAGGATCTAATAAAAACCTTCTACTTGTTTCATTTAACACTAGGTCTCCATCCAGTGCTTGCAACCAAATTGATAAATCCTCTGCCGTAGAGTACATAGAGGCACTCCCTTTAAAGAGTTCTAAGTTGATATTGCTCCCAGTACAAAATTCTCCATCTACAGGTGGGCAGAACGAATATTCACCTTTGACTTTCTTATACGGCATGGCGAGCGATTCAACTATCTGGCCACTGCGGTATAACTTGGTATTGTCCATGTTCAAAGGTTTTAAAATTTTCTTATATAAAAGAGTGCTAAACGACTCCCCTGTGATTTCCTCAATAATCGCGCCTAAAATATAGTAATTAGCACTAGAGTAATAACGAGCTGAATCAACTTCGAACTTAAGCGGCAACGCCGCTATCATCGACAAAAATTCATTTTTAGTTAAAGAAGAAAGTGATTTGCTAGCCGTCCAATCTGGAATGGTAAATTGTCTGGGAATCCCTGTTCTGTGCCTGAGTAAGTGCCTTACAGTAATTCGAGATGCATACTCAGCTGGATAAGCAGGCAAATACTTATTAATGGGTTCATCTAAACTTAATTTCCCTTCCTCAACCAGCATCATTATTAATGTAGCTGTGAATGTTTTAGACAAAGATGCAACATAATATTTAGTTTGAGGTGTATTTGGGAGATGCCACTCCATAACAGCCATGCCATAGCCTTTGTGATGAACGAGTTCCCCATTTCTAATGATCAGCGCAGTCCCTTGAAAATTCTCACGCATTAGTATTTGATCAATGGCTTCGTGGATAACGATTTTATTTGTTTCCAGTGCTATTGAGGGGGAAATTAAACTTCCTATTAAGAGAATAAGTATTAGATTTTTTAGCTTCACATGAGCCTCCTTTTTACTTGAACGTAAATGTTAAGAGGCAAACGCCATTAAATCGTCCACAAACGCGTTTGAGGCCTTATTTTATTCAAAATAATTATTGCAATAAAATCAATAGCCATTGAATATTCCTACGATTAGTTTAAATCTATTTATTGCGAACCAACGAATCATATAATTTGTTATGAGCCAGTTACTTCCGAATTTAAATACTGTTGTTTCTGTACTGTGTCTACTTATGGCATTGCACCTGTTTTGTCAGCGAGCTTTTTACCAAGTGCCTGTCAGGTTACTGGCAACATGTTTTTTAGCACTAGGGCTGCAATCTTTTTTCTTAGGAATAAACTTATCTAACGGTTTAAACCTGTTTACTGCTGCACTTCAGCCAGCTATGGCTGTTTTATTTGGGCCATTGTCATATTTTATGTTTCAAAGCGCATTTAATGAACAACTTCGATTTAAACGAATCCATTTACTTCATCTAACACCAGCAACTCTAGTGTTTGTGTTTATGCTCAATCACCAGAGCAAGTTTTACGTCGATTACCTCGTTCTATTATCACAGCTGGGATATGCCCTACTACTGACCAAGGTGCTTTGGCTGAATAAACACTATTTACAGCTAATGCCAAAAAACACTAATAAAGTTCACAATCGGATCAAGAAAATACTCTATCTTTGGCTTTTAATTTTTACTGTGTATTCATGGCTCAGTTGGGTAAGCGACTTTTTAATCTATTTCGAGATAGCTGCAGGCAAATCGTCAATTCAATCTACCGCACTATTAATCACAGTCATGTTTAAACTCTTAGTCACTAGTTTTACGGTGTTTTTCACACTGCAAAAATCGGCTTTTTTTGATTGGTTGTATATTGCCATTGACGAAAAAGAACCGAGCTCTAAAAGAAATCAAGAATTTGAAAACATTATAAGTTCCCTCGAATTTTTACTTAAAGAGCATCATGTCTACACAAAGGAGGTTTTGTCATTAAAAGCTATGGCAAACAGGTTAAATGTGCCAGCAAGAGCGCTATCGAACGCAGTTAATCATCATTACGGTGAAAGCTACACGAAGCACATGAATCGTTTACGCATTAAGTTCGCAGAAAATTTACTATTAAAGCAACCAAAGCTTTCTATCACGGCGGTAATGTATGAGTGTGGATTTCACACTAAATCTAATTTCAACAAAGAATTCAAAGCATTAAATGGTTTATCGCCCTCGGGTTACAGGCAATCACGAAGCAATGCTAGTTGATTAGGTATATACATAAATTGTACTCTTTTAGAAGTAATACTCATTCACATACAACGAATGATATTGTAAACTATTCGTATTAAGATGGATATTTTATCACTATTAAGGGTTTCAACAGTATTATGCCTACATTTAGACTTACCCCTCTCGCCTTAGTTATTACCAGTAGTTTAGCGTTAAGTACTCACGCAGAAGAAGTTAACTCTGAAAACGTTCAAGAACGAGAAGTTGAACGCATTATCATTCAAGGTACAAAACAAGAACTAACACTACAAGAAGTCGATGCTTCTATTGAGTTATTCACTGAAGCGCGTTTAGATGCTGAACGTATTGTGGATATTAACGATGCATTACTTCGTATTCCTAATGTGGCTAGTACTGGTGCTTCAGATAGTATAACTATTCGGGGTATTGGTAGAACAGGATCAACTAATTCAGGTCAAGGTGTTACATCGAATGTGTATGTTGATGGTTCACCACTATCCGGTACAGCATTAGGAAGAGGTGTAACATCGTTATGGGATACCCAACAAGTTGAAGTATTACGTGGTTCTCAATCAAGTATTCAAGGGCGTAACGCACTGGCTGGCGCTATTGTTGTATCAACCGCTGATCCAACCTACGAAGCTGACGGTAAATTTAGATTAACTGCCGCTGAAGACAGCACATACCAAATTGCGGGTGCATACGGTAATGCCATCATTGATGATCAGCTAGCATTTAGAGTAGCTGCTGACTACCAAAAAACAGATGGCTATATAGATTCTATTTTTTTTGATAAAAATACAGATTTTGAAAATAGATTATTACTACGCGCTAAATTATTATTTGAGCCAGAAGCCATAGATGATTTAAGTATTAAATTAACGGTTGACCATAATAATATTTCCGTTGGTAATGGTGTTGCTAGTGTCAATACGACTGTCTCCCCAACAGATGAGTCATTTGAATCTTTTAACGTATTTGATTTTATTGATTCTGGTACTTTTCCTAGAAACCGTACCGAAACCACTCGCGTTATTTTAGAAAGCTACTACGACATCTCAAAAAACTGGTCAATAAAAACAATTATTACCAATGAAGATACTGATGTGGAACGCAATTTTGGGTCTGATGATCCCGAAATATTCAGTCAAGTTGAATTATTCACAGATGATCGCTTGAATGAAGAAATCAATACCGCTGAACTACGCTTTACCTTTGATTATGGCAATATATCAGGTGTGATTGGTGGTTACTACTTTGATGCTGATAATAAAGAATCTACCTTTGACCAAGCGTTATTAGCCCCTCAAATTACCGTAGGTACTCGTGGTTTGGCAACAACATCTCCTGCTGATAGTGCTGCAATTGTTTTAACCAATGATAATATTACAAGTACAATTAACCGTGCCTTCTTTGCTCAAGTACGTATTGATTTAAACAAAGCGTTAACGTTAGATTTAGGCGTACGTTATGATGATGAAAGGTTTACGAACAGTGGGGCAATCAATCAAACTAGAACAATTACCCCTGATGAATGTGCAGTAACAGGGCCTGGGGCAATATTTGGTGTTCCTGTAGATTCATTAATTTCTGTACCTTGTTCTATTGTAATCGATAGCTCCTTAGGTGCGATACCTGAAGATGATTTAACCCAAGAAGTATCATTTAATGCCTGGTTACCTAAAGCGACATTAACCTATAAATTTAATGAAGAGCACTCAATATTTGCTTCAGCTCAACGCGGTTACCGTGCCGGTGGTACTGATTTAACTATCATTGATAACCCAAATGGTACAGGTACTATTCAGTCTATTTTTTCTTACGATCCTGAATTTTTAAATACCGTAGAAATAGGTAGCCGCTCAGTATTTGCTAATGGCGATATTATTTTAAATAACAATGTGTTCTTTAGTACATACAAAGATCAACAAATCAATACACCTGGTGTAGACTTAAATAACAATAATGACGATTTAATTATTAATGCGGCTGAATCAACTATTTATGGTTTAGAAACATCTTTCCAATACTTTATCACTCAAGAGTGGGAAGTATTTGCAAGCCTAGGTTTACTTAATGCGGAATTTGATGATTTTCCTTTTGCCTTAGAGGGAGAATTTAGTAACCTTGCGGGTAATAAATTACCTAACTCTCCTGAAGTAACTGGCTCTATTGGTGTTAACTGGGTTGGTCAAAGCGGTTTGTTTGCCAATGTTTCTGCTTTTTATACAGGTTCACGCTTTAGCTTTTTTGACAATATTGATAACGATGATTTATTTCCATTAGCTGTAGAAGCTGGTGTTTCAGAAGAAACAGCAAGCACATTAACCGAAAAAGTTGATTCATATGTGAATGTAAATGCACGTTTTGGTTATGAGTATGATAATTTTACAGTTTATACTTATGTCACAAACCTATTTGATGAAGAAGTGGTAACACGTAATGATGTTAGTGCAATTGACCAAGTGTCGGGTGAATTGTCTTTAGATGCAAATGGTACATTTTTTAATGTTTTACCATCGCGTACCTTTGGTATTGGTATTGATTATTCGTTCTAACCAATAATTAAAAAACAAATAACAATTGATAAGAGGCTGAATTTCAGCCTCTTTTTTATGTGAAAAAATATGATTTATTGACAACCTAGTTTATTCCCATTCAAACTACGTTAGTCGCTCTTTACATAACAACTTTATTTCTACTAAATAGATACTATGCTCAACAATTCATGTCTGGTTATTCCTAAACCACAACCTAATGCACAACTTAAGCTAATTTGCTTTCCTTATGCAGGTGGCAGTATTTCAACCTACACATCATGGGCACAATATTTACCTGAAAACGTTGAATTATGTATTGTACAGCTACCTGGTCGTGGTCAGCGTATGTTTGAAAAGCCTCATACCAATATGCAGGCTGTTATTAACGAGTTAATATCTGTGCTCCCACAATATATAAAGTCTCCTTACATTGTATTTGGCCACAGTTTAGGTAGTAGAATCGCCTTTGAGTTAATGTTAACACTACATAATTTAAACTTACCTTTACCTGAGTATTTTATCGCTTCAGGTAGTAGAAGCCCTGATAGTTCGTTAAATAAAAAAAATATCTTTCACTTACCTAATGATGAATTTATTCATGAATTAGAAAAACTAAATGGTACGCCTAAAGCCGTTTTAGAAAACAAAGAATTAATGGACTTATTCATGCCATTATTACGTGCTGATTTTGAATTAGTCGACACCTATTGTTACTTAGGTACTGCGAAACTAAATTGCCAAATCACTATTTTAGGAGGCATTGATGATACAGATATTTCTAAGGAACAATTAGCGAATTGGCAACAATTTTTCATACCCACGGTAAATATTCATATGATACCCGGTAATCACTTTTTTATTGATAATCAAAAAGAACACTGCTTGGAAAAAGTAAATGACATTATTCATCATGTCATTAAACCACGTGTATAATAAATACATAACCAAATATTATTCAACAATAATGATAGCTCCCTCTTTTAATCGTTTTATACACAAAAAAGCGATATCACTGCCCTTTCCTTCTAAAAACATATCGATGGAATGTACGGAATTTAATATCACACACTATCAAGCTGATTTTTTCTCGCACCATAATATATCAATACCCAAAACAATTAGTCAGTCAGTTAATAAAAGACAAGCAGAGTTTTTTGCTGGTAGGTATACAGCACAGTTAGCGTTAAAAAAGCTAAATATTACTTGCGATGATATACCCATAGGTGAAAACAGAGCGCCTGTATTTCCGAATACAGTCAATGCATCAATAACACACACCAATACAACCGCTCTTTGTGCAGCAGCATTACCACATAATTATCAGTTTTTAGGCGTTGATATTGAAGACGTGATATTAATGAGCACCATACATGACATTAAAAACACCGTTATTTTTAATGATGAAATAACGCTACTTGAACAAAGTATATTAAGTATTGAACAAGCATTTACCTTGGCATTTTCAGCGAAAGAAAGCCTATTTAAAGCGCTTTACCCTCACGTTGGCCATTACTTTGATTTTTCTGCTGCTAAGTTAATTGAAATATCGCCAGATAATCACCGTTTCACTTTAGTATTAACAGAAGATTTAACGACGAAGTTATGTTCAGGAAAGGTCTTTAATGGGTACTTTAGCTTTATCGATAAAAATCACGTATTAACATTAGTGGCACAATAGCCTTTAAGTTTAATTGCTGTATATGATGATACATAACAGGTAAAAAAGTCATTTACTTCAGCCTGCTATGTATCAACCTATACTTATTTAACTCATAAAAGCAGGTACTGGTATTTCGCTTAAATATCCATTATCCATTTTCAATAATCTATCGGCTAAATGAAAGTACTTATCATCATGAGAAATCACAAATACGGTTTTACCTCGAGATGTTAATTCAGGTAGTAACTCTTTATAAAATACATCTTTGAAAGTTGGATCTTGATCAGCAGCCCACTCATCGAATAAATAAAATGGTCTATCTTCAAGGTAAGATACCACTAAGGCTAAACGCTTACGTTGCCCTTGCGATAATGTCTTAGTAGTAAAAGCCCCATTTTCAATTTTAACCTTATGATGTAAATTAAGCTTTCTAATTAACGCATTGCCTTTTTTTTCAAACTCAGGCGTACTATTACCAAGTAATGTATCGAACAAATGAAAATCTGAAAAAATTGAAGTAAATAATTGGCGATAGTTATCTCTATCTGCCGAGGTAACAACCTTTCCATCAAGCCTTACCTCTCCCTGCTCAGGGTTATAGAGCCCGGAGACTAATTTAGCAAATGTGGTTTTACCACTGCCATTTCCACCCACTAAGTAAATCAATTCAGCTTTTTTAAATGTGACATTAATCGCCGGTAAACTAAATATTTCATCACTTTGTTCATGATAATATGAATGACTCACGTTAGAAAACGTTAGCTCATTAAAAGAAAGGGGTATAGGTAAGCTTGCTATCTCTTCATGCTCTTCAAGCTTATTTGTAACTTCATCAATATGCCCTGCTGATATTTTAGCTAAGTTCGCTTTAGGAAGATTTAATAATAGTGACTCTAAAGGAGTAATCATATAAACAAACAGTAAAGTAAAACCTGTCATTAATTCAACACGATTATCAACATCGCCAACTAAGGCAAATAAAACAACACCAATAAAGCCATAAACAAGAAAGTTACTCCAGCTAACAGAAATAACAAACATCGACATACCTTTTGTTCTTGCTTTTCTAACAGTATTAATTGATCTTCCTAATACTTCTTCCTTAAACCAATGTCGCTTTTCTTTATGTAACCTAAGCTCTTTAGCACCATAGATAAGTGAATCAAAACAATTAAATAAGTTGTCTTGCTCAACTGATGCAACTTTTAAATGCTTAATTGCTTGCAGATGAACAAAGTGATAACAAAAAGCGCCTAAGCCTATTACAACAACTGCAACTAAAAGTACTTCAATAGATAAAATGGCTAAATAAAGTAAACAACCCGCAACAATAGCACCATTCATAATCAACCTTGGTAAACTAATAAAAAAATCAGATACATTTTGACTATGATCCGTTAATGCAGACTGGACTTTAGCGCCACCTAAACGTTCAATTTTACTATAGTCTGCTGCTATAACTTGTGACGTTATAAATTGCCTAATATTCGCATGAACATGTTCTTTCAGTCGGTGAAACAAAACTAACGATAACATACGAGTTAACATACCAATGGTCACATAAAAAATAAAAGGCCAAAGCATATTCATCGCATCATCCATTGTAGGCGAAGAGATAGTTGAATTTATAACCGTTAACAAAAGTACACCACATGCTCCAGATATTACCCCTGCTATAGTTGCGGTAATAAATAGCCATTGCGATTGTTTAATTAAATACGAAAGCACATTGTCTCCTAAAAAATGTTTTACACTTATTGTTTAAATTAACGAATGAGTATTTCTTAAATGTAAAATAATTACGCTGTTTTATATTGTGTTTTAATTATTTTTCATACTTACAAGTGGCTTTTTAAGTGTCGGTATCACATTCTGTAATTCGGTGGTTAACTCTAATAAAAACTGTTTATGTTGAATAATACCGTAGTGATTCGAAGCAATCGTACTATTAAAGCGAGGTAAGCTTCCTAGTTGTTTAATCAAGGATAGTTTCTGTTTTTCCGTTTTATCTTCAGCCCACCAACATGAGGGGTTAATTGATGTGAAAGGTAAATCAATTGGTTTATTAGAGAGTAAACGTAGATTGTATGTGGCCATAAAAATGGCAACATAGTCTTCATGGTTAAAAACGTCTCTGACTTTATTTGAGTTTTCTACAATATTACATTCAATTAATATTTTTTTTATTAGAGCAACTGACAATACATTTTTATCTGCTAGATAATTAAATATCTGTCCTTGATTTACATTAAAACCAAAACTAACTAAATCATGAATAAATGATCGCTTCCAACTGCTTTCCTCTCGATTTTTTTTATTCGGCTCGAAAGAATCAACCAAACCTAAAAAAGATACACGATGACTTTTTGCCTCAAGTAATCCACTCACCATTACAGCTAAAGGAGCGCCTAACGACCAACCTAAAATATGATACGGGCCTTTAGGCTGAACTTCTTGAATCATATGGCAATAATCCATTGCCATTTGTTCAAGTGATGTATCTATGTGCGATAGGTCATTAATGGTTCTACACGCAATTCCATACACTGGCATAATACCATTCAATTGGTTCGCAATATCTTGATAAACAAGTGATGTTCCCATACCACCATGAATACAAAATAATGGCGATGTTTGAGTTACTATTGTATTCATCAATACAATAGATTTGTTTCTAGCTGAATGATTTACAACACTCGCAATAGTAGGGTTTAACATTAATTCTTTTAGAGAAAAGTATTCATGTGTTTGAGCTATCAATTTAAACTTAGATACCACTTGTAAGCTTAATAATGAATTGCCCCCTAGCATAAAGAAGTTATCATGCCGCCCTACTTGCTCAACTCCCAATACCTCTTGCCAAATACCCGCAAGGGCAATTTCTGTGTCACCCTCAGGTGCTTCATACGTATTGATGTTGGCTAATTCAGGCGCAGGTAA
>NZ_JAFNJE010000040.1 GCF_017368475.1 Alteromonas sp. 5E99-2
CCCCATGCGCGCAAAGATCTCGTGCTGGCGATACAAGGGAAGATGATCGTCGAACTTCGAGACCAAAATATGGGCCAACAGGTTCGGTCCTGCCATGCTGCCCGGGATCGGACGGCTGGGTGCTGGCTCCTGCACCATCTTCTCGCAGCGACGGCAGGATTTCTTGATGCGAGCGATCTGGACCACTTTCATCTGGGCGGCGATCATATCAAGCAGTTCACTGACATCCTCACCCACCACGCGCAGATCACCGCCACAGTCAGGACAGCAGGTGCCGGGATCAAGCTCACGGCGCTCGCGCAGGGTCGCATCAGACACACGCGGTCGGCGGCGCAAGGCGGGCGCAGTGGGCTCATCAGCCGCTGGTTCGTCCTGCCCTTCATCAATGGGCGCGTCATCGTCTTCGGCCACGGCAACCAGCAAGTCTTCGAGCGCCAGTTCCAGTTGCTCGATCTCGCGTTCAATCTTTTCCGAGGATTTGCCAAAAGCCAGTTTCTGCAACTTGGCGATCCGCAAGCGAAGTGCCTGAACCAGTTGATCATGGACCCGCAGCGTGGCCGATATCTTGGCGTTTTCAGCCTGCAGTTCTGCGATTATCGCCCTCAATACAGCGGGGTCATCGGAGAGGTTTTCAGCAGGTTTCGACATGCGCCTGATTACCAAAAAGCAGGCCGAAGCACCATATAAATAACGCAGATGCAGGTCAAAAATCACCCCACGCGCGCAGGCGGAGCTCCCCAATCCGGACGCCGCCAGTCGATTCCTTCCCAGAGCATCGCGAGCTGCGCTGACGTCATCCGCACAGCCCCGTCTTGCGAGCTTGGCCACGGGAAACGGCCACGTTCCAGCACCTTGTAATAGAGACAAAACCCTTGGCCATCCCAATACAGCAGCTTGATCCGATCCCCACGCCGCCCCCGGAACGCAAACACGGCACCACTGGCAGGCTTTTGCCGCAGCACATCCTGAGTCAGAACGGAAAGGCCCGCGATGCCCTTCCTCATATCCGTAACCCCACAAGCCAGATAAACCCGAACCCCAGTTCCCGGACCAATCATGCCGCGTCAACCGCACGGATCATCGCCGTCAGTGCGAGCGGGTCCATTGTGCTGTCAAAATGCAAACTACGACCGCCACACAAACGCAATTCAACTGTAACCGATGCCGACGTCCCAGCGACCAGAGCCTGCGCCGCCGGGGCTACGGCCGTCACTGGCATGTCCAACGGAAAGAAAAGCGCTCCGGCGTCGGGCGACCACAAACCCTTCTTCTTCAAATCATGCCGCCAAGCGTAAATCTGCTGGCGCGTTACCTCATGGCGCTGTGCCACCTGTGTCACCGTCGCCCCACCGATGCCAACCGACGTAACAATCTCGAGCTTCTCGTCGTCATGCCAGAAGCGTCGCCGCTCCACCCCAAGAATTTCGCCACGCATCGTAGACCCCGCATAAGACACGTCGCTAAAGACGTCATTAAACACGTATCTTAGATCAAAACCCCATCTTCAGGCAGGCGGTGCCAATGGAGCGGTTACGCT
>NZ_JAFNJE010000041.1 GCF_017368475.1 Alteromonas sp. 5E99-2
ACACAATGGCCGAAGCACTTCTCGCAACGCAGCTCGCATTGTCGCGCGAGCAAAAACTCACCGACCTCGGCGGCGTGATCGCAGCGGCGGCGCATGAACTCGGGACACCCTTGTCCACCATTAAACTCGTCAGCAGCGAACTGATGGAAGATCTCGAAAAGGGCACCGATAAATACAACGACGTTGTCCTGATCGGAGAGCAAGCAGATCGATGCAGAGATATCTTGCGGTCAATGGGACGTGCAGGCAAAGACGACCTTCATATACGGCACGCGCCATTGGAAACCGTTGTACGTGAAGCGGCTGAACCGCACGTATCTCGGGGCAAAACAGTCATGTTCAATATAGCCTCAGCAGAAGATGGTGAACGTACTCAACCACTTATCCCACGTCGTCCTGAGATCGTGCATGGCTTGCGGAACTTGATCCAGAACGCCGTCGATTTTGCAGATACAGCGGTTCATATCGATGTAATCTGGTCCAAAGAAACAATTACTGTTCGGATCAATGATGACGGCGCGGGCTTCCCAGCTTCGGTCTTGGGCCGGATCGGCGATCCTTTCGTCAGACGCAAACGTCAAACCAATGATCGACCCGGTTATGAAGGCATGGGGTTAGGCATGTTCATTGCAAAAACCCTGCTTGAACGATCCGGGGCAACACTTACCTTTGCTAATAACCGGAAGACGGGGCAGGCAAATTGGGCGCGCCAAGCACTCGATGGCGCTGTGGTAACTGTGCGTTGGTCACGCTCAAATGAATTTATCGCGGCACCTGATCCAGACAGGCCACTGGGCGAAAACCAACAGTTTTCGTAAAATTCAACAGGAATTTTGTGAGTCTTACTCAATATTTACCCAACATTAACTTTACACGGTGACCTTCAGCCTGGGCAAAAAAGGTTGGGCAAAATGGAATCACTTGGATTCTTAGAAATCGCGTTGGTAGTTTCTGTTTCAGTGGGTGGCGCGTTTATTGTTGCGTTTGGGTTTTGGGTCGTAAGCAATTGGGGTCTGTCACATCATTACGCCAGCGCTGATGGCATCGTTCCAACCTTTCTGTTCGATGGCGAAAACCTCAAGGATGCGACGCCAGACGCACAACTACTGATCAAAGACGCGCCAAAATATATGACGGACAAACAATCTGTTCTGCATATATTGAGCTCTCGCTTCCCAACTTTGGAAACCGTTATCGACAAGCTTAGTCGAGGTGAAGCACAAACACTGCATGCGGCTGACAGCACGACAATCTCTCTCGAAGTGGCAGAAATTGAAGGTCTCATTCAGTTAAAATTGTACGGTACATGTATCCAAGACACGCTCACTATCAGCGAAATTGCAGCGCAGGACGCATTGCTGAGTGAACTTGCGACGCTCCGCAAACTGACCGAAATGTCACCTCATCTCATTTGGCAACAAGATGCGGATGGCAAATTGAATTGGGCAAACATCGCCTACCTTAACGTTTCTGATTCA
>NZ_JAFNJE010000042.1 GCF_017368475.1 Alteromonas sp. 5E99-2
CATTCCGCTTTAATACACGTCGTTGGGATTTTGTCGGCACAAAGTCAGCAACGCGAATACGCGCGGACATACAGGCAGAGCATTCTGCACAAGACGGCCGGTACAGCACGTTTTGTGACCGGCGGAACCCTTGCTTGGACAGGCTATCATTGAGCTTTGTCGCTGAGTCACCCTGCAATGCAGTAAATAGCTTCCGCTCCATCCGACCTTCGAGGTACGGACAGGGTTGAGGGGCCGTGACATAAAACTGCGGCGCGATTGGAAGGGTATGACGCATAGGACTCTGACTGTTTAACTAACGCGAGGTTAGCAAGGCTCTTGCCACAAACCAAGCCCCCCGAAAATAGTGGGGTGTAGAAGTGGTAAATTCCGCCCGTAGTATAGTGGCATGGCTGCCGTAAAACGACGAAACACCCCACCATAAGATGAGGCATTCCGCAGGGGACGCGAGAGGTATCGATTAAGAGACCGAAATGCGGCCAGCGCGGTCATCCATGAATTGTTCAAACTCTGTTGAATCTTTCGCAGCCCGCAGACGATCGAGAAAGTCTTCAAAGTTCTCTTGCTCTTCTTCCAGACGTTCCATCATTTCAGACCGATAACGGTCAAAGCTCGCATTGCCGCTTTGGCGTTTGGTGGCCTCTGGTGACAATGATTTCACGGCCTCAGACAGGGCTGCTGGATCGATACTTTGACCAGACCCGGGGGCGAACCCGCCGCGCCAGCCTAGGACAACCGCCAGCGCAAGACCTGCGGGCCAAAAGACATTCAAAGCGACGATTGTGACCGCAATGGCAAAGCCTGCAAAAAGGAGAGTTGATAAAATCTGAACCGCAACTGGCATGCTATTGGTGCCATGAGGCAAGGCATGTGTGTTATTCATAATTCAATTCCTTAATCAATTGGGTCCCCGAAGGGACCCGTTTGAACGTTACTGAGCGGCGTTGGCGTTATCATCGGCAGATTTCGCCGCACCACCGCGTTCGTCCATAAATTGGTCAAACTCAGCTTTGTCTTTTGCTTCACGCAGACGTTCAAGGAATTCCTCAAAGTTGGTCTGCTCTTCTTCCAAACGGCGCAGGGTTTCGTCTTTATACGCATCAAACGCTGCATTGCCTGTGGCGCGGTTCATATGAACCGAATGGGAGCCACGACGACAGCTTTTGCGGCTGCCTGTCCCAGAGAATTTATTGTTGATGACCATATAGGCTGTCAATGCGAGGCCAACTGGCCAAAATACAATGTAGCCACCAACCATCGCCGTAATCCAAGCTGCACGACCGCGCGCGTCCAACCACGCTTCAGTCCGGGCGAAAAAGCCAGGGGCCTGCGTGCCCATGGAAGACGTGTTGTTCAAGGTTGCGGTGTTCATTTGGTTTCATCCTTTGGTGTGTGAAGCAAGAGGTCTTATGTGAATGCCTGTTACATTACCAAGATGGGATGTGGTCGGTCACCT
>NZ_JAFNJE010000043.1 GCF_017368475.1 Alteromonas sp. 5E99-2
GCAGACGGCCCAATGCCACAGACACGCGAGCACATCTTGCTTGGCCGTCAAGTTGGCATCCCGTACATGGTTGTTTACATGAACAAAGTTGACCAGGTTGACGACGAAGAGTTGCTCGAACTGGTTGAAATGGAAATCCGTGAGTTGCTGTCTTCTTACGAATACCCTGGCGACGACATCCCTGTGATCCCTGGTTCTGCGCTTGCAGCCATGGAAGGCCGCGATGAAAACATCGGTGCTGACTCAATCAAAGCTCTGATGGCTGCGGTTGACGAATATATCCCAACACCAGCACGTGCAGTTGACCTGCCGTTCTTGCTGCCAATCGAGGACGTGTTCTCGATCTCTGGTCGCGGTACTGTTGTGACTGGCCGTGTTGAGCGTGGCGTTGTGAACGTTGGTGACGAACTCTCTATCGTTGGTATCCGTGACACACAGAAAACGACCTGCACAGGCGTTGAAATGTTCCGCAAGCTGCTTGATCGTGGTGAAGCAGGCGACAACGTTGGTGTTCTTTTGCGCGGTATCGACCGTACAGGCGTTGAGCGTGGTCAGGTTTTGGTCAAGCCAGGTTCTGTGAACCCACACACTAAGTTCGAAGCAGAAGCCTATATTCTGACGAAAGAAGAAGGCGGTCGTCACACACCATTCTTCGCGAACTACCGTCCACAGTTCTACTTCCGTACAACTGACGTGACAGGGACTGTTGTTCTTCCTGAAGGCACAGAAATGGTGATGCCGGGCGACAACTTGAAGTTCAACGTTGAGCTGATCGCACCAATCGCCATGGAAGACGGCCTGCGCTTTGCGATCCGCGAAGGTGGACGTACTGTTGGTGCGGGTGTTGTATCTAAGATTACTGAGTAATCTTAGATCGAGCGCGCGTGGGTGAGACGGGCGTTTCCTTCGGAAGCCCCTGAGACCCCAAAGCGCTAGAGACAATCAAGAAAGAAGGCCGCATCCAAATGGACGCGGCCTTCTTGTTTTAAACTGGGTTGAATAAACCTGACGCAATTGAAGCGAGGAAGAGAATGTTTCAGAGTAAGCGAAGCATTCTCGCTAAAGATATCAACACAATTCTCTTAGGCCGCATTTTCATGTGGTGTGGGCGCCGCCTCAACGAAGTCACCTGGTGAATCGTGAAAACGCGAAACCAGTGTATTCATTTCACCGGCTTTTTGTTGAAGTTGCCGAGAAGATGTCGCCGTACTGTCCGCCAACGAGGCATTTTTTTGAGTTGCTTGGTCCAAGGCAGTAATGCCAGAATTCATTTCTGTTAGCCCGCTTGCCTGTTCTTTAGCGCTTGTTGCGATTGTGCGAATATTGCTGGAGACTTGGCTAACACCAGAAAGAATATTCTTGATGGCATCTCCCATATCATTTGCCAATTCAACGCCTCGTTTGACGCTTTCCTCACTTTTGGA
>NZ_JAFNJE010000044.1 GCF_017368475.1 Alteromonas sp. 5E99-2
ACTAGGGTGGTTAGCATCAGTTCTAACTGTGCAATAAAGCTTGGTAAGCGTTGTTTTAGCGCGTCATCATCTAAAGTTTGTAGTGTTTCAAATTCTGTATCAGTCAACTTTCCTTACAGATTTGTTTAGGCAGATTTTAGTAGTTTCATCTTATATTCATCACATGAAATATTTCTTAACTTGTAATGACGTCGTTTTTGATTATAAAACGGTTCAATATAGCCAATGATATCAGCTTTGACTTCATGTTTTGCTTGCTATCCTTGTCGCTCTCTAGTTAAACCGTACCGTTACACCTTAAAAAATTCAAAAAAAAAGGAACAAAGGAGAGTTTGAAATGTCTAACATTTTGAAAAGCATGGCTATTATGTTTTTTTAATCAATTAAACGTTGTGTTTATTAAAAAGGATTCGAGTATGAAAGGACGTTTGTTTACCATATATATCACAATAGTATTTGGTTGTTTAGCTACATCAGTGAGTGCCAAAGATAGTAACGGGATATCAAAAGGATTTTATTTAGGTGCGAATATTAGTTCGCTTGACGCAGAGCTCGATATTAGTGAATTAACATTCGAAGCAACAGCAGAAACTTCAGATATCGCAACTAGCGTATTTGTCGGTTATCAGTTTTCCTTTAACAACGATTTTAGACTTGATACTGACATTGAATATCGCACTTTCAACAGTATTGAATCGGATCAACTCCTTGTTTCGGACGGGAAAGCTTATTTTTTGAATTTTCGGCCTAAGTACGTTGTATCAAAAAACTATGGCGAGTATTACCTATCTTTAACGTTAGGTTTTGGAGAAATGGATATCGATTATACCCTTGAAGGTACAACCGACACGGTCTCTCAATCTGAGTTCGCATCGCAGCTTGGTATTGAGTACGGTATTATTCTTAATAGTGGTATTGGGCTAGGCATTGGTTACCAAGTCATTTCAACAGAACAAGACAATGCCGAATTTACCTTCGACGGTGTATATGGTTCTATCAGGTATCAATTCTAATGTGAACCTATATAGCAGATTTTACGTTGTTATTATTCTTTTAGGGGACAGTATCGCTTCCAACACCTCATGAACTTTCATTTTCTGCCTAAACTGTTGCGAATATCGTCGAAAATCATGCCAATGTCTTGAATAATATTTAAAGCGACGCGTGCCATATAGGCTTGGCTCGTGTCGTATTCTAACTACTAGTTTAGAGAAAGGTAGAGTGGTACTAACTAACAATAGTTAAAAATATTTTACACATAGTCATATTGCCTTCCATTAATTAGTTTTTAGCAGAATGAAATTGTACTAGGGTGGTTAGCATCAGTTCTAACTGTGCAATAAAGCTTGGTAAGCGTTGTTTTAGC
>NZ_JAFNJE010000045.1 GCF_017368475.1 Alteromonas sp. 5E99-2
GGTGTGACGTTGTTGAGGCTCTCGTGGTAACGTTGGTTGTTGTAGTAGTCGACGAAGGCCCCGATCTGGCGTTCGAGATCGCCAGGTAGGTAGTAGTTTTCCAGCAGGACGCGGTTCTTCATAGTCTGGTGCCAACGCTCTATTTTGCCCTGAGTTTGTGGGTGGAACGGTGCACCACGGACATGCTTCATGTTTTGCTTGCCCAACCATTCAGCCAGATCACCAGAGATATAGCAGGAGCCATTATCGCTGAGCAGGCGTGGCTTGTGGCGCACGACGGCTTGGTCGCAACCGGACGCAGTCAACGCCAGCTCGATCGTATCCGTCACATCCTCGGCCCGCATGTTGGTGCAAAGCTTCCATGCAATGATATAGCGGCTGTAGTCATCCAAGATTGTACTGAGATAGTACCAGCCCCAACCAATTATCTTGAAGTAGGTGAAGTCTGTCTGCCACATCTCGTTGATAGCTGTCGTTTTATCTTTGAACTCGTCAGCCGCTTTGATCACGACATAATCAGGGGCAGTGATCAGATCAGCAGCTTTGAGAATGCGATAAGCTGATGATTCAGAGACAAAATACCGTTTCTCATCGGTGTATTTGACCGCCAATTCCCGTGTCGACAGCGCCTCGTGTTCGAGTGCAAACTCAATCAGACCATCGCGCCTTGCATCAGGGATACGGTTCCAGACCGACTTCGGGCGCGGCGATCCATCGGCCAGTGCATCGAAGCCACCATCAACGTAGCGATCATACCATCGGTAAAATGTCGTGCGTGGGATGCCCAACATGTCGAGGGTCATCTTGGTGGGTAGGTGCGAACCCTCCACAGTGCGGATGATTTCCAGTTTCTCTGAAGCAGAATACCTCATTCCTCGTATCCCCCACTTCCTGTCATGCTTTTTTTGAGCAGACGGTTCTCAAGAGTCAGATCGGCGACGCATTCTTTCAAGGCCAGCGACTCTGAGCGCAGCTCCTTCACTTCAGGCGATGTGGCTTGACGTGCCGTGTCCCCAGACAGACGGCGTTTGCCTGCCTCCAAGAATTCTTTCGACCAGCTGTAATACAGGCTCTCTGCGATCCCTTCACGGCGGCACAACACTGAGATGCTTTCCTCGCCACGCAAGCCCGCCAATACAATGCGGATCTTCTCTTCAGCTGAATAGGTTTGCCGGGTCTTGCGCCGGATGTTTTTAACTACCTTCTCGGCGGCGTCTTTCGATGTCTGCGGTTTCTTCGTCATCTCGATCTCCTAATCGATAAGATGAACCAGAAATCCTCCGTTATTCAAATCCCCAAATCTGTCCCACGGGTGCTGACGTCAGACA
>NZ_JAFNJE010000046.1 GCF_017368475.1 Alteromonas sp. 5E99-2
CGTAACCGCTCCATTGTTACCGCCGTGATTTGGCCTTGATGCGGGCGGCGATTTCAGCGTCATCTACGAAGTCTTCAAGGAACTCATGCCAGGTTTCGGTGGTTATACGGGCGTCGCGGATCATGTCCTTCAGTTCCGCGATGCCGTCGTCGGTCAGTGCGGTGACGGTTTCGTCAGCACCGGCATAGACGCTGACGATGTTGCCATAGGTCAGGTTATCGTCGTTGGAGATGATCGCTTCAAGAAGTTCGACATCCTCGCCCAGCATTTTGGCGACGTAGTCGATAGTGCATACATGGGTCACCGCAGCCATCAGGCGGCCTCTGAATGGGCAGCGTTCAGCGGTGCCCAGTTCCACGGCAGTATCGCATCCAGCCGGTTGATCTTATGATCGTGGATGCGGTCGAGAATGTCAGCAAGATAGGCCTGCGGGTCGAGACCGTTGAGCTTGGCAGTCTCGATGATGGTCATCGCACGTGCCAGAGTTTCAGCGCCTGTGTCAGCACCTGCAAATAGCCAATTTTTCCGTCCTATGCCAATCGGACGCAGTGCGCGCTCGGCTGGATTGTTGTCGATGGCCACACGGCCGTCAGTCAAAAACAGGCTGAAGGCTTCCTGCCGACTGAGGCCATAGCGGAACGCCTTGGCCAGATCGCTCTTGCCTGGAATGCGCAGGATTTGTTGTTCGGACCAAGCAAAGAAGGCCTCGACCTTTGGCTGGCTCAACTTTTGCCGCGCGGCATGGCGGACGTCAGCGGGTTGACCGTTGATGTCGCGCTCAATGTCGTAGAGCTTGCCGATCCGGTCGAGAGCCTCGCGGGCGATCTCGGACTTGGTCGAGGCCCAAAAATCATGGAAGTCACGCCGCAGGTGTGCCCAACAGGCGGCTTCGCGTAAGCGCGACGGGCCACCCGGTTCGGGTTCATAAAGCTTGGCATAACCCTTGTAGCCGTCCGCTTGCAGAATGCCGCGCGCGTCGGCCAGATGGCCAAGAACATGCTCTTCCTTCCAATTCGGGGCGAACCGATAGACAGCCCCGGGTGGTGAAGTTCCTGCCCATGGACGTTGGTCTCGCACATAGGCCCAGATCCGGCCTTGCTTGACCCCTTTGCCAAGCCCTTTGTCGCGTCTTGACCGATCCAGCACACGGATTGGGGTATCATCCGCGTGCAGCAAATCGCTGACCATGATGTCAGCCTCAATCCTCTCGATCAGTGGCGACAGGGTTTTCATCGCACGGCCGCACCAACCAACCAGCGTGCTTTCGGGAA
>NZ_JAFNJE010000047.1 GCF_017368475.1 Alteromonas sp. 5E99-2
CATTAGGAAACGAGAGAAATGGCAAAAGAAAAGTTTGAACGCACAAAACCCCATGTCAACGTAGGTACAATTGGACACGTTGACCATGGTAAAACTACCCTAACTGCAGCAATCACTACAGTTCTAGCAAAGACTTACGGCGGTGACGCACAAGCATTCGATCAAATCGATAATGCACCAGAAGAGCGTGAGCGTGGTATCACAATCGCGACTTCACACGTAGAATACGACACGCCTTTACGTCACTACGCACACGTAGATTGCCCAGGACACGCCGATTATGTTAAAAACATGATTACAGGTGCTGCGCAAATGGACGGTGGTATCTTGGTTGTTGCGGCAACTGATGGTCCTATGCCACAAACTCGTGAGCACATCTTGTTAGGTCGCCAAGTTGGTATTCCTTACATGATCGTTTTCATGAACAAATGTGACATGGTAGACGACGAAGAGTTGCTAGAATTGGTAGAAATGGAAGTACGTGAACTTCTAACAGAATACGAATTCCCAGGTGATGATTTACCAGTAATTCAAGGTTCAGCGCTTAAAGCCCTAGAAGGCGAAGCGGAATGGGAAAAGAAAATTGTAGAGCTAGGCGAAGCGCTAGACAACTATATCCCAGAGCCAGAGCGTGCAATCGACATGCCTTTCATCTTACCAATTGAAGACGTATTCTCAATCTCAGGTCGTGGAACAGTAGTTACCGGTCGTGTAGAGCAAGGTATCATCAAGGTAGGTGAAGAAGTAGAAATCGTAGGTATCAAAGAAACTACGACTACGACTTGTACTGGTGTAGAAATGTTCCGTAAGTTGCTTGACGAAGGTCGTGCAGGTGAGAACGTTGGTGTTCTATTACGTGGTACTAAGCGTGATGATGTAGAGCGTGGTCAAGTACTAGCGAAGCCTGGTTCAATCAACCCACACACTAAATTCGAAGCAGAAGTATACGTACTAAGCAAAGATGAAGGTGGTCGTCATACTCCATTCTTCAAAGGCTATCGTCCACAGTTTTACTTCCGTACAACAGACGTAACTGGCGCAGTAGAGCTTCCAGAAGGCGTAGAGATGGTAATGCCTGGCGACAACTTGAAGTTTGTTGTTGAGCTAATTGCACCTATCGCGATGGACGAAGGTTTACGCTTCGCAATCCGTGAAGGTGGTCGTACAGTAGGTGCGGGTGTTGTATCAAAAATCCTAGACTAATATTGCATTAGTTAAGGATGAAAGAAAGGTCACTTAGGTGGCCTTTTTT
>NZ_JAFNJE010000048.1 GCF_017368475.1 Alteromonas sp. 5E99-2
CATCCAATACCACTATGATCCCTGGCACCATATAATCAGGCAGGCTTTCATGTAATTCCCTTTGAATGTTTTGTGTTTCTAAGGGAGTTTGGGTACCTGCTGTCGCTGACACATAAGCCACTAATCGCTCACTGCCTTGATGGGATTGTGCAACCACTACCGCTTCATGAATGTCCTCTTGCTGTAGTAAGGCACTTTCTATCTCACCTAGCTCGATTCTAAATCCACGAATCTTCACCTGATGGTCAATACGCCCTAAATACTCCAACTCGTTATCTGCATTTAAACGCACTAAATCACCTGTGCGATAAAGCTGCTCGCCTGAGTCACTAAACGGGTTGGCAATAAAGCTACTTGATGTTAACGCCGCTCTATTTAAATACCCTCGAGCTAGCCCTGCCCCTGCCAGATATAACTCTCCTGCACAGCCATGAGGCACTATATTTAATCCATCATCAAGAACATAGGTTGCTGTATTTGAAATAGGTGAGCCAATTGGCACCGCTACATCTGCGCTGCCTGTACATGTCCAATGTGTGACATCAATAGCCGCTTCAGTAGGCCCATATAGATTATACAAAGCCGCATTCGGTAGTTTATCTAATATATCTGCTTGTAAAGGTGCAGGTAATGCCTCACCGCTACAAACAATACGTTTTAATGAGCTACAGCTAGTTACCGAACTACTGCTCACAAACGCTTGTAACATCGATGGAACAAAATGAAGAGTACTAATTTGGTGAGTATCAATGGTGTTGATAAGCTCTTCTGGGTTTTTATGAATGCCTACAGGTGCAACAACCAACTTTGCGCCATACATTAATGGCCAAAAGAACTCCCATACTGACACATCAAAACCAAAAGGTGTTTTTTGTAACACATTGTCATTTGGTGTTAATGAGTAAGCATCTTGCATCCAAGCTAATCTATTATATAAAGCACTATGCCTATTCGCGACACCCTTTGGTTTACCTGTCGAGCCAGAAGTGTAAATAACATAAGCTATTTGCTCAGCATGGATTGCTGCATTGACATTTTGAGTGCTGTACCTTGTTGTGTCTAAATCATCAAGCGTTGTGATTTTCACATCAGTTAACGACTCATTGATTAGCCCTTGTATTAAGTGTGACTGGCTTAGCAATAGGTTTAATCCACTGCTTTGCATAATGTATTCAATACGTGCTTTAGGTAAGCTTGGCTCTATAGGCACATACGCCCCGCCCACTTTTAAAATAGCCAG
>NZ_JAFNJE010000049.1 GCF_017368475.1 Alteromonas sp. 5E99-2
AAAAAACGTGGCCCATGGGTTGATGCGAACTTGAGAATGGTGACGCTGCTTTTGCAGTGATCCCGGTTAGGAAGATGACGGATTTGCATAGCCCACGCCCTTCTGTTGGCAACAGGAGGATACAAGATGGCAAAGCAAAAGACCCATACGATTGAGACAGTGAACGTCGGTGCTGCGGCCGTTGATATCGGTTCACGCGAACATATGGCCGCCGTTAACCCGGACGTGACTGACGCGCCAGTGAGGGCGTTTGGCACCTTCACCCATGATCTGCATGACTTGGCTGCTTGGTTTAAGTCACACGGTGTCACCAGCATCGCGATGGAATCCACCGGCGTCTACTGGATCCCAGCTTACGAAATACTTGAGCAGCACGGCTTTGAGGTCATTCTGGTCAATGCTCGTTACGCCAAGAATGTGCCGGGGCGGAAGACCGATGTCAGTGACGCCAGCTGGCTGCGACAACTGCATTCTTACGGTTTGCTACGTGGTAGTTTCCGCCCATCAGCTGAGATTGCCACACTGCGGGCGTATCTGCGACAGCGTGAACGGTTGGTGGAATATGCGGCGGCTCATATCCAGCACATGCAGAAAGCATTGATGGAGATGAACCTTCAACTTCATCATGTTGTCTCTGATATCACTGGCGTGACAGGAATGAAGATCATCCGTGCCATCGTCGACGGCGAACGAGATTTGGATGTGTTGGCATCCCATCGTGACGTGCGTTGCAAGGCTTCAATCGAGACGATCAAAGCCGCGCTTAATGGCAATGATCGTCCCGAACATATCTTTGCGCTGACCCAGTCGCTTGCGCTCTATGACTTTTATCAAAGCAAGATGCTGGAATGCGATCGCCATCTTGAAGCCACACTGGCAGCACTGTGCGCAGATACGGAGCATGACACCAGCCAATTGCCGCGGCCACGCACCAAGAGAAAGCAGGTCAACACGCCTTCGTTCGATGTCCGGGCCGCACTGTTTGGAGTTCTCGGCGTTGATCTGACTGAGATCCATGGAATGGGGCCTTCACTATCACTTAAACTGGTTGGGGAGTGTGGAACTGACTTGCGCGCATGGCCAAGCGCTAAGCACTTCACGTCTTGGCTTTGTCTGGCACCAGGCAACTGTCCGTCGTCATATAAAATGGGACATCAGAGCGGCATGAGTAATGGAGGTTCTGGCTCGTTTGTGTGATTGATTATGCGGCTTGTTTTTGATGTTGCAAGCGGCGTTGTT